>JAWLHB010000015.1:0-161874 GCA_041690595.1 Lentisphaeria bacterium
GTCCACCACTTGCCGGTTCACCACACCCGCAAGCCGTAGAAACGGTGGCCTCGTCAACCAAACTCTGCAAGTCAATGGGCATACATTGCCGTCACATTGTCGGGCCTGTCGAGGCTAACGCTAATGAAATTGCGCTCACGCGGGGAGATGGCAAGGGTTCCAGTCGCGGTTCGGAGAACCCCTCCCACGTTGTGCGCTCACGCGGGGGGATGGCAAGGGTACTAATCGCGGTTCGGAGAACCCCTCCCACGCTGTCGGGCCTGTTGAGGCTAACGCGAATGAAATTGCGCTCACGCGGGGGGATGGCAAGGGTACTAATCGCGGTTCGGAGAACCCCTCCCACGCTGTCGGGCCTGTTGAGGCTAACGCGAATGAAATTGCGCTCACGCGGGGGGATGGCAAGGGTTCTAGTCGCGGTTCGGAGAACCCCTCCCACGCTGTCGGGCCTGTTGAGGCTAACGCTAATGAAATTGCGCTTACGCTGGGGGATGGCAAGGGTTCTAGTCGCGGTTCGGAGAACCCCTCCCACGTTGTCGGGCATGTGGAGGCTAACGCTAATGAAATTACGCTCACGCGGGGGGATGGCAAGGGTTCTTGTCGCGTTTCGGAGAACCGCTCCCACGTTGTCGGGCGAAGCGCGGAGGCTTGCAAGGCGTCCGGGCGATGCTATTTGTACCTTTTCCACCGCGCCGTTGGCGCGTTCCATTTACCCTGGGGAATGTGAATATGACGATTACCTTGAACGGCAAGTCGCAGATCCTGGATGAGAGCGCTGAGCTGCTCGCCATCCTCCACGATCGGCAGGTCGATCCCGCCCATGTTGTGGTCGAGATCAACCAGTCCATCATTCCGCGCGATGCCTTCGCCACCACGCTGGTCAATGACGGCGATGCCATAGAAATTCTGCGCTTTGTGGGAGGGGGTTGAGTGATGAACGATGAGCTTGTCATTGGCGGTCAGGTGGTGCGGTCGCGGCTGATTACCGGATCGGGCAAGTACCAGGACGAGTCGATCATCCCGCAAGTGCTCGAAGCGGCCGGGTGCGACATTATTACGGTTGCCCTGCGACGCATGGATTTCGATCGTCCCACGGAGAACATCCTGCGGCACGTGCCGAAAAACAAGATCCTGCTGCCGAACACCAGCGGAGCCCGCACTGCCGCGGAGGCCGTTCGCCTGGCCCGCCTGGCCCGCGCCACCGGCTGCGGCGACTGGATCAAGATCGAGGTCATCAACGATCAGAAGTTCCTCCTGCCGGACAATTACGAGACGATCAAGGCGACGGAAGTGCTTGCCGCCGAAGGCTTTGTGGTGCTGCCGTACATGTGCCCGGATCTGGGTACGGCGCGGCGGCTGGTGGATGCGGGCGCCGCGGCCATCATGCCGCTGGGCGCGCCGATCGGCACCAATCGCGGGATCCGTACCCGTGACCTGATCGAGATCCTCATCGAGGAGATTGCCCTCCCGATCATTGTGGATGCCGGCATTGGTCGCCCCTCGCATGCCACGGAGGCCATGGAGATGGGCGCGGCGGCTGTCCTGCTGAATACCGCCATCGCCACGGCTGATGACCCCATCGCCATGGCCCGCGCCTTCCGCCTGGCGGTCGAAGCCGGCCGCCTTGCCTATCTTGGCGGCATGCCCGGCGCCAGTACCTTTGCTCGTGCCTCTTCGCCACTGACCGGGTTCCTCGATCAGACGGAGGCATAGGCCATGCCCTTCATGGAGCTGCTCGACGAGTACGCCGACTTCGATTTCCATGGCTTTCTGGCCTCTGTCACCGCCAACCAAGTGGAACGGGTGTTGGCGAAGTCGCACCTCAACGCGCAGGATTACCTGACGCTTCTCGCCCCCGCGGCAGCTGCTTATCTGGAGCCGATGGCGCAGCGAGCCAGTGCGCTCACCCGGCAGCACTTCGGCAACTGCATCTTCATCTTCACGCCGCTCTACATCTCCAATTACTGCGTCAATCACTGCCGATACTGCTCGTTCGCGGTCGATCATCACATCCACCGCCGTCACCTCGGCCTTGAGGAGATAGAAGCGGAAGCGTTGCGCATTGCGGGTGAAGGCATTCGTCACCTGCTGGTACTGACGGGAGAAGCGCGTCACAAGGCCTCTCCGGAGTACATCGAAGCGGCCATTCGCATCATCCGTCCGCACCTGTCGGCCATTGGCATCGAGGTCTATGCCATGACCGAGGAAGAGTATGGCCGCCTCATCGAAGCCGGCGTCGACTCCCTGACCATCTATCAGGAAACCTATGACCGCACCCTCTATGCGCAGCTGCACGAGGGCGGCCCCAAGGCGGATTTTGCTTTCCGCATCGACGCGCCGGAACGTGCCTGCCGACGCCAGATTCGCGGCGTGGCTGTCGGCGCCCTGCTTGGCCTGGCCGATCCACGGATCGACAGCTTCTTCACGGGCTTGCACGCCCATTATCTGCAGCAGGCCTTTCCAGCCACGGAAGTTTCCGCCTCCTTTCCGCGGATGCGCCCCTTCGAAGGGGGCCACTTCCAGGTTGAGCACGATGTGGACGATCGGCTCTTCGTGCAGTTCATGCTCGCCTTCCGCCTCTTCCTGCCCCGGGTCGGCATTACGGTCAGCACCCGCGAACGCGCCAGCTTCCGGGATCACCTGGTACGGCTGGGCGTCACCCGCATGTCGGCCGGGGTCTCGACCGCGGTGGGACATGATCCGGAAGGATCGACCGCTCAGTTCGAGATCGCGGATACACGCAGCGTCGACCAGATGCGTCGGGACCTTGCCGCTTTCGGTTATCAGGCCGTCATGCACGACTGGAACAGCCGGTATCTCGCGGTCCGGTAAGGGCTCTTACTCCTGCTCGAAGATCGCGGAGAAGTCGATGTCTTCGTTGGCGAGGATGAGCGCCGTGGGAGGAAGCTGGATGGTGTTCGCCAGCAGCTGCCTGTAGTACTCGCTGTAGGCTTCCGCGGCTTCATCCGCGGCCGGGGCGCGAATGCCGAGAAAGACCAGATCCGAGCCGACGGAGCTGTTACGGATGGTGGTGAAGATGTCGGCGCCTGATGGCTTGACGATCACCTCGGCTTCCGCGTCGAGCCGACTCTGCTCGATGAAGGCGAGCAGGTGTTTTCGGCTCAAAGCAACCTTCTCTTCGCTGTCGACCACGGTCTTGAGAACGAGGCTGGAAGAACGCCATCCGTGACTGCGTCCGAGCAGGTAGGCGAGCGCCAGCATCAGGCCCCGATTCTTGGGATTTTCCGTCAGCCAGACATCGATGCGCATGCCTTCCAGGAACTGCGGAACATCTTCGCTCTCGCGGACGATGACAAGATTCTGGCGGCGGCGATGGATGTGTTGTATCAGCTTGGCATAGCGCACGAAGTGTTCCGGCTTCTGGGTCTCACCGAGGAGGATGGTGTTGGGCGTGATGGGGCCGAAACCATAGGTTTTGACCAGATCGTGCATGCCTTCCATGGCATCCGCGGCTGGATAGACCTTGGACAGGCCGGAGACCCCCCGTTTGTCGAGGTAGTTCTTGATCGACGAGGCGAGGGAAAGGAGGCGATCAGTGCTGGTATCCTCGGGGACCACCGTTCCGACGGTCAGCAGCCCGCGTCCTTGAGAAATGGCGTTGGCCAGCTCGATCAGGTACCAGCGACTGGTCGGGGTTCCGCTGAGAACGAGAATGTTCGGCCGCCAGGTGTGTTCATCGAGCTGCCGTTCGGACAAGGCATGCACGGCATGTCGGACGAGGAGCATGGACAAGCCGCTGCGCATGTCACCCCAGCTTGCCCGCAGGCTGCGGCGCTTCATCAGGTAATAGACGGTGCCGGAAACGAAGCCCGCCAGGAAGGTGGCGCCGGGGTTGATCATGAACATGGTGGCAAAGCAGGCAAAGGCCCCGATCAGGGACAGAGCCCACGGCACCCGGAACTTCGGCCGCCAGGAAGGGGGGCTCAGCAACTCCTCCAGCCCCGCTGAAACATTCAGGAGGCCATACGACGTGAGAAAGAACATCGAGAGGATTGGCGCGATGAGATTGAGGTCGCCCAGCATGACCCCCACAAAGGCCACCAAGAAACTGACCGCTGTTGCCACGCGCGGATCGTTCCCCCTGCCGAACCCGTGGCCCAGTATCCTCGGCACAATGCGATCGACGGCCAGTGCCTGGAGGGTGCGAGGCGCTCCCAGCAAGGCCCCCATGGCGCTCGAAAGCGACGCCGCCCACACGCCCAGCACGATGAGCGAACCGTAACGGGCCACATCCCGCATGATCATCGGGTTGGTGATCAGGCGGGAAGGATGGTTGAGCAGGTAATGAAGGTAGATTGGAATGGCCATATAGACTACATAGCCGGTCAGGACAGCCGCTATTGTGCCGCGAGGAAGCGATTTCGCCGGATCCTTGAGGTCACCGGACATGGCGATGCCCGCCTCGATCCCCGTTACCGCCGGAAAGAAGATGGCGAACATCAGGAAGAAGTCTTTCTGACGAATAAAGGATTCCGGATCGGGCGGAGGTGCATCCGGTCGGGTTCCGAGGAAGAAGGAGATCAGCGAAACGAAGATGAGCCCCATGACGATGAACTGCGTCTTGAGCGCCAGGTCGGCGGAATAATAGGCGAGGGCGGTGAGAATGCAGAGCGTGACGATGCCCACCCCCGGCGCCGTCAGCGTTATCTCGATGGCGCCGTAATAGGGCAGGGTCAACGCCACGACATGGAAGGTGTTGACCAATGCTTCGGAAAAGCCGGCAATGTAGAAGGATATGCCCAGCGCCTGCGCGAAGAAGAGCGGCAACCCCACCGCGGCCCCGGCCTCGATCCCCAGCGAGCGCGAAATGATGTAATAGGCTCCCCCACCGCCCACCTTCATATTGGTGGCCAGGGCAGAAAGCGACAGCCCCGTCATGAAGGTGATCGAGCTGGCGAGCGTCACGATGACCAGTGTCCAGCCCAGCCCCATGTTGCCGAGTACATAGCCAAAGCGCAGGTACATCACCACCCCGAGTATCGTCAGGATACTGGGGGTGAAGACTCCTTTGAAGGTGCCGAACTTGTACCCTTCCCTCGTCGAGATTCCGGCGGATGTATCGCTCATGCTCAATCCACCCGGTAAATCAAGTTGGGCAGCAGGATAGTGTGCTCGACATCGCGGCCGATCAGGTCGCTCGGCTGATCGCCGATGCTCAGGTAGAGCCGATGCCCCGCCGCCTTGAGTTGTGCACGTGCATCGCGCTTGAAGTCGGCGGTGGGTCCCCTCGCCTCGTCCGGCTTCATCACCAGCAACTCCCACCCGCTGTAGCCGGCCTGCCGCAGCGCCTGCTCGGTCTCCGTGCGGATGGATTCGCGCCGTCCGGTCAGGAAGACCAGGCGAAAGCCCAGATCCCGGGCCACCTTGCTGACCTGCAGAATGGGCTCCAGAGGTGGAGCCTTGGCCTCGGCGCGCCACGCCTGGAGTGCCGGATAGTAGAAGCCGAGGCCGACGCGTCGCTGGTACTCCCAGGTACTGATTGCCGTATCGTCGACATCGAGGATCAGCGTCGGCGCGACTGGCTCGATACCGGCCTGCTTCACCAGTGTCAGCGCGCGGTTGCCCGCCTGCTGTATCTCCCGGTCGTAAGCGCCACCTTCATAATACTGAACGATAGCGGCCCTGGCATCTTGCAGGTGGACGGGCCGATGCAAGGCGCACCCAGTCATCGACAGCCAGGCGACGCAAAGCGCCAGTCGGCCGAGACGAATGGCTGCAGGTTGTCGAATGCCCATGATCGAATCCGTCTTCAAGGTGAGGTGCTGGACAAAAGCTCCTAATGTAAGGGGTTGTCGGCAAAAGGCAATCCTCACCGCGTTGCACACTTCTCATGCTGATGGTACAGTGCACTATTCGCGGGAGGATGCACCCGCGGCAACCAAGTAGTCAAGGGGGCTGATTGTGGCACTTATCTATCAGGCTTATGGCGCGGCGCGCGAGGTAACCGGTTCCAAACATCTTTTTCGCAGGGGCAGCAATTCCTGGCTGCTCGATTGCGGGGCTTTCCAGGGACATCGCGTCGAATCCCAGACGCGCAACCTCAGTCTGCCATTCGATCCCGCGAAGCTCGACGATGTCTTGCTCAGTCACGCCCACTTCGATCATTCCGGCAACCTGCCGACCCTCATCAAGAAGGGTTTCACCGGCAACATCCATGCGACTCCCGCCACCCGCGATATCGCCAACCTGATCCTCATGGATTCCGCGCATATCCAGCAGAAGGACTATGACTTCATCAAACGCAAGCGCCCGGGAGAGACGCCGGTCGAGCCGCTTTACGGAGTCCGCGACGTCCTGACCACCATCGAGCACATGGTGACGATGAGCTATCGGCGCCCGATGCGGCTGGCCGGCGGCGTGACCGCCCAGTTCCTCGAGGCCGGCCATATTCTGGGTGCCTCCATGGTTCACCTCACCTTTCCGGCTGCCGATGGCGAAAAGGGCATGGAAGTACTGTACACCGGCGATATCGGCCGACGGGGCATGCCGATCATTCGCGATCCCGAGCGCATCCCCGATGTCGACTACATTCTCTGCGAAGGGACCTACGGCAACCGGCTGCACGATCCGATCGACGATGCCCTCGATCAGTTGGCTGAAGTCATCAACTCGACGTTCAGCAAAGGGGGCAAGGTCATCATTCCGGCCTTTGCGGTGGAACGAACCCAGGAGCTGATCTATTTCCTGCACCTGTTGAGCGACCGCGAGCGCATCCCGAACGCGGAAATCTTCATCGACAGCCCGATGGCGGTCAACGCCACCAGCATCTTCAAGGTCCATCAGGAATGCTACAACGAACGGGTCTTCGAGCAGTTTCTGGAGCATCACAAGAACCCCTTCGGCTTCGAGCACGTGCGCTACGTCACCCATGTTTCCGAGTCGAAACTGCTCAACGACCGCAAGATGCCCTGCATCATCATTTCCGCCAGCGGCATGTGCGAAGCGGGCCGCATCCTCCATCACCTGAAGAACAACATCACCAACCCAGCCAACACCGTCCTGATCGTCGGTTACATGGCGGAAGGCACGCTGGGACGGAAGATTGCCGATCGCGAAAAGACCGTCCGCATCTTCGGCCAGACTTATCCGCTCAACTGCCGCGTCAAGATCCTCAACACGTTCAGCGCACATGCGGACTACAGCGACATCGTCGACTATCTCCGGCCGGTGAACAAGCAGCGTCTGCGCGGCGTCTATCTCGTCCATGGTGAGGAAGCGGCGCTGGAGAATCTGCGGGGAGAGCTGCGCAAGATCGGCATCGACAATGTCGCGATTCCGCACGAAGGGGAGAAGATACACCTGGTATGACGACACGCTGCCCTTGCCGCTGAACCGGGGGACGCGAGTTCCGGTGGAAGCAACCTATTTTCGTTGCCGTTCGGGCTGGATTTGCTGGGCGAGGGGGTGTATACTACCCGTTCCCAGCAGAAGCAGGTCGTTTGTCGTCGCGTCATCTTTGGTAACGCGAACGATTCTGCGCACATTGCCGTCAGGAGAAGAATCTCCCCCGGCACTACACTTCGGCACCCTGAAACAGCAAGCGGACTATGGAAGATATTCGGATCAGCGCCACCGCCAACGAGCCCTGCCACTACGCTCTTGAGATCACCGTTCCGGCAAAGCAAGTCAACGCCGTCTTCGGCAAGACCCTCAATGGCTTTCGGAACGAGGCCCCGATTCCCGGATTCCGGCCCGGCAAATCGCCTGAAGCCTTGCTGCGCAGACGCTTCGGGAGCAAAATTGCTGAGCAGGCGACACAGGAACTCCTGAAAGAATCGGTGCCGACGGCAATCGAACAGTCCAATCTCCGGCCTGTCACGATGCCTACCCTGCCGCAGGAGGATCCGATCGCCAAAGAAGGGGAAGACTTCAGCTTCACCATCGAATTCGATGTCGCGCCAGAGGTGCAATTGCCCGAATACAAGGGCGTGGAACTGACCCGCCCCCGGATCGACGTCACGGAGGAGATGGTTGACGAACAGATCGAGAATCTTCGCGCCCGCCACGCCGACTATCAGGTCGTCGAACGACCCGCGGAAAGCGGCGATCTGCTCAAGGTCTCGTATCATGCCGAGATGCCTGAGGACGGGGACGTTCCGGCTGCCGCCAAGCGCATGCTGCACGCGGACAATACCTGGATCCAGCTCACGGAGCCGGCAATCTTTCCGGGCGCCACCGAGAAGCTTATCGGCATCAACGGCGGCGAAACGCGTACCTTCGAGGTGAGCTTCCCCGACGATTACCGCGAAGAGTTCCTCAAGGGCAAGAGCTTCACCTACAGCTTTGACGTTCAGGAAGTGCAGACCCGCGTTCTGCCGGAAATGAACGATGAGCTGGCCAAGACCATTGGCGCCGAAAGCGTCGAGGAGCTGCGCCGGGAGATTCGCGAGTATGCGGCCGCTGAGGTACGGAATTCGCAGGAGCAGGTGTTGCAGGGGCAGGTCTATGACCTGCTCTCCAAGGCCGAGGATTTTCCTCTTCCCCCGCGCATCCTGCAGCAGGAGGTTCTCTCCTGCATGCGCCAGATCATCAGCAACCGATATCGGCAGGGCGCGGCCGAGAACCTGGCGAACCAGCAGGACGAGATGCTTGAGCAGTCCAAGGAGATGGCCCGCGGTCGCGTCAAGATGCGCTATATTATGTATGAGATAGCGGAAGCAGAAGGCATCAACGTTACCGAAGACGAGGTCGCTGCTTTCATCAGACACTTCAAATCGCGCTCTGGCATGACCGATGCACAGTTCGATAAGCAGTACGACGCGAACCATTTGCAGCACGAGGCCGAAAATACGATCCTGAGTTCCAAAGTCATCGGCATGATCATCGAACATGCGACGGTGACGGAAAAGGATGAGGATGAGTTGGCGTCCGCGACAACAGAAGAAGCTGCCGAGAGCCAGGCGCCCGGGCAGGAATAGTTCCACCGGCGGCAGGCGCGAATCTTTCTATCAGACATAACCCCAGCCATCAAGCATATGGAGGCATTCATGCCGAGGGCACAAACACTTGTACCGATGGTCGTCGAGCAGGAAGCTCACGGCGAACGCGGCTACGATATCTTTTCCCGCCTGCTCAAGGACCGCATTGTCATCATGGGTACGGAAGTCAGCGATCATGTCGCTGACCTGCTGATAGCGGAGTTCCTCTACCTGCAGTCCGTCGATCCCAAGAAAGACATTCAGTTCTACATCAACAGCCCGGGCGGATCGGTGACGGCAGGACTGGCCATCTATGACACCATGCAGATGATCAGCTGCGACATTGCTACCTATTGCATTGGTCAGGCTGCCAGCATGGGAGCAGTCCTGCTTGCGGCTGGAGCCAAGGGCAAGCGTTATGCGCTCCCCAATGCCCGCATCATGATTCATCAGCCGTGGGGCGGCATGCAGGGTACTGCTTCCGACATCGGGATCCAGGCCAAGGAGATTCTCCGCCTGCGTACTATCCTCAATGAGATTCTTGCATCGCACTGCGATCAGAAGATCAGCAAGATCGAGAAAGACACGGATCGCGACTTCTTCATGTCCGCGACCGAAGCGGTCAACTATGGCCTGGTCGATTCTGTCCTGAAGGCTCAGCCCAGAAAAGACCCGAAGAAGTCCGACTAACGACAAGACAGCCCGAGGACGCACCAGTGGCCCGCCATTCACGCACTGAAATATTCTGTTCATTCTGTGGACGCACTCGCGACGAGGCCCCGCAGATGATTTCCAGCCCTTCCGGGGTCTTTATCTGTTCCGACTGTGTTCGCCTCTGCAGCAACATGGTGCAGGGTTCCGACGGTGAAACCGCGGAAGACGACAGCGAACAGCTGGCAAGACCGATTACCCGCATTCCGGATCTCGCCGTGCCGAAACCGGCCGAGATCAAGAAGACACTTGACGACTATGTCATCGGCCAGGAACGGGTCAAGAAGATCCTGTCGGTGGCTGTTCACAACCATTACAAGCGCCTGCAGTTTCAGCGTTCACAGCAGGGGCGCAGCGGTCGCCGTGGCGCTGCTGCCCCGGATGTCGAGATCGAGAAGAGCAACGTCATGTTGATCGGGCCGACGGGCTCGGGCAAGACGCTGCTCGCCCGCACCCTTGCGCGCATTCTGGATGTGCCCTTTGCCATCTCGGACGCCACCACGCTGACCGAGGCCGGTTACGTCGGTGAAGATGTCGAGAATATCATCCTGCGCCTGGTGCAGGCAGCGGACTATGACATCGAGCGCGCCCAGATTGGCATTGTCTACGTCGATGAGATCGACAAGATCTCGCGCAAGACGGAGAATGTCTCGATCACGCGCGACGTCTCTGGCGAAGGGGTTCAGCAGGCGCTCCTCAAGATCCTGGAAGGAACTGTCGCGAATGTCCCGCCGAAGGGCGGTCGCAAGCATCCGCACCAGGAGTACCTGCAGGTCGATACCACCAACATCCTCTTCATCTGCGCCGGCGCCTTTGTAGGGCTGGACAAGATCATCATGCGTCGCTCCGGCAAGCACGTGGTCGGCTTCAAGGTCGATGAAGAGATCGAAGCGACTGGGCGCCCGAAGCTGGTGAATCCAGATGAGCGCGATCAGGTGCTGCAGCATGTGCAGCCGGAAGATCTTCTGAAGTTCGGTCTGATTCCCGAGTTCATCGGCCGCCTGCCGGTCATTGCCACGCTGCATGAACTGAGCGAGGAAGACCTTGTGAGCATCCTGACGGATACGCGCAATGCGGTCACCAAGCAGTACCAGCAGCTCTTTGCCATGGAAGACGTTGAACTCATTTTCTCGGAAGATGGTCTGCGCGCCTTGGCCAGGAAGGCAGTGGAGCGCGGTACGGGTGCTCGCGGACTGCGGGCCATTATCGAATCGATCATGCTCGACATTATGTTCGAGATCCCTTCGCGGGACGATATCGATACCTGCATTGTCGACGCGGCCGTCGTCGAAGGTACAGGTAAGCCGCGGCTCAACGAGAAAGATTCGACGGAGAGCAGCGTCGCATGATGAGATGTCCGCATATGCTTCTGCTGCTGGCGGCCATCCTGAACGTGAGCCTTGGTTTGGCGACGGTAGCCGCAGCCAGCGAGGTGCGGGCGTCGTCTCCCCAGGATGCGCCTGCCGATCAGATCGTGGCCGTGGTGAATGACAACGTGATTACCATGGCAGACGTGGTCGGGCAGATGCGTGTCCTGAGCGGCGGCAGTGATCTTGCCGGCTTGATCAGTGACGAGGATGCAGGTGAGGGCCAGCAGGTTCAGAGGCTCTACCAGGAAGCCATCAAGCAACTGATCAATGAAGAGATGATCTACACCGAGGCTCAGCGCAGGCAGTTCGTCATCCCCAGCGAATACATCGAGCGCCAGATCGGGCAGGAGGTCGGGCGGTATGCGGGCGGCGACTGGCAGAAGTACAGGGAGCTGCTTGGGGAAGCAGGCATGACGCTGGACGAGCGGCGTGAGAAGCTGAGGCGGCAGATCACCGTCCGCCAATTCCTCAACTCCATGATCCATCAGCGTGTACAGATTGCGCCCAAGCAGGTGCTTGCCTACTACGAAGCGAACCCCGAGCGGTTCAGCACGACTGGTGAGGTGCGAATGGAAGTCATGGTCTTGAGCGGCTCGGCCCACGATGAGGCTGCACGAAGCAAGCGTTTCGCCGCCGTTCGCGACGGCGTCGCTCAGGGACGCTCCTTCTTGGAATTGGCGAAGCAAGAAGGTGATGCCACTGAAAGCAGCTGGCGCAAGCCTGAAGAGCTGCCGCCGGCGATGCGCGATGCCATTGCCAATCTCTCCGCCGGTCAGCTTGCCGAGCCCTTCGCGATCGGCGACAACTGGTTCTTGATTCATGTCGCCGAGGTCAAGCCTGGCGAAACCCGTACCTTTGAGGATGCACGTGAGCGAATTGCCGCCATGCTTCGTGCCGAAGAAGGGCAACGGCGCCTCAACGAACTGATGGAACGCCTTCGCCGCCGTACCAGCATCCGCTTTCCAGGTACCTGATCGCGGCTCTCACCCCTCGCAGGTCCCTTCATGAAGCCTTCGGAGACGATCGCCCTGTTACGCAGGCTTGGCATTCAGCCCAGCCGCAAGCTCGGCCAGAACTTCCTGCTGGATCAGAACGTCCTCCAGCGGCTGGTGGAGATTGCCGATGTTCAGCGCGACAACCTTGTCGTCGAGATCGGGGCGGGGACCGGCATTCTGACTGAGGCGCTGCTGGAGACGGGTGTCGAGGTGATCACCATCGAATACGATGTGCGCCTGGCCAAGTATCTCCGCAAGGCGATGGATCATCCGCGTCTGACTCTGATCGAAGCCGATGCCTGTCGGCTTGACTTCGATCATCTGACTGGCGGCCGCCCCTACGCCTGCATCGCCAATCTTCCCTACTCGATCAGCTCGGTGGTACTCAGCCGCCTGCTCGAGCTTCATAATCGGCCGACTGGCATGTGTGTGCTGTTGCAGCGCGAGATGGGTGAACGGCTGGCCGCGTCGCCGCGCACCAAAAGCTACGGAGCGCTCTCCGTACGGACGCAGGCGCTCTACAAGGTGAAGATCGAGCGCATCGTGCCGCCGACTGTCTTCTTCCCTCCGCCGGAGGTGGAGTCGGCCGCGGTCAAGCTGACTGCGCGTCCGGATGCTTTGAGCCGCGAAACCTATCTGGGCTTCTCCACGGTCGTCAAGCTGGCCTTCAGCCAGCGTCGCAAGATGCTTCACAAGATGCTGAAGAGCGCCTGGCCGCTCCCGCGTCTGGACGCCGCCTTCGAGGCGTTGGGGATCGATCAGCGGGTGCGTGCCGAGGAGCTGACCGTCGAGCAATTTATTGCGCTTCATGAGGCTCTCGCCTCTCAATAGTGCGGCCCCTTCTCGGGGCTGAGCTTGCGCGCCAGCACCTTCAGGCCGTTCGCCAATTCCTGGTCATCGCAGTACCGTTTGAGCGGTTCCGGCTCCAGGCAGCGGCGGATGAAGTCAGCCACGCAGTCCGGCGTCTTGCCTTCCTGCGTCACTGGAAAGGTGATGTCATAGCCTCCTCTCTTCATGCTGCTCTGAACCGACCCGACGAAGGGCATCTGACCCGTGAAGAGGTTGAAGGCAAGCACCCCGAAGGCAAAGACGTCCGTGCTGATGGAGATCTGCTTGTCGGTCAGATACTCCGGCGGCACATAGGCCAGGGATCCGCCGAAATGTCGTGGCGCACGGGTCGTCGCGATCGGCTGGCAGAGGTCGAAATCCGTCAGCTTGACCTGGGGGCGAACGGCGGAGTAAACGACCAGCACGTTTTCCGGCTTGACGTCCAGGTGCAGCCAGCCCGCGGAATGCACATAGGAAAGCGCCTCGGCAATCTGTTGCAGGATGCAGAGGGGGTGCAGGCGCACCACCGGTTCGCGCCGGAAGATCAGCTGTTTGAGGTTGGTTCCCGGTATATACTCGATCACCTCATACGGCAGCAGAAAGCCTCCCTCGCCAAGATATTTTACAATGTGCGGATGATCGCCGAGCGCCCGGCGTACCGCGACGCCGTTTTTGAATTGTCGGCGGATACGCAGCTTCCACTTCAGCCTGTGGTGCAACTCACGGAGCACCACCTGATCGCCGCTGCCGTCGAACGCATGGTAGATGCTCGCGATACCTCCATCGTTCAGATGGCTCCCGACGCGTACGCCGTTGCGTGAGATGATGCGGCGATCACTCGGCGCAACGTTTTCGTATGCCTGTTCCATCAGGTACTGGCTCCCGTATCGATGAGGCTGGTCCCCGCCTTCGCCACCGCTCGTATGTACCTATATTAGCGCATTCGGCATGGCCATACAAATCTGCTGGAATCACGTGGCGCGGATGGCGGCAAGCAGCTGGCCATGCACCTCGTTCGCCCGGAGGCTGGATGGAAGTGCCGCATGAGGCGAGATAAGCACGGGAAAATCATCGTCACTGGAGGGAATGGCGCCATGGGAGCCACGCACCAGGTGGGGGGCGAGTGGCACCACGTCGAACAAGCCGCGAAAGCCCAGCTTCTTGCGCAGCAGCTTGGCCCCAATCGCCAGGGTGGGGAAGCGAATGGCCGGATCGACGAATAGCTCCACCGGGTCGTAGCCATATTTGCGATGGATGTCGACGCAGCGGGCAAAGTCGGGCGCTCGCGCATCGTCTTCCCAGTAGTACCAGGTGAACCAGGCATCCGCGTGGCTGACCGCCACCAGGTCACCTGTGCGGGGATGGGCCAGCCCCGCGTCGCGAAGCTCTTCCGGTCCGAGCACGCAGGCCACCTCCGGCGCTTTCTCCAGCAGCGCGCGTACCTCTGCCATCAGCCCATTGTCGTTCAGATAGACATGGGCAATCTGGTGATCCGCGATGGCGAAGGCACGGCTGGCGCCGCAGTCGAGCAGTTCGCGGCCAAGCTCGTGGCGCACCCTGATCCAGCCTTCCTTACGGAAGAGCCGGTTGAGCGCGAGAGAGCGCCGAACCGGGGTAATTGCATACTCCGACAGCACGATCACCTGAACCTCTCGTGCCGCATAGAATTCAAGTAACTCCCCGACCACGGCGTCGATGGCGGCGAGATCCTGCGCGATCGCCGGATCGTTCGGTCCCAGCCGCTGGAGATTGTAGTCGAGGTGTGGCAGGTAGACCAGGCTCAGGTCGGGGAGATGCTGCTGCTCGATCCACTTGGCCGAGGCCGCGATCCACTGCGACGAGGCGATGCCCGCCCGGGGTCCCCAGAAGGCAGGGAAGGGAAACTCCCCCAGCTTCTCCTTGACCTGCTCGCGCAGCTCCGGCGGTTGCGTATAGATGTCGAAGACTTTCCGTCCATCGGCCGGATACATGGGGCGCGGGGTGATCGACCAATCGGCGCTGCTGTACATGTTGTACCACCAGAAGAGCTTCGCGCAGGTGAACCCCGGCGATTCCCGCCGAAGGGTCTCCCACAGCTTCTCGCCGCTCATCAAGTGGTTCGACTGCTTCCAGAAGTGATGCTCCGCCAAGGCGCGGTCATACCAGCCGTTCCCGACGATACCATGCGCCTCCGGCAGCTTCCCCGTCAGGTAGGTCGCCTGGGCGGAGCAGGTGAGCGCCGGCAGCACTGGCCGTATGCGCGCCTGATTATAGCGTGCCGCATGAGCTGCCAGGCGGGGCATCCGCTCGTCCAGAAGGCGGGGAGACAAGCCGACGATGTCCAGAATGGCCGTGCGTCTCATAGTGGCGGCGCGTTGCTTTCGGGCCGCTCGCCCAGTTCGTCGATCGCCGCCATCATCTCCTCCGCGTCGACCTCGTGCACCTCGCGCCCCTGGCCGACGGCTTCCAGAAGCGTGATCGTCAGCTCTCCGCCGAGATGCTCGCGGAACTCCTCGAGCCCATCGAGAATGACCGGCCGCCCCTGGGAATCACGCTCTGCCAGCAGCGGATGAAAAATCGGGAAATGGAGATCCGCCATGAGGTTCAGGATGTGCGCGGCCACGTCGCGCGGCAGCATCCCCATGCGCGCGGCGTAGACAATGTCCACCGCCATCCCGACGGCGACGGCATCGCCATGACCGATTTCGAAGTCGGAGAGCTGTTCCAGCTTGTGCGCGGCCCAGTGCCCGAAGTCGAGTGGACGGGCGGAGCCTGCTTCGAAGGGATCGCCGCTGCTCGCAATGTGCGCCACGTGCAGCTCCGCGCTGCGCTCGAGGACGGCATGGATGGCCCGCTCCTGAAGATGTCCCAGCGCCTGACGCTGCTCCGCTATTCGACGATAGAAGGCTTCGTCCCGGATCAACGCTACCTTGAGCGCCTCGACCAGCCCGCCCCGCAGCTCGCGCGGTGGCAGCGACTTGAGAAAGTCCGTATCGTTGATCACCGCATGCGGAACCTGGAAGGTCCCGACCCAGTTCTTCTTGTGGAAGTAGTTGACCGCGTTCTTGACACCGACCCCGCCGTCCCCTTGCGCGAGGCTCGTCGTGGGCAGGCGGATCAGGCGAATGCCGCGATGTGCCGTGGCCGCGCCGAAGCCGACAAGATCGAGGAGCGCGCCCCCACCCAGCGCCAGCGCAAAAGAGTGGCGGCAGAGTTTCGCCTCATGGATCGTCTCCCACACCCGCTCTACCTGCCGCCAGTCATTCTTGCCGGATTCGCCACCGGGAAGTATCACCGGTGGTAACGCCAGGCAAGCCACCTCGCACTGGTCGAACCAGTCGGTGACCGTGTCGATCAGCCCCGGATAGTGGGCCGGGAGCCCGTCGTCGACAAAGATCACCGCCTGCACCGGCTGTCGCCCCTCTTCGGCCAGCAACCGGGCCAGCAGACCATCGGTCGAGCCGAAGACGGCGCGGGTGAAAAAAACGCGGTGGCGAGAGCTTATCTGGATGGAAACATCGAGGGCCATGGTGGCGGGTCTTCAGGTTGAGGCGAAATAACGTTGCAGGAAACGGGTAAGCGGAAAAGCGGCGGCGGGGAGGAAGGCGATGAGCGGTTGACTCACGCTGATGGCGACCGCGTCCAGCAAGCAGATCCCCGCCAGGAGATGCGCCACGCCGACGCCGATGTTGAGTGGCGGATCGCGGCGCATCAGTTGAGACGCGCGATGGACGACGTAGAAGAATATGCACGGAAAAAGGACCACGTACCAGTGGCGCGCCGGCAAATCATGCGCACCCCAGAGCCACAGGGCAATCGGCAGCAGGAAGAGGATCAGCGTCCAGCCCGCGTGCTTTCCGTCGGGTATGCTCTCCGCGCGAGCCGAGATGCTGACGGCAACAATATAGACGAAGAGCGCCCCCGCCCACAAAAGCACGGCGCTGTTCAGCTCCCGCCCCGGCAGCGTCGCCGGAATGATGTACAACATGACGCGACACAACCCCATGATCCCCACGCTGCCGCTCCACTCCTTGTGGATCGCATTGTAGGCAATGATCAGCCCCGTCAGCAGCGCCACGGCAAGAAGCGACGCTCCGGCGACGATGGTCAGCAGCAGGGCACCCAGCACCAGCTGCGTCACGCCCAGGACCCAGACGGTTCGCAGCGTCAGCATGCCCATCGGCAGCGGGCGCTCGGGCCGATACTCCCGGTCAAAATCGTGGTCGAAGGCATCGTTGAGGGTTGTTCCCGCCATGTACATGAGGCTGGTCCCCATCAGCAGCGCTCCAGTAGCGCGCCAGAGCGGCCAGCCGAGATCCGGGTAGGCTCCACCGGCCAGCCACCAGGCCACCATGCAGTTCGTCCATACCGTCGGCAGGTTTGCCACCCGGCCGAGGTCGAGCAGCATCTTCACCATGCGCGCCATGCTCATCAGGCAGTCCTTTGCGGCGCCAGCCCCCGCTCTGCCAGTTCCGCCAGCGTCCAGTCATACTCACGGCAAAGCTGATCCACAACCGATTGGCTCTTCAGTTCGCCGGGCAGCACGCCCCATGTATAGGTCTCCATCTCCAGGTGATGGCAGCTCCCCGGATGATCGCGCAGCCAGTCGAGCGCTCCCCGCAGATGATCGCGCGTATCGCCAAGTGGCGGCGCGGGCGCGGCATGAAGCGGAATGTGGAAGTGCACGCGCCACTCCTCGCCGCAGTCGAAACCCGGTTTCCTGGCTCTGTCGAGCGCATCCGTGAGGTCGGGCAGGCGGAAGATCACTTTGCCATCCCGAGCGCCGATCACCTGATGCAGGTAGACAGGTTCGGCAAATGTGGCCAGCGCGGCATGATGACGCTGTGGATCAACCAGACGCAGGGCGCTGCTCAGGTGCAGTTTGCCAATCCGGATGCCGTTATCGTACAGGCGGTCCAGCGCCTCTGTCGACTCCTCGAATTCACATGCCAGGTGGCAGGTGTCATAGTTGATGCCGATGCGCCGCCGGAGACGCTCGGCGCCGCCGCTGTGCAGGCCATCCACGAGGGTGTCGAAGAAGTCGACGGCTTCGGCGGTGGTCTCGATGGTGCAGAGCGGCTCGGGCTCGAGGGCCAGATGAAGATCCTGCCCGGTTTGATCGCAGATGCGCTCAAGGCTGTCGGCGCAATGTCGCAGATGCTTGATGACCTCGGCGCGATGGTCGCCATCGCTGGCGAAGGCCTTGAAGCTGACGGGCACGGTGCTGACGCTGCCGTCAATGCCTGTCGGCAGGATCGCTGAGAGAATGTCGAAGAGGCGCAAGGTATAGCCCAGTCGCTCCGGCATGGCCCAGTCTGGCGCGTAGACCTGCTCCTTCACCCGTTTGCCGTGAAAGCTGCCGTAGGGGAAGCCGTTGATAGTGAAGACATAGCAGTTGTGCCTCTCCAGCCAGCCGCGAAAGGCCTCCAGCTCACCGCCATGAAGATCCTCGGCTGTCTGTGCACCCAGGCGCAGGCCGATCGCGTAAGGCTCACCCGCGGGGCTGACGCGATCCCGGACCGGCAGCACGAACTGCTCCAGGGAGGTCAGCGTCGCCGGCCACGATTCGCCGGCGTGTATGTTGGTACAGTAGGCGAGATGAAGATCTGTACCAAGCTGCATCAGCGGAGATCCGGTTCCAAGGTGAAGTGGGGTGACTGCGCCATGAAGCTGTAGGGGTTGCCATAGACGATGTCGTCGATCCTCGCGTCGCTGAAGCCGCGGCGGCGCATCTCGAGCACCGTCTCCTTGACGGCCAGCGGCCGGCTGACGCCCCAATCGCACGCGCTGTTGATCCACAGGCGCTCGTGGCCGTGCGTCTCGATGATGTCCACCGCGCGCTGGGGTGTACATTTGGAGTCCGGGTAGAGGGTCAGTCCTGCCCAGAATCCCGCGTCGAGTGCCAGCCTCACCGTGTGCTCCTCCACGTGGTCGATGATGACCCGCTCTGGCTGCACCCCGGCGTGATTACGCAAGGCATCCACGATGATCCGGGTCCCCTTCAGCTTGTCCTCCAAGTGCGGCGTATGCACCAGGATCAACTGCTGATGACGCACCGCCAGCTCGATGTGCATCTCCAGCACCTCGAGCTCGTTGCGCGTGTTCTTGTTGAGCCCGATCTCGCCGATCCCCAGGACCGTCGGCCGGTCGAGAAAGTCGGGGATCATGGCCACCACATCGCGCGCCAGCGCCAGATCCTCGGCTTCCTTAGGATTGATGCACAGCCAGCAGTAGTGCGGCAGGTGAAATTTGGCGGCTCGCTTGGGCTCGAAGTCAGTCAACTGGTGGAAGTAATCGCGGAAACCATCCGCGGAGCAACGGTCGAAGCCGGCCCAGAAGGCAGGCTCGCTTACCGCGCGACAACCGGCATGCACCAGGGTCAGATAATCGTCGGTGGTGCGGCTGACCATGTGCACGTGTGGTTCGATATAACGCATGTTGAACGGCGGGTTCGTGGTTGCGGATAATGGTCAGAGTTCAGGCCAGACGCCGATGGCGCCCTGTCCGGGAGAGTGCGCCAGCGGTTCGGTGGTGGGGTCGCTGAGCGCTTCGAGAATCCGGCGCGCCTTGTCGTGGCGATCGTCGGCCAGAATGCCGATGGCGACCTGGATCGCCTTGTGGCGAACGTCCCCCGACTCGCCATGGCGCTGCAGGCGGTCCAGATAAGCGGCAATGTCGATGGCCTTGGCGCGCGCATCGGCAAAATGCAAGTGCGTCATCTTCAGCGGTTTGTTCGTGCTTTCTTGAGGTGCGGGTGGCATGTTCGGCCAGAGGTTCGAGATGGAAGGAGTACGAAATCGATCAACTCACTTAAACGCGTCTCTTGTCATTCGTCAAACGCAACCGGGCTGAAAGTTGCGACCCGATTCTCACCACCGTCGCATCGGCAACCTGTCCGTCCGCTCGATGGTGAGCAGGCGATTGTATTTGGCGAGGCGTTCGGACTGCGCCAGCGAGCCGGCTTTGAAATGGTGCGCACTCCAGGCGATCGCCAGATCGGCCGACCAGTTATCCTCCGTTTCGCCGCTGCGCACACCGATGCCGATGTCCCACCCGGCATTGCGTGCCAGCCTCAGCGCGTCCGCCCCTTCGGTCAGCGTCCCTACCTGGTTGAGCTTCAGCAGAAGCGAATTGCAGGCTCGGGCTTCAACCGCCCGTCCGATCCGCTCCGTCTGCGTGCAGAGAAAATCATCCCCCAGGATGAAGACGCGTTCGC
Source organism: Lentisphaeria bacterium (assembly GCA_041690595.1). GTDB lineage: Bacteria > Verrucomicrobiota > Lentisphaeria > JABSQK01 > JAWLHB01 > JAWLHB01. The sequence goes on from JAWLHB010000015.1 coordinate 20,036, forward strand.
CAAGTGCCTGGTGCAGCGCCGTCCACCCATCCCAGTCTTCCTCATGCAGCGCATCCTCGATGAGCAGTATCGGAAAGGTATCTACCCAGATGCGCATGTGCTCGATGACCTCCGCGGTCGAATACGCTGCTCCGTCAAGGTAATACATGCCGTCGCGATAATACTGCGAGGAGGCAAAGTCGATCGCCAGGCCGACATCGGTGCCGGGATCGAGACCCGCGGCGACAATGGACTCGACCGCCGCATCCAGCATGTGCCCGACCGACTCGAAAGGCGGCGCCAGCCCTCCTTCCGCCGCGGTCAGCAGCCGCATCCCGTAGCGCTTCCAGACCAGCTCCGTCGCGGCATGATAGACATTGTGGCACATGGCCAGCGACGCGTCCATCGTGAGGGTCGACAACGGAACCATCAGCAGATCCTGCACCGCGATCTGTTTGCCCGCGTGCATGCCGCCGCTGAACAGGTTGATTGTCAAGGCAGGCAGCGAGGTGGGCGTATCCCCGATCAAGCCCGCACAATACTGATAGAGCGCTTTCCCCTGCTCCATGGCCGCGGCCCGTGCGTACGCCAGCGAAACCGCCAGAATTGCATTGGCACCCAGGCGGGACTTCTTCGGCGTACCGTCCAGTTGTATAAGGGCTGCGTCCAGTTCCGCCTGGCTTGACCAGGTACGCCCTCTGAGTGCCTCGTTCATCTCCCCTTCGATCGCCGCCACCGCGCGATGGCAACCCATTCCATGGTAGCGCCGCGGATCGCCATCGCGCAATTCCAGGGCTTCGGCAGTGCCCGTCGACACGCCCGAAGGGACGGCGGCAACCCCGGCCGCCCCATTGTCGAATATGCAGTTGGCGCGAACGGTCGGCAAACCACGGCTGTCGAGTATCTCCATGGCGCTGAGTCGGTCAATGATAGGCATGCGCGGACGAACCTCCAGGTGTTTATGGTGTCACAATACTATAGAGTCGGGTTTGGGTGCGCGGGGAGCGAACCGCAAAACATCGTGTCGGCGGGCGTATTTACTCTATGAAAACTGCCGCTGCCGCACCTGCTGGTGGCAACTTCCAGATTTGGAATGTATAGTGAACTGCGCCCGCGGCATAATCGTGGTCAGCCTGTTGGGGGCAATACCACGCGAACTGAGGAGACTAGACGTGATCAATTACTGGACGATTGGAACAGGGACTCTGCTTGGCGGACTTCTTGGACATACGCAGCTTTTCTGCGGAAACGGGACTTACCCGCTGACTGGTTCCATTCTCGGCGGGGCACTGCTTGGCAGCGTCCTCGGATATCTGTTCGGCTCTGTGGCGGAAACGCCTCAGCCGCAGCCACAACGCATACCCGTTCGATGCAACTACCGGCAGAATCTGCCGCGAGGATAGTCTTCTGCCATCAGGCACTCAGCCGCCGGTTCGCCGGCGGCTTTTTTTGTGCATTGATCCCAACATGCATCCCTGCGAAGAACGATCATGTCTTCAAGCGCAACTGATCCCGGTAGCGGCGAGGACTTGCCAAGTGAGCGTGCTGGAAGAGGCGCGAGAAGTAGAGCGGATCGCGGTAGCCGACCAGGAGGGCAACTTCGTTCACGCGAAGATCGGTGTGCGCCAGGAGTTCGCGGGCATGCTGCAGACGCAAGTGCTGCAGGTAGTGCATCGGCGGCACCCCCACTTCTTCTCGGAAAATACGCCCGAGGTGATTTGGGCTCAGGCAGACCGCCCTTGCCAACTCCGGCAAGCCAAGCTCCGGGCGATGGTACTGCATGCGCATGGCCTGGATCACCTGCCGAACCGCCCCTGAACCTGGGCGGGCGTCTCTGTCGGGGTTCCGCGTGACATCCGTCCACAAGCGGCCCAGGAGATCCAGAGCCGACGCCTTGAGCAGGCACGCTGCTCCCGGTCTTCCCGCGGCATGGTCAGGGTGGTAGAGCGGCTCGGGAGCCAGATATCCATGCGAGCCCTGCCCAAGACGATAGAGAACGCGGGTCAAGCGTTCGAAGGAAGCGACCAGGTCGGGCTGCTCGGCAATGTCCAGCACTATCGGCCCGGTGTCGGCGGCCAAAGCGAGGATATCCGGGCGGTCCCGCAGATCGTAGAAGAGGCACCAGCCTGTCATCGACTCATGGGCGCCGGAGTAATTGCCCTCGGATACGCTGTGGATGGTGGTCTGTCCAGCCTGGAGCGGATGCGGCCGGTCGCCGATACGAAGGTCAGGGCAAGCGCCCGATTCGATGAAGCAGATCTCCAAATGAGGAGCCGGAGGATTATGAAAGCGATAGCCCGCCTGCCCGATGAATGGCACCGGCGGCACGCCCTCGCGCTCGATGGAGCGGACCAGTTCCCGAATCAGAAAGCAGGAATCATCCATAGTATTGCAGGAACTCTATATGTCTCTTTCCGTGACTATTCGCTACCTGGCGGCTACGTTTGAACTGGTATCACGGAAATAGGCTTGTTGGTGAGACCATGAAATATCTATACCATGGAGCGGGTTATGCCGGAGATCAAGCGGATTGGAATCCTGGGGGGAGGGGGCATTCTGGGCGCGCATGCGCCGGGATTCAGGGAGCATGTGCAGTTGGGACGCGTGGTTGCCGTGGCGGAGCCTGTGACGGAGAAGCACGCGCGGATTCGGCAGCTCCTCGGCAATGACGACCTGCCTGTCTATCCGGACTACCAGACCCTGCTGGCGGAGACGGAGGTGGATGCGGTGGATATTCTCCTCCCCCACCATCTCCATGCCCCGGCGACCTTGGCCGCGGCGGCCGCGGGCAAGCATGTGCTGGTGGAGAAGGTGATGGCCCGCAACGTGGCCGAGTGTGACCGGATGATTGCAGCCTGCCGGGACGCGGGCGTCTCCCTCACCGTCGCCCACGACCGGCGTTATGACGCGAAGTGGATCGCGCTCAAACAGGTGGTGGACTCCGGGCTGCTGGGCAAGATCCACTACTGGAAGCTCGACCACAATCAGGACGTGGAGCCGGCCCGCTACGGCATTGGCTGGGCAAACTCGAAGGAGCTGCTCGGTGGCGGGGCCATCATGAGCTGCCTGACCCACCAGATTGACGCCTTGCGCTGGTATGGCGGCGAGCTGAAGACGGTGGCGTGCGTCACTCAAACGTTGCCCGAACGAATGGAGGGCGAGAGCTGTGGCGCCATCATCGGGCGGATGGCGTCGGGTGCCATGTTCCAACTCACCATCAACTGGACGACCCGCGGCAATGCACAGCCCAATGGCCTCTACTACGAGATGGTCCATGTCTGCGGCGATCGCGGCGAGGCATTCTACATGGACAACCGCGGCACCTGGATGCTCACTCATGACGGTTCCGATCCTTCGTCCACGGTGCCATGTGAGCCGCGTCCCGACGACAAAGGCTTCTGGCAGGTGAAGGAGATGCCGGGCGGCAGAGGCCACCGGAAGATCATTGGTGAGTGGCTGCACCTGTTGCGCGGCGAAGCGCACACCATCACCACCACGGGTGAAGACTCCCGGCTCACGGTGGCGGTTGCCGAGGCCGCCTACGAATCGGTTGCAACCAGTCGCATGGTCGACGTGCAGGTATAGAGGTGTAGCATGAAGGTTGGCATAGACGGTTTCTCACTGCACCCACTGGCGTTGGATGCGTTCGGGCAGCTGAAATGGGTGGCCGAGCATAGTTTCGACGGCATTCAGTTCGGCGTACTGGACGACGATGCTGGCAGGAATCGTGAGGTGCGCGCGGAAGCAGATCGGTTGGGGCTCTATTCCCATGTGTCGGTATCGTCGCCCAACCGGCATCTGGGCGATGGCGATGCAGCGGCGCGTGTCGAGCGGATCAGCCGGCAAGTCGAGCAGGCGGCGGCTTGCGGCTGGCACGAGCTTCACACAACGCTCGGCGGGCCCGACACCCGGTATGCGCACGAGGTGCCCTGGCCGCGGCAGCTGGCCGATGCCTTTACGCTGGTGAATGACCTGGCGCCGGTGCTCCGCAACTACGGCAGTCGCCTCAATTTCGAGACCCACGGCGAGATCACCACCTTCGAGATCGTGCGGCTCATCGAGCAGACCGGACCGGATATCGCCGGCTGCTGCCTCGACACCGCCAACGTTCTGGTCTTCGCCGAGGATCCGGTCGCGGCGGCGCGCCGGGTAGCCCCCTACACCCACCTCACCCACAGCAAGGACGGCATTGTCTATTTCTGCGAGACGGGGATCGAGCGCCAGGGGCGTCCTCCAGGTGAAGGCGTGGTCGACTGGCGTACCATTCTGCCGATTCTCGCCGAGCACGCGCCAGATCTGCCCCTTTCGATCGAGGACCACAAGTGGCAGTTCCGTGTCGACATCTTCACCCCTGTCTGGCATGCGGCCAACCCCGACCTCTCCCGTGAGGAACTCTGTCGTTTCGTGGAGATCGCCTGGGGCGTACAGCAAAGGATCGATCGCGGTGAGCTGCCGCGGCCGGTCGCGTACGAGGCAGTTCCCTACGCGGACGAGATGGAGGCCCGCCTGCTGCGCGGCCAAGCGCACCTGAAGGGGCTGCTGGCAGACCTGGGCTTGCGATCGTGATCGTATCGGTGCCGAAGATCGGCGGGGCGGTCAGGAACCGTCGAGCACCGCACGCACCTTGTTGGCCAACTCCGCATGGGTGAAGGGCTTGCTGATGAACTGGACGCCCTGATCCAGAACCCCGCGATGCGCGATGGTGTTGGCGGTGTAGCCGGACATGTAGAGAACTTTCAGGCGCGGGCGAGTTGGGATAAGGCGCTGGGCCAGGTCGCGCCCGCTCATGCCGGGCATGACAACGTCGGTGAGCAGCAGGTGGATCGGCTCCGGGTGAGCCGCAACCAACTCGAGGGCGGAAGCCGGGCAGTCGGCTTCAAGCACGCGATAGCCGAGATCCTCCAGGAAAGCCCGCGCGATGTCACGCACCCCCTGCTCGTCCTCGACCAGCAGCACGGTTTCGCACCCGCCCGGGCAGGGCGGAGGTTTCTCGCGCTCGAAGTCGCCCGCCTCCTCGACAGTGAGTCGGGGCAGGTAGATGCGGAAGGTCGTGCCGTCTCCCGGCTCGCTATAGACATTGACGAAGCCCTCGTTCTGCCTGATGACGCCGTAGACCGTGGCCAGCCCCAGGCCCGTTCCCTCGCCGGCGGGCTTGGTGGTGAAGAAGGGCTCAAAGACTTGAGCCAGGGTTTCGCGATCCATGCCGTGCCCGTCGTCGCTGACCGCCAGGACCACGTGCTGGCCTGGCCTGGCATCGGCGTGGCGCTGGCAGTAGGCTTCGTCAACCTCCGCGTTCTCGGTCTCGATGGTGACCTTGCCGACGCCGGCGATGGCGTCGCGGGCGTTGACGCAGAGGTTGGCGAGAATCTGGTTGAGCTGGCTGGGGTCCATCTTGATCGGCCACAGGTTGGCGCCCGGTTGCCAGATCAGGTCGATGTCTTCGCCGATCAGCCGCCGGAGCATCTTGAGCAGGTCCCCGACTGCATCGTTGAGGTTCAGAGGGACGGGGGCAATGGTTTCCTTGCGGGCGAAGGCCAGCAGCTGCTGAGTGAGGTTGGCGGAGCGTTCCGCGGCCTGCTCGATATCGGCCACCCTCTTGAGATTCGGGTCACCAGCCGGCAATTTCATCGCCAGAATCTGCGCCTGACCAAGGATGATGGTGAGCATGTTGTTGAAGTCATGCGCCACCCCGCCCGCCAGGCGACCGATGGACTCCATCTTCTGGGCCTGATGTAACTGGGCCTCCAGAGCGAGCCGTCCCGTGATGTCTCTGATGATCCCCACGACACAGCGCCGACCATCCAGCTCGAAAGGGGCTGAATTGACATCGACGCGGAGTACGCTGCCGTTCTGCCGCCGTAGCTCCACCCCCGCGGTCAACCTTATCTCGTTGCGTGACTGGGGATCGAGTTGCGACAGCGCGTCGTCGCGGCTCTCCACCGCGGCGATGTCCGCAAAGGTGAGAGTGGCGATCTCTGCCGACGAGTAGCCGAGCATGTCGCGAATCGCCCGGTTGGACATGATGAAACGGCCTGTTTCCGCATCGGCAAGGAGAATGCCGTCTCCCGCGGATTCGAAGACGGCGCGCATCGTCTCTTCGGAACGTTGGAGCGCCTCACGGGTCTCGATGGCGTCCCAGACGGAGCCCGCCATGTTGCCCAGGGCCATGAGCAGCGACTTCTCGGTCTCGCTTGGACAATGCTCTTCCTTCCAGTAGGCGCCGATGGTCCCGACCGGATTCGCCGCCCGGATCGGCGCGATCGCCAGCCCCTTGACGAAGGTGGGGCGGTAATCGTCGTGAGGGACCCGCGAATCGGCGTAAATGTTCTCGATGGCGACGGCCTCGCCGTGCAGCATGGACCATCCGGATATGCAGTTGCCTATCGGGAACCGCTTGCCCTTCCACAAGGGCTCGATGGCATCCTCGTCCACGTAATGGCAATGGTCGCCATCTCGCAGCACGATGGTCACGCCGTCCGCCCCGCTCAAGGCACGTGCCGTCTGCCGGATCACGGCGATAACGTTGTCGCGGTCTGGGGCCACGGTCAAGGACCGCGCCACGTCGAGAAGTTGCAGCAAGACGGCATTGGCGCGTTCCCGCTCGGCTTCGGCGTGCTGCCGCTGTTGCTCCAACTCGATGGAGAACAAGGCGTAGCCGATGTCCCCGGCCAGCTCATCGAAAAGCGATCTTTCATCAGGGTCGTCGGCCACCGCGGCTGGCAGGGCCACCACCAGGAAGCCGTACTCGCGGTCCCCGTGGCGGAGTGGGCCCGCTAACGCGGAGGTATTCTGGTAGTTGTTCGACAAGGGACAATCCACGCAGGATGTGACGGGACTGTGCATGACAACGGAGCCTTGCCGCGAGGCGACAACCTGGCAGCACACGGGCGTTTCGCTGCTCTCGAGCTTAGCCATGATTGCGGGAAAGGCATCGCCGATCCCCGACTCGGCAACGGCGCGCAACGGCCCATGGCCACCCGTCCCACCCGTTTCGTCACGGTTCCGATACAAGGCGATCCAGGCTGAGCGGTAACCGCGCGTCTCGGTCAGGATGGAGCAGGCCTGCCGCAGGAGGGCGTCGCACTCTTTCTCGTGCGTAATGAGCTGGTTGACGTTGCGCACGGCTCTCAGGACCTGGAGGAGATGGGCGAGCCTTGCTTCGTGCCGCTTGCGCTCGGAGATGTCGCGCGTTACCCCTTGCACGGAAACTGGAACGCCATGCTCGTCGAAGATCACCCGACCGTGAATCTCGACGGCGATGGTGCTCCCGTCTCGTCGGAGCATCTCCGTATCGAAGATCACGCCCGGGCGGTCGGGACCCTTGGCCACTTCACTCTCGATCAGCGCCTTCATCTCCGCAAAGTGCGCCTCGTCGCAATGCTCCCACAACCCGGTCCCGGTCCATTCTTCAGCCGTGAAGCCGAACATCGCCTCGATTGCCGGATTGATGTAGGCGAAACGCGCGTCCAAGGTCATGATCCAGATCACGTCGAGCGTATTGTTCGCGAGGAGCCGATATTGTTCCTCGCTGCGTCGCACCGCTTCGACCGCCGCCTTCTGGTCGGTTATATCCTGAATGTCGCCGACAACGCTGACGACACGGCCGTCCTCGATCACTGCCTGCCCGGAGGTTCGGACCCACAACTTGCGGCCATGAACAGTTGTGAAGCGGGTGTCCACCTCGTAGGGTATGCCTTTCTCAACGCAGGCACGGAACCCCTTCATGACCCGCTCGCGATCCGCCTCCGCATAGCAAGCGACGCTACGCTCGACATGTTCCGAGGCTCCGACTTCGATCTCGCCCGGAACGAGGTCGTGTATGCGGTAGGTTTCATCGGTCCAGAAGACTTGCTGGCGCGCCACATCGAACTCCCATCCGCCGACCTTGCTGATGCGTTGAGCCGCCTTCAGCAGACCCTCGCTACGCTCCAATCGCGCCGCGGTTTGCCGCACCTCCCGCGTACGCGCCGCGACCTGCCGCCGCAGGGACCAGGACCAGAGCAACGCCAACACGGCAACGAGCAGCAGTGGCCATCCGTAGAGGGTTACGTATTTCAGTACCTCGCTCCCTATGTATCGATCGTCGTAAACGCCCATCCACTTTTCGTGGATGCGCTTGTATTCACCGGAGTGAGCGATGACCGTCAGCCCTTCGCTCAGTTGCGCCAGCAAAGCCTGGTTGTCGTGCGGCACCGCAAAACAGTATTCGGGCGAAGCCAAAGGCGTGCGGCCGATGACGAGATTGTCCCACCCTTCGCGCTCGATCCAATAGTACGCGGTCATTCGTGCCACCAGCGCGCAGTCGTGTTTGCCGGCGGCCAGCTCGCGCAAGGCATCTTCCTGCGTTGCGACGACCGTGAGGCGGTCGGTGAGTCCGTGCTGGCGGCAGAATTCGTGCATGATATCGCCCTCTTGCACGACGATTCGTTTACCGAAGAGGTCGCCCACCGTCGACGGGGGCGGACTCTTTCCTTTGCCGGTGACGGCGACGCAGTGATTGACAATATGCGCCTGAGAGAAGTCGAAGGTCTTTTCGCGTTCGGAGGAGTAGAACATGCCCTGAACCGCATCGATCTCGCCACGTTCGAGCGCATGGATCATGTCGGGCCACGACCCCAGACGGATACGAATATCGAGCCCCATGGCGTCGGCCACGGCGCGCACCATATCCACATTATATCCCGCCGGTCGTCCTTTCTCGTCAAGGAACTCGAAGGGCGGGTAGTTATGGTCGCCGCCGATGACGATGGGGCGATGGGTGGGGAGTTCGAGGTGCGCGAACCACTGCGCGTACAGGCTTCGGTGGGTGCCGTCGGCGACGACCAGAGCCAGCCCCTCGTTGAGCAGCGCCAGCGTCTCCCGATCGCCTTCCTTGACCGCGAAGCAGAAATCCTGGGCGAACTCCAGGATGGGTTGGTCGACGATTCTGAGATTGTGCGAACCGTTTTCCGCAAGCAGCCGCATGGCAACCAGGCTCTGGACCACCACGGCGTCGCAGCGACCCTCAGCGAGGGCCAGGAAAGCATCGGTAAAGGTGGTTGTGGTGACAATTTCGAACCCGCGCTCCTCGCGACGGAGGTACTCTTCGGCGTTGTCCCCCTTCATCACGCCGACTCGCCGCCCGCGCAGGTCGGTCAGACTACGTACATCCAGGGTGTCGTCGCGCACGACGATAGCCCCATGCATGGTGAGATAGGGGACCGTGAAGTCGAACAGTTCCTCGCGTTCCGGAGTGCGGCCGACCAGCGGCAGAACATCGACCTCGCCGCGTTCCAGCCAGCCGCGCACCTCCGTCCACGGGCCGGTGCGGAAGCTGACCTCGCGCCCCATCCTGGCCAAGGTTGCGCGCAACAACTCGACAGAGAATCCATCGGCGCGGCCGTCCTCGTGCACGATACAGAACGGCGGGTAATCCACTTCGCAGCCGGACCGCGTGATGGGCATCGGCTCCGGATCCGCGGCGTACACAGCGGGCGCCACAATGCCTGCGACCAACATGAGGAAGCCGGCCATGCAAAGCAATATATCATGCGGAATCCGAACCATGGAACTACCCTCTACAGCGCGTTCATCAATGCCATCAGGAGCTTGCCCAATATGCTGGAGCGCGCAACAATTACAAGCAGCGGGGGGGATCGCGCAGCTTCACCTGAGCGTGGGTAGATCGTCTCAGGTCACGATTCGCTGGCGCATCATTTCTGCAGCAGGCATTCCAGGAGTTCATACATCTTCCGGGCGAAGACGTCATGGCCGGCCTTGTTCAGGTGCACCCCGTCCTCCGGCAGAATGTACGTCGCTGGGTTGTCCGACATCAGGGCATACAGGTCGAGGCAGGGCCAACCATATTGATCGTACAAGGCGCGGGCTGTCTCGCGGGCCGGATTCAAGCTGGCGTCAAGGCTGCCGCCGAATTGGCCCAGGTAGTCCCGGTATGCTGGATCTTTCGTGGCAAAGTGCCACTCGTCCACGACGGGGTTAAGCACGATGCCAACCGGCTTCGTCTTCGCCGGCAGCCGCGCCGCAAAAGTGGCCACCAATTGCTGCAATTCCCCCTCGCCAAGAATGCGACTGGGTTGTCGGCAGTCGTGGTTATTGCCGCCAACCATGAAGAGGCAGAAGTCTGGATTGTACGGCAGAACGTCCCGGTCGAACCGACTCATGACCTCACGCGTGGACTCGCCACCCACGGCGCTGTTAACGATTGGAAAGCAAATTTCGGGATGCGCCCGTGACAGCAACCGCAGCAGAGCGTTGTACCACCTGTCCAGCGGATCGTCGACGCCGATACGCCCCTCCATGATCGATGACCCATACAGGCAGATCACGACGTTTCGCATCCCCCAAGCCATGCTGCACCTCCTCGTCAACGCATTCTCCGTTCGGCCACCGCAATCCCAGAGAGCATAACGTAGCCCTCGCTGGTATCAAGCGATTCAAAACGAAATCGGCACGTCTCCATGAACGTCACGCCCCTGGCCTCACGGCCGGCGACCTTCTTCCAGTTCCACCTTCAGGGAGAGGAACTTGAGCAGATCCTTCAGGGTCACGATCCCGCGCAAGTGCCCATCGTCGACCACCAGAAGTCGCGAAGAATCCTGGCTGCGCATGCGTGAAAGTGCCTCCATGGCATCCGCATCGGCCGGGATGCTGTTGCCTGTCGTGCACGACTTCAGGATGCTCTCCACCCGAGTCGTGGGCCACTCCTCCTTGTCGATCTCCTTGATGTCAGAGAGGGTGATGCAGCCCAGCAGCTCGCCATCGTCGTCAACTACCGGATAGAGCTTGTAGTGGTAGCGATAGACATAGTTCTCGACCACGTCCTGCATGCTCTGTCCGGGATGCGCGACCACCGGGTCGGGATGCATGAAGCGGCTGACGGGCTCCCCTTCCAGCGCGCGCCGCAGCACCACCTGCTGATAGGACATCGACGCAGCGCCCCGGAGAAACATCCCCAGAATGAACCACCAGACTCCGCCGATGAGGTTGCCGCTCAGCGCCGCGATCACCCCGAGCACGATCAGCACCATGCCGAAGAGACTGCCCAGGCTGCTCGTAACCCGCGTCGCCCATTTGAGATCCGACTTCATCCTCCAGAGGATCGCCCGCAGCACTCTGCCGCCATCCAGTGGGAACGCGGGCACCATATTGAAAGCGACCAGGATGAAGTTGATCAGCGAGAGGTAGGCAAAGACACCACTGAAGAGCCGGCCAACGTCCGCCGCGTTCAGCAGCATGGTGATGATGGCGCACTGGAAGGCGATCACCACGCTGGCGAGTGGCCCCGCGATGGCCACCATCAGCTCCGCATGCGGATTCGGCGGCTCTTCGCCCATCTCGGCCACCCCGCCGAAGATAAAAAGGGTGATCCCCTTCATCGGGATGCCGAAGCGGCGCGCGACCAGTGAATGCGAGAACTCATGCAGCACGATCGAGATGAAGAGGCCGATCGCGCCCGCAATGCCCATGCCCCAGTAGACAGCGGTGGAGTAGCCCGGAAACTGGTTGGGAAAGACCCCGCTCGAAAGGCTCCACGCGATGAGCCAGCCCAGCAGCAGCCAACTGACGTCGGCCCGTACCTGAAAGCCGAACAAGCGAAAGAGGTTGAAGCTCCTGCCGAACATGCGCTGTCACTCTCCAGCTGTGGGAAGCGCATTCGCGGGACCGACGTCGAGCGCGTCGAGCACCTGCAATGCCCCCCCATCATACGCATTGTTGATGGCCCGCAACTGAGCCCGCTGGTTGGGCACACGCCCATACAGCGTCACCACGCGGTTGTTTACCCAGATGCCGATCTCGGCGGCGTCCACCAGCGGATCCCAGAACATGCGCTCACGGCTCGATTCGCCGATCACCCGATCCGACGTAATCGGGGTGCCACCATAGTAGTGAAGCAGCTCCGATCCGTATGGCAACGCATCGAAACAGGGCGCAATTGCCTGCCCAATCGAATCCGGGCCGACATAGGCTGGATACTCGACGGAAAGGTGGTTCGCCACCGTGACCACGCCAGCCACCCGCGAGACCACGTCCTTCGCTTGTCCTTTCTCGAAGTAGTTATCGACATTGCCGAAGAAATAGACCTTCGCATGACGCACGAAAAACCTGATGTCGTGGTCCCCGACGCAGGGATCGCGCCGCAGCGCCTGCTCGATCATGTCCCGCAACTCATCGTCGCCAATCTGGACATCCGGCTGAACCGACAGCCGGTTGCGCACCCTCCAGACCCCGTCGATTTGACTGGCGGCACGATCGACAGCAATCATCGCCTTCGGATTGGTCACCGTTCCCGACACCGTTACGATACCCTTCTTCACCTCCACCCCAGGCTCAAAAGGGGCCACCCGCGGATCATGACGCAACGCTTCCTTCACTGCCGACTCGATCTCCGCGTCCGTCAGCGGCCGCGGCGCCTGCATCCTCTCGCGCAACCACCAGGCGATCTTCAACTCTCGCGTATCCACGCCGCGCACCCCTTCCACCCAGCTATTCGCATAGGCACGATTCCTTTCCAGCAGGCTACCCACCGCCCCTGTCAGGTAGACTTGGCCGGAGCGCACCTCGACCTCGATAAGCCCCGCGTCCACCCAGGCATCACCGCGAAGGCGACGCTGGACCGCTTCCGCGATCTCGTCGTCGGTACGCTCAGCCGCCGTCTGGATCTCGATCAGATTGTCGAAGCCCATGATACCCCGCACCTGGATGGCAACAACACCCGCAAGCTCCCTCTCCGCATGCGAGCTGACGCTGCCGGAAAGGGCGACAACCCCTTCGTTGACGCACACCCGCACGACCATGGCGCTCGTGGCCGGATCTCGGCGCATTGCCTCCTCAACATCAGCCTGGATCTCGGGGGCGGAGCGGCGGTGGTCTGGCTTCACGCGTATCCTGTCCATCACCTCACGCACTCCCTTGACGCTCGCCGCGATCTGGACAGCCCGCTTTCCGGCTAGCAGGTTGCTGACTGCTCCGCTCATCAGGACAATGCCTTCACTGGTGGAGAGCTCCAGTGGTTCTGTCGATACAACCGCATCCAGTCGCAGCTTGACCTCGATAGCCTCGGTGATCTTGCTATCGGCCAGGTGACCTTCATCGTCCGTCCCTTGCGCGACAGCGGCAATCCCGAGCCAGAACGCCAGCAGCAGGATAGGGGGGAGTCCAGTCAGGGTTCTCATCATCGATCTCCAAAGGTGAATTCGGTTTTCACCTCTACCGTAGAGCCACTTGCCCTCGAGTCCCAAGAAGGTGCACTCACCCCTCTCGCCCTTCTACTCAAAAGGTGCGCCTTTGGCGGTAGACGCAGACGCAAAGATCGCCTATTGTGATTGCAGCCGTGATTCGCGGCCGCACCCATGTCCGGCACCCGTCGCATCCCGAGGTCTTTCCATGCCCATCACTCCTGCCCCCCATCCCCGCCTTTATATTGGCGCCGACGAGCATCGGCGGTTGAGCAGCGAGCGCCACTTCGAGGTGATTGTCCAGGCTGATCGGCGGGTCCGCCGCGAAGCAAACCGCTTCATCCGCAACACGACCCTTACCTATGCACGCGACTGCCATAACGAGCACCTCCTTCGGGCGCGTGAAGTCCAGTACCGCATCGTCACCTTGCTGACCCGCTGGCAGCAGACGGGCGAAGCGCGCTATCGCAAGGCGGTCGTCGAGCAGGTACGCCGAATGGGCGAGTGGGAGTACTGGTCGTGGATAGCCTGGCGGCAGGGAGATGCCGCGCCGGATGCCATCTTCGATCTTTCCTACGGCGAGAACGCGGCCACCCTCGCCATCGCCTGGGACTGGCTCTTTGCAACCCTCGACGCCGAAGAGCGCGACCTCTTTCTGGAGGTGGCGCGGAAGTGGCCGCTGGCGGCGGCGCGCAAGCAGATTCTCACCGGCAAAGCCTGGTACATCCGTTCCCCCAACTCCAACTGGAACACCGTCTGTACGGGTGGACTCGGCATGCTGCTCCTCGCCATGTACGAGGAAATCGAGGATGCCGCCGAACTCCTCGCGGCAGTCGAGGATTCGATCGCCCCCTTCTTCAGGAGCCTCGACGAGACGAACGGGGGCTGGCCCGAAGGCATCGGCTACTGGAACTACGGCATGCGCTATGGCTTCATGTACCTTCTCAGCCATGAGCGCAGCACCGGCAGGGAGCATCCCTTCCTGACGGCAAAGAGCGTCCGTCAGACCCTCGAGTTTCCCCTCGACTTCTGCCCGCATGGTCAGTCCTGCAGCTTCGGCGATGTCAACACCTGGACGCCGCTCCCCTTTCACTACGCCGCGGCGGCCCGCCTCGGCCTGAGTCGCGTCTGTCAGATGATCGAGCGTCGCGTTGATATGAGCGGCAAGAGCAGCTCCACCTGGCCGGATGCCGCCGAATGGCTCCTCTTCCACACCGGCAAACCGGTCATGACGGCCGTTGCGACCAAACAGGCGGTCACCAGTCATTATGCCGGGCTCGATTGGGGTATCCTTGCCGATACCTGGCCAAATCCGAAACTCTACCTCTCCATTCGCGGCGGAACCACCAAAGTCCCCCACGGCCATCTCGACCTCCTCTCCTTTCATTGCGTGGTCGGCGACGAACGCCTCATCACCAATCTCACCCCCCACACGTACTACGACAGCACCTTCTCCTCCCGCCGCTACGATCTCTTCGAGATGCGGCCGGACGCCAAGAACACCCTCTTCATCAATGGCGTCGGCATCACCAATCCCGCCACGCTGCAGAGCATGGAACGACTTCGCCGCGACGAACAGGTCGGCTTTCGCCTGGTGGCCACGGAAGCCATGGGACAGGGCCGCGAAAGCGCCGCCTGCTCCTTCTGCGCCCGCCTCTTCCTGATGGTGGAGCAGCGCGTTGCCCTGATTGTCGACCGGGTGGAGTTGCCCTTTGTCGGGCTCGTGGAAAACCGCATGCACACCCCCGTCGCCGTTGGTCGCGGCAGGTCGGGTGCCAAGCTGCGCGGCAAGCGCCAGTCGATGCGTGTCGTCTATGCCGCCAGCGTCCCGGCCATCTTCCGCACTGGCGTCGATGTGCCCACCGCCATCACCGCTACCCCGACGACTGTCCTCCGCTGGGGCACCACCTATCAGGTGAAGGAAGCGACGCTGATCACCCTTCTCTCCCCCGGCGATTCCCCGGCAGCCCTCAAGCTGGTCGATGCCGATGGCGGTCTCAGCCTGACGGTCAGTCAGGGGGATTGGCAGAGCACCGTCGCGCTCGATCACCAGCTGCGATTCCGCTGACGCCACCGGCAATTCCGCTCGACAAGTCTCGGAACCCCTGCCATCTTATGGGCTTTCGGAGTGCATCACAACTCGAGGGGGCAGGAGATGGAAGATCGTGGAGGCTGGAATCTGCCGGAGGTATTCGCGGCAAGCTGTTATCGGGAGATCAGCCGCGACGGGGCGATTCGGGGTGTTCTCTTTCCGGGGGAACCGTACCGGGGGAGACCGACCGAAGTCTTTGCGTACATCGGCGTACCTGAGACGACCCGTCCGGTGCCCGGCATGGTCTGCCTGCATGGCGGTGGCGGGCGTGCCTACAAGGAGTGGGTGGCGCTCTGGCTGGCGCGAGGCTATGCGGCCATCTCGATGGACTTCGGCGGTTGTGGCCCTTCGGGCAAGCCCCTTCCCAACGGTGGACCACCCCAGTCGCATGAGGGGAAATTCCCCGTGGATGCTCCGTGGGAAGAGCTGTGGACCTATCATGCCATCTCTGCCTGCCTTCGCGCCCACAGCATCCTGCGGACCGAGCCGGGCGTCGATGCGGATCGTATCGGCGCCACCGGCATCAGTTGGGGCGGCTACCTGACCTGCATCATGGCCGGCGTCGACCCTCGCCTCGCCTTCGCTGCCCCCGTTTACGGTTGTGGCTTCCTGCGCGACAACAGCGCCGTGGACTGGATGAAGATCTTCGCCGCCTGGAGCGCCGAGCAGACGGAACGCTGGCATCGACTCTGCGATCCCTCCATCTATCTCGGCAAAGCGCGCATGCCGCTCCTTTTCGTCAGTGGGACCAACGACTTTGCCTATCCACTCGACAGCCTTCAGAAGAGTTACCGGCTGCCTGCCGGGCCGGTGCAGCTCTGCATTCGCCATGAGATGCCCCATGGCCACATGGAAGGATGGGCGCCGGAGGAGATCGCCTGGGGTGCCGATCAGCATCTGCGTGGCGCCACGCCCCTCCCCGAGGTGGGCCCGATGCGAACTTCCGGCCGCCAGCTCGAAGCGAGGATCGTGCGCGGGAAGGTGAGTCGTGGCTGGCTTCTGCATACCGCCGATACCGGGCGCTGGCAGGATCGCAAATGGCAGCAGTCACCCGCCCGTCTGGAAGGGAAGAGGGTTGTCGCGGAGCTGCCGGAAGCGGCCACCGTCTTCTACCTGGCCATCGAGGATGAACGCGGCGCGTGGATCAACACCCCCCACGCCTGCGCCGATCGGTGACTGGAGGTCAGACGGCGTTGCCGAAAAGATCGTAGGGATCCGCGCCGGTGATCTCCACCTCCACGAAACCCTTTTCATACGCATCGTCCGGGCCGGTGAAGTGCACCAGGTTGTCGATATCCGGCGCATCCGCATAGCTGCGGCCGACGAACTGGCCTGGCGCGGTTGGCCCCTCGACAATGACCTTCATGCGCGTACGGACCAATCCTTCGTTGCGGGCCAGTGAGATCTCCTGCTGCAACTGCATCAGCCGGTCGCGCCGTGCTTCGGAAACAGCCTGGGGCACTGGCTTCGACTTGAGGTTGAGCGCTGGCGTCCCTTCCTCCGGTGAGTAGCAGAAGACCCCCATGCGCTCGAAACGAAACTCCCGTACGAAGTCGTACAGCTCTTCGAAATCGGCATCGGTCTCGCCCGGAAAGCCGACGATGAAGGTGGTGCGGATGGCGATGCCGGGTACCCCCTCGCGCAGCTTCCACATCAGCTCCCGCGTGGCGTCGGCAGGCATGATGCGCCCCATCGTCTTGAGCATGGCAGGCGCGATGTGCTGCAGCGGCATGTCGATGTAGGGGACAAGGTGTGGCGACTGGGCCATCTGGGGGATCAGGTCAACTGGAAAGGTGCGCGGGTAGGCATAGAGAATGCGCATCCAGAAGTCGCCGTCGATGGCATCGAGCTGCGTGAGGAGGTCGCGAATGTTGGCGCCATCCTGGCGATCGGTGCCGTAGCGGGTCGAATCCTGGGCAATCAGATTGATCTCGCGAACGCCCTGCGCGATGAGCCCGCGGGCTTCCTTGACGATGGACTCGGTCGAGCGGCTCCGCTGTTTACCGCGGATCATGGGGATGGCGCAGTAGGTGCAGGTGTGGTCGCACCCTTCGGCAATCTTGATGTAGGTGGTGTGCGGCGAGGTAAGCAGCAGGCGCGGCGTCTCGGCATCGTAGACATAGGTGGGTGCCCCGTACTGATCCCGTACTTCCTCCGGCTTCTGATGATTGAGCAGTGCCTTGACCTTGCGCACGATCTCCGGCTCATCGTCGAGCCCCACAAAGAGGTCGACCTGCGGGAATTTGCGGCGGGCCAGCGGCAGATCTCGCTGCGGCAGGCAGCCCGTGACCACCACGCGACGACCTCGCCGTGCCCGTTTCCACTTCAGGGCCTGGCGGATCTCTCCTTCCGATTCCTTGCGCGCGGCATTGATGAAGGAGCAGGTATTGATCAGAGTGATATCGGCCTCCTCCTCGTCGTTGGTCATCAGGAAGCCGTCGAGGGCGAGATTGCCGCACATCGCTTCCGTGTCCACCAGATTCTTGGGACACCCGAGGGTGATGATGCGGACGGAAGGTGGGGCGGCAGTCTTGGGCATGGGTGCTCCGGGAAGGGGGAAATCGTCGAGAGTAAAGGGCGTACTATACCCCCCACTTCCTCATGCCGCCAGATGCCGGCTTCAATAGCTCCCGGGCCGGGCGTTGCCCAGAGACGCGGGGACGCGGGGAGGCAAACATCAGGGAGCCCACGGGGATCGATCTCGACACTTTCGAGTTGCTCGATCAGTTCGATTCATTCGATCACGTCGACAGCCTCCCAAGGCAGGGCAATTTGGGGCAATGGCCCCCTCCCTCATTGTCGGACCTGTCGAGGCTGTCACCAGTGGAATTAAGTTCGCGCGGAGGGGGGACTCCCACACTGTGGCAGGGGACGTCCACCCATGGCCGCTTGCGGGGGTGGGGGCGGGCGGTTACTCTTTGTGGTATGAACGACCTGTTCGCGTATGGCACGTTGATGTGTGAAGAGATCATGCTGGCGGTTACCGGCTGCCGCCCGCGGAGTATGCCTGCCGTGCTGGAGGGGTTCCGTCGCGGTCGGATCCGCGGCGAAAGCTACCCGGGGCTGGTGGCCGCGGCGGGTTGCCGGGTGGAGGGCATCCTCTACCGCGACCTTTCAGCAGACGGGTGGGAGCGGCTCGACCGCTTCGAAGGGGAGATGTACGCGCGCCACACGGTCGACGTTCAGCTGCCTGATGGCACCATGGTCAGTGCCATCACGTATCTGGTTCGGCCGCGGTTCCTGGGGCTGGTAGAAGCGGCCGAATGGGACTTTCAGGCCTTTCTTCAGCGTGACAAAGCACGCTTTGAGGCGGACTATCGCGGCTATGACCAAGTATAGAGGCGCCAGAACCATCCGCTTCCGTAACATCGCATCCGAATTCGGAGTACATGCCGGAAGCCCCCCGGATGGGCAAGCTCGGAAGAACTCCTGTTAGTCAATTTTTTCGCATAATTTTGGACTGGCATGGCGAAAGTTGCGGAGTGTGGCATTGTAGTTGCGCTGTGCTTAACAAAACCCGAAACGGGGTTTAACTGCATGCGGCCTGTGTCAGCGGCGGAAACCAGAAAATCGGTTGCTGGCTCAGGCAAACGTGGAACGGTAAGTGGTGCGTCAAATACCGATTGGGGTGGGGACGATACCAGAACCGCGTAAACACAACGTTTAGAGGACGCTCAAAATGGCCAACTTGTCAGAACTGTACGAAGCAATTCTCAAAGGCGATCGTGACACCGCGGTGTCCGTGACCAACCAGGCAGTCAAGGATGGGGCGGATCCCCAGGACATCGTCACCAAGTACATGATCCCCGCGATGGACGAAGTGGGCAAGCGTTTCGAGTGCAACGAGTACTTCGTGCCGGAACTGCTGATCGCGGCCCGCGCCATGAAGGCCTGTCTCGAGATCGTCAAGCCCCTGCTCGTGCAGGCTGGCGCCGAATCCATCGGCCGCGTCGCCATCGGCACCGTCAAGGGTGACCTTCACGATATTGGCAAGAACCTCGTCGCTGCCATGCTCGAAGGCGGCGGTTTCGACATCATCGACCTCGGCGTCGATGTTTCCCCGGAACGCTTTGCCGAAGCTGTCACCGACAAGGGCGCCAACATCGTCTGCCTCTCCGCGCTCCTGACCACGACGATGCCCTCCATGAAGAGCACCATCGAAGCCCTCAAGGAAGCCGGTGTGCGCGACAAGGTCAAGGTCCTGATCGGCGGCGCCCCCGTGACGCAGCAGTACGCGGACGAGATCGGCGCGGACGGTTATGGCGAAAACGCCGCCTCCGCCGTCAATCTGGCCCGCAGGCTCTGCAAGGGCTGAGCCAGCGGTCGACAGCCGGTTGACAAGATCGGCTCTTGAAACTCGCGCGCGCGGCGCCCCTGCCCGGCCGCCGCGCTTGTCTGTTGATCCTGCCTGAGCGATCAGGCTCACCAAGCGGTGTTCCCTCTTATGTCGGGAACACACGGAGTCCGCGAGTCATGGAAGAGAGAGTTACCTTGCGCCTGATGCCCGCCGGTATACGTAGTGATGTTCCCCCCGGTACCCCACTGCGTGACCTTCTCTACCGCTATGGAATCGAATTTCCCTGTGGTGGCCGCGGCAAATGCGCCGGTTGCAAGGTAAAGCTGATCGATGGCCATCTGGCTGCCGCCAGCGGGCCGAACTACCGCTTGAGCGATGACGAAATAGCGGCCGGCTGGCGCCTGGCCTGCAAGCATGACATCGAGGGCGACCTCACCCTCGAAGTGCAGCAGTGGGAAAGCGTGATCCTCACGGACAATACACGCTTCGACTTCGTCCCGCGTGACGGATACGGCATCGCCATCGACTTGGGCACCACCACCTTGGCCGCGCAGCTCCTCGACCTGCGGACTGGCCATGTTCTGGGCGTGCGGACCGCCAAGAACCCGCAGGGACAGTTTGGCGCGGACATCATGAGCCGCATCACTTTCGCGCTCGAGAATGGCGGCCATGCCAAGCTTCAGGCGCTCATCCGCGATCAACTCGCCGAGTTGATCCGGCAGTTGATCGATGAGTCCCGGATCCCGGATCTGCGGCTCAGCCGCGTCGTCCTCGTCGGCAATACCCCGATGCAACATCTTTTCTGCGGCTTCGACGCCACGCCGCTTGCCTTCTATCCCTATCATTCGCAGCATGACGACGCCGTCACCAACCCCGCCGACGCGCTTGGCTGGGATCTTCCCGGCAATCCGAGCGTGACGCTCCTCGCCAATCTGGGCGGCTTCGTGGGCAGTGACATTCTTGCCGGGGTGATTGCGACCCGTCTGCACGATCGCGACAAGCTCCTCGTCTTTGTCGATCTCGGCACCAACGGCGAGATGGTGGTAGGCAATCGGCACGAGCTGATCTGCGCCTCCGCCGCGGCGGGCCCTGCCTTCGAGGCCGCACGCATCGCCATGGGGATGCAGGCCACCACCGGCGCCATCAGCGAAGCGGTCGTCAAGGATGGCGTCATTCACTGCTCCGTGATCGGTGGCGGTCCAGCCAAGGGCATCTGCGGGAGCGGCCTGGTCGACGCCGCGGCAGCCGCCCTGGAGCTTGGGCTCATCGACAGTCGCGGCCGGTTGAATCAAGGCGAAGGCGACTTGCCGCTGCTTGGCCCGGTCAGCCTCACGCAAGGTGACGTGCGCGAGCTGCAACTCGCGAAAGGCGCGGTCGCTGCCGGCATTCGCATTCTGCTCAAGCAGCTTGGCAAGACGCTGAACGATGTGGAAGAGGTGCTGATTGCCGGCGCCTTCGGCAACTACATCCGTCTGGCCAGCGCGCAGCGCATCGGCCTGCTCAAGTTTCCGCTGTTCAAGATGATGCCTGTCGGCAACACCGCCCTGCTTGGCGCCAAGCTCGCCCTCTTTATGGACGACGCACAGTTGGCCGAGTTGGAGAGCATCCGCGGCAGGATCCGCCACATCTCACTCAGCAGTGATCCGGATTTCCAGGATATCTACGTAGATGAAATGATGTTCTAAAGTGGGGGTGCGGGATGGGAAACTGGCAGCGGTTCGAACTGGAGCTGAAGGCCGATGCGCCTGAGGCCGTCGAGCGGATGGAAGCCTGGTGGCAGGGGGCCATTCTCGATCGTCCAACCGTTCAGATCACGGCACCGTGCGTGCAGCGGCCGGCACTCCCCGAAAGCTCCCATACCAGCCACGCCGAACGCTGGTGCGACGTCGACTACGTTCTGCGTCGTGCCGAAGCGCAGATGCGTGGCACCTGGTTCGGCGGCGAATCCATGCCCATCTTCAACCCGAATCTGGGGCCGGAAATCCTGACCGCCGCTTTTGGCGCGCCCCTGGAATTCAGCGCCGACACCTCTTGGTCGGTGCCCATTCTGCATGACTGGAGCGATATCGATTCTCTCCGCCTCGACCCTGAAAATCCGCACGTGCGGACCATCCTCGAGCTGACCCGCGAATCCCTGCGGCGCGGCCGGGGAAAATGGCTCACGGGGCTGACCGACCTCCACCCCGGCGGCGACCTGGTTGCATCCCTGCGCGACCCTCAGCAGCTCTGCGTTGACCTGATCAACGAGCCGGAGCAGGTGCATCGCCTGATCGCTCACGTACAATCGAGCTTCTTCGACTTCTACACGTTACAGGAGGAGCTGATTCGCGCTGCCGGGCAAACCGTCACCACGGCCTGGCTGAACCTCTTCGCCGAGGGGCGCTACTACATTCCCTCCAACGACTTCTCCTGTATGGTCTCCACTCCCATGTTCCGCGAATTCTTTCTGCCGGAGCTGATCGAGGAGACCGAGTGGCTCGACTACTCCATCTATCATCTGGACGGGCCGCAGGCGCTGCGTCACCTCGACACTCTCCTCGACATGCCCCATCTGGATGCGATCCAGTATGTCTACGGTGCCGGAGCCGGACCGGCTTCCCGCTGGCTCGATGTCTACCAGCGCATTCAGCAGGCGGGCAAGAAGCTGCACATCTCCATAGGACTGGATGAACTGGAGACCTTCATGGAAGGGCTGCGCCCGGAAGGGGTCATGCTGCAGTTCGGTGCCCCCAGCGTCGAAGCCGGCCAGGCCGCCATCGAGCGCATCAAGCGCTGGACCCGCTGACGGAAAGTTGCTCCTTCGCCTATCGAAAGCGCCAGAGTCGTGCCATCTTTCCAGCATCTTTCATCCCTTGACACAGCAGGTTCAGCATGACGCATTCATTGGCAATGGCAGGCGACGGTATCGACATCATCATTCCACTCGTCATCAAGAGCGATCCCGCCGCGATGGACGAGTCCATCCGCAGCACCATCGCTTTGCACCAGAAGGCGGGATTCGACACCTTCATGCTGACGGGGCCCACCAAGGGGTGGCGCAGCGTGGGCTATCCGCCGATAGAGCACTTCGAGCAGATTGCCGCCGACATTCTCCGCTTCAAGCAGGGGCTGCGGGGCCATGATATCCGCCTGGGCTGGTGGAATACTCTCACTCTGAAGACCGGTCCGGGCGAGTACCAGCGAATCGTCAACATCGGCGGCGAAGCTGTCCCGACCTCGACCTGTCCCCTCGACGAAGGTTATCGCGAGCGCTTCTCGAACGATGTGGCGCTCGTTGCCAGGCTCGCGGAGCCGGTGCTGATCGTCTTTGAGGACGACTTCGGCCTCAACTGTCACCGGGGCCATGCCTGCTTCTGCGACCTGCACCTTCGTGCCTTCGCCGAGAGGGTGGGGCGTTTCTACTCCCGTGAGGAGCTGCGGCGGCTCTTCGCCGAGGATACCTCTCCCGAGGCGATACCCCTGCGCCTCGAATGGGCGGCGATGAGCCGCGACTCTCTGGCCGGGTTGGCCGCTCGCACGCGGCAGGCTGTGGATCGCGAAACGCCGTGGATGCCCATGGGATCGATGCAGCCTGGGTGCGCGGATCTCGATGGCGACACCACCGAAGCGGTCGCGCGGGCCTTTGCCGGTCCGAACCACCGCCCCTTTGTGCGCCTCTTCGGCACCTCTTACTGCAGTGACGATGCCTTCGCCCTGCCGAAGAACATCTTCCATGCGCTCTACTTCAAGCAGCACATGTCCGAAGATGTGATCTGCTACCATGAGTCGGACACCTATCCCCATACCCGCTTCTTCATGTCCGCCGGCAAGATGCGCAGCCTCATGGGCGCCGGGTATTCCTATGGCTTTGCCGGTTCTACCTTTCAGGCATGTCAGTATCTCGACGACATGAACGAAGAGGTTGGCTATCATGAAGCCTTCATGCAGGAGCGAAGCCGTTTTCAGGTGGCGCGCAATCTGGCGCGGCAGTGCGAGGTCTCCGGTTGTGGGCTCCTCTTCGATCCGCTGGTTGCCTGCCGCGATCCCAAGTACGGCTACAGCGATGCAAACCCGTGGGTTTCCACCTTCGGCCACTTCGGCATCCCCTTCACGACACTTGAATCGCCGGTCAACGCCCTTGCCGGTAACCAGGCCAAAGGGCTGACCGACGAGCAGCTCCGGGCGCTCCTGGCGAAGGGGCTGATCCTCGACGGCGAAGCGGCGGCGACCCTCTGTGAGCGCGGCTTCAGCGAGGCCATCGGTGTCAGTGTGACCGGCAAGGAAGACATCACCAAGCCGTTCAGGGATCTGGAGGGACGGGAACGCATCCGCGAGGACTTCATTCACACCCCCACTGGCGGCCGGGAGATGATGTGGTACTCCACCTTCTCCCCTTACGGCAACGGCGAACTCTATCATCTGCGCACCAACGGTCCCGACACCGAGATCGTCACCGATGTGCTCGATTTCCGCGATCAGATCATCGGCGTCGGCATGTCTCGCTTCCAGAACGCTCTGGGCGGTCGCGTCGTCGTCATGGCCATGTCCGTTCGCAACAACATGTCCTCCTCCCTTTTCAATTACCGCCGAGGGCGGCTCATGCAGGAGCTTGTTCTGTGGGCTGGTGCCGACGAGATCGTCTACGTGCGCGAGCGCCCCAAGACCTTCTGCATCCTCAACCGTCCACGCCCCGACTGCGAAGACAAATCCCTGGTCGCCTTCCTCACCCTGATCAATCTCTGCTCGGATACCTTCGACTTTGTCGAGCTTTATCTTCCCCGGCCCTGGCGAGAGAGCACCATCCTCACCTGCCTGGACATCGACGGCCAGTGGCAATCCGTGCCCCACAGCTTTCAGGGCGAGACCCTGCGCATCGAACATTCGCTGCCCCTCTACCAACCCCTCTACCTCCGTCTTCGTAAAGGATAATCCGCATCGTCTGTTGTGGAGAAGCAGCGGGAAGAGTATCTTGCAGCCACCTCAAGCTGGGAGCTTCGCCATGACTGTTCCGTCCAACGATCTTGCTGGTATCGCTGATTCCGTCCATTCGCTTGTCTCGCCGTGGGAGACACGATGGCACCTTTTCGGCCCTATCGCCAACTCTGGAACCACCATGACCTGGCCGGGAGAGATCGGCTTCTCACCCCTGCCCCTCGACGGTGTCACCTGCATTCCCGCGCAAGTCCAGCTCGGCGATGTGCTCTTCCACCCGCGTGAGGTGATCAGCACCGGCGGGCGTCTGGCGCTCAGCGACATCCTCCCCACCGATAGCGGCTGCCCCATCGCCTATGCGATGACAATCGTCAACCGGGAGGCAGCGGGAACCATGCCCCTCACCTTCAGCGCCTGCTGGGGCACACAGTGGTGGCTCAACGGCAAGCTGATCCATGCCACCGAGCATGGGAATCCCGGAGAGCCGGACGACTGGACCGTCAATCAGCTCGTCCTTCCCATGCGAGCCGGCGAGAATCTCCTCTGCGTCAAGGTCGTTGCCGGCCTCTACGATCAGTGGTCGATTTGTTTTGGGAGACCCGAGGCTGACGTCGAGAGCCAGGTCGAGCGGGCGCCGATGCCCGAGGCCTTGCCGGTCACCGGCGGTCCAAGACGGGACTATGCCGCGGCCGGATTGCGCATCGAGCAACGGCCGGGTCCCGTGCCGGTCGCGGAAGCGAAAAATCGCGAAGCGGTCATGGCGGCGCATGGTGTGCAGGCGCACTGGATCGGCATCGTCGACCACACGGGCAGCCCCTACGCGGAGTCGGCGGCTCTGCCTCCCGGCGAGCATGCTCGGCCCGGCAATCGCGAGCTGTTGCGCGCGCAGGTGGAGGAGATTCATGCCGCCGGCATGGCCGCCGTCACTTGGTTTCCTGGCAATCACTGCAAGAGCGCCGCTGAGCTGCACCCAGAATGGTGCACGAAGCTCTTGCACGATGCCGGTCACGGCGGCGAAGCCAATTACTGCCTCTGCATCAACTCCCCCTATGGCGAAGCGCTGACCGACTTCGTGCTCGAATCCCTCGACTACTATGGGCTCGATGGCTTCTGGTTCGACGGCACCTCCTGGTCGCACCCCGGAACCGTCGGTTGCGTCTGTTCCGCATGCGGAGCCGCCTTTCATAAAGCGACCGGTCTGGCCTTGCCCCAGGCTGTCGACTGGGAGCAGGAAGCGTTTCGGCAATGGGTGGCGTGGCGGTACCGCAGCTACATGACCTTCTGGGGCCGGCTGGCCAGTTGCGTTCGCCGGAGCTTCCCCGGGGCACGCATCGTCGTCAACCATCGTCACCGCCTCTGCCATGGTTGGGAGATGGGGATTCCCATCGACCGTTATGAAGCCGATGTCGTGGCCGGGACCGAATCGCAGCACGACCCCTTCATCAGTGCCTTTCACAGCCGACTGCAGCGCGCCTACCGGCAGCCGGAAGCTGAAGTCTGGATGGGGTTGCACCACTATTTCGACCGCAACGAGCTCTGGCCGCCGGCCATGCAGCCTCTGCACCGCTATCTTCATCATGCCCTTGCCTCCATGACCGCGGGATGTGTCCCCTCCTTCGGCACTCCGCACGATGCCGAGCTGCTTGCGGATGGCTACGCGGTTCTCGCCGCCGCGGTCAATCCACGGCTCGACTTGACTGGTGGCGACTCGCTGGCACATGTGGGCCTTCTCCTCAGCCAGCAGAGCGAAACCTTCTACTTCAGTCGCCGCACTCCAGGCGTGTTCCCCCGCGACTACTGGTATTCCGTCCTTGGCTGGCACCACCTGCTCATGCAGAACCAGATAACGCAGGAGCTGCTCTTCGATGCCGATCTTACCGATGCGGGCCTGTCCCGCCATCCTGTCGTGATCGCGGCTCAGGCAGTTGCCCTCAGCGATCTCCAACTGGCCATCCTGCGGCGCTATGTCGAAGCTGGCGGAATCCTGATCACCGATGGTCTGCTCGGCGCCTGCGATGACTGGGGCACGCCGGTGCCGGGGCAGCGCGCGAGCGATCTGGTGATGCCATCCGCGCTCCCCGCGCCCGATGCGTCACTGGCCAATGATGCCGGTGGCTACCGCATTTCCGAGCTGGGCAAAGGCAGGATCATCCAGCTTGCCGGCAATCCCGGCCTGGCCTTCCTGAACAACCACAGTCCGGCTCTGTCGGAGAGCCTCGGGACGCTCCTCCGTCACACGGCGTCGCCACAGCTTCTGGTGGAGGGGCCATCGCGTCTGCACGTGGCGCTCTACCGGCAGCGTGGGCGACTGTTGCTGCACCTTCACAACTTCGTGGCCTGGAGCGATGGGCTGGCCTACCCGAACCCGGCAATGAGCGCACCACCCATTGCCCGCGATGTCCTGGTGCGATTGCGAATGCCGGTGACGACGGCTCGCGCGCTGGTGCCCGACTGTTGTAAGATCGATGCGGAGGCGTCAGCGGATGGCCTCACCATCCGCATACCGCGCCTCGACTGGGGCCTCGTCATCGAAGTGATCTGATGCCGGCCGGGCGCTGGGGGGCACTGTCCAGAGAAGCGCACACTTCTTCGCTTGCGGAGTGAATGGGCGGCGCCCGGTGGCATCAACGGCTTACAGCTGTAAAGCTGTTTGATCAAGTTGATGGCTTATTGCCAATGGCAATCTGCCCGTTATTGGGTGTTTGCAGCCTCGAATCGCCACCTGGATCACCGGTTGGCACAGTGCCTGCTATTATAGCTATGCATCAAGGTAGCGCCGCGTCGGCGGTGTATGAAGCGCAGTACAAATCAGTAGTTACGCGAGGAGAGAGGATATATGCATCTATCACGATTGGTTCTTATGGGGCTGGTACTGGCTGGTCTGGCGGGAGTCGGCATGATAATATTCGGCGCTCAGCAGTTCAGGCCGCAACCTGGTCTGGAACAGCATGGGCCTTTTACTACCTTGCTCCACAGTGCCCGGCACGCCGATGCCGCCACGGACCTCCTCGCAAGCGCGGTGAAGGAGCTGACACTGGATTCTGTCCCGGCCGCCAGACCGTCGGTTTCCGATGATGCCACCATTTTCCTGCTCGAAGATCGCGACACGTTCCTGATCGCGGTTCGGAAGGAAATGCAGAAGCTGGAAGAGCAATTGACAGTCCTCAACGGCCGCATCGAGGACACCGACTCCGTCAACGGCTTGGCATTGGCAGAATCACGTGGCGCCGTCAACTCGCAGATATCCCGCTTGCGGCAGAAGCTCAGTCTGGCGGACAAGGTCGACGACGCAGGGTGGAAGGCGTTTGCCAAGGAACTGGATGGACTTCTGGACGGCATTCGTAAGACTATGACTACCGGGGAATTGAACAAGAGCCTGGCCAGTCGCGGATAATATGAAGCCCGGCCGGAGTCGGCACGGGATTACATACGGAGTACGGCTGTTGTCGTGGAACAACGGCCGAAACCTCACCAGAAGCCCGGCCTCATGTGGTTGGGCTTCTGCGTTGGGTGGTAACACCCCGAAAGGCGTTCAGCGCACTCCAGACTGTTCCATGCAGGTTATGGGGCGTCCGTTCCAGCTCTCTGGGCACATCCTCGGCCTCGCCCGCTCGTAACCAGCAGGCAAGCGCGCCATTCAGCACCTTCACATCATCGGGAATCACATGGGGCTGAACGGCTTCGCCGGCGATGAGGAGAACGTCGTCGGCCAATCCGGCTCTCAGGAGGTGGCACGCCCACCACCACGCTTCCGTGCAGTCGGTAGCATTGTTGATCACCATGTGGGGGCCGCTCAGGTTGTACTCGATAGCGACGAGATTGGGGGCGGTGTTGGCGTACCCATGCGGAAAGATAAGCGGGCTCGCCAGTCGCGGCCCCTTCGTCCGCATCATTTCATGGAAATGGTAACCGGAGGTCGGTGCGCCATACTGGCTGACTCCCACCACCGCAAAGCGGGCGTGAGTATCCTTGTGTGACAGCTCCTCGCCGAAGACCAGCGACACCGCCGCCAGCGTGAAGGCGCTTACCGGATCCATATAACCCTTGATCGACTTCAGGTACTCCTTGGCGGAGAAATCGGCCAGCAGCGCATTTGCGCCAAGCAGGGCGGTGATGTCGACCTCTGGAAGGGTGCCGCCTGCCTGCTGCTCGCCCGGCAGAACCCAGCCCCAGCGCCGCACCTGCACTCCCCGAGGGGCGACTACTGCTTCGGGCTGCTCGCGCACATCGCGACTCAGTACCAGAGCGCTGTTGTTGCCACCTATTCCCGCGGAATTGGTGATCGCCACCTCAAAGCTGCCCCGCCGAGGCTTCCCACGCACGACATCGATTGTGCATGCCGGATCCAGTTGCTCCAGACCCTGAACAGCCGGCACTATCCCTGTGCGCAGCGCCTGCATCGTCATGATCGCTTCCGCCAACCCCGCTGCACCCAGCAGGTGGCCCAGACTCGACTTGAAGGCCGCCACCGGCACCGGCCGCCCAAGCAGATTGTCGATCGCCGCGCTCTCCGTCGAGTCGTTGGCGCTGGTGCCCGTCGCATGCGCACAGACCAGATCGATCTGGGAAGGTTCGATGGTTGCGTCTGCCAGAGCCGCGGCCATGGCTTGCCTGGAACCTTCTGCTTCCTTTGGTGGGGCGGTCATGTGGAAGGCATTGTTGTTGGTGGCGCCACCCAGGAGCCACCCCATGGCGCAATGGCGGTCCAGTTCCCGGCTCGACAAGAGCATCGCCGCGGCCCCTTCACTGAATATCGTACCCTGCCGCCGGCGATCGAAAGGTCGAATGCAATCGGTGGTGATGGTGCGCAGATTCGATAAGCCACACCAGACAAACTCGCTGAGCACATCGTAGCCGATGACCAGCACCCGGCTGGCGCGCCCCTCGCGCAGCCATTCCAAGCCGACCGTCAAGGCTGCCGCACCAGAAGCGCATGAAAGGGAGAGCTGCAGTCGTGGTCCTCCTGCTCCCATCCGTTGTGCCACGGTCTCGACGACATCCTGCTGCGCCAGAAAGGTTTCGTGGTGCAGCTCGGCGGTATCCAGGCGTTCCTGCCAGCACCAGCAGAGGCTCTCCATGATACCGAAGTTGGTGGCCAGAACCAGCCCAAGCTCGTCATCCGGCGAACAGGTTCCAAGCGTCGCCATGGCTTCGCCGGCCGCATCATAGATCAAGCCCCAGGCCAGATCGTCATCCCGATACATATCGAGCAGGCGCAGCTCATCGTCCTCCGCCAATTGCCCCGCGTTGCGCTGGGCGTACGCTTCGGTCGAAAATCGCGAAATCGGACGAATACCGACCTTGCCGGCAAGCATCCGTTCGAAAGTTGCTTCGACCCCTCTGCCGAGACCGGATACGATTCCCATACCAATAATGGCCGCGCTCTGCTTCATCATGTGTCTCCACCTGCTCATACTATAGGATAAATCTGCCTCTATAGCTTCTGACGCCGCTTCCGAGCCTCGGTTCCGACGCTTGGAGGCTGGATTGACATATAATGCGTCAGCCGCCCACGCTTAGACGGCGGGGGCGGCTGACGGGCCATGCTTACTGGCTGTACTGACTGCTTTAGAAGTCGATGTCGTCGGCGCCGAGCGGGATCAGCTCCTCGGCATTCTGACGAATCGTGGATTTGCCGTTGCTCTTGCCATTGTTCTTGCCATTGTGGTGTGGTGCCTGAGGTTGTCTGCTGGTGAAAGCTGCATGGTGCATTGGTTGCGGCGCCTGCCGTCTGACTGCGGTTGCGGTCCGGCTCTGTGCCGTTGGTCGTGAAGTTGCCCGCTCCATGCCACCTTGCTGGCTCATGCCGCCGACAATGCCGATCAGCACACCGACCAGATCGTTCATTTCCGCTGCCTGAGCCGAAAGCTCTTCGCTGGCAGAGGCGGATTCTTCGGCATTGGCCGCATTGCTCTGCGTCACCTGGTTCATCTGCGCGACGCCGGTGTTCACCTGCTCGATACCGCGAGCCTGTTCCTCACTGGCTGTCGAGACTTCACTGATCAGGGTGCTCACCTTTTCGACCGCCTCGGCGATCGCCGCCAGAATCGCCTCCAATTCGCCAGTAGCCTTGACGCCCTGGCTGGAGTTGTTGACCGATTCTTCGATCAGGCTGGCGGTGTTCTTGGCGGCCTCGGCACTTCGCTGAGCGAGGTTACGAACTTCCTCGGCGACTACGGCGAAGCCCTTGCCCGCTTCGCCGGCGCGTGCGGCTTCCACGGCTGCATTCAGGGCAAGGAGATTGGTCTGGAAGGCAATCTCGTCAATCGTCTTGATGATCTTGGCCGTTTCACCGGCGGAGGTCTGGATGCGGGTCATGGCGCCGGCCATCTGTCCCATGGCCTTGCTACCCTGCTGTGCCGCTTCACGTGCCTGCTCGGCCGTGGTTCGTGCCTGGCGGGCGTTCTCGGCATTCTGGTTGGTCATACCGGCCATCTGCTCCAGCGCCGACGAGGTTTCTTCGAGGGCACTTGCCTGTTCATTGGCCCCTTCAGCCATCTGCTGGCTCGATTGCGAGACCTGGCCCGAGGCGCTGCTCACGGCTTCCGCACCGCTGCCCAGCCCGTCGATGACCCCATAGATCGGCTTGGTGATGCTGCGCGTGATGAAGATCGCCAGGAGGATGCCGATCACGGTGGCGGTTGCCAGGCCGATGGCCATGATGAGGCTCGCCAGCGACAGAGAGGAAGCCGCCAGTGTCGCCGCGACATTGGTCTCCTCCATGTTCTTTTCCCCTGTCGTCTTTGCCAGCGCCTGAACCACTTCCGCCGCCTCATTGCGCACCCGGTTCAGCTCCGCCCTGGCGCGCCAATTGGCCAGATAGTCTTCCGTCGCGGCAATGTAATTCTGTCCGGCCACGCGGCACGCTTCGATGTTGCGCAGATCCGCCTCGAGCCGAGTGATCGTCTTCAACTCATCCAGTGTGGCGTTCACATCATTGATCTTCTTCTGGGCATCCAGCAGGAGCTGCTCATTCTGCCGTGCCATGGCCTGGAAGGCGCCGATGCGTATCTCGTTGCCCAGATCGATGACGGTGTTGCTGAGATCTATCTTGAGCATGCGTTCTCGCAGCATGGCCGCGGCATTTTCGGCCTGAAGGTTGGTCGCAAGTTCCTCTTCGAAGAGTTTGTGCTGCGACGCCAGAAAGTCGTTGCAGACGGTCATGTAATTCCGCGCGGCGTTATCCATGCGACCTTCGGCGGCCTTCATCTTATCTACCGCGACAACGGTTTTCTCCAGATAATCCACGTAGACCTTAAGTTGCTTGTCCGCCTTTTCGATATTCTCCTTCAGGACAGGAAGAGAATAGGTACTCGCGTGCTTGCCGCCATCTTCCAGGTGCACATTCAGATCCTTGAGATGAGCCTGAGCCTGCTCCAGGTATGTGGCGTCTTCGCTGAAACCATAGCCACGCGCGTTGAACATGACCGCGGCCGTGGTGCGCTCGATCTCGGTTGCCACCTCCACGGCGGGGACGTGTTGTTCGCTCAGCCTCATGGACATATTTTTGACGACCAGCATGCAGACAGTGGCGCCGCCGCCAAGGATTATGGCGATGACGATCAAGGAACCAAAACCAAAGCCGATTTTGGCGGCAAGTTTCATGCGTTTGAACATGTTGAATTTCCTTTGGATAGGTTAAATAAATGAGCGGTTGATCAACCGCGGTCGAGCCGTTATGCATGGATTGAAACCAGGTATGCTTGGCGGATCTGCTTCCCATGTTAAACGTTTTGACGCGTGGTGAATAGAGACATGCCGGCGACCTCGCCGCAAATGTCGTCATGACCGCGTTCACCGCACGAATCATGCCCGTCCCTTGCTTTCATGACTCCTGAGGGAAAGTCAGGCCAAAGTGAAGGAAGGATGTGCCGCTTGATGACAGGCAAACGTCGTGAATCGCAACAGGTGCGCCGTGGACGTCGACGTGCTTGGATGTGCCTCTGGGATGGGTGCCGGCGCTGGTGCCGGGGATCCATCATGGATCAGAGTGGCATGACGGCTTCGTAGAGGCGCTGATGATCGCGCATGCCTGAAAGGCGGAATGAACCGGTGGGATCCGCCGGAAGGCCGATGGTGCTGCCGTCGACGGGAAGCGTGAAGCGGTAGAGCTCTTCATAGTCCTCGACCGTGAGTCGCTTGCGGCTGTCGAGCAACCGGCGATGCTCCTGAGTGTGCAGGTGGCGGCGGTAGCCCGGCTGGACGATGCCACTGAAGAACTCGCCCATGCAGCCGGACCCATAGCTGAAGAGGCCGACGCGAGCATTGTCCAGATCGTCCTCTTCGTTGTCGAGGAGCGAGGCGAGCGCAATGTAGAGCGAAGCGGCATAGGTATTGCCCAGGCGCCGGTTATAGTGGAGCGAGGCTTCGAGTTGGCGATCCAACTCGTCATGCGACAGGTGCAGGGCGTTGGCACGCAGCAGGTGCCGATGCGCCATCTCGGCCATGCGCGTAAAAGGAAGATGATAGCAGAAGCGAGAAAACTCCCGCAGCGGCGGCCCGCCTTCTTCCCGGTAGTGGCGCCATGCATCCAGCAGCACCTGCAGATAGAGCCGTACCGATGCCGCACCGTCGACAATGGCCTCGTCGCGGTAGTTGGGGCGCCAGAAGTCCATGGTATCTTCCGTGTGGTAGCCGCTGTACGGCTCGATGGCCAGCAGGCGAGGTGAGGCGGAGATAAGCATGGCGGCGGCGCCGGCGCCATGCGTAGGTTCGCCCGCGCTTCCCAGCCCATAGCGGGCAATATCGGATGCCACGATGAGCACCTTCCGCGATGGATTCTGCCGCGCCACGTGGCAAGCCATGGCAAGTGCGGCGGTGGCGCCGTAACAGGCCTGCTTGATCTCGAAGACCCGGCAGCGGGATGGCAGGTTCAGCAGCTTGTGCACGTAAGTGCCGGCTGCTTTCGACTGATCGACGGCGCTTTCCGTGGCGAAGATCAGCCATGAAATGTCGGCCCGATCGGATTGGTCCACCGCTTGAAGCGCGGCGTTGGCAGCCATCGTCACCACGTCCTCGGCGGGTGGCGAAACCGCCATCTCCCGTTGTCCCAGCTTGATGGTATAGCGCTCCGGCGCGACACCGCGCGCGGCAGCCAGCGCTTCTAGTGGCAGATAATAGTGTGAGGAGTAGAAGCTGAGAGAGTCGATCCCTACGTTCATGCGCGCTTGTCATGCTCCAGAAATGGACATCGAGAATGGCGTGAAAAAACGATCACTATACAGGAGGAAGTGCCGTTTGACGAGAGGCAGCGACTATTCCCGCTATTTCCTGCGCGAGGTGCGGGCTTTACAAGGCCCATGTCTCATTGGTCCACTCAGGATTGGGTTCCTGATTGGCCTCGGCGGAGGAGACGACGGTCTCGCAGAGCAGCTCGAACAGATCGCGCGCCGGCTCCGGCCTGTTGGTCTTGAGCTGCAGGATCGGGACATCCTCGGGCAGCGCCAGCTCGCGGGCCAGGTAATCCAGGCAATCCGGGATGGTGATCGCGGCGTGGCAGGCGGAACAGGCGTCGGTTTCGCCGGTACGATCCATGTTGACCGACATCTGGTGCCCGCAGGTCGGGCAATCGATCAGGAAAAAAGCCTTCTCTTCGTAGTTCAGCAGCTTGGGTACGATCAGGTAGTAGAGCCCCTTGAACCGGGCCCATAACTGCCGCAGCAGTCGCAAATTCTGCTTGTTCTCCTCGCTTGTCTGGTCGGCCGAAATAAGGATGACGCCGAAGAGTTCTGCCCCATGCTGGTCCAGCCAACGAAGTTTAGAGCGATCCATCACCGGCGGAAGCTCCACCAGGTCGAGAGGAAGGCCATCCACCAGCTCCAGCCGCGTGATCTTGATGCCGGCCAGATCGGCAAAGTGGGCCGGAGCGGTTTGGTTGACCGCTGAATGAAGCATGCCGAGGGAATCGATGAAAGTCGCCGCATTGGTGGCCTGATTGCCGGTGACGATCAGTTTTGGCGCAATCTCCTGCCAGTTTGCGACTGCCGGCGGCAGACGCCGCCGCCGTCGTCCTGGCGGACGCGGCCGAACCCATGACTTTTCGGCGTCATCTTCGGTCTTCGAGTCATCGTATATGTTCAGGGGAAATTCTATGGCCGCCAGCGCCGCCTTGACCTGTCGAAGCGTCTTGATAAGCCCCGGCTTGCGGTAGGAATGATAGACATTCCAGGTGAAATCCAGGAAGAGGGGATCGGCTGTGATCAACTGGCCGCTTTCCACCAGATTGAGGAGGGCGACGGTCATCTGGCGCGTCGATTGGTCCGGATGCAGGAGGATTTCCTCAACGGTATAGCCGGTGAGGGCATGTTCGTAGACGAAGCGGTGGACCTTGTCGAGGTCGGTTGGCAATTTTTTGGTGCCGGCGGTAAAGACGGTGTCGACGGGCGGCAGGCGCCGGCGCGCAGCCCGGTACTCAGCGACCTTTCCAAGTGCCTTGGTGATCACTTCCGTCAGTGGCGTCGCCTGTTCGAGATCTCCTTCGACGGTATCGTCGTCCACAAACGTAGCCGTTGACGATGCCCAGCTCAGCACTTCCACGACAGCCTCCAGACCGAGGAAGCCGCGGGCCTCGGCATGGAGCAGTTTGCCTTCCTTCAGGTAAAGTACCGCCTTGCTTCCCTGGCGCTTGACGATGACCCGGCCTGTCTTCAATTCAGCTTCGAGAAACTGCAGGATCATGGCCAATTCGGCCGACGATGCGTTTGCGGTAATCGACGATACGGCCTGCAACCGCTTGATGCTCTCGAGATGGTAATGCAACCGTGCGACGAGCGCCTGCCGCGCGAAAGGTACGCTGACGAAGTCGTCGGCCCCCGCCTCATACGCGGCAGCCGTAACGCTTCCGTCTCCGTCATCATGACCAATCATGATAATCGGATACATGTTGACGGAGCTGGTTCGGCGCAGTGATCGACAGGCGACATAGGCCTGTTCGTTGGGAATGCCCGTGTCGATGAGTACCAGGTCGACCGACCGTTCGACCATGAAATGACAGGCTTGGGTGGCGTTATCACAGCTGAAAACCTTAAACCCGTCCGCCAGGAGAAGGTCCATGAGATGGTAACACCCCGCATCCTCGGCAATGAGTAGGATGATGGGGTTGGAAGAAGAAGGCATTGAAGAATCCTTGTCGTTAAACGAGGCTGCAGCCTCGTTCATGAAAACGTGGTGAAACGCTCAACTATCTCTTGTATCTCTTGGTCCCTCTCCAACTCCCTGCGCCACAGTATTAAGGTAATGCCGGCACGACAAACGTCAAGCAAGCCTCTGATTCGGGCAAGAAGTTTACGGGAAGTTGGCCAAGACCATATCTGCTTTACGAGGCACGCTCACGGTCTACCTTCGAGCACTTGCTCACGCTTCCAGGCGGGCAGGGCTGCCAGGTAGCGCTCGTAGGCGGACTTTGCCGCCGCGATCCGCCCCTGACGGCCATGGAGGAGCGCCAGCTTGTAGAGCAGGGGTGGTGAGAGGGTGGGGGCCCGCTCGATCGCCCGATTCAGGGCATGAACCGCAAGCTCGTCGCGGGCAGGATCGAGCATCGCCAGCGAGTCGGGGGGAGACGAGGTGTCGTCCATCGCCCGTTCCGCCAGAAGGTGCCAGACCTGCCAGTTGGCGCCGTACCAGGCAAGAAAGCGCGGCATCTCGGCCATGCGGGCCTGTTGGATTTCCCGGGCACGATCGCGAATAAAGATGTCGCGTCCATGCACGCCGCCAATCCAGAGCACAGCTGCCAGCATCAACGCCGGCAGCATCGCCGAGCGCGCCCGCTCCCAGCAACTGGGGCTGGCGACTGCGTCCCCTGGCGGAAGTGCCAGGCCGATCATGGCGGCAACCGTGTAGGCGTAGATGGGAACATGCCAGGCTACATCGAAGAGCGCGTGCAGGCCGACAACCAGCAGGGCCGCCGACACCGCTCGCCGCAAGGTCGAATCGAGCTCGGGGTGATGACGTCGGCGCCAACAGGTGACGATCAACCCAATCGCCACCATCGCCAGCAGGGCCGCGCCAATCAAGCCACCTTCGGCAAAAAGCTCGATCCAGGTGCTTTCCGGATGATGTGCCAGTACCGGATGCCCGAGCGGCATATAGCGTGGTTGGAGCGCACGGTATCCTTCCAGCCCGACCCCGATCAGCGGGAACTCGCGGAACATGTCCGCGCCGGCCTGCCACAGCGGCACCCGGTTGCTCAGCCATGATTGCAGAAGCGGATGCAGAAAGAGGCGGGGCGCCAGCAGTTGAGCCATCGCCGCCGTTGCTATTGGGAGGGCACCGGCCATCATGGTGAGCAGCAGGATCCGCCGCCGATGTTGAAGCATCTGGACCATGGCGCCGCCCAGCAGGCCCACGGCCAGCAGCAGCAGTGCGCCTCGTGAACCGGATGCGAAGGAGCCCGCCGCCAGCACGAGAATGCACAGCAACCAGCCGGCTGCCTGACGTCGGTGCTCCCGGCGCCGGGCCATTGTCACCATTGCCATCCCCAGTGGGCATAGCAGCGCCAGGTAGGCTCCATAATGATTGGGGTTGATGAAACAGGCTTGCGAGCGGGATTCGCCGCTCTCCCACCACCACCAGATTGCCCCGCCGGGCGCAACCAGCCAGCGGGCGGCCATACCGCCGAGTGCCACGATCATGCCAATACCCAGCAGTCCTTTCGCCAGTTGGATACGCTTGGCCTTGCTCAGGCGAGAAGCCAGAAGGGCCGCGCCCACGGCGCCAAGAAGCAGCAGCAAGCCGCGCATGCTTCCCGCCCGATTCATCGAGATGTACCAGAATTGCGACTCATCAGGAGAAAAATCCTTCATCATCCGAAGACGAGAAGTTGCCAGAATCGCGGCCTGTGCCTCTTGACGAAAGCCGGAAAGCATACTGCCTGCTCCGGCGGGTAGCGGCAGAACCGTCAGGATGCCCCAGATCAGCCCTCCCGTGAGCACGATTCGCACGATCCGCCAGTCTCTGCCGCGGCGCTCTTGCGGCAGTATCGCCGCCACCACGATCGCTCCCGCCACAAAAATTGCCGATGTCATCAGCCAGGATTCTGGCAGAATTCCACCGGCCCAGATGACGGTGACAAGGAGTCCGGCGAGCAAGACGATTAGGTCAGCCATGGCTTCTTTCGTTAGTTTAGCATTGTGAGATCCGCTGACGGAACTGGATGTGGATCGCTATCACATGGAGATATACAGCTACTATTCCGCCAATGACGCCATACGACCAGTGCCCCACCGCAGGTTCCTGTCGCGCGGCGTAACCATACCACTTCAACCTGTTCCACGTTTACTACTTATGAAGACACTACCGCCGTTCCTGCATGCAGGGTTAAGCCTCCCTGAAGTTCATGCTGACCCGCACATTTGCGTTGACTTGAACGGGAGGATTGCGCCATGATGATGCCAATACTGGAAGTCGCTGCTCTCAGTTTCCTGTACGCCACACTGGTCAGTCTGTTCGTGACGCCGATGTGCCGCACGTTTGCCCGCGAGTTGGGTGTGGTCGACAAACCCGATGGTCGCCGCAAGATCCACAAGGGGGCGATTCCCTTGAGTGGTGGTTACGGCATTATTCTCGCCTTCGTTGCCCCGATCCTCTGTCTGCTCTGGCTGCGCCCCGCGACCTTCGATCGACTTCTCGACGGCAAGTCCATCCAATTCGCGGTCCTGCTGGTGGGCGCGCTGATCGCGCTGGCGCTTGGTGGGCTGGACGACATCGTCGATCTGCGGCCGCGCTACAAACTGCTGCTGCAGTGGGTGGCGGCAACCATCGCCTTCTTTGGGGGCATCGCCATCCAATCGGTCTCGAATCCCTTTGGCGATCCCATCCATCTGGGGGTGTGGAGCTATCCGGTTACCGTCTTCTGGTTTCTGGCCTGCATGAATGCGCTGAATCTTCTGGACGGACTCGACGGATTGGCGACGGGAGTGGGGCTTTTTGCCACGATGACGATGACGGTGGTCAGTGTGCTCTCCGACCAACCGCTCGGCATCTTCCTTGGCGCCTGTCTGAGCGGCGCTCTGCTTGGTTTTCTCGTCTTCAACTTCAATCCCGCGAGCGTCTTTCTTGGCGATGGCGGCAGCATGCTCCTTGGTTTTCTGGTTGCCGCGCTTTCGCTGATCAGCTCGACAAAGGCGGGAACGACGGTAGCGCTTCTGGTGCCATTCGTGGCGCTTGGGCTGCCGGTATTCGACACCGCGCTGGCCATGGCCCGCAGGTGGAGCCGGCGCCTGCCCATGGCGGCGGGGGATCGGCGCCACATCCATCACGTCCTGATCTCGCTCGGCCTCACGCAACGTACGGCCGTGCTCATCCTCTATCTTGTCTGCATTGCCTTCAGCACGTGCGCCCTGCTCTTGACGGCGGGCCACAATATCATCGCCACGGTGATGATAAGCTGCATGGCCGTCTTTGGTTTTGTCGGCGTTCGCGCTTTGGGAGTACTCAGCCTGGAGGACATCAGGCGCCGGGTGACTCAGGATATTGCCGCCAGCCGCAAGTGGGGAAAAGCGAGCGTGGCGGTCGAGAAGGCCATGCAGGAACTGGAGAATAGCCGCTGCGAGAATCTCGACGATATCTGGAGCGTTGTCGAAAAATCGTTTGGCGACCTTGGCGTGACGACGGTCATGCTCTACTGCCATGATGGCAGCCGGGAAACGCGCAAGCTGTGGCATGTGGAGAATGGCCCGCCGGACGACTGCAGCGACGACGGCAACGTGTGCCTGCGGGCTCGCATCAACGTAGGTGGGGAGCTTGTCGGGAGCATTGAATTCCGTCAACCCATGTGCAGCAGCGCCAACCGCGATCTGCAGCCGATCATCTTCCGTTTGCGCGACTGCTTTGCCGATCATCTTGCGAAGCATGTACATGAGCGCCCTCAGGTGGCGAATGGCGGATTCCCCGCACAGGTCGAGGCGTAGGCGCATGAGCCGTAGCACGGAAGCACCCCTTCACTCGCACCGTCAATTGCCGCCGTCGAGTCGGCGCAGGTCCATCTCCAGACAAGGCTTGGCCACGACGTGATGAAACTCGCATATATTCTGGGTACTTATGGCGTGATATCAGAAACTTTCATTCAGGATCTGGCGTCAGGCCTGAATGCGGCCGGTGATGAGCTTACCATCATCTGTGACAGCATCAATCCCGATGGTCCGGCTGTGCCCGGCACGACTGCTCTGGTCGGCTTTGGCAAGAGCCTGATGCAGCGGCTGCGCTGGCCGCGGATCGCTCTGCGAGCTATCGGCCCCCGGGGAGATCGTCTCAACGAGCACCTCTGTCATCGCGTTGCCTCGGGCAGATTGAGCAGCGCCCTCAGCCAACTGCGGCCCGAAGCTGCCTATGTGGATTATGGTTTCAATGCCATACACGCCTTGCCAGGTCTTCGTGCCGGACGCATCCCCTTTGTTGTGCACTTCCATGGCATCGATGCCTCGGCCATGCTTCATGAAGGATACTATCAGGAGGCAATCCTCCCCGTTTTCCATGCCGCGTATCGGGTCATCGTACCGTCGCAGCATCTGCGTCGCCGGCTGGTGGTGGCCGGTTGCCCGCCCGAAAAGATTCGCATCATCCCGTATGCGCCTGATCTCAAGCGCTTCTCGCCTGGGGACTGGGAAGCACGCCGGCGGCTGCCGCCGACGGTCCTGAGTGTCGGTCGCCTGGTTGAAAAGAAGTGCCCACAGGCCGTCATCCGCGCCTTTGCCCTGGTGCATGGCGCCGTTCCCGAGGCGCGCCTGGTCATGATCGGAGACGGTCCGCTCATGCCGTCGTGTCGCAAGCTGGTAGCGGACATGGGGCTGGCCGAGGTGGTCGAGTTGCGGGGGCGCCAGCCGGTGGACCAGGTTGCCGCTGCCATGCAGGATGCCTGGGCTTTTGCGCAGCACTCTGTGACCGCGGGCAATGGCGATCAGGAAGGGTTGCCGGTGGCCATTCTGGAGGCATGCGCCAGGGCATTGCCGGTTGTCGCCACTCTGCACAGCGGCATCCCCGAGGAGGTCGTGGATGGGGAGACCGGCTTTCTGGTGCAGGAGTATGATTTTGAGGGAATGGCCGAGCGACTGATACGTCTCCTGCGCGACAGCGACCTGGCGGAGCGTCTGGGCAGGGCGGGTCGTTCTCATCTCGAGGCGCGCAGTCATCCGGAACAGCGCCTTATCACCGTACGCCAACTGATCCACGCCGCCGCTGGAGGTGCCGCATGAATGAACTGCTGACCCGTCCCGTCACCACCATCGCCGCGGCGGATCCCTCGACATTTCCGCGCCTCACCGTCCATGGCAGGTGGATGGAAGAGGGGGGCCAGCCGGGACTGGTCTCCGTGATCGTTCCCGCTTACAACCGTGAAGCGGTGATCGCGGACACGCTCCGGTCCGTCTGGGACCAGCACTACCGGCCGATCGAACTGATCGTCGTGGACGATGGCTCCAGCGACGGCACCAGTGATGTCGTCGCCGGGTGGATCGACAATCTGCGCCACACGGAGCGCTTTTCGGTGAGGCTGTTGCGCCAGCGCAATGCGGGTGCGCAGGTGGCGCGGAACCATGGTCTGCTCGACGCGGGCGGCGAGTACATCCAGTTCCTGGATTCGGACGATCTTCTGGCGCCGGTGAAGCTCAGTCGCCAGGTTCGGGTGCTGGAGGCGCATTCCGAAGCCTGCTGTTGCCTGCCCATGACCCAGGAACTGATGCCTGATGGAACCCTTGGCGGGAAGAGTGGCCACTACCCGCCAATGGATTGCCTGCTTGCAGCCGCGCAGAGCAACTATATCTGCATCGGCCCGCTGTGGCGGCGGAGCGTCATTTATCGTGCCGGTCCCTGGGATGAGGAGCTGCCCTGCCGACAGGACTGGGAATATGGTGCGCGGATCGTGGCTCGCGAGGGGGGCGGCATCTTTCTGCCCGAAGTCCTCTGCTATCATCGTTTTGCGCATGGTCCCAGCATCTCGCGGCAACCCCGGCCGAGCTACGCGATCGGCCATGCCTTTGCGGCGCGGAAAGTGGCCGCGACGCTGCAGCTGCACGGGGAGCCGTCGGCAGCCGCACTCAACGAACTTGCCGCGGCCTTTTCCGCGGCTTTCATGACGCTGATGCTCGCCGGTCACCATCAGGAAGCCAAAGCGGTGTGGCAGGATGCCATGCGGCTGGCCAGCGGCTCGCGCCGTCTGCGCCTCGCGGGGATTCGTCTCGCGTGGCTGATCATGGGGGCTGGAGCAGCCAGCAAATTCATCGCCAATCGCAAGAGTCTGTCATGCACAATTCGTTCGGCATATTGACCACAGCCTGGGGCAAGCCCCGGTATCTGGAGATGGCGAAAGGGCTGGGACGTTCGCTTCTGGTTCATCAGCCGGATATCCCCCGCGCCATCATCACGGACTCCGACGATCCGGAGTTGCTGGCGCTATTCAACCGGCGCATTCAGCATCGGCCGCAGTACGGTCCGAACTTCGCTCAGAAGCTTCACCTGGATCACTACACCCCCTTCGAAGGTACCCTGTATCTGGACAGCGACTGCCTGGTAGTGCGTCCCATCGCTCCCCTGCTTGACCTCTTCGACGGGCTCCCCTTCACCATCCCCACCAGAAGCAGACTGACCGCCGATGATGGCGACTGGGATATGGACAACGCCCGTGTGCTGGCCCACTTCAACCTGTCCAGCATCCCGAAGTTCAATGGCGGGCTGATGTATTTTACCCGCTCTGCCACGGCCAACGCGATCTTTACGACTGCCCGGGAAATCTACGCGAAGTACGAGGATATCGGCTTCTGGATGCTCCCGACGGGGAGCCCCAACGACGAGCCGATGTACGCAGTCGCGATGGAGCTTCATGGCATCAGCGGCGTCGATGACGGCAACCGCACGATGCTGACCCCGTTCGGCATGCGTGGCTCCATGCAGGTCAACGTCTTGCGTGGCATCTGCAGCTTCAACAAGGGTGGCCAGATCGTGAGCCCCTCGATCATCCACTTCCCTGCGGGCTGGCAGCACGATTATCGTTATCGGCGCGAGCGCAAACGGCTGGAGTTGCACATGGATCCTACTCTGTGCAGTCGACTCTGTGAATCGTGGCTTCCTGCCGTTGCCAGCCTGGCCCCCGCCTTTCGTTACCGGGTCGGTCGCCTGCTGCGCTATTTTCGATTGCACGCATCCCTGCAAACCCATCACTGACGACGATCATGATCAGCTGCACGACCTATGAGACGATAGACCCGGATTGCACTGCCGCCTTGCGGCCGGTGCGAGATCCGTTCGGAGTCATCTATGTGGTCGATGACAATCCTGCCTACCTGACCATGATGCGCATGAGTATCGAGTCTTTGCGGCGCTTCCATCCAGACTGGCCGATCGAGGTGCTCAAGTTTCCTTCGCCGCGCATCTCGCCCTTGCGCCGCCTCTTCCGCTTCGGCACCTTCTGGCGGCGAGAGAAGCGCCGGCAGCGCGCTGGGCAGGACGCCCGGATGTTCTATATCAAGCTCTTCAGTTGGTTCGATTCGCCCTTTGATTCGACCTTTTTTCTCGATGTGGATACGATCGTGAGGAAGCCGCTGGATACGTATCGGGCGGATGGGGAGCGCCATGACCTGTTGCTCTGCTCCCTGCCGTGGAAGTACTACGAGCCAATCGCGCTCGGGCAACCGGAGCGGATTCCCTACCAGATGGTCGGCGTAGTCTTCTACAATCGCCGTTTTCTGAAGGTTTACCGGCGCTATGCGCTCACTCTTGCCGAGCGCCTTCGAGACCACCCGATGCCCGACCAATTTCTCGTCAGTCTGATCTGTCAGAGTGAGAGGAAATCGCTCTCCATCCGCCAGGAGCCGCACCTGCAGATGGATGTTTTGAATGCGGCGCATCACTTCGGCACCGGGGCCTACCAGCAGGTGGGCAGGTGCGTCGATCTGAACTATTCCGGCCTCAATCCGTTTCATGTCTTTCACTACAACGAAATGAAACCTGAGTACATGGCTCAGATTCGTCGTACGTGGGGGATACGCGGGGAGTTGCCAAAAACGGAGGTCGCCCTGTGACTGAGATAGCCCTTGCCGCCGCCCCGGCCAATGTGACGCGGGTACTGCGTCATCCGCTTGGCCGATTATACGATCTGGCCGACGACGTGGCCTTTCACCGCTACCTGATCACCCAGGCGCTGGACGCCTATGCCGAGGCCTGTCGCGCCCGGAATCAGCCGCTGGGTACGGCGCTCGCCATCTGCGCCAATGCCCGTGAAGCGCGTACCTTCTGCGACTATGCCTTTGACCGCATCGTCATCTCCGGTATTGTCGAGGCTGACGCCGAGATACGTGAGGCGATATCCCGGGACAAGCGTCTCAGTTACGAGCGGCAGAACGGTGAGGCGATCAACCACGCGACCCGTTCGTTCGACCTGGCCTTTGTGAAGGAGGGGCTGCACCACCTGGCTCGCCCGGTGCTGGGCGTCTACGAGATGCTCCGCGTATGCCGCCAGGGAGTGGTGATCATCGAACCGTACGAGACGCTTATCGGACGCCTCCTCGAGCGCTTCGGTCTAAGCAGCGTCTACGAATCGAACCAGGACGGCAACATCAACTATCGGGACAACTATGTCTTCCGCTTCAGTCGTCGTCATCTCCAGGCGCTGCTGAACAGCTACTATATCGAGTCCGGCTACCAGCTGGATCTTTATCTGGGCTGGATGAGCACGCGGATGGTGCTCAATCGCGGAGCGCTGCTCAAGCGTCTGCTGCTGCTGGCGGGCTATGCCGCCGGCTTCACCCCGGGTTCTCCCGGCAACTACATGACCGCGTTCATTCAACCCGGTCATGATCTGCCGCCCGATCCGGAAGCTGTCATCAATGCCCGTGAACTCGAGGAAGTACACTAGCCATGGCCGCATCCTTCCCGCACCGCGATGCCGCGGTCATCATTCCCGCTTACAATGTCGAACTCTCCCTCGGCCGGTGCATCGACTCCGCGCTCAAGCAGAGCCTGCCACCCGCCGAGATCATCGTCGTCAACGACGGCAGCAACGATGGTACCGCCAAGGTGGCTGCCGGCTATGGCGACAAGATCACCTTCATTGAGCAGGAGAATGCCGGACAGGGGGCAGCCCGCAACCGCGGTCTGGCGCACGCGACGGCCACCTATATAGCCTTCCTCGATGCCGATGACTACTGGGAGCCCGGTTTTCTGGAACGTTGTGTCGACTTCCTCAACGCTCACCCGGACTATGTTGC
This sequence comes from Lentisphaeria bacterium, assembly GCA_041690595.1. Taxonomy (GTDB): domain Bacteria; phylum Verrucomicrobiota; class Lentisphaeria; order JABSQK01; family JAWLHB01; genus JAWLHB01. The sequence goes on from JAWLHB010000015.1 coordinate 64,682, forward strand.
GGTGAACGTCGGCTGTCGCGTCAAGCGGGTTGACGATGAATCGATCATCCCCAGTATGTTGACGCGACCGGACGCACCGACCTCGCCGATTCTGATCGACAACTTCTTCGAGTTCTGGGCGGAGCATGACCACGTTCGTACGGGGTCGGTGCTGCTTCGTCGTGAGACGGTGGAGGCAGCCGGCTATCAGCGTGCGGATCTGCGGATCAGCCAGGATCTGGAGTACTGGGGTTACATCGCGACCTTCGGCAAGTGGGCCTTCATCCCGGACATACTCTGGGTCGGGGACTCCTGGAGCACGGCCAACAAGGCGGGCTGGTTCAAGAAATACAACAAGCGCCGCCGCATGTGCCCGACGGTCGATCAATGGCAGGAGCGCATCCTGCCGCGCCTGGAAGAGCCCTATATCCCCCATTTCAACAAGGTGCGGGGGCGCGTTGCCGCCTCGTATGCACGCAACATGATCCTGGGTGGCCGTCCCGAGGATGCCCGGCAGGTGGTTCGGCAATACGGAGCCTCCATGCCGCCGAACCGCAGTACGCGCCTTCTGCGCGCCGGCGATGCCATCGGGTCGGTCGGCTGGTGGCTGGCCTGCCGCGCCGTCGTTTATCGAGAATACTTACACAGTACGTGAGGTAGCAGCTCCATGTCTGAACCAATCCATGCCGTATGGGTGATCCGCTCCTTTCTGGATTACCGGATCCCTGTTTTCCGGGCGTTGAGCGACCTGCTGGACGACCGCTTTCACGTCATCTTCTCGGGCGATTACGTGCCCGAGTCGGTGATTGCCAAGGCGCGTTCCGCGCTGGGTGATCGCGCCATTGTGCTGGAGGGGGAGTGGCAGCTTGGTCCTGAAGATCGCCATACCATGGCAAACTCCGTCGTTTCGCTGCGGTATCAACCCGGTCTGGTCAAGACCATTCGCGATTGCGACCCAGACGTGCTCATCTGTGAAGGCTTCTTCAAGTGGACGGTGGGTGGGTGGCTCTACAAGTTGCGCCAGCGCGTGCCGATCGTGATCAACTACGAGCGTACCGGCCACACCGAACGCCAAGCGCAATGGTTTCGCACCACCTACAGGCGGACGATGCTGCGCTTTGCCGATGCGGTCTGCTGCAATGGCAAGCTGAGTGCGGATTATGTCGTGTCGCTGGGCATGGACCGTGACCGGATCACCACCGGGCACATGGTGGCGGATACCGATCTCATGGCGGGCAAGGCGGATGCCACTTCTCCCGAAACGATCGCGCGGTTGCGCCAGCAGTGGAACGCCCGCGGCAAGGTCCTGCTTTACGTGGGTTCCCTCTCTGAACGCAAAGGCATTCACCACCTGCTCAACGCATGGCAGCAACTGGAGCAACGTCATGCCGACAAGCTGACGCTCGTTCTCGTTGGCGGTGGCGCCGCGGAAGAGCAGATGCGACAGCAGGCGCGCGATGCGGGACTCGAGCACATCCATTTCACCGGCAGCATCCCCTACGACGAGCTTGGGAGTTGCTATGCGGCGGCCGACGCTTTCATCATTCCCACGCTCGAGGACAACTGGAGCCTGGTGGTTCCGGAAGCCATGGCGGCAGGGCTGCCCGTACTCTGCTCGCGCTACAATGGCTGCTGGCCGGAGCTGGTCGAGGAAGGGCGCAACGGCTGGGTCTTTGACCCGCTCGATCCGCGGAGCTTCCTCGGTGTGCTGGAGAGTTGCCTTGCCGCCGTCCCGGATTTGAAACGGATGGGCGATGCCTCCCGCGCCATCATCGGCCGACATACACCGCAGACGGCAGCTCAATCCATTTACGACGCTTGCCATATCGCCATCGCCGCACGACGCACCGCTCACGCCCACGCTTCATGATGAGGAAGACCATGTCAAATTCCACCGCCCTTTCGCTGGCGGCCGCCCCTCCCACCTCGCCTGCCATTACGGTAAGCGCCATTCTTCCCACCATTGGCCGGATGCGGCTGCGCCTGCTCTTCCTCTGCGTCATTGGAGTTGTCCTGCGGCTGACCGTTCTGCAGCGCCAGCGAACGGGCCAGCAGTATGCGGCGGTCGATTCGGAAGCGATGCTGCAGATACTCCTGGTAGGCTTTACGGCTCTGGTGTTGCTCAGCTGCCGGCCGCGGGCGTGGATTCGTCGACTGCGAAGTACGGCGGCGTTGTGGTGGTTCGCCTTTTGCCTGGTTGGGTTGCTCAGCACCGTCTGGTCGGAAAGCGCCAAGTATACGCTGTACCGATCCGCTGAAGTCATCATCCTTTCTTTTGCCGTGTTCGTGATCGTCATGAGCGCCCGCACGTGGGTGGAAGCGGAGCGTCGCATGCTCTGGCTGGCGTGGATTGCGCTTCTGGCGGCGGTCATCGGCACTTCCCGGCTTTACAGCTGGTCCATCTGGGGATTGCGCAGCAATACCTATGGAGCGATGGCCGCGATGCTCGCCTGCTACTGCTACGGGGTGATGCTTTACAGCCGGGGCAAGCGGCGGAGGAACTTCATGGTGCTTGCCGGTGGTGCTGCTTTCCTCACCGTCTATTCGCTGAGTCTTGCGAGTTGGTGGTCGATGCTGGCGGGCGTTCTGCTGATCACCGTCTTCAGCCGTCACCGCCTGCTCGTGGTCATGCTGGCGCTGAGCGGCACCATCGCGGTTCTGGTAGGCGGGGAGACGCTCATGCAGGAAGCCATTCTGCGCAACCGCGATACCGAAGAGGTCGGTTCGCTGCATGGCCGTCGCTATCTTTGGGAGCATTATATCGAGGCGTTCAAGGAGCGTCCGATTCTCGGTTATGGGTTTGCGGTGGGGGCGCGAACGACCGGTCCCGTATACACCACCAACACGCACAATTCGCTGATCTCGGTGCTGATCGGCTGCGGCATCATTGGCGTACTGCCGGTGTTTATCGGCATAGTCAGGATGATGCGGGATCTGCGCCTGCTGCATCGGCAGCGCATGCAGGCAGTCCTGGCGATCAGTGGCGCTTTGCTGGCGGCAGGGGTAAACAGCATGGCGAATGCCTTTTTAGGAGAGAACTGGACTCCTGCCACCTTCGTCTTCTGCTGCATCTTTGCCCTCTTCCTCTACCTATACCTGCTTTGGCGAACCAATCGCCACAGCCGCGGCATGCTGCCCTCCCGGCTCGACCTTCACCCACAATCCGCCATTCAACAGCCGGTACAGTCATGTTTGACCAACTGAAGATACTGATGGTTCACAACGAGTATGCCCGCCCCAGCGGCGAAGAGCATGCGGTCGCCGCCATCAGTGCCATGCTCACCGAACGAGGGCACGCCGTCGATTCCTTCTTTCGGAGTACAAGCGACCTGCGCACGCTCAAGGACAAAGTCCACGCTTTTCTTGCCGGCATCCACGCGCCGGAGGCCGTCGGCGCACTTGAACGGCAGGTGGACCAGCTCCGGCCGGACATCGTGCAGGTGCAGAACCTCTATCCGTTCATTTCGCCGTCGGTTCTGCCCATGCTGGCCCGCAAAGGGCTGCCGATCCTGATGCGGTGCCCCAACTATCGGCTTTTCTGCCCGAGCGGTCTACATCTGAGCAAGGGCAAGATCTGTGAGCGCTGCCTGGGCGGTCACGAGTACTGGTGTGCGTTGCGTAACTGCGAAGGGAGCATCACCAAGAGCGTCGGCTATGCGGCCCGCAACGCGGCAGCCCGGATTTCCGGACGCATCACCGACAATGTGACGATCTTCATCGTCCTCAGCGAGTTCGCGCGGCAGCGCTTTGTCCAGCAAGGGATTCCCCGGGAACGCATCGAGATACTCCCCAACATCATACCTTCCACGAGCACCGCGCCGGACACGTGGGAGGCCGGGGAGTATGTGACCTTTGTGGGGCGGATCAGCCCGGAAAAGGGAATCGAGGAATTCATCGAGGCGGCGCGCCGGCTTCCGGCCATACCCTTTGTGGTGGCCGGTCATACGGAAGCCATGCCCGATCTTGCCGCCAGTAGCCCGGACAATGTCCGATGGGTGGGTTTTCTGCGGGGCAGGGAGCTGGACGATCTGTATCGATCCTCGCGGCTGCTGGTCTTTCCGAGTCGGTGGTTCGAAGGGTTTCCCAACGTGATCACGCATGCCATGATCATGCGCAAGCCGGTGATTGCCACCGATCTGGGGGCGATGCCGGAGATCGTCGACCATGACCGGACCGGGAGCCTCTATCCGCCTGGTGATGCGGCTCGACTGACGGATCTTATCGATCGCCTCTACCACGATCTGAAGAGTTGCCGCGAGTACGGCAACAACGGTTGCGAAAAGGCGCTGCGCGTCTATTCGCGTGAGGCTGTTTATACGCGGCTGATGGAGATCTACTCCAAGGCCAGAACCTTCTGCAAAGCTGATGGAGCGCCGCTGGCCTATGAAACTTCCTCCCCTTGAGCTTACCGCCTGTACCATGAATCAGGCTATCGAAGCACTCGATTATCTGGTGCATTCCGGCGGCTCTCACTATGTCTGCTTCTGCGATTCCAATACGTTTGTTGCCGCCGGCGACAATGAAGAGCTGGTCCGCACCCTGCGGAGGGCGACCATGGTCTTTCCCGATGGGATCGCCGTGTTGACGGCTTATCGCCTGCAGGGGATGGCCGTCCCGGAGCGCGTGCCGGGTCCATCCCTTTTCCTGCGTGCCTGCGAGATCGGGCAGCAGCGGGGCTGGCGTCACTTCTTTTATGGCGGCGATACGGGAGTTCCGGAAAAGCTGGCCGGGAATCTGCGGCGGCAATTTCCCGACATCCAGATCGTTGGCGCCTACAGTCCGCCCTTTCGCCCGCTCACCGGCGCGGAAGAACGTGACATCAAGCAGATGATCGAGGACGCCAGACCGGACTTGCTCTGGGTCGCTCTGGGAGGGCCGAAGCAGGAGTTCTGGATGGCGAAGCAACTGGGCGCGTTACGCGTGCCGGTGATGCTCGGTGTTGGTGCCGCCTTTGACTTTCACAGCGGCAATCGCCCGTGGGCGCCTCCGGTGATTCGCAAGCTGGGGCTCGAGTGGGCGTATCGCATGGTGACCGGTGAGCGCCGCGTCTTCATCCGCAACGCCAAGTGTGTTCCTCGCATGGCGATCCGTCTCATGGACATCAGCCTTCAGCGCCTCCTGCACCGTCCCCCCTCGCTCACGGTCATCACCCCCCCCGGCCTCCGTTGATCGGTGGCTGCCACCGCAGCTCCAGGGTCTTGAGGCGATGGGTGAGGGTGGTGCGCTTCATGCCCAGTTCTCGGGCTGCGGCGGAGATATTGCCGCCGGCGCGGCGAAGGGCGCGGCGAAGCAGGTCGCGCTCGAAGGTCGACATGGCGTGCTGATAATCGGTGGTGATGGAGGCCACCGGGGGCTGGCGCGGATCGCCAAGGGGTACCAGATCGGCAGGACGGATGCGGGAACTCTCGCAGAGGATGACGGCTCGCTCGATGGCGTTACGCAGCTCGCGGACGTTGCCCGGCCAGGCGTGGCGCTCCAGGACGGCCATGGCGCCCGGTTCAATGCTGACGACATCCTTGCCGAAACTCGCGGCGGTCTGCTGGAGGAAGCGGTAGGCGAGCATGGGGATGTCGTCGCGGCGCTCGCGCAAGGGGGGGACGTGGAGGTGAAAGACGTTGAGCCGATAATAGAGATCCTGGCGGAAGGTGCCTTCCTGGACGAGTGGCTCGAGTCGGCGGTTGGAGGCGGCGATGAAGCGGCACTGGACAAGATATTCCTCGCGGCCGCCGACGGGGCGGGCCTGGCGGTTCTCGAGGAGGCGCAGGAGGGCCACCTGCAGACCGCTGGAGATGCTGGCGATTTCGTCGAGGAGAAGGGTGCCTCCGTCGGCCTGCCGGATCAGCCCCGGCTGGTCGCGGTCGGCCCCGGTGAAGGCGCCGCGAAGGTGGCCGAAGAGCTCGCTGTTGAGGAGCGTCTCGGTCATGGCGCCGCAGTTGATGGCGACAAAGGGCGCCTGGCGGCGGGGCGAGAGCGTATGGATCAAGCGGGCAATGACTTCCTTGCCAACCCCTGATTCGCCGGTGATCAGGACGCTGGCGGGGGTCGGGGCCACCTTGCGCACGAGGTCGAGGAGTTGCAGCATGACGGGTGAACGGGCCTGGATCGGCTGGTAGTCGGGCACGACGCCCAGATCCTGACGGAGGCGGCGGTTCTCCAGAATGGTCTGGCGCCACTGCACCGCGCGCTGAAGGGCGAGCTGCAGCGTTTCGTTGTAGTCGGAGAGGCTCCGCGGATCGGGTGGGCTCTGCTCCTCGACGATGTAGTCGAAGCTGCCGCGCTTGATCATCTCGACAATGGCGGTGGGATGACGGCGGCGGGTGGAGACGATGACTGGGAGGTCGCGGTCGAGGCGCTGTATCTCGTCGAGGGTGAGGTGGGCTGGGAGGCGAAGGCCGTCATAGTCAGCGTGTGAACTCTGCGGCCACTGATTGCCGACGAGGCCGATAACGACCGCCAGCGGCAGGTCCTCGGCGCCGCGCAGAAAGGCGAGGGCTTCTTCGGGATCGTCAATGCTGGTCACCTCCCAGTGAGCTTGGAGGAAGGCGAGGGTGGCGGGGCTGAACCCGCTGCTGATGAGGATGTGGGGCTTTGTCATCATGATGACGATATATTGTCACCTGACGGCATATTGTCAATGCGGACATGATAATATGGGTATGGTTGCTGAGGTTTGAGGGTGGATTTATGTTGGCATGGCTTCTGCTGCGAGATTTGGATTGATGATCGATCATGGATGTTTTTTAACTGGTGGAGGGTGTATGGAAAGCTTGCGGAGTGATACGTTGGAGTCGGCGCTGCCGGCGAAGCTGGGCGGTCCGAAAGCGGTAGAAAGTTACGATGCATCACTGTTTCACTGGCCGATCGTGACGAGTGAGGATGAAGAGGCGGTGCTTGGGGTGCTGCGGGAGGGCAGCATGAGCGGCACGGAGATCACCAAGCTGTTCGAGCGGGAGTTTGCGGAGTGGATGGGCGTTCCCTACGCGCTGGGCGCCTGCAACGGAACGGCGGGGCTGCTGGCGGCGATGTGGGCCTGTGAGGTCGGCGCCGGCACGGAGATCATCTGCCCGAGCATGACCTACTGGGCGAGCGCCATGCCGGCGCTGCAGCTGGGCGCCACCGTCAATTTTGCCGATATCGAGCGGGATAGCCTCTGCATCGATCCGGCGGATATCGAGCATCGCATCGGACCGAAGACGAAGGCGATTGTCGTGGTTCATTACGCGGGACATCCAGCGGACATGGACCGGATCATGCCGATCGCGCGAAAGCATGGGGTCCGGGTGATAGAAGATACGTCGCATGCACAGGGAGCCATGTACAAGGGGCGCATGTGCGGCACGATCGGCGACATCGGGGTGATGAGCCTGATGGCCGGCAAGTCCTTTGCGGTGGGGGAGGGTGGCATGAGCGTCACCCGCGATCAGGAGCTGTATGAGCGGTGCGTCGCCTATGGGCACTATGAACGCACCGGCGTCGCCAGCAACTACAACAAGGCGGATGCCTCGGTTACCTCGCAGGATCTGAAGCGATTTGCCGGCAGCCCGATTGGTGGGGTCAAGCACCGGATGAACCAGACCTGTGCGGCCATGGGCCGGGTGCAGTTGAGGCATTATCCGGAGCGTATCGCCGTGATCCAGAGCGCCATGAACCGCTTCTGGGATTTGCTGGAGGGGACGCCCGGCATCCGTCCGCATCGTGTGACGCATGCCGACAGCACCATGGGGGGCTGGTATTATGCGCGCGCGCTCTATTGGTCGGAGGAGCTGGGGGGACTGACCTCGGCGCAATTCTGCGAAGCGCTCGCCGCTGAAGGGGTGCCCTGCGGGATCGGCGGAAATCGGCCGCTGCATACGATGGCGGTCTTCCACGAAGCGGACATCTTCCGTCAGGGGATGCCGACGGCTATTGCCTTCGGCCAGCGCGATGTGCGGCAGGGGCCGGGAACGCTGCCGGTGAGCGAAAGCGTACCCGAGCAGGTCATCTCGGCGCCATGGTTCAAGCATGACGAGCCCGCGATTATCGCACGTTTTGCCGCCGCCTATCGCAAGGTGGCGCTTCAGGCTGACAGATTACTTGCAACGACTATCTAGTTGATGAAGGAAGGGACTGATATGACGACATCCAGTGCGACATTAGCGATTGACGGTGGGGAACGCGCGATGGCCGCGCTTCCGCCACGCCACCTCTTTGGCAGCGAGGAGAAAGCCGCGGTCGATGCACTCTTCGATAGCTGCATCGCCAGTGGCGAAGTATTCAGCTACAATGGGGCGGAGGAGCAGGCGTACTGCCAGGAGTTTGCCCAGTATATGGGCGGCGGTTACGCGGATGCGGTGAATTCGGGCTCGAGCGCCGTCTACGTGGCGCTGCGGTCGCTGCGTCTGCCGGCCTTCACGGAGGTGCTCTGCGGGCCGATCTCGGATCCCGGCGGCATCATGCCGATTGCCCTGTGCAACAACATTCCGGTGCCCGTGGATGGAGCGCCTGGTTCGTTCAATCCCGATCCCGCGTCCATTGCGGAACGGATCACGGAACATACCAGTGCCATCGTCGTGACCCATATCGCAGGCATTCCCGCGGACATGGAAGCGATCATGCAGCTGGCGCGCAGTCATGGCCTCAAGGTAGTCGAAGATTGCGCCCAGGCCCATGGCGCTGACTTTCGCGGCCGCAAAGTTGGCACCTGGGGCGATGTAGCCGCCTTCTCCACCATGTCGGGCAAGCATCATGCGACCGGTGGGCAGGGAGGTGTCGTTTACACGCAGGAGGAAGAGACGTACTGGTGGGCGCGCCGCACCTCCGATCGAGGCAAGCCCTTCAACCTGCCGGGCGCGCGCGGCAATGTGGTGGCTTCGAGCAACTTGAACCTGAACGACCTGTCAGCGGTCATCGGCCGAGTGCAACTGCGGAAACTGCCCGGGATTCTGGCGAGGCGGCAGGAGAGCGCGAGGTGGCTGATCGCCGCCTGCCGCGAGGAGCTGCAGAGCCTGCGCATTGCCGATGGCCCAGCGGACGCGAATTCCGTCTACTGGTTCCTCTTCGGCCAGTTGTGCCTGGAGAAGCTGTCGGTGGACAAGGCGACGTTTGTGAAGGCGCTGCAGGCGGAGGGGGTGCCATGCGGGCCGAGCTACCTGCATCTCTTTGTCGATCATGACTGGTATCGTAACCGTCAAGTCTTCGACGGCACCGACTATCCGTGGGGTTGCCCCCTGTACAAGGGCGATGCCAATGCCGAGTATCCGGTGCCCAACATTCGCGAGACCGACACCTATACCTTCCAGTTGCCGTGGCATGAAGGCATCACGGTTGAGGTGGCGAAGCAGATCCTGCAGGCGCTGCTAAAAGTGGAGAAGGCATACCTGAAATGACCGAAAGCCACATTCCCAGAACCCCGCCGGTGCGCTTTGCGATCGTCGGCACCGGTCTTATTGCCGGCTTTCATGCCAAGGCGATTGCCGACTGTGCGCATGGTTGTCTGACGGCGGTTTACGATGCCGTGCCGGATCGGGCTCGTGCCTTTGCCGAGGAAACGGGCGTGTCGGCGGCCTCCTCGCTGGATGAGCTGCTGTCGCGTGAGGACGTGGATGCTATCACGATCGCGACCCCGAGCGGGACGCATGGCGCGATTGCGCTGCCGGCCGCGCGCGCCGGCAAGCACGTGCTTTGCGAAAAGCCGCTCGAGATCACGACGGAGCGGATCGATGAGATGATTGCCACCTGCCGGGAGCACGGGGTGCAGCTGGGGGCTATCCTTCCCGCCCGCACGGCCCCGGGCGTTGCCTTGATCCGCAAGGCGCTCGATGCGGGGCGATTCGGCAGGCTGATCTTCGCCAACGTCGAGCTGAAGTGGTACCGTTCACAGGCATACTACGAGAGCAGTGGCTGGCGTGGCACCTGGGCACTCGACGGCGGCGGCGCCCTGATGAACCAGGGCATTCACCAGATCGATCTGATGCTCCACTTCGCCGGCGACGCGGAATCCGTCTTTGCCTACACCGACACGCGCACCCATCCGGGGGTGGAGGTGGAGGATTCCGCGGTGGTAGTCGTCCGCTTTGTCGGCGGCGCTCTCGGGACGATCGTCGCCAGCACATGTTGCGAACCGGGCTTTCCGCGACGGGTCGAGATCACGGGCGAAAGGGGGCACGTGGTGCTTCAGGACGACATTCTGGTCAAATGGGCCTTTACGAAAGAGTTGCCTGGAGACCTTGAGATCCAGGCGGCCGCGGCGGAGGGCCGTCAGGGCGGAGCCGGCGCCGGGGATCCCGCCAACATTTCATACGCCGGTCACCTGACGCAGATCGACGACTTTGCCCGGGCTATACGCACTGGAGCCGAACCGATGATCACTGGTGTGGAAGGTCGTCGATCCGTGGCGCTGATCTGCGCCGCGTACGAGTCTTCCCGCGAGAAGCGGGAAGTGCGCCTGCAGGTCAGGTAGGCTGGGGGTAGGTGGCGATGAGGGTGACATCCTTGACTGCCGGCTCGAAGAACCGGCGTCGCACGGCCAGGTAGTCGGTATCGGCAAAGAAGGCCTTCATCGCCTCCTCCGTGGGGAAGCTCAGGGTGAAGAGTCGGTTGATGGGGGCCTGGCTGCGCGACTTGAGGACCTCGGCAATCCTGAAATCATACCCGAAAGCGCCCCCGTATGTTGCCAGGATGGGCGTCATCGCTTCCCGGTAAGCCGTGTACGCCTCATCGTCAATGACATTCAGGCCAACAAGTCGTTCGATGCTCATGATCCACTATCCTGCTTGGGGGTTTTGGCTGAAACTATCCAGGAGGCGGTGATGGCCAGTTCTTCCGGCGGGTAGGATGCAAAGCGCGCGTGGGGTTGGAGAGCGCCCGTCTTCAGGAGTTGCAGGGATTGCGCATCGGTCTCTGGCTGGGCCAGGACGATCTGGTGGCCGGCGGAGGTGAAAAGCCGCAGGTAGTCGGCATGCCGGAGCCGGTTCATGTACATGTAGCGGTTGCCCGCCAGACGCTCCCACTTCGCTTCCGGAAATTGGAGGAAATTGACGGCGGAAATGGCGCTGTCGGCATGGGAGAAGTGGTCGCTGTAATCGATGCGGTGGATGAAGAGCCCATCGTCATGCAGGATGCGGTTTCCTTCCTTCAGGATGGCTTCGAGCACGGGACGTGGAATGTGCTCGAAGACGGTGTAGGAGAGGTGGAAGTCGATGCTCGCTTCGGGAAGGCGGGTATCGGCGGCGTCCCCGGGGGCCATATAGTCGATGTTGCAGCAGGTGAGGAAGGCCTGCTGGGAGAAGGCACCGCCGGTGAGCAGGGCGAGCAATTCGTCCAGACGCTCTGGGATGAGAAGGTTGCCGAACATCACCTCGATCTCAGGGCGATTGGCGGCGATGTACTCCAGGGACTCGCGAATCAGCTCCTCCTTCATGTAAGGATTGAGATCGACGGTGACGGTTCGCCTGGCGCCCATGAGCCAGAAGGCCAGAGGGACGAGGGGGACGCGTCCGGTCCCCACCTCCAGAAGGCTTTTGCCGTTTGGGTCGCGGCCCAGGGCATGGAGGCGTCTGCAGGCTTCGACCCCGGCTTTCAGCCGGGAGGTAGGATCCATTCGTTTCAGTCCGCCAAAGTGACGTTGAATCCAGTAGTAGGCGGCGTAGGAGTGCTCCGAGGGGAGCCGCGAGACGGCGTTCTGGATGAAGGACTTAAGCTTCCAATGCACGAGGCGTCTCCATGGGCGGCAGGTTTCAGCCGGCGACATAGTGGTGATTGATGGCGCTGTTCTTGAGTCCGATGCCGCGGAGAACGAAGAGCATGATGGTGTCGAGTGCTTCCTCTTCGGGTGGCTGCCACTCGGTGGCGACTGGCATGGGGAGCTTCAGGAGGCGAACGCCGAGCGCCAGGTGATGCGTGAGCCAGAAGGCGCTTTCGTCCCTGGCCGCGCCTTTGCGCAGATCTCCGGCCTTGGCGGCGGCCTGCAGGGAGTCGAGAAAGACGGCGACAAGCTGCTGATGCCGCTTGGCAAAGAGGCTGCGCGCATAGTCGCCGTCGTCGAGCAGGCTTTGGGCGATGAGTCGTGCTTCGGTGTCGCTTTCGCCATGGAGAAGCTGAGTGACGATGAGGCGGATGCAGCGGACCAGGCGGCCGGTGGTGGGTGGCATGTGGAGGATGAGTTCCAGGCCGGGAGGAGGGAGCGCGTGTTGCGTCTCCATCGCGTCGAGTGCATGGAAGATGGCCGACTTGCTGGGGAAGTGTTTGTAGAGGAGCGCTTCCGAAATCCCGGCGGCGGCGGCAAGCTCGCGGGTTGTGGCGCCGTGCAACCCCTTGCGGGCGAAGATCGGCGCGACCGCGGTGAGAATCGCTTCACGACGTTTTTCATGTTGCATGCGTTTGCCGTTAGCCATGCCGTACATGAACGGCGGCTTCACGATGTGTCAAGCAGCGCCTGGCAGATTATGGCGCATACGCCCTGTCGCGGTCAGCGCCGCTAAGATGTGACGGGAGACTTTCGACCCGTCTTCAAAAAATGTAAAAAGGCTGCGGAGAATTCGTTTTTGAGGCTGAAACAGGGGTCTTTGGAGGGTAGTCAGACCGGCATCATTGCGGTGATCATTTTGTTTCTTCTATATTGAACTACCAACGATTGACGTCGGTGAAGGACGCGAAGTGCATGAGACTCTGTCATCACCAGCGAACTGACGTTGATCGAAGATTCCGACTGTTCAACCCTGTGCCGGGGCTCACATGCCATTAAACTTGAGTATCATGCTAACGCTTGTTCTTACCCTGCTCATCGGCGGTACAGGACTTTCGATAGCCGATGACGCGGCGAAAGCCGGCTTCCAGGCGGATGGGAACCTCATTTTCCGCGACGGGAAGAATGGCAACTGGATCGTGGCCGCCAGTGCCGGCGGTTTGTTGGTCCGTCTGTATGCCTATCAGCCGGCGACCGATCCGGAAAGCGGAGGGCGACACGTGCAGGTATCACTTTACGCTGTCGAGGGGGATGTCCCCGTGGCGGCGATGGATATGGAGAAGTTTCGGAGCGAGGTGATCGATCCGCTGCTGCAATCGCCCCGGCAGGTGCCCCTGAGCGCCCAGCCGTTTTTGCGCGTTCCCCTGCGCAAGGAAGCTGACGAGCCTCTTCGCTGGGTGCCGCCGAGCGGCGACAGTTATCTTCCAGTTCGCAATGTGCAGAGTGAGGATGGTGCTTGAACTTTGACTCTCATCACCAGAGGAGATTTTCGCGCGACAGGAGAGCGACCACGGGCCGGTGTGACGGTTCGAGGGCAGACGAGCATGGCGCATGGCCTGTTGCCGCTGTGCCGGGTGGAGGAACCAAAAACCAGGCAGACAAAAGGTAGCCAACAATGATTCACAAATGGGTTTTGGCATTACTTGCTGGAGCAATGACCGCTGGTCTGGCGCACGCACAAACGGAATACAACACACGACGGGACGATATAGACGAGATCCGTAATCGCCATTACAACATCCTGATCGGTGACATGCAGCTCGACTTCGTCGGTCGCGTCAGTGTCACGTATGACGACAACGTCTACCGGGTTGAAGATGGCGAAGAAGACGGGGTAACCGGTCGTTACAGTCTGGACACCGGGCTCTTCTGGCCGATCAGCCCGGATATGCTGCTGGACTTGCGCATCGATCTGGGATACGTCCACAAGCTGAGCGGCGAGGCCGAAGAAGGATTTTCGATTCGCGCGGCGGAGACGGGCTCCTTCTCGTTCGACATGCTGGTGGGGGACAATGGAATCCTCTCGGTGGTTGATGTTCTCACCGTGCGATCCGTCTCCGAGATTATCAGCGGCGATCGCGAAACGAACGCGAACTATCGCGAGTTGGAGAACGACTTGGGGATCCAGTACGAAGTGGATCCTTCGCCCTACTGGGTAGCGGGGGCGAGGATCGGCCGGCGCGACATCCGGGTTCTGGACGACAGCGACTATGACTACCGTAATCGCGTGACCTGGTACGGCGCGGGCAATGCCGACTGGAAGCTGAACGAGGCCATGCGCCTCGGCCCTTATGTCGCCATACGCATGCACGAGTTTGTAGAAGACGGCAACAACGACTCCGACGAGTATGAGGCCGGCCTGCGCTGGTTGTGGGCAATTACCGACTTCACCACCCTCAATGTCAGTGGCGGTTACCAGGTAATCGATGTGGATGAAGAGGTGCCGACACCGGGCAGCACGACGAAGCTGGAGGAGTTTACGGGCCGAATCGGCCTGGACAACCGGCTGACGGAGAACTTCAAGCAGGGGATCTCCGTGGCCTATGAACACAACGTATCGGGTCTGCTGGGGGTCAACTTCACGCAGGATATCTCTACGCGTTACTATGCGGATTGGTCGATCAACCCAAGCTGGGTTCTCGGCTACGGTTTTCAGTGGCTCAATTCCGACGAGAAGGCGGAAGGCGGGGAAGAGGCGGATTTCTTCGATAACAGCCTGCGTCTGACTTGGCTTCTCAGCGAGCAGTTGAGCACGTATGCCGAGTATCGGCGTACAGACAAGGACTCCAATCAGGAGAGCTACGACCGCAATGAAATGAGCATTGGAGTCGCCTATATCTTCTGACATCTCTCTCTGGTGTGACAAGGGTGGCCGCGCCGGCTGCATCGCTACGTCGATGCGCGCTTCCCTTGAAGCACCGGGATAACCATGAGCCCCAACAAACCATGAACTGAATCCGGCGTAAGCCACCAACCCCCCGTGTGCCCCACATGAAAACATTCAAGATATCCCAGTTGCTTAGCCTTGCCGTGCTGCTGATTACGGCGTACGGACCGGCGGCGCTGCATGCTGAAACCGAGGTGGGCAAGAGCCCACCGCCCGAAGCCATCGCCAAAGCCGAGGTGCAACCCGCGGAGGCGATTCCGGTGGAAAGTGCTGTAGAGGTCTGGCGTTCCCAGGCGCATCTGCAGCTCATTCGCCCGGGTGACCTCGTCAATATCCGGATGAAGGAAGATCCCGATGTCCTTTACGAGGGCAAGGTCTCGGCCGCTGGTCTGGTCACCTTGCCCTTCCTGGGGCATGTCACTCTGGCCGGTATCGAAGAGCGCGCTGCCGAAGAGCACCTTGAAAAGGCCTTGACGGCGCGCCTTTATGAACGGGCGACGATGAGTGTCACGGTGCTGCAACGGGCAGCGGGGCAGATCCATGTTTATGGAGCTGTTCAGGCTCCCGGGAAGGTCGACCTTCCCGAATATGGTTCGATCAATGTGATGCAGACATTAAGCGACGTTGGCGGCGTGACCCGTTGGGCGGCCCCTGAGCAAGCGTATATCCTGCGTCAGCAGCCGGGCAGCACTGAGATGGGCCGGGTTCCCGTCAATCTTCGTGAAGTCTTCATGAACGTGACCGGCAAGGAGAACGTCATGATGCAGGCGGGTGATATTCTCTTTGTGCCCGCCACGATTGGCGGCTGGGATGCGATGCTCTCCCGCGAGTCGGTGGAGGTCATCGTGACCGGCCAGGTGAACGATCCGGGTGCGGTGACGTTCTCTCCCGGTGAACGGGCCACCTTTCTTCGGGCGATCTTCAAAGCGGGCAACTTCTCCAAGCACGCCGGGCGCCACAATGTGCGCTGGGTTCGCTACAAGGATGGCGGCGAGCGGACGGTGAAGGAGATCGACGCGGAAGCCATCATGGCGCAGGGTCATCTCGATGCGGACTTCGAGCTGGAGTCCGGGGACATGATCATCGTCTCCCAGACGCCGGGCCACCTGTACGTCTATGGGGCGGTGCAGGAGCCGGGGCGGGTCGAGCTGCCGGCGAATGGCGAGCGGCCGACGGTCATGCAGGTCCTGAGCGAGGTGGGCGGGGTCTCCAAGTGGGCAGCTCCGAAGCGTGCCTACGTGATGCGTCGGGAGACGGGTCAGGATATTCCCACCAGGATCGAGGTCAACATCGAGGAGGCCTTCTCGAATATTGGCGGTAGGGAGAACATGCAGCTTCACGCGAACGATGTGCTCTTCGTGCCCGCCGCGACGGGTCCCTTCGATGCGATTCTCTCCAACTCCGAGACCGAGATCATCGTCACGGGTGCGGTCAATGCGCCTGGGATGGTCAAGTTCCAGCCCGGGGAAGATTGCACGTTTGTGCGGGCGATCTTCAAGGCGGGCAACTTCACCCAGTACGCAAAGGAAGACAAGGTGCGCTGGATTCACCATGGAGAGGATGGGTCACGTCAGGTGACCGAAGTGAACGCCGCCCGGATCATCCAGGAAGGCGAACTGAACCAGGACTTTGAACTTAGCGCCGGGGACATGATCATTGTGCCTCGCAGTCGCATCAACTTTTGAGTACACCCATGACTACCCCCCGATCCCAGGAACATCTCCCGAATCAGCAGTGGCCGGCGGCGCATGAAGAGGAAGAAATGCCTCTCAGCGGTTACGTGCGTGTGCTGCTGTCGTACTGGTGGATAGTATTGCCACTGGTCATTCTCGGCGGCGCCCTGGGCGTCGCTTTCGCCAAAATAATGCCACCGGAATACCGCGCTCTGTGCCGCTTCGAGATCTACGAGAACCAGTGGCTGCACATACGCGAAATGGAGAACACCGATCGCGGTGACGGCGGTACCGGCAACACTGCCGGCATCAAGCGCCATATCATGCTCCTGCGAAGCACCAACCTCAACCAGAAGGTGCGCAAGCAGCTTCAGGAGAGTTGGGCCGAGAAGGCGCCGGATATCGTGCCGGATCCCGAACTGCAGATCGAGCGGGTCAAGGATGCCCCCGATTCGATGCTCGACATCCACGTCGACTCCTTCCATCCTGAGTACTCACGGGAGTATATCGAATTGCTCCTCCACGAGTATCGGGGGCTGCGCCTGCAGGAAGCGCAACTCGTCTGGGAGGACACCAAGGTCAACCTGACGGCGGAGCGTGAGAAGCTGGCTGCCGAATGGGACGCCGCCCGGATGGCGGTCACCGAATTCGAGGCTAAGCACAATCTGATCTTCGCTTCCAAGAAGGAGGTCTCGGATCTCAATTATCTGAGCGAGATACTCGACAAATCGCGGGCGGTGCGTACGCAGCGCACCATCCTCGAGAGTCAGTTCCCCTTCATCACGGATGCCAACGCGGCAACCCTGCGCGATGTGCTCGACCTGACGGTCTTCAGCACGCAGGGTTCAAGCAGCCAGCCCGGCAATGAAGAGTCCCGCGGCAGCGATGCTCCCGGTTGGTCCGAGATGCCGGAATGGCACAGCGGCGAAGCGCGGGTGATCGGCCTCAAGGAGGAGTACGAGCACATGCGCACACTCTACAAGGCGGAGCATCCCAAGATGATCGCGCTCCAGCAGGAGATCGATACCGCCGAACGGGGTCTGCAGACCTCTGCCAAGCTCACCCTCAAGCGTCTTCAGTCGCGGCGCGATGCGCTCAAGATGCAGGAGGATGCCCTGGAGGAAGCGGCGCGCTCCATCCGTACCAGCATGAACATGTCGGTCCAGGAAAAGGCGCAGTACGAGAATCTGAAGTCCCGCGCCGATTACCTGCAGTCGATGCTCGACCGGGTCTACACGCGCATCCTCGACTCCACATCGGGACCACCGGACAGCACCTTCTCCCGGACCGTCGAAGGTCCGAAGGCGCTGGCCGAACCGGTCTGGCCGCAGCCGCTCAAGTCTCTGGCAGTCGGCAGTCTTCTTGGGCTCATCTTCGGAATCAGCGGCGTCTTCCTGCTGCACTTCCGCCGCCAGCGACTCTACAATGTCGAGCGGATGGAGCGCACCATAGGGCTTGGCGCCCTCGCCTGGATTCCCAAGATCTCGCGGGCTCACCTCGACAAGGAGCCCTTCTACGTGACCACGCTTCCCAAGCACGATGTGATCTGCGAGTCTTACCGCAGTCTTCGCACCGTGCTGGAAGAGAAGCTGGGCGATGGGCAGGTTCTGATGCTCACCAGCTCGGATCGCAGCGAAGGCAAGACCTTCACCAGCGCGAATATCGCGGCGGTTTTCGGCTGGCGCTACAAGCGGGTCCTGCTCATCGATGCGGATTTCCGCAAGGTTACCCTCTCCGAGCGGCTCCTGAAGGATGGCGGATCGGGGCAGGGGTTGATCGACTGTCTCGAAGATCCCAGGCAGGATTGGCGTCCTCTCGTGCAGCATGGCCTCAGCGAGAACCTGGATGTGCTCCCGGCGGGCAAGAGCAGTAATCGGGCCTCCGAGCTGCTCCAGGGGCAGCGCATCGAGCAGATCCTCGGCGAAATGCGCAGCGAGTACGACATCATCATCATCGACTCTTCGCCGGTGAATCTGGTGGTCGACGCGACGATCCTGAGCCGGTATGTGGATGCGGTTGGCATTGTGATGGTGCCGGGCGTCACCAAGATTCCCGCGCTGCGGTATGCGGTCAACCGGCTGCAGTCGGCGAACATCATCGGCTACATTGCCAACAGCGTGACCTCCGGTTCACGCATGTACTACACCTATTATGGCGACAGCGCCCAGTACAGCACGTACGGCTACTACGGTCAGCCGCCCGCCAAGTACGCCAGCTATGCCGCCCGCGAGAACTCCGCCTCCAAGAACGGCAAGGTCCGCGACAAAGTCAAGAGCTGATCTATCCACCTTCCGGCACACGGGAGTTCCCCGTCGCGCACCATTCCCGGTGCCGGCGGGGTCTTTTTTTTGGGGAAGAGGGCGGCAGGTGGAGCGCCGGCGACGGATGGCTGCGGGCGGCGGCAGCGGAATGGGGAAGGATGGGAAGAATAGGAAGCATGGGAGTCTGAGATCTGACCCGTTGGTGAGGTGAAGGGATCCAGACAGGCCTGGTAGCCGGGGCAGTTGGCGGCCGTGCGTTGCAACGGCAAAAAGTCAGGCCAAGGCGGCGCATCGGTGGCACGATGCTTGCGGGTCAGGAGCGAAAAGCAACCTATCCACCATCAGGTACAGGGCATATATGAGCACTCCAACTCTGCAGGAACTTGTCGAACAACTGGCCGAGATTTTTGTACTGGCGGATCTGACGGACAGCGAATCGAAAGCGGATGTGTGCGCGGTGATCGATCAGGTCCAGCAGCATCCGGCGTCGCACAGCAAGGTTGTGGAGGTGGCCAAGGCCGCATATGCGGAGTTGAGCCAATCTCTGGCGACGGATGCCAATCGGCTGGCGCACGCGATCAGCCTGCTCGATGGTTGTATTCGGGTGATGCAGGAGATCGTGCGTGACGGTCGCGACCCGTCCAAGGTGATCCTTCCGGAGGGGGTAACCAATCCCCCACCGGCGCATTCCCCGCTTGAGGTCAATTTCGACAGTCTTCTGGCGGACTTCGTGCTTCCGGACGACACCCAGTCGCGCAACCCGAGCCAACCGGATCCTGTCAGCATCGAGGCGCTTCTGGGGCAGGTCGACGAGGTATTCGCGGCCTGTACGCCGACGGACTTGCGCCAATTGGCGACGCTGCATGAGCTGCTGCTGACGCTGTGTCGAAGGCCGGAACTGGGCAACGATGTAGCGCGCAGCGCCACCTCAACCGCCGACCTGGTTGAAAGTCTGGTGCTGCAGGACAGCGGCAATCCGGCGGCCGACCTGCAGACGGTGGGGCAAAGTTTGGTGGGGATCAACAAAGGGTTTCGCGGCGCGGGTCCAGACGCCGTTGAGGTTGAAGACGTGGCGCCGCCATCGCAGCCGACGTTGCAGATCCAGTTGCCGGCGGCGGTGGATGAAGGGATGCTGGCGGATTTCCTTGGCCGTCAACAGGGATGCCTGGAGGAGTTCGAGGGGGTGCTGCTGGGGCCGCGGGGCACGGACGAAGAGGCGATGGATCAAATTCGCAGGTTTCTGCACACGCTGAAGGGTGAGGCCGGCCTGCTGGGGCTCGACGCGGTGCAGGGGCTTTGCCATCATGCGGAAGACAAGTTGAGCGAACGGCCGTTGGCGGAGTTGCGGGAGGCGTTGCTGGAAGCGAAGGACTGGTTGCAGACGTACTTCCGTGCCTGCGCCGGCCAGTCTCCGCCGCCGCCGCCACCGCGGCAACTGTCGTTGTACAAAGTCGCGATGGCGCTGCCGAAGCCGCCGGCAAGCCTGGTACACGATCCACTGGAAGATATGGAGATCGGGGATACAAGCAATCTTTTCGTGGACGCGGATGAGAGCCTGCTGCAGGACTTCGTGGGGGAATCGCTGGAGCATCTGGAGGCGGCGGATCAGCATCTGCTGGAGTTGGAGCATGATCCCGGGAATCGGGAGCGGCTCGACGCGGTTTTCCGAGCCTTTCACACGATCAAGGGTGTCAGCAGCTTTCTGGGGCTGACGATGATTCAGCGGCTGGCACATGAAGCGGAGAATCTGCTGGACGGTCTGCGCAAGGGTACGCTGCGGGGGACGCCGCCGGTGGTGGACACTGTCTTCAAGGCGATTGACGCACTGAAGACGATGATTTCGAGCGGCGCGTATCCGCCGGGAGGGGCTGCGCTACGGGATCTGATGCGGCTGATCCGCTGCGTGCGCGAGAACGAAGGTCAGGCGGAGGTGGCGGCGGTGGCTCAGCCGTCAGCGGCACGTGAAGCAAGCGAGAGTGTCGCGGAGACGGCTGTGGAAGGGGGCGGCAGCGTGGTGGTCCGGGAGACGTTGAAGGTGGACGCGCAGCGCCTGGACAAGTTGATCGACATCATCGGGGAGCTGGTGATCGCGGAGGCGATGGTCAGCCAGTCTCTGGCGGATATTTCGGGGTTGACGATGCAGAAGCGGAACCAGAGCCAGATCAGCAAGATCACCCGTGAACTGCAGGAGATCGGCATGTCTCTGCGCATGGTGCCGGTTCGGCCGACTTTCCAGAAGATGGCGCGCATTGTCCATGACCTGGCTCGCAAGGAGAAGAAGGAAGTTCGATTTGCGATGTCGGGCGAAGATACGGAGCTGGATAAGACGGTAGTCGATCATATTGGTGACCCGCTGCTGCACATGGTGCGCAATGCGGTGGACCATGGGATCGAGGACAGTCCCGCCGACCGCATCGCCGCGGGCAAGCCCGCCGAGGCCACCATCGAGCTGAAGGCCTATCACCAGGGGGGCTACATCTACATCTGCATCTCGGATGACGGTCGGGGGCTCAACAAGGATGCGATCCTCGACAAGGCACTGCGCGTGGGGCTGGTACAGCCGGACCAGCAGCTGAGCGATCGGGAGCTTTACATGTTGATCTTCGAGCCGGGCTTTTCGACGCGACAGGTAGCAACGGATGTTTCGGGGCGCGGTGTCGGCATGGATGTCGTGAAGCGCAACATCGATGCGCTTCGCGGTCGAGTCGACGTGCAGACGACCTGTGGCAAGGGGACGACGTTCACGTTGAAGCTGCCGCTGACGCTGGCAATTATCGAGGGGATGCTGGTGCGGGTGGGGGCGGAACGCTACGTCATCCCGACCATGTCCATCGTGCGCACGGTGAGCATCAAGCCGGAGGCACTCAAGACGGCGCTGCACCGGGAAGAGATGCTGAAGGACGGGGACCGCATGTTACCGCTCTTCCGCCTTGCCGAGCTATTCGATGTCGGCAGCGACAGGAAGAAGGGGGGCGGGACGTTGGCGGTTTTGGTCGAGACGGAAGGTCGCCGGGCGGCCGTCGTGGTCGATGAGCTGTTGGGCCAGGAGCAGATCGTGCTCAAGAGTCTCGGCCACGCGATGCGAGGTATACCGGGAATATCCGGCGGGGCGATCCTGCCGGATGGCCAGGTCGGGCTGATCATCGATGTAGCCGGTCTGTTGCAGCTGGCGCAGTGCGAAGAGGCGGAAGCGGAGCTGGTGCGGAATGGCGCCTGAAACGCTGGCCGAATACTTGCGTATAACCCATAATCTAAAGCGAAACCCAGGAGAACGAGCATGGCAAACCAAGCAGTACTGATGCAAGAGGAAGGCCTTGGGCACCTTGCGGGAAAGTACCTCACGTTCGAAATGGACAACGAGACGTACGGACTGCCGATCCTCAATGTGCAGGAGATCATCGGGATGATGCCGGTGACGCGTGTGCCGCGGACGCCTCCGTTCGTGCGTGGCGTCATCAATCTGCGCGGCCGGGTGATTCCGGTGATCGCGCTGCGGCAGAAGTTCGGGATGGAAAGCCGGGCGGACGATGAGAAGACGTGTATCATCGTGGTGCAGATCACCATCGAGAGCTACAGCCTCACGGTGGGGATCATCGTGGATGCGGTCAGTGAAGTGCTGAACGTGGAAGGGAACCAGATCGAACTGACGCCGGAGTTCGGCAGCAATATCGACATGGACTTCATTCTGGGCATCGGGAAAGTGAACGGCCGCATTGTGATGCTGCTGGACACGAACCGCATCCTGTCGACCACCGAACTTGGCGTTGCCGCGAAGAGCGCCAAGGCCGCCAGCGAGGAATGATCCGAATGGGTTCGCCGATTCCTTCACCTGCCACCCCTGGGACCATGAAGGCCAGCACCTTCGAGGCGTTCCGCCGACTCGTCCACGAGCAGTGCGGTATCAGCCTCGGGGAGAGCAAGCTGGCGCTGGTCTCGTCACGTATCAGCAAGCGGATGCGGCAATTGGGCATGCAGAAATCGGAGGAGTATCTGGAATTCCTGCGCCAGGACGATGATGCCGAGATGGTTTTGTTTCTGGACGCGATCAGTACGAACGTGACCTCGTTCTTTCGGGAAGCGATGCACTTTCGCTTCGTGCAGGAACAGATGGGGAGCTGGCTTGGCGAGGGGCAGAAACGCTTTCGCTTCTGGTCGGCTGCCTGCAGCACCGGAGAGGAGCCGCTGACACTGGCGATGGTGCTGACGGAACTGTTCGCGGGGCAGCAGGTGGACTGGCGGATACTGGCGACGGACATCAGTACGCGGGCGCTGCTTGCGGCCCAGCGGGGCCTCTACTCGGAGAACACGCTGAAGAGCGTGCCGCCGACGTTACGCAGCCGCTACTTCGCGAAGCATGCGCCAGCAGGCAGCGCCGAGGTGGTGAGTAAGGCTTCCGCTGAGATCCACGAGCGGATCATGTGGCGACGAGTCAATCTCTCGCAGCCGCCGTTCCCGCTCAAGGGCAACCTCGACATCGTCTTCTGTCGTAACGTGATGATCTACTTCGACGATACCGTTCGCCGGCGCCTGGTCCGGGACTTCTGCCGGCTGCTGAAGCCGGGGGGAATCCTGATCGTGGGAGCGGCGGAATCGCTTTCGGGCATGATGGACGGCTATCGACTCGTACAGCCAAGCGTTTACTGCAAGGTATAACCGGTGACACCAACTCAAACAGCAATCCGCGGCGCCACGCAACCGATTGGAATCGCCGAGATGCGCATCAGCCAGTGTGCGGAGGACGTTCTGATCACCTACTCCCTCGGATCGTGCGTTGGCGTCGCCATCTACGATCCGGAATGTTGCATCGGGGGCATGCTCCACAGCATGCTGCCGCTGGGCAGCAGCGATCCAGTCAAATCGCAAGCAAGACCGTGCATGTTCACCGACAGCGGCATTCAGCTCATGCTGACGGAGATGTTCCGGCTGGGTGCGCGCAAGAGCAATCTGATCGTCAAGGTCGCGGGAGGGGCTACGATGCTGGACAGCAAGGAGTTCTTTCGTATCGGCGAGCGGAACGTGGCCGTAGTGCGCAAGCTGATGTGGAAGAACGGCATTCTCATTCAGAATATGGAGACTGGAGGGAGCGTCTCGCGCACGATGAGCCTGCACATGAACAGTGGGATAACGACGATCCGCAGCAATGGCCAGATCCATGAACTATAACCGGCGCTCCACCCCGCACCAGTCTTTCGGGAGGCATCCATGGCATACAACATTTTGATCGTAGACGACTCGCTAACCGTGCGGCAGGTGATAGCCCGCTCATTGACCTTGGCAGGCCTGCCGATCGGTTCCATTCATGAGGCTGCTAACGGCAGAGAGGGGCTCGACCAACTCGAACGTGAATGGATCGACCTCGTCTTCTGCGACCTGTCGATGCCCGTCATGGACGGCATGACCATGGTCGCGCACATGCAGAATGACGGCATGCTGCAGCAGACTCCCGTCATCATCGTGACAGCCGACGGCAGCATCGCCAAGATCGACGAGCTGCGAGCCCGCGGTGTCTCCGCCTACATCCGTAAACCGTTCACCCCGGAGCAACTGCGCAACGTGGTGATCGACTGCATGAGGTGCGACCATGCAAGCACCTGCTGATTGTCAGAGCACCGCCGCGGAGCTGCTGCCGGCCATTCTGGAACAGCATGCCTTTATCTTCTGCGACCCGATCGACCGCGAGGCCGCCATCATGGCGGCGGAGAATCAGGCCGATTCCGCCGTTGTCGCCGGGGTTGCTTTTCACGACAGTGTCTGCCGCGGCCGCTGCACCCTTGGGGCCTCGCTCTCCCTCTGCCGCATCATTGCGGGCAATGTGCTGGGTACGGAAGCCGAGGATCCCATGGCGGTGGCGGCTGCGACGGATGCCTTCAAGGAGGTGGCCAACATCATCACGGCGCACCTGCTCACCAGCCTCTTCGGCGACGAAGTCAAGCTGCACATCGCGGCCCCGGATGTTCAGGAGATCGACGCGACCGCATGGCGCGACAGTCTCGAGGTTCCGGGCATCTCCTGCTTCGACGCCGAGTCGTCACCTGTCTGGTTGAGTTTCACCTGCACGGAAAACGGCCCATCGGGGCCACCGCCCGGAGGAGACTCCAGTGGGTAAGATTCGAGTACTGATCGTGGACGACTCTGCATTGGTGCGGCAAATATTCAGCCGGGAACTGGCACGCGATCCGCGGATTGAGGTGGTAGGCACGGCGCCGGATCCTTTTGTGGCACGCGACAAGATCGTCCAGCTTCACCCGGACGTCCTGACGCTCGACCTGGAAATGCCGCGCATGGACGGGCTCGTCTTCCTGCGCAAACTGATGCGTCACTATCCGCTGCCGGTGGTCATCGTCTCATCTTTGACGCCAAAGGGAAGTGAGTTGGCCCTGGAGGCGATGGCCGCGGGGGCGGTGGATGTGCTCTGCAAACCGGGATCGGCCTACTCCGTTAGCGACCTTTCCATTGAGTTGATCGATAAGGTGAAAGCGGCGGCCCAGGCGGTAGTCCACAAGTCCGCGCAGGTATCACCAGGCGTGACGGCCGCACCGGCCAAGCTGAAGACGACCACCGACAAGATCGTGGCGGTAGGCGCATCGACGGGTGGCACTGTCGCCATCGAGACTTTTCTGAAGGCGATGCCGTCAAACGCGCCAGGCATCCTGATCGTCCAGCACATGCCGGAGCAGTTCACCCACTCATTCGCCGGGCGTCTCAACCAAGTCTGTCATATCGAGGTACGTGAGGCGCAGGACGGCGACACCATTGGCCCCGGCCTCGCGTTGATTGCCCCGGGAAACTCACACCTCCTGTTGCGGCGCAACGGCGCTCGCTATCGAGTCGAGGTCAAGAGTGGCCCGCTGGTCTGCCGCCACCGTCCTTCCGTGGATGTCCTCTTCAAGTCGGTGGCGCAGGCAGCCGGCGCCAACGCGGTGGGGGTGATCATGACAGGCATGGGAAGGGATGGTGCGGCGGGCATGAAGCAGATGCATGATCGCGGCGCCTATACGATCGCTCAGGATGAGCAGTCGTGCATTGTCTTCGGCATGCCGCGGGAAGCGATAGCCCTGGATGCCGCCGATGCGGTGCTGCCTCTGCAGGCACTCTCGTCAGCCGTCATCGAGTATGTCGAGAAGCGGCAGCGTGACATGGTAGCCGCCGCAACGCGACCATGAGATATTCCGTCGTCAGCCAGCGCACCATGGAGGCTGGTTCAATACAACTCAAGCAGCAGTGGGAACGTCGAAAGGTGGAGAACAGACATGTCTGTCGTTGATCAGAAGAACAGCAATGGCAAACCCGCGATCGGGTTTGCCCACATCAATGCCTTCGTGGAGGCCGCCGTGCGCACATTCGACAACATGTGCAATCTGCAGACCGAACGCGATGGCGATCTGCAGGTGCGCCGAGGAATGTTCGGGACGCATGAGCTGGTTGGGCTCATCGGACTCTCTGGAAGTGTGCGCGGCGCGGTGATGCTCACCATGCCGATCCTGACCGGGAAGCGGGTGACAAGCGCCTTTCTCTCGGAACCCGTCCGCGAGACGGGGCCGATGCTGATCGACGCTTTCGGCGAGCTGCTGAACATCATCGCGGGTGCCGCCAGCGCCAACATGGACGAGGGGCACGTGCAGCTCTCCTTGCCGGCGGTCTTCATCGGGCGCGATTTGCGCACGGGAGCACAGCACAACAGGCCATGGATCGTCATCCCGATGCGCTTCAACGAATGGGGCAAGTACAACATCGAAGTCAGCCGGGAGACGACATGAAAATCCTTCTTATCGATGATTCCATGACCATGCGGCGGATTCAAACACGCGTGCTCAACAGTATGGGGTATGACGACATCATCGAGGCCGGCAACGGCAAGGAAGGGCTCATGCGGATCGTTGAAAACAACTACAACATGGGCCTCATCCTCTGCGACATCAACATGCCGGAAATGAGCGGCATCGAGACTCTCATGCGGCTGAGGGCGCATCCTCAGACGAAGAGCATCCCGGTTATCATGTGTACCTCAGTCGCGGAAAAGGAGCAGGTTCTGCAGGCCTTGAAAGCCGGCGCCAACTCCTACATCGTCAAGCCGTTCGACCCCGAAAGTCTCAAGGAGAAGATCAACGCGGTTCTCTGATCGTCGCCTCACAGCCCCGTCAGATAGTCGATCTTTGGACCGCGCGGTGTGATGCCGATGAGGCGATTTCCCGCATATCGCAGATGCACGGAAACGCGCTCATCGGCAGCGCTCGCCGCAAAGAGCCGCGCCCCGTTTGGCGAACCGAAGATCTCGTCCGTTTCCCACTCGGTCAGCGGCCATCGCACCGTCACCGTTTCTCCAGCGGCGAGCTGGACGACGAACCAGCGCCCTTCCCGCTTCGCGCCTGCTCCTTCGGCGCGGACCGCCCCCTCCGCCACATGGCTGGGGATCCGCACCCGAAGCTCATGATCGCGGGCCGCTGTCGCCGTCACCCCTCCGTCGGCAAGCGCCTCGATACGTATGGCGCCATTCGCATGACCGGCCGCGATGCGCACCATGGTGCAGTCGCCGCGGCTCACGACCGCATTCTGCCAGGCGTGGCAAAGAGCCCGGCATCCGGCATAAGCGCAACAGCCGCCCGAGGTGATCACGGGGGTATGCGGGCCCACGGCCGGATCGTCGAGCAACTTGGGGGAGACATTGCGAAGCCACCCTTCGGAGCCATATACGCCCATATCCGGAAGATGCGGGCGACAGCTTGCCCACGTGCCCTGCAGGCGATCCAGGCGCGCGGCCGCTTCCGCCTCCGTCAACTCATCGGTACAGACCAGGTGGGGCAGCAGCCTTGCCGGATCCGTCAACTGCGTCTTCAGGATCTCATTGCGCGTGAAGCGCTCCACATCATCCCACAGATCCGCCAGCTCCTCCCAGCGAGGATCCAGCTCGGCGCACCGCGCCAGGTTCCCCGCCAGCTCGATCATGTCGGCAGTGCAGCAGAGTTCGCTGACACAGCTCGGCTGATCCGCGGCGGTCTCGGGGAAGCAGCCACAGGACGTACCCGGGCACGCGTTGCGGTCGGCATCGAAGATCCACCGCCAGACCCGCACGGCTAGCTCGATCCAGCTGATCGCCAGCTCCCGCTCTCCGCGATGCCAGAGCAGGTGCGCCAGCCGGACAAGGGCATCCAGCCCCGATACCGCGCCATGGAAGTGGCCCATGAAAGCACCATCCTCGCTGAACATCGGAGAGGTGCTTCGCCGACGCGACTCGTGCCCCGCCAGGAAGCCGCGCGCGATGCGCATCGCCAGGTCGAGATCGCCCTGCTCCCCCGTCAAGAGCGCCAGATCCACCTGCGGCCCAAGCAACTGTGACGTGACGATGCACCAGTTGTACCAGTTCTGATACCCGAAATCGCGTCCTTCCGGCAGCGTCGTCGACTCGTTCCAGAAGAGATCCGATGGCCAGTGGAGGCTTTCTTCGCCATCCGGAAGCGTGGTGCTCACCGCTCGCGCCAGCACCCCTTCCTGCAGCCGGCGAATCAAGCCGAGCAGGAGCGGCCGTTCATGCCGGCAGGTCAGGCGATGCCCCAGGCGGTAGACGAGATAGTCGAAGCTCCGCCCCTGATCCCACATGTGGTAGTAGAACTCACCCTTGGCGGGGTCGCTGTGATCCGGCACGCAGGCCATCCCCGAAGGCGTCAGCAGCACGTATTGCAGGTGCCGCCACAGCCCCTCTTCCCACGGCCCCGGCACCGGCTCATTCGCGATCTCGCGCATCGCCAGCCACACCCGCAGTGCCCGGCTGGTAACATCGCCATGGTCCCATTGCGTGTGGCGGATGTGCGGTTCCGGCAGCAGAACGCAGTCGAAGGCCGGCCGCAGGCGGTTCTCTTCCGCGATCAGCGTGCGGGTCATGAAACCATCGCGCGCCAAGCTCATGCGCTCAAAAATCGTCGTCCTGAAGTCGTCCTGCATCACATCAATCCATGACTAGGCCGCCGTTGACATCGAGAATCTCGCCAGTGATATAACCCGCCCGCGGCGAGACCAGGAAGGCCACCGCATTGGCGATATCCAGCGGTTGCCCGTATGCCTGCCACGGGATCTTCGCCGCAAACGCATCGTTGACCTCCTCTCCCCAGGCGGCCGTCATCTCGGTGGCGTTTGGCCCCGGACATACCGCGTTGACATTGATCTTGTACGGCGCCGCCTGAAGCGCCAGGGACTTCGTGAAGCAGATCACCCCCGCCTTGCTGGCGGAGTAATGCGCCCCCGCGGCAAGCCCGCCAAGCTTGCCCGCCGCCGACGCGATACTCACGATCTTGCCGCGCCCGCGCTCCTTCATCGAACGAAACGCCTCGCGCGAGCAGAGGAAGACGCTGCGCAGATTGATCGCCATGAAGCGATCCCATTCCGCCGCCGAAATCTCCAGAATCGGCACCATCCTGCAGATCCCCGCGTTGTTGACCAGGATCTCCAGCGGCCCGCCCTGAGCCTGCGCCTGGCGCATCATCGCCTCGACATCGCTCTCCGCCGATACGTCGGCCCGCAGCGGCCAGCTCTTTCCGCCCTGTGCACGGATCATCTCCGCCGTCGCCGCGGCACCCGCTTCATCCAGATCGACCGCGCTTACCCAGGCACCCGCTTCGGCAAGTGTCAGGCAAATCTGGCGCCCGATGCCGCGCGCGGCTCCCGTCACCAACGCATGCTGTCCGCTCAATTCCACTCCCGCCTCCCCTGCCGCTCGGCGGCAACCGTTCAAATGTATTGACTATTTTGCCAGATAACCGCCGTCGACCAGCACATCGCTGCCGGTCATGAAGGACGAGTCCTCGCTGGCCAGAAAGGCGACCACACCCGCCACCTCTTCGGCGCGTCCCTGCCGTCCAAGCAGATGCAGCGCGCTCGCCCGCCGATCCTCTTCCTCGATATCGAGCCCGAGCTGCGTACATGAATTGACGAAGGCGCTGGTATAAATGTAGCCGGGGCAGAGGGTGTTGACGCGAATGCCAAAGGGACCCAGATCCTGCGCCCAGCACTTCGTCAACCCCCGGATCGCGAATTTGGTCGCGTTGTAGGTAGCGAAGTTCGCCTGCCCCACATGCCCGCTGACTGACGAGAAGTTGATGATGCTGCCCCCGCCCGCCTCCTTCATCCCCGGCACCACATGCTTTGCCATCAGCGAGGTACCCATCACGTTGACCGAAAGGATCTTCTGCCACTCCGCGACGGTCGCGTCGATGCTCTTGAAGACGAAGAACGCCGCGCTGTTCACCAGCACATCGACGAGCCCCACCTCCTCCCGCACCGCGCCGCAGGCCGCTTCGATCTGTGCCTCGTTGCTGATGTCGACCTGATGAAAGCCGCAGCCGATAGCGGCCGCCATGCCATCCCCGTCCGCCTTCACATCGAAGAGCGTCACCAGACACCCCTCCTCGACCAGCCGGATAGCGCTGACATAGCCAAGGTCGCCCAAGCCACCCGTAATAATCACCCGCTTTCCCTTAAGGCCCCGCATTTTCACTCCTCCAACCGGTAGAAGGTGATGGCATTGTCGTGGAAGAGCTTGCGGCGACGCGGCTCGCTCCACTCCGCCGTGTAGCTCACCAGCGTATCGAACCAGCGGCGATACGTCGAGGCCAGGGTGCAGACCGGCCAGTCGCCACCGAAGCAGACACGGTCCTCATTGAAAGCGCTGAAGGCTACCTCCAGGTACGGCTCGAGGTCGGCGGCAGACCAACGCTCCCACTCCGCCTCATTCACCAGCCCCGAGACCTTGCACCACGTATTCGGCAGCGCGCCCAGCAGCCTCATGTAACCGGCCCATGGCTCCAGAATGCGCTCCTTGATGAAAGGCTTGCCGATGTGGTCGAGCATGAAGGTCACCCGCGGACAGCGGCGAACCAGCGCCAGAACCGCCTCGAACTGCTCGTCTCCCTTGATGCACAGATCGAAGCTCAGCCCATACTCCGCCAGCATCTGAACCCCCTGCACAAAGCCCGGCGCGAGCCCGAAATCGGCGTCCGGCTCGAACTGCAGGATGCGCCGAATCCCTTTCACCCGCGGATTTGCCGCCAGCTTCTTGAGCGCCGGCCGCGCTCCCTCGCCCCGCTCCAGCGGCGCCCACGGCACGATCCCCTGAATCCGCTCGTCTCTCTGCGCCAGCCCTTCCACCCAGTCGCACTCGTCCTGAGCCTGCGCGGGATCGCATTCGCATTGAAGGAAGACCATTCGCCGGATCGGAATGCCGGCCGTTGCCGCGTCGTACGCATCCAGCAGGTGGGGCCGATTGATTGCCTCGGCACCGGCCAGCCATGGATACGACAGACGATCGGGATCCCACAAATGCAGGTGAGTGTCGGCGACAGGA
Organism: Lentisphaeria bacterium; assembly: GCA_041690595.1. Classification (GTDB taxonomy): domain Bacteria; phylum Verrucomicrobiota; class Lentisphaeria; order JABSQK01; family JAWLHB01; genus JAWLHB01. The sequence continues at coordinate 95,535 of JAWLHB010000015.1, forward strand.
AAATCAATCATGACGTCACCTCGTTAATGACAAGTGTCAAAGTCCATGCGTTCCTTACAAGAATATCCAGCCTCTCTCTGCGTGTCAATGCATACCTCCAAAAGGATCCAGATCGGCCAAAACCTCGGTCCCCGCGTTCCCATTGGAGCCGCCCTCCGAGCGGCCCAGCTCCACTGTGGGAGAGGATCTAATCTTGCCCGTCGGTCTCGGGGTGAAACTTCACATTCGTCAATATTGGACGCTAAACGATCACCACGAAGGACACGAAGAGCACGAAGGTTGTAAAAAGTAAATCAAGATGATCGTTATGATATTTATAATGACTTACCATCACGGTTAAAGCCTTACAATCCATTCTTCGTGCTCTTCGTGCTCTTCGTGGTGAGTTTCGTCCGCTTGGATCTGCCTTCTGGGTGACCGCTTTTTCGCTCCCCAAAAACTCTGAGACGAGGTTCGGGCGGATTGCAGCACAAAAGCGAGTTCATTGTTGCGTCAGTCCCTTGTGATTCCCCGATTGGGTGGATACTATTCCTGCGGTACCTGTCAGCATAACCGACACACCCCCAACCTGCCCATCCGGCTGATCCCCGCCAGATCAGCCCAAGCGTTGCCAATGGAGAAGACGATGTCGTTGTTCAAGTCCCTGTTCGGCAAATCGGAGAATCCGAAAGGGCGTTTCGACAACTGCTGGATGATTCTCCAGTGCGCGTAAGATCATCGCAGGGTCTGTGGCGGTACGCCTCCCCGACGCCCCAGCCAACCCTGCCCTTGCACGCTCCATAGTCCCAACGCTACATTCATAAGCGAGCGTCCCCCCCCCTGTCTCCTCAGGATCGACACGACAGCTCCTGTCGCCGCTCGCGGGCAGGCTGCTGGCATTTTCCCAAATTCAGGGTCAACCATGGCAGTTTTAGTGTTCATCGTTGGGCTGGTCTTTCTGATCGTCGGTGCGGAAGCATTGGTGCGGGGCGCATCCCGTCTGGCGGCTCTTCTCGGCATATCGCCGCTGGTCATCGGGCTGACGGTCGTAGCCTTCGGCACCAGCTCACCCGAACTCGCGGTTAGTGTCAAATCGGCACTGTCAGGCCAAGCCAGCATTGCCGTGGGAAACGTTGTTGGCAGCAATATTTTCAACGTTCTCTTCATCCTTGGCCTTTCAGCGCTGATCGTACCGTTAGTCGTGTCGCAACAGCTTGTACGACTCGATGTGCCGTTGATGATAGCACTGTCGGTGCTCGTGCTGATACTCTCGCTGGATGAACACCTCAGCCGCGTTGACGGTCTCATGCTGGTTGTCGGTCTCATTATCTACGTCTGGTTCCTGATGCGCCAGAGTCGCAAGGAAAGCGCCGAATTACGGAAGGAGAAGGATTCCGGTACTGAGACATCGGCAAGAAGCAGCTGGATAAAAGACATAAGCTTGGTCGTGGGAGGCCTGGCGTTGTTGGTCCTCGGCTCCCGCTGGCTTGTCGACGGTGCGATTTCCTTTGCCCACTATATGGGGGTCAGCGAATTGGTTGTAGGACTGACTATCGTCGCAGCAGGTACATCCCTCCCTGAAGTCGTCACTTCAGTCATCGCGGCGATTCGTGGAGAGCGCGACATCGCTGTGGGTAATGTGGTCGGCAGCAATATCTTCAACATCATGGGTGTACTTGGGATTGCCAGCATCGTGGCGCCAACAGGCATTGACGTATCAACGGCAGTCGTCGGTTTCGATATACCCGTCATGATCATGGTGGCCTTGGCCTGCATGCCCATATTCTTCACAGGCGGCGTTATCAGCCGCAAGGAGGGGGTAGTGCTATTGGGGTACTACGTGGCCTATACGCTCTACCTCGTCCTGGCTGCATCTCATCATGATGCTCTGCCAAGGTTCAGTGAAGTCATGGTGTATGTCGTGATTCCGCTGACCGTGGTCACCTTGGTAGCTATAGCGCTACAGGAAATTCGCAAGCGGAGAAAACGTTCACCGCCTTGAGTTCAGCGATGGCAGCCTGGCTTTTCGAATCTCTCCTCCCTCCAGATTCACCGTGGGGTCTGGGGAGGCGAGCCCCCCAGCGGGGTTCGGGGCAGCGTCCCGCTGTCAGTCTTTCCTTCCAACTCCGCGCTTGTACACGCGCGGTCGTGCCGATAGATTGCGGAAAAGGAATCGGGAGTTTCGCATGGAACCCTTTACAAAGCGGAAGCAGATCGTTGGTTTGGCCGGCTGGCTTCTTGTCAGCTTCATTGCCGCGGCCATGGGCGGCGTCGCATCGAGCCAGGCAGGCTCATTCTACCGGCAACTCGTCCTCCCCGACTGGGCCCCTCCCGGCTGGATCTTCGGCCCCGTCTGGACCGTTCTCTATATCCTGATGGGCATCGCGGCGTGGCTGGTCTGGCGAATTGGCGGCTTTCGTGCAGCCAAACCTGCGCTCACGCTGTTTCTGGTGCAACTCGCCTTCAACGCCCTCTGGACCTGGTTATTCTTTGCCTGGCAACGTGGTGGTTTGGCCTTCGCCGAGATTCTGGTGCTATGGGTATTGATCCTGGCGACCCTGATAGCCTTCTGGCGCATCAGACCATGGGCAGGCGCCTTGTTCGTGCCATACCTGCTATGGGTCAGCTTCGCTTGCGCCCTCAACTATGCCATATGGCAACTCAATCCCCAGATCCTCGGCTGATCACGTTTTAGCTCAAATCAGGCATCCTCCCATGATCATTGTATTGGCAGCCATTAACCTTATACTCTTCGGCGTCTGGGCATTTGTCATGGGGAAGGGGCGCAAACTCCCCGCCCTGATCACGGGGCTTCTATGCTTGGTCGCCAACACATGGCTTGTCGCAACGTTTCTGACGGTTTCGCTCGGCTATGGCCGAGACTGGGAGAAAAATCGCTGAGAGAAATCAGGACGGTTCTGGAGCAAGGCAATGACCAGGCAGTCATCCGGGCAATCGACTCCACGCTGGATGCGCCTGACGACGGCACCTACCTTGGCGCACGCCTTATCCAGAACCTGCGTGACGAACGAGCTGACTAACAGCCCCCCTGCACAAGGTCAAAGTCCCCCACCCAGCCGTTGCCCGACATTCTTCTTCATAGTCCGTTGCCGTCCCCTTCGTCCCCTGCGTCCACTGCGTGCCCCCACTCGATCTTTGCGATCTCTGCGATCTTTGTGGTTAATTTCTGCTGCGTCTCTGCGTTGTCCTGCTCCCTCCGCCCCTCCCCAATATCCCTTGTCGGATTCCGTAGATCCGATCTGCGGAAACCGACAAGAAGCAATGTGGGGTCTGGGGAGGTGCGCCTCCCCAGCGGGGTCCGGGGCAGCGCCCCGCTGGTGCTCGCCCCGCCGGTGCTCGTTCGCCCTGCCTGTCCTCTTCTTGACATGCGAGCGGTGGGTGGGCATTGTAGCGAATGCTTGAATGGGACGACAAGGTAGGCAGTCGGTTTTCACCGGTACAGCGTCGGTGGTTGGGCTATGCCTTGCTGGCGGGGGTGACCTTGCTGTGTTACGTGCCCGCCTTATGGAACGGCTACATCTGGGATGATGACAACTATGTGACCGCCAACGTGACCCTGCGGAGTCTGGAGGGGTTGCGGAGGATCTGGCTGGAGCCGCGGTCGATACCCCAGTACTATCCGCTTGTGCACACAAGCTTCTGGCTGGAGTATCAGCTGTGGGGGCTGCAGCCGATGGGGTATCATCTGGTGAATATCCTGCTGCACATTGGCGGCGCGATGCTCCTCTGGCGGCTCCTGCGAGAGCTGGCGGTGCCTGGGGCGTGGCTGGGAGCCCTGCTCTTCGCGGTGCATCCGGTGCAGGTCGAGTCGGTGGCTTGGGTTACCGAGCGCAAGAATGTCCTCTCCCTGGTGTTCTATCTGGCGACGCTGCTGGTTTATCTGCGGATGACGAAGGGTGGGGCGGCGGCCTGGTGGCGCACCCGCCGCGGATGGCTGCACTATGGTCTGGCGATGCTGCTTTTTGTTGCGGCATTGTTGAGCAAGACGGTGACCAGCACCCTGCCCGCGGCCCTGGTCGTGCTCCTGCTCTGGCGCGACTGGCCCGTGACGCGACGCGACTGGCGGATGTTGCTGCCGCTGGTCCCCTTCTTCGTGATCGGTTTGGCAATGGCGTGGGTGACGATTCTCCTGGAGCGGCAGCATGTTGGGGCGATGGGAAGCGAATGGGATTTCTCGCTAGTGGAGCGCTGCCTGATTGCCGGCCAGGTCGTCTGGTTCTATGCGGCCAAGCTCCTGTGGCCGGAGCCGCTCATCTTCATCTATCCGCGGTGGCAGATCGACAGCAGCCATGTGGCGCTCTATCTCTATCCGGCGGCGCTGCTCGCGGTGCTGATCTGGCTCTGGGTGCGGCGGCGGCGCTGGGGTCTGGGGCCGCTGGTCGCGGTGCTTCTCTTCATCGGCACGCTGACTCCAGCCCTCGGCTTCTTCAACGTCTACCCGATGCGCTACTCCTTTGTCGCCGATCACTTTCAGTATCATGCCAGCATCTGGCTGTTGGCCCTCTTCGGGGCGCTGCTGCACCGGCTCTGCGACCGCTGGCCGCGTCTGGCACTCCTGCTGCCGGCGCTGATTATGGGGCTGGGTCTGCTGACCGCCCGCCATACCCTCGCCTTTCGCGACGAGCCAACCCTGTGGCGGGATGTGCTGGCGAAGAACGACAGCGCCTGGATCGCGCACAACAATCTCGGCCTGGCGCATTTGCACCAAGGAGACTACCAGAGTGCCATTACGCGCTTCCAATCCGTACTGAGCCTCCGGCCCGACCACTCGAACGCCCCGATCAACCTGGCCCTGGCGCTGGAAAAGACGGGGAACATCGAAGAGGCGCGACGCTGGTATCAGGAGGGGCTCCAGCGGAACTTCCTCAATCCCCTGGCAATCAACGAAGTCGGCAACTTCTTTGCCCGCCAGGGAGAAGCGCAGAAGGCCGTCATCTGCTATCGGCAGGCCCTCGCCCTCCGCCCGCACGATCTTTCGATCCTGATGAATCTCGCCACCGCCCTCGAGGCTGCCGGTCAGCACGAGTCCGCCCTCTCCCGCGCCCGTGAGGCCCACGCCATGGCCCTGCGCTACCGCGCCGACGCCCCCCTCCTCCACCAGCTCCAGTCCCAGATCGACCGCCTGACGCCATAAGCGCTTGCCGCTCCCCTATCTTGCGCACGCCACTCGCCTGAGTGGCACCGGGTTGCGCCTCGCTCCCTCCCAGAATCCCGGTCTTTCCCCATAGCTTCGCTTGCCGCTGCCCTATCCTGGGCACGCCACTCGCCTGAGTGGCACCCCTTGCGCCTCGCTCCCTCCCAAGATCCCGATGCTCACCAATAAGCCCCATGGAATTGAGTTCACGTGGGGAGCTGGCAATGGCAATGGCAGGGGGCCGTTGGCAGCAATGGCAGCCTTTCGAGGCTAAGGGCTGTGGAATTGAGCTTACGTGGGGCGATGGCGATGTCAGAAGTCGCGGTTCGGTGGATGTCCCGTGGAAATGACGCCAAGGACGCAACCCTTTTGGGGTTGATGGGTGGGGCGCAGGTTACCCAGGGTAGCTGCCAGGCGGCAACCGTGGGCTATGGGACGCAGCCCCGTTTGGGGATAGAGGGCAAAAGGAGATCTGGACGGATCTGACGTGATCTGACGGATCTGACGGACAAATGGGAGGGAGGGCCGTTGGTAACGGCCTTGGTTGAAGAGGAATGTACGGGCAATGGCCGGGGGGGACTCCCACGCATCAACCCCATGCCGGTTTGCGCCCCCAGGCGCGCACCGCCATCCGATCCGCCTGATCCGTCCGATCCGCCCGATCCCTCTGCCATCATCCCCTCTCCGCCGCCTCTTCCCCCCTCGCGCAGCTTTTTTCTTCCTTCACCCCCTTGACCTCCCTTCGTATCCGCGCTATCGTTCCACCATAAGCAATGGAGTTCAGTATTATGGAACGAGCGCCGGTTGAAGCGTTGCGAAAAGGGTTGGAGCTACTGGAACTGCTCTCCTATGCGGCGGGGGAGGAAGGGCTTTCCCTGGCGGCGATTGCCGAGCGGATGGGGCACAAGCGGACGACCGCCCACAACCTGCTCAAGACTCTGGTCATGTCCGGCTATGTGATCAATGACGGTGAAGGGCGGTACCGGTTGGGAAGCAAGCCGGGGCAGCTCATCCGCAATCGTCACGTGGGGCGTCCCCTGCCGGCGGAGCTGCTGCAGCCGCTGGTGCAACTGGCGGGACAGCTCAACGAGAATGCGGTGCTGACGAGTCTGGCGGGCGGCATGCGCTACGTGCTGGCGCGAACGCAGGGGGAGCAGTTGCTGCAGGTTAATGCGGATCGGCTGGACGGCGAGCACATGAACATCTGGGAAACCGTGACCGGACGCATGCTGGCCGCCTGCGCCGCGGCGGACGAACGCGAGGAGATTCTCTCTCGCGAGGGGCTCCCGGGCCCGGCCTGGGACGGCATTGCCGAGCGGCCGGAGCTGGAGGTCGCGCTGGATCGGGTGAGGGCAGCCGGTTACGCCGAATCGCACGGCCGCGACATCGCCAGCCTGGCGGTGCCGGTGCTGGAAGGGAGTTTCCTGCTGGGCGCGATTGGGGTGCATCTGCCGGACTTTCGGTGGGACGAGACCATGCGGGCAGCGTACCTGTCCGCCATGCATGCTACGGCCCGCGATCTGGGCCGTTTGTGGTTCACCTGGAACGGGTAATCATCATAAGGGGAAAATGACATGGATACCTTGTTGACGGCACAGGCCAAGCAGGCCGCGTACACCATGGGCGCACATCTGGCGGGCGTGGGCAATATCGAGCGCTGGGAGAATTGCCCCCCGCTGATGAGCCCCAAGGGCATCATGCCGACGGCGCGCAGCGTCCTCGTCTGCGCCATTCATCATACCGACGGCATGATCGAGATGGGCGGCGAGTACAACGCCCATGAGCAGGGCTCCTACCTCTACCAGCTCCTCATGAACAATCACCTCGACGTCCTTTCCTACCGGATGGCTGCCTGGCTGGAAGACCGTGGTTGGCGCGCCGTGCCGATCACCGCCAGCAACATCTGGCGCTATCGCCCCTACAAGGAGCTTGACGCCATCTTCTCGCCGGACATCTCGCACATCTATGCCGGCGTCGCCGCCGGGCTGGCCGAGCTTGGCTGGAGCGGCCTCGCCATGACCCCCGAATATGGCGCCCGCAATCGCTTCGTCTCCATCATCACCGATGCTCCCCTGGAGCCGACCCCGCTGCTGCCCGGCAACAGCCTCTGCGATCGCTGCAACATGTGCGTGAAGCATTGCCCCACCATGGCCTTCACCCGCGAAGTGCGCGGCGAAGTGGCGCTCGAGATCGAAGGAAACAGCTATACCCGTTGCGACAAGAACCTGTGGCGGTGTGCCTGGGCGGAGCACTTCGGCCTGAGCATCGACAGCAAGATCCCCGAGCAGGTCGATGAAGACTCGATCCTGAAAAGTGTCGCGTGCGACGGCCTGCGGGGCGGCACCATGGGCAGTTGCCTCAAGTATTGTCTCCCGAAGGAAAAGCGCACCTGGGACAAGGGCTACTCCAGCGCCCCCATTCGCCGCAAGGATGTGGCGCCGACGTCGCCCAGCCCCGAACGACGCGTCCAGATGCAGATGACGGCGGCCATGCTGGCGGACGGCATCGACACCCTCGCCATCGTCTCGCGGGAAACCTTGGAAGCGGCAGGCGTCGACGTGGCATCGCTTCTCCCGGATGCGCGCAGCGCCGTTCTGGCCGGCGTCCTTCCCCCGGCCGCCGCGCCAACGTCCACCAACGACCGTCAGGTCGAGTGGAGCTACAGCAGCCACTATGCGGTCCAGAAAACCATCTTCTATGCTTCGCACACGCTGGAGCAGCTTGGCTACAGCGCCGCCCCCTACGCCATGAGCGGCCTGACCCAGGATCCGGGCAAGAGCGCCATCGACAAGGTCAAGGCCTTCACCGCCACCCGCTTCGGCGCCGCATGGGAAGGGGCCACCGCCTTCCTGCTGACCAGTGCGGAGCTGACACCCGAAGCGGCGACCGCCACCTATGCGCCCCTGCCCGCCGGCAGCAACCCCAGCCAATCCGTCCGCAACCTCGCTCGCGAGTTGGGCGCGGATCTGGTGGGCATCGCCTCGGCACAACGCCTGGACGACATCGCCGCCGCCATACGCCCCATCTTCGAGGGCGAAACCATTTTCGACGCTCGCGATACCGGCAAACGGTGGCTCGACTCCTCCGCCGAGGTGACGGAGTCGACGCGACGGCTCCATACGCCCGAATCGCACCTGACCGGCGCCAGGTCGGTGATTGTGCTGGGTTGTCGCATCCCCCGGGAGAGCACTAGCGCCATGGGCCGCGATCCGGCGGAGGCCATCGGCCCCTACGCCTTTGCCCAGCACCAGAGTCATCGCCACCTCAACAACATGGCCCTGCGGCTCATGAAGATCATGGGCGGATGGGGCTGGCGCAGCACGGCCACCTACGACCTCTGCGGCACCGGCTCCTGGGCGGCCAATCCGCGCGGCCCCCAACCCAACCTCTTCTGCAATCGGTTTGCCGCCGTGGCCGCGGGGCTGGGCACCCTCACCAAAGGCGGCTTTGTCACCACCGCCGAATACGGCGCCAATGTCCGCTTCCTCGCCATCGTCGTCGATGCGGAACTGGAGGAGGAGTCGCTGGCCGACCTGGCCGGGCTGCGCAGCGCCTGCGAAGGATGCGAGCGCTGCCTGCGCGGCTGTACCGTCAACGCGCACCGCGCGGAGCCGGCCACCCTTCGCCTCGATGGGTGCGACCTGCTCTTCAACCCCGTCGAACAGGTGCGCTGCGATTGGGCCCTGCGCTATGGGCTGATCCCCGCGGAAGGCGTGGCGCTGACCGGCTCCACCACCAACGCCCCCATTCCCGACAAGGTAACGGCCGCCGCGCTCGCGGCCGGCATCGCCAAGGAAGACCACATCCTCAAGCTGCGCCCATGCGTAGCCGAAATGTGCATGATGGCATGTCCTTATGCCCGATCCCAGAACTGAACCCACCGCAAGAACGGAGATCCCTCACCATGACCGCACGACTCGATTTCCCCCGTCCATGCCAACCTGTCTTTCAACACCTCGCCGCGGAGGAGATGCCCTTCGGGCTGAGTGGTGAACAGGTCAGGAGCTACTCCTGCAAGGGCTTCCTGATCCTGCGACAGGTACTCGACGTCGGCGACATCGAAGAGCTTCGGCGAGAGAGCGACCGGCTCCTCGCCGACGCCGACCTGAGCGGCCGCAACCTGCGCTACGCCGGCCCCTTCGCTGAAGGGGTGACGGTCCCCTGGAAGATCGACCCCTGCGTCGACATCTCGCCCCTCTTCGCGAAACTCGCCCGGGATCGCCGAATCTGCGACCCCCTGCGCTCCATCTACGGCGGCTTCGCGCCACGGCTCTTCAAGGACAAGCTCATCATCAAGCCGGCAAAGGCCCACGGCAACGGCCTGCACCAGGATTACAACTGGTGGCAAGGCTTTCCCGGCAGCCTCCTCTCCGTCTCCATACCCCTCGACGAGACCACCCGCGAGAATGGCTGCACCGAGCTGTGGACCGGATGGCAAGAGGGTTTTCGCCATGAGGCCGGCAGCCTCGATGGCCAGATCGACCCCGAAAGCCTGGCCGGCGAGGAGCACATCCATGCGGAGCTCAAACCTGGAGACATCGCCATCTTCCATTGCCTCGCGCCTCATGCCGCCGGTCCCAACACCAGCGACAATCCCCGGCGCGCCCTCTTCCTCTCCTACAACGACAGCCGCGACGGCGAGCACCGCCAATCCCACTACGATCACTTCTTTGCCTACGCCGCCCGCAACCTCACCCTCGACCAACGCCAACAGCTTTATTGGTAATCCCGAGACCCTGGGCACGCCACTTGCCTGAAGGGCGGCTACGTCCGTCCACCGACGGACCCCGGCGTTCGCCGTTGCCCCTTCCCAACGTCCCGCGCCCTCCGGGCACGCCACTCGCCTGAGTGGCACCGGCGTTGGACGTTGCCCCATTCCTATCTTGGGTCACCCTCCCATGGAATTGAGCGCACGCGGGGAGAAGGTGGCGCGGTGGACGCAACCCCGCATGGGGGTTGAAGGGAGGCGGGCAGTATACCCAGGGTAGCACCGCCTTTGGCGGCACAACCCTGGGCTATGGGACGTAGCCCCGATTGGGGCAAGGTGGCAAAAGGAGATCTGGACGGATCTGACGGATCTGACGGATAAATGGGAGGGAGTGCCCGTTGGTAACGGCCTTGGTCGCCGTTCGAAGAACGCCTCACTAATAGGTCCTGTGGAATTGAGCGCACGCGGGGAGGGGCGGCGCGGTGGCCGCAGCCCTGGGCTATGGGACGTAGCCCAGTTGGGGCAAGGTGGCAAAGGAGATCTGGACGGATCTGACGGATCTGACGGATGACGGATGGCCGTCGGAAACGGCCGTGGTCGCCGTTCGGAGAACGCCCCCCACTTTGAGGTCAGCGCAGGGGCGGAACGAGCGTGGACGTATGAAGAAAAATGTACGGGCAACGACCAGCTGGGAACTCCCGCGTATAATCGGCCGTTGGAGTCCGGCCTTCGTATCCGAGCGACGATGAGTACGAAGAGGAACGATAGGTCGGCGACGCTCAGAAGCCGGGATGGGTCTTCTCCTGCCAGTGCGTGAGCAGTTCCCGGCAGGTAGTCAGGATCGTGGGCAGGTCGGGGCGGTCATACGGATCCTTCTCCAGCATGCTGTCGATCAGGGCGGCAAAGGCCGGGCTCAACTCCGCACAGACCTGCGCCAGTGGGATGGGGGTCTCGTGCAGGTGTGCCCTCAGGATGTCGAGCGTGCTGCCGCCAGGCATGGGCGAAAGACCCGAAGCAAGATAATAGAGAGAACAGCCAAGCGAATAGACATCGCTGGCAATGGTCAGGGGTTCGTCGCGGATGTATTCCGGCGAGACGAACTGGGGCGTGCCGCGAAACTCGTCGTCAAGGGAAACCGTATGCTCGTTGGGCTTCTTGGCGAGGCCGAAATCCAGCAGCTTGATATCCCCATCGGGAGTCAGCATGATGTTGGCGGGCTTGATGTCCCGATGAACCAGTCCCTGCTCGCTGAGGTAAAGGAGGGCCTGCGCCATCTGGTAGCAGACGAACGACGCGCGATACTCATCGAGGGTCTCATGCTCGCGCAGATAGCCCTCCAGCGTCTCCCCGTTCACGTACTCCATCGCCATGAAATAGAAGCCGCTGACCTGCCCGAAATCGTACAGGCTGATGATGTGCGGGTGGTGGAGCTTCGAATGCTCGTAGGCTTCTCGCAGGAAGGCCGACATGAACTGGCGGTCGTTGCGCTTGGCGGCGGGAAGATCGAAGATCTTGAGGGCGATGAGCAGCGGCTCCGCGGCGTGCGTGTCGAGCGCCCGGTAGACGGTGCTGAAGCCGCCCTGGCCGGCGCGGTCGAGCAGCTCGTAACGGCCCGCAAAACGGCTGCCAAGCGCCATCCCCATGTCGCTGCTGCCCACCGACTTCCGCTTGCGGAGGGCAATCGCCACCTTGGCCAGCAGCTCCGAAGACTTGAATGGCTTGACGATGAACTCGTCGGCGCCGCTGGAGAGGCCATCGACGATGGTTTCTTCCGAATCCTCCGCCGAGACGATGATGATCGGCACGCTGAAGGCATCCAGCCGACGCCGCATCAACTCCAGCGCATCCATGCCGGACATGCCGGGCATGTTGAGGTCCAGGATGATGAGGTCCGAGGGGTGTTGGGCGAAGGCGTCGACGACCTGGGACCCGTCGTCGCAACACATGACTTCATAGCCGCGCTTCTGGAGAAAGCGACGGTAAAGCGTGTGCATGTCCGGATCGTCGTCCGCACAGAGAATTCGAATGGCGCGCGGCTCCATGTGGAACGGTCCCTCTCTTGACCAGATCATCACAGTGCGAAAACAAAAAGCGCAGGGGATGATGGCGTTCCCGCATCGGTCGGCTCTCACCCATTCATGACGTGCAGTATAGGAAATTGCGGTGGCCAGTGCAACAGAAGAAAGCATGATGAGCCGGATAGGGCCATGGAAAGGCCGGCGGAGCTTGCCTTCGCCGCTCGACAGGGCATCTTTTCCGACATGGCACGAGAACCTTATTTGCCGAGCGGTTTGAGCCGCGCCCAGACCCGCAAGACCCTGGCCAGCCTGAACGTGAACATCTGGCTGCGATCGGTCTGCGATACCATCTGCGCGGGCACCACCTTTGTCTTTGTCGCCTTTGCGCTGGCGCTCGGGGTTCCCAAGGAACGGATGGGCTATCTCAGCTCTGCCCTTGGCCTGGCCTGCATCCTCCAGCTGGTGGGGTTGATGCTGAGCGGACGCGCCAGCAACAAGAAGCGCTTCGTCGTTACCTTGGCGATGCTGGAGCCAATGGTGCTGATCGGTGCCGTCCTCCTGGTCCCGTTCGCACCCCCGGCCTGGCGCTTCAGCATCCTGGCGCTGGCAATGTTTGCCGCGGCGGGACTGCTCCACCTCACCAAGCCGCTGACTGAAGAATGGTCGGCCGCCACCATCCCCGCCGGCTTGCGCGGACGGTATCTCGGCAGGCGCCTGCAGGTCCTGACCGTGGTGACCATCGGGACCGTGCTCATCGTCGGCTTTCTGGCGCAGCGCTTCGACACCGAGAACCCGATTGGCTTCGGGGTCTTGATGGCGATCGGGGGCCTCTTCGGCTGGCTCGCCCTCCTGCCGCTGCGCCACGTCAGCCTGCCGACCCTTTCCGCCGAGTCGCAGGTGTCGATTGCGGATCTTGCGGGCATCTGGCGCCATGGTCCCTTCATGCGCTATCTGCTGGGGCTGCTCATCTTCGCCGTACCCTTTGCCGTCGCCATACCCTACTACCAAGTTTTTCATCTCGATATTCTTGGTCTCGATACGGCCCGGATCGCCGTGATGCAGACGGGCTATCTGGTGACCAAGGTGGCGGTAAGCCGGCTGGCGGGCAGGTGGTGCGATCGCTATGGCCCTCGCCGGATCATGCTTCTTGTCGCGCCGCTCTATCTGCTCTTCTTCTTCATGTATGCGCTGGCGAGGCCGGGTCTTGCCTGGCCCGTCTACGCGGCCTGGATCATCGTCGGAACGGCCGACAGCTTCTACTTCGTCGCCTACATCAGCGCCATCTACAGCACCGTGCCGGCGGCTCGCAACCGCAGCGCCTACTTTGCCGTACTCAACCTCGGCATGCTCGGCTTTTACGCCCTGGGCGCCGCGCTGGCCGTTCCCCTCGTGCAGTCACTCAGAGAGGTGGAGATCACCATCGGGTCCTGGCACATGGAGCAGTTTCAGCTCCACTACCTGATCTGCGCTCTGGTGATGCTCCCCGCTATCGGAGGTCTTCTGCTCTTCCCCAGTAAGAGCAGAAGGCGACCCAGCCCATGAAGTCGGGGCAGTCGATCGTTTCGCGGCTGACTCTTCAGCGCCTGTGGCGACAGGCCCGCCTGCCCGATCACCTCGTGATGGCCATACCCGCCCTGCCGCTCCTGTCAGCCTTTATCGCCGGCTCCCTTCCCGTCAGCCTGGTTTCCCTCGGTGAGATCTCCGTCACGGGTGCGCTGGCGATCGGGGGCGTCGCCGCCGTTCTCTGCCTGCTGGCCCTTCGACCGCTGCGCCCGCCAGTGGCCATCGCCTTGGGGCTGGGCATCCTCATCGGCCTGCTCCATCACTGGGCTCCCTGGCAGAGTTACCGCCAGCTGCTGCCCCACGAAAGCGCCTACGTGGAGGTCGAAGCCATCGTGGTCAACGATCATCTGCCGTGGACCGAAGAGATGATCTGGCTCGAGGACGGCCTGAAGGTCGAGCTGGCCGTGCGGCGGCTCCGCCTCTCCCGCTTTGAACCGTGGCAACCCTGCCGCGGCACGATCCTCATGCGAAGCCGACCCGAGCTGCTCGATGAACTGGACCAATCCCTGAGATATGGCCAGCGGCTGCACGTGCGCGGAGCGCTGCAACCAGCCTGGCAGGCTGCTCTTCCAGGCGGCTTCGACTATCGACGCTTTCTCCGCACCAACGGCATCCGGCACGTGCTCAGTGTGGAGGAGCTTGCTATACAACGGCACGAGGCGGAAGGCTTTCGCCGGGGCCTGGCAGCCCTCTACCGCCTGCGCGAGTGGGTGATTGCCGGCCTGGTGGCGGATACCCGGAACCCGGCCAGCCGGGCGGTTCTGGCAGCGATGACCTTCGGCTTTCGCGGCGGACTCGACCCCGACGATCGCGATCTCTACGTACGCAGCGGCATGATTCACCTTTTCGCCATCAGCGGCCTCCACGTCGCGGTGCTCTACCTCATCCTCAATGGCTTGCTGATGATCGTGCGCACCCCCTTTCGCGGCCGCCACCTGATCGCGCCAGTACTTCTCCTCGTCTATGTCCTGGCGACTGGAGCAGCGCCTTCGGCCATGCGCGCGTGGTGCATGCTGACCCTCTGGTCGGTCGGCAGGGCCACGCTGAAGCCCACGGTCATCACCAATACGGTGGTAGCCACGGCGCTGGTGCTCCTTGTCATCAACCCACTTCACCTCTTTCAGGCCGGCTTTCAGTTCTCCTTCGTCGTCGTGCTGTCGTTGATCTGGGGGTGGCGGCAGGGATCGATGTTGCGGGCCTATTGTTTCGAGAAGCTGCGCTGGCTGCCGAGCCGAAGCCAGGCCCGCTGGCAAGGATGGCACTCACTTCAGTGGAGAGTCTTGCAGGGCTTTCTCGGCATGACGGCCGCCTGGTTGGGAGGGCTGGGGCTGATGGCCTGGTACAATCAGCTCTTCCTGCCGTTCTCCATCGTCATCAACATGGTGGTCATGCTCCTGATCACACCGATCATGACGCTGGCGGTGCTTCGTCTGGCCACCTGGCTCGTCGTTCCGTTGGTCCTGCCACAAGCCGTCTCCTGGTTCCTCGGCATGCTCCTGCTGGCCCTGCAGGGAATCGCCTTTTTCGCCGCCACATGGGGTGGTGCGACCGCTGTGCCGAAACCGCCCCTGGCGCTGGTCGCAATCTATTATCTGCTGTTGACCCTCTTCTTCCTGGGCGGACGCCGCCTGCGTCCCATGTGGTGGCTGGGGCTGCCGCTGGGGATCTGCATTCTCCTTCTTGTCTGGCTGCCGAGGCTACCCAAATCCACGCCCGCGGTGACCCTGATGCTGCCGGCCGGTGAACATGTGCCTGTGCTGATCGTGCGCTACCCATACCGCCGCGACCCGGTACTGGTCAACGCCGGCTCCACCAGTTTCGCCTATGCCTTGGGTGACTGGCTGAAAGGGCAGGGCGCCGCCAGGGTCGACACCCTGCTCCTTCTGGGGGCCAGGCGCGATGCCGTCGGCGGCATGGAGCAACTCAACCTTCAGGCGCCCCCCATGAGCGTTCATCTGGTCGCCGACAATCGCCGAGGGGCGAAGAGCACCCAGAGCCATGCCTGGACCGCCGGGGCCAGGTGGCAATTGCACTATCGCCAACCGAAAGTCGAGCTGCCCGGCCTCACTGCCGAAGCTCTCCCCGAGAGCGACGGTACCAGCTTCCGCCTCACCTTTCACAGTCCGGCGGGCTGGCAGGCCGTGACGCTCCTTCGCATGCTGCCGGAACGCGGCTGCGAGATCGACTATCAGGAGAGCCTTCGCGGCGCCACCCGGCTGCGCAAGGTCAGTCTCCCGTACATGAATCGCCATGTCATGCTGGACTTGCGGGCGCCAACGGATTAGACTGAAGACGATCTCTCCTTCACCTACCCGATACCGGAGCAGAAGATGCCAGCCCGCAAGAACCTGTTGATGATCTGGACCGACGAGCAACGCGCCGACACCATGGCCTGCTACGGCAACACGGCCATTCACGCGCCCAACCTGAACCGGCTCGCCGACGAGAGTTTCGTCTTTGAACACGCCTATTGCGTGCAGCCGGTCTGTACCCCGTCCCGCGGGTCGATCATGACCGGTCTCTGGCCCCACCTCCATGGCGCCTGGACCAACAATGCGCCGCTGCATGCCGACGCCCGCACCTTGGGCGAGCTGGTCGCGCCCGAGTACCGGCGCGCCTACCATGGCAAGTGGCACCTCGGTGACGAGATCGTGGCCCAGCATGGCTTCGACGAGTGGGTCAGCATCGAAGACTCCGCCTACCGCCCTTACTACACCAAACCCGAATACCTGGAAGGGCGCAGCGACTACCATCGCTACCTGGTGGCAAACGGCTTCCCGCCCGATCAGAAGACGCCCGACGGCGCCCGCTGCTTCTCGCGACACTGCGCCGCGCTCATGGCCGAACCCTTTACCAAGGCCGGATTCCTGGGGCAGCGGGCAAAAGCCTTTCTTGAAGAGCACGATCCGGAGCGTCCATTCGTGCTGAGCATCAACTTCCTCGAGCCGCACATGCCCTTCTACGGGCCGCTCAACGCGGTCCACAACCCAGACGACCTGCCCGTCGGACCCGCCTTCACCAGGCCGCCTCCGGAGAATGCCTCGCTGCGTAATCGTGCCTGCGCGGCGAGGTACAGTGGCGGCTTCGGCAACTTGTTGCTCCGCGACGACGACGATTGGCGGCGGCTCCGCGCCAACTATCACGGCCTGGTTACCATGGTCGACAATGCGGTCGGCGTCATCCTCGATGCCCTCGAAAAGAGCGGCATGGCTGACGATACGATCGTCGTCTTCACCTCCGATCACGGCGACATGATGGGCGATCACGCCCAGCTCGCCAAGTGCGTGATGTACGAAGAAGCCATCCGCATTCCGTGGCTCATCCGGGTCCCTTGGCTGGCACGGGAGCAGACCATGATTCCGGGGCGCGTCAGCCACATTGACCTGCTGCCAACCTTGCTCGACCTGATGGAGCAGCCGATCCCGGAGCACCTGCAGGGGCTGAGCCTGAAGCCCACCCTGAAGGGCGATGCGGATCTGAGCGGCAACGACGTCTTCGTGATCTGGCGGGGTGACGAACTCTCGTGCGCCGATGTCGAGGTGCCGGGCGCCGGCGCGGCGGAGATCGCGGCGATTAGCGAGCAGGAGTGGGTGACGCTGGTCAGCCACGACGGCTGGAAGCTGAACCTCTGCACTCTGGATCCCTGCTGCGAACTCTACGACCTCAACAGCGACCCCCACGAGCTGGTGAATCGCTACGACGAGCCCGGGCAGTTCGCGCGCATCCGTGAGATGACGGGCCGCATTGTCGTCTGGCAGGAGCAGACTGGCAGCACCATCCCCTTGCCCAAGCCCCGCTGACCGCGCCGCCACGAGGCGGTGACCCATCCTGCCGGCACACGATGCAGGCGCACCATGCGCGGCGGCAGGATGATTCCCTTCTCTTCCCTCACGAGCACTTGCTGTAGAGGCAGGACGCACACTTCATGCAGTTCTCCGAGAAGTAGAGCGCCCGTTCGTGGCACTGCGGGCAGATGGCAAAGTGCGAGGCTGACCCCTTGCCGTCCGCGGGTGCGACGTTCGCCTGGACTTCCGGCGGACCCTCCGGCATCTCGACCTGCTTGCGGCAGAGAAGGCCGATCTTGATGAGGTGCTCCTCGATGATGCGCCCGATGTCCGCCGCCAGCGAGGGAATGTACTTGCCCCCCTGGAAGTAGCCACCATTCGGATCGTAGATCGACTTCAGCTCCTCCACCAGGAAGCTCGGATCCTTCTCTCGGCGAAAGACCGCCGAGATCAGCCGTGTCATCGCGACGATCCAGGAGAAGTGCTGCAGGTTCTTGGTATTGATGAAGATCTCGTAGGGACGGCGGCAACCATCCTCGATCACATCGTTGATGGTCAGGTAGAGCGCATCCGGCGAAAGCGGCGTCTTGATCTTGTAGGTGACCCCCTCCAGGACGTAGGGGCGCGAGAGGATGATCTCCGGATCGGGCTCCGCCGCCTTCTCCTCCTTGTCACTGGAGCGGACCAGAACACCCGTCAGGTGCTCGCTCGGGCGGAAGGTGGTGCACCCCTTCAGTCCCTTCTCGAAGGCATACATGTAGATATCGCGGAAATCCTCGACCGGGTACTCTTCCGGAACATTGATGGTCTTGGATATCGAGCTGTCCACGTACTGCTGGAGGGCTGCCTGAATCTGCACGTGTTCGCGCGGAGAGATGCCGTCGGCACTGACAAAGTAATCGGGCAACTCCAGATCCGTCGTGGGGCGGCCATTCTTCTCGACGTACTTGCCATAGGCGAAGTCAAAGACATCGGTCTCCATGACATCGTTCTCGTCCCCCTTGCGGATGCGGCGCGTGTAATGGAGCGCGAAGACTGGCTCCAGACCGCTGGAAACGTTGCCGGCATACAGCGAGATGGTGCCCGTCGGAGCGATGGAAATCAGGTGCGAGTTGCGGATGCCGTGCTTCTTGATCTTGTCGCGAACCTTCTTCGGCAGGGTCTGGATGAACTGCCCCTGCAGGTAGGGCTCCGCCTCGAAGAGCGGGAAGGATCCCTTCTCGCCGGCAAGCTCAGCGGAGGCATCGTAGGCGGCATGCGTGATGGTCTGCATGATCTTCTCGGCAAGGGCGATGGACTGGGGAGATCCATAGCGCAGCCCCATGAAGATGAAGAGGTCCGCCAATCCGGTGATCCCGATTCCCATGCGCCGCTTGCGCCGGGCCTCTTCGTCCTGCTCTGGAAGGGGATAGTTGCTCAGATCGATCACGTTGTCCAGGAAGCGTACCGCCGTCCGTGTCGTCAGCGCAATGCCATCGAAATCGATGCCGGCATCCTCTTCGAAGGGATTCCTGACAAAGCGGGTGAGGTTGACCGAGCCGAGGAGGCAGGCGCCATACGGCGGGAGCGGCTGCTCCCCGCACGGATTGGTTGCGCAGATGCGTTCGCAGTAATGCAGGTTGTTCATCGCGTTGATGCGATCGATGAAGATGACCCCAGGCTCTGCCCAGTCGTAGGTCGATTCCATGATCTTTTCCCACAACTCGACCGCCTGGATCGTCTTGTAGACCTTGTCGCCAAAGACCAGATCCCACGGCTTGTTCGCCTGGACCGCCGCAATGAAGGCATCCGTGCAGGCCACGGAGAGATTGAACATGCGCAGCGCCGCATTCTCCCGCTTCGCCGTGATGAACGCCTCGATGTCGGGATGATCGCAGCGCAGCATGGCCATCTGGGCGCCACGACGCTGCCCGGCGCTCATGATGGTGCGGCAGGTCGCATCCAGCACGTGCATGAAGCTGATCGGGCCGCTCGCCTCTGAATCCACCCCGTTGATATGGTCACCACGTGGCCGGATCGTACTGAAGTCGAAACCGACTCCGCCCCCCTGCTTCTGGGTCAGCGCCGACTCCTTGATGACATCGAAAATTCCGTCCATCGAGTCGGGGATGGTATTCATCACGTAGCAGTTGAACATCGTGGTCTGGTCGCGGTTGGTGCCGGCGTTGGCGAGAATGCGGCCGCCGGGCAGGAAGCGATAGTCCGCAAGCAGCTGATAGAAGGGCTCCCGCCACGCCTCCGGTGAACTCTCGACGCCGGCGACCGCGTTGGCGACCCGTCGCCAGGTATCGTCCACGCATGTATCCACCGGTGCGCCGGCGGTCTTGTAGCGATACTTCATGTCCCAGATCTGTTGTGCGATATCGGTGAATTCCTGCGTCATCTCGCTCTGTCCCACTCGTGAATGATGGTGATTGTTGGAACTGCACGGTAGCAGCCGTCATGGCTTTGTGCCGCGGGAACGGTGTCGGGTGCTCCCGAAAGCGCGGTCGGCACGAACAGCCGCGGCGGCTCCTCCCGCCGCGGCTGCCGATACCATAGCGGCCATTCGCCACATACTCCATAGCAAATCCAAAGGAATCGACATAACTTTAGAACGGCTTCATTTGCCCGCCGGAACCATTTTACCTTCGCGACGGCAATCCCTTGCCGAATCGCCATCACTCTACAAGCCACGAGACCGCCATGAACAGCCTCCTGCCGACTTTCTCCTGCACCTACAACGGCCAGCCCGTCGACCGGGGGCCGGGAACCTTCGGCCTGCTTCGGGATTCCGCCGACTGCGCGGACAATGCCGCTGAACTGCGTGAACGCTTTGCCGCCGATGGCTACCTTTACCTCCCCGGCCTCCTCGAACGGGAGAAGGTGCTGGCCGCCCGCCTCGCCATGCTCGAGAAACTCGACCGCGATGGCCTGGTCGATCGCCGCTTCCCTCTCCACGACGGCGTAGTGGACCCGAATGCTTCGACCGCCTTCATGCCGAAGCTGGCGCACGACAACCCCGCCCTCAACTCCCTGCTGTACGACGGCCCCATGATGGCGCTCTTTCATCGCTTCTTCGGCGGTCCGGTGCGACACTTCGACTATACGTGGGTTCGCTGCAAGGGCGGACGGCAGGGTTGCCAACCCACTTATCCCCACTACGACATCGTCTACATGGGCCGCGGCACCGACAAACTCGTGACGGCCTGGATGCCCCTTGGCGATGTCCCCTGCGCCATGGGCGGTCTCCTTATCCTGGAGAATTCACATCGCCTGGCGGAGCTTCGCCGCGGCTATGCCAGGTTCGACGTTGACCGCGTCTGCGGCAATCGCCCGGATGGCCGACCGGATCGCGAGTGGGAAGGGGATTTCGGCTGGTATTCGGCCGACGCGTTCAAGGTCCAGCGCTCCTTCGGCGGCCGCTGGCTCACCGCCAATTATCGCGCCGGCGACCTCCTTCTCTTCTCCATGTATACCATGCACTGCAGCATGGACAACCAGACCGATCGCTTCCGTCTCTCCACCGACAGCCGCTATCAGCCGGCCGGTGAGGCGATCGACGAGCGCTGGATCGGCCAGGATCCACCCGCCCATGGCGATCGCGCCAAACGCGAAACGATCTGCTGAGATCGCCCCCCAAAGAATGTTCGTTCATGCATCATTTTGCGACACTCTATTAGATCTTGAAGAAATATGAGCGACAGTATGCACTATACATAGATAATGGTTATGACAAGGAGGGCTTTCTTTTGCGGGATTATCACACGCAGATGTCATCTGCTCATGGTATTGCGATCATCTATGGTGCGTTGGGCTTCCTCTGGATCAGCCTGTCGGATTTGATAGTGAACATCCTGCTGAAGGATTCCGCCTATGGTGGTTATCTGCAGACGCTCAAGGGCTATGGCTACATTGCCGTAACGGCATTGCTTCTCTACGCCGTCATCAACCGATTGAGTAGGCAGCGGCGCCAGTCCGACACCCACTATCGGCAGCTCGTCGAAACACTGGCGGAGCCGATCTGCGAGTGGCTACCGGATACCACCCTGACCTATGCGAACAGCGCTTATGCCAGTTTTTATGCCGACACCACCAATAATCTGGTGGGCAAGAAGTGGCTGGATCGTCTCCCGGAATCCAGGCGTGAAAGCGCTCTGGCCCACCTGGCGGCCATGACGCGCACTCTGCAACCGCACAAATATCTTCTGGAGGTCGAACTGCCCGGCCGCGCCAGCAGGTGGGTGGAGTGGACGGATATCCCCGTCCTCGACGAACAGGGACGGCTTGACCATTTTCATACCATCGGCCGTGACATCACCGACCGATACCGGCATGATCTCGAGGTTCAGGAAGCTAATCGCCAACTGGCTGAAGCCAATCAACGGCTCGAAGAAGCCCTCTCGGGGCTGCAGTCCGCACAGCAGAACGCCATCCAACAGGAACGCCTCCGAGCCCTCGGCGAGATGGCCAGCGGCATCGCCCATGATTTCAACAATGCCCTCGCCGTTATTCAAGGCTACACTGACATCCTCGTTGCCCGTGGAGACGACCTCGAGCCGGAGCGCCGCGCCTCCAGCCTCCAGCAGATACGCACCGCCGCCGGTGATGCCGCCGCCATCGTCGACCGCATGCGCCAGTTCTATCGGGAACGGCAGCAAGACAAGCACGATGTGGAGTCCGTCAACCTCTCCGATCTGATCAACGAAACCATCATGCTTACATCGCCGCGCTGGGGGGCACAGGCACAGGCCGCGGGGGCAAGTATCACGGTCCAGCGCCAGCTGCGATCCACCGCTCTTGCCCTCGGCAATCCAACCGAACTCCGCGAGGCTCTGACCAACCTCATCTACAATGCTGTCGATGCCATGCCGGATGGTGGCAGACTCGTGTTCCGCACCTACGATGACTACGGCCAGATTGTCGTTGAGGTATCCGATACCGGAATCGGCATGGACGATGCCGTGCTCCAAAGCTGTCTCCGCCCCTTCTACACCACCAAGGGAGAACGCGGCTCCGGACTTGGACTGGCCTCCGTCGTCGGTATCATGGATCGCCACTCCGGCAGCCTGAACATCGACAGCAAGCCTGGCAAGGGCACTACCGTAACCATGCGATTCCCCTTCTCCACCGCCCACGACGTCGTCGAAGTCGACGAGATGGACGCTCTGGAGCAGACGCGCAATGGCGTCAAGATTCTGGTGGTCGACGACGAACCCGTCGTCCGTGAACTGATCGGCGAACTTCTGGGTGAAATGGGGCATCTGGTGACGGAGGCCAACGGCGCCGGTGATGCCCTGCAGGCGGTTCGTGAACAGGAGATCGCGCTGGTGATCACCGATCTGGCAATGCCGGACATGAATGGGCTCGAGCTGGCGCGCATGCTCCGCGGCCGCTACCCTAACCTGCCCATCATCCTTCTGACCGGACTGGCCAATGCCTCGCCCGAGCTGCACGGCTCAGCCTGCTTGAGCGCGGTTCTGGCCAAGCCCATCGACCTGCCCAAGCTCCGCGACTGCATCCGTACACTTCTGCAGGGCGACACCACCTCACAAGCCAGCTGACCGCGCGTCAGGGATTGTTGCTCCGCTGCGCTGATCAGGAATAGTAGGTGGCGTATCGCTCCATCGCACCCATCAGCGCCTTGACGTTCTCCAGCGGAACGCCGGGATAGAGTCCGTAGACCATCATCAGGCCGCCATCGCGGCAACCGATGGTGGAGACCTCCCGGCGAATGAGCGCGTCGATCTGCGCGGGCGTCCCGAAGCGGGTAATGTCCTGCCGATCGATATCCAGATCGACGCAGACGCGGCCGCCAAAGGTGTCGGCGATCCAGTCAATACCATTGACCAGGTCCTGAAGGTTGATGACTTCCACTCCCCCATCGATCAGGTCATCCACCAGCTTGCGGATGTCGCCGTCGGAATGCATGTGAACGATGCAGCCCGCTTCCCGAGCGGGTGCCATCAGGCGCTGATAGACCGGCTTGATGTAACGCCGGAAATGGGCCGGTGAAAGCATCGGGCCAACCTGCATGCCGAGATCCTCCGGATAGCTCATCCACTCGACTCCAAGTTCGAGCCAGCGGCGGATAATCTCATGATTGAACGCCTCGACCATGTCGATAAGGCGAAGCAGCCGCGGCTCCTCATCCATCATGTCGAAGAGCAGGTTCTCATAGCCGCGGAGGTCAAGTAGCCGCAGAAAGGTATGGCCATGGATGAGGCCCCCACTCACCAGCTCGCCGTCGGCACGTTGTCGGGCGACATATGCCGCGAGCTGTTTCCAGTCATGGGGGCCGATGCCGTTGGTCACTGCCGGGTCCGGCGGCACAAAGCTGTCGAACGCGCTCCAGTCGGCGAGCGGGTGCGCGACCACGGCGCCGACAATGCCATTGTCACTGGTCTCCCAGCGGCAGCCCCAGGTGTCCGTATAAGGATGACCGACACGAGCGTTGAGCCCGTAGTTGGGGCGGATGGCTTCGCTGCTCGGCACATGGCCGGGAAAGAGCCGGTGATGCTCCCCCATCAGCTCCTGGAGCGCATCCTGCGGATAGTGATGCCAGCAGGCTGGATTGATGTGGAAGGTCATCGGAATGCAGTCTGGACGCTCGAAGCGCACTGCCCGCAGGATGTTGTCGCGCATGTTCATTGGCTAGGCCTTTGGAGAGAGTGGAGGATCAGGAGACGCGACGTATGCGCGCTCCCAGTTGGCGCAATTTAAGCTCCAGACGCTCGTATCCGCGATCGACGATCTCGGCGTTGGCAACCAGGCTGCGGCCACTGGCGCACAGCGCCGCGCTGACCAGCGCGATCCCGGCGCGGATATCCGGGCTGCGCAGAGGTTGACCTCGCAATTGCGTTCGCCCGGTAACCACGACACGATGCGGATCGCAGACAATGATGCTGGCCCCCATCTGGATCAGCGGATCGACGAAATAGAGACGGCTCTCGAACATCTTCTCGAAGAAGAGGACGGTCCCCTCGCTCTGGGTGGCAAGCATCAGCATCGCGCTCATCAGGTCGGAAGGAAATTGAGGCCACGGTCCGTCATCGACCCGCGGAACATGCCCACCGATGTCTTTGCGGATCCGCGGTTCCTGCCCGCCAGGCAGGTGAATGCTGGACGGACTGAACTCCAGCTCCAGCCCAAAACGCTCGAAAACCCGGTTGATCATCCAGTAGTGGCTGCGGACCGTATCGTGAACGGTAATCTCTCCGCCGGTAGCCGCCGCAAGCGCCAGAAAGCTCCCCACCTCAATGTGGTCGGACTGGATGCGGTGACTCGCACCTCCCAGGCGATCCACCCCGGTGACGACGAGTGTATTGGTGTTGACTCCCGAGACGTTCGCACCCATTTGGTTCAGCAGGTTGGCCAGATCCTGTACGTGCGGCTCGCTGGCGGCATTGCGCAGGGTGGTCGTTCCCTCCGCGGTGACGGCCGCCATGAGAATGTGTTCCGTAGCCGTCACGCTCGCTTCGTCAAAAAAAAGCTCCGCTCCCTTCAGCCGCCGCGAGACGCTGAAGTCGAACGCATCCTCGTCGATGACCGCTCCAAGCTTGCGCAGCCCATAGAAATGCGCATCCAGCCGCCGGGTGCCGATGACGTCACCGCCCGGCGGATAGACCCTCGCCTTGCCCAGGCGCACCAGCAGCGGGGCGACCAGCAGAAAGCTGGTGCGCAGGCGCGAGCAAAGGCGGCGGGGGATCTCATGCGTGCGGATCTCCCTGGCCTGGATCCACACTTCGCCATCCTCGCGCTGCACCTCCACGCCAAGGTGGTCGAGAATCTCGAGCATGCCGTCGACGTCGCGGATGTCCGGCACGTTCCTGAGGATGACGGGCTGATCGGTGAGCAGCGCCGCCGCGATCATCGGCAGCGCCGCATTCTTGTTGCCGCTCGCGGTGATCTCGCCGCGTATCGGCACGCCCCCTTCAATGTCGAACTCGCTCATGATTCTCGATCCTCTCTACCTGCCGCTCAATGCTGCAGACTTTCGGGCTTGCGGATATCCGGCCCAAGGGAAGGGACTATCGGGCCGAGCAGGGTTTCCCTGCCGCCCAACGCCATGTGCACCCAGCGGCGCTCCCCCTTGATGGTGGCGATCGTGGAGGTGTACTGCTGGCTGCGAGTCAGGATATCCTGGAAGAGCCCGCCATAGTAGAGAATGAAGTAAAGATCGCCAACGGGTGGGGCGGGATAATCCGTATGACCGATCTGATAGCGCTTGTCTTCGCCGGGCCGCAGTCCAGTAAGGCCATAGTCCCATACTTCCTGGTGAAGCACCCGCTGCCCGTCCTGAGTGAAGACATAGAGCAACGTCCGCCCATGCAGCACAAAGCCATTGGGCTGCCAACCGGGCAGGATCCACAACTCGAGGCTGCCGTCCGCTCTGGTGCGGATGAACTGGTCGAAGAGAAGGCCATCGCTTTCCAGATTCGGCGCAATGACCCGCCGATAGCTCCACTCCAGCGTGCGCAGATAGGGGAGGGCGCGCGGAAACGGCTCATCCGTCGGCACCGGCAGCACCGTCCCCGCTGTGGGATCGACCATGTAGCGAGCCTGTTCCTGAAACGCTTCAGCCGCCGCATCGAACTTGCCGAATACCGCGAACCAGCCGTTTTCCGTCTCGAAGCAAAAGGCATCGCGAGACAACTCCACCAGCCCCGCCGGAGGATTCTTGCGAGCCTCCTCACGCGCCAGGTGCATGACGGCACGGTATCGCGCCAGCCATTCCGCCTGCGCGGCCCGCTGGTTGAAGAGCGCCAACGGTGAATCCGCTGACGGCTGATGCTCTTTCAGCAGGACGCCTGACAGGCAGCCTCCGCACATGACCACGACCATGATGCACATTCCCGCAACTTTCAGCATTTCCTCATGCTCCCTCTGAACTGTACCACCTGCCTTCACCTCACGCGGAAGAACCGCCGCGGCTCCCGCCTCGACCGCTATCCGCAAACCTTAACAACATAACCGCTCCCGCGCAGCTTTCATCGTCCGACTCCGCTTATTTCCCCGCGCCTTCCAGCAGCTGCATCAACTCCTCGTCAATGCCGAAGCGTGACTCGCACAGGCTCTCCACAGTCGAGTTCACGTAAAAGGGACGAAGCGCCTGCCGGAACTGCTTGATGGCTGCCTCGCGTTTCTGGCCGAAGTCGGCGATGACATTGCCCAGCATCGTGCGCCGATAATCGACAAGCGAGCCGTCGCGGCAGGACTTGCGGTACATCTGCTGGTGCTCGATGAGGCGGGCACGTCGCGCCTGGTGGTCACGCATCGCCGCAAGCGCAACGAGCAGGCGGAAGCGCTGCCGGTGCCGGCGGACACGCAGCGGTGTGGCAGGTGGTCCGCTGCGATCGGCATCGGCCAGCCAGGCCGCCAGGGCGGGATCATCGCTGCCGAAAAAGCTGCGGGCAACCGCACCGGCAAACGTTTCGGGTGAACAGGCGCGGCCATTCCATGTGGAGGCGGCGCTGTAAAGCATGGGCAGCCAGCAGGCTTCCATAGGTTCGGCAGGCGGATCGGCGGAAGCGATCTTGCCCCAGCCGGTGGCCATGACCCCCGGAAGACCGGCGCTCACGGCCGCCTGTGTCCACGCATCGATATTCAGCACCCGTTCTCGATAGGGTGCGATGTCCTGAATCCAACTCGGCCCGCAGCCGGAGTAGCCGCTGGCCCCCCAGATCTTGCAGTCCGCGCCGAGATAGTCGGCCAGGAGCGGAAAGCGGTTGTTCCGCCCTCCATAGCCATAGACCCAGTACATCAGGATGGCCCGCTGGCCAAGATGCCAGGTAGATCGCGCCTCCTCTTCCGAAAGATGCCCATGAAGATTGCGCAGGATATCGTCCCACATGATCGGAGTGCGGCCCAGCGCCTCCACCTGTTCCAGGCAGTTGTTGACCCGGTGGATATAGGAGGCTCCCTTGGAGTGCGTTCTGCACGTCTCGCATTCACCCAGGTGCGACGTCTCATCGGCGCCGATGTGGAAGTAGCGGCCGCCCGGCAGCGCCTCGTGCAACTCGACGCACATGGCGTTCCACAGCGCCTGCCCCTCTTCGTTGCGGGGGCAGTACTGATACGGGTGCCCATTCTCCGCCAGGTGGCGGTAACGCTCGTGACGGAGCAGGTAGTCCACGTGCCCGAGGCTTTGCAGCTTCGGGATCAGCTCGATATGCATCGCCTGGCACTGCTCCGCCAGCGCCGTCAGTGTTTGCCGGTCATACGCCTCGGGAACCGCCATGCCAGGCGCACTGCCAAAGGCAAACTTGTCCTCCACCTCCAGCAACAGGTGGTTCACTTTGTAGCGCGCCAGCAGCCGGCACAGCTCCAGCAGGCGCGCCGGCCTGGGCTGACAGCCCTTGAGGTCCACATGGATGCCCCGCATCGCCATGATCGGCCAGTCCTGGATGATCTGCCGCGGCACCCGGCCACCATGCAGCGCCGTCAACTCCAGCAGCGTCTGAAAGCCATACCAGAGCCCCGCGGCATCGCGCGCGGCAAGAGTCACCCTCTCCTCGCCGATCTCCAGCGCGTACGCTTCCGGATGCTGGGGCACCGTTGGCAGATTGTCGGAGAGCGGGCATTCCTCCCGCGCCAGAATTGCCACATGGTTGCCGTAGTCCCGCTGCGCGAAGGTCATTCGCGGCAGATCCTGCCGCAGCAGCCCCAGCGTAGCCTCGCTCAACCCGCTGACGCCAGCCCACTTGAGCGAATCGATCGAGGCTTCTCCGCCGAGCAGGCGAACGATCTGAGCTTCAGGAATCAGCGCCATCTGGCCTCTCTCCCTCATAAGGTATGGATCTTCGTTTCGTGGATTTCTTGTAGAGTAGCGCCGGCATGGCTGATGTCCATGGAGAGCCCCTGCAAAATTGCGCTGGCGCAATGGCCTCCACACGGGTAGAGTAAGCACAGACGCCATTCATCACCATGGAGACCGCATGGCCGACAGAGACGGAATTCACCGCCTGCTAAATGATCTGGAACTGGCGCGTCTCAGCCGCCTCTTCGTCAACTCGCGTTTCACCGTCGAGGGACAACTCCAGGGCGCGCATGCCAGCCCCCTCAAGGGCTTCAGCGTCGAGTTCGCCGATTACCGCCAGTATGTCCCCGGCGACGATCTGCGCCATCTCGACTGGCGCGTCTTCGGCCGCAACGAGCGCCTCTACATCCGCCAGTACGAAGAGGAATGCAATCTGCGCCTCTACCTCCTCGTCGACGGCTCCCGCTCCATGGCCTATGGCTACGAGAATCCCCCCAAGTACGAGTATGCCACGAAACTGGCTGCGTCACTCGCTTACGTCACCATCCAGCAGCAGGACAGCGTCGCCCTCACGCTCTTCAACACGGGCAGCGTTACCCACACACCCGCAAAGTCGGGGCTGGCCCACCTGCGTACCCTGGCCAACACCATGGCCGAGCTGACGCCCGAAGGGGAGACCGACGTCGCCACCAACATTCACCAGATCGCCCAGCAGGTCCAGCGGCGAGCCCTCATCGTCGTCATCAGCGACTTCTTCGACGAGCCGGAACGGCTCCGCGATGCGCTGGCTCACCTCAAGCGTCGCAAGCACGACGTTGTCCTCTATCACGTCCTCGACAAGGCCGAACTGGACTTCCCCTTCCGCGATCTGGGCAACTTCGAGGATCTGGAGAGCGGTGCCCGCATCATCACCAACCCTCGCGCCGTCCGCCGCGCCTACCAGGATGCGATCGCCGACTTCCTGAGGTCGGTGCAAGGGATGGCGCGCAGCCTGGATCTCGACTACAACCTCATCACCACCGACCTGCCGATCCCCCCCTTCATCCAGCAGCACCTGACGCGACGTCAGCGCCAGGTGGGTTGAAGCCGCTCAGTCGCCCGCGTCCTTCTCCAGCGCGTCGCCTTCCGCCGGTGCCACCACGGATTCTGTCTCCGACATGGCAGGCGCCGGTTCATACGCCTCGCTGGAAACCTCCGTCGGAGCGGATTTGGGAATCATCCGATTGATGTCGTGGAAGGTGACGTAGAGCATGAAGCCGATGATCATGAAGGCAAACGCATAGGTCAGCGGCAGCGCCACGCGGCTCGGCACGCGCCGCCCAGCGATTCCTTCGACCAGCCCGAAGACAATGTGGCCGCCATCGAGCACCGGCACCGGCAGCAGGTTCACGATCGCCAGACTGAAGGTGATGAGCACCACCAGGTTGATCCCGTACATGAAGCCCGCGTGAAACGACTGCGTCATCGCCTGCACGATCATCACCGGGCCGCCCATGTTGCGGGCGCGAATCGGGTTGAGCCGATCGAAGAGGCTGCGCAAGGTGCGCGCCGTCAGGTTGATCACCTCCGTGAACTGCTTCCAGGGGGTCGGATGCAGGCGGACAATCTCCACCTTCGGCGCCAGCCCCAGGCCCAGCATCCATTGCACCCGCCCCTCGATCTCCCGTTCCTTCGCCTGAATCCCGGCGATCTCCAGGATCTCGTCGCCGCGGCGTACCTTCAGATCCATCGGCGCCCCCTTCGACGCCTTGGTCGTCTCGATCAGCACTTCCGAATTGAGCACGTCCCGGCCGTTCACCTCCAGGATCACGTCGCCCGCCTTCAGGCCAGCCGCCACCGCCGGCGAATCCTCATAGATCATGCTCACCTGCGTCTCGAAGCGCGGCGAGATGAAGGGGAAGCCCACGTTGTCCTGCTGCGGATTGCCCACCAGCGTATAGCTGATCTGCTTCGGCTCGCCATCTCGGGTGATATCCAGCACCACCTTGGCATCGTCCGCGAAGACAATCTCCTTGACCGCCGACTCCCAGCCACGGTCAAAACCGCGGCCGTTGACCTTGTGCACGATGTCTCCCGGCTGCAGCCCCGCCTTGGCTTCCGGCGTCGGGCGTCGCTCGCCGTCAGCAGTCAGGTAAGTCTGCTGGACGGTGCCCACTTCGAAGGAGGTCGCCGGTTTTGGCCCATTATAACCGATTGCCCAAACCATGGTCGCCAGCAGGAAGCCGAAGAGGATATTGAAAAGCGGGCCGGCGAAGGCCACAATGATCCGGTCGAGCGGCTTGGCGTGCGGTAATGGCTTGCCGTCGCTGGTCTCCACATGGTCGCCGGGCTCCAACTGGGGTATCGCCACGTATCCGCCAAACGGTATCCAACTCAGGCGGTATTCGATCCCCTTGTAGGTCCACTTCTTGATCGCGTGACCGAACCCCACCGAGAATCGTTCCACATGCAGGCCGCGCCAGATGGCCGCCAGCAGGTGCCCGAACTCATGGATGAAGATACAGAACCCAAAGAAAAAGAGCATCAGGATGATGCTCGGCAGATAACCAATATCGATCATTCCCAGCATGAGCTTAGGATCTCCTGTTGTGATAGCGGATAATAACCCTGAAAAGATAATGCAAGAGCACGATAGTTACAAGGTGTCAACCATACCTGTAGACCCCACCCAGCCCGAAGAGTTGCATCCAGCCAAGCTTGCCGAGGCCCCCTGGGCACGCCACTCGCCTGAGTGGCTCCGGCGTTGGACCTTGCCACTTCCCAACCTCCATCACCACTCCTCCCGCGCCCCTTGGGCACGCCACTCGCCTGAGTGGCTCCGGCGTTCGACCTTGCCCTTTCCCAACCTCCCATCACTGCTCCCGCGCCCCCCTTGCTTCCTCTTTGCGCCCCTTGCGTTCTTTGTGGTTAAACACCTTGCCCCTCGCCCCATCCCAACCTCCATCACCCCTCCCGCGCCCCCTGGGCACGCCACTCGCCTGAGTGGCTCCGGCGTTCGACCTTGCCCCTTCCCAACCTCCATCACCCCTCCCGCGCTCCCCTTGCTTCCTCTTTGCGCTCCTTGCGTTCTTTGTGGTTAAACACCTTGCCCCTCGCCCCATCCCAACCTCCATCACCCCTCCCGCGCCCCCTGGGCACGCCACTCGCCTGAGTGGCACCGGCGTTCGTCCTTGCCACTCCCCAACGCCTGGCTCCCCCTCGCCACCCCACTGGTCCCGGCGTCTCCTTTTGCCCCCTTGCCCCAACGGGGCTGCGTCCTCCAGCCCAGGGTTGCCCTCGGGCTACCCTGGGTAAACTCCCGCCCACCCATCAACCCTGAACGGGTTGCGTCCACGCCGTCGGCCCCTTCCCGCGTGCGCTCAATTTCCACGGGACTCAATAGTGAGGCGTTCTCCGAACCGCGACTTGGGCCGTTTCCAACGGCCCTGCCATTGCCCCTCCTCGCGTGACTGCCATCGCCCCTCCCCCCGAAAAGCTCGGTCGACAGCTCGGTCCCAGATAACCTCGGTCGACAGCTCGGTCCCAGATAACCTCGGTCGACAGCTCGGTCCCAGATAACCTCGGTCGACAGCTCGGTCCCAGATAACCTCGGTCGACAGCTCGGTCCCAGATAACCTCGGTCGAAAGCTCGGTCCCAGATAACCTCGGTCGAAAGCTCGGTCCCCAAAAACCTCGGTCGACAGCTCGGTCCCCAAACCTGGGTGCCGAAGCCCAAAAACCGGAACCTCCATCCCATCCATCCTGTCCAACCACGGCTCCGCATCCTCTCCCCCACAATCCTGTCCAATAGTCTTGGCCACTCACCTGCAAACATCCGCCTCCCCCCATTGCTTCCGTCAAAAACAAAACACTTTTTCGGTCTAATGAAGATATCACAAGTAACCCCAAAGTCAAGACGAAAAAAACAAACTTTACGCCCCCCCCCGCTCCATTGCTACGCTAGCCTCCCATTGTCCTATCCCGTCCGTACGTCCGTCCCCACAACGCCCCAGCGTTTGGCCTCTTCAGCTCGCCTCCCCAATCTTCCGCTCACCCGCACCGTCCAGAAGTGCCCAACGGTGTGCCCACACATCGTGCCGCCCGAGTCACCTCGCCGTTGTCCAGGCTCTGCCAGACCTTCGATCTCAGGCGCCCGGCGACGGATTGTTGGCGATGGAATCGAGGCTGGTGGGACCTTCCACGTTCGATTGGCGGGGAATGACGCTGAGCGAACCATCTGTCTCGATGACCACGGCTTCCACCTCGGCCAGGGAAAGTATCCCGGCGTTGCGGATCCCCGCATGGAGCTCATCTTCCGTGATCCGCGCCCGCATCAGCTCGTCGTGCAGCAGCTGCCCGCGGTAGAAGAGCATGTGCGGCTCGCCCGTCACCAGTTGTCGGATCCAGCGCATCCTGACACTCGACCAGGTGACCACGAACTGCAGCCCGGTCAGAAGTCCGAACGCCAGCGCTCCATCCGCCAGAGATACGTCCTTGTTCAGCAACGCTGTCGCCAAGGTCGATCCCAGCGAAACGGTAATCACCAGGTCGAAGGCATTCATCTTGGAGAGTGTACGCTTCCCCGTCAGCCGCAGAAAGACGATCAGGATGATGTAGGCGAGAATGCCGACAATCAGCAGTCGGTAAAGGCTCTGCCAGCTATTGAAGAACATGAGCGACACCGGTTGCAGATGAGACTTCGGGAGTGTCATCTACCATAGATGCAGGTGCCGGGGATCGCGAAATCGCGCGGGCGATCAGAGCTGCTGAACGACCAGGTGCTGCTCCTGGGCAACTTCCACCATCACGTCGAGCATGGCCTGGCGAAGTTTCTCCGCCACGTCGGATCGCCTGTAGTGGCGACCATTCTGGAAGGTCTCGGGTATATTGATGGTGACCATGGTGCGCTTGGGCGCCACATAGCACTTCTCCACCTGATCGGCGGGATCCTCCGTCCAGGTCAGGCCGAATTCCGGAAGGACCGTCTCCCCCAGCCGCTCGACAACTCGGGTCTGAAAGGGCCCCTTGAGCTGATCCACCAGCTTGTCGTTGAGCGAAATGGGCGGCCGGACGCTGTGGCGGAAAAGATGGATATGCAGCGATCCATTCTCCGCCATGATCACATACGGATCCGCGCAGACGGCGGCATTGTTTATGGCGGCCTTATCCAGATCCGTATCGGCAATGAACTTGAGGTTCTGTTCCACGGACGAGCCGGTGAGAATGTGGATGGTCGGACGGGCCGGTGGCGCGATATTCTTGAAGAGCTGCTGCAACTCCACCTTGTCGACAACCTTTTCGTTCCACAGGAGAACGCCGTCCCGGTCCGTGAAGATGTGCCGGATCCCCCGCTCCATCGCCATGGCATAGAACTCAATGAAGCCGTCCAGAACTTCCCCGTCGAGAATCACGCCGTGGCGCAGATCAGCGACCCGCTGCCGGACCTTTTCATGCGCGTTGCCCGGCGCGCCGATCAACCCAAGACCGCTGATCTCGAGGAAGGGCAGGTCATTGGCGCTGTCGCCGATGACCCCGATATGCTCGGGTTCGATGCGGTGTTCACGCGCAAAACGATGCACCGCCGCGGCCTTGGTGACCAGCGAAGCATCCACCGCATCCGTGGCGGCCGATAGATAAATGATATCCTGGCGAGACATGTCTGCTTGGTCCTGGGAAAGAGAAAGGGCAAACGACAACAATGCCATCATCAGCCGGAACTGCAAGCGATTCAGACGGCAAATAGCAGCAGCACCGAATAGCCGCCCGCTCCCAGGGCAAAGGCAGTGAAGCGGCTTTCCCGTTCTTCCGGCAGCTCCTCCTTGATCACATTGAGCGTGATGCTGCCCGCCAGAAAGGCAAAGATCAACCCGACCGCCGCCTGTTGCACACCAACAAGCAGACCGATCAGCCAACCTGCCAGCACCGCTGCCGCCATCTGCCAGCGCCCATGCCGGTGGTAGACCTCCTTGTGGTGCTGGCGCAAGCCGTCATCGACGACTACGAGATGCAGTGCGACCGCCAGGAAGTAAAGCAGGTGATTGATCTGGCCCCGGCCAATGAGATGCAGCAGCGAATAGCCGATCAACGCGTTGTACAGACTGAAGAAGACAAGGTGCAGATGGTACATTCGCTTTGAAGGCCGCTCCGGACTTTTCCGCTCCCCGCCCTGACTTAGCAGCGCCAGCCGCTCCAGTCCATAGAAGGCGACAAAGCCGGCAACCGCAAAGAGATAGGCGTGTCGCTCGACCATGCCCAACCAGCCGGGAATCGTTTCCACCAGGGTTGCCTGATGGTGTGCCAACTCCGGGAGCAGATGCACAAAGACATAGGCCACGGATGTCCCCCCGGCGAAGGAAAGCCATGGACTGCGAGGTATGGCCCGAAGCCGCAGAAAGGGGCCGGCAAAAAGGTGGACCAATGCCAGGCCGAAGGCCATGATGGCGCTGGTGATTTCCGATGCGTCTCCGACCATCTATACCTCGCTCCAAGTCCACCCGTCCTGCTCGATCGCCGCAAGCAACAGCTTACGCTCCTCCTGCCGGGCCTTGAGCGACTCCTGGAACTGTTCATCACTCACCATCGGTATACCTTCCTTGCGTAAGGCTTCCAAGGCCGGAAAGGGTGCTGGCTCCGTGGCTATGTGGAGAAAGAGCGAGTCCAGTACACGCAGGTAATTCGTGATGGTCTCGTCGATGCATCTCAGGGAGATCTCCGATAGCCGCACTTCCGGGGCAACCCCGTGGCGCAACAGTTGCACCATGTCGTAGAGCACCGCCAGGGAGGGCTGGGTCGCCGTGCGCCGCTCCCCGCTATGAAAGTAATGCAGAACTGGATACGCATAGTGACGCTGAGCGTGAAGCTCCAGATCGTGACCGAGCTGAATCAGCAGTTGATCGAGCGCTTCAAAGGAATGGCCATTCCACGCTCTCAGGAGAATTTCCGCTGGCGACTTGCCCATGCTGCTGATCATGCCCGCCAGACGACGCGCCTCAGCGGCTGCCGAAAGCACCGGCAGCAAGTAAGAGATCGCCAGGGTAAGGAGGATAAGTCCGTTCGCGGAAGCGATGGTCGTCACGATCTGCCATCCGCCGTTCGCCGGCACGTAGTCGCCGATGCCCAGAGTCAGCAGCGTGTAACCGACGAAGTACAACCGCGCTGGAAGCTCGGCCGGATGCCGCGCTTGCGAGCTGACCACTGCATCCTCCTGCGCCAGAAAGATCAGCGTCCAGCCGGCCCAAGTCAGCACCACCCAGATCCCCAGTACGCTGAGCAGGATCACCGGCCCTGTGATCGACAGGAAGCGATGGCTGCGGGTATGATTACCGATCAGGCGCGCAGCCTTCCACAGGGTTTGGCTGACGAAGTCGGTCAACGGCCCGGCGCCTTGAGTTGCAAGCGTCGTCCAGAACACATCCACGGCGATGAATAGCACGAGGGCGATTCCGCCTGCTAGCAGCGCCAGATTCATGTGGCCTCACTAGGTGTTGACGATCTCGCCGCCATTGGGGTGGAGTACCTGGCCGCTCATATAGCTGGCATCGCGACTCGCCAGAAAGACGTAGCAGGGCGCCACTTCGCACGGCTGCCCGGCCCGCCCGAGCGGCTGATCGCCGCCAAAGCTCTCCACCTTCTCATCGTCGAAGGTTGCGGGTATCAAGGGAGTCCAGATGGGGCCGGGTGCCACGGCATTCACGCGGATCTTGCGGTCGCTGAGCGTGCCGGAAAGGGAGCGTGTGAAGGCAACGATGGCCCCCTTGGTGGCGGCATAGTCGATCAAATGCGGGCTGCCCCGGTAGGCCGTCACGCTGGTCGTGTTGATGATGCAGTCACCCTCTTGCAGATGCTTGTCGACCGCGCGCGCAAAGTGAAACATGCTGAAGACATTCGTGCGGAAGGTCCGTTCAACCTGAGCCGCGGTTACGCCCTCCAGGTCCTGGCTCGGATGCTGCTCCGCGGCATTGTTGACCAGGATGTTCAGGCGGCCGTACGCGTCGATGGTCTCCTGCACGCACGTCTGGCAGAAGTCTTCATCGCCGATGTCCCCCGCGATCAGGAGGCATTTGCCGCCGTGGCGTTCGACAATGCGGCGCGTATCTTCTGCATCCTCGTGTTCGTCCAGATAGACCAGTGTCAGGTTGGCCCCTTCTTTGGCAAAGGCGATGGCCACGGCACGGCCGATGCCGCTGTCCCCGCCCGTAATCAGTGCCACCTTTTCCTTCAGCTTGTCACTGGCTCGATACTCCGGATCGTCCGTCTGCGGCTTGGGATTCATCCGGCTGCGCTCACCAGGCTGCTTGTCCTGATGCTGTGGGGGAAACTGCTTGCTCATGTGACTGTGCTCCACTGCAAAGGTTGTCAATTGACAAAGGTGTTCGTGTCAATCGTTACCAATTCAGCAGATTCAATGCCAGCGCCGTCAGCCAGGAAAGAGGGCAGACCTCTCTCCGAGCTGTACAGCTAGGTAAGCACCAGGTGTCATCGGCAAGCAACGATCGTGCGGCGTCGCTTTCATCGCCGCCGCCGCCCGATCCGTCAGGCTCCGGCAGTCTGCAGCCGCGGCACTTCGATCTCGGCAGGAACCGGACCAGTGGAGTCACGCAGCTTCAGCAT
Source organism: Lentisphaeria bacterium (assembly GCA_041690595.1). Lineage (GTDB taxonomy): Bacteria > Verrucomicrobiota > Lentisphaeria > JABSQK01 > JAWLHB01 > JAWLHB01. The sequence goes on from JAWLHB010000015.1 coordinate 132,070, forward strand.
CACGTGCAGATGTTGCGTGGGCACCATGCCGTCCGGGGCTTCCAGAGACTCGTGCAGCATCTCGAGCGCCACCCGCGCGGCTTCATCGCGCGGAATCTGCGCTGTCGTGGCCGCGGGATAAAGCATTTCGGCGATGGGATCGTCGTTCGTTCCCACGACGCTCAGTTGATGGCCGATCTCCAGCCCCAGCGCACTTGCCGCGCGATAAACCTGTGGCAGATGATCGTCCGCGCAGATCAGGGCGGTTGGACGTTGATCGCTCGACAGCATCTGCTGCACGACGGCGTGCCGTTCCTCGGGCTTGTTGCCGGCATAACGGATCCAGTCACTCTTCACCGGCAGTGCGCGATCGAGGCAGATGCGGTAGAACGCTTCCCGGCGCAGCACCAGGTCGCGATGAAAGGTCCCTTCGCGTATGCTGTGCAGAAAGCCGATCCGGCGATGGCCCAGCGCCAGCAGATGCTCCACCTGCAGCTCCACGACCTGAACGGGATCGATCAGCAGGCTGTTCAACGGCATGTCGGAAGCTACCGCCGGAAAGAGATTCACATAGGGAATCTCACGATCGTGGAAGTTGTCCAGCAGCTCCACCGCGGGCAGATTGATCAGGACCAGACCTTCGCAGGAGGAATTGGTCAGGACGATATCCAGATGCGTCAGCATCTCTTCCTGCGTGGGGATAAGATGGAAGCGAACATTCTGGCCGCCAGCCGTTGCATTCGCGGTCAACTCGCGCAACAACTCGTCGTGAAAAGGTGCCAGGCGGCGGCGGTCGGCTTCACTCTGAAAATAAACCAGATCGACCTGATCGAGGCGCAGAAGGCGATCCTTGGCCGTCGATTTCTTGTTGCCCATGAAGATGCCGCGCTGTGGCTGAACTTCTACCAGGCCGTCCTTCTCGAACTCCCGCACCACTTCATTGACCGTGCCGGGCCCCACCTGACAGTTGGTCATGATCTGGCGAAAAGAAGGCAGCATCTCTCCGGGCTTCTTGCACCGCATGTAACGCTTCAGGTACCGTGCCACTCGATCCCGTGTATTGACTCTGGTCATGGATACCTCCCTGTGATTATCCGAATACACAATAACAGGCTCGTTAAATTAGTCAATTGAAATCGCTTTGATTAATTCATTATTTCTTTACGGCGAATGAATGAACAGCGCCACTTGAACTCAAAACAGCCGCGAGCCGGCACGGCTGTTACCCGATATAGCCAGTTAACACAGTAGTAACGCGCACTGTTCGGCTAATCTCTTCGATTCACGCGAACAGTATACTTTGGTACATAAGCACATATGCCCGTTCCAACCTCTTTTTTCGCAAATCTGTTATTTGTTCATCATTCTCCGCAAGGGGAGTGGAAAGCGCGCCGAGACGGGGTCTACTAGGCACAACGCGGGAGATCGTCCATGAGTATCGAATCATCGTGTTCAGGAGCGGAGCAGCTCCGAGACTTGGAACTTGTCACCCAGAATCTTACTCTCGGCCTCGTGCAGTATGATGGTGCGGGCTGCGTCTTGACAGCCAATGCCGCCGCTGAACGTATCTTTGACATGACGTTGCACCACCTCCGCGAGATCCCCTTCCAGCCCCCTTGGCGGATGGTCAGCGAAGACGGTAAGATACTGCCGGAGGACGAGCAGCCTGTTCCCGTCGCCCTGCGCCAGGGAGAGTCTCACGAACAGGTGGTCGGCTTGCACTGGGAGGATCAGGCATGTACGTGGCTCAAGGTCACCGTCCTGCCGATTGCCTCACCGGACGGCAGCCAGAGCCGGGCCTACGGCATCTTTGAAGAGATCACGGAGGCAAGGCGCATGAGGCAAGAGCTGGAGCGGCTGGAAAACAGCCTCCGACAGGCGCAGAAGATGGAAGCCATAGGTCATCTGGCCGGCGGCGTTGCCCATGATTTCAACAATCTGCTGACCATCATCCTCGGCCAGGCACAGATGCTCGATCTCTTTCTGGAGTCGCCCGCGCTGCGTGAGAAGGTGAACGAGATCCAGAAGGCCGGCGAGCGGGCCAGCGCCCTGACCCGCCAATTGCTCGCTTTCAGCCGCAAGCAGGAAGCCAAGCCGAAGCTGCTCAACCTGAACAGCGTCATCCGGAATGCCGTCAAGATGTTGCACCGCCTGATTGGTGAGGATATCGAGCTGCGACTGGATCTGGCGGAGAATCTGCCCCATGTCCATGCGGATCCGGGGCAGCTCGACCAGGTTATCCTCAACCTCAGCGTCAATGCCCGAGATGCCATGCCGGATGGTGGCGTGCTGACCATCCGAACCCGGTGCTGTGACAGCAGCGCCTGCCATCATTCCTGCGACGCCCACTGTGAAGGGGGAGTTGTCATGGAGATCGGTGACACCGGCTGCGGCATGGATTCTGAAACCTGCAGCCGCATCTTCGAACCCTTCTTCACCACCAAGGAGAAAGATCAGGGCACCGGCCTTGGACTGGCTACTGTCCATGGCATCATCAAGCAGAGCAAGGGCCACATTCGCGCCAATAGCCAGCCTGGCGTCGGTACCTCGATGATCGTCTGCCTGCCGGCCGTTACTCCGTTGGAAGAGAGCTACCACGAGCAGTCCGGCATGCGCACCCATCTGAATGGTGGCGCACAGACCATCCTGGTAGTGGAGGACGAAGAAAACCTGCGTTCGCTGGCGCATGAGGTCCTCGATTATGCCGGCTACAGTGTTCTGCTCGCCGCCAACGCGGAAGAAGCCCTCCAGATTCTGCGAAATCGCGAGAGCAGGATCGAGCTGCTGTTGACGGATGTGGTCATGCCGGGCATCAACGGCATCAGCCTTGCCAGGCAGGCACAAGCCATTTTGCCTCACCTACGGATTCTCTACATGTCCGGCTATACCGATCGGGTCCGTGATATCGCCGCGCTTGACCCCAACGCCTTCCTCCACAAGCCATTTACGCCCCAGCAGCTGGTCGACAAGCTTGGCGCCCTGTTCAACGCGGACCCAGCCGGCGACCGGCCGAAAAAGCCGTAGGGGAGCGGACCGGCTCAGCCACGCGATTCGGCGATCATGCCGATCACCGCATCGATCTCTTCCATGGCCGAAGCCCAGTCATCCGGCCGTTGGTTGGCCGACTTTGCCATGAGGCGCTGAATCAGCTGGGTCGTCATTTCGCTGAGATTGGGATTCAGCCGCCTGGGATCTTCGGGCTTCGAAAAGAGATGCTTGCGCACCAGGTCCATCGGATCCTTGCCCGTAAAGGGATAGCAATCGGTCACCACATGATAGAGGGTGGCGCCGAGGGAATACATGTCCGCCCGGAAATCGATGGGTTTGCCGGGGGCGCACTGTTCCGGGCTCATGTAGATCGGTGTGCCGAGTATCGTATCTTCCTCGGTCAACTGGGTGAAATCGTACATGAGGCTTTTGGCGATGCCCAGATCCATCAACTTCGTTCGTCCGTCATAGCTCACCATGATATTGGCCGGCTTGATATCCCGGTGGATGAGCTGCTTCGCGCCCCAGGCATAGTCCAGCGCCGCGGCGACGTCACGGCAGATCGAGAGCGCGTCCACTTCCGCCAGGGGCCCATGATCCCGCAGCAGATGCGTCAGCGTCTGCCCATCCACATACTCCATCGCCAGGTACATGTAATCGCCGACACTGTCCATGTCATGGATGCGGATGATGTTCTCATGCTGCAGCGAACTGGCGTTGCGCGCTTCGCGATAGAACCGCTTGACGTCGACCATGCTCGAATCATCGAGAAATAAGACCTTTACCGCCACCTGTTCATCGCTCTCCGTGTTGCGCGCCAGGTGAACTTCGCTGCTGCTGCCCGCACCGATCGGGTAGAGCACTTCGTACTTGCCGAAGCGTTCCCCCGGGTTGATTCGCAGGCTCGGCACGATGCACTCGATCCCGCAATTCTCGCAGACGTAAACGGAGCCGATATCCTTCTGGTCGGCCGTGAAAGGACTCTGACAGTCCGGACAGATGCTTTCGATCATCATGAGGTGGCTGCTTGCTCCAGCGGATAGACGCGAAGGTTGTCGTATTGAGCCCCGTCGGCCGTCAGGATCGATCGTTTCAGACTGAATTCCCGGACCGTGAACCGGCACTCCGGCACTCGGCATGCCCCGACCGCTTCAAGAAAGCGGCGACGTTGGCTGACTCGCTTGATGCGGGCAATCGTCAGATGACTCATGAATTGGCGCTCGGCTTCGAATTCATCAGCCAAGGCAGCGTCAATGGCTTGCTGAAGCTCGATAACCGCCTCACCCGCCAGATGAATCCACATAATCCGCAAGGGGCCGTCGGCAGAGAAGAGACCCAGCTCGCCCAACCAGCATTCCACGGGCGGCAGGCGAACCGCCTCCAGGCGCGCAGCGATATCATCGAGCCGTTCCGCCGGCTGCTCGCCCAGAAACTTGAGGGTGAGGTGCAGGTTGTGCGGTGGCGTAAAGCGGGCGGTCAGCCCCTCATAACGCCGCCACTCTTCCTGCACCCCCACCACGCAATCGCGAGCGACGGAGGGAATGTCCAACGCGACAAAGAGTCGCACCTGCTCAGCCTGCTTGCTCATGCCGGACTTTCCTGGGACTACGTATTGGCCTGGATGACCGCTTCGCGCGCCAGCTTCGTCACCGATGCCCAGTCACCACCCTTCAGGTATTCCGAAGCGACCATCCAGCTGCCGCCAGCCGCGATCACCGTCTTCAACTCCAGATAGGAGCGCAGATTCTCGGAGGTGACCCCGCCAGTCGGGATGAAGGAGACGCCGGTATGCGCGTATGGGGCGGAGAGCGCCTTCAGCGACTTGGCGCCGCCCAATGCGCCGGCCGGGAAAAATTTCAGAATCCTGCAGCCGAGCTCCAGCGCCGCCTCGATATCCGTCGGTGTCGCGACACCCGGATAGAAGGGAAGACCGATACGCTGCGCTTCGCTGATCACCTTCGGGTTGCTGCCCGGTGCGACCGCGAACTTGGCGCCGGCATTCAGGGCGCGGGCCAGGTCCACGGTATTGAGGATCGTTCCGGCTCCCACGAGCATCTCGGGAAATGCCTTGCTCACCGCGCTGATCGCCGCTTCCGCCGCGCTGGTGCGGAAGGTTATCTCCGCCACCGGCAGATCCGCCGCCATCAACGCTTCGCACATCCTCAGCCCCTGGTCCACGGTATCCACGGACGCGACCGGTATCACCTTCACCCTTTTCAACGTTTCCAGCATCATGCGAGTACTCCCCACGGCATCTTTGGTATGCGGCCGCCCGCTCTTGCAATTCAGCGGAATCGACCTAACTGTTTCAGTTGCAGAAGTCCTACACAATATCCCGGCGCGCACAGAAGACAAAAGGTTTTCAGGTTACCCGCATGCAATTTGTCTCCCAGCACTCCCGCCTTCGCGGCACCGTTCACATTCCCGGCTCCAAGTCCCACACGATTCGCGCCGTTCTCCTCGCCTCGCTGGCAGATGGCGAGTCCGTGCTCGACGCTCCTCTGGCGTCCCAGGATACCGAGGCCGCCGTCCGCGTCTATCGTCAGCTCGGCGCCACCTTCGAGCTGGGCGACGAGCAGTGGCGCATCCGCGGCGTAGGCGTCGATTTCCGGGCGCCGAAGGACGAGCTGGATGTCGGCAATTCCGGTACCACCCTCCTTGTGGCGCTCGGCACCTGCACCCTGCTTGCCGAAGGTTCCGTCGTCCTTACCGGCGACCACCAGATTCGCCGCCGTCCGGGTGGCCCCCTCGTCCAGGCGTTCAATCAGCTTGGCGCCGAGGTGCGCGATGTGCTCGGCAATGGCTGCGCTCCCTTCCAGGTGAGCGGTCGCCTGCGCGGTGGCCATGCCACCCTTGCGGCACCCACCAGCCAGTACGTCACCAGCCTGCTCCTCGCCTGTCCACTGGCTGACGGTGACTCCGTCATCGATGTCACCCTGCTGCATGAGCGTCCCTACGTGCAGATGACCCTCGACTGGCTGGCGCTCCAGGGCATCACCGTTCATCATGATGGGCTGATGCACTATGAAATCCCCGGCGGACAGCGCTTCTCCCCCTTCCAGCGTCGCATACCCGCCGATTTCTCCACCGCCACCTTTTTCCTCGTTGCCGGCGCCCTCGGCGACAATGCCATCACCTGCCGAGGCCTCGATATCGGCGATTCCCAGAGCGACAAGAAGGTCATCGACTTCCTCCGCGAGATGGGGGCGGAGATTCACATCGACGGCACCGACATCGCCGTCAGCGCCCCACACGGCCTCACCGGTGCGGACCTTGACCTCAACGACTGCCCGGACGCCCTGCCGATGATGGCCGTTGCCGGCTGTTTTGCCAAAGGGTGCACTCGGCTCCTCAACGTTCCGCAGGCGCGCATCAAGGAGACCGACCGAATCGCCGTCATGTGTGGCGAGCTGCGGAAGCTCGGGGCGACGATCGACGAGCTGCCGGATGGACTCGTTATCCGGGAGAGCCGCCTCCGCGCCGCCAGCGTCAATGGTCATGACGATCATCGCGTGGTCATGTCACTCGCTCTGGCGGGCACACAGGTGGCAGGCGAAACCCGGGTAGCTACTGCCCAGGCCGCCGCCGTTACCTACCCGGGCTTCGCCGACACGGTTCGCCTCCTCGGCGGCAATCTGCGCGCTGGTGACGATACTCCCTGATCCCGCCGCGCACTCTATCTGGCAAAGGCGAGGAAGAGGACAAGCACGGCCAGGATCGCGATCAGTACCGTCAGGGTAATCTTGATCCAGCTATAGGGGCGTTCACCCCGCACTTCGCCCGTACGCGCGTTCACCATGAAGCGGTAGACCCGCTGATTGTACTTGTAGGCGCTGAGCCAGACCGGCAGCAGGATGTGCTTGAAGGTCAGGTTGTCGTAGCTGGAACGCATGGAATGTATGCGCTGATGATCGCCGCCGATATCCCTCGCGACGGAGCGCCGGATTCGTTCGTTCATCAGCTCCCTGGCGATGGTGAAGCCCTCTTCCAGGCTCACCTGGTGCAGCTCGCTGCGAAAGCCGGCTATATACTGCTGATCGTACGGAACCAGATGCTCCAGATCCCACGGTTCCAGCTTGTTGACATGCGCCGCCGGCAACGACTTCGACCCGTTGACCAGAATATCGTCAAAGGAATTCCATACGGTGCCCGAGACGGAGCTCCACCGGGTTCTGGTTTCCTGGCGGGTCCGGTGTTTTCCCTGAGCATCCCTATAGCTAACCGTCACCGTGTAATTGTCGCCGCGCTCGCCGCGATAGAAGGTGGTGGTGTCGCAGTCGTAGGTCCAGTGCGGCAGGTAGATACCGTTAACGTCATGGTCTCGGCGTGCCCGCTCCTTGAGACTACTGGGAGCGAACCAGAGGCCATGCAGCCAGTTGCGGAATCGTTCGCGCGCGACCTCGCGGGTCACCGAAAAGGGGAGGAGCGATGCCGGTTTGATCACCCGCCGCGGAATGGCCTTGTTGGTGATGCTGGTGCCACAGAAAGGACACGCGTCAGCCGCCACGTGGCTGTCCAGCGAGACGACCGCGCCGCAGGCGTCACAGCTGGTCGTCTCTTCGGCTTCATCCTCGCTATCCGTCAGCAACTGGCTCAGGTGGGCATGGTAATCCAGTTCTTCTATATCTTCTTCCGATCGCGGGATCGCATTTACGTGCCCGCACCACGCACACGTCAACGAGGCGCAACCGGGGTTGAAGGTGAGTTCACCCCCGCACTGATGGCAGGGGAAGTGCCGCTGTCCGCTGTCGGCGGCGGGAGACTCCTCGAATGGGGGCGGTACGCCCTCTTCATCGATTGTCTTGCGGTTCATCTTCTCCTTCTCCTCCTCCTGCCATTACGGATCCGCCGTAGTCCTGCCGCTCAGTTGCCGGGGATTGGCGGCGGAGCGCCGGCACCGGCCGGAGGCGGGGGAGGTGTCGCAAAGAGTCCTTGAATCTCGGTGATTTCGCCGGCAGCCGTCCACTGCGCCATGCCCTGACGCCAGACCAAGGTATCCCGGGAAAGCTGTCCAGCCTCGATCTGCCGGCGCAATGCCTGCTGGTCGAAGGGGCCGGCCTGCTGGCCGTTGACGACGACATAGAAGGTGACCGGTAGCGGAATGGGAGGCGGAGCAGAGTGGGGCGGCGGTTGCTGGAAGCTCTGGGCCATCTGATTGCCCATGGCCATTCCCATGCCTGCGCCAAGTCCGGCGCCCGCCATGCCACCGGCCATGCCGTCGCTCTCCGCCATTTTCGGCAGGGATTCGGCCATCTGGTACTGCGTGTAGGCATTGAGGTTGCCCAGGACACCCATGCTGCTGCGCTTGTCGAGGGCTTCTTCCACCGCCGGAGGCAGGGAGATGTTTTCGACCAGAAACTTCGTGACCTCGAGTCCGTACTCGCCGTACTCGCTGCTCAACTTCTCATGAACAAAGGTGCTGAGTTCGTTGTAGTTGCTCGCCAGGTCCAGCGCTGGAATCCTGCTCTCGCCCAGGATGTCGCTGAAGCGGGTGATGATCATGTTGCGCAACTGATCGCTGATTTCGTTGGAGGAGAACTCCCCGTCCGTTCCGACCACTTCGCGGATGAAGGTCGCAGGATCGCTGACCTGCACTTCGTAGGTGCCGAAGGCGCGCAGCCGGATCGGCCCGAACTCCGCATCCCGCAGCATGATCGGGTTCTTCGTCCCCCATTTCAGGTCCGTGAAGCGACGGGTGGCAACAAAGAAGACTTCCGCCTTGAAGGGGCTCTCGAAGCCATACTTCCACGACTTGAGACTGGTCAGTATCGGCAAATTCCGCGTGGTCAGTTCATGGGTGCCAGGCCGGAAGACATCCGCCAGCTCCCCTTCATTGACAAAGACCGCCACCTGACCTTCGCGCACAATCAGCTTGGCGCCGTTCTTGATCTCGTTACCATGGCGCTCGAAGCGATAAACCATGATCTCCCGATCGTCATCAGTCCAGCTGATGATGTCGATCAACTGATTGCGCAGCTTGTCCCACAGGCCCATCTGGTGATCTCCCATGTCGTTGGTGGTCGTTAGAATCCCAACGTATCGCACCCGTGTGGAAGTGCAACCGACAGATCGCAATCTGGCGAGATCTTTCCTTCACGAAATCGCTGGGGAGATACCTTGACGCGGCAGATGCTGGTATGTATACTATGTCTACTTAAGAAACAAGCTATACACAGGTGCGAGATGGAGCAGACGCGATACCTGCCGGTCTATCTGCAGATTGCCGAAGACGTCAAGAGCCAGATTCTGGCTCGCGACCTGGTGCCGGGTCAGGGGCTGCCAACCGAGAATGAGCTGGCGCGGGACTATCGCGTCGCGCGAGCGACCATGCGGCGGGCCCTGAGCGTACTCGAGCAGGAAGGGCTGATCATCCGCCGCAAGAGTGCCGGCACCAGCGTCGCCCCCGATGCCTTGCGCAACGGCGATCTGAAAGCCGATATCGCCCATGTCTCCCCGGTTTCCGCGGAATCGGTCGCCTATTCGCTGGATGTCCTTCAGGGGCAACACGATGTTGGTCTGGCCCTGCGCGACCTGGCACGCGGCGGCCACATGCTTCGCTTCGTCCCATGGAACAGCGAAGAACCCTGGTATGACATGAAGACCATTCTCTTTCACAAGGGGATCGACGGCTTCATCCTCTCCCGTCCCCGGGGCATGCTGGACTTCGTGAAGGAGATCGCCCAGGCTCGCCGCCCCCACGTGGCGCTGGAGACCCATGTCGATTGGCGCGGCGTCAATACCGTCATGCCGGATGATGAGGAAGCGGCCGCGCGGCTGGTTGGTCTGCTGCGGAGAGCGGGCTTTCAGCGGCTGGGCTTCGTGGCTGGCGCGTTGAAAGCGCCAGAGCTGGACTCCGGCTATCGACGCCGTTGGCGCGGCTTCCTGAAAGGATGCAGCGCGCATGGGGTCGAGCTGGACGATCGCCATGTTCAGACTGCATTTCCGAATGAGCGACTCAATCCGACCGACTACAGCTATCTCGATCGGCTCTGCCTGGAGCTGCTTTCGGGGGAGACGCTGCCGGAAGTCGTCATTCTTGCTCACGAACAGCTGGTTCCTCCGTTCTTTCGCGCCGCGGCAGAGCGGGGGCTGGAGATTCCACGAGAGCTCTCCATTGTGACGATCGCGACCGGAGCACGAGAGCCTTTCCTCGACAATGCGCCGCTGAATGTCGATCGTCTCTGTTGCCAGCCGGGAGACTTGGCGCGACGGGCGGTGGACGAATTGATGGCATGGCTGCGGGATCCCATGTATCGCCCCCGGCGCCATGCGCTGCCCCTGACCTACTCTGCCGGCGCCACCCTTTCCAGACCGCTTGCCATTCAAGCTGGAGATCTCTAATGCCTGTTCGATTCGGTGTGTTGAGTGCCCGCGCTCGCGGCGCCTACCTGGCGATGATCTTTCATCAGCATCCACGGGCGGAAGTCCTCGCCATTGCGGATCCCGATCCCACCGCTTTCGACGATGGCCAGCCTCGTTACGATCGCGCCGGACTTACAGGCTTTCGCCGCTACAACGATTCTCTGGAGCTGATGGCCGCTGAAAAGGGAAATCTCGACTGGATCATCATTGCCTCACCCGACCGTACCCACCATTCTCTGACGCTTGCCGCCTTGAGGCACGGCTACCACGTGCTGGTAGAAAAGCCCATGTGCCAGACTCTTGCCGAGGCCGAAGAGATTATCCGCGTCAGCGAGGAAACGGGGCAGCAGGTCGTCGTCGGCTGCGAATTGCGCTACGCGTCGCCCATGCAGCAGTTCCGACGGCTGTTGCGGGAAGGGGCCATCGGGCGAATTCTGCATGGCTACTGCATCGATTCCGTCGAGCGCGGTTTCACCTATTACCTGCGTGACTATAGAAAGCGGCAATGGTCGGGCAGTCTGCTGTTGCAGAAGGGGGTGCACTCGCTCGATCTCATCAACGACTTTGTCGATTCACAGCCGGAACGCATTTATGCCGATGGGGGCAAGGATCTGTTCGGCCGGGATCCCGCCTGCGCCGGTCGCCACTGTCGCGATTGCGCGGAGCAGACCACCTGCCCATATTCCGCCTATCAGGTAAGCAGTTGGAACGGCAACTTCCTTGCCCGCGGCGAGCATGCCCGCGATCATTGCGTCTTTGATCCGGCCGCGGATGTCGAAGACAACACCATCATCCTCATCCGCTACGCAAATGGGATCCGCGTCTCGTACAACGAGCTTCATTTTGCGCCGGACTACAGGCGTGAGTTCCACTTTGTCGGCACCGACGGCAAGGCAAGCCTGGTGCTGGATCAGAGCAGGCGCGACGACGAGCCCGTGGAACTGCAGGAAGATGGAGGACGTGCCTCCATCACCATCACCCATCGCCACAAGAGCCCATGCAGCATCCCGGTGGAACGTTCCCAAGGCGGCCACTGGGGCGGCGACGAGCGCCTGCGGGATGCACTGGTGGAGGCGGCGCTGGCCGAACGGCGCATGCGGCCCGATGCGCGCGACGGCTGGGCCGCCCTTGCGATCTGCCACGGCGCCCACGAAAGCATGGCCAGCGGTCTGCCCATTACCATCAACCGCCAATCTGCTCAATCCAAAACCCATGTGGAGGTGCTTCCATGAAGCGATCGAATCCTGTCAAGGGCAATTCCTTTACCCTTATTGAACTCCTGGTAGTCATCGCGATAATAGCCATTCTGGCCAGCATGCTGCTGCCGGCGCTGAGCAATGCGCGCGATCGCGCTCGCGGCACGGCCTGCCTCAACCAGCAGAAACAGGTTTACATGGCCAAGAACATGTATGCGGAGGATTTTGGCGACTTTCTGCCCCCGAATGGGAACAAAATCGCCGGCGTTCGCCAGTACTGGACGATGTACCTTGAGGGTACTTATCTCAACAATCTGGACATCGCGGTATGCGGCACTCTCTATCCCCAACGCTTCAATGTCGGCATGGGGGCCCGCTATGCTCAATCCTACGGTGGACTCGGGCGTCTCTTCCTCCAGCGGGAACGAATGCTCGAGAATTTCCGCTCGGGTTTCAAGAGTCAGAGCCAGTTCATCCTCTTTGCCGACACCATTTTCATAGCCGGTGATCCACCTCAGCAGTACTACTACTTCAACACCACCAACAGCGCCTCCCCCAGCCTCTATGTGCATGCGCGCCATGCCGGCAAGGCCAATGCCGCCATGCTCGACGGCAGCGCCATGGCCATGCGCCCTTCGCAGGTGCTCTCGCCCGAATACGGGCTCTACTGGGGCTTCAATCCGCATGTGGTCGAGCGATGAAAAGCCTCCTCACCATCATCGTGAGCTGCCTGGCAGCCGGCGCCATTGCCGACGCGCCTCTCGTTATCACCCCCCAGACTCCGGTGCATATCGTCACGGCGGCCACGCCAACGCCAACCGCGGCACTGGCGGCCGAGGAGTTGCGGCGCGCCCTCCAGATCAGCCTTGGTTCCCAACCCATCCTTAACGGTAAGGATCGTCCAGACGAGGCGGTCGTCTTCCATGTCGGCCCCGGGACGGGCGAGACGGGCATCGACACGACCGCGATGGCTTGGGATCACTTCCGCATGCGGCGTCAGGGCAAGCAGATCCATCTTATTGGTCGCGATGACGAACGGGACCCGCTGGAGCCGCATTTTCAGGCGCGCACGGGAACCCTCTATGCCGTCTACGCCTTCTTGCGGGAGTATGTTGGCATGCGTCGGCTCTGGGAGAGCGCGAGCGGCGAGATCATTCCCCGCCACGCGCAACTCGTCCTGCCTGCCTTCGATCTGGAAGAGGGGCCCGCCTTTCCGATACGCGGCTCGTACTATGGACACGGCCGCCTCTATGGGGGGGAAGCGCTGAAGACGCGGGTCAAGGTTGGTCGCTTCAATGGCATGGGCACCTCCTTGATCGGCAGTGTCGGCCATGCCTCCGAGGTGGTCATGGGTGACAGGTATTTCGAGGAGCATCCCGAGTACTACGCGCTGGTCAACGGCGAGCGGCGCCCGATGGCATGGCTCGGCGGCCGGGGCAAGATCTGCCACTCCAATCCGGACGTCCCCGCCATCTTTGCCGCCTGGGGCGCCCAGAGCGATCAGGATTACTTCTCGATTTCGCCAAACGACAGTTCCGGCTGGTGCGAATGTGACGACTGCCGGGCGCTCGACGGTCCGCAACCGGAAGACGGCATCCTCAACATCTCCGGCCGCATCTTCACCTTCGCCAATCGCGTGGCTCGTGAAGCTCGCAAGCTGGGCCTGGAATCCGTTCCCGCCATCTATGCCTACTCGGCCTTCCTGGAACCACCGGCGGAGATACCCACGCTCGAAGACAACCTCATGCTCTTCGTGGCTCGCGGTATCGCCTGGAATACCACCCCGTCCGAGGACCGTCATTTCCGACAGCTGATCGACGCCTGGGGCAAGCGCACCTCGCGCTTCTGCCTCCGCGACTATCGCAACAATGCCATCCCCATGATCCTCTATCCCTATCCACGGCGCATGGCCGCCGACATCCGCTACCTGGCGGACAGCTTCGACAACTTCATGGGCATCAGCGCCGCCGGCGACGACACGCGTGCCGCGGCGTTGTGGGGGCCCACCGACTATGTCGCCTCCCGCCTGCTCTGGAATCCCGAACTCCAGGTCGAGAGCATCCTGGACGACTTCTATCGCTCCGGATGGCCCACTGCCCACCGCCGGATCCGCGCCTACTTCGACCTCTACGAGGATCGGGTCAACGATGTCATGGCCAGCGAAACGACCCGCCTCTGGCCATGGCGAGCCGGCGACAACCTTCTCCTGGCGCGCAAGATCTACACGCCGGAGATCATGCAACAGGGCAAACGCCTGCTCGAAGAGGCCAGTCAACTGGCCGCCAGCGACGACGAGCGGGTGCGCGTCGACTTCCTGAAGACGGGCTGGGAGGCCGTCATGATCGATCTGGAGTATTATGCGGCCCTGATGCGCGTGGTCGCCTCCGGCGATGGCATGCTCCAGATCGTGCCCGAACCCGACCTCCATGGTGTCACCATCGATCGTGCCACCAAGATCCGCCTTCTCGACGACGCTCAGCGGGCCATCGATCGCCGTCAGAGCTTTCTGGAGAAGCATCGCGATCATGGCGGACTGCCCACCGCGGTTCTTGCCACACGCGATCTGCGCTTCACCTCAAGTTGGCATCGCACCGTCGCCGATCTGCGTAAGCTCTATCTGGAACATGGCGACAATACCACCATCTTTTCGGAGCCATGGCATTTCCAGATCGACCCGGAGGCGGTGGGTGCCGCGGAAGGATGGTGGAAAGAGGCGCATGACACCAGCACCTGGGACCGGATCTCCGGGAGCGACTTCTGGGAGAATCAGGGATACGGTGCCGACAGGTATCCCGCCACTCGCGGGTACAACGGCTGGGGCTGGTATGCGCGGGAGATCGTCCTGCCCGAGCGTGGCGACTATCAGGATATCATCCTGACACTAGGGGCTGTCGACGAGAGCTACGACCTCTATGTCAACGGCACCCTCCTCAAGAGCTTCCGCTACGACAGCCTTCGCAACCCCGACAGTTGGCGTGAAGCTCAGCTCCTCTCCATTGCTTCCGCCGTACGCTGGGGAGCGACCAATCGGATCACGGTCGCCGTCCTGGACAAGTCCGGCAATGGCGGCATCTGGAAGACCTCCTATTGTTCGTTGATCGGCCCGAATCTGCTCTCCGATGAGATCTGGCGGACGCCGGGAGAGGGGCTCGACGTCACGGAAGCAGAGGAAGAGGGGGGGACTGTTTACCGCTTGACGGCTGCCGAGATCGGTCGCCTGCATGCCAGCCACCCGGTAACGCCCGGCAGCCGGTACACGATCGGCATGCAGGTGAAGTGTCTGAGCACCCAATCGAGCGCCCCGGTCTCCATTCGCGTGGTCTTCAAGAGCGCGGATGGCGCCACGGTCACGCCGGAGCACTACGTGGGTACGGGAACCAAGCCGGAGCAACTGTCGGCGGAGACCTGGACGAACCTGTCGCGCTCTTTCGCTGCTCCCCCCGGCGCGGTTTCGATGCAACTGACCCTCTTCTGGCGGCAGGGCACGTATCTCGCCCGCAATCTCCAACTCCAGCAGCTCTGATCCGCTCCCTGTGTCGCGCAATCAGAGAAGAGTTCGCCTTGATAGTAGGGTGCTGGAGAGCTATGTTACGTGTTTGCCCCTTTTTCTGCCTTACCGAGGTTCTCGCTCATGCCCGCCGATACTCCCGCCGACCTGTCCTTCGATGATTTTGCACTCTCCACCGAGGTCCAGGAAGGACTCCAGAAGGTGGGGTACGAATCGCCGTCGCCCATCCAGGCGCGAACCATTCCGGTCCTTCTCGAAGGGCGGGACGTCGTCGGACAGGCTCAGACAGGTACCGGCAAGACCGCCGCCTTTGCGTTGCCCATCATCAGCCGTCTGGATAAAGCGCAGCGGACACCACAGGTGCTGGTGCTGACGCCCACCCGTGAGCTTGCCATCCAGGTGGCGGAGGCGTTCAAGCGCTATGCGAGTGCCGTGCCGAACTTCCATGTCCTGCCCATCTACGGCGGTCAATCTTACGGCATTCAGCTGCGCCAGCTTCAGCGCAATCCACAAGTTATCGTCGGTACGCCGGGACGGGTCATGGACCACATCCGCCGAGGCACCCTCGTTCTCCAGGAGTTGCGCTGCCTGGTGCTCGACGAAGCAGACGAAATGCTGCGCATGGGCTTCATCGACGATGTCGAATGGATCATGCAGCAGACGCCGGAGAAGCGGCAGGTCGCCCTCTTCTCGGCCACCATGCCGAGCCAGATCCGCCGCATCGCTCAGCAGTACCTCAATGACCCCGTCGAGATCACCATTCAGATGGCATCCGCCACCGCGGATACCGTTCACCAGCGCTATTGGATGGTCAGCGGCGTGCACAAGCTGGACGCGTTGACGCGGATACTGGAAGCCGAGCCTTTCGATGCCGTCCTTGTCTTCGTGCGCACCAAGCTGGCCACCGTCACCCTTGCCGAGCGGCTGGAAGCGCGCGGATACGCCTGCGCGCCGCTCAGCGGCGATGTGCCGCAGAATATGCGGGAACGCACCATCGAACGCTTTAAGGACGGTAGGCTGGATGTCGTCGTCGCCACCGATGTGGCCGCCCGCGGTCTGGACGTGGACCGGATCAGCCACGTCATCAATTACGATATTCCCTACGATGTGGAGGCCTACATCCACCGTATCGGCCGAACCGGCCGGGCCGGCCGCACTGGGGAAGCGATACTCTTCGTCGCGCCGCGCGAACGTCGCCTGCTACGCTCCATCGAACGCGGCGCTCGTCAACAGATCGAGATGATGCGACTGCCGACCACCGAGCAGATCAACGATACTCGCGTCGCTCGCTTCAAACAGCGCATCACGGATACCCTGGCGGAAGAGGAAGTTGGCTTCTACTTCGAGCTGGTGGAGCAGTATCGGCAAGAGCACAACGTGCCTGCCATAGAAATTGCCGCCGCTCTCGCCAAGCTGCTCCAGGGCGAGGATCCCCTTCTGCTTCAGAACAAGCCCGAGCCCGCCGGCTATGGCCACGGCCGCGATCGTGACGACGCAGACGACTACCACAACCGTGACCGTAGCGACCGTGGCGACCGCGGCGCATTTCGCGACCGCGACCGCGGCGGTGATCGTGGCGGTGGCGGCGACCGTGACCGTGGCGGTGACCGTGGGCCCAAACCGGAGCGGCCCGTACGTGAGCGTGGCGCCACCTCGCCGGAATCGGGAATGGAGCGTTATCGCATCGAGCTTGGCCGCAACCAGGGCGTACAACCCGGTAACATTGTCGGCGCCATCGCCAATGAAGGACAGATCGATGGCGGACACATCGGCCGTATCGACATCTACGACGATTACAGTACGGTGGATCTGCCCGAAGGTATGCCCAAGGAAGTCCTTCTGGATCTCCAGAAAGCCCGCATCTCCAATCGCGAACTCAACATTTCCCGCGACCTCGGTGGCGCGTCCCCCAGGCCCCGCCGTGACAAGCCACGCAAGGATGACCGGCCGCCTGCCGCCGACAAGGGTAAGAAGCGGGACAAGAGCAAGGCCAAGCGCAAGAAGCCCCGCGACTCCAAGTAGGTCGCCCTCCCGCGCCTTTTTGCTGCCTTTTCGCCCACAGGCTTGCTTTGCGGCATCCGCTTCTTCTATAGTAGAAGCTTTAATGTCCAGAACAACGTCGTCACCACTTTCGGGAGTACTTTGCATGCGTAGCTTCTTTCTCACCTTAACCATTGTCCTCGCCTCCCTGCTGCCGTTACGGTCAGCCAACGCCCACTGCGAAATCCCCTGCGGTGTCTACGGCGACCAGATGCGTATCGACATGATCCTCGAAGACGTCACCACCATCGAGAAGTCGATGAAGGCCATCACCGAACTCGGCAAGGAAGGCGATAAGAACTACAACCAGTTGGTACGCTGGATCACCAATAAGGAAGAGCATGCCAACAAGGTGCAGGCCATCGTCTACGACTATTTCATGAACCAGCGCATCAAGCCCCCGGAGACCACAGAAGGCGAGGTCTACACAAAGTACGTGCATGAGTTGAGCCTCCTGCACCTGATCGCCGTCACTGCCATGAAGGCCAAGCAGACGACTGATCTTGCACACCTCAAGACCATCCGCGACGCTGTCGATGCCTTCAGCAAGAGCTACTTCCCGGATCAGGTGCACAATCACGCTCAGTGAGCGTTTTTACGGTCATCACTGGCCTGGTCGTTCATCGATGGAAAGCGCCCACGCGGAGGTTACCCTTCGATGCCCCTCTGTCGTTTATGCTGTCTTTTGGCTGTGCTTGACGAAGCGAGATCAGGAAGTATGTTTCAGACAGTGTAAAGAAGTCTGACACTGTTTTAAACTTGCAGGCGAGGAGGCGCGGAATGTGATCACCCACGGTCTTCAGGTCTTCTTCTGTGGACTGGCCCTGGTGACGATCCTCATGCATGCGGTTCGGCCAAGCCAGTGTCGCAAACTGTGCGCGGTGACCATGGTCGTCTTGAGCGTAGCCAGCATTCTGGGCTCCGTGAGTCGTGACGTGCTTATCCCGGAGAGCGCATCGCCCACCCCACGCACAATTCTGTTGCAGGCAAACACCAATTCCAGATGCCGCGATCTTGGCGGCCATATCGGCGAATGCTACCCGGATGAGGATGTTCTTCTTCTGCTCCCCATCCTCGAGGATCAGATCGATATGGATCACGCGGCACGACTCTTTCAGAATGCCTACACTCAGGCTGGAGGAACAGGAATGATCCGCACGGCAAGGGTCGCCCCCGCCACGGCCTATCCGGCGTTGTATCAGGGGGGGGCCGTAACCGCCGAGATCGAAAACCTCAGCCGCACCCTGGCAAATGAATTCGATCTCCTCATTGCTCCGCCATCGCCAATGCCGGACATCGTGGCTGACATGGCCGGCTTGAGCGTCGGCTTCAATCCGCGGTATTCCAGCACCTTCCAGATTCGAACACCAAGACCAGTCATCATACTCGCCAACGGACAGCCGCTCGAGGAGCTGGAGCCACTTCTCGAACAGAAATGGATCGAGGAAGTGCAAGTGGCGATTCCCGGATACGGCTGCATGTATATCCGCCACGACAACCTGCGGGAGTCGCTCCTTGACTACCAGAACGCCACCTGTTCTCCCGGAATTCCGCCCCCAGTCATCCCGTAGCGCGGGCGGATCGTGCTTGCCCGCGTATTACCGCGTCGGGTGAGGAAAGGGCTTCGATCCAGCCCTGCCTGTCGGTGCGGACGGCCACGTAGTTGGCCCACAGCAGGTCATCGTCGCGCCGCTCATAACGCTTGAAGTGGACACCATCCGGGAAGAGCTTGCCGAGGACAAAGCCGTGCCCCTCGAGGAGGCGATAGAAATCCTTAAGCAGGAAGTGAGTGTCATGAGCGATACCGGAATACTCAAACTGGATCATGCCGACACGACCGGCGCTCAGCAACTCTTCGAGGCCGGCGAGGACGAGGTGCTCCATCCCCTCAACATCGATTTTCAAGAGGTCGATGCGCTGGTGACCGTGTTCGCGGGCGAAGGCGTCGCCGCGGACTACCTTTCCCTCGAGCTTCTCGGTAGGAACGTGAGGCAGGGGATGTGCGGCGCTGAGCTGGTCGTTGTTGGGGGAGTACCAAACTTCGACATCGGCCTCGCAGTCGCCCATGCCCAGAGGCCATGGCTGGATCTCCGGGACACTGCGGATGTTGTCGACGAGTTTCCGATAAATTGGGGCGCAGAGTTCGAAGGCATGGATGTGGGCGGCAGGCAAGTACCGATGAGCGGCGAGCGACCACTCGCCCCGGTTGGCACCGACGTCGTAGATTACCTCGAATTCGGGGGCCAGAGGGGCGAGTTGCTCAAGCAGGTGGCACTCTCCGTTGGTGGCGAGATCGAAGTCGCGGTTGTCGACGGTATCGCAGAAATCGCGAGCGAAGACATAAAGCAGGCGAGTGAGACGAGCGTGGCGGTGTCTGGCGACCCGGCGGGAAAGGCGGAACAGGGGTTGTATAATGCCGCGGCGCAACAGGTTGGCCATAGGAGTCATCTTTCTATCGCTGAGGTTTGGATTGCCGAGCGGGCGCGATGGCTGCTCATCTCGGCGGCAACTATAGCGGCTCGTGCCTGGGTTTCAAGCTTCCTTGTTGACCGACAATGCCTCCATCCGCCCCATGGACCACGATGGATCCGCTTGCATTTCTGCGCGGCAGGTGGATCTTAACCGCTTGCACACCGGGCGGAGAACCTTCGGGGAACAGAGCATGAACGAGAGCAATGAAGTCGCCCTGCGCAAGGGCGTTGTCAGCGGCATTCGCCGCGTCGTGGTAAAGGTCGGCTCGCGACTGCTGACCGACATGAAAGAGCAAGACAAGCAGCAACGGATCGAGCAGCTGGTCGCGCAACTGCACCTCCTGAGGCAGCGTCACATTGAGGTCATCCTGGTAACATCGGGAGCGATCGGCGCGGGCATCAAGCTGCTCGGCCACAAGAAGCGACCGACGGATCTTGGCCGGCTGCAGGCACTGGCCGCCATCGGTCAGAGCCGCCTCATGTCGCTTTATGAACGCGCCTGTCAGCATCATGGTTTTCATTGTGGTCAGATGCTCCTTTCCGCCGACGATGTCAAGGACCGAAAGCGCCACCTGAACATCCGCAACTGCCTGTCGGCCCTCCTCTGCAACGGCGTGCTGCCCATCATCAACGAGAATGACACGGTCAGTGTGGAAGAGATCTGTTTTGGCGACAACGATCGGTTGGCGGCCCTTGTTGGCTCGATGGTCCGGGCAGAGTTGACGGTGCTGCTGACGACGGTCGATGGGCTGCGGCAGCGGCAGGGAACGCAGCTGGGCGAGCGGATCAGTGTCGTGCGTGAGATCACTCCCGCCATTCGCGCTCTGGCCGGCGGTACCGACGGCAACATTTTTTCCACAGGTGGCATGGGCAGCAAGATACATGCGGCGGAGATCACCGTCGCCAGCGGCGAAAACCTCTGGATCGTTGACGGAACGGATTTCTCCGTCCTGCAGCGAGTATTCGAAGCGGAAGACATCGGCACTCTCTTCATGCCCAGCGTGGCGCGCATGTCGGGCAGCAAACGCTATCTCGCCTTCTTTTCTGATCCGGTCGGGCGAGTGGTCATCGACGCGGGGGCGGTCCGAGCGCTTCGCGAAGGGGGAAAGAGCCTGCTGCCCAGCGGCATTCTTTCCGTACACGGCAGCTTCGAGAAAGGCGATACGCTGCACATCGAAAACGAGAGTGGCGGCAAGGTCGGTCTGGGGGTCAGCAACTATGGTGCCGGGGACCTTAACCGTATCAAGGGCTTGAAATTGGCCCAGATCGCCGGTATTCTCGGAAGAGACGCCTACGACGAGGCGATTCACCGGGATAACCTGGTGGTTCTTGATTAACCCGGCCGGCCTCGTTTGACGAGTGCCGCATGACGACGATGAAGGAGTGTGTACTGATGCAGCGTGAGGATAACCGCCAGGCAGACGAATTGCGCCCGATAAAGATCACCCGTGACTTCCAGTCGCATCCGGCCGGGTCCGTGCTGATCGAAATGGGTCGCACGCGGGTTATCTGCGCTGTCTCCATTCAGTTCAACGTGCCGCACTGGATGCGCGCGCAGAATGTCCCCGGCGCTTGGCTGACGGGCGAATACTCGATGCTTCCTTCTGCTACCGGCGATCGGAAGATGCGCGAAGCGACCGCTGGCAAGCCACAGGGGCGGACGCAGGAGATTCAGCGGTTGATCGGCCGCAGTCTGCGCGCCGCGGTCGACCTCAAGCAGCTCGGCGCTTTCACCCTCTATGTCGACTGCGACGTCATCGAGGCGGATGGTGGGACTCGTTGCGCCAGCATCACCGGCGCGGCGGTCGCCCTTCAGCTTGCCATGCGCAAGCTCTTTCTTGAGGGCCGCCTCAAGAATCTGCCGGAGATCAAGCCCGTTGCCGCCGTGAGCGTCGGCATCGTCGATGGCCTTCCGCTGCTCGACCTCTGTTATAAGGAAGATGCCGCCGCCGATGTCGACATGAACGTCGTCATGAATGGCGACGGGAAGTACATCGAAGTGCAGGGCACGGCCGAAGAGAAGCCCTTTACCCGCGCGCAGAGCAACAGCATGCTCGATCTCGCCGAGAAGGGCATCAAGCAGCTCTTCGAGTGCCAGAAGAAAGCTTTGAAGATCTGATTTGTGGCGGCACGTCCTCCCTCGCCACGAGCGGCAGGCTTGATCCTGGCACCGGCTTCGAGTAGCTTGAAGAATGCCGGGAAGAGGCCAAGGCTCCATGATGTGCGGAGCCTGGGTGAATGCGAATCCGGCCGGGTGGATCGGCATGACACCCGGTGCAGGTGAGGCAGGTATGTACGATCTGGTGCTCCTGATTGTGGGCGTCGCTCTCGGCGTGGCGGCGGCGTGTTTGCGGGTGCTGAAGCGGTTGCCCATCTCTCTCCCCATGGTATACGTTGCCGTGGGGCTGCTGTTGGCAACCGTATGGCGGCGCCCCTTCCACTTCGATCCCGTCGAGCATGGCCATTTTGCGGAGCGTCTCACCGAACTCGCGGTTATCATCTCGCTCATGAGTGCCGGCCTGAAGCTGGATCGGCCGGCGGGTTGGCGCAACTGGAAGTCGACCTGGCGCCTGCTGGTCGTCACCATGCCGCTCTGCATCGTCGCGCTCGCTCTCAGCTGCGGCTGGGGAACCGGGCTGCCGCTGGCGGCAGCCGTCCTGCTTGGAGCGGCAATCGCGCCAACGGATCCCGTTCTCGCGTCAAGCGTTCAGGTAGGGCCACCGGGCGAGGGAGACGAGAATGAGCCGCGCTTCGCGTTGACCAGCGAGGCGGGTCTCAATGACGGTCTGGCCTTCCCGTTCGTCAACCTCGCCATTGTCCTGGCTGCCACAGGCCTTGCGCCGGACGGGCTCCTGCACTGGTTTGGTATCGACCTGGTCTGGCGGATCGCCGTCGCGGTGGTGATCGGATCGATTACGGGGCACTGCTTCGCGCTGATCATGTTTCGCTGCTGTTCACCGGGGAGCGGCTCGGGTGGGTTCGTGGCAGTCGCTCTGACCCTCCTGGCCTATGGCAGTACGCAGTTGGCCAATGGGTATGGGTTCATCGGCGTTTTTGTGGCGGCCCTCTGGTTTCGGCGCTACGAGCGAGAGCATGAGTACCACAAGGACGTTCACAAAGCCTCCGAGAAGCTGGAGCATGGGCTGATGGTCCTGATCCTCGTCCTTTTCGGCGCCGCGATCGCGGATGGTCTGCTCTCCACTCTGAGCTGGCAGGTGGTTCTTGTGGGCCTGGGGTTCCTGCTGGTTGTACGGCCTGCAGCGGGTATGCTTGGCCTCCTCCGCATGAACACCCGCCGCAGTCATCGCCTGGTCATCGCCGTTTACGGTATTCGTGGTATCGGCACCTTCTATTATCTGGCCCATGGACTCAATCAAATCGGGTTCGGCGGCGAACTGGCCCAGGAGCTCTGGGGCATGGCCGGATTCATCGTCCTCGCCTCGATTGTCATGCACGGCATGACCGCATCGACCATCATGCGCCGCCTTGACGCCTGAAGGTGTCAGCGAAGACGCAGACGACTGTTGACCTGTGCCCGCAGACGATCGATGGCCTCCCTGGCACTTTCTTCGTTATCCAGGGTGGTACCGGTCTCCGCTACGTTGATGCCAAGCGTCATCGTGCCGATGGTCAGCTCCTGTCCCGCCCGCTGGTTTCGGTAGAATCCCGACATCGAAACGGGGATGGTTCCTTCGATGCCGAAGACCGGCAGCATGTTGCCGGTCTTGGCGCCATACAGGAGCTGGAAGCTCAGATCCGGGTTCTCCGCACTGGCGCCGATGGTAGCAATGCTTTCATACGGCACCCCAAGTTCAAGCACGGAATACATCATGCCGGGATTGCCGCTCCACACTTCGACGGTGGATTGCAGGCCGCTCCCCTCATTCGCATAGAGCACCGCAACCGCTTCGCGAGCCGCCGGCGCAATGGCGACATAGCCGGTGTAGGTGATGGTCGTGATGCTGCCATCGTGCCGAAGGCGGGTTGCCGGCAAGGAAAGATTGTAGACGCGCACCAGATCTTCGATTGCCCCCGCTTCCGTCTCGGGCGTGACCGCGACAGTCTCCGGCGGCAAGGTGCCGAAAAGATCCTCATAGACCAGATTGACCGCGCGTTCATGCGGCAGGTTGGCGCCGTTGAGGATACTGGTCTCTTCTGGGGCAAAGCGGGCTGTCAGTGCCAGCAGCCGCAGCAGGCCGGGATCCGCGGTGCCATCGTAGGCTTCGCCACTGAGCGCGATCGGTATGCTCAGCGTCTCGCCGTTGCCGGTGCCGACGTCGTCTACGATCGTCCCGAGCAAGCGCCGGTACGCATAGCTGTCGACAATCCCGTCGGTGCCGGTGCTCATTGCGGTACTCAAGGAGAAGTTGTTCGAGAGTCCACTCAACTGGTCGATCACCAGCTTGCCGTCGTGCCAGCGCTCGATCCCGCCCTGCAGCGGATTGCTGTTGGCATGGTACCAGACCATCGTCGCCAACTGGTGCGCCGGCGTGTAGACCAGCCAGCCTATCTTGCTGACTGCCGCCGGGCCGGGTCCATAGCTGCCGCCGCGAATCGTCATCGCGTAGAGCACGTGCTGGGAGGCGTCGTTCTCCGTGACGATGACAAAGCCCAGCCCGCCATTTCCGAAGGTGCCCCCCGCCACATCGCTGAGGCGGATGTTGAAGACTTCGTTGAGCCCCTCGGCTTCGCTGTCGTCAAGGGTCTGGACCGTAAAGGTCTTGGGGCCGGACTCGAAAGCCTCCCAGGTCAAGGTGCCGCTGGTGGGGATGTAATCCGATCCGGCGGTCGCCGTATTGTCCTCGGTGGCATACTGCACGGAGACAGGCTCGAAGCTCCTGGTGGGCATGTTGACGGTAATTGTCACCAAGCCACCTTCCTCGACTTCCGCGTCCTCCACCGTTACCATCGGCTGTGGCTCATCGTCCTGCAGCGTCACCAAGGCAGTGGTCGTGCCGATATCGGTCGTGCCGATCTCCCCATCCTGGTGGGAATCGAAGTTGCTGATCTGGACGAGGATAAACTTGAGCGGCTCGTAGTAATCGTTGTCGATGAGCGGAATGGCAAAAGTCAGTTCGCCAGTCTCTTCGGGCTGCCAGGTGAGGGTTCCGCTGGCCGGCGTATAATCCTCGCCCACGACCGCGGTTCCTCCGATTGTCGCATAGTCGACGCTGGTCGGGAAGTTGCTGCGACCGGTCATGCGCACCGTGACCAGCCCTTCGCCGTCGCTCTCCAGGACCGTCACGTCGAGAATATCGATGGTGACATCGGGATCGGTGTCGATGATGGTGATCTCGGCACGGTCCCCAGACAGCAGGGCGTTGACCGGCGACTCCAGGACCACGGCAAAGCTCTCATTCGGCTCCTGTTCGTAGATGTCGTCATTGATCAGGGGGATGGTGATCGTCCGCTCACCTGTCTCTCCCGGCTGCCAGGCCAGCACGCCGGAGGCCGTCTGGAAGTCCTTGCCTCCGATTGCCGTGGCATCGATGCTCTCGTAGCCGACCCAGACGACGCTGGATGAAAGCCCGGTCATCGTCGCCGTCAGCCGGATCGCGCCACTCGGCTCCTCCTCGGACACCTCCAACGATTCGGCGATGCTCACGGTCGGGATCTCGTCATCCACGATCGTGCCGTATGCCGTTCCGCGATAGATGGTGAGCCCCTGCGGGTTGAGCAGCGTGATGACAACGTGTTCGTCGATCTCGGCCAGATCGTCATCGAGCACCGGCACGGAGAAGGTCCGGAAGCCGCTTTCGCCGGGCAACCAGGTCAAGGTGCCCGAAACTGGTGTGTAGTCGTCGTCGGCGGTGGCAGTACCATCTTCCACCACGTAGTCTACCGAAACTGGCTGCTGGCTGTTGCCCCAGAGCTGGCAGGTCACGGTCGCCAGACCGCCGGCTTCATGCACGCGCGTATCCAGCACGCTGACGGAGGGGGCCAGGTCATCGTCGAGGATCGTGACGGTCGCTTCGCCACGAGTGGATCCGGCGGCCACGAGGGTGCGGAAGAGCACGCGGAAGCTCTCATCCGCCTCGACCACATTGTCGGCGATGATCGGGATTTCGATCGTCTTGGCGCCGGTCGTGCCGGGCTGCCAGGTCAGGTTGCCCGAGACCGCAACGTAGTCGACGTCGACCTGCGCGGTGCCGGGTTCCGTCGCGTACTCGATCGTCACGGGTGCCTGGCTCTTGCCGCTCATGGTGACGGTCCCTCTGGCGATTGACTGCGCGGCGCCGCTCGAGCTTTCCGACACCTGTGTCCCCGCGATGGCAAAGGTCGGCGGGCTTTCATTGTCAACGATGGTAATCACGCCCACGAGCTGGTCGATGTTGGCGTTCACGGAGTTGCTGAGGGTGACGAGGATGGATTCCGCTCCCTCGTACAGGTCGTCGTCGATCAACTGCACGTTGAAGCTCTTGATGCCGGATTCGCCGGGCAACCAGCGGATGGTGCCGCCGATCGGCACAAAGTCGAGCCCCGGCGTGGCAGTCCTGCCGGTGACCTGCACGTTGACGGAGACGGCCAGGGCGCTCGGGGTGTCCAGTCGCACCTGCACAGGCACCAGTGCCGTGGCTTCGCCATAGCTGACATCTATCGCGCTCACCTGAGAGCTGTCATTGTCGATGATGCGTACCTGCCCCTGCCCCTTGACCACCTCAGCATTCGAGGCATTGAGGATGGCGACGATGACTGTCTCATTGGTCTCCGACAGATTGTCTTCGAGAACCGTGATGGTGAAGGTGCGATCGCCGCTCTCGCCTGGCAACCAGACAAAGCTTCCGGCATTGCCGACATAGTCGACGTCGCTGATTGCGGTACCGTCACTGGTTGCATACGTGGCCTCTACCTGGCGGTCGGTCTGTCCGGTCATGCGAATGGTGACGATGCCGGTACCGTCTCCTTCGTCAATGGTGCTGTCAACCACCTCCAGAGTGGGCGCCGCATCGTCATTGCGGATCGTCACGGTGACCTGGCCCAGTGAAGTATCGCCGCTGCTGTACTGGACCGTCAGGTTTTCGTCATCCTCGTGAATCTCGTCATTGACGATGGCGATGCCGATTTGTCTTGGCGCGGTATCGAGTGGAGGCCAGGTGAGGGTTCCCGATGCGGATGCATAGTCGCCGGGTGTGCTGGCAGTACCATCCACCGTGACATACTGGATGCTGATCGGCAGACTGCTCGGCCCACTGAGGCTGAAGGTCAGGGTAGCCATACCGTTGAAGATCGATTCCGCGACGGAGAGGTCGGCCACCATCACGGTCGGCTCCACTTCATCGTCAAGAATCGTCAGCGTGCCGGTGCCGTTCGCCAGGAGTGCTCCAACTGGATTGCTCAACAGGAGTTGTGCCGTCTCAGTCGGTTCATATATGCTGTCGTTGATCAGGGGAACCTGGACTATCTGCGTGCCGGTGGTGCCGGGCGACCAACTGAGCACCTGCGTAACCTGCTGATAGTCGATCCCATTGCGTGCGGCAATGTCACTCATGCTGAAGCGTACGCTGATGGGGGAGGCGCTGCGTCCAGTCAAGGTGACCGCGACATTCGCCGGTCCCTGATTCTCCGCCACCTCCAGGCCGGCGACGCTCAGCGTCGGCTGCGCATCGTCATCTTCCACGGTCAGGAGCATCGTCGTGTTCGCCAGTATGGCGTTGGAGGAGTCACGTACTTCATAGAGGAAGCTCTCGTTGCCTTCATACAGATCGTCGGGAACGATGGCGATGGAGAGGAGCTTGTCGGTCCTGTCACCGGGTTCCCAAGTCAGGGTGAAGGGGCCGGGCGCCACATCGGTGGCTCCCGCTGCATCCCGAAGTTGCACGGTTACCGAAACCGGTTCGTCGCTGATGCCGTCGATCGCGACTGCGATCTGTGCCGTTTTCTGTGATTCCGAGACGATTGCGGACGTCGGCAGCAGCACCGTCGGCCGGTCGTTGTCGATGATGCGCAGGAGCGCATGACCGACAGCAATTTCGGCAAAGGCCGGTGTTGCCAACGTCAACTGAACAGTCTCCGTACCTTCGGCAACCGTGTCGTCCTGGGTGGTGACGAGCAGCGTGCGGCTGCCAGCCGTTCCCGGACTCCAGGATACCACCTGCTCCACCTGTCCGTAGTCGTCCGGTGCCGTCGCGGTGCCGTCGGCGGTGCTGAAGAGGACGCTGACGTCCGCCTGGCTCAGCCCGACCATGGTGATCGTCACTTCTGCTGCACCACCTTCCGTGACGACGGCATCGCCGATGCTGAGGGTGGGTGTGTTGTCGTTGTCGAGGATGGTTGCGGTGCCGGTCAGATTCCGGGAGAGGTTCCGAAGGGTGAAGCTCTCGTTGGGTTCGTCCAGTTCATCGTCGAGGATGGTTACGGATATGGTGCGGGTGCCCTGTTCGCCGGCCGACCAGCCGATGCTCTCTACATGGGCCGCATAGTCGCTGCCGGCGATGGCGGTGCCGTCCTGGGTCGTGAAGGCGAGGGTTATGTCTTCGGCGAAGGCTCCGTTCAGATCGATGCTGAAGATCGCCGTTCCGTCACCTTCCCCGACTTGCGGGTTGCTGATGCTGAAGGTGGGCTCCGCCTCGTCGTCCAGCACCGTCAGCAGAAGCTCGTTGCCGGTGGTTGTCGCGCCAATCGTCTGGATGACGGTGAAGCTGTAGGCCCGCTCTCCCTGGTAGACTTCGTTGTCTATCACCGGGATGGTGAGCGTCCTGGCGGTCGTCTCGACGGGTGCCCACGTCAGCGTAAAGGGACCGGATCCGACCGCGTTCGCGCCGGCGGGATCGCTCAGCTCCAAGGTCACGCTCACCGCCACATCGCTGATGCCGACGATTCCGATGCTGATTTCCGCGTTCCCCGCGTTTTCATTGACGCGTGCCGTCGCCGGGATCTCGATGCGCGGCTTGTCGTCGTCGAGGATGGTCAGCGTGGCCTGGCTGCTGACGAGAAGCGCGTTCACTGGTGTGCTCAATTGCAGCGAGACGGTCCTGCTTCCGTGCGCCACGTCATTGTTGATCGTGGTCACCGGGACGTTGATCGTGCCGGTGCTGCCGGAGGTCCAGGTGAGGGTCTGGGTGACGCTGGTGTAGTCGGCCGGGGCCGTCGCGGTACCGTCGGCGGTGCTGAAGAGGACGCTGACGTCTGCTTGGCTCTGGCCAATCATCGTCACTGGGACCGTGGCCATTCCCCCTTCGATCACGGAGACGTCGCCGATGCTGAGGGTGGGTGTCGGGTCGTTGTCCTCGACCGTCACCGAGAAGCTGGAGGCGGAAAGGGCCGCATTCTGCAACTCCATCACCTGATAGGTGAAGAGCTCCGTCCCCTCATGCCAGGTGTCGTCGACGACATCGAGTACCAGGTCGATGGGAGCGCTCTGCCCGGGCAACCAGGTAAGGGTGAAGGGACCAGAAGCGATATCGGCGGCTCCGGCGGCGCCGATCAGGCTGACGCCGATGCTTACCGGCGTGTCGCTGACGCCCGTTATCATAAAGGTAAGCGTGACGCTGCCGACATTCTCGCTCACCGTCACCGAGTCGGGCAGTGTCACCAGTGGCTTGTCGTTGTCGAGGATGGTCAGCGTGGCCTGGCTGCTGACGAGAAGCGCGTTCACTGGGGTGCTCAGTTGCAGGGAGACGGTCCTGCTCCCGTCTGCAACGTCATTGCCGATCGTGGTCACGGGGACGGTGATCGTACCGCTGCTGCCGGAGGTCCAGGTGAGAGTCTGGGTGACGCTGGTGTAGTCGGCCGGGGCCGTCGCGGTACCGTCGGCGGTGCTGAAGAGGACGCTGACGTCCGTCTGGCTCTGGTGGGTCATCGTCACCGGCACGGTGGCAATACCGCCCTCGATCACGGAGACGTTCCCGATGCTGAGGGTCGGGGTCTCGTCGTTGTCGAGGATGGTTGCGGTGCCGGTGAGGTTTCGGGAGAGGTTCCGAAGGGTGAAGCTCTCGTTGGGTTCGTCCAGTTCATCGTCGAGGATGGTTACGGATATGGTCCGGGTGCCCTGTTCGCCGGCCGACCAGCCGATGCTCTCTACATGGGCCGCATAGTCGCTGCCGGCGATGGCGGTGCCGTCCTGAGTCGTGAAGGCGAGGGTTATGTCTTCGGCGAAGGCTCCGTTCAGATCGATGCTGAAGATCGCCGTTCCGTCACCTTCCCCGACTTGCGGGTTGCTGATGCTGAAGGTGGGCTCCGCCTCGTCGTCCAGCACCGTCAGCAGAAGCTCGTTGCCGGTGGTTGTCGCGCCAATCGTCTGGATGACGGTGAAGCTGTAGGC
>JAWLHB010000016.1:0-152167 GCA_041690595.1 Lentisphaeria bacterium
CTCATCCTCATGATCTCCTGTAGGGGGTTCAAGTCACAGGAGATACTGTGCGCACGAGCAAGCGAATATTCACCATGGGGTATTTTTGACGCTTACGTCGATCTGCTGGTGCAACCGGCCAAATAGGTCGTAGAGACTAGATGTGCTGGTGAGCAGGCGATTCTCCGCGTCGTACTCCTGCGTCTCCGTCAGACGGCCGTTCACGTACCGAGATATGCTACGGGTGCCGTCGGGTTGCCTTCGGGTTGGTCGAGGCTATGACGCGTTTCATTTGGCAAAATAAGGTACGTATGTCAATTCACGCTCTGATACCCGATGATGCGTAATCCATATCACTGCGTGATCCCATCCACGGTGTTGATTTCTAGGCTCCGTATAGAAATGCATATAATTATCAACGTCAAGCCTTACTACCTTGCATGGTTGACCAAGTCTTTCAACAACCTCTATTTCATCCTCTCCTTCCTCTATATCAAAGAAGGATGACCTCTTGCAGTGCCAAATTGTGTTGTCATCATATAATGAGTATATGGGCCTAGCAATTGCTCCATCATATGAGAAACCAAGTACATGAACATTAAACCCTATCCATAATGCCATCCTACTTGGCGTAAGACAGACAGTAAGAAGAAAAAATAAACGCAATAAACACTATGATGAGTATGCGTTTCTTAATTGAAGGTTTCTTGGGTACCTCCTTCATGTTATCACCGTTCCCCCCATGTCTTACTTGGATCACACGGAACAAGGCGCCTCTCGGTTTTTCCATTAACATAAACTCTTTCAATGCATGTTAGTTGGCCAGACCTGGCTATTATTCATACATGAAGATATGCAACTGTTTCCATGACTGGCATCAACACCAGCAAAATTATTGTAAGCATCCAACCGGCGAGGACGGTCTGGTCGGCTTCGCGCGCCCAGAGCATTTCGGTGGTGCGGCCCGCTTTGTCGTAGGCATAGGTGAGATGCATACCGTTGCCGTAGCGCTTTTCGGCGTAGCGTCCGCTGGCGAGGTCCGGGATGACGGTGAGCACCATGTCGCCATCCTTGTCGTAGACTTGACGGCCGTCGGCAGGATCGGTGGTGATGGTGACGATCGGGCCGGATGGGTAATGGATCTTCATGGCGAAGTGCTCGGGAACCTGCTCAGTGTGTACAGTCTTGACGAAGTCGCCAATGGCCTGCGTCTCGTCTACGATAGCCCCGTTGCGGCTGCATGTCCACGTGTCGACGACATCGTCGGTCGGGTCCTCGGGATCAACATTGTCGGCGGCGTGGATCATGCGCCCGGCTTCATCGTAACGATAAGACAGGAGCGTGGAGCGATTCGGCACGTCTGGTCCGGGGACGACCTTAATCGCGGTGAGGCGACCTGCGCCATCGTAACGGTAGGTGAAGAAGGAGCCTCGCGGATCTTGCTTATGCAGTAGGCGGCCCTGCTCGTCATAGTCGTAGATGTAGACGCTGTTGTCGGCATAGGTGTCGCTGACCTTCTGACCAAGATCATCGTAGGCATAACGGGTTGGATTGCCGTTGGCGTCGATAATCGCCGTCAGGTGACCGTAATCGTCGTATTCCTTGCGGGTGATGTTGCCGAGCGCGTCGATCTCGGCGATCTGGCGGTTGCGCTCGTCATACTGGTAGCGAGTGGTGTTGCCGTTCGGGTCGGTGACGGCAAGCCTGTTGCCGCGCTTGTCGTAGTCGTAGCGGGTGACGCGGCCTTCGGCATTACGCTCTGCCGTCAACTGGCCGAGACGGTCGTATTCCCACCGCGTTTCAGCTACGGTTGGTACTGCCATGGTACTGCTCTTAAGGATCTGTTTGCGCTGTATCGTAAAGCGACCAAAGCCGTCGTAGGTATAGTCGGTGATGGCGGCAGTATCGCCAGTCGAGTCCAATTGGCGCTGCTCTACCAGCCGACCGGCGCGATAGGTGTCGACTTGCTTTGACCAATCGGGAGCGGTAATGGTGACCCGCTTCTCGAAGCTATCATCTGCTTTACTTCCGTATTCTGTTAGCATCTCGGTGGTTCGGCCGAAGCGAGATTCCCAGGTATGGCGTCCGTCGATGGACCGTTCGACGATTTCAATGAGGCGTGGCTCGTCTTTGGCGGCATCCGGCCAATCCCAGGCACGAATTCGCCGCACATGAACTGTGCTGCCATCGGACAACGACTCTTCGGCAGTATCCGAGACGGTGCGCGTGATGATGTCGCCGCCATCATAGTCGATACGATGATTACGGTTCATGTCGATCGCCGTGGTCTCAAGCTGACCCTGCGCGTTGTAGGCGTAGAGCAGGATCTGGCCGTCTGGTTGGATACTTTCAGCAAGGTATCCCTTGGCGCCGTAGCTCTGTCGACTCTCGCTACCGTCGGGTGAAATCGTGAGATAAGCGCGGCCGAGTAGATCAACGTAAGTGCGGGTGTCCCTGCGTGGCGCTCCTTGCAGATCGAGCATCATGGTGGCGCTGAATTCGCCCCGCTCATCGGCGCCGTATTCGTAGCGCTGTGGCCAGGCGGCGGTGTCGGCTGACTCACGAGGGCTCCGATCGGGATAGTAGCGCTGAATGCTGGTCGCTTGGTTCGGAAGAACGGTGGTGCTGACCTGGACGCCGGTGGACGGACGTAGCCGCCCCTCAGGCGAGTGGCGTGCCCAGGGAACGCGGAGACGTGAGGGGAGATGTCGGGAATGCGATGAGAGAGGCAGGAATTGGTGCCATGAAGGGGGCGGATGTCACCACGAAGAGCGCGAAGGGGCCACGAAGGAAGAACCGGATTCGAAGTTTGAGGGGGTGGAGGACAAGTAGCAGGCCGTCAGGGGCAACGGCCTGAACTTGACCGAAGATGGCAGGGCCGTCACAACAGCCCGAGTCGCGGATCGGGGAGTGGCAACGGCGAAGGCCGGGGTCCGTCGGTGGACGGACGTAGCCGCCCTTCAGGCGAGTGGCGTGCCCAGGAAGCGCGGGGACGTGAGCGGAGGTTGGGAAGGGGCAACGGCGAACGCCGGGGCCACTCAGGCGAGTGGCGTGCCCAGGGAGCGCGGGGACGTGAGCGGAGGTTGGGGAGTGGCAACGGCGAACGCCGGGGCCACTCAGGCGAGTGGCGTGCCCAGGGAGCGCGGGGACGTGAGCGGAGGTTGGGGAGTGGCAACGGCGAACGCCGGGGTCCGTCGGTGGACGGACGTAGCCGCCCTTCAGGCGAGTGGCGTGCCCAGGGAGCGCAATGGCAGGGCCGTTGGAAACGGCCCCTATCTAGTCGCCGTTCGGAGATCGGCTCCCACTTTGAGGTCAGCGCAGGGGCGCAACGAGCGTGGACCTATTAAGAAGAATGTCGGGGCATGGAGAGACGAAGATGCCAGCTCAGGGAGTTAACCACAAAGAACGCAGAGATCGCAAAGAAGGGGCAGGGGCGGCGCGGAGAACCCCAGCCACGTTGCCGGACCTTTGGACGCTGAAGCCTTGGGTAATTGTGGTCAGGTGGGGGGATGGCAATATCCAAGTCGCGGTTCGGAGAACCCCTCCCACATTGAGGACAGCGCAGGGGCGGAGAACCCCTGCCAGGTTGCCGGACCTTTGGAGGCTGAAGCCATGGGTAATTGTGGTCAGGTGGGGGGATGGCAATATCCAAGTCGCGGTTCGGAGAACCCCTCCCACATTGAGGTCAGCGCCGCTCGGGGAGCGGCTCCAGTTGGGGGCGAGGGGATATGAGGGGAGGCAGGCGTTGGGGAAGTGGCAACGGCGAACGCCGGGGCCACTCAGGCGAGTGGCGTGCCCAGGGAGCGCGCAATGGCAGGGCCGTTGGAAACGGCCCAATCGCGGTTCGGAGAACCCCTGCCAGGTTGCCGGACCTTTGGAGGCTGAAGCCATGGGTAATTGTGGTCAGGTGGGGGGATGGCAGTGGAGAGGCTAACGTTTGAGGAGGCGAGGAGGGGTGATGAGCCCCTGGGGTTGGGCTGGATAGAAGAGCTTGAAGCGATTGCCGGCGGTGCTGCTGATGCGGAGGGCGAATTGATTCTCTCCGGCGCGGAGACCGGGAAGGGCCCAGCGGAAGGGAGGCCAGGCACGGGTGCCGCGGCTTTCACCGTTGAGAGTGAGTTCACCGGCATCCATCAACTCGTCCAGTTCGAGGAACCATTCGCCATCGACTTCCTCGGGGGCTATCGTTTCGGTCCACGCGTAGGTGGCATCGCCCATGAAATGGGGCATGCCGTCGAGCTGCCAGCCGCCGGGGACAAAGCGGGGGGCGGAAGGGCGCAGGATGGGGATGGCTCCATGGATGTCGACGTCGAAATCGCCTTCGATGTAGAGCTGACCGAGCACCCCTTCCATGGCGGATTGCATGGAGAAGCGCAGGGTCAGGGCATGTTCACCATTGCGCAGCAAGCCGAGGGGCAAGCGCATGCCGCTGGTGGTGGTCAGGGGGAAGTGGAGATCGGCAGCGACGAGATTGCCGTCGAGCAGCACGTCGAAGTTGCCCCGGCCAAAGCGCGGGTCGAGGAGGAGTTCCGGCTCGGTGCGCAGATCCTGGCTGGCGAAGCTGAAGATGTAGCTGACCTGGGGCTGGAGCACGCGACTCTGGACCGGGACTGGCCCGCAGTAGCTGTCGATCACCTTCATGCCCTGCCAGTCGTCGAAGAGATAGCTGTAGGTGCGGGGATACGGAATGCGTTTGGGTGGCCGGTCTGGACGTTCGACGGTGGCCTCCTGGAGGCGCAGGATATTCCTGCCGTGGCGGCTGAGGGCTGGAGCGGCGGCTGGGCGAACGACGCGGGGTTCGGCGGGGAGGGTTTCTCCGGCCTTGCCGAGGCGGAAGAGAGCGCTGGCGCGCTCGGGGAGGCTCCAGCGGATACCGTCGGACTCAAGCGTGGCGGTGCCATCCAGCTCAACCGGCAGCCACGGACGCCGATCACCTTCGAGCGCGAGGTGGAGGTCGATCTCGCGGGTATCGTTGTTGACGGCGAGGAGGTAGTCGCCTCCGTCGCGGGCGGTGAAGCGACGGACGTAGCAGGCTTCACGCCGTTCGCCGCTGAGGAGGACCTGGCGTGTCAGGTTGCCGGCAAACCAGGCGGCATCGGGCCAAGGCTCGGAGCGGAGGGCGCCGGGCAGCTCGGGGGCGGGGCTGAAGGCGCCGCGTGCATCGACCAGGCGGCCGGGGCCATCCCCGAACCAGGTCAGCTCGACACCGCCGGCGGCGGCTTCGGCGAGCTTGCGGGCAGCATCGTCGGTCAGGCAATCGATATCGGTAACGATGACGTGGCGGTAGGCGCAGGCGCCGACCCGGAGAGCGCCGTCGCGGATCTGAGCCTCGGGCAGGTCGGCTTCATCGACAAGGTGAATGGCGACCTGAGCCTGCAGAGCGGCGAGGAGGGTCTGCCAGAGGGAGCGGCGCATGGCGATGTGGCGGGGGGAGCCGACGGTGCCGACCGTGTAGTAGCTGCTCATGCAGTTGAGGACGGCGACTTCGATGCGTTCGGTGCAGCCGTCGGTGAGGGACTCGATGCGCTTGAGCCAGTTGTTGACTTCGCGGATGCCGCGGAAGATGGAGGAGTTGGGGCCATAATCCGGGGGCGCTTCGTGGATGGTGACCCCTTCGTTGCTGGCAAAGAAGCCATGAAAGAAGAAGCGGTCGATGCCGAGAATGCTCTGCCAGGTGAGGAGCTGGCGAGCATGGCGGCTGGTGACATCCCAGTCCATGAGGGCAAGGCTTTCGCTGATGGCCATCGGCGCCTGCTGCTGAGCCCGGACGGAGGCGGCGCGGAGGCTGCCGAGATTGAGGGTGGGCGCGGCGGCGCAGCCGGTAGCCGGCACGATGACGTCGGTACCGGGGACGCCGATCTCCTTCATGATCTGCATCAGGGAGCCGAGGAGTTGGGCCTCGATGATGGGATCGTCCTCGGGCGAGAGGTGGCCGAGAAGATAGAGATTGTTGGCATCGGCCCAGCGACGATAGGGGCGGACAAAGGCGTCGAGGAAACGGGTGGCGAGCCATCGGCGGTAGTTGACGCGGAGGGATTCGTCGGCCTCGCAGCGGGCCTCACCGAAGAGGCAGTAGAGGCGGTTTCTGAGGTCGCCGCCATATTGCCGCTCGAAGTCGTCGTACATGCCGGGGGTGGTGGGGAAGGTACCGTGAAACTTCGGCTCGTCGGTAAAGATGCCGGGGATGGTCCCGCCGAAGTGGTGGCCCACGTAGCCGGCATACTTGTCGAGGGAGAGGCGGCAGAAGCTGTGGAAGGTTTCCGGGTTGAGCAGATCGGGGAGTCCGTTCCAGGAGCCGTCGCCGCCGCAGCGCTCCTCGACGATGGCGAGAAGGCGGAAGCCGGCGGGGATCACGGGTACGCGCATGGTGTAGTTCTGGCACCTGGCGTCGCCGCGGGGGCAAGGATAGAGGCGCGTCTCCTCGTAGTAGTAGCGGCTGTCCCAGTCGCCCATGAACCAGTCGGCACGGACGGTGCCGACGGTGGCGGTGAGGTCGCGAGCAGGGAGGGAGGGGTCCTCGGGAACGAGTCCGGCCCAGACGACGCGGCTTTCGTCGATCTTCCAGAGGTCGCCGGTCTTGACGCCGGCGGGCAGCTCGCAGCACTTGAGGGCGCGGGCGAAAAGTTCGGGACGTTCGGCCATGACCATGCCGCCGGCGGCGCCGCTGGGATAGGGATCTTCATCGTAGAGCCAGATCTGCATGCCGAGGCGGGCACCCTCCTCGACGACGGCCTGGACCATCAGGAACCACTCTTCAGAGGCGTAGGGGATGAGGTTGCCGCTGCGGCAGTGAAGGGTCAGCGCCTGGATGCCACCGGCATGACAACGGTGGAGGAAGTCGAGCTTTTCCGTGAGATCGGAGGCATCGTTCCACATCCAGAAGGGCATGGCGCCGGGATAGATGGTTGCTTGCATGATGTGCTTTCCGTGGCGCCGCAATCACTTCTCCGCGAAGTTGTCTCGCGTGATGAGCTGGTAAGGCGGGGACGGTTTCGATTCCTGGTTGTCAGTGGTCGTGGTGAGAAAAAGGTAGAGGGGTGTATCCGGTTTCAGGCCAACCACCAGCTGGTTGTCGGCAACGCCATTGACGGGATGGCTGATCAGTTCAGCGCCGCGACCGTCCGGATAAAGTGAAAGGTAAAGATTGTAACGCCGATCCGGCTGTTGGTCAAAGCGAATGATCATCCGCCGACCATCGGCCCAATGGTGCGGTTCTTCAAAGGCGGTGATGACCGGGGCCTCGCCGATGCCATCGCGAGCCTGGACGGCAATGTGATTGGTGGTGGGGCCTTCCCACTCCGGAAGGGGACGGCGGGAAGCATGCGTCGCGAGCGCGGCGGGGGTGGCATCCTCGGGGCGGGCGTACTCGGCGGTGAGGCCGGCGAAGCGCCAGGTGCGGTTGGGGACGGTCGTCATGCGGTTAAGGTACGGAACCTCGTTGCGCGCTTCGACGTAGAGGGTTTCCAGGCTGAGAGGCAGGTCGACGATGCCGTCGCCGCCGCTGGAGCCCCACCAGGTGGTTTCGAGGGTGCGGGCGAGGTCCCACGGGTGGTTACCGGGGAGGGGGAAGCGCACATAGCGCCAGCCGTCAAAGCAGACGGTGGACCAGGCGTGGATGTCGTCGGCATTCCAGTCATCCTTGGTGCCGGCGGAGATCCAATGCTCGCCCTTGGCGTCGCGGAGCTGCCAGACGATGCGGCCGAAGCCGCTGTTCCCCTCGATCCAGACGCCCAGATGGCTGGCGGAGCCGGGGATCTCGCGCGGCTGATCGGCGATCAGGGTGCCGTAGCGGACGAGGAGCGGGCGATCAGGCGACTGGACGGGCAAGGTGACTTCGGCCATCGAACCATGGTCGGGATGCTCCTTGCCGAGGGTGACGGTGAGCTGGGGATCGACTGCGCGGGCGACACCGAAGTGGTGCACGCCGAAGGGTTGTTCGCTGCCGTCATAGCGCCAGTTGTCGGCAGTCATGGGCTGGAGCGCGACGGTGGTGCCGGCGGGGCGTTCGGGGTAGGCCTGCTGGGTCACCTCGATCCGGCCGAGTTCCTGAGGCGTGGTGAGCCAAAGCGGCGAGGAGGTGAGGCGCACGGTGGCGCGGTTGCCGGCGACGGGTATCTCCCGGCGTGCACCCATGGCGTCGGTGATGAGCAGGGGGCCAGGACCCTGGACGGTGAGCTGGGCATCGGCGGTGCCGCGGATGCGCCACATGGCATAGAGGGCCGTGCCATCGGGACGGCGGAACTGGAGGCAGTAGTTGGTGAGCGAACCGGTATCGACGGGGCCGACGAGTTGGGCGCCGCATAGCATGCTGGTGGCGGTGCTGACGGCGGCCACGGCGGGTTTGGGATGCATCAGCGGCTCGCGATGGAAGATGCCGGCGCCATAGTGCTCGGCGCCATAGTAGTTGGCGGCATCGAAGGGGACGATGCCGGCCTCGAAGTTCTCGACGCCGTAGGCGATGGCAAGGAGCCAGAGCCGTACCTGGTAGTCGGCCTGTTCCTGCTCGGCGAGAGCACCGGGGTTGGTGGGCAGGAAGGGGCCTTCGATCCAGTGAATGGGCAGTTCGGGCCAGTCGAGACGTTTGGCCTCGGCGCGGAGTTGCCAGAGGGTATAGTGGATGGCGCCATCGGTCAGGTGTTCGGGCAGGCGCTCGAAGATGGGCTGATCCATGCCATAGCCATCGACCAGCCGCTGGGGGAAGCCGGTGCGCATGAAGGGGATGGTGCCGGTCGGCGAGCCCCATTGGAGGATCAGGGGGACCTGCGGGAACTCGCGCCGCATGGCCTCGCCGATGGCGGTGAAGATGATCGTCTGGCGGTTCATGTTGCGGACTTCGTCGTCGGTGAGGTCACGCGGGGGAAGGCCCTGATAGAGGGGCCAGACACTGTGGGTGGCCTCGCGGCTGGGGCCCCACTCGCCGCCGTACAGGTAGGCAACGTCGCTGTTGAAGGCGGTGGCGAGTGGCCGCACCTGGGCGAGCTCGTCCTCGACCATCTTCTGCATGGCTTCGGGATTCTTCTCATCGAGGCGATGATAGACGGAAACGATGGTGTGGGGCGCCTTGGGGAGGAAGTCGTGTTCCTTGAGCATCTCGTGGTTGAGGAAGGAGGAGTGGGCGGCGACACGGCGAATACCGAGCTTGCGCAGGAGAGCGAGCATCTGGGTGTTGCGTTCGGTGTTGCCGGCGACGAATCCGGCATGATGGCCCCACAGATTCCAGGCGCCGAAACGGGTTTCGTTGGTGCTGTCGCCGTAGGTGCGGCTGTTGGGGGGGAGGAGGACGAGGCTGAGGTCGGCGGCGAGGCTCTGGTTGCCGCTGCTGGCGGTGGCGGTGAGGCTGTGCCAGCCGAGGCTCTGCACGGGCAGGACGATGGGAATATCGACGATGGCACCGGGAGGCACGGTGGCGGAGCCGCTTTCACTCACGCTCTCCCGGCCATCGAGACTGACGGTCTCGAGGGCTGCTTCGACGGGCAGGGGCTGGCTGGTGCGATTGGTCACGCGGATGGCGTAGGTGGGCTGGGCCGGCTGCTCAAAGAGATGGCCAAACTGCTCGGGGACGACTTCCATCTCGAAGGGTGCCTCTTCGAGGGTGATGGCGAGAATGCGCAGGGAGCTGGGAGGGCCGGCGGGGTGCACCCCGTAGTAGATGGGGTCGGCATAGCCGCGGCCAAGGGCGGTCGGCTTGGTGATCTGGAATTCGAGGAACTGGTCGTGCATGTCGCGGAAGCCATAGAAGGCGCGATGGTCGATGGGCGCCCTGACCCTGTAGAGGAGGAAGTCGCCTTCGCGGCCTGTGAGAATGGCATCGCCGGCCGCCACGGCTTCGGGGGTGATCTGGAAGGGTGAGGCGGCGACGGCGCCGACCATGTGCCGATAGAAGCGAAAGACACCCGCGGGCACGCTTTCCGGAG
This sequence comes from Lentisphaeria bacterium, assembly GCA_041690595.1. Classification (GTDB taxonomy): domain Bacteria; phylum Verrucomicrobiota; class Lentisphaeria; order JABSQK01; family JAWLHB01; genus JAWLHB01. The sequence goes on from JAWLHB010000016.1 coordinate 9,894, forward strand.
CGGGTTGCGCCGGCACGGCGACCAGCAGATGGGCGCGGGTGTACGGACGATAGGGCACGCGAAAGGAGGCGATAGCCGGGTCGATGGTGAAGGCTGTCGGCCAGGCATATCGGCCATTGACGTAGGGGGCGTCCGGGCCGGTGCCCTGCGTCAGGCGATAGCGGTAGAGGCTCTTGCCGAGGTCAATGCCGGTGGCCGGATCCTCGAGGCGGCGCAAGGGAACGGGATCGGCAATCCGCCGCTCCTCACGAGTCACGGCATCATGGCCATGGCGAGCGAGTGGAACCGTGAGAAAGCCATCCTCTTCGAGGGGCTGCTCCTCGAACCAGATCCCCTCCAGCTGAGCGCCGGTGGAGAGCGAGATGCTCAGGGTTAGCGGCCCCGTGGCCGGCTGCCGGGATTCCGCGACCAGACGGTCGTCGAGCCAGATCTGGCGATGGTCGGCGGTGACGACCAGGCGCCAGGTGAAGCTCTTCTGCTGGAAGGGGGTCAGGGCGCTGAAGTCGGCGCCGATATCGCGTCGGTCCTGCTCGGTCCAGATGTTGCGGATGCGCGGATAGCGCCAGCCATAGGCGAGATTGCCTACCGGATGAGCGATGCGGCTCCAAGTCCGCGAGGTGATCGCTTCGGTGGCCATGGGTTTGCCGTCAGCCATGGCGGTAAGCTGGGCGGAAGCGGCGGCTTGATCGGTCATCCCGCGCATGATCAGACGCGACTCGACGACGGAAGCCTTGGCGTCGCCATGAGCCGCAATCGAGGCCCAGGCCTTGTCGTCGACGATGCGCACCTGGACAAGTGCCTGAATGGGAAGGGGCCGGGGGTTCCTGGCGCGCAGGGTGAGCGTGGCCCGCGAAGGCGTGATCAGCTCGCCGTCGGCCGGATCGCCGATGATCTCCCAGTCGGGCTGAAGGGTATCGAGTGAAGGCGGAGCCGCGAGCGTCGCGGCAGAGAAAGCAAGGGTAATGGCGATAACGATCAGCTTCATGCTGTCCTCCTCTGCGGTTATGTAAAGGTAGCCGCGAGAGGGGCGCCACGCAAACTGAAAGCGATAGAATCTTCAGCAGTTATTTCAGCATACTTCAGTCTTGATCTTCAGCTTGCCGTCGTTTGAGATAAGCGGCGACCTGATGATTGAGGGGAAGTTGCCCCACCTCATGAAGGGGCAGGAAGCCTGCCCAGACGATCTCGCGCTGGTCGATGGAGATGGCGGGTTCATCCCGCAGATGGACCTCGACAACGCTGGCGCGGGCGCCATGTTCATCGACGACCCGATCCCGAAGCTGAAGCGCGCCGCGATCGAGATGGATGCCGACTTCCTCGGCGGTTTCGCGGATGGCGCCGTCGAGAGGGTCTTCGCCCCGCTTGAGGAGCCCGCCGGGGAGGGAGTAGCGGCGTTTGTAGGAGTTCTTGACGATGAGGAGCCGGCGGTCATGCCAGATGTAGACAAAGACGCCGCGCACGGGGAGGCGGAAGACCTTGAGGGCGATGACGAGGCATGGATAGGCGACCTTGTAGGCCAGGCGATAGCAGGAGTCGACGATGGTCATGAGGAAGGGAGGAACTCCTTGCGCAGGTCATTGAGGACGGGAAAGCCGCGGCGATAGTTGCGGATCAGTTCACGGTCGAATGGCGCCTGAAGCCATCCCGCCTCTTCGCCGGCATCGGCAACGATCTCACCGCGCGGATTGACGATGAGGCTGCGGCCGGAATAGGCGTGGTGGGGATCGCGACCGCAGCGGTTGACGCCAATCACGTAGGCCTGATTCTCGATGGCGCGCGCCTGGAGCAGGGTCATCCAGTGGTTTTCGCGGGAGCGCGGCCAGTTGGCGATGACCAGAAAGAACTCGGCGCCCCGGCAGACGGCGTGGCGAAAGACTTCCGGGAAGCGCAGATCGTAGCAGATGAAGATCGCGCCCTGCACCCCCTGCCAGTCGAAGAGCCCGAGCGAATCGCCGCGGCAGTAGTGCTCGAACTCGGCGCCAAGACAGAAGGGATGAAGCTTGGTATAGGTGCAGCCGATTTTGCCGTCGGGACCGATGACGAGGGCCTGGTTGAGCCCTTTCCCCTCGGCGTTGCGTCGAACGATGCCGCCCGCGATGGTCACCCGATAGTGACGCGCGACTTCGGCCAGGAAGGTGGCGGCGGGACCATGCTCGGGTTCGGCAATGGCAGCGACCTGCATGCTGAAGCCGGTGCTGAACATCTCCGGCAGGACAACCAGCGAGCCGGGCTCCGGCGGTTCGCGCTCAAGCCACTGGCGCACCCTGGCGAGGTTGCCGGGTGTATCCTCCCAGTCGATCTCCATCTGTAAACCGTATAGCTGCATGGCACCCCATCCGTCTGGCGTTGAAAACCGTAAGATACCGACACTCCCACCGAAATTGAAATCGCAGCGCCAGATTGTTGTCGCGGACGGCAGGGGCAGCACGCGGAGATAGTGGAGGCGGGGGGACAATCGGCGGGGCGCTGCCCCGGCCCCGCTGGGGAGGCGCACCTCCCCAAACCCCTCGATACTTCAGGGAAGGGGGAAGCGGCGGCGGCAGTCATTAACCATAAAGAACGCAGAGATCGCAAAGAACGAACGGGGGAGTCCCTTGCGGGAACAGGACCGATGAGGTGGCAAGGGGATATGAGGGGAGCTTGACGTTGGGGAGGGCAACGGCGAACGCCGGTGCCACTCAGGCGAGTGGCGTGCCCAGAGGGTTACTGACGAAGGAAGGCCTTGACGTCGGCGGGGGGCCAGAAGTTGAGGATGTCTTCGGGTTCGAGCCAGCCTTTGCGGCAGAAGGCGAGGCCATCTTCGATATAGTCGAAGTTGGTGAGGCTGTGCGCATCGGGATTGAGGCTGCAGATGACGCCCTTGCGCTTAGCTTTCTGCCAGAAGCGCCAGTCCATGTCGAGTCGCATGGGATGGCAATTGAATTCGATGGCGACGCGATTGACGGCAGCGGCGTCGATGATGCGATCCATGTCGATGTCGTAGGCGTCACGGCGGAGGAGGAGTCGGCCGCTGGGATGGGCGAGGATGCGGGAGCGTGGGTGTTCGATGGCACGCACGATGCGCCTGGTCTGCTCCTCGCGCGTGCGTGAAAAGGCGTTGTGGACGGCGACGATGCAGTAGTCGAGCTGATCGAGGATGTCATCGGCGTAATCGAGGGTGCCGTCGGTGTGGATATCGCATTCGACGCCGGCGAGGAGGGAGAAGCAGTCGCCGAGTTCCTTCTGGTATCGGCGGATCTCGTCGACCTGCTCGATGAGGCGTTCGGCGCTGAGGCCGTTGGCCTGGAAGGACGAGACGCTGTGGTCGGTGATGCCGAGGTACTGGTGGCGCATGCTGAGGGCGTACTCGACGAGTTCGGCAATGCTGTTGGAGCCATCGGAGGCGCGGGTATGATTATGAAGGGAGCCGAGATAGCCGCTGAAGGGGGCGGCGACGGGGAGCTGATCCTCGGCCGCGGCCAGCACTTCGCCCATATCCTCGCGCAGCTCGGGAGGCACGAAGTTGAGCCCCAGATGGCGATAGATGTCCTGCTCGTTGTGGCAGCATAGCTGTTCGCCTTCGGTGCCATCTTCAGCGAGGCGGAAGAGGCCCCACTCGCTCAAGCGCAGGTTCATTTTGAGCGCGCGGCTGCGGAGGGCCACGTTGTGCTCCCTGCTACCGGTGAAGTGGTGGAAGGCTGTGACAAACTGGTGCGGCTCGACGAGGCGCAGATCGACCTGCAGGTTGTTGTTGAGCAGGATGGAGGACTTGGTACGCCCATGGGCAATGATGCTGCTGACGCCGCCCAACTGCACAAAGGCCTTCATGACGGGCTCTGGATTGGCGGTGGAGCCGACCAAGTCGATATCCTTGGTCACCTCCTTGTAGCGCCGAAGGCTGCCGGCCATCTCCAGGCGGTCGAGCATGGGGAGCAGGCGCAGCTCCTCGATAAGCATAGCGGCGGTGCTTCGGGCCTGGCGGAAGAGGAAGAGCTTGGCATGCTCTCTGGCGCGCTCGATGGAGTCGATGATCTTGAGGGCCGTCTTTTCGCCACATCCCTTGAGGGCGGCAATACGGCCATCGCGGCAGGCGGCTTCGAGTTCGACCACGGAGCAGATCCCCAGCGCGTCATAGAAGAGCTTGACCTTCTTGGGGCCGAGGCCGGGCACGGTGAGGAGGTCGAGGAGGCCTTCGGGGAATTCCGCCTTGAGCGTTTCGAGATACTCCAGTCGCCCGGTGGTGACCAGCTCGCCGATCTTGTCGACGAGGGCTTTTCCGACACCCTGGACTTCCGCGAGCTTGCCGCCGGCAACCAGGGTGGCGAGATCCTCATCGATGGCGTTGAGCGAACGGGCCGCATTCTCGTAGGCGCGGACCTTGAAAGGGTTTTCGCCTTTGAGTTGGAGGAGCAGCGCAATCTCTTCCAATGCCTTGATGACAATTCTTCGTTCGACGCCCATATATCTCTCGGCCGGGGTTCTGGTGACGGGAGTGGCTAATATAACCAATACCGCTGCAGACCGCAACTACAAAGGCGAGGGGGCGAGTTGCCCCTACCTGGCTTCAAAGTCGAGGGAGGCCGAGTTGATGCAGTAGCGCAGGCCAGTAGGCTCGGGGCCGTCCGTGAAGAGGTGGCCAAGATGGGATTCGCAACGTGCGCAGACGACTTCGGTGCGGAGGATGCCGAAGGAGCGATCGGCGTTCTCACCGATGTGCTTTTTGGCCACCGGGCTGTGAAAGCTCGGCCAGCCAGTGCCGGAGTCGAACTTGGCACTGCTGCCGAAGAGAGGCAGACCACAGGCGACACAGGTGTAGGTGCCCTCCTCCTTGTTGTCCCAGTACTTTCCAGTGAAGGCTCTTTCGGTGCCTTTCTCGCGGGCGACGCGATATGCTTCAGGGGAGAGTTTCTCGCGCCATTCGCTTTCGGTGAGGGAGATCTTCTCTATCTTCTCGTTCTTGGCGATCATGGGTGTGGTGCCCTTGCGCTTGGGTGAATCGGATGCCGTGTCCGCGGCGCGAACACAGACAGTGAAAACAAGTATCGCCAAGCCAGCAGAGCTGAGAGAGGCGAGCAGAATTCGATAGTGCTTTGGCATTGCGGCCTCCATGGCTTGTGCTTATGACTCTATAGTCCGAAGAGCCGCAAAGTCATGTCACGGACGTGGGGCAGCAGGAGGGATCATGCGCAGTTGAACCCGGGCGGTGTGCCGCTGAACCTGCTGCATGACATCGATCACGCGGGCGTGGGCCACCTCCGGCTCGGCCTCGACGATCACCTCATCGCGCTTCAATTCCTGGCCGAGTTGTTCGATGGCCACCTGTCGGCCATTGAGCGCGAGTTGTCCATCGGCGGTGAGCGTGATCCGATCCTGGCGGCTCATGCAGCCGGTCAGGGCGAAGAGGAGAGCGGCGAGAATGGGCCATGGGGATTTGAGCATGGAGGGCTCCAAGTTGAAGGGTGTAAAGGGCAGAGCTGATGAGTGAATGTACCGTCCAATGGTGGCGGCGGCAAATCAAGCGGGTGGCGTTTGGAAGCGATACGGCCCGTGGAATTTTCTTCGCGCGGTTTGACTTTTGAGTTATCGGTGGCATATTTGTGAGTTACTGGTTTTCGGAGGAGTATGGACGGTATGGACGAGACCGAGGATTTTTCGACCGAGGTTTGGACCGAGGTTTTTGGGGGATGGCAGTGCGCGGGAGGCCACTCAGGCAAGCGGCGTGTCCGGGAGGGGGACGCGGGAACCGAGGTTTCGACCGAGGTTTTTGGAAGATGGCGATGCGCAAGGCGGGCGGCGTGTCCGGGAGGGGGAGGTGGGGAACCGAGGTTTGGACCGAGGTTTTCGAAAAATGATGGTGGGGCAGGACAAGGGTGCGGGGCAGACGTATTGTTGTGAGGGTGAAACGCTTTACGTACGAGGGATGATGAATCACGGTTGGCTGACAAGCGATGCGCAGGAGCTGGAGGCGCGGCGATTGCGGGCGAAGGCGGAGGCGATGAGCCTGCGCAATCTGATGCCGGGTCATGGGATTTTTGCGGATTTCTCGGTTCGGCGGGATGACCAGGAGGCGGCGCGGACGTATATCGTGGAGATCCGCTCACTGCGGGATCGGGTGAATTACTGCACGTGTCCGGATTTTGCGAAGAACTCGCTGGGTAGCTGCAAGCATATCGAGAAGGTGGTGATGCAGCTGGAGGAGCAGCTTGGGGCGAAGGTTCGCCCGGAGCGGTCGCCGTTTGTGGAAGTTTTCATGGGGCGCACGGCGGATTACAAGCCGCAGATGGTGCTGCCGGCGGAGATGGATGGGGAGTTGCAGGGTTTTGTGCATCGGTATCTGAATGCGCTGGGGGAGCTGAAGGGGCCGTGGCAGAGTACGCTGCAGCTCTTGCTGGCGGACCTGCGGGAGGTGAGCCACACGATCACGAACAAGATCCGGGTGAGCCGTGAAGTGTACGAGCTGGCGGACGAGCTGCAGCGGCGCCAGGAGCTGGCGTCGGCGCGTAGCCGTTTCGAGCAGGAAGTGCTGGATGGGGAGCGGCCGCTGCAGTTTTTGCGTCGGCGTCTGTACGATTACCAGATCAAGGGGATGATGCACCTTGGTTTCACGGGTCGGGCGATGCTGTGTGACGAGATGGGGCTGGGGAAGTCGGTGCAGGCGATCGCGGCGGCGCATATTCTTCGGGAGCTGTGGGGGGTGCGGCAGGTGCTGGTGGTCTGCCCGGGGTCGCTGAAGGCGGAGTGGGAGGAGCAGATCCGGAAGTTCAGCGATCTGCCGGTGGCGCTGGCGAGCGAGGATCGGGAGTCGCGGCTGGCGCTGTATCGGGCGCCGGAGGCATTTTTTGTGGTGGTGAATTACGAGCAGGTGCTGCATGACGAGCAGGAGATCAACGGGGTGCTTCGTCCTGGGCTGATCATCCTGGATGAAGCGCAACGGATCAAGAACTGGCAGACGCAGACGGCGCGGTCGATCAAGCAGTTGCGGAGCGAGTTTGCGTTTGTGCTGACGGGGACGCCGCTGGAGGGTAGGATCGACGAGATCTACTCGATCGTGGAGTTTATCAATCCGCGCATCTTCGGCAGCCTCTTTCGCTTCAACCGGGACTTCTACGAGCTTGACGAGAAGGGGCGGGTGGTCGGCTACAAGAATCTTGGCGAGCTGCATGAGCGGTTGCGCCCGATCCTGTTGCGGCGCCAGAAGCAGGAGATCCTGAGCGAGCTGCCGCCGCGGCTGGACAACACCTATTTTGTAAAGCTGACGGCGACACAGCGGAAGCTGTACGCGGAGTGCGAAGGGGAGGCGGCGAAGCTGATCAACCAGGCGCGGCAGGGCGCCTTGACGGCGGCGGATTACCAGCAGTTGCAGTTGCGGTTGACGGAGATGCGGATGGCGTGCGACAGCCCGGTGCTGCTGGGGCAGGAGCCGCGGGAGGCGCCGAAGGTGGACGAGCTGTTCAATATCCTGGACGATATCTGGGATTCGCGAGCGACACGCAAGGTGCTGGTCTTCTCGGAATGGGAGGAGATGCTGAAGCTGGTGCGTCAACGGCTGGAAAAGGCGGGGATCGGCTTTGCGTGGCAGCCGGATGGAGAGGCGACGGAGGCGGTGGAGCGGTTTAGCCGGGAAGAGGGCTGTCGGGTCTTTCTGACGACGGACTCGGGGGCGTCGCGCTTCGATCTGCAGGCGGCGAGCGTGGTGGTGAATCTGGATCTGCCTTGGAATCCAGCGCGGCTGGAGCAGCGCATCTGGCGGGCGTGGCGCCACGGCCGGAAGCGGCCGATCAGCGTGATCACAATGATCGCGGAGGAGACGCTGGAGCATCGGCTGCTGGCGACGCTGCATGGCGATGAGGCGGCCGCGAGTGATCTGCTGGACGCGGAGAGCGCGATGGAGGATCTGGCGTTGCCGAGCGGGCGGGCGGCTTTTCTGCGCCGGCTGGAGCAGGTGGTGGACATGCGCCTGGCGCCGACAGTCCCCGTGGTGGCGGAGGCGGCGGAGGCGGCGGTATCGGAACCAGCGGCGCGGCGTCTTTCCCCGGCGGCGCGGCTGACTCAGGAGCTTGGTATCTGCCTGGGGCCACGGCTGCTGCTTTTTCGCGGCCGCATTGGCGGAGGGGAGCTGCTGGAGCGTGGATTTGTGGTGGTGACGGAGGATAGCGCGGCGCTTCGGCAGAAGCTGGAGGAGGTGATCGCGAAGACGCATGGCGAGGAGTGGCGGCCGGAGCTGCAGGTGTTGACGCGGGAGGAGTACGCGCTGCTGCAGCGGCTGGCACAGGCGGGGCTGATCGGGATCAACGACCGGGACTTGCAGGAGTTTTATCGGGCGGGCACCTTTGGCCAGTTCACGGGAGATGAGGCGGGCAAGCGCCGGCGGATGGCGGAGCCTCTGCTGATCTGGGCGGAACGGCAGTCGCGGATGGCGAGTTGCCTGGCGCAGGGGGAGTTTCTGCTGGAGGGGGTGGAGCCGATGCGGGAGGCGGTGGATCATGCGGCGCGGGCCCTGGCGGTGCTGTGCGTCACGGATCCGCTGACGCGGGCGCCGGAGCAGTTCAGCCGGACGTGGCTGGCGGCGATTCGCGAGCAGCCGGAGATCGATGGGGAGTTGCTCCGCTTTCTTGGCACGTTTGGTAGTTTTCAGCCGGAGGACGAGGAGGAGGCGCGTGAGTTCCTGGAGACGGGGCGGCGCCTGATCGACAATGCACGCGAACGACTGGTGAGGTTGAGTTTATGAATGAGCGGGTGAAGGTAACGCGTCTGTGCAAGTGGGCCTGCGTGGCTTGGCTTTTTGCCTGGGGAGCCATGGCGGGGGTGGAGGAGGGGGAGATTCCGACGAGCCGGGAGCTGGCGACGCTGACACTCTTTGTGGACAACGATCTGTATATCGGCACCGACCGCTACTATACGCACGGAACGCGGATTGCGTTGATGCTGCCGGAGGTGAAGCTGGAGCAGCTTCCCTGGCCGTATCGATGGGTGGCAACGATGCTGCCGGGTGAGGGAGACGATTGGCTGAACAGCGTCGGCTTTGCGCTGGGGCAGAACATCTATACGCCGGAGGATACCCGGGTTCCGGAGCCGCTGGCGGATGATCATCCCTACGCGGGATGGGCGTATCTGGCGACGGTGCTGCAACATCGTAACGCGACGCAGTTGCATGAGTTGGAACTAACGCTGGGGATCATCGGGCCGCCATCGCAGGCGGGGGCGGCGCAGCGGCTGGTCCACAAGGCGCGGGGCATCGAGCGGCCGGAAGGGTGGGAGCATCAACTGGACACGGAGCCGGGTGTGCTGGTGGAGTACAACTATCGGCATCGCCGGAGCTATCCGGTTGGCGATGATGGGCTGGAGGTGGATCTGGTACCGCGCTTCACGGGGCGTCTGGGCAACGTGCGGACGGAGGCGGTGGCGGGAGCGACGATGCGCTTCGGCTACAATGTACCGGATGACTTTCACACGGTGCACCTGGATCTGGGCGGCTATGGGTATGAGCCCGACGATGTGGAGACGAACACCTTCGGCATCTATGGATTCCTGGGGGCGGCGGGCCACCTGGTGGCGCGTAACATCGTGCTTGACGGTAATACAAATGGCAACAACCGGACAGTGGAGCGGACTCCCTGGGTGGGAGAGCTGGAGTACGGGATCGGGATCCGCTACAAGCAGATGCACCTCATCTATTCCCAGGTCTACCTGACGGAGCAGTTCCGCGAGCAGCGCGGCGGCCATCGCTTTGGTTCGCTGATCCTGATGATGTCCTTCTGAGGGGAAAGAAGGCGCGGTCAGGTGGTTGGTTCGAGACGCTGAAGGAGGGCCGCGGGAAGGGGACGCTGGTCACGTTCCTTGCAGAGCATGGAATCGATGGCGGCGGCGAACTCGGTGGTGATGTCGGGGCGGTGGTGGATGATGGGAAGGGGGGGGGTATGGAGATGATGATGGACCATTTCGAGGGGCGAGGAGTCGGGGTAGGGATGGCGGCCGGCAAGGAGACGATAGATGGTAATGCCGAGGGAGTAGACATCGGTGCGGATGTCGATGGCGTCGCTGCCGCGGATGTATTCGGGGGAGATGTAGAGGGGAGTGCCGCTCATGCGGTCGCTGTTGGAGAGGGTTTGTTCGTCGATCCTGCGGGAGAGGCCAAAATCGAGCACCTTGGTGATGCCCTGGCGGGTGATGAGGATGTTGCGCAGCTTGATGTCGCGGTGCATGAGGTCGTGCTCGTGCAGGTAGTGGAGGGCATGGAGAACATCGACGGCAACCATGTGGGCGGTGGCCTGATCGAAGTTGCCGGAGGTGGCGAGGATCTCTTCGAGATTGAGCCCGTCGAGGTACTCCATGACCAGGTAGTAGAGATTGTCACGTTGGCCGAAGTTGTGCATGCAGACGATGTTGGGATGCTTGAGCCGGCAATGGGCGTAGGCTTCGCGGAGGAATCGGGAGACGAAATCGGGGGTGGCGGCGCGATCGCCGTGGAAGGTCTTGATGGCGACCTGTCGCGGGGGATCGGCCATCTGATCGCGGGCGAGATAGACGGTGGCAAAGCCGCCGGCGCCGAGGTTTCCCAGGATTTCGTAGCGCCCGGCGATGGTATCGCCGAGAGAGAGGCCGCTGGCGGTGAGGCGAGCCAGGCGCCGCTTCTTGAGGATCATGGTGACCTTGGCCAGCAGTTCGCCGTGGCCGACGGGCTTGACGAGGTAATCGTCGATCCCGAGGGAGAGGCCCTCCATGACGCACTCTTCGGAGTCAAAGGCGGAGATGACGATGGTGGGACAGGGGGTATGATTGGGGTCGCGGCGAAGGGTGCGGATGACGTCGAGGCCGCTCATGTCGGGCATGCCGATATCGATCAGGAGGAGACCGACATCTTCCTGGCGCATGATATCGAGGGTCGCCTTGCCGGAGCGACTGGTGAGGACGCGATAGCCGGCCCGGGAAAGCGCCCGGTGGTAAAGGCTGAGCACCAGCGCGTCGTCATCGACACAGAGGATGGTAATGGGCACCTCGGGCGGAAGGTGTGGCGCGTGGAGAGGTGCTTTGTCTGCCATGGGATGGGGTCAGCGCTCGAAGAGCGCGTTGGCGAACATGGCGGGGTCGAATGGCTGGAGGTCATCCATGCCTTCGCCCAGGCCAACGAAGCGAACGGGCAGATCCAGTTCCTCATGGATGGCAACGACGATGCCCCCTTTGCTGGTGCCGTCGAGCTTGGTGAGGCAGAGGCCGGAGAGTTGGCCGGCGCGGGAGAACTCGCGTGCCTGGGCGAGGGCATTGCTGCCGGTGGATCCATCGACGACGAGCCAGGTTTCGTGGGGGGCGCCGGGGCATGCCTTGGCGAGAGTGCGGTTGATCTTGGCCAGCTCCTCCATGAGGCCGCGGCGGTTGTGCTGGCGGCCGGCGGTGTCGATGATCATGATGTCGAGTTCGCGGGATTTGGCGGCTTCGGCGGCATCGTAGGCGACGGAGGCGGCGTCGGCGCCATGCTGGCCGGCGACGACGGGGCATCCGACGCGGTCGCCCCAGATCTTGAGCTGCTCGATGGCGGCGGCACGAAAGGTGTCGCAGGCGGCGAGGCCAACGCGTTTGCCATCGGCTTTCCACATGTGAGCGAGCTTGGCAGCGGTGGTGGTCTTGCCGCTGCCGTTGACGCCGACGAGGAGGATGATGCTGGGGCCGCGGTCGGAGAGGGCGATGGGGCTCTGGCTGGTCTGGCTGGTCTGGAGGGTACGGACGACATCTTCGCGGGCAACGCGGAGGATGTCCTCGGCGGTCTGGATCTCGCCATTGGTGTAGCGTTCGCGGATGTCCTCGACGAGCCGGGTAGAGACGGAGACGCCGAGGTCGCTGCCGATGAGGAGGGCCTCGAGGTCGTCATAAGTATCCTGGGTCCACTCGCCGGTATCGGTGAAAAGCGACTGGATGTTGCGCACCAGCAGGGTCTTGGTGCGTTGGAGTCCGCGCTTGAAGGAGCTGAACATCGATTTCATGTGCCACGAATCCCGGCTGCAAAATGAATTCCGTCGACCGTAAGAAGAACAGTTATAATAACGTAATCCGCTGGGATTGCCAGTTCATCCGCAAGCCTTCAGAGCGAGGTGAAAGGGAGCTTCGCGGGAGGTCATGGAATGGCGCCCATGCAGCGACGGAGTTCCGCCTGGCCGTCTTGCCACGAGAGGGAGAGGCGGATGGGCTAGGGGGTTTGGTCCTCGAGGATGGGCAGATCCATTACCTGATCTTCCGCGCCACCCCCAGCCTCCAGTTGCGGGTCGGGCCGTGATGCCGGCGACCTCGGCAATTCTTGTCCAGCGTGGTGGTCGACAAATGGGGATGTGAGGGGTACTATGTTGGCTGCCGAGTTACCTCCATCCCGATCTCAACCCGCTGTTCATGGTGTATAACGATGCCCACTTCCCAGGAAATCCGTCAGGCTGCCGAGTGGCTGCTGCCCGAGACCAGTCAATTTCTTTCCAGCCTCGTTCAGATTCCCTCCCTCTCCGGCCAGGAGCATGAGGCAATGCTTTGGCTGACTGAGCGCTTCGCCGGCCTCTCGGCAAAGGTGGAGCAGGTGCCCATGCACGATACCCTGCGGGACGATCCGGACTTCTCCGATCCAGTGCCCGGAATCGTCTATGACGGGCGCTTCAATCTGCGGCTGCGGCGCCGGGGAAGCGGCGGCGGCAAGACTCTGCTCCTCAACAGCCATACGGACGTGGTGCCACCCTCCGAGGGCATGCCGGAGCCCTTTTCCGGGCGCATCGAAAAGGGCATCCTCCACGGCCGCGGCGCCTGCGACGCCAAGGGGCAGGTGGCCACCATCTACCTCGTCAATCGCCTCCTCGACGAGCTGGGGATCGAGCTTTCCGGCGATGTCATCAGCCATGTGGTGAATGAAGAGGAGAATGGCGGAAACGGCACCCTGGCGATGGTTCGCGAGGGCGAAAAGGCGGATGCCTGTGTCGTGCTGGAACCGACGGATGGCAAGCTCTACACCTCCATACGCGGCGCCGTCTGGTTCCGTCTCAAGCTCTTCGGCAAGGCAGGGCACAGCGGCCAGGCCGGGGTCACCCGCAGTGCGCTGCTGCTGGCCCGCGATGCCATCGGAATCCTCGAGAAGTACCACGCCGACCTCCTGGCGCGCAGCCGCGGCCTGCCCCTCTTCGACCCCTATCCCAACCCGATGCCGATCACCTTCGGCAAACTGCACGCGGGCAACTGGCCGGCATCCGCCCCGAGCGAAGCAACCATCGAGGGAGTCCTCGGGCTGCTTCCCAACGTCACCAAGGAGCAGGTCTGCAGCGAAATGCGTCAGGCCCTCATCGCTGGCGGCGACAGCTTCCTGGCGGAGCACTTCGAGCTGACCTTCATGTACCGTCACGACAGCAGCGTAGTCGCCCCCGACCATGCCTTACCGCGGGCGCTGCTGGCAGCCGGCGAGGCCGCGGAGACGCCCCTGAAGGTCAGCGCCATGACCGCAAGCTGCGATGCGTGGTTCTACACCAATCAACTGGAGATCCCAACCGTCGTCTACGGTCCAGGCACCCTTTCGGTGGCCCATTCGAAGGACGAGCACATCGAGCTTCAGCAGATCGCGCGGGCCGCGGAAGTCCTGGTGCACACGGCTATTGCCATCTGCTCCTGAGCGCCACTTCCGGGGGTGCCCCTTGCCCTCGGGGCGGAAGGGCGTAAGCTTATAGTAGAACAATGCACCTTCCAGTAAGGAGAGGAGTGGATGATTCTGTTCGTGGCAGACAATCACTATGGCGCCCACTGCGGCCGCAATCAGTACGAGGCCATGGGACGCCCGGAAGCCATCGAGTTTCATGAGGACGACTGGCGGGGGCTGGAGCAGCCGCTGGCGGGCCGCTGCAAGCTGCTGATCCTCAACATGATCGCCGACACCTGCCAGCTGCCCATGCCGGGCGAGGCAGCCGAACGGGAAGTCCGCGCCTACCTCGAAGCAGGCGGCAACCTCCTGCTCCTGCATGGTGCGAGCGCCGCTTTCTGGCACTGGGACTGGTGGCGGCCCCAGGTCGGCTGGCGTTGGGTGCGCCCAAACGATCCCGACGGCATCGCCCCATCCACCCATCCCAAGCGCCCCTACAGGCTCGACGTCTGCAAAGCCCGCCATCCGCTCTGCCGCCAGTTGTCCGCCATCGACCTGCCGACTGACGAGATCTACACGAATCTCGAGCAGACCCGGCCCACCCTCACCCTGATGCAGACAACCACCGACGAGGGAACATTTCCCCAGTGCTACGAAACGACCACGGACTGGGGCGGGCGGGTGATCGGCTACCTGCCCGGCCATGCGCCGGAAGTTGTGGCGCATCCGGAGATGATCGCCAATTGCCATACTCTGATGAACTATCTGCTGGAGCCCATCGCATGAAACCAACCCTCCTCATCTTCCTCATCGTCATCGACCTCCTCTGCTATGTGGCAGCCGGGGTTGTCTTTCTGAACGTCGAGAACAAGGCCATGGCGTTGGTGCCGATTCTCCTGGGCGTGGCGATCAGTTCCATGATTGTCGTCCTCTACAAGGTGGCCGACAAGCGTGAAGAGGAATTGGAAGAGGACGAGATGAGCGAACGCGAGATCGACGAGAAATAGCGCCGCCGCCGGCACAAAGGGGGGACAACGATGACATTCGACCTTGATCTGAGTCTTGAGCCGCCAGTGGTTAACCATCAGCCGGGTCCGGAATATGACGACGCGGTGCGCATCGGCAACATGATCCTGGGCATCGAGCGCACGCCCGGTGGCCGCATGTGGGCCTGCTGGGTCGGCAATGGGGACAATCCCAACGGTTTCTTCATGGTCGCAATCAGCGAGGATGGCGGCGCCACCTGGCAGAGGCCCTGCCTGGTCATCGACCCAACCGATCCGCCCGGCGCTCCCCAGCGGCGTGCCCTGGTCGGCAACCTCTGGACCGATCCCCTCGGCCGCCTTTGGCTCTTCTTCGACCAGAGCTTCGGCTTCTTCGACGGCCGCGCCGGAGACTGGTACATCCGCTGCGACAATCCCGATGCGGACTCTCCCGTGTGGAGCGATCCGGTGCGCTTTGCCCATGGATGCACCCTCAACAAGCCCATCGTGCTCGGCAACGGCGACTGGCTTCTGCCGGTTGCCCTGTGGACCCGCGATCGCATCAGCCCCCCCGAACTCAAGGAGGCGCATCACGACCTCGATCCCATTCGCATGGCCAACGTCTACGTCTCCACCGACCAAGGGGAAAGCTGGAGCCGACGCGGCGGCGTCCCCTTCCCGCGGACGGATTTCGACGAGCACATGATCGTCGAGCTGCGCGATGGCCGCCTCTGGATGCTCGCCCGCACCACCGTCGGCATCGCCGAAAGCTTCTCAACCGACGCCGGCGCTACCTGGTCACCTCCTCAGCCGTGCACCATCCAGCATATCAGCGCCCGCTTCTTCATCCGCCGCCTGGCTTCCGGCAACCTGCTCCTGGTCAAGCACGGCCCAATCGTCACCCGCCTTCCGGCGCGCACCAATCTGACCGCCTTTCTCTCCGCCGATGATGGCCGGAGTTGGAGCAAGGGGCTCCTGCTCGATGACCGCGCCTGCATCTCCTACCCCGATGGCATACAGGCGCCCGACGGGCTGATCCACATCCTCTATGACTGGAATCGGCATACCGACGCCGAGATCCTCCTGGCGAGCTTCCGTGAAGCGGACATCGTCGCCGGTGCGATGCTCTCACCCGACGCCCGCGTTCGCGTGCTGGTCAACAAGGCTCACGCGCCGATACTCCCCGTATCCATCCAGCCCGATCCGGCCTGGAGCCGGCAGGCCGCCGAGGATGCCCGCCACGACTATCGCTCCACCCCCTACGAAGGCTTTACCCCGAACCGCATGGTCTGCGACACCACCCTGCGCGAGCTGCCCGACGGCTCATGGATCCTCTTCATCCTGGCCGGCGGCGATACCGAGCCGTCGCCCCTCAACTACACCGGCGTTACGCGCAGCCGTGACGGCGGGAGCACCTGGTCGCCGCTGGAGCGCTTCGACGTCGGCTTTCCTCGCGAAGGAACCACCATCGGTCAGGGGCCGACGGAGCTGATGGTGCGCGACGGTCGCTCCACCCTCTTCTTCTCCACCCACTCCAGACACTGGGCCAACGACTGGCGCTCATGGTACCTCACCAGCGACGACTCCTTCACGACCTGGAGCTCTCCGCGGGAAGTGCCCGGCCGTCTTCGCGAGCGAACCTTCATCCGCAACCACATCGTCACCCGCGACGGCCGCATCATCCTGCCCTTTCAGCATTATATCGGCCCCGACGACGAGCAGGAGATGGCCCCTCTGGATCGGGCCTTTACCAATCCGCGCAACGGCGTCCTGATCAGCAGCGACGGCGGCCAGAGCTGGGCCGAGCATGGCAACATCCGCCTCACCCCCAACGATCGCTACTTCGGTTGGGCCGAGAACAGCATCGTCGAGTTGAGCAATGGCAACATCGCCATGATCATCCGTGCCGACAACCTTGGCGGCGTGCTCTTCTATGCCGAGTCGAAGGATGGCGGCATAAGTTGGCCCGAGTATGCCACCGTCACCAGGATACCGAATCCCGGCAGCAAGGCGACGCTTCACGCCATCGGTAGCAACGCCATCGGCCTCCTCCACAACCCCAACCCCCGCCACCGCAGCCCGATGGCACTCTGGATCAGCTTCGACGACATGAAGAGCTGGCCCTATCAGCGCATCCTGGCGGCGGAATCCGGCGATGGCCCCGCGGGCCGCATGAACTATCCCGACGGCTTCGTCAGCAAGGATCGCCAGTGGCTCCACTTCGCCTTTGACGACAATCGGCATCGCGCCATCCACTACAGCGCCAAGCTGCCCCCCACCGATCCATGAGCGCCGCGCGAACTCAGCGCACCAGGGGCGTCAGATAGGCAGCCATGATCTCCCGGCGAAGCTGGACAAGCTGAGCTTCGAGGGCCGAGAGCGCGTGGGCATCCTCGGCTTCCCGCGCCCCATCCCAGGCGATGCTCAGATCGACCAGGCGGTCATCCAGCATCTCATGGTTGCCGGCCGGCGCAGGCAGCCAGGCAGGCGGGTCATCGAGGAGCGCTCGGTTTTCGGTGAGGAGCCGGCCGGCGCGCTCAAGGTCGAGCCTGGGCATCCACTCCATCTGGGCGAGGCGATGGGCGATGGCGTCCCGCTGCTCCTCCCAGAAGCGGTTCAAGGCATGTTCGGCAGGCTCCTGGCGGAAGTAACCGATCGCCGCGCTCCAGGCCCCCTCGGGCTCGCGCGGAATGGCCGTGACGTTGACGCCGTAGGTTCCGGCCACCGTGACTTTTGCCGCCTGCTCCGGATCGTAAACCAGGAGACTGCCCGCATCGGTCTGGCTGTACTGATTATAGAGCGCCAGCGCATTGGCCGTGGCTGGCGGCTGAAAGCTGCCAGTGTGCAGGTTGTGAACCGTGACACCGTCGCCAACCATGCGGCGGCGTTCCGGCGGACCGCTTGTGTTGCCCGGATAGGCGCTGAGTGATATGCGGGCGATGGTCGCCTCCCCCTCGATCCATGTCCGGATAAAGAGCCACTGCTCGAAAGCAGGATCCTGGATGACCCGCAGCACCAGTCGGGGCGCATCCTCGAGCGACGGATCGACAAGGGGCCAGATGAAATCGACCACATGACGCGGCTGCCGCTCCAGCAGGTACACCGCTTCGAGGGCATAGCGCTGGCTCCCCGCAAAGCTCTCGCCCGCCAGCTCGACATGGGCTTCGAAAAAGCGCCAAATATTCCAGCCGCCGTTCCCCACGCGCCCGAAGGAGAGCCCGAAGCGATTGTCTCCCTGCTCCTGGAGGCAGATGTGGGGCTGATCCTCCCGAACATACGCCTGGTAGTCGAAGGTCGCCCCCGGCATGGTGACCAGCGTGTTCAGTCGGCGCGCGTTGGTCCCGCGCTTGGGGTCCGCCTCGTCGTTCTGGATGATGATGACCCGCTCCGCCCCCAGCGCCGCCAGCGACAGGCAGAGCATCACCATCTGGAAGATGGGGCGCGGCCCCTTCATTTCAGCGTCAACTTCGCTTCGCCGGCCAGCCCGCTCGCCACATCCGTCACCTTCACCGCGCAAGCGCCGGCTGGATCCGAAAAGGCGATGTGGAAGGTGTGGCTGAAGCTCGTCTCGGTGACCGGCAGAATTGCGGTGCGCCCCTGCAGCGGCTGCCCATCCGGTCCGAGCAACTCCAGGCGAACCACGCTTCCCGGCAGGAGATTGGAGAGCGTTGCGTCGAGCGTGCTTCCAAGTGGCGCGTTCTCACTGGCAAGCGCAATGGCGGGCGCCGTCGGCTCCGTCTCGTAGATCGTGAAGAGCTGGAAGGGGCTCTCCAACTCGACCTGCCAACTGGCCCCCTTGGTGAAGGGCCCGACTCCGGTTCGATAGACGATGGCCTCCTCCGGCAGCGTGAAGGTGGCCGTCTTGCCCACGTCCGACTGCGCCGCCAGGAGTCCCAGCACGTGACAGGAACCCGTATCGCGCAGCCGAATCACGGCGCGGCTGCCGTCGATGCCGTCGACGCGCACGGGCGGCTCAATGCCCACCGCCGCGATCATGGCCCGCAGGAAGCCGTCCAGCGGCGTTTCCGCGGACGCCGTCGACTCCGCGGCGCTCAGATTGAAGTTGAGGAGTATCGCCTGACCTTGCCCGACCACCTGCCGCTGCAGTGCTGGCGTCTCTGGCGACGTCAGCGCCTTATCCGCCCGGAAGGCGAGGCTGTCTCCACCGACCTGCAGCGCGCCGTCAATGGGTGCCATGGTCAGCGCCGCTTCGCCCTTCAGCTCCGGTTGCCCGAACAGCTTGGCAAGCGCGCTGACCGGCCGCGGACGCCCGAAACCGTCGAGAATCCCCGGATTCAGATCGGCGATGACGGTACCCCCGCCGTTGACGAAGGCCTCGATAGCGGCAGCTTCCGCATCGGTCACCACCGACGAGCCGAAGAGGAAGAGGAGTCGGGCGTTCCCCAACTCACCCTTTTCCAACCGGCCGGTCGGGATGAAGTCGAAATTGAGCCCGGCACTGTAGCAGACGCGCATGAAGGCGGCCATGGAGTCGCGCGGGTTGGGATTGCGCTCGTCGTAGAGGCGCATGGAGTCGCTCAGATGGCTCCAGTGGATGGCGATGCCATGATCTGCCAGGGGCGAGGTCACGAGCAGCGGCGCCAGCCCGCCGTCGAGGGCCTCAAGGGCGGGCAGCATGGCACGAACATACTCCGGCAGCGACAGGTCAGACGCAAGCCCTTCCGAGGTTCCCGGGCTGGCTGCATACCACGCACTCCCATTGACCGTCCCCTGCAGCAGCGGACGCCAGAGAGGCATGGGGAAACCCGCCCGGCCGCCATGCGAACCCACGTAGCCGCCCCACCAGAGCATGCGCAACTTCTCTGGCGCGAGGCTTCGCAGCACCTCGTCCATCACTTCATTGCTGTAGGGGCCCCAGAAGTCCAGACGCTCGATCGTATACTCCAGATCGCCCGGCACCGAACCTTCCGCCCCTACCAGAGCGTAGGGATCGATCTCGCGGATATCCTCGGCCAGCCCGTGATGGATGTCCGCATACTGATGCTCCACAAAGATCCGGTGGTCCAACCAGGCGGCGGGATTCTTGGCCTCGCGTGCCTCCTTGTCCGTCAGATGGGGCACCTCATCGAACGACGTGAAGGTACCATTCCAAGCTTGATTGAGAGCATCGAGACTGCCGTAACGCTGGGCGAGAAACTGGCGGAAGGCTGCATTGTCGGCTGGAGAGAAGCCCGCCTCGTAAGAGAAGTGATTCTCGTCGCCAAGGGTGTACACAAAGGGGCCATACTTGGGCAGATTGGTGATGCGGTGCTCGATGCCGTCGCGCCAGAGCTGGCGGACTTCAGGTCGATACCACGACTGATCCTCGAGCGCCTCCGCCTCCGCCTTCTTCTCCTTCGGCAGGAAGAACCAGTTGCTCTGCTTGACCCACCCTTCACGCCCTTCTTCCGTCTGTGCCTGCAGCATGATCCGGGTCATATACGGCACGAAGCGCTGATCCTGAAGCGCGGCGACTCGGGCATTCTCCCCATCGGCCGAAGGATGCGTCAGACCCGCCCGCCAGCCCAGTTGCTGTACCACGGCCTGCGCATAGATCGGCGCAAGCATGTCAGGAACGCTGTTCCAGACGATCCACGGAAAGAGTTCTACATCGTGCGTGGGCAGGAACAGCTCCCGTTCCAGCCGCTGCGCCACCTCCCCGCCGCTCACCACACTCACATTGACGTAACCCGCGATGGTCGGCATCCACGGACGCGGAAACGAGATCGTCGCCTCCCGCGAACCGGCCGGTACCGCCACCTCCTGCCGCCACCAGCTCCGCCGGTAGGGGGAGTCGTAGAACTCCACCAGCAGCCTCACCGCTCCGGGAAGGGGCTCCGCCCACCGCATCGTGGCGGTATTCTCCTCGCCCGGCTGCATTGATTCACGGGCGAGCGACAGCTCGGCGGCCGGTAGGCTCGATTCCACCTCGAACGTATGGAAGCCAAAGGTGATGACCTGATCGTTCTGCCGCACGATGAGGTCGGCCGTATAGGTGCCGGCAGGCAGCGACTTCAGCCGCAGGCTCTCACTGGCGCCATCGGGACCAAGCTCAATCGCAAGCTGCCCGTGCTGAAGCTGCTCGTTCCACGCGTCGCGCAGCCGTACATCGACGGTGACCTTCCCGCCGCCGGCGCCCGTGGCATCCACCGTAAGGGTGCCCTCCTCAACCGCGGCAGTCAAGCTGATGGGCGCCTGGCGACCGGCAGCCCAAAGCAGCGTACGGCCGATGAAGGCCAGATTGTTCTCGTACCGCGCCTTCCAATACGCGTCGCAAATGCCCTGTGGCGTTAGGCTGAGGCCACCATAGTAGGCTCCATGGCTGTTCTTGTAGTCAATGACCGCGATACGACCCTCGCCAAAGCCGTAGGTGGCGAGGATGTCCTCACCCCGTTCGGCGGCCTTCGGCAGCAGGCCGTCCAGGCTCACCAGATCGAGCACGCTCTGCTCCTCGTCGATCGGATTCGCCAGCATCTTCTTGAACGGAAGCGGACGTGGGTGCACCAGCACCAGCCCCGCACCTTCACTGACCTGACGCAGAATGTAGTACTGCGCTTCCACCGGCAACGCCCGGAAGGTGAAATTGCCGATGACGATCACCTCGTAGCTCTCCTGCAGCTTGCCCAGCAGCTCCTGCGTCTTCTCGTAGATGGTCGTCCCTTCGATAGCGCTCTCGTACATGTCCTCGACAGCCAGTGCGCTGTCGTGACGCGTCGTTACCGCTGTATAGTCAAGCTCCATGCGCTGCGCCATCTCGATGACCTCCCGGCCGCCGATGGAGCGCGGAACGATGAAGAGGCTCTTCAGCGCTCCACCCGCCAGCGGCGTACCCCACTCCAGGTGAGGTGTCTCGAATTCCATGGTCAGGTCGCGCAGGTAAGAGCCTTCGTGTTTCGCCGTGGCCGTCAGCCCGAAGGTGGCGGCAAGCAGAGCGAAGATCCGGAGAAGTGGAAGACGGATGAACATGACAGATAGTCCTTTTTGCGGATCAGAGAGTGGCGAGCAAAGCGGCGATGGCGATCTGCCAGCGCAGGTCGTCCAGTTCCTGGGTGATGGTGTCCAGGCTGCGGGTCGTGGCAACCGCGGCAAGCGGCTCCGAGATCGAGCGGTCGATATCATCCGCCCTCCCCTGCAGTTCCTCGAGGCGCTGCGTGAACTCACGCGCAGCCTTCTCGTCCGTCAGCTTGGCCAGCTCTTGGTTGACGTTGGCGACAGCCGTCGTCGTGTCGCTCCAAGCCGCCTCGATCTGGTCAGCGGCCTGGCGGTAGATGGCGCGTCCCGCTTCCGTGGAGAGCAGGAAGCCTTCCCCAATCGGCAGGCTCCACGGCGGCGCAATGCGATTCGCCAGAATCTCGCCGATGCGTGTGGTGTCGAGCGTCGCGCCCCCATCCGCAAAATAAAGATAGCCGAAATCTTCCGCCCGGGCGTAACTGCCCCCCGGGGACCAGGTCACCCCTTGGAACTTGCCCGTCGTCCACGCATAGCGAACATGGCAGAAGCGCCACAGATCCCCCGCCGCCGCTGGCCGCCCCAGATCGCTCCACGGAAAGAAGGCCTCGATGGTCCACGCATCCTCGCCGATCCACGTTCGCGCCTGCCAGCCATGTCCGTTCCAGTTCGGCTCACTGACGGCCCCGTCGATCTTACGCGTATCGCCGATCACCCCCGCCGCGTTGACCACAAAGCGGCAGTAGCCGATCGAGCTGCCCGAGGCGTCCACATAGAACTCAGCGCAATCGTCCTGCCAGAGTCCGGCCGCGTCGCGGCTGGTCTGTGTCACCCGCAGCTTATCCAGCTCCTCATCGAAGTTGGTGATGCCGATGTAGAGCCCGCGTTCACTGTAGGCGATCTGCATGGCGGTATTGAGTACGCCGCGCGCGGGATTCGGTTTCCAGTACTCGTAGTAAGTCGTGGCAAGGTCCGCCTGCTGCCAGCACGCCTCGTCAAGCTTACCGTCGATCACCGGAGCTGTTTCCACCGGGCGCGCCACATAAAAGGCAATGCTGCGCGTTTGAGCTAGTGCCGCCGATGAGCCGGCAATCAGAATGGCCAAGAGCAGTTTCTTCCACACAATATGCCTCTCCGCGGGTTAGGAGGTTTTACAATCCAGGAATCGTTGTAGTGGTGAAGCCCGGGGCAAGGCCGCCGCGGACGAAGAACGTATTGAAACGCGCCGCGAACGACGTGCCCGGATAGCCCAGCTCACATGGCGCCCGGTTCGGCTGAATACTGCTCGCATGCAGATCGTAGAAGACCGCGCTCGCTTTCCCCAGATGCCGGAACGCCGGTGAAGTACCATAGCTGGTCGGTAGATGGGCGGGCGTGGTGGCATACACTTCGACTATGGCGTGGCCGTAGTTCTCCATGACCAGATTGACCCGATCCGGCTCGCGCACCGCATCCTGCCGCTGAGGTGGCTGATAAAGCCAGGAACCCGTGTTGTTGTACCCCTGCGTCGCCCCCACCTGCAGCCCATAGCTCGTCTTGTAGTTGACGCGACTCATGATGCCCGGATCGCTCGCGCAATGAAACGTCCGCACATTCGCCGAGCTCGTCGCACCAGGCTGCACCAGCGGAGCCATATCATTGCTCCACACATACCAGTCATCCGCCGGCGGCGACCAGCTGGCGCAGTTGCGCGGCCCCGGGAAAAAGCCATTGTTCCCGTCGCTGTACTCCGCGCAGGCCAGACCGATCTGCCGTATGTTGTTGAGACAGCTTGTGCCGCGGGCTCCTTCCCGCGCCCGGCTCAACGCCGGCAGCAGCATCGAAGCCAGAATGGCGATTATCGCCACCACCACCAGCAACTCGATGAGGGTGAAGGCAGCATGACTTGTGGACTTGCGCATCGTTATCATCTCCTCGGTAAATTTGTGGCTCCAACTAACGACTCGTCATCCGTCCCCAATCCGGCGCGACCCCCTGCGACGCACCGCCTATACTTATTGTATCCTACAATTGTTCGATTGCAAGACTCAGACCGAATACTGTCAGGAGGTTGAGGTTGACCGTACACCTCTTTCATGATAGCCTACTGCACCCCTGCTATCAAATCACCGCCCATGACACTTTCAACCCCCAGTCAGGATTCGTGCATGTTCGTTCATTTCTTTCCGCCTCAGAACGTCCTAAAGCAATTTCCAGTGAACGGACGGGCAGTCGCCTGTGACCCGAAACGGCCTGGGGATCGGCGGTTGGCCGAGCGGCTGGCCGCACACTTTGGCGCTACGATAGTCGATCTGCCGGACCACCCTGACGGCGACGATTGTGCCGTCGTCATCGCCACCACAGAGCAAGCCGCGCCCGAGCTGGCCACGCGATTGCCGGCCAACGTCGAGCGGTTCGATGCGACCTCCTTCGTCGCGCTTCTGCCCGATACCCAGCACCCTCTCCTCTGGATCGGCGGCAAGGGAAACGACGCCCTCAACGATACCGTCAGCTTCCTCGATGACATCCTGGATGACCTGCTCGTGGATTACCTCCTCGCGGGCGACTTTCACATGCACACCACCGTTTCCGATGGCCTCACCGATCCCGCCGATCTCCCCGCCTGGATTGATAAGGCCAGGCTGGACGCCTTTGCCGTGACCGACCATAATTCGACCGCGAGCGTCGACGAGGTGCGGCGCGCCACCAGGCCCGGCATCCCTGTACTCAAGGGGCAGGAGCTCACCGACAGCAAGAAGAATCATGTGGTCGTCCTCGGCGAGCGGGCCGACATCGGCACCCGCGATCCCGACGAGGTCGTCGCCAGATGGCGCAACCGCGACGTCGTCATCTTTCAGGCCCACGCCACAGAGGCCGACTACTTTCGCGTCCTCGACGGGCGGGGCATCGGCGCGGAAGCCTTCAACTTCCTTTCCAGCGCTCCCCAGGCCGGACGCGACTTCCTCGATAGCTGCCTGAAGGCTGGCCAAAAGGTGGCCGCTCTCGGCTGTTCCGATGCCCACCTCTCCGCCGATGTCGGTAAGGCGCGCACCTACCTGAAGGCCGCCGCCATGACTCCCGAAGCCATCCTGGAATCCCTCGCGGAAGGAGCATGCGTCGCCTACTATCGCGGGCTCTTCTTCGGCGAATACAGGCTGCGGCGCATCCTCGAGCAGATCTACCGCCACTCCAACCTGCTCGACGGCAAGCTCGTTCCCCTCGACGATGCCATCTACTACACTCCCGCCACCCCCGCGATCCCTGCGCCGGCGCTCCCTGATCCTCAGGCACTGACAACCGCCCCGCCTCCCTCGGCGCCACGTATCTTCTGCGGCCGCGAGAACTGCCAGTGCGGCGAAGAATGGTTTCCCCTCCCGGAAGCCCCCACCGACGCGGTTCTGGTGGGGCAGCGGCAGGAGCTGCTCGCCCAGATCAACGGCATCACCCGCCATATCACCCTTCACACCGGGCTCGATCTCGACCTCACCCCCCTCCTGCGCGCTGGCGCCAACGAGATGATCTTCAGCGAGCTTCCCCAGCCCGATTGTGTCCGCTTGTGTGTCGGCAACGAACTGATGGAGTGGCAGATCCGCGAAGATTCCAGCCGGCCCTTCCGCCCCATCACCCGCGCCTCCAATCTGCAGATCCTCGGCCTCGCTCCCAAAAACTTCTATGGCAGCTTCGAATATCGCGCCCTCTTCAACCATCCCGGCAGCGGCCCCGGTCTGCCGACACTCTTCTTCGACGGCATCGACGGCGACATCGACATCATCCTCGATGGCCAAACTCTGCTCACCCGCGGCATGCTGCACTGGGAAGATGCCCTCGAGGTGCCGATCCCCCCGGAAATCAGCGAAGGGCAGCTCGAACTCAGGATCGTCCTGCGAAACGAGGTGGGCCTCTGTGGCGTCACCAATCGTGCCTACGCCGGCTGGAGCATTCCCCTGACCGGGAAGCGCAACCAGTTCAACCTCGTCGGCGGCGAAGATCTCCTCGTGCTCCGCGCCGGAGAGACCCGAGCCCGCGGCTTCCTCTGCGATCGCGACTACAAGCTGGTCGACAGCTTCCTTGCCAACGGCGCCCCCTACCCCATCAAGCGTCAGGCCGCCTGGCTCGTCGTCAATTCCTTTCAAGGCAGAACCCACGCCCAGCTCCACCATCCCCGCTGACCCGCCCCTCCTGAATGGCAGCTCTCCGGCTTCGCGCCATAGGTGCGGAGCCTGCTCCCGCATCATGTTGCCATTGGCGTCATCGGCATAGTAGCTCCAGCCCGTGCCCAGCTCATGTGAGCGCACTGTCCGTTTCGTCCGTGTGCCCCCGCGCCTGTTCATTCGCCCCGCCTCCTGGAACACTCATCCCCAGCCGGATTTCCGCTTACAAATGCCGGTGGCGGAAGGTGGTTGGAGCGACGCCGGTGTATTTCTTGAACTGCCGCGAGAAGGTGTAAACATCCGCATAGCCGAACTGCTCAGCCACCTCTTTCATCAGGATGTCCTCCGTGATGAGGATGCTCTCGATCATTTCCAGCTTCTTCTGGATTCGATAGGCATTCGGCGAGACTCCGTAGAATGACGCGAAGACACGGCGAAAGTTGGTGCAGCTCATATTGAGTTTGCTCGCCAGCTCCGGGATGGCAATCGCATCGAGAAAATCCCGCTGCAGCAGTGTCGCGGCTTCCTCCATGGCGCTTCGCCATTTTTGGCTATTCGCCGGACGGGGCAGGAACAGATCCACGATAAGGGTGAAGGCCTCGCTGACCACCCGAGGCAGAGACAGTTCCGATTGTTCACGGGCTCGGCGAATCAGATGTTCGTGCCGTTCGACGATATCTTCTCTCAACCCCAGTTGGACAACTGGCTGCTCAACCGGCGCAAGTTCCATCTGCAGCAGCACCTCGTAGAAGTTGTAGGGGATGCTCAGGTATTTGTCAACATGGATGCCAGACATGCTTATCTTGGTATGAGGCGTGTCGGGGTGCCAGAGGCGAAGGGAGCCCGGCTGAAACGCGTACTCCTTGCCGGTAACTTCGTCTCTATAGAGTCCATGCCCGGCCAGATGGTAGCATACACAAAGCTGATCGCGCTGAATGAAGTTGAGTCCCTGCTTGGTGCGCTTGCAGACCGCGGTGCCCAACTCGATGTTGCGGCGCTGAATATGAGTCGGCTTCAGATCGGAAAGATGAATCGCGGATTCGCTGCTCATGCCGTTTTGCCAGGGCTGATTGGATGAAATGGTTGCATATAACAACCTGACGGTAGTCAAGCTGGTTGTCAAATGGCTGAGGCATGAATGAAACCGTTTTAAGAATGGTCGTTTATAACAAACCATCGGTCGTTCATGCCATTTCAATCCAACTCTATCCAAGCTATACTTCATTCCATCGCAACCTACACTCGCCGTGCCAACCACGCGTACCTGAGCGGAGACCATCACCATGAATCGAAGCGTGCCCTCGGCCCCCTGTTCACGAGATTTCACCTTGATCGAGCTGCTCGTCGTGATCGCCATTATCGCCATTCTGGCCAGTCTGCTTCTGCCTTCCCTGCAAGCCGCCAAGGCGAGAACGCGAGCGACCGCATGCCTGAACAATCTCAAGCAACAGGGCATGGCCATCAGTCTCTATCTGGACGATTTTGACAATTCGTGGTGGCATCCGATGATGAAGGGAACGGACGGCAAGGACGTCCCCTGGCAGGTGATCGTGGCCCAAAGCACCGGGCTTTGCGATGAGTTGACCAACACCTCCTATTCCACCAAGAGAGGCTTTGGCGTCCTCTTCTGCCCATCCGATCCGGGCGGGAGCACCTTCAAGTTCAGCAACTACCTGTTCAGCGGTGGCGGCACGGCGACCAGCAAGTCCGGCTTGGATTACAGGCGCTTATCGAGCGTCCCATATCCCAGTGAGGCGATGATGATCATGGATGGATTGAGCAATAAGTTCTGCATCACCCAAATGTCCTGCTACCGCACCTACGCCACCATCACCGGTCGAAGCTTCGCCACCGCGATGGACATATACGCGCAATGTGCCCGTCATCCAGGCAGCTCGATCAACGCCGTCTACGTCGACGGACATGCGGGCTACGTTGGCGCCTCGTTTATCAGTAACCAACTGGCTAACGAGTACAACTTGAAGTTCTTCGATCACTATCAACGCTGGTGAACGCCGGCCAACACCACCACCCAAAGCGGGAGCATCCTGCCCATGCGGAAGTCGATCCTGTGCCACCTTCTTTTTGCCCTCATCCTGGCCACGCTGTTGTCAGCTTGCCGAACCCGTACCGTATCGCCCCCTCCACTGACCTTGATCGAGGGTGGAACCAGCCAGTGCGTCGTGGTTTATGACCAGACCAGCGCGGCGGAGAGCTTTGCGGTAAAAGAACTGAAGGAAATCATTCAAGGCACCACCGGTATCGAGCTGCGGGCCGTTGACCTTGCCTCGACCGATGCCGACACGACGGCTGCCCGCATCGTCGTTGGCCGCAACCCGTTGACCCGCAGGCTTCTGGGCGAGCGACTGATGAACGGCCTGCTGGATCAGGAATCTCTCGTGACGCGCCGCGGCAACGACCTCGTCCTGACCGGCGGTGACGACTGGGGCATGATCTATGCCGTCTACGACTTCGTGGAGAACGAGGCGGGATATCGCTGCTTCGCCCCGTACCCGGGCGGCGACTTCTTCCGCAAGACGGATTCCCTGCGCTTCTCTGGCCGCGAGACACGCACGAGACCCGCATTCCCCGGCTTCCGCATCTGCTACACCTCTCCCCTCATGAACCGCGAGACCATCAAGGACTTCGCCAGGTACAGCTTCCGCAACCGCGCGACGCGGCTGGACTGGGAGAAATACGGCGAGGGCTCCTCGTTCGCCAACGACATCGGCCTGGTCGAACCCTACCAGCAGCACGTGCCCGGCCATGCGCTCTTCTATTACGTCCCGGCACATGACAAAACCTGGAGCTTCTGGCGCGGTAGCGGCAAGCCTGCCCTGAAAGGCCTCTTCAAGGAGCACCCCGAGTACTTCACCCTCAATGAGAAGGGCGAGCGCGTCGACAACGCCCAGCTCTGCTTCTCCAACCCGGAGCTGCGCAAGCTCTTCACCAAACGCGTCTTGGAAGCTGTCTCCGTCAAAGGACAAGGCGTCTACATGGTTGGCTCCAACGACTTCCACGGCGGCACCTATTGCTTCTGCCCAGGCTGCCTGAAGCTCCAGGAAAAGTACAACTGCACCGGCGGCCCACTCTGGGACTACATCCTCGAACTCTGCGGCCAACTGAAGGACGAGCACCCCGGCGTCTATATCACCTCCCTCGCCTACAAGGGCGATACCCAGACGGAGATCGCCCCGGACAACATCGTCTTCCCCGAAAACTTCATCTGCGACGCCGCCATCCTCAAGAGCGACCGGACGCTGAGCGAGTCGAAACCCGTCGCCTTCGCCAACGGCCTGATCGTCAACAACTTCGACAGGCATCAGAACCTCAGGAAGTGGGTCAGTATCACCAGCCATGTCTCCTATTGGTACTACGGCGGCGTCGCCCCCTATCAGGTCTACGCGCGCATGACCAGCGAAATGCGCGAGTTGCACGCCGCCGGGGTGAAGAGCGTCGGCTCCTGTGGGCTCGGCAGCTTCGAGTTCGGCGACATCACCACCTACCTCTACTTCCGCCTGTTGATCGACCCCGATCTCGACGCCACGGCCCTCGTCCGCGAGTTCGCCAAATGGAAGTACGGCGCCGCCGCCACAAAGATGCTGGCCATCATCGAAGAACTCGAGCAGATGCGCCGCGACAACCTCGACGACCGCTCCAAGGCCATGTTCGCTGACGACGCCCACGACCGGATGACCTTCATCGAGCCGGAGCGGATCGTTCGGTGGCGCCACGACTTCGACGCCATGCTCGATCTCGTGAAGGACGCCCCAGTCCACGCCCGCAACGTCCGCATCGCCAGAACCGCCGTCGACTGCTGGACCATCATGACCCTGCCAAAGATCCAGCGCGAGTTCCCCGATGAAAAGATCGACCTCGCTGGCCTCCTCGCGCGCGGCCTCGCCAGCACCGCGGAAGCAGAACAGGCCGGCATGACCGCCAAGCGCTCCAATGGTGCGCTCCAGGTGCTCGGCGATATGTCGCTCTATGCGGAATTGAAAGACGATTCGCTCCCTCCCGAACTGGCCGACCATCCGAAGACCAGCGTGCTCCGCTACCTGCCCATCCGCCCGCGTGCCTGGGCCGCCAACAAAGCCGCCCTTACCAAGGATCCGGACGCCGTCACCGGCTGGACCATGAAGGAGACGGTAGTCAACCCCGACCATGCGAAGGATGGCTGCCGCATCGAGTACTACGACGCCTTCGAGCGCAAGTGGCTGATGCAGGGGACGGCGATCGCCAAGGCCGATATCGTGCCCAACCAGTACAAACTCTACAAGCTTATCACCAACCGCCTCCCCGCCCGCTGCCGCCTCGTCTTCTGTGGCTTGTGGGGCTCATCGCTCGACATCATGAATCTTGGCCGCTACTACGACCCGTCGTACCACGAACGCCAGTACGAGATCTGGGCGAACGTGAAGCTGGAAGGCCCCCTCTTCGACCCGCACAGCACGGCCACGGAGAGCACCATTTCCTGCGATCAGCTCTTCCTCGTCAACGTCTCAACCGGAACCGCGGCATCGCCATGAAACCCAATATCCTCTATCTGCACACCCACGACTGCGGGCGTTTCGTTTCGCCTTGCGGCTACGACATGCCAACACCGAACCTGATGAAGCTGGCCCGTGAAGGAGCCGTTTTCAGGCAGGCCTGCTGCACCTCGCCAACCTGCTCGCCGAGTCGCGCGGGCCTGCTCTTCGGCCAGTATGGCCACGTCAACGGCATGATGGGGCTGGCCTGGTCTGGGGACCAGTTCGAGCCCAGCGACTACAGCCACCACCTGGTGCGGTTCCTCAAGCAGCAGGGCTATCAATGCGCGATGGCTGGCATTCACCACATCTCTCACGGCCTCAAGAACAAGATCGGCTACGACCGCGTGCTCGATCTCAACGAAGTGGGAACGCTGCCTGAGCAGGCCGACGAGGGCGTCACCAAAGAGCTGAGCATCCAGGATGCCGCCGCTCATTTCCTCCACGAAGACCACCAACGGCCCTTCTTCCTCTCCGTGGGCTTCGGCGCCCCCCACCGCTTCGGTGGTGACCGCCGCCTCTTCAACAGGGAGGCTGCCTACGTGCCAATCGATAGTGACGCGAGCAAATACGCCCGGCCGCTCCCCCTCTACCCGGACAATCCCATCTTTCGCAACGAGACGGCCAACTTCAAGGCTGGCGTCAAGATCATGGACGACCAGTTCGCCGCTGTCCTTGATGCCCTTGAGGATTCCGGCCACAAGGACGACACGCTCGTTATCTGCACCACCGACCACGGTCCCGGCTTCCCCGGCATGAAGGCCAGCCTGACCGACTGGGGCATCGGCGTGTTCCTGCTCATGCGCGGCCCCGGCGTGCCGGCTGGAAAGGTGCTCGACGGTATGGTCAGCCACGTGGACATATTCCCCACTGTCGTGGAGTCCCTGGGCGCCGAACGGCCCGACTGGCTCCAAGGCGAATCCCTCTGGCCACTATTGCGAGGAGACGTGGAGGAGATCCATAACGAGATCTTTGCCGAACAGGGCTACCACTGTGCGCCATGTCCGTTGCGCGCCATCCGCACAAAGCGCTACAAGCTCATTCGCAACTATGCGCCCGAGCAGGGCGAGTACTCGCCCGACCGCGGACCCAGCCACGTCTATCTGCTTGAACACGGATACAACGAGCGGCCCTGCGACCCGTGGGCGCTCTACGATCTGCTCTTCGATCCCATGGAGCGCTGCAATCAGGCCGCCAATCCCGCCTACGCTGACGTCTTGGCTGACCTGAAGCAGAGGCTTGATCGGTTTATGCGAGAGACGAATGACCCTTTGGTGACGGGTGTATTGCCCCCCTCGCCTAAAATGTTGAAAGGTGACGCATGAAGCTCCTGGAGCGAGAGTCGCTGCAACTGATCGGCAACCTGCGCACGCGCCACTCCCGCGATATCGCTTCGTCCCGGATCGGCGTCGGCTTCGAGTGCCTGGAGCGGGAGATGTGGGAAGACACGCCGCAGCTCTATCGCCTCGCCGGCGAGACCGGAGCCAAGCATGCCCGTGTCCAAACCGGCTGGTTCCGCTGCGAACGCGAACGGGGCACCTACCACTTCGATTGGCTGGAGGAGATCGTCGACAAGCTGCTGGCTCAGGGCATACATCCCTGGTTCAACCTCAGCTACGGCAATCCTCTCTACTGTTCTGGAGCCGAGAGCCCCGACTGCGCGGGCTTTCCACCGCTCTTCTCCCATGCCGCCCGCTCCGCCTGGTCCGCTTTCGTCGCTGCATTGGTCACCCACTTCAGCGGCAAAGTCACCCACTACGAGATCTGGAATGAACCCGACTGCTCCGGCTTCTGGCGCCACGGTCCCAATGCCGCCGAGTACATGGACCTGGTCACCCTTACCTCCCCCGTCATCCGCCAGACCGACCCAAAGGCCAAGGTCATCGGCGGCGCCCTCGGCCGCTCCATCGCTCACCTCAGCGCCTTCGAGATCGCCTGCCAGTACGCCCAACTCGGCATTGCCGCGTATATCGACGCCTTCTCCTTCCATCGTTATCACATCATGCCCGAACTCAGCCGCCCCGAGGACTACCGGCTGCTGCGCCGTCTCTTCAACGACCACGGCGGCGCCCATGTCGAGCTTTGGCAGGGCGAATCCGGCTGCCCGTCCAGAGCCGCCACCATCGAGGCGCTCAGCGACACCCCAGTGACCGAGGATATCCAGGCCAAAGTCGCGCTCAGGAGTATTGTCACTGACCTCGCCGCCGGCATCGACTACACCTGCTACTTCAGCTTTTCCGATTTCCGCTTCTACCACCGCAACGGTCTTCGCCGGAATCCCACCTATTTCGGACTGCTGACGACCGACGATCCCCCCCGCCCGAAGCCGGCATACCATGCCTTCCGCCACCTCTGCACACTTTTCGATGACGCCACTACTCCATGTGAGACGGCCAAGCTGGGGATCGAACTCGATCCCTTTCCCCCGGACGAGCGCTTCACCTTTCAGGAGCGGCAGATCCGTCTCAAAACCGCTCTCTTCCAGCGCCATGGCAGGCCCTTTGTCGCCTTCTGGGAGCCAGCCGCCCTCATTCCCGACGCTCCAGGCAACCCGCCCCATGAGCCCAAAGAAGTATTCCTCCAGCTCTGGACCTATGGTCAACAGATCGACCGACCTGTCGTGATCGATCCCATGACCGGCAACATCTTCGAGCCAGCGAAAATCGTCAAGACCTCCCCTCGGATCCTCGAATGTGGCCCCGTTCCGGTGAAAGACTATCCGATGCTGCTGGCGGATGCTGGAAGCGTGGAGTACACATAACCAATCGTCGCCAACTCATCTTTCTGAGGTAGCTCCGAGGTGATCAGCTCGACATTCCCGTGCCATCTTCGCTGCGAGCACGCGGTGGATCCGCTTGGTATCAGTGAGCCGCGTCCCCGCTTGAGCTGGCAGCTCGATCCCGGCAGCGGCAACATCGCCCAGGCTGCCTATCGCATCCAGGTAGCGAAGGACGACACCTTTACCCAGCTCTGCTGGGACAGCGGCGATGTGCTGTCGGACTCTCAACGGCTCCGATACGATGGACCTCCGCTCACCATCCAGACATCCTACCTCTGGCGTCTCCGCGTCCAGACGACCGATGGTCTGCTCTCCCCCTGGAGCAGCCTGGCTCGATTCGAGACTGGCTTCTTCACCATCGACGATTGGGAGAGCGACTGGTTCCCCTATCGGGGCGATCGACGCCGTGACTCCGCCAACCACCTGCGCCACGAGTTCAGCCTGCCAGCCGGCAAGACCATCGCCCGGGCAAGAGCCTGCATCGGCGCGACCTGTGGCTTCCACTACCAGGACTCCATGCGCATGAATCTCTACCAACTCCACCTCAACGGCGAGAAAGTCGGTCGGGACCTCTACAATCCAGGCCAGCTCTCCGGCGCCCGGCGGCGAGCCCTCTACCGTACCTACGACATTGGGCCACTGGTCAATCCCGGCGCAAATGCCGTCGGTATCGTCTACGCCTCCGCCCGCATCAGCCTGCAACTCCTCGTCGACTTTACCGACGGTACCCGCTTTTCTCTCGCCACCGGCAGCCCTGGCTGGCAGTGGACGGGAGCAGGTCCCTTCCTCCACCTCTGGTACAGAGACGAGGAGTCATTCGCCTATGGCGGTCGCGGTGAAGTCTACGATGCCCGGGAGGCCTTTATCGGTTGGGACAAGCCGGGCTTCGATGCCGCCGGCTGGAGCCTCTGCGGCGAGCTGACCCCCGATGAGCAACCCCCAGCCCCATGGCGGGGCTCTTTCATTGTCTCGCCGCCCGACATCCTCAAGGCTCAGATGCAGTCCGTGGAAGTCTCGGAGAGCCTGGCGCCCGCGTCGATCCAGACCCTCGCCGATGGCCGAACCATCGTCGATTTTGGCCAGGACTTCAACGGCCATGAACAGCTCCTCCTGAGCGGCCGGCGGGGGGACCGAATCGTGATGCGCTTCGGCGAGCGCCTGTACCCCGACGGCACCCTGAATGCCACCACCACCTGGGGTTCCGCAAAGGAAGCCAGCACCCACGAAGACATCTACACCAAGTATTCCGACGAGCCGGAGATGTACGCGCCGACCTTCGCCAATCACAGCTTCCGCTACATGGAAATCAGCGGCTTGACCGAGCCCCTGGCCCCCGACGCCATCCGCGCCAATGTCGTCCACAGCACCGTCCTCAACGGCAGCACCTTCCACTGTTCAGACGAACGCGCCCAGCGACTCCACGAGATGTGCCTGTGGAGCTTCCGCTCCAACTTGATGTCGGTGCCCACCGACTGCGCCGGCCGCGAGCGCCAGGGCTGGCTGAGCAGCGGCGCCCTTCCCGCCGCCGGTGAGTGCGCCAACTTCGACATGCGCCTCTTCTACGAGAAATGGTTCGACGACATCGCCGATTCCCAGACCGGCAACGGGCAACTGCCGCTGATCTGTCCGAGCTGGCCGAACATGTCGCTGGGCGTGGACATGCTGCAGTACGCGCTCCTCTTCACGCTCCCCTGGGAGGCCTATATGGCATACGGCGACCACGCCTTCCTGCAGCAGCTCTATCCAACCCTCAAGCGCACCGCCGACTTCGTGCGTCGACTCCCCCTGCGCGACGGCCTGAGTCACGGACATGCCATCTGGAACGACTGGATGGCCGAACCTCCCATCAACGGCGACTACCTCGAAAATGTCTGCGTCTGTTGGCTCCTGCGCTCCTTCGCGCGCCTCGCCAACGAGCTGGGCCTCACCCAGGACGCTCATGCCGCGAGCGCCGCCGCCGACGAACGGGCGACCGCCATCCACCACGCCTTCTTCGTCGGCGACAATCGCTATGGCGCCTGCAACCTGCAATCGGAGAACGCCTTTGCGCTCGCCGCCAACGTCGTTCCACCCTCGTACCGCGCTCAGGTTCAGGCCAGCCTGACTCGTGACCTGGAGGAGCGTGGCCACGTCACCACCGGCCCCTTCGGTCTCCTCCCGCTCCTGAGCGTCCTCGCGGAAATCGGCCGGAACGACATCGTCTGGAGCCTGATTCGGAGCGACCAGCCCCACACCATGGGCTATTGGCTCGATCCCGTCCACAAGCTGACCGCCATCCCCGAGCACTGGAGCCGCTGGGACGCCAAGTTCGAGCACGCCAACCACCACGACTTCACCTCCTTCGACGTCTGGTTCTTCCGCGAGCTGGTCGGCCTGAAGCCTCTCTTGCCAGGCTACCAGGCCATCCGCTTCGATCCCTTTGTCCCACCCAACGTCGAGCATGCCGGCGCGACCATCATGTCACCCTATGGTCGGCTCGAAGGCGCCTGGGATTGCGCCGGTGGTTCCCTCGACATGCACGTGACCATCCCGCCGAACACCACGGGAGAGATCCGCGTACCCATTCAGGACGGGCATGCTCTCATCGCCAACCCCGGCGAGATCCTGATCAGAGAGCCGAACCATATTATCTACAAGGTCAGCTCCGGCACCCACCACTTCCGTGGCGAGCGCTGACATCCCCTTCACCAAACTTGGAGACGCCATGCCTGCAGCCAGACCGAACATCCTGATCATCCTCGACGACCAGCATCGCTGGGACTATATCGGCCACATGGGGGCCGCTTTCGTCAACACCCCCACTATCGACAGCATCGCCGAGCGCGGCGTCGCCTTCACCCAGTGCTGCACCAACTCGCCGATCTGCGCGCCGGCACGAATTGCGCTGGCCACCGGGCTCATGCCCACCCGCACCGGTTGTCTGACCAACGCCGATTGTCTCCCCATCTCCCTCCCCAATCACTACCGCCACTTCCGTGATCACGGCTATCGCGTGGAATTGGTGGGGCGTCACGACCTCTCCAAGCCGCGCGCCCCAGACAGCGTTCATGGCAATCGTCCGCTCAACTTCAGCTATGGCTTTACCCGCGCTCTCGAGATCGAAGGCGGCATGGCGGCTGCCCGCGACGTCACCTCCGCCGGCGGCAAGCCCACCGGACCTTACAGTCAGTACCTCGCCGAACGCGGACTCCTCGAGCGCTACTCGGAAGACTTCATGGCCCGTCGTTCCAAGGGCTGGATTATCGGCGCCAGCCACGACTCCGTGCTGGAGACGGAGGACCATCAGGACAGCTATGTCGGCACCCAGGCCGTCAAGCGCCTGGAACTCCTCGAGCATGACTTTCCATGGTTCATGTTCGTCAGCTTCCAAGGGCCGCATGACCCCTTCGATCCCCCCACCGAGTTCGCCGACCGATGCCGCCACCGCGCCATGCCACCACCTATACCCGCCGACAGCGCCGGCAAACCGGACAGAACCCGCCAACGCCAGACGGCATACGCCACCGCCACCGACGCGGACATCCTCCTTGCCCGGCGCCAGTATGCCGCCAAGATCGAACTGATCGACACCCAGATCGGCCGCATCCTCGCCGCCCTCGAACAACGCGGCGAACTCGACAACACCATCATCGTCTTTGCCAGCGATCACGGCGAGATGCTCGGCGACCACGGTCTCTTCATCAAGCACGTCGCCTACGAGCCATCCATGCGGGTACCGCTCTGCCTCTGTGGTCCCGGCATTCAACCTGGCCGAAG
This sequence comes from Lentisphaeria bacterium, assembly GCA_041690595.1. Classification (GTDB taxonomy): domain Bacteria; phylum Verrucomicrobiota; class Lentisphaeria; order JABSQK01; family JAWLHB01; genus JAWLHB01. The sequence continues at coordinate 46,589 of JAWLHB010000016.1, forward strand.
CGATGCCCTGGTGGAGTTGTTCGACCTGAATCCCACCTTGGTCGAGCTGGCCGGCCTGCCGGCACAAGCTGGCCTGGACGCCAACTCCTTCGCCTCGGTCCTTCACTCTCCAGGCGAGGCGCACCGGGACCACTGCGTCACCGTGGAGCAAGGATATGCCGCCATTCGCACCGAGCGCTGGAAGTACATCGATACCTGGAACCAGCAGCCCGAGCTTTACGACCTCCAGGCCGATCCCGAGGAGCGCCACAACCTGCTCCCCGGCGCCGACGACCAAGCCGCCACCCTGGCTCGCCGGCTCACTGCCAGGCTGCGCATCTCGACCGGCGTGATGTGACTGGCGGCGCAACCCACAAAGAAAAGCTCGTCATGATCGACACACCCATAGTCATGCCCACGCCCGTGCAACAACAGTGGCAAGACCGCGAGCTGGGAATGTTCTTCCATTTTGATATTCCGGTCTACAAACAAGGCTGGAATTGGCGTAGTTGGAAGGATCTTCCCGACCCCGATATCTACCAGCCAGACCGCTTGGATACGGACCAGTGGCTGGAAGCGGCGGTGGCCATGGGAGCCAGGTATGCGGTACTTGTCGCCAAGCACTGCAGCGGCTTTCTGCAGTGGCAGTCTGATCTCTACCCGTATGGCCTTCGCCAGTCCTCCTGGAGAGGCGGCAAGGGTGATCTCGTCGCCGACTTCGTCGAGTCCTGTCACAAGTACGGCATCCAGCCCGGCCTCTATGCATCCGTCTCCGCCAACTGCTACCTGGGGGTGGAAAATCCGGGATTGGTCAACCACGGTAAGGGCGGCGATGCTGAGTTGCAGCGCCAGTATGTGCGAATTTGCGAGCGGATGGCTGAGGAACTCTGGTCCCGTTACGGCGAGCTTTACGAGATCTGGTTCGACGGCGGCGCCATACCCGTCGATCAGGGTGGTCCGGACCTCATCCCGATTCTGGAGAAATACCAGCCAAACGCCCTTGTCTTCCAGGGCCCAACCGGCACCCGCAACATGATCCGCTGGATCGGTAACGAACGCGGCGTTGCCCCCTATCCGCTCTGGAGCACCATTGACCAGAGCACCGCGGAAGGCGGCGACCGGGAGATGCTCCTCGCCGGCAAGCCCGAGGGCCGCCTCTGGATCCCCGGCGAATGCGATCTCCCCATCCGCAACCATGAGTGGTTCTGGAAGCCGGAGCAGGAACATCTCCTCTACTCCCTCGCCGACCTGATGGAGATCTACAACGCTTCGGTAGGTCGCAACTGCAACCTCCTGCTCAACGCCAATCCCGGCCCCGACGGCCTGATTCCCGCGGCTGACATGAAACGCTACGAAGAGTTTGGCCAGGAGATCCGCCGGTGTTTCGAGCGCCCCATTGCCAGCACCCACGGCGCAGGAAGTCAGGTTGAACTGGACCTCCGCCATCTCTGCGCGGTCAATCATGTCACCATCATGGAAGACATCGCTCTCGGTGAACGAATCCTCGACTACCAGATAGAAGGCCTCGACGCAGCCGGTCTCTGGCGAACACTCTGCACCGGTCAGTCCATTGGGCACAAGCGCATCTCGCCCTTCGCAACAGTCGCCATATCCAGAGTTCGACTGAACACCCTCGATGCCAAAGCCACACCCCAGATTCGCCAACTGGCCGCCCACTACATCCCCGATTCATAGCGACCACCAGGATCAGCCTCTTGCGCCGCGTCCCTCAGATCCTTTTTCTATTTCCCCTCTTGCATTGAAGTGCTTTAAGGATAAACTGATAGATAAAGCGGAGAAAACCATGACCGATCAGGCCGACCACTACTCGCGACCCACCCTGGCGGATATCGCCGAACGTGTTGGCGTTTCAGCCATGACCGTCTCCCTCGCGTTGCGCGGCGAAGCCCGGGTTAGTCGGAAGCGCCGTCAGGAGATCGAGCGTGTCGCCAGGGAAATGAACTACCAGCCCCAGATTGCCGCGCAACTCCTCCGGCGCCGCAAGACCGGCCATATCGGGCTCCTCATGGGCAACGCCGAAATGGTCGATCAGAGTTCCGGCTTCTTCATCCCCATCATGACCCATTTCGTCCGCCTTTGCGAAGAGGAAGGCATCGGCTACCATATCGAGTTCTTCCAGCGCGGCGACGAGTTCCTGCCGCCCAAGCAACTCGTGGGCGGACTTGTCGACGGTACCATCGTCTCCGGGTATGTTGACGGAGAGTTGCGTGACTGGTTGCTGGGGCAGGAGCAGTTCCCATGGGTTGCCATCGAAGAGCCCGCCCCCCTCTCCGTCTCCAGCGCCACCGACCGCGCTGCCTACATGGCGGTCCAGCATCTGGCCGCCCTCGGCCATCGGCGCATTGCCTACTGCGGCGGCATCCGTTATTCGATGCATCGGCTGGCACGAACCGGATTCCTCCACGCTGCCACCGACTTCTCCCTTGCCCTCGAGGACAACTGGCTCTTTGAGACGGAACTCGACGGCATCGACAATGTCCACCAGCGCATCTGCGCCTGGGCGAGCCACCTGTTGGCCCAGCCATCCCGTCCCACCGCCATCTATGCGCACAGCCTGCGCGTGGCCCGCTGCATCGTCTACGAAGCCTTGCGCGCCGGAGTGCGCATACCGGAAGACTTGAGCATCATCGGCTACGGCCGCGGTGCCGAGGCGCAGCTCACCGCACCGATACTCTCCCTCATCGAAGCCGATTTCGCCACCATGGTCGGCAAATCCGTCGACCTCCTGCGCAAACGCATCGATGGCAAGCAGGTAAAGGATCAGACCCTTTGGGTAGAGCCCCGCTTGAAGATGTACGAAACAGTAGCGCCACCCCCCTCCTGAGGACCCCGAAACCATCATGCTGAGTCGCCTTGCCATCATCCTCTCCTGCCTGGGGCTCTCCCTCATGGTCGCCGCGGAAGACGCCGCGTGGCCCGCCATGCCCCAAGGTGCCGTCGACTGGAGACAGCTTTCGCGGATCAAGGAGCTGCCCACCTTCGACGTCGTGCCCTCCGCCGCCCTCGTTCCCGTCTGGAAAGGCATCGGCGTTCTGCTCTTCGAAGCCCCAGGCGCCGTCGCGCTGCCATATGCCGCCCCCACTCCCGGTCGCTATCGCGTTACCCTCGGCTACCTCGCCGGCGGACGATTCTCGCCTCTTGATGTCAGTCTTGACGACCAGCCGCCAGTCACTCTGCCGGCGAGCGCTGACCCTCGCCCGCTCATCGCCTCCTTCGAGGCCGACTTCGGCTGGGGCGCCGCCAGACTCATCCTGACGCCAGCCGCCAACTCTCAGTGCGCCATCTTCGGCCTCCACCTCGAACCCCTCACATGGGAAGCCGTTGACGCCGCTTCATGGCGCGCGGCCCGCCTCCATGAGGTGGAAGCAACGGCCGCCGCTCCCAGCCAAGCCTGCGCGGTGACCTGGCTGCAGTCGCCGGAACCTTTCGCCAACCGCTACTTTCGCCTTCGAGCCCCCGCCGGCGCCAGCCTGCTCCTCAACGGCGAACTGATCGGCACAACCGATGCCGGCGGAACGACTCCGCCCCATCTCGCCAGTTGGACGCACTGGCGCAATCTCGGACTGGCGCGCCTCACCGTGGTTCCTGCCGCCGGCGCCGATGCGACCTTCACCCTCGAAACAAGCCCCATGCGCGGCGCCCGCTTCCTGCCCGAGATCCCACCCCACTGCCTCCCCCTCGCGCTTCAGCCGCCGCCCAGCTTCACCACCATCACCATGACCAACGGCATCGTTGAAGCCATACTCCCTCTCCCCTCCGTCGAGCATGGCTACTATCGCGGCCACCGTTTTGAGCAGGCAGGGATCATCACCTCCCTCACGACAGGCGGCCACAGCTACTTCGCCGAGTTTGGTCAACCGCACGATCCCCTGATGCCCGACCATGCCGCCGGTCCCGCCGAAGAATTTCTCGACCCTATCGGTTACCATGAGGCCGCCCCCGGCGAACCCTTCCTCAAGCTGGGCGTCGGCCTCTTCCGCAAACCCTCCGATGCCAACTACTTCCACGGCTCCGCCTACTGGCCGCTGCAACTCCACGATTGGACTACAGACCATCGCGACAACGAAGTCATCTTCGTTCAGGAGGTCGAGCCTCTGCCCGGTTACGCCTATCGTTACGAAAAGAGGCTCGTATTGCCGCCGAGCAAAGCAACGCTGCTCCTCGCGCACACCTTCACCAACACCGGTACGAAGCGCATTACCAGCCGCCAGTATGCTCACAACTTCATCCGTATCGATGATCATCCCATCGGTCCCGACTACCGCGTCACCTTCAACTTCAGGGCCCAACCCGCCCGCGACGTGCGCGACCGCCTCAACGTCACCGGCAACGACTATCGTCCGCTGGGACCACAGACCTTCTTTTCCCCCATCCACGGCTGTATGGACATTGCCGATCCGCTGGCAACCTTGCTTCATGAACCCAGCGGCGCGGCAGTCCGGATCGGCGGCGATTTCCCACCCTGCCGCATCTGGTTCTTCGGAAACGAGCAGAGCATCTGTGTCGAGCCCTTCTACCTTCTCGATGTCATGCCAGGCGAAACCAAGAGCTGGCAACGCACCTACGATTTCGGTCAACACTAACCCATAACAGGAGATGGACGATGGTTCTCCCCACGCGCCCCCACTACACCTTTACCCTCATCGAGCTGCTGGTTGTCGTGGCGATAATCGCCATTCTGGCCTCCATGCTGCTTCCCGCCCTCAGCCGCGCCCGCGATGCCGTCCGCAGTGCCAGCTGCCAGAACAACCTCAAACAATCCGCTCTGGCTGTTTTTACCTATGCCGACGATTACGATGGATACCCTCCCATCGCCACGGGCGGCAATCAACGAGCCTGGTATCAGCAGGTCTTTCTGCAGGTGCATCCCAACATCAATATCAACAACACCGCCTCTCGTGCTCCCTACCGGCTGCCAAACACCCACCTGATGACTTGCCCCTCCGATCCCGATCCCACCGTCTATGATATCGCCTATAGCTATACCGCCAACAACGCCGTCTGCACGTGGCAGAATACCAATGGCACCTATTACTCTCCACCCATGCGCATCGGCGCCTTCAAGAAACCTTCCCAGGCCTATGTCGGTTACGACGGATGGGGACTGGGCGGCGCCGACGCCTTCAACACCAGCAACTGGCATTTCCTTGGTTCCGCTCATTCCTATTGGATCGCCTCCCGCCAGACCGCCCTCGCCTCCGGCAAGCTGATCGTCCACAGCGGCAAGTTCAATCTCGTCTTCATCGACGGCCACGTCTGGTCGAGTCTCGGCCCGCCCACCATGGAAAGCAGCATCCTCGAAGGCAAGCCCGATATCTACTGGGGCGAGTACTGAGAGACTGAACATGGTGCCCCCACCTTCATCCTCCACGCCAGGAATTCCTTCATGTTTCCACGTGCCCTCCTTCTGCTCCACGCCATCCTCATCTGCGCCGGAGCCGCCCTCCCCGTGATCACCCAGGCATTCTCCATCCGCCAGGACTTCTGGGACTACACCAGCGCCGAGTTCGGCGACGGCCGCGCCATGACCGCCTTCGATGCCGACAACAGAACCGGCCCACCTCCCAAAACCTCCGGATGGGTCCAGTACGACTTTGACGTTCCCCAGGATGGCTGGTACAACCTCTACTTCGAGCAATGGGGTGGGCTCACCCACGAACTCTACGTCGATGGAGTCCGTATCTACTACGGCGGCATCGTCGGCAATCCAGGCGAAGCCATTCCCAGGGAAGAAGGACGAGTCAAGGCCGCAAACCTCCCGCTCGAGGCCGGAAGCCACACCCTGCGCCTGCAACGCCTCGGCAGAGTCGGGTTCCCCGGTGGTTTCCCCGCCGCATGGTTCCTCAAGTCCGCCGACCACGATCCCGCCGACACCATCTGCGCCAGAATCGTCGGATTCGATGTCGTCCGCAAGGGCGAATCCTTCTCCATCTCGATTACCGCCGGCAGACCGCAAATCGCCGACTCCTACGATCTCCTCGCCACCGACCTGATCTCCGGCGAGACCGACCTGCTTGCCACCGTCCAGATCCCCGCCTCGCCATCCTTCACCACCCAGACGGTTCAGGTGCCGGCCATCCGCGAAGGCGTTTTCCGGCTGCAGGCACGCGTCGACGGCAGAATCCTTCAGCCGGCGGAGTTCCGCGGCGGCGATCTCTGTGTCATCGACACCACCGCCGCTCCCAAGCCGGGCAGCGAGCAACGAACCCTGATCTACGATATCGACTGCATTGCCCAGACCCTCAATGGCCAGCCCATGCCGGAAGGGCTCTTCGTGGAAGCCAATGGCCCCACCGAAGTCGTCCAAAGCCCCCTCGGCACCTATCGCGAATCCAGCGACGGTCTTGGGCCCGAAGCCACCCCCTACACCGTCAGCCACGAGTTCTCCAAAGCATTCGCCGGTTTCTCCTACACCTTGCGCCTGCCCGATACGCAGAGCACCTGGCTCCTCGAAGTCGATTATCCCGACGACAACTGGCGGCATATCACCTTTCCCATCACCGACTACAGCGATCCAGGCAAGGATGGCAAAGCCGAAGGCTTCGTTCCACCCGGCGGCGGGGTCATCTGCGGCGGCATCTTCCCCCTGACCCACCAGATGCAGACCTATCGATCCGTCTTCTGGGCAAGCTATCCCAACATCAACGTCGCCGTCGTCAGTCAGAAACTCGGGGCCCGCGCCGCCGCCAGCCGCATTCGCATCTTCCGCTTCGACGCCCCACTCCCCCCGCTTGCTCCCAATCGCCCCGATGGCCGCATCTATCTCTCCTGGCATGAACAGGCCGACGACTGGGACATGACCGCCAATCTCAATTCCCAGCGCAACAAGCAGCCCGACATTCTCCTCGATTACCTCGGGCTGAGCCGCTGGGCAGCCGTGGCAGCCTACAATGGCATGAACGGCCTCGGGCCCAGCGACATCTCCTATCAGCATTGCTTCTACAACAGTCGTGAGCTGCCCGGCTTCCTCCCCCGCGAATACGACATGGTCCGCATCACCGCCCTCCTCTGCGAGAAGTACGGCATGGCCTATATCCCCAACACCTTCATCACCCAGATCTACTTCGAAATGGTCGCCATGGATCGACTCGCCGACAATGCCGACCACCTGCGCTCATGGTCATGGCAGGGATTGCGCGGCGGAACCGACGTCCAGTGGATGACCCGCAACATCCTCCACCCCGCCGTCCAGCAGAAGATGATCGACATCTGGGGCGAACTGGCCGACAAGCTGCGCGATTCTCCAGCCTTCAAAGGCATCGCCGCCCGCTCCATCAGTTGGCTCTGGGAAGGGCACTGGGCCATTTCCAGCATCTACTGGGGCTACGGCGACTGGACCGTCGATCTCTTCAGCCGTGAAACCGGCATCGTCGTGCCCGGCGATCCGGAATCTCCCGACCGCTTCGAGACCCGCTTCCATTTCCTCACCGCCAGCCCTATCCGCGAACGCTGGCTCGCCTGGCGCTCCGAAAAACTCACCGACTTCTACACTCGGCTCCGCGACCGCATCCGCGGCAACGATCGGCCGGACCTCACCGTCTACCTCATGGGCACCGAAGCGGTCGACCGCACCCATCTCGAAGAAGCCCAGGGCGACACCACGGTTGAGCGCCTCCACGGCATGGGGCTCGACCTCCGTGCTCTGGCAGAGTTGGACGGCTTCGCCCTCATCCCCATCACCAATCCCGGGCGCGGCAAGTGCAAGTCACCCCTCGAAGAACAGGCCCGGCATGACGAGGTTCTGGATCCCGACTTCAAGGCCCTCGCCATCGGCTCCCAGCACGCCCTTCATTTCTGGCCCCAGTACGACGAGTGGGGATACCCCTTCCCCCTCGACCAGCTCGGCGTTCCCCCCTTCACGACCGGTCAGCGCGGCCGCCACTATTGCGGCACCTCCACCGCGGCCGGACGCTTCGACCTGGAGCGCCTCGCCGCCGTCCTTGCCGATACCGATGCCACCATGCTCATGGACGGCTCCTTCCGCATCAATCATGGTGACCGTCAGGTGCGCGGGCCCTGGATCGCCGAATTCAAGCAGCTCCCGCGGCTACCCTTCACCCCGCTCGAAGAAGCACGAGATCCCATCGCCGTCTGGTACCGCGAGTGCCCCGACGCCTTCTACTTCTATGCCGTCAACCGCGAGCGCGTCCCGCTCACCATCTCCCTCGATTTCAGCGCCGCCACCACCTTCCAACGATTGGGAACTGGCGAGAACCTGACCGGTCAACGCGTCACCCTCCAGCTTCAGCCCTTCGAGCTGGCAGCCTTCCGCACCGCCAACGGCATCGCCATCACTGGCGCTCATACCACCATTCCCGAGGCGCTGATCACCCATGTGCGCCATCAGCTTGCCTTTGCGCAACATGCTGCAGCAGCGATCACCGGTAACCGTGCCGCCAGCGTCACCGAAGCCGAGCGCCGGGACTTCCTCGAGAACCTCGAGCATGCCTGGAATGCTTCCTCGGCTGGCCACCTCTGGCGGGCTCGCACCGCTCTCTCCATGGCCAGGATGATGCGCGTGCATCAGGCTCTGGGGCAGTTGCCCAAAGGGCAGGTAGTAACCGCCTTCCCAAACCTGCTGGCCGAGATAGAGACCAATTGGCATCAACCCGCCGAACCCATCCTCGCCGCCGCCCAGCTCCAGAAACTCCTGGCCCCAGGCAGCGTCACACGCCTACTGCCTTCCCAAACCTTTCATCCACAGTGGCGCTATACCGATGTGCTGGTGGCCGATGAAGGCACTCTCGACATCGATCTCGTCCTTCCCTGCGCCGGAGACTATCAGCTCAGCCTGGGACACGTGGCCGCGGATCCAGGCCCGATCCTCGTCTCCATCGGCGGCACGCGCTTACCCGTTGCCGCCCAGATCAGGAACCCCAACGAACCGGAACATACCATCTTTCCAAAGGTGACGCAGCCCGGCGGCACCGTCAGGCTCAGCCTCCGCTCCGCCGCCCCATTCGGCATCTACGCCCTGCGCCTCATACCCACGTTGCGCCCTCTCGATTCCTCACAGTGGGCAACCATCGGCCCATTCCAAAGCTTCTGGCCCGGCGGACACGCCACCAACCCCATGGTCAAGCAGACCTTCGACAAAGTCTACCCCCCTGAGGTCAAGCTCGACCTCGACGCCTCCTGCATCAATGAATACGGCACCGAACTGCGCTGGCTGACCGTCGACCGTCCCATCGGCGATCGCGAGGAGCGTGGCCCCAACTTCACCATTCGCGCCAAGTCGCCCTTCCGGGATGTCTGCTTCGCCACCACCACCCTCATCAGCCCCGAGCCCCGGCGCCTCCAACTCCTCCTCGGCACCGATTGGTGGGCCGATCTCTACCTTAACGGCAAGAAGGTCGAGAGCGATCTCGCACCCGCCACCCAGGCCGAGATTGGCGCATGGTTCACCACCTTCAAGCCGCGCGCCGTCATCCTCGACCTGCAGGCTGGCCCCAACACCTTGCTCGTCAAGAACCTGGGCGGCAGCCTCGGCAGCTCCTTCGCCGTCTGGATCGTCGATCAGCACGATCTCACCATCGTTCCCGCACCCAAACTTGCTCGCCGCTGAGCCCAAACCACAGGAACTTGCCCATGCGACGCTTCCTCGTCATCCATGCAGCATTTGCCATCATCTTCTCCGCCTTCGCGCAACGCATCGACATCGACGCCGTCGATTTCACCGCCAGCCGCTACCTTTCCGCCGAAGAGCTGACCAAGATCAGGGAGAAAGGCATCCTCATCGGCACCGGTGAAGTCGATTACCCGATTCAGATCCAGCAGGGCGGCTGGTATGAACTCTGGGTGCAGGCTACCGGCTGGGCTACCGACCTCTACCTCGACGGCGACTATCTCATCCACACCCCCTTTGCCAGCGGAATCTGGCCTCCCAAAGACAAGCAGGAAAAAGTCCTCAACCTCTTCCTGCACCAAGGTGATCATACACTCACCTTCAGCCGGCCTTGGTTTCCCGGACTGCCGTGGATGCGCGGCTTCTCCCTCCAGCCCGCAAGCTCCCTTGCCGGCCAGGTTCGCCTCGCTCCAATGACCAACGCCCTTTGCTTCCGCCTCGGCCAGGAGGCCCCCGTCAGCCTGAGCGCCGCCAGGCAGCCCGCCCAGACCGCCGTGCACCTGATCATCACCCGACCGGATGATGACCGGGAGCTCTCCCGCCAGATCGTCCAACTGCCCGCGGGCGAGGGCAATGTCGACCAGCTCGTGATGCTCCCCACGGACACGGAAGGCGCATTCGATCTGCACGTCAAGGATGCCGACGGCAATCCGCTCGACCGTATCATTCAGTATCTCGTGGTTGACACCCAGCAGCGTCCCCCTGCGCCCGCAACCCTCGAACGTGAGCTGGTGCAGACCATCGACTGTGCTGCCGTCGAACCCGATTACGAGCAGGGAGAGACCAGGGTGATTGCCTCTCCCATCGGCCGATACCGGGAATCCGGCGACCTCGGCCACGTCGAAAACGGCATGAAGGCGCACTGGTTTGCCTACACGCTCGCCTTGCCCGAGGTACAGGTACCCTACCTCCTCGAAATCGACTATCCCGACGATGACGAGCGCACCTTTACCTATTCCGTCGCCGAAAACAACATGCCAGGTGGACGAACACTCACCCACGGCGTCGCCAGCGGCGGCCGCTATTCCCTCTCGGAGCGTATGCAGACCGCTCAGATGCTCTTCTACCCACGCCAGCAGGATCCGCGTATCCATTTTCGTACCTGGTGGAATGGACAGCGCGCTGCCGCCGCCACCATCCGCATCTATCGCATCCGCGGCGGCTTCCCCGACCTCCTGCCGCCGGATCTCACCCCCGAACGAGAGTTCGGGCGCTACCAGGAAGAGCCGATCCGCTTCGTTCAGTGGGGCGCCCGCCAGGAGGGCAATACCTGGCAGAACCTGTGGGATCCGGCCGCCCGCGTGGGGGAATACTCGCGCCATGTCGGCGTCAACTTCTGGCAGCCCACCATTGCCATCTATGGCGCTGCCATGTGGCCCAGCAAGTTCCTGCCTTCTCTCGATCGCGATGCCGACTCATGGGGGGTTGGGGGCGGTGCCACGCGCAAGGAACCCCTTCCCAAGGACACCATCCGCCTCTGCCTCCTCGCCAGTGAAAAGTATGGCCTGCGCTTTCTTGGCGAACTCTACATGCCCTGCACCCGCCCCGTCGCCCGTCACTACTTCGAAAAGCGCTTTGGCGGTGACGGCGATATTGCCTGGAACGATCCCACCGCCAAGCCGTGGCTTATCGTCCATCGCACTGGCGGCAGCCCCGGCACGCCCACCTTCAACCCTCTCCATCCCGGCATTCAGCAATGGGTTGGCGATATTGTCGCCGAGCTGGCTGACCGCTATTACGACTCCCCCGCCTACGCCGGCGTCGCCATCCGCTTCATGAGCTGGCAGTTCCACGGATGGCAGGGATTCCCCTCCATCGAGTGGGGCTACGGCGATGAAAATATTGCCGCCTTCGAAGCCGACCGAGGATGGCAGATCCCCGTTGACCAGAACGATCCCGCCCGCTTCCAGAAACGCCACGACTGGCTTCTCGCGAACCACTACGAAGAATGGGTCGACTGGCGCTGCCGCATGATCTACCGCTATCATGAGACCCTCGCCCGTCTCCTCACCGACAGACGTCCGGATCTCAAGCTCTACCTCGACCTGCACGGGCCCTCCTTCGGCGCCGACTCCGATATGGATGCCTACGATCGAAAGGGCTGGACCCGTCTGTTGCGCGAGACCGGCATCGACGTCGAAATGTACCGGAACAACGATGCCATCGTCATTCGCGACCGCCGCCACTATCCCCCAGGCATCCGTGGCGTCCGCCAGAAAGAGCCCGTCATGCGGGCCGCCGCCGCGGATCTCTTCTACGATGCCGAGCCCATCCGCCAGACCGCCCGCATAGATGGTGAAGGTACCATCGCTCAACTCCACTTCGACGCCAATTCCTTTGAGTCGGACATGTTCGAGGCTCGCCAACTGGGCCTCGTCTCCCCCAAGCCGGAAAGCCACCTCCATGGCGCCGGCCTCGTCTTTCCTGCCGGACGCCACTTCCTTGAACGATACGCCGTCTCCATGGCCGACGGCAATCTCGTCTCCATCACCGATGGCAGCCATGGCTACATCAGCCAACCGCCCGACTTGACCCGTGCCTTCACCGCTGAATACCAGCGACTCCCCGCCATCGGCATGCAGAGCCTCGGCAGCGGTGATCCCGTCGCCCTCTGGCAGGGAGCCCGAGACGGCAAGAACTACTTCTATCTCGTCAACCGTTGCGCCTATGCCGTGACCGCCACCGTCACGCTTCCCGAAGGCGCTCGCCTCCGCCGCCTGCTCACCGGCGATCCCGTCGACGCTAATCCCCTGCGCGTCACCCTCGAACCCTATGCCCTCATCGGCTATGTCAACGATGCCGGTCAACCGCCCGTGACGATCTCCACCGACGTGCCGGAGGAGGTCGTGGCTCAGCTTCGCACCCAGATTGCCGCCGCCGGCAACCTCTTCTCCATGCAGGAGATCGAGAATCCGCTGGTCCCCTTCTCGCTGGTTGACCTTCAGAAGGCGAAGCGTCAGGCAGCGGAGGCGGATACGGCCTTGCGCGAAGGACGCACCTGGGCGGCGAGACAGGCGCTCCTGCATCACGATGCCGTTCGCATCTATGCCGCTCTCGATGCCTGGCCCGAAGGCCTCCTCTTCCGCAAGACTCCACCCGCACCCCAAGGCGCGATGCTCCCGCCCCAACTCCACGAACGCCTTCGAGACTCCGCCGCCACCGTTGAGCCGGCTACCCGCATGGCTAATTTCCTCACCGGCGCCGAGCTTCTCGCCTGGAATGGCGGCGATCTCCAACTCGCCCTCACCCTGCCCGTCGCCAACCGCTATCGCTTCTCATACGCCTGTGTCGCGCCCCCCTTCGGCGATGCGCCCGTCATGTCGATTGATGGCGAGAGCTCGACGGGTGACTTCCGCTCCAGCGCCCCCGGCTGGTATCGCCAGACGCTCCGCTCCCCCTTCTCCCTCGACGCCGGCCAACATCAGGTCACCTTCAGGACACCCCAAGGCAGCCGGGCAGGCCTCTTCTACCTCGATGTCGAACCCTGCCATCGGCAGCTCACCAGCGGCAACTGGGCTGCCATCGGTCCCTTTCCCAGTCAGGCTCTCTGGCGCCAGCCTCCCACCGGCATGGGGATCGCCTATCCCCCGGAACTCGGTCGCGACTTCACCGCCACCTACGAAGGCATCGGCCAGCGCCAACTGCGCTGGCAACCCATCCATGACGACCAGTACTACGTTGACTTCTACGCCCTCACCGGCGCCTACAGCGAGGCCGTCTGCTACGCGGTCACCACCATAACCTCGCCCAACGAACGTGATGCCGAGCTGCTCTTCGGCCTCGATTACTGGGGCAAAGTCTGGCTCAACGGCGAGGAACTCATCACCATTGTCGAGGCGCACAGCGCCCCAGAACCCGGCCAGTTCGTCATCCCCGTGCGTCTTCGCAAGGGCGACAATGAACTCTTCGTCAAGATCAACGCCGGCAGCCAGGGCAATGGCTTCTGGATGGGCATCAGCGATCCCGGCGACCTCACCGTGGCCGCCCCGGTACTGCCATGAAGACCCTCCTCGCCGCAACCTTCACCATCGCGCTCATCTGCAGCGCCCAGACCCCCAGCCTCGAGCTGCTTGCCATCATCGGCGATGCCCGCGGAAAATGCGTCAACAACGTCTCCGTTGCCACCACCAGCGACGGCACCATCTATCTGCTGATGCAGAACGGCAGGGTCGCCATCTATGACCCCGACGGCACCTATCGCGAGAGCAGCTATCTCCCGATCACATGGCCCGCCTCTCGCTTTTCCCTGCAGAGCGACGGCTCACACATCTACCTCGGCAATCGCGACACCGATCTCGCATGGGCGGAAGATCTCGCGCGACGCGGCTCCACTCCTGGACACTTTCAGCCACCGCTCTACGGGATCCTCGCCAACAACCTCTGGTTCATCGCCGATGGCGGCAACCGCCGCCTGCAAGTCTTTGACCCCGAGCACCTCGATCAACCCAAATCCATGATCGAACTCCCCGCCGTGCCGAAACTCCTCGCTGTCAGCGGCCAGGAGGTGGCGGTCCTCACTGACCGTGACATCCTCCACCTCTATCGCCTCGATCCCGACGGCACCCACACCCTCATTCTCTCCGGAAACGTCCCCCGAAAAGCCACCTCCATTGCTCTGGCTCCCGACGGGCAACTGCTCGTCGCCACACCCGATTCCCTCTACGCCCTCAACCGCGAAGGCGACAAGCTGGGTGAGCCCAGGCTGGTGGCCCAATCCTGGCAAAGCGAATGGCCCAACCTCTACCCTTCCGCCACGGCCATGACCACGGGTCCCGATGGCGACATCTGGTTCCTCGACCAGGAGCGAGGCCAAGTCCTGCGACTCGATCCGACGACCGACCGCGTCCAGCCTGCCATCGCCGGTATCGACCGTCCTTCGGCTCTCGCCTTCGATCCGCTGGGCCGCCTGCTCGTCGCCAACCGCAAGGCCTTCATCTGGCGCTACGACCTCACCATCGATCCGCCCCAGGCGGAGCAACTGGCCGGTGGCAAGCCCCTCTATACTGACGAGAATGTCCCCATCTGGGGCCTCCTCCCCGCCAGTGACGGCAGCCTCCTCGTCCGCAGTGTCGAGGAAGGCTGGCGCAAGGGATGGCCCGCGATCACCCTCCATCGACTCCTGCCCGATTCTTCCCTCGTCCGCTTTCACGACTTCGGCCCACTCTACGCCGAACGCTGCCGCTTCGGCCCATGGGAAGCCTACAACGCCATGGCTCTCGACTCCACTGGCCGCATCCTCCTCGCCCTCAGCCCCATGCAGGCCATCATCGCCTTCGATAAGGACGGCAGCATTGTCTGGGAAGCCAGCCGTTTCCCCACCGGCGGCGCCGACGAAGTCCCCTTCGAGCAACCACGCGACATCGCCATCGATTCGCATGACAACATCTGGGTGGTCGACAGCGCAAATGATGCTATCTTCTGCCTGTCGCCCGAAGGCAGACTGCTCCTTCGGCATGGTCGAGCCGGAACGGTTGACGATCGCTCGGGCGCCGGCTTCGCCGCTCCCACCGGGATCGCGATCACGCGCGACGGCGACACCGAGCACCTCTACATTGGTGATGCAGGCAATCATCGCCTGCTGCATTTTCGTATCAACAGGTGAATCATGATGGTTGGGGAATGGTTTGATGATGCCCGCTTCGGGCTCTTTGTCCATTGGGGCATTTATTCGCAACTTGGGCACGAAAACGCCGAATGGGTCCTCTTCAAGTCGCGGCTCGACCGCAACGAGTACAACACCCTCGCGGATCAATTCACCGCCTCCCGCTTCGACCCCGCCGCCCTGGCCGGCCTCGCCAAAAGCGCCGGCATGCGCTACATGGTCCTCACTACCCGCCATCACGACGGCTTCTGCCTCTTCGACACCGCCACAACCACCTTCAACAGCGTACGCACCGCCGCTCGACGCGACCTCGTCGCCGAGTACGTGGCTGCCTGTCGCGAAGCTGGGCTGCGGGTCGGGCTCTACTACTCCATCATGAGCTGGCAGCACCCCGCCATCTATACCGGCCCCGGCGCTGATCCCAAGGGCTGGAAGATCATGGTCGACGAGACCCACGACCAGGTCCGCGAGCTGATGACCAACTACGGCAAGATCGACATCCTCTGGTATGACGGCGCCGCCGTCCCAGGCATCCAGGACAATGGCATGCAGGCGCGATTCTGGCGCTCGCGCGACCTCAACGCCATGGTCAAGCAGCTCCAGCCGGAGATCCTCATCAACCCACGCTCCGGACTCCCCGCGGATTTCGATACCCCCGAGCAGCACGTCAAGCCCCCCCGCCCCGGCCGTCGCTGGGAAGCCTGTATCACCATCAACCGCAGCTGGGGCTACAACATCCACGACCGCGACTTCAAGTCCCCCGCCGAAATCGTCAAGTGTCTCATTCGCTGTGCCCGCCATGGCGGCAACCTCCTCCTCAACATCGGCCCCCGCGGCGATGGCTCCATCCAACCCGAGTGCATCACCCGCCTGCAGGCAGTTGGGCAGTGGCTCAAGACCAACGGCGAGGCCATCTACGGCGCCCGCCGCACCCCCTACACCGAAGCCAATCATGCCGCCGGCCCATTCACCACCAACGGCAAGCGCCTCTACCTCCATCTCGCCAGCTATCCCGGTCCCGACCTGCGAATTGACGGCATTCGCACCGTCACCGCGGCGCGGTTGCTCGCCGATGGCACCCCCCTCCACGTCGTCAACGAGCGGCCCCTTCGCCTCACGGGACTCACCCGCTCCATGATCGGCGACCTGCCCACCGTCCTCGCGCTCGATCTGCCGGCCGCTCCCGGAACCCCAGCCCGCCTCCTGGGTGGCGGCGACGAGCCCCGCATCACCGCCGGCAATGCTCCCGTTCTCGGTGACGATCCCGACCGCCACGCACCTCCCATGGTTCCGGTCCTCACCGGCGAGGCCCTCGCCCCCCTGCTCCGCCAACGCCCGCCACACCGCCTCACCACCAGCGACGCGTGGTGCCCCGGATGGCATGGACAGCAGCTCTATACCCCACAGGCCGGCCAACGCCTCCAACTCACCCTCGATGTTCCCGTTCTCGGCCGCTATGACCTGAACCTCGGCGTCATCACCCGCACCGCCCGCCAGGTGACCATCGCCGTTGACGGCACCGAGCTTCCCCCCATACGCCTGCAAAACGGCGTACCCGACACCCTCGGCCTCACCAATCTGCGCCTGACCAGTGGCCGGCGGCGCCTCACCATCTCCGCCCAGGGAGAGTTCGGCATTTACGCCCTTCGCCTCTCCCCCGTCTGGCGCCCCCTCCCATCCGAACTCTGGTTGACCATTGGACCCTTCCCCACCGCCTTCGGCCAGCAACGGCCGGTGAGCGATGTCCTCGCCGCCATGCGCCGCGTCTTCCCGCCCGAGCGCGAGTTCCTCCCCGATGCCGTCTACACCGGCGATGGAAACAGCCCGGTACGATGGCAGCACAGCCGCGCTCGACGCGGCGAGCACACCGATTGCGGCGTCAACTTCCCCTACCGATGCGGTACCCAGCGAAGCGGCGTCTGCTATGCCCGCGCCATCGTCACCTCTCCCGACGAGCGGACCGCCACCGTCCTGATCGGCTGCGACTGGTGGGCAAGCCTCTGGGTCAACGGTCGCCGCGTGCGAAGCGAACGTCCCGCCGCCGCCTGCGCCATCGACGGCGCCCAGTTCAACACCTGGAAGCCCATTCCCGCCCGTATCCACCTCCGTCAGGGCGACAACATCTTCCTCGTCAAGTCCCATCGTGGCAGCAACGCCAACTGGTTCTCCTGTCGCCTCACCGACCCCGGCGACCTCTCCCTCGACATCCCCCCAGGCTAACCTGTCAAGTCCTGAAGATAAGTCATTTCCCAGCTTCCCATCCTGCTATCGCAACTTGCACCTGCCGCTCCACGCCACCCCTGTACCGATGGGTCTGGGGAGGTGCGCCTCCCCAGCGGGGTCCGGGGCAGCGCCCCGCTTCCGTCTCCGCCCCTCCGCCTCACTGCGAGGCGGTTCGCGCCTTCGGATAGCCGTCGCTCAGCGCGCTTGCCGGCGTCACCACCGCACCATCCTCGAGCCGAATGCAGACAGGCTCGCTACGCGCCATGACCGGGTGCGGCTGATTGTCCGGCTTCAGGACCGCGGCCCAGACGGACGGATCGCCGGGAACCGGGCGGAGATTCGCGAACGTTCCATCCACCGCATCATGCTGCCAGGTGGAGCGGATGCCCGGCTCGGACGTGAACGCATCCATGATCGTGAAGCCTTCGATCGCATCGCCCCCGCCCCAGCCCGTGTAATAGGGCGACACGGGTTCACGACTTCCGGGAATCATCTCCCGGCGACTAAGAACCCCCACGATCATCTCCAGCGCTCCAGACTGAGGATCATCGTCGCGCCAGCGCATCGCCACCGAACAGAACGCTGTGATCGGCCCCGGAATGCCCAGTTTGAGATTCCCGTGCTGATGGATCGTGGCACCGTCGACGGTCAGGCTGCGCAGCTCCGTCGCCTCATCGAAACCACCGCTCGGCTCCTGCGCCGCCAGAAAATACGGCACGAAACAGCGCATCCGCTCCGGCATCTGGCTCACATCCGAAACCGCCGACTGCACGTCACCAAGCAGCAGCGTATTCCATGGCTCCGATACCTTCATGATCAGGCAGCCCCCCGCCGCGATCGGCCTCATCACCAGTTCCTTGGAGACCCGCGGCGCGTCGTCCGTACCGGGCGTGCTCGTGCCGATCGGGCTCCCATCCGGCGCATACCAACGATCCTCATCGTAAGCGTAGGTCGCGGCACAGATCCGCTCCGGAAAATCGGACGTATAGGAGCGCGGATTCCAGATGAAACCAATGTAGGTGCGCCCATCGCTGCCCGTCCCCACGCGCAAATCCGAAAGGTACATCCGCCAGTCGTCGTCCGGCGCGCTGAAGACATCGCTCCGCTTGACCGCGCCGCTTTCGGGATCGAAGATGACCACGATGGCGTGATGGCCGAAACGAACATCCAGGCTGTTGCCCCGCACATGCATCACCACATTGCCATCCGGCAGCAGCGCCACGTTGGGATAGGACCATCGGGAGGTCGAGTGCCCCACGATGAAGGTGGCAGGCTCCTCCTCCAGATCACCATTCGGAAAGTAGTCGCAGCGTATACCCCGCTCGTTGTGGCCACCGGAACCCACCAGGATGCCGCCGCCCACCTCGAGGACAAAGCCGCCCGCATGATTGATGTCCTGCTGCCGGATCCCCCGTTCTACCTGTCGCCACCTTTCGCTGCCGTCGGCCTCCAGCCGCCCGATGAAGCGCGTATCACTGCCGATGGCGGCCGTGTACGCATACATCGCATCTCCCGAGCGAACCAGCCGCGGGGCGCTGTAGCCATCCTTCACGTCTCCGATCACCGGCCGATCCCGAAGGCCCGACAGGCAGTAGAACCGGCGCACTTTCGCCGAGCCCTCGAAGCTTACCCGGTAGCGTCCCGGCGGCAGCAGCTCCGACCATTGTGCGGCATTCGAAAAGGTGCGCACGAAGCTCGACCGTCCGAAGATGTCAGCGTTATGCACCTCCATATGCGCCGGCCACTCCTGCGACTCGCCTCCGCATCGGGTCAGAAGAAAGGTCACCTCCTCGCCCCGGTCCTCCAGGGCGAGCACCGCGCCCGCCGCGAGCGCCGTGGGAGCCGTCAGGTCAATGAAGATCGCGTGTCGATCGATCTGGTGAAAGTCCGCGGATTCCCGGTAGATGGACCCTTGATCCGGCAATGTCGCCGTCGCCGGCCACCAGGACGCCGCATCTGCTTTCACCTCCTCCGCGCTCAAGGCAGCGCTGCACGCAAAGAAATTCGCCAGCCACCCCTGCCAGCCGAGGCGACCGGTCGTCCGGCAATTCGGCCCGATCGCGCTGCTGCCAGTCGTGAAGGTTCCCGCCGGCTGCCAGGTGCCCTTCGCGTCCAGCACACCGTCGATATACAGCGCCCACTCACTCCCATCACCCGTGGCCGACTCCGCTTGCGTGAAAACCACCCGATGCGACCAACCATCGTCCAGCCATTCCGTCCGGTTACCCTCAGTATCCAACAGCACCTGACCGGCATCATTTCGGATGTACACGCTCAACTTTCCTCCCCGCGTCACCGACAGCATGAAGCACGCCTGAGCTTCGTCAACACTCGTTTCAGCGAAGATGACCTGCTCGGCCCCCGTCAGATCCGAATCCACCGTGATACCGAGCGAGAAGCCGGCGCTCCCCAGGAGCTTGAGTTGACTGGTCCGGATCGTCGATGTCCGCCCATGAAAACGGGTGCTGCGCGAATCCGCGGCCAGACCGAGCCGCCTCTCGCTCGCCTCCGTCCCCTCCGCCTGCCACGCCAGCCCTTTCGTGTCATCAGGGCCATTCTTGAGCGGCAAGTGGCTCACCAAGTGCGGGAGCTGCCGGAGGAATGCATCATGAACCCCCTCGACACTGCCGATTTCTGGCTGATGCGGCTTGCGCAGGCTGACAGCTATCGCCGCCATACTCGCGATAAGGACAACCAGTACAACCAGAACAACTGCCAGCCTCAAGATATTTCTTAAGCGCATCGTCATCTCTCCTCGCGCAGAATGAAGGTCAGCGTCAAGAGCAGGGGCCAGGCGGCAGGCTGAGGTATAGTCATGGGATACTTCCATCCATGGTGCTGTTGAATGTCATGATCGGGGTGCAAGCAGGCATCCCTACTTGTACCACCAGTAGGGCGCCTGATGCTGCTCAACCTGCTTCTTCTTGCCTGACGCAAGGTAAAGAAAGTCGCCAAAGGCAATGCGGATTTTTGGACGAGGACGTAATTCGGCACTGAGACTGGCGTCAAAGATCTCTCCGTGACACCTGCAGGCTAAGCCTCGACAGGACCGGCAATGTGGGAGTCTTAATCCGGCCATTGCCGGACATTCTTCTTCATAAGTCCAAACTCAATTGGATGTTGCCGCAGCGACATCCATCACCTTTCCATCAACCCGGGACAGGTACTTCTCGCCTCGAGGGGAGAGGTGCTCAGCTTGCCCCAGCTCTCAGGACCTGCGCGGAAAGGCTTCCGCCGCGCGGTACTAGTCCAGGGGTGCGCCGAAGGAGTAGCGATAGCCGAGGCCGATGACGTTTGTGCCGCCCACGTCGAAGATATGACCGCCGGAATGATGGTGGATGAAGAGCGTGAGCTGATGCTGGGGGTAAGCGGGAAGGGCAAAGGCGAGTTCGATGGGCCAGTAGAATTTGAGGTGCGACCGGTCGCGATCGGGGTGTCGCTGGCGCTCGTACTCGGTGACCCTCTCGGTGTAGGTAAGGCCCAAGCCGGTTTCGAAGTTGGTATAGAGGAAGCTGTTCCATGGGAAATCGCGCCAGCGCAGGGTCAGCCCGGCGTTGTAACCGAAGAAGGTGCCCTTTTCCTCTTCATCGAAGATGGTGAGAACCATGGGGAGATTGAGCTGCGGGTGGAAGACGCTGTCGCCGACCTGCCAGTCAAATTCGTGCAGGGTGTAAGTAGCGCCGATCAGGTACATGTCGCCTTCTCCTTCCTGCCCCTCGGCACGGCTGATGTCACCAGTCGCGATTCTATCGATGCTGTCGTCGAGAATCGCCCCCACACCGAGGTGCAGCGACCAGCGATCCTTATTGGTCAGATCGCCCAGGCTCTCCGAGAGCGTCAGGCGCTCCCGCGACGTCAGTTCAGGAGCATCGACGGCGAAAGCGACTCCGTTCCAGAAGAAAAGGCCAAAGAGACAGGCACAGCAGACGATGGCGCCTCGGCGCAAGAAGAGCTTGAACATGATCATCCCCATTGAATTATCCCTTTAAGATGTCCCACCGGCCGCAATTTACACCAGAACTACCGATAGGCAATCTCTTCTGGATCATCTTCGGATCCGGCGCGATTGGCGTGATATCACGTTCTGATAATGAAAATCACACTTTCGCCTCTTTAGAAGGCGGCCAGCCATGATATCTTGTGAAGTCACCGATGGTGCGTCAATCAAAGAATGATAACCGAGTAACGGAGCGCGGATAGAACATGGCCAAAATCGTCTTCATTGGAGCCGGCAGCTGGGGTTTCACCCGCACGCTGGTCAAGGATCTGCTGACCTTCCCGAATATGGCGGATGCGGAGATCGCGCTGGTCGACATCGACACGGATCGCCTGGCGATGGCGGAGCAGGCGGTGAGCAAGATCATTGCCATGGGTAAGTATCCGGCCACGGTGAAGGCGACGACGAAGCGGCGGGAAGCGCTTGCGGGCGCGGACGCGGTGATGGTGACGATCCTTTGCGGGAGCACGGATGTGTGGCAGCACGACATCCTGATCCCGAAGAAGTACGGGGTGGATATCAATGTCGGCGATACGCGGGGTCCGTCGGGGATCTTCCGGGCGCTGCGGACGATCCCGGAGATGATCGCGATCTGTCGTGACATGGAAGAGCTGTGTCCGGAGGCGATCATGCTCAACTACACGAATCCGATGGCGATGCTCTGCCACGCGATGCAGCAGCATACGCGGGTCAACGTGACGGGGCTGTGCCACAGCGTGCAGGGAACGGCCGGAATGCTCGCCAAGTGGGCGGGGGTGCCGGAAGCAGAAGTGGACTTCGTCTGCGCGGGTCTGAACCATCTGTCCTGGTACCTCTCCTTCACGCACAACGGGCGCGACCTCTATCCGATCCTGCGCGACAAGGTGGCGAATGACAAGGAAATCTACAACGCGGAGCAGGTGCGAAACGAGATGTTCCTGGCCCTGGACTACTACGTGACGGAGTCGAGCGGGCACAACAGCGAGTACAACGCCTGGTTCCGCAAACGGCCGGATCTGATCGAAGAATACTGCACCCACGGCACGAACTGGAATCCCGGCGTGCATGCCTACATTCTCGACGAGTACCGGAAGCGGGAAGACAACTGGCAGGAAGAGTTTCCGAAGTGGCTGAACGACCCGGAGTGGGAGATCCCCGAGAAGCGGGCGGAGCGGCTCAAGCGCGGGCATGAATATGCGGCCTCGATCATCAATGGCTGGTTGGGGGGCGCACCGTTCCGCTTCAACGGCAACGTGCCGAACCGGGGCAGCATCGCCAATCTGCCGGCGGATGCCTGCGTGGAGGTGCCCGTCTACGCTTCTCATCGCAGCCTGCAGACGACGATCGTGGGTGAGCTGCCGCCCGCGGTGCTTCCGCTGACCGCCCTCACCTGCCAGCTCGAGCGGATGGCGGTGCAGGGGTGCATGACCGGCGATGCGCGGCTGGTCTATCAGGCCATCGCCCATGACCCGCTGACCAGCGCCGTGCTGTCGCTGCGGGAGATCAAGGAGATGGTGGCGGAGATGTTCGCCGCCAGCAAGGATTATCTGCCGACCTTCAGCTCGTTCGAGATCTGAGGCGACCCGGTCAGTAGCGGAAGACGAGGATACGGCCGTCGCGGTGAGGGAGATCGATCCTGAAGGACGCGCGGCCGTTTTCCCATTCCCATTCGAGCGGGTCGCCGCTGCCATTGTAGGCCGTGGCCGGGCGACGGGGAAGCTCCAGAGAGACCGACAGGTCGTTCGTGGCGGCTTCGTGGCAGTTGATGAGGAAGAGGACGGTCTGGTCCGGTCCGTCGTTGACGAAGGTCATGACGCGGGAGCGGCTGAGGGTGAGGTGGCGGCGGGCGCCGGCCTGCTCGGCGGCGACGGCAACGAGGCGGCGAATCGCCGCGGCGTCCGGCGGCTCGGCGCTGTCACGGCCATAGCCGCTGGTGAGCGGATGGACGGGGCCGCCGAAGAGCCAGGCGTAACCTTTGCCGGCCCGGTGGCGGATGAAGGCGGGCGCGCCATCGTCGAAGGTGGCGAGCAGCTCGACGCCGTCGGTGAGCTGCCAGTTGGGCTTGATGGGGCCGGAGCGGAAGCGGACCGGGGAGAGCCCTTCCAGGCCGGCGGCAACCTGAATCATCTCACCAGCTTCGGGATCGTCGACCCGCTTGAGATCCTCGATGTGACGCGGCTGGCGCAAGCCGAAGATGTCATTCATGAGGTCGGCGGGCTGGTCGTACTCCTGGCGCGCCATGGCGGCATGGTTGCCCCAGATGGTGCCCCCCTTCCGCACCCAGTCGCGGATGGTTTTCTGTACCCGGCTGTCGACGTGCAGATCGCCGACATAGAGGACCTTGTAGCGGTCGAGGGCGTCCGGCTCCTCCAGGAGTTCTTCTTCGCTGAGAATCTCGACGGGGATTTGCGAATCCTGGAGAGCGGCGAAGAGGGCGGCGCGGTCGCCCATGGGATAGCCGAGGGGGTTATGGGTGATGTAGGGGTGATTGATGTCGCTGGTGACGGCCATGAGGATGGCCGCATCGGCCGGGCGGGGGCGGGTGGCGACGATATCGTCTTCGCAACGGGCGGTGGTGCTGAGGACGTCGGACCACATGCGCATGGTGGCTTCGTCATCCGCCCACGGTGGGCCGATGACGCGCAGGGGGCCGTAGAGATAGGAGAGGAAGACTCGCGCGCCGTTGGCCAGCGCCGCGTAGTAGCGCTGGCTCATGTTGCCGCCGACGATGAGGAGGCCGAGCTGCTGGTCGTGCTTGCGAGCGGCGGACTGGAGGGTGCGGAAGCCGTAGGCGACGCGATAGGGGTGCTGAATCCAGTCTTCGATGAGGAGGGTGTCGGTGGTACCGTGGCGAGCCCACTCGAAGAGGTTGAGGGCGCCATCCCACATCTGCGTGCGCATGATCGGCAGGGCCTGGAAATTGGGGCTGGCATAGGGCATGGTGTGGAAGCTGCCCTGATCCGCGAGGCGGCGAATTTCGCGATGTCCGGCGGCGTAGAGTTCGCAGGTGTAGAGGCCGCGGAACTTCTGCGACCAGTGATAGAGGCGCTTTTCGTGGAGGCTGGATTCGGTGGAGGCGTGAGCGGTGCGTTCGGCGGCCTGGCGCTCGCCCTCGGCGTCCATCATGGCAGTCACCAGCTCGTCTGCCTGGGGGATGAAGGCGGCGTCGAGTTCGCTCTCCGGCAAGCTGGGAGCGCCGGCCATGGCGGGATCCTCTATCTCTTCGCCCTGCGCGAGCTTGATGGCGTTGACGAGGGTGCCCAGTTCGCTGGTCGGGCTGACCTCCTTGTACCAGAGGGCGTCGACCTCCTGCCAGGTGGTCTTGCCGAAGAAGTCCGGGCTCAGCCCCTGCTCGCGCAAGTACTCATGGAACCATCCCTTGATGAGGGGCAGTTGGTTGATGAGGGGGGGATTGGTGGCGGGGCCAATCTCGTCTCCCATGATGAGGAGGCGGAGGCGGGGCGTTTCGTGGCGCCAGCGGGGGCCTTCCGGGGAATAGGTGGCGCGGGCGCCTTCGGCAAAGAGAGTGCGCACCGTCTCGGCGGCGGTCGTGCCTTCGGGCGGGGCGGCGGGCCAGGCGGGATAATCGAGCTTGGGGTACCAGTGATGGGTGGTTGCCCAGTTCAGGCCGAGTGAATCGCTGAGCTGCCAGTAGGTGTCGTCCGCGAGGGGGGTGCGCACTTCGGCGCCGTTGAAGCCGAGGGCGGCGCAGGTGCGCAGGATGTACTCCGTCTCGAGGGCGCTGACGGCGGTCGCCATGGTGGTAATCAGGATCTTCTCCGGGCGCTTCTTCACCTCGAGTCCGAGCTGCTGTACGCGCTGGTAGCGATCTTCGGCCCATTGGCCGAAGGTTCTGGTCTGGCTCAGGGTAGTGGCGAGATCGAGGCGCCTGGGCATGAGGATATTGAGTCCGGGAAAGGCTTCGGTGGACTCGGTTCCGGAGCGAAAGACACGCGAGGGATGGGGGCGGGTGGCGAATTCGAAGCGATAGGTGCAGTCGGGGAGCGCGCGACCGTGGCCCTGGGGCATGACCTGGATATTGGCCCACCAGGTGATCTGGGTCGAGGTGAGCATCTCGATCCAGGGGGTCCATTCGTCCACGATCAGGTAGTTGTCGGGGGTACGCCGGGCAATCTCCATGTCGGTGGCGGTGGGCGCCACGAGGTCGCGGAAGAGATAGCCGGCATACTCACCTTGGGGACCGTGGGTGCTCCATGGCTGAATGACGCAGAAGGGGGCGACGTAGAAGCGCTCTACCGGGGCCTTGGCGATGGCGAAGCGCATGTAGACGGGGCCGCTGAAGTCGCGAATGTCCGGGAGGTAATGGGGATCGCGGGTGAAGACAAGGCAATCGACGCCGGTGGCAGCGTCGAGGGTGATGGCGATGGGCAGCTCGCCGGCGGGCAGGTCGAGGCGCGTGCGCGTATAGCGGAAGGTGGCGCCGGGCGACTGATCCTCGCCGCAGGCAAAGGTCTGCTCGCCGACGCTGACGTTGAAGGGGCGGAAGTGTGCCTGGATGCGCTTCGGATCGAGGGTGGCGCCGTAGTAGACATACTGGGTGACGGGATAGCGCACATGAAGATACCAGGGCCCGGCCTCCGGCAGGTGCACGGTTCCGCGCCAGGTGTGCGGATAGTCGGTGTGGGCGGGAGCGCGCCAGGGGTAGTCCGAGGCCATGTAGTAACCGCCGCTGGCGCCGGAGGGATTGGCGGCGAGGGCGTGGGAACGGACGTCGGGGGTGGCGCGGTGATTGAAGCCATCATGGCCGTTGTCGTCGATCAGGTATTCGGCTTCGATGACGATGAGGCGGTCGAAGAAGGAGGCGGGGTCGGGCTCGTCGACGGGGGGAGAATCGGGTTTGGTTTCCTCCGGTTGGAGCTCGACGGCGAGGGGCGCGGTCAGTTCCAGGAGGGGTGGTTGGGGGAGCGGGGGCAGCGGCTCGTTGCCTTGGTAGCCGTAATAGAGAAAGAGGCGGGGCTGCTTGTCGGCGTCAAACAGGGCATCCTGGCCGAGGGGCAGTCTGCACCAGATATAGCTGGTGCCGTCGTCCTGGCCGAAGTGGATGACGCCAGCCTCGAGGGGCTCGCGATCGGGTCCCAGGATGCGAATGTCCGTACCTCCTTCGCGCAGCCGCCCCAGGTTGTAGAGGAAGAGCGGCTCGGGTGCCGCCAGGCGGACGTATGCCGACCGGCGGAGCTTGACGGCGGGATCGACGATGGAGAGACGGCGGCGAAAGCGCCAGTCGTCGTGCCACCAGCTGTCGTTCGCGGCAAAGATCGCGTCGTCGAGTTCATCGAGAAGATCGGGCTCCTGAGCGAAAGGCTTGGTTGCGGGGAGCAGCCAGACCAGCATGAGGAGCAGCCGCAGCCAGTGGGGGATCATGGCCCGGAACCGGCCACAGGTTGGAGCGCGGTGCGGGCGAGCCGTTCGGCTTCGGCATAGTTGGCGCGAAAGAAGCGGGCCCACTCCCGCTGCAGTTCGAGGGCGGAGAGAGCCACGTCGCCGGCCTCCATGGCATAGAGGCGGGCATTGGCGTCACTCGCCTGGGCGTAGGTGAAGGGGAGGCGGTTGAAGGCTTCGGCGGCCAGGGGTACCGCTTCGGGGCCGCCGGCGGCGATGATCGCGCCCCAGGCGGAGTTGACCTCGAGCCCGGGATCGAGGATCATGCAGCGGATGAGGGTGCGAATCAGGCCGAAGTAGGCCGCCGTCCATTGTGGGCGATAGACAAAGTTGCGGGTCTCCTCGAAGGGTTCCTCGTCGGGATCGGACATGTAGCGTCGATGCTCGGGGGTGAACATGTCACGCCGCACAGGGAGGCGCCGCAGGGCATACATGCGGGGTCCGCCGGGGGTGCCGACGCGATAGTTCCAGAGCTTCTGCCCCGCCTCACTGAGGGTGAATTCGATGAAGGCGACAGCCAGGTCCCGGTTAGGGGCGCCGCGGAACATGAGGATGGGATCGACGGAGAGGGAGGAGCCGCCCTCGGGGGTGACATAGACGACGCGTTCGCGGCCGCCGCTCTGGAAGGCGGTCCACTCCGCTTCGGAGCGACCGTAGAAGTCGATGCACATGCCGACGGTGGTATCGCCGCGGCCGACATCGTGGGGGACCTTGCTGGCGGAGTCGGTGACATAGCGGGCATTGCCGCCGATGCGCTTGATCAAGTTGAGCCCTTCCCGCCATCCGTCGACGAGAGCCTCGTCCTCGCTCTCTCCCGCCGCGCGGGCGCGGCTGGCAGCTTCCTGCATCGCCTGCTGAATGAGCATTTCGAAGCACTTGGTGATGGAGCCGGACTTGGTGGGATCGGCGACGCCGGCCTGGCGGTAGAAGCGCGGCTCGCCGAGGTCGGACCAGTGGGTGGGCGGGGAGTCGTCGGCCAGCATGGCGACGCGGTCCGGGCTGTAGCAGATGCCGAAGGCGGCCAGGCAGGTGCCATAGTAGCGTCCCTGGGGGTCATAAAAGATCTCACCGCTGTGAGTCTGGGGGATGACATCGGGGGAGAACCATTCGGGATGGAGGTCAATCATGCCGGCATCGACCGCATAGCCCTGCTTGGCCTGCTTGTCCATCTCGTACCAGCCGCCGCCGAAGAAGATGTCGATGCCGATGCCGACCTCGGATTCGAGGAAGGCGGCGCGGGCCTCCTTTTCGAGTTCGGTGGCGTCGGGGGAATCGGGGGTGACGCGGCGGTTGTTGAAGGCCCTGAGCACTTCCTGAGGGGGGGCGGAGCCGGTGCGCGCCTGCCAGTACCGGCCGAAGTTGGTCATGAACTGGTCGTCGATGTAGCGGACGATGTCGGAGGTACCGCCCGGGGTGCGCCATTCGATGGCGACAGCTTCGCCATGGGTCTCCAGGTAATGGGCGGCAAAGGCCTGTTCGAACTCGTAGCGGATCGACTCGGTGTGGGGGGAGATGATCACGAGTTTGCGCTCGACCTTAACGACGGGCCGGGATGGGCGCAACAGCACCGGTATGGCGATCAGCACCATGAGGGGCAAGAATGCCATCAACGCCTTCTTGATCACGTCGAGTCTCCACTGATTGGTTCCTGAATGGAGCTTACAGTAATCGCGAAAGGGCTGATTGTCAGGTGGTAATTGGGGTGATTCCGCTGAGGATCAGCCTTTCTGGATGCCGAGAATGGCGTCGAGGAGGCGCTGGGTGTCGTCGGACTTGGGGATGAAGGCAACCGCACCGGCATCCCGCACCGCCTTGGCGGTGGCTTCATCGTCCTGCACGGAGAGGGCGATGATATGGACGTGGGACCATCGGCGATGAATCTCGCGCGTGGCCTCGATGCCGTTGAGGCGGGGCATGTTGAGGTCGAGCAGGACGACGTCGGGGTTGTGCTGCTCGACGGCGGCGACGGCATCCACGCCGTCGGATGCTTCGGCGACAACGGTGAGGGCGGTGTGGCTGTTGACCAGATTGGCGATGCCCTGGCGGACAATGGCGTGGTCATCGGCGATGAGGACGCGGAGCTTGGAGTCCGTCGGCTTCGTCGTGTCGGCAGCGGGTTCGGAGGGGGGGGCGATGGCATGATCGGCCTCCGGTTTGGTTCCAGCGGCGAGGGGGAAGATGAGGGTGACGCGGGTGCCTTCCGCTCCAGAGTCGACCAGCAGGTCGCCGCCAAAGGCAGCGAGTCGTTCGCGGACGCTGAAGAGGCCCATTCCGGCGGTGGGTCCATCGTCGAGGGCGGTCCTGGCGTCGAAGCCAGTGCCGGTGTCCCTGACGACGATGTGCAGGTTATCGCCTTCGCTGAAGACTTCGACGCCGGCTTCGGCGTCTCCCGCATGCTTGACGACGTTGAAGAGCAGCTCGCGGACGCACTCGAAGAGCATGGCCTTGACGTCATCGGTGAGATTGGCTTCGCTGCCGTCGCTATCGACGCGAACGAGGAGCTTGTGACGCTCGGCCACATCGCCGGCGAGCCATTCGAGAGCGGGCAGGAGTCCGGCCTCGTAAAGGACGGGGGGGCGGAGCTGACGAGTCAGATCGCGGGATGCCTCGACGGCATCACTGAGGCACTGCCTGGCATCGTCGATGGCGACGGCGATCTGTGGGTTGTCGATCTTGCGGCCGATGGTGTTGAGCCGCATGCGGGCGGCGACGAGGAGCTGCTGGAGATGATCGTGAAGGATGGCGGCGAGGCGCTTGCGTTCGCGCTGCTCGGCGGAGGCGAGTTCGCCGGCGAGGCGGCGCAGTCGGCTGTTGAGGATAAGGAGCTGGTCGGTGCGTTCGGCAACGCGTTGCTCAAGGGAGTGGCTGAGGTTGCGCAGGGCGGTCTCGGAGATATGCCGTTCGATGAGGTCGGTGGCCTGTCGGGCCAGGTTGTCGAGGAGGCGCAGTTGGCGTTCCTCAGGCTGGTGGGGGGCGAGCCAGTGGGTGGCAATGACGCCGATGAAGGATCCGCCGCGCGAGCGGAGGGGAGTGGCCTGCACGGCGCGCACACCCGCCTCGCGCAGGGCGGCGGGGAGGAGGAAGCCGTCCGGCAGGTCGGCGGCATCGGTGTCGGGAATGGAGAGACGCGTCTCGATGGTGAAGACGGCCTGGCAGAGCGGATCCTGGCCGAGGTCGACCAGTGCCAGAGCGGCGTCGACAGCTAGGGAGAAGCCGTGGGAGGCGCGGAGGCAGAGGCGGCCGTCCTCGCGCAGGAGCTGAATAGTTCCACGATCGGCTCTGGTGAGGTCAATGGCGGCATGAAGGATGGAGTCGAGGAGGGCATCGACATCGCCCTCCTGAATCAACTGGGTGCTGATCTGCTGGAGGCGCTTATTGTCCTCCAACTCGGTGGCGAAGGCACGCTCCGCTTGCCTTCGTTCGGTAATATCATCAAGGAGCATGGAGACCTTGCGGCTGTCGCGGCCGCCCAGTTGAAAGACAAAGGCGTCATAGCAGCGAGACGTCTTGAAGGTGGCCTCCTTGACAATCCGGATCGGTTGGCCGGTGTCGAGGACCTTGTCGAAGAGTTCGAGCCAATCGCTCTCCAAGTGGGGGAGTGCCTCTACGATGCAGGTGGCGTTGACCTTCGCCTTTCCGGTCAGTTTGAGAAAAGCGGGATTGGCCTCGACAAAGCAATAGTCAGTGGTGGCGCCCTGCTCATCGCGGCGCTGTTCGAGGACGCAGAAACCTTCGTCGATGGAGTTGAAGAGGGTGCGGTAACGCTCTTCACTCTCGCGGAGGGCTTCGAGGGTCTCCTTGAGTTCGGTGATGTCGATGAAGGTGATGACGACGCCTTCGATGCGATCTTCGGTGGTGCGATAGGGGAGGAGTCGGGTGAGGAACCAGCGCCCGCTTTCGCTCCGCACTTCTCTTTCGACGGGGATCAAGCGCTGGAGCACGCGGTGGGCATCATCCTGAAGGTCGCGATAGCCGAGGCGATGGGTGAGATCGCTGAGGGGTCGGCCGCGGTCGCTGTGGCGAATATTGAAGAGTTCGCCGATCTGGGGGGTGAAGCGGACGATGCGGAGGTCGCGGTCGAGGAAGAGGGTGGCGATGTCGGTGGCGGCGAGGAGGTTCTGGAGGTCGCTGGAGAGCTGGCTGAGTTCTTCGACGCGGTGACGATTCTCCTGGTTGAGGGTGGTCAGTTCCTCGTTCATGCTCTGGAGTTCTTCGCGTGACGTTTCGAGTTCTTCCATGGTGGAGCGCAGCTCTTCATTGCTGCTCTGCAGTTCTTCGTTGGAAGCCTGCATTTCCTCCTGGCTGCTCTCGTATTCCTCGATGACGCCCTGCATGCGCTTGCGGGTGAGGTTCAGCTCGGTCTCGAGTTCGCGGAGGGTAGAGTCGGTGGCGTCATCGGCATCGATGGCCTCGGTCTCGATTTCCTCGACTTCGTCGAAGATGACGAGGAGAAAACCGGCCATATCCTCTCCTTCGCCGGGGCGGGCGCGAATAAGAACCTGGCGCTTTTCGCCGTCGATGTTCAGGGCAACGGGCTTTCCTCGCTTTGCCTTGCCGCTTTTGCGGGCG
The DNA here is from genome assembly GCA_041690595.1 of Lentisphaeria bacterium. GTDB lineage: Bacteria > Verrucomicrobiota > Lentisphaeria > JABSQK01 > JAWLHB01 > JAWLHB01. The sequence goes on from JAWLHB010000016.1 coordinate 77,984, forward strand.
GTCTGGACGGTGGTGCGCAGTTCGAGTCGCAGGGGTTCCTTGGCGAGTCGGAAGAGGTTGCTGGTGGGTTGTCCTCCAGGAACGAGTAGATACCGGCCGGCGTTGGCGGAGACGTGAATCACGTCGTTTTCGGGATTGATCAAGACGCTGGGTGGGGCGTACTGCTCGGCCATCTTCTCATGCAGAGCACCATAGGTGCCATGGCGTTCCTCGCGCTGCTCGAAACTCTCCCCGCGAGGGGGCACGCCGCCGCCAAAGGAGAAGATGGGCAGGCGGGGCTCACGGGTGGGGATGTTGCGGCGCTGATAGATGCAGAAATCCTTTTCGACGGCAACGAAGAGATCGGACCGGCTGACGGTTTCGGAGCTGCCCAGGAGCAGGAAGCGACTGGGTTCGAGGGCATAGTGAAAGAGGGCGATAATGTCCATCTGGACATCCCGCTGCAGATAAATGAGGAGATTTCGGCAGACGACCAGATCCATGTGTGAGAAGGGAGGATCCTTGAGGATATTGTGTGGCGCGAATACGACGATCTCGCGCAATTCCTTGCGAACGCGGTAGGTGTTGTTCTCCTTGATGAAGAAGCGATTGAGCCGTTCCGGTTCGATGTCCGCCTGGATGGATTCGGGATACACCCCTTCGCGGGCGCGCTGGAGGGAGCGCGCGTGGAGATCGCTGGCGAAGATCTGCAATGGCGAGTGGATGCCCTGACGTTCGGCTTCTTCCTGCAGGAGCATGGCGAGCGAATAGGCTTCCTCGCCGGTGGCGCATCCTACCGACCAGAGCCGCACCGGCGTATCCGAGTTTTTGCCTTCGAAGAGGCGGGGGAGAATCTCCTTCTGAAGGCGTTCGAAAACATCCGCATCGCGGAAGAATTCGGTGACGGTGATCAGCATGTCGTCGAAGAGCATGCGCACTTCGTCGCGGTTCCGGTTCAGGAGGCCGAGGTAATCGGCGAGTTCCTCGGTCTGGTGCAACTGCATCCTGCGGCGGATGCGTCGCAGGATGGTGGATCGTTTGTAGAAGCTGAAGTCCTGGCCGGTGTGCGTCCTCACCTGGGCAAAGAGCTTGAGCAGCAGTTGGTTTTCCTCCTTGTCGGCGGGCGCCTTTTCATCGGGCAGGCGGACGTGGGGCTCGACCTCGCAGAACTTGAGGACGTAGTCGACCATCTTGTCGACGGGGAGGACGAGGTCGACGTTGCCGGCGGCGATGGCGCTGCGGGGCATGCCGTCGTACTCCGCCTCCTCGGGATCCTGAACGATGGTGAGGCCGCCGCAGTCGCGGATATGGCGCAGGCCGAGGGTGCCATCGGAGCCGGTGCCGGTGAGGACGATGCCGATGGAGTGGCCATCGTGGGTCTGGGCGACGGTACGGAAGAAATGATCGATAGGGGCGCGATTGAGGCGACGCTCTTCGAGTTCGGAGAGGCGGAGGTGGGTATCGATGGTGTTGAGATTGGCGTTGGGAGGGATGACATAGACATGGTCAGCCTCGATGAGCATGGTCTCCTGGACCTGCTGAACAGGCATGGCGCAGTGCGGCTGGAGGAGGTCGGCCAGATGGCTTTCGTGCTCGGGGGAGAGGTGGACGACGATAACGAAGGCGAGGCCGGAGTCGCGGGGCAGTCGGCTGAGAAGGCTCTGGAGGGCTTTGAGGCCGCCGGCGGAGGCGCCGATGCCAACGACGGTCAATGCCGGCTTATCATGGGGCGGCGCGGCGGGAGGCTCCCCTCCTTCCCCCGGCGCGTGTTTGTCGTCAGACATCTGTGACCTGCGCAGGGTGTCATGAACACTACCTGTCATGTACCCTGAAAACATGACAGATGTGTGCTTCTATTGTCGCTGAAGAGGCGATCTGGTAGTACACTATCAATAACGTATTGACGTGCGGAATGCAAATGGCGGAAGATGGTGAAGCGGCAAGTGGTGTGTGAAAAACAGGATCCGGCAGGAGAGATGAGGCAGTGATCGAATGGAGTCATCATTTTCAGATACCGCGGCCGGTGCCGGGGCTGCCGCGACTCTACATGATGGGGCGGGAACGACGATCGAACGAGAGCTACCACTGGCGGGGAGCGAACCGTACGGACAACCACTACTGCCTGCAGGTGACGCTGTCGGGGGAGGGGGTTTTCGAGCGGGATGGCGTCGCCTGGCCGCTGCCGGCCGGGGTCGCCTTCTTCTGCAATGTGACCGATCCGGCGATCGCCTACTACTATCCGCGCGGGGGGAGCGAGCCGTGGGAGTTTTTCTTTCTGGCGATTGGCGGGGAGAGCGGCCTGGAGTGCGCGGACCAGCTGGTGCAGCGGCATGGACATCTGTATCGGCTGCGGCTGTCGCACCCGCTGCCGCGGATGCTGCTGGCGCAAGGGGAGGAAGCGGCGGGGTCGCATCTGTCAGCGGTGTCAGCGGCGCGGTTGGCGATGGAGGTGCTGAGCATGCTGGAGCAGGCGGCGGAGGCGGACAGCCAGCCCCACGGTCGACAACTCGTGGAGCGGGCGATCAGCCTGGCGCAGGAGCATGGCACGGAGCCGTTCAAGGTGGGAGATCTGGCGGGCCGGCTGGGGGTCACGCGGGAGCACCTGAGCCGTCTCTTCGCGGAGGAGCTGGGGATGTCGCCGCACCAGTACCTGCAGCGTCAGCGGATGCTGGCGGCGTGCCTGCTGCTGCGGCGGCCGGAGCTTTCGGTGAAGGAGATCGCGGTACGCCTTGGCTTTCCGGGCACGCCCCAGTTCAGCCGTGCCTTCCGGCGCGTGGTGCAGCTGTCGCCAAGCGAGTTTCGGGCGTCAGGGGCGCTGCCGCTCTTCTGAAGGGGCGGGGACGCGGGGACGCGGCAGTTTTTAACCGCAAAGAGCGCAGAGATCGCAAAGAGGGAGCGGGAGCAATGGCAGGGCGTTGATAGTGTGGGAGGCGGCGACGCGACAAGATTTTACCACAAAGAACGCAGAGATCGCAAAGGGGGAGAGGAGGCAATGCAGGGCGTTGGTAGTGTGGGAGGCGTTCTCCGAACGGCGATCATGCGGGTTGCCATGTCAGGAGAAGCCAGAAAACTCTTCCAGATTTAATGTGAATGTCCTCACATTGTCGGGCGTGTCAAGGCTGAGTCTTGTGTGGATTGCGTTCACGTGGGGGGAAGGCAATGCCCAAGTCGCGGTTCGGAGAACAGGGGAGGGGCCGACGCCGTGGACGCAACCCCTTCAGGGTTGATGGGGGGGCGGGCAGTATACCCAGGGTAGCCTCAAAGGCAACCCTGGGCTATGGGACGCAGCCCCGTTGGGGCAAGGGGCGAAAGGAAGCGGTATGGACGCAGTGGACGCAGTAGACTTATGAATAAGAATGTCCGAGCAACGGCCGGATGGGGACTCACACTTTGTCGGGCATGTCGAGGCTGAAGGCCGGGGTAATTGTGATCATGGGGGGGATGGCAATACGCAAGTCGCGGTTCGGAGAACCCCTCCCACATTGTCGGGCCTGTCGAGGCTGAAGGCCGGGGTAATTGTGATCATGTGGGGGGATGGCAATACGCAAGTCGCGGTTCGGAGAACCCCTCCCACATTGTCGGGCCTGTCGAGGGGGACACTTCTGGGGAGGTGATATCAGGTGTGGTTGCGCCAGTCGATGATGGGCCATGACTTGGCGATGGCGACCTCGCGGAGACCGGGGGATGGATTGGCGGCGACGGGATGGCCGACACCTTCCATGGCGGGAATGTCGGTGGTGCTGTCTCCATAGTACCAGACATCTGCGAGCTTCTGGCCGTGGCGGGCGGCAAAGGCGTCGGCGAAGTGGAGCTTGCCGATGCCGCCGCAGTAGGGTTCGATGAAACGGCCGGTGAAACGGCCGTTCTCTTCTTCCAGTTCGGTGGCGAGGAGATGGTCGATGCGCAGATGGCGGGCGACAGGCTCGGCGATGTAGCGGTTGGTGGCGGTGAGCACGACGAGCAGGTCGCCGGCCTCGTGCTGGGCGCGCACGGTGCGCTCGGCATCGGCAAAGAGGCGCGGCTTGACGATCCACTCGAAGTGGCGCTCGCAGAGTTCGCGCATCTCGTCGACGGTGCGGCCGGTGAATTCGGCGAGCTGAAATTCGAGGAACTCGCGAATGGGGAGGCGCGCTTCCTTGTAGAGCTCGAAGAAGCGGTCGGCCTCGACGAGGGCATCTTCGGGGGCGAGCCCTTCTTCAACCATGAAGGATTTCCACGAGACATCGCAGTCGTTGTCGATCAGGGTGTGATCCATGTCCCAGAAACGAATGGTCCGCATGGATGGCTATTCGGCCCTGTCGATGGTGCCGCTGTCGGCGAGATTGCGGCTCATCAAGGCAATCTGCTCGATCTCGGCGAGGTCACGGCGGGAGAGATCGTTGTAGACTTCGCCGGCGAGGGCGCGGGCCTGTTCGGAGGAGGGGTCGTCGTTGAGGACGGCAAGCCGTACCGTCTCGCCTTCCTTGAGATTCAGGGTGGAGGTCGGTCGCAGAACCCCTCCCCGATAGACTGCCTCGATGATATGTTTCATCTGATCCTGCCGCTGCTTCTGTCAGGTTATGGTTTGGTCGAATCGTACATCTGGCGCACCTCACCGGATGAGAGAGCGCGCTTGAAGATGAGGACTTCGTCGATATAGCCTTGGAAATTGAAGCCGCTATTGGCATTTTCGCCGATACGACCAGTGATGACCGCTGCTTCGGCATTACGCAAAGACTTGTCAAACGATAGATCGAGTTTGGAATCCAGCATCTCGCCGTCCACAAAAATTTCCTTGCGCTTCCTCTCGCTGTCGTAAGTAGCGACAATCAGGTGCCAGTCGCCATTAGTGAGAGCCGGCAAAGTTGCTTGCATAGGATCTTCATTGCTGTCTGTCGCGGTATTCCAACGCACCGTGTCACCGTTGACGGAAAGCTCGAAGGCTTTCGGATCTGTATCCCACATGGAGACGAGTACCTGTGATCCGGTTTGATCGGTTCTGCACCAGGCAGCGACGGTCGCCGCGGGCCACTTTTCCGACTCTCTCCAGACGGTACCCAATTCCAGATAGCCGGTGGCACCAAACTTCATGAGGCTCTTGTCGCGGAAGCGGCCCTCCCTCTTGATTTCATCCTTGCCCGTCACCCACTCGGGAGGATTCGTCGCGGACCTGGTCGCATCGAAGAGATCGGCGCGATAGGAGACGTCGTCGCTTCGGCCGGCGGCGAGATTGGCCACGGTATCTTCATCGTCCGGATCATGCTGGAAGGTGTAATAGCGGGCGAGGTAGGGATCGGTGCGGATGTTGGCGCTGTAGGCTTGCCACCGGGTGACGGCTGCCTTCTTGCGCACGCCTCTGACTCCGGCCAGCAGGGCGGCGGCCAAGACGGCGATAATGGCCAGGACGGTGAGTATCTCGATCATCGTGAAAGGTGACCGTCGGCTGCTGATCAGTTTCATGGCGCAACTCCCAAACAAGTTTAGATACGGGCACCCCGAGGCTTGTATACTATACGCTACGGGGGCGGCGTCGGCAAGGTGGAGCGGTGGTGTTTGTGTTCAGCGCGCGCGCGTGAGGGCGGCGTCTCGGGGCTCAGTTGGGCAGGCCGAGGGGCTGCTGGTTGAGGAGGTCACGGACCTTGATGAGGAGTTCGTCGGGGGTGAAGGGCTTCTGCAGATAGCGGTTGGTGTCGCGGAATGGCTGGGTGAGTTCGGAGACGCGTTCGTCGTATCCGCTGACGAGGAGGAGCCTGATGCGGGGATCGATGGCGTGGACTTCGCGGACGAGGTCGGTACCGCGCATGCCGGGCATGATGACATCGCTGATGACGAGGTGAATGGGTTCGGGTGCCTGGTTGACGAGGTCGAGGGCATGTTCGCCGTTTTCGGCGGTGAGGACGGTATAGCCGGAAAGCTGGAGGACTTCAGCGATGAGGGAGCGCAGGGAGAAATCATCCTCGACGAGGAGGACGGTTTCGCTGCCGCCGGCATCCGCGGCGTCGGTTTTCTGGGGGGTGGACGGGGTGGAATCTTCGTTTCGGGCCATCGGTAGCCAGATGGTGAAGGTAGTACCGGCTCCGGGTTGGCTCTGGACGGTGATGTGCCCGCCGAACTGGTTGATAATGCCGTGGACCATGGCGAGGCCCAGCCCGGTGCCCTTGCCGCTCGTCTTGGTGGTGTAGAAGGGCTCGAAGATGTGTTGCATGGTGACCGGATCCATGCCGCTGCCGGTGTCGGTGACGTCGAGGCGCAGGTGGTCCCCCGGCTCGAGGAGGGAGCCGGCCGGGGGGGTGTGCAGGACGACGTGACGGGTCTGGATGGTGAGTTGCCCACCGGAGTCGGCGAGCGCGTCGCGGCCATTGATGGCGAGGTTCATGATCACCTGGTCGAACTGGCCGGGATCCGCGTCGACCAGGTAGGGTCCCGGCCCCAGTTGGAGGAGGAGCCGCACATCTTCACCGAGGAGGCGGACGAGCATGGTGGTACAGGTGGAGAGCTGCTGATTGGCGTCGAAGCGGGTGGTCTGAAGGACTTGGCGGCGACTGAAGGCGAGCAACTGACTGGTGAGGCTGGTGGCCCTGGCGGCGGCATCCTCGATCTCGTCGAGGCGTCGGCGCTGCGCGGGTTCGAGGAGTTGCAGACCGAGCAGTTGCACCTGGCCGAGGATGACGGTGAGGAGGTTGTTGAAGTCGTGGGCGACGCCACCGGCGAGGCGACCGATGGACTCCATCTTCTGGGCTTGGAGCAGTTGGTCTTCGGCCTGTCTGCGGGCATTTTCGGCCTGGTGGACGTGGTGCTCCTGCTCGGCGGCGCGCAAGGCCATGGCAACATCATTGGCCATATCCTTGAGGATGTCGGTCTCGTCGCTGTCGCGGGTCATGCCGGAAGCCAGGTTGACAACGAGGAAGCCATGGAGGGTACCGGCGTGCAGCAGCTTGAGGCACTTGACGGTGTCGTCCTGATCGAAGCCAAAGCAGCTCCGACAGCAGTTGGGGTCGTTTTCGTGGGACTTGCGGTAACAGGGAACGATACCGCCGATCTGGAGGTGTTCGATGTCCTGACTGAAGCCGCCGCCGGAGCCGGCCACGGCATGAGCCAGAATGGCGCCTTCGGGGTTGGTACGGACGATGAGTGCCTGTTGATAACCGCGATGGCGCACCAGCAGCTCGCAGGTACCGTCCAGCAATCGCTGCGTATCGCGCTCGTGCACGATGAGCTTGTTGATATCGCGTATGGCCAGGAGGACGCGGTTGAGGTGCGCGATGCGGTTGGTGGCGCGTTCGCGCGCGGTCACGTCCCAGTTGGCGCCGGTCATCCCGCAGATGCGTCCCCGCTCGTCGCGCTGCACGCCGCCATGGGCTTCGATGTGGCGGGTTTCGCCGTCGGGCCGCACGATGCGGAACTGGGCATGGAAGTCTTGTGAACTATCCAGGCAGGCGCGCACCAGATCGAGGACGCGCGGGCGATCATCCGGGTGAACCGCGGCGCGCCACTGGGCAGGGAGATCGGGAAGGCCGGGCTCGATGCCGTAGATGTCGAACATTCTGGAGTCCCACTCCAGGGTGGAGAGTTCGGCATCGGTGGCCCAGGTACCGATGGCGGCGGCATCGGTGGCGAGTTGAAGGCGGCGGGCGGTTCGGCGAATCTTGTTTTCAGTCCTGCGTTGCTCGGTTCGATCGATGCCGATGGCCAGGGTCGAAGCATCGGAGAGGCGGGAAAGAAGCCAGCGGGTCTGGAGCCGATTTCCGTTTCGGTGGAGCATGGGCGCTTCGAACCAGGCATCGTGGTCGGCCTGGGCGTTGCGGGAGATGCGCTGCCGGAGTTCGTCGCCGGGGAAGGCTTCTGCGAGGAGGTCGGGATCGGGAGGGGAGTCGGGATCCCAGCCAAGGGTGTGTCGTACACAGTTGTTGAGGGAGGTAATCGTGCCGAGCGGATCGATAAGGATGATCATGGCGGGGATCGTGTCAAGGAGACGATCGCGCAGCTCCGCGACGAGCCTGGATTCCGCCACCACTGACTTGATGTGCTCCTTGGCCGCCGCGACACGGCGACGCCGCAGGAGATGCAAGACAGCTTCGCTCAGAACCACCAGCACCAGCACGACCATGGCGTTCGCCGCCACGCTCTTCCAGATATCGGACACTCGCCTGCCCCCCGTTCCGAATGTACCCGCACAGTCTGGGAAAGATATCCGGCGTTTCCGGTAGTACAACCCCCTATCGTAAATCGTAATTGTGCCCAACCTGATGTGGTGAGAACTGCCGGTCTGCGGCCGTTCAGACTCAACTGTCGCGATCTTCTTACAGTTGGCGGCCGCTGAACGAACGGGCCCTCCTTGCTCAGGGCTCTCCCTCACGGCTTGCACCTTCCGGTTGCCAGGGGGGCATACGTGCATCCTCCTACCGAGGTGTCGGATTTGTCCTACAAAATCAACCAGAAGAAGGCTTCGGCCTTTACAGGAGCGCGATAAGTGAAAAGGATTCTTTACAGTTGGGGCCGTCGGTTTGGCATACTGATCACTTGGCTGGCCAGCGCTTAGCCCCGGTTTGAGCGCAGGAGGTGACGCGGAGCCTCTCTTGGCACATGCATTGCTATAGAAGCTTCTGCAAACGCGGGCGGCATTTTGTGCGGTCTTCGCTTCGGGGGCGTAAACGCGGTACGCAGAATATTAATGAATAACGCCAAGCAGAGGGTTCCCTTACTCATGACCACTACAGACTCACTGGATATTGTATTTCTGGGAATGTCGATGACATCGCAGTGGCGCAACGATCACGCCAGAATTTACCGGGCATTGGTACGGGAACTGGATGAGCATGGCCATCGGGTGCTCTTTCTGGAAAAGGACAGCAAGCGCTTCGCGAAGCGCCGGGATCTGCCTCGCCCGCCCTATGGCAATACCCGCCTGTACAAGAACCTGACGCACCTGCGCGATACCTACTCGGAGCAGGTGCGGCAAGCTGACGTGGTCATTGTCGGATCCTGCCTGGAAAATGGCATCGAGATCGGCGACTGGGTGCAGCAGACGTCGTATGGGGTGACAGCCTTCTACGACATCGAGCCCCTGGAGACCTTCCGCCAGCTGCGGGCCAGGAAGCCGACCTATCTGCTGCCGGAGCAGGTGAGCCGGTATGATCTCTACCTCTCCTGCGTGGGCGGCCCCGTCCTCAAGATACTGGAGAACATTTATCATTCGCCGATGGCGCGGGCGCTGTATTGCGCGGCCGACATCGACAACTTTTACCCGGAGTTGCAGAAGAAGGAGTGGGATCTCGGTTACCTTGGGGACTACAACCGGGATCAGCTGGATATCCTCGACTCGCTGCTCGTGGAAGCGTCCCGCCACTGGCTGGATGGCGACTTTTCGATCGTCGGGCTGCAGTACCCGCAGGATCTGGATTGGCCACCGCATGTGCGGATGACGAAGCGGACGCCGGAAGACGACACTCGCGCCTACTACAACTCGCAGAGCTTCAGCCTGAACATCACGGATGCGGCGCTGCGCAAGTGTGGCTGGGCGCCAACCGTGCGTCTCTTCGACGCGGCGGCGTGCGGGGTGCCGGTGATTACGGACGACTGGCCCGGCATTCATGCCATTTTCGAACCCGGGAGTGAGATTCTGGTCAGCCGCAGCCATGAAGATACGTTGCGGTACATACGCCTGATGTCGCCGAATGAGCGTGAAGCGGTCGGCATCCGGGCGCTTCACCGGATCTACAACGAGCATCTGCCCGTGCATCGGGCGCAGACACTCGAGGCGCATGTGCGCAGCGTTGCCGATGTGAAAGCACGCGAGCGCATTCACCAGCGCGTGGCCGTCCTGGCAAGTTAGGATTCCCAACCTGCCGACGAGTCGGCAGGCATCTGAAAGACACGCTCCCTCCCGCCCGGGGGAGCGTGTTTTTTATGTCTGGGCGACTTGACTTTTGAGTTATATAAAGTATGGTATTTTTTTGATTGGTCCAAGGGGGATGGGGCAAATGGACGAAACGGACGAAACGGACAGAACGGACAAACACAAGATGCGGGCAGCGGGGAAGGGGATGATGCTGACGGTGGTGGAAGCAGGCCGACCGACATTTCGACCGAGGTTTTCGGAAGCGCAAAGCACACGGACGGACATGGACGGACACGGACAGCAGGGCCGACCGACATTTCGACCGAGGTTTTCGGAAGCGCAAAGCACACGGACGGACACGGACAGCAGGGCCGACCGACATTTCAACCGAGGTTTTTCGGAAGCGCAAAGCACACGGACGTACATGGACGGACACGGACAGACACTTCAGGAGGCATACGCGGACCGAGCTTTCGACCGAGGTTTTCAGGGGCGAGGTCTTCGGAAGCGCGAAGCACACGGACGAACGGGGACAGAGACGGACGGACCGAGCTTTCGACCGAGGTTTTGGGGAGCAGGAAGCACGCTGGCGACAGGCAACCTCCAACGCCGGAGCCACTCAGGAGAGTGGCGTGCCCAGGAAAGCGGCACTGGAGAGCAGGGTTTTGGGAGCTGGAAGCACGCTGGCGTCAGGAAATCTTCAACGCCGGAGTCCGTCGGTGGACGGACGTAGCCGCCCTTCAGGGGAGTGGCGTGCCCAGGGAAGCGGCACTGGAAAGCGGGCTTTTGGAAAAAGTGGAAAAAGGTTGTTGACGGGGATGTCGAGGGGGGTATATATTGCGTTGTGTTACCGATAACACACTGTGCTACGTGATCAAACAGCCAGTTGAGGATGGTTTGTCCATGGCCGCAACAGCCACGATGGTGGAACGCACATCGCAATATGCCGCGCTGGCGGGGACGTTGCGTCACATGATACTGGACGGTCGCTTTCTTCCTCATGAGCCGCTGCCGTCGATTCGTGAGCTTTCGGATCGTCACGGTGTCGGGGTGCAGGTGGTGCGGAGCGCGCTTGGGCAGCTGATGGAGGAGGGGCTGGTCTATCGCCGGGAAGGGCGCGGCACCTTCGTTGGGCTGCGCAACGAGACTGGCGGGGAGTCGGTTGTAAGGCCCGCGTTGCGCTGCATCACCTTTGTGGAGCGTCCATCGGGGACATCACCGGGTTTCGTGCGAACGGGGTATCTGCAGGGTTATACGGAAGTGCTGGAGTCTCTGGACACGAAGATGCGTATTCTGCCGTGCCCGGAACCTGAAGAGGCGATCGAGGACCTGCTGAGTCCGAACTATCCGTACCAGGAGCAGGGTGTGGTTCTGATCAATCTGCTGTCGGGGCCGCTGATGCAGAAGCTGGCGGATCACCAGGTGCCGTTTGTGGTGCAGAGCAACAAGGCGTACGACCGGCTGAATTATCCGCCGCATCATGGGGTGTACATCAACAAGGTGCATGGGGGCTTCGAGGCGACTCGGTACCTGCTGAGCCTGGGGCATGAACGGATCGGTTTCATCGGGGCGGTACCGAGGGACCAGAGCTGGTCGCACGATGTCTACGGCGGATATCAGAGCGCGCTGGCCTGCGGCGGTTACGTGGTGCACAACCAGGATGTGCTCGATTTCGGCACCAATGAGCTGGCGATGGCGATCGGCCCGGTGCGCGACTTTCTGAACCGGTCGGATCTGCCGACGGCTTTCATGACGCAGAACGACACGCTGGCGCTGGCGGTGCTGGCGGCGGCCAGGCAGCTTGGGCTGAGGGTGCCGCGGGATCTGAGCGTCGTCGGCTTCGACGATCTGCCGGAGTCGGAACAGAGCGATCCGCCGCTGACGACTGTGGCGAATCCACGGGTGCGGCTGGGGCGAATCGCGGTGGAGATGCTCCTGAAGGCCAGCACGGGCGTCTTTACGGAACCGCAGTCACGGGCAATGGAGGGTTGCCTGGTGATGCGTGCGAGCGCGGGAGCAGCGGCACGCAAAGGTTGATCATGTCGGTACGGTGATGCGCATCGCCAACAGGAGCAGAGTATGGCAGTTTTGACAGCGAGCAAATGGGAACGTCATGCAAAAGATCGAACGTCAGTATGCAAAGGAGCCAGGATGATGAATGCGAATCTGATGGAAAGTGGAGAGCACTCAGCGCCCGCGGGTCGGAGCCGGGCATTCACGCTGATCGAGTTACTGGTCGTGGTGGCGATAATTGCCATACTGGCTTCCATGCTACTGCCGGCGCTTTCGAAGGCGCGGGACAAGGCGCGTCAGGCGGTGTGTCAGAACCTGCTCAAACAGCAGGGTCAAGGGTGGCACCTGTACTGTGATGATTTTGACGGTTACTTCCCGGAGGTCACCGCACCCAATCCCTTCTGGAGTTGGCCGAACCTGGTGAAGCCGTATCTGGGCGGCAAGTACGACACAACGACGGTCGACGCGAAGATCCGCGAGAACAGCAAACTCTATCTGTGCCCGCAGGACGAAACGCCGCTCAAGCTGGCGGGGCCGTGGCCCGGACCGGTCTTGCCCTACGTCTACACGATGGTCTCGTACGCCGCCGATCAGAGCATGTGTGACTGGACCTTCACACCGCGCAAGATCGACGCAGTGCCGAACACCAGCAATACGCTGATGCTGACGGATGCCAACTACTTCCGCTTCGCCGGCTACGAGGGGAATGCGGCCACCGGGCACTGGCTGTACGACTCCTTCACGAAGCTGGACGATGTCGCGGAGTCGCGACACAGCGGTGGTGTCAACGTCCTCTTCGTGGATGGTCATGTCCAGGGCGTGAAACGCATCGACAAGGGAACGATCTTCAAGTGATGAGAATTCTGACATTGGTTCTGTTGGCGATCACGCTTGTACTGGAGGCGGCGACGCTGGAGGTGGAGGTCGCGCGCTGTGTCATCATTCAGGCGGCAGACGCGGAAGCTCCGCAACAGGAAGCCGCGGCCGAGTTGCGCAAGCACCTCACGCTGATCGGTGGCACCGAGGTGCCGATTCTGGCCCCGGCCGCGGAACGGCCCGCCGGCAGCTATCCGCTCCATGTGGGAGTGCGGGCGCCGGGAGACGAACGCCCCCTCGTTGCCGAGGAGGCGCGCTGGGTGATCGAGGACGAAGGAGCCTGGTTCTATGGCGACCGCGAGAGGTATGGCGATGGGGCACGCTTTGCGGTCTATGCCTTTCTGGAAGAACAGCTGGGAGTCCGCTGGCTGGAACCTGGAGACGCGGGGATCGCCTTCAAGGAGCAGGCCACGCTGCAGCTGACGACCGGGGCTTACGAGTGGGTGCCGCAACTTGTCTTCCGCAAGATTCGGCAGAGCATCCGCCACAACAGCCCGCATCGGCCGATCGGTTTTCCGTCGACGGATGCCTTTCTGCTGTCGATGGAGGAGCATAATGCGCGGGTGGCGGATGAGGTGGTATGGCAGAAGCGGATGCGCATGGGTGGATCGCGGCCAGGTGGCGGGCACGCCTTCCATGACTGGTGGGAGAAGTATGGAGGGAGCAAGCCGGAGTACTTTGCGCTGAACAAGCACGGCAAGCGCGAACCGATTCCGCTGCCGAAGGCCCACCAGACCAATGCCTTCATCAAGATCTGCCCGAGCAATCCCGAGGTCGCCGACCAGCTCATCGCGAACTGGCTGCCCAGGCAGCAGGTGACTCAGTACATCAGCACGGGTCCTAATGACGGCCACAACTTCTGCGAGTGCGCGGCTTGCCTGGCGCTCGATGTGCGCGAGGAGGGTGAAGCGTTTCCCGGACACCTGACGGATCGCTATGTACACCTGACCAATATCGTTGCGCGAAAGGCGCGTGAGCATCGGGCGGATGCATATGCGACGCTGTATGCGTATCTGACGACGCTCTATCCGCCACGCCGGCTGAAGGTGGAGCCGAATGTGGTTGTCCAGATCGTGCCGTACGTGATCCCGCTGAAGCTGTCGATCAACCGGGAGCTTTTCCGCGGCTGGAAGGAAGCCGGGGCGACGAAGCTGGCGCTGCGGCCGAACTATCATCACAAGTATATGGCGGGGTCGCTGCCGCTGGGTGTGGAAAAGCAAATGTTCGACATCTTTCAGCAGGCCGTGGAGAACGGGACGATTTCGGCCGATTACGACATGCTGATGGGGAACTGGGCGGTGACGGGGATGGCGGACTACATCCTGGCGAAAGCGATGGCGGAGCCGTCGAAGCCGTTCGAGTACTGGGAAGATCACTATTGCGAGGGCTATGGCGCGGCCGCTGAAGAGGTGAAGGCGTACTTTCGCTACTGGCGGGAGGCGGTGTGGGAGGAGCGCCTTCTGCCGGCGATCGACACGATCAGCGACGCGGGAAAGTCCGGGTTCTTCGTGCGCGGCCTGATGTGGACGATCGGGGACAATGATTACTACCGGGTTGCCGACTTCGACCGGACGGACGCCCTGTTACGGGCAGCGGCGGCGAAAGAGTTGAGCGCGAGAGAGCGTAGCAGCCTGGAGCAACTGATCCTGGCGAATCAGCATGCGCGTCTGGTCTACCATGCCTCGACCTCAAAAAGGGAAGAGCGCTACGAGCAGACACGGCAACTGGTGGCCTTCCGCGAGAAACACCACGGAACGCTGCGGCTGTCGTGGGTACGCCTGATCGGGTTGGAAGATCGGTACAACTGGACGGCGGTGCGAGAGGTGGAGCAGTTGAAAGGTTACCCGCCACCCTGGGTGGAAGCCGGCCTGACCTGGAATTTTCGCATGGACCCCGACGCGGTTGGCCTGAACGAGAAGTGGTACAGGTTGACAGCCGAGGAGACCACATCCTGGGATCGGCTGCGCACCGACAATTTCTGGGAACGGGCCTACGACAGCGAGACGGATCCGGAGCTGCGCGGCAAGTTGGCGGCGTATGACGGGGCTGCCTGGTACTTTTCCCGCCTGATGATTCCGGCGGAGATGAAGGGACGGGAGATCGTTCTGCTCTTTGGCGGTGTGGGCGACAGTTGCCAGCTATACGTCAACGGAGAACCGACCGGCTCGTATTCGGTGGAGTCGGAAGCGGGCAAGACGCGGCCCTTCGCGCTGCGGATCGATCCCGCCATCGACTGGAGCAAGGGTTTCCAGGAGATCTGCGTGCGGGTGGAGAATCGTGAAGGGCTGGGTGGCATCACCAACCGCATCTGGCTGGTCTCCAAATCAGGTACCGGTGCGGAATGAAGCGTCAAATAAAGGGAAAGTTTCAAATGAAGATGTCGGGCTTATGGGTCCTAATGGTAATCGGGCTGGCGGCGGGATTCTCATGGCATACCGGGGCGGAGGAGATAACCGTCGCATCGGCGGTCATCGTCAGCCCCGCGCAAGCCTTGCCTGACCAAGTGGAGGCAGCGCGGGAGTTGCAGAAGCACCTGACGCTGATCATGGGCTCGGAACCGGCTATCGTGAGGCCGGGTGAGGCCGCCGAGGGGCAGTATCCGTTCCATGTGGGGTTTGCGCCGCCCGACGACGAGACGCCGCTGGAGCGCGAAGAGGCGCGCTGGGTGGTGAGTCCCGAGGGGGCTTACTTCCACGGTGACGACGAGAAAGGCATGTTCGGGACGCAGGTCGCGGTCTATGGCTTTCTGGAGGAGCAGCTTGGGGTGCGCTGGATCGCGCCGGGCGATGCGGGTATTGCCTTCAAGGCGCAGTCACCCCTGACGCTGCGGAGCGGTTCCTTCGGATGGATTCCGCAACTGCAGTTCCGAAAGATTCGCCAGGGGCTCCGGCTGAACCAGCCGCATCACCCGCGCGGCATGCCGGAATCCGATGCGTTTCGTCTCTCGGTGGAGGAGCACAATGCACGGGTCGACGAGATCGTGCTCTGGCAGAAGCGGATGCGCATGGGCGGGGCGAGGCCCGGCGGTGGCCATGCCTTTTCGTCCTGGTGGGTAAAGTACGGGGAGAGTCAGCCCGACCTCTTTGCGTTGAACAAGTACGGCAAGCGCGAGCCGGTGGCGCTCCCCAAGGGGGGGGCGGAGCGCAGCAACTCCTTCATCAAGATCTGCCCGAGCAACCCACGAGTGGCGGACCGGGTGATCGCCGACTGGCTGCCCCGCAAGGAGATCATCCAGTACATCAACGTGGGCGTTAACGACGGCTCGGAGAACTTCTGCGAGTGCGAGGATTGTCGTCGCCTCGACGTACCGTTGGAGGGTGAGGCGTGGGATGAACATCTGACCGATCGGTACGTGCACCTGGCGAACCAGGTGGCGAGAGAGGCACGAAAGCATCGCGAGGATGCGTGGGTGACGATGTACGCCTATCTGAAGACGTTGTATCCGCCGCGCAAGCTGAAGCTGGAGCCGAATGTCGTGGTGCAACTGGTGCCCTATGTGGATCCGCTCGACCTGGCGACCGTCAAGGCGCACGTGGAGGGCTGGAAACGTGCCGGCGCGAAGCAGCTTTCACTGCGCCCGAACTATCACACCAAGTATTTCTCCACGACCATGCCTCTGGGCATCGAGAAGCAGATGTTCGACGTGCTTCAGCTGGCTGTTGAGAACGACTGCGTGGCGGCGGAGTATGACAGCCTCGTCAACAACTGGCCGGTCACCGGGCTGGCCGACTACGTACTGGCCAAGGCGATGACGGATCCGTCGAAGCCTTTCGACTATTGGGCAGAACAGTATTACGAAGCTTTCGGCGCCGCGGCGGACGAGGTGAAGCGGTACTTCGAGTACTGGCGCCTCGAGGTGTGGAACCAGCGGCTGATGCCGGACATCCTGACCATCTCGACCAGAGGCGGGGCCGGCGACTTCGCACGCGGGCTCTTCTGGTCCCTTGGGAGCTATTATCGGCCAGAGGATTTCGAGGCGACACAGGCGATACTGGAGCAAGCGGGGGCGCGGCAACTGACCGCCGGCGAGAAGGTCCGCCTGACGCAGTTGCAGCTGGCCAACGAGCATGCGCGGCTCATGTACCTGGCGGTCGTGGCGAAACCGGAGAACAAGGGGGAGTTCGCGGAGACGTTGACGGCTTTTCGGCTGGCGCACAAGGATGAGCTGCCTCTGCAATGGGTTCAGGTTATCGGCTACGAAATCGGCAATGGGGACCTGACGGGGCTGAGGATCGGTAAGGAGATGCAGGGTTACCTGAAGCCCTGGCTGCCGACGGAGCTTTTCTGGAAATTCCGGCTGGACCCGGCGAACGTCGGGGAAGCGGAGGCCTGGCAGAAGCTGCCGTGGGAGTCGCTGACGGCGTGGCACAGCTTCCGGACGGACCGGACCTGGGAACAGCAGTTCGAGTTCGACGAACCGCACAATCTTCCGGAAGAGACGGCCAGGGTCATCTTCACCTACGATGGTATCGGCTGGTATGCGACGCGGCATGCGATCCCCGCCGACTGGAAGGGCAGACGCATCTTTCTGCGCTTCGGGGCGGTAGACGAATCGTGCTGGGTCTACGTTAACGGCGAGCTTGCCGGCGAGCACATCTATACCAACGCGAACGACTGGAAGACGCCTTTCGAGATCCAGATCGACAAGCAGGTGAACTGGAATGCGCCGCTGCAGCAGGTAACGGTGCGGGTGGAGGATCGGGGCGGTATGGGCGGCATCTGGCGGCCAGTGTGGATCGTCTCGAAAGAGTGAAATCATCATCGTCATCGGGGGGAGCGCGACATGTCAAAGCGTAACATCATCTTCTTTCACGCGGAGAGCTGGGACGGCCGGATGCTGGGGCTGCTCGGTCATCCGGCGCTGGCGGGTGCCACGCCGAACATCGACCGCATCGCGCGGCAGGGCATGCTCTTCCGCAATGCCTATACGTCGCATCCGATCTGCTGTCCATCCCGCGCCAACATGTGGTCGGGGCGGTATACGCAGCATTGCGAGAGCTGGAACAACTACAAGGGGCTGGAGCCGGGCATGTGGGCGCTTCTGGACGAGCTGCCGAAGAGCCACGCGACGGCGGTATTCGGGAAGCGGGACTATCGCTCCGGCGGTCACAGCATGCAGGCCAGGCTGACAGGCTGGCTGGGGGCCGCGGGGATCGAGAAGCCCAGCTACAGCTTCGATCCGGCGCAGGGCATCCACATTGCCGACGATGATTCGCCCCGCTGTTACGAGAGCGACTGGCGGTTGATCGACAGCAGTATCGCCTTTCTGGAGGAGCATCGCGATGGCGAGCGCCCCTTCTTCCTGAACATCAGCTCGCATCTGGTGCATGCCTCGTTCAAGACCAATCGCTACTGGCTCGAGAAGATTCCCGAAGAAGCGGTGGATATCCCGCCGCTGGATCCCTGCACGCATCCGTGCGTCGCCTTTCAGCGAGGGAGCAAGGCGTGGCAACACGGCTTCGACGAGGCGACGGTTCGCAAGGTTCGCCGCATCTACTTTGCGATGTGCGCGGAAGCGGATGCCATGGTCGGGGCTGTCTACGACGCCATGGAGCGGCTCGGCCTGGGCGACTCTACCTACTTCGTCTTTTCGAGCGATCATGGCGAGTTGGCGCTCGAACACCAGCAATACTACAAGATGTCGCTCTACGAAGGTTCGGTGCGGGTGCCGATGTGCATGACCGGCCCCTCGATCCCCGCGGGTGGGGAGAGCGAAAACCTGGTCTCGACGATCGATCTGTGCCCTACCCTGATGGCGATGGCCGGACTGCCGGCGCGCGTGGATTGCGACGGCGAGAATCTGCTGCCGCTGGCAACCGGCGAGACAACGGAGAGCCGCAACAGCGCTTATGCCTGCTTCACCGGCACCTCGATGAATACCGCCGCCTTCATGCTGCGCCGAGAACGGTGGAAGTACATCGCCCATGTGGGCCATCCGAGCCAGCTCTTTGACATAGAGGCCGATCCGCGGGAGTTGGAGGATCTGAGCACGGTCCGCCCGGAGGTTGCGGCACGGCTCGACGGGGAGCTGCGCCAGATCGTGGATTACGAAGCGACGCATCGCGACTGGCAGAGCTACTGCAAGTCGGCCTTCAGGCAATGGCGGCGTCAGGCCAAACGCGGTCTCTATGTGGACGAGTCGTACTCGCTGCGGGGAAATCCCAGCTCGGACTACTGGCGGATCATGGACAATGCCTATACTGGCTATGACCAGGACGACGAGGCGAAGGTCGAGACGTGGCTGAACGCATGACGGAAGCGAACGTGGGCATGTCACACCAGTATCCGGAGCCGCCGGAGCCACCTCCTGAAGCGGAATGGCCTTTCGAGGAAGAGCTGACGAAGCCGCTGCATGTGGCCATGCCATTCGGCGACGGCCCGGCCCCCGCGGAAGACGAGCTGGACTTCCGGGGCGGCATCGCGCTGACGCGGCGTTTCCCGGATCCCGACTGCCGGCTGGATACCGCCTACGCGGATTTCGGCGAGTTCAGCGCATCCATCGCCCTGGGCAACGGGCCGACGCCTGTCGTCACCGAGTTGGCGAGCGGCTACACGAAGGAGGAGTACCGAATCAGTGTCGGCACGGGCGGCATCACGGTGGCGGCGGGCGAAACGGAGGGAATCCGTCGCGGCCTGATCCATCTGGAAGAGATGATCCTGGCCCGCCGGAACTGGTGCCTCCCGTATGGCGCCACCCGTCGCAAGCCGAGCATACGTACCCGCCTCTCCCGCTGCTTTCATGGCCCCATCAACCGGCCTCCGAAGTGCCGGGATGAGCTGCTGGACGAGAACGATTATTACGCGGATGGATATCTGAACCGCCTGGCGCACCACGGGATCAACGGGCTGTGGATGACCATCCGGTTCTCGGATCTCATCGCTTCGAAGGTGCTGCCGGAGCTGGGCAGCGGCTCACCGCGACGGCTGGAAAAGCTGCGGCGGAACGTGCGGCAATGCGCCCGGTATGGGATCAAGCTCTATCCCTTCTGCATCGAGCCGGCGGCGCTGTCGGCGGAGAGTCCGGTGCTGAAAGCGCATCCCGGGTTGAAGGGCTCGGACGCGATGGGGAACCGTGCGCTCTTCTGCACCAGCTCCGCCATCGGCCAGGCGTACCTCGAGGATGCAACCCGCACCCTCTTCAGCGAAGTGCCGGGCCTGGGCGGGCTGATCTGCATTCCGGTCGGCGAGCGCTTCACCCATTGCTATTCGGGGCGCCTGGCGATCAACTGCCCGCGTTGCTCCAGCCGGGAGCCGTGGGAGGTGCTGGCGGATACACTGGCGGCGATGGAGCGGGGCATGCATGGCGTAGATCCCGAGGCCGAGCTGATTGCGTGGCCGTACAGCCAACTGGTCGTCTGGGGGGCACAGGCGACGGAGACGGCGGCGGGACACATGCCGGCGAAGGTGATCCTGCAGCACAATTTCGAGACTGGCGGCAAGGTGAAGCAACTGGGCAAATGGCGGCCGTTGTGGGATTACTGGCTGTCGTGGGTCGGCCCAAGCCGTAATTTCAAGGTCTGCGCCACGGCGGCGCGGCGGAACGGCACGCGCATGTTCGCGAAGCTGCAGACGAGCTGCTCGCATGAGGTGGCGACGACGCAGTATGTGCCGGTGCCCGGGATACTCTACCGGAAGTACAAACGGATGCGGGCGCTTGGGGTGAGCGGGGTCATGCAGGGCTGGTACTTCGGCAACTATCCGGGGATCATGACCAGGGCTTCGCGGGTGCTCTCCTTTTCTCCCTTTCCGAGAACGGAGCGGGAGTTTCTGCTCGCGCTGGCGGCGCCGGCCTGGGGCAGCCACGCGCCGCGGATGGTCGAGGCGTGGGAGCATTTTGCCGATGGTTACAGCCACTATCCCGGGGCGCAGGTATTCGGCTACTATGGGCCGATGCATGACGGCGTGGTCTGGCCCCTGTACCTGGGGCCGCGCCACCTGCCCCTGGCACCCACGTGGCGCATCGTGCATCCCATGAGCGGCGATCAGGTAGGGGAATGCATCTCCGCCCACTTCGAGTATCGGGAAGTTCTGGCGCTCTGCAAACTGCTGCGCGACCACTGGCGCAAGGGGACGGCCATCATCCGTCAGCTCGAGGGTAGCTTCAGCGCCGAGTGCCGGCAGGAGATCAATGTCGCGCTGGCGCTGGGTGTGCAGTTCGACAGCGCCTACAACATCCTGCTCTTTTATCAGCTGCGCGACCAGCTCGCCGACGCCGGTTCGCGGCAAGCCCAGCTCGCTCTTCTGGAGAAGCTGCGCGGTCTGGTGCTGGCTGAAATCGAGAACGACAGGGTGCTGCTGGAGCTTTGCGCTGAGAACCGGACGCTCGGCTTTCATTCCGAGGCGGAAGGCTACAAGTACTTTCCGGAGAAGATCAGGTGGCGGATGGGGCAATTGCAGTCGCTTCTCGAAGTGGAGTTTCCGAAGGTTGCCAGCCAGGTCGGCCGGTATCCGATGCCCAGCTTCGAGAACTATGTGGGGAAAGGCGACTCCATCCAGGCCTATCCGTGTCGCCGCGTGAGCGATGGAGACCAACTCGGGCGGACCCCCTTTGATCCAGAGTGGGACGGACATGCCACTACCGTCTGCCGCTTCTGGGCAGCACCGCGAGCGTCGGAAGCGGCCCAACCTTTTCCCTTCAACAGCACCCTCTATCCCGTGGCAGAGCCGAAGAATGCGCCCCCCCCACTGGCCTGGCGCGCTGTCTGGGACGAGCGTGCCGTTCACGTTTGCCTGATCTGGCAAGCTGAAGCCGGACCCGTCGTGCCCGGACCGGACGATGACGAGATCCGCATCACGCTGGAGCCGGATCGGCTGGGCGTCGGTCGGTCAATCGTGATCCGGAAGAGCCAGCCCGAGCTAGCGGCGTTTTGGGCGGAGAAGCCGACGATCTTTTTCGAGAGCCGTGGCGCCGAAGCGCGTCTGACGCTGACGGTACCGTTCGATCAACTGGGATTGCCTCCTTCGAGCGGCAGGCGCCTGCCCATGCGGATCAATGTCTCGTGTTTCTTCACGCCGATAACGGATCCGCTCTGCTTCACCGGCGAACCGCTGCTCAATTCGTGGGCGCCCAGCCGGCGCACGATGCCGCGCAATCTCTTCGGCTATACCGATCCGGGCACCTATGGGTGGCTGCAATTCAACGTCAATTCAACTGAAGAGGATGGTGCGCAACCATGATGCATCCGAAGCTCGACTTTCCCGGCAAGCTAAAACCGATCTTCGAGGATCTGGCCACCCCCATGCACGCACGGAGTCACCGCAATCCCGAGCGCTTGTGCAGAGAGGGCGAGGTATCGTTGGAAGCCGGGTTCAGGCTGGATCTCTCGGCCTTCGAGGGGGAGCCGCATCTGGGGCTCCTGCTGGACGACTTCCGCACCTTCATGACCACGGTCATGGAGACAGCCGAAGCGGCGGACGGTTACGCCATACGCGTGCGGCGCGAGCGTCCAGCCACGTCCCCCAAGGGCGCACGGGAGGCCCATCGCCTCGCCATTGCAGAGGATGGCTGCCTGATTCAGGCGGAGGATATGGATGCGCTGCGCCGGGCGCTTTACCGGCTTCAGGACGAGATGCTGCTGCGCCGCGCTCCCGTGCTCCCCGTCGGCGATGAAACGCGCTGGACGACGATTGCCACGCGCATCATACGCTCGCCGATCGCGCCTTACCGCTGGTGGTCCGGCTGGGAACTGGACGACGATCCGAACGATTACTATCCCGATGCGTACCTGAACCGCCTGGCCCATGCCGGCATCAACGGGCTCTGGATACCCGGCTTGCTGAGGAAGCTGGTGGCCTCGACATGCATTCCGGAGCTGGGACCGCGGGAGCACCGCCTGGAAAAGCTCAAGGCGGTTGTCGCCAAGGCAGCCCGATATGGCATACGCATCTATCTCTTCTGTATCGAGCCTCGCGCGCTGCCGAAAGGGCATCCGGCCCTCGTCGCTCATCCGGAGATAACCGGTGCGGGTAATACCCTCTGCTCCTCGCAACCTCTGGTGCGGGAGTACATCCGGGAGGTCATGCAGAGCCTCTTTACGGAGGTGCCGGAGCTGGCGGGCATCATCAACATCTTCTGCGGTGAACGGCCGACGACCTGCTACTGGCGGGACGAGGAGTTCGCGGCACAGTGCCCGACATGCTCGCAGCGCAGCCAGGGGGAGGTTCTGGCGGAATCGCTGAACGCCTTCATGGATGGGATCCGCGCCGCCGGCTCACAGGCGGATGTCATGGCCTGGACCTACTTCATCGGCAAGAACCGGGAGGCTAGCCCGATCGCGCCCATGCTGGAGGTCATGAAGAGGACGGATCCGCGGGTCATCTGGCTGGGCAACTTCGAGCATGGCGGCGAGAAGGAGCTCTGCGGCAAGCAGGTTCGCATACACGAGTATTCCTTGTCATACCTGGGCCCATCCAGCGACTTCGTGGCGATGGCGAAGGCGGCAATCGAGAGCGGGCGAACCATCCACGCGAAGCTGCAGATCGGCACCTCGTACGAGCTGTCGAGCGTGCCCTACATTCCGGCGCCTGGCATCGAGTACGAGAAGATCAGGATCGCAACCGAGCTGGGGGTGACGGGCTCGATGATGACTTGGATCCCCGGCGGCTTCCCCAGCCCCATGCTCAAAGCCGCGGGCGAAGCAGTCTTCGAGCCCAGGTTGCCGCACGACGCTTTTCTGCGCCGGATCGCCGCCATCTACTGGGGCGAGGCGACCGCGGCCGGGGTGGCGGCGAGTTGGAAGATCTTCGACGAGGCGTGGCAGCGCTACCCCTTTGCCCATGCGGGGCTCTATTGGGGGCCGATCACCCGCGGGCCGGCCTATCAGCTGCACCTCGAGCGCGAAGCTCGCCTGGCCAAGCCGTACAACTTCGGCTTCACCCGTAAGCGGGAGCCGCAGCCCTGGGAAGACAACATCTCGCGCTGGCTGGGCCCGTTCACGCCCGATGAGCTTGCGGGCGCCTTCCGCGACATGGCGGAGCGCTGGCAGGGGGGGCTGGCGAAACTCGACGCGGCCCGCGAGTTGGCGGGTGCGGATTCCGAGCTGGACCGGCAGGTTGCCGTCGCCGCGGCCATCCGCCTGCATGCGGTCAGCGCGGCAAACGTCTTCGAGTTCTATTCTCTGCGCGACAGCCTCCTCGAGGCCGCCCCGTCGGATCATCCCGCCATCGTGGCGCGAATGAGCGCGGTCGCCAGGGACGACGTTCAGGCAGCGAAGGCCATGCTGGAGCTGCTCGCGAGAGAACCCCGACTGGGATTCGAAACGGAAATCTTCGATTACAGCTATACCCGGCCCCTGTTGGCGGAGAAGATCCTCCAGGTTCAGGAAATGCTGCCGATCCTCGCCAGATGGGAGGCAAACGGCATCGAGCCGGAGATCCTCCGTCGTACCGTAGAAGAAGCCGACCTGTTGCGTCCGGATCGCGATCCGGACCGGTGGGGAGATTGATAAGGTGATGAAAAGATGACGTGCAAAATAGTCTTTGTGGGCGGTGGCAGCTTTCTGTGGACGGAACGCTTTGCCATCGACCTCTTTCTGAAGAAGCCGCTGCGAGGCAGCCGCCTGGTGCTGGTGGACAAGGATCGGGAGGCGCTCGACCTGGTGGCCGGCATCTGCCGCCTGGCCAACGAGAAGGCCGGCGCCGACTGGAGTATCGAAACCGCCGAGTTGGACGATGCACTTGCCGGAGCCCATTACGTGATTGTCTCCATTTCCACCGGCGGCCTGGAGGCATTCGAACTGGATTATCGCATCCCGGAGAAGTACGGCGTCTTCCATTCGGTGGGCGACACGGTGGGTCCAGCGGGCATTTCGCGGACCCTGCGCAACGTGCCTGTCTTCATCGACATCGCCCGCAGAATGGAACAGACATGCCCCGATGCGTGGATGATTCACGTGACCAATCCGCTGGCGCAACTGACGCGATGCGTCGCGAAGGCGAGTACCATCAAGGTGATGGGGCTTTGCCACAATTTCGAAGGAACCATGGGGGCCCTTGCCAAGTTCCTCGGAGCCGAGCGGCGGGAACTCCATGCGGAGACCTTCGGCGTCAACCACTTCACCTTTCTGCGCAACATGACTTGGCGGGGCGAGCCCTTCGAGGAGCGGCTGAGCGTGGACGCTTACCTGCGTTACCACGAAGAGGTGCATGGGCCGGTGACCAGCGGCACGACCGATGACGAGATCAACGCCATGCTCGGCGGCAGCATCGACGACCGGCTCTCGTACCAGTTGTACGATCGGCTCGGCTACTTCCCGGTGGGCGGGGCGGAGCACGTTGCCGAGAATTTTCCTTTCTTCCTGAACGATCCCGCGACGATTCGCCGGCATCGCATCCGCCGCAAGGGGGTTCTGCCGCGCCGGCAGGAAGGCAAGGAGCAGAAGCGCAAGCGTGTCGAAGATATCCTCGCGGGACGGGTAGCGATGAACGACCTCGTACCCAGCCGCGAAGCACTGGCGGACATCATTCAGGCGCTTCATGCGGGTGTCCCCTGCCAGGCCGTCGTCAACCTCCCGAATACCGGGCAGATCGAAAACCTGCCGCCGGATGTCGTGGTCGAGAGCTGGGCGGCCATCGAGAAGGACGACGTCTCGCCGCTCCCGAGCGGCTCCGTGCCAGTCGTCCTCAAAGGGGCACTCGAGTCCATCATCGCGGAGGAAGAGCTGGCCGTGGAGGCGGCGCTGACCGGTGATCGCCGGCTGGTCATCCAGGCGATGTTCGTTTCGCCCTTGCTGCACGACAAGGACGCCGCCGAGGCGCTGGCCGACGAGTTGCTTGCCGCCCAGGCCGACTACCTGCCGCAGTTTCGCCGGCACCTGGTCGCGGAGGAGATCCGTCCGTGATGAACGGCTTGATGATCGATTGCTGCCGCACGCTCGAAAAGCACGACTATTATCACCGGCTCATCGATTTCATGGCCGACTGGAAGATGACGCACCTGCAGCTGCATGTGACCGACAATCATGGGTGCGCCATCGCCATTCCGGGCTTCACCCATCTCGCCATGCCACATGCCTTCACGGCGGCGGACATCGCGGCACTCTGCAGCCATGCCGCCGACAGGGGCATCACCATCATACCAGAGCTGGAGACCTTCGGGCACAGTCAGTACCTCACCGATCATCCCGACTATAGCCACCTCTACGCCGGTGTGGACAAGGGGCCGGGTGAACAGAAAGGCGGTGGCATGAATCCCCTCGATCCCCGCAGCCTCGCGCTCATGCGCCGCCTTATCGATGGCGTCATCGACCTTTTCCCGTCGCCCCATATTCATATCGGTTGCGACGAGGTGAAGATGGCCCACTTCCTGGAGGAAGAGGGAGTACGCGAGGAAGATGCCTGGGCGGATTATGTGAATGCGCTGGCGGATCACGTGCGCCAGGCCGGCAGGACGCCCATTATCTGGGCCGACCAGCTCAAGAAGAAGCCCGAGACCGCCGCCCGGCTGAGAAAGGATATCGCGGTGATGGAATGGGATTACGAGGCTGACGCAACGGATGCGGCGATCGCGCGACTCCGTGAGCACGGTTTCGTGGAGGTGATGGCATCGCCGTCCATCATCTTCTGCCGCTATCGGATCTTCCCCACGGAGATCGCCCTCAGCAACACCCGTCGCATGGTACGCCATGCATTCCGGCACGAGCTGACGGGAGTCATGAATACAGCCTGGTGCCCCCATCGCTACCTGACCGGCGCCCTCTACTACGCCATCGCCTACAGCGCGTACCTGGTGGAGCATCGCGGCACCGTCGCCATGAGCGCCTTTCGGCAAGCCTTCGCCAGGTCGACCTTCGCCACTGACTGCAATCGGGCGCTGGAGCGCTTCCTCTCTCTCTGGCCACGGCTGAACATCCGGGATCAGCTCGCCAGAGCGCTCTGCGGAGAGGCGCCAACGACGGCCGAGTTGGAGGCGCAGCTGCGGGCAATCAACACCCTGGGACGCGAGGCGCTCCACCACGCGGCGCGCTTCAAGCCGCGGGCCAATCACGACATCTGGCACGCCATGGCCCTCTCTGCCCGCGTCGCCTGGATCTGCGCCGAGAGCCACTGCGCCGCCGACGACCCCGTCCGACGCGAGGCTTTCGAACGCGAGCTGGACACGATTATTGTGGCCGTCGAGGAGGAGTGGGATCGAACCCGTCAGCCCGATGATCCGCACAAGTACACGCCGCACTTCAAAGAGCCTTGCTCCGCGTATCTCATACCGCTACTGTACACCCTCAGACAGCGGAGCCGGTCCACGCCGATGCATGACCCTGAAACGACACACACAAGAGAGACGACATGAGTACACCTGAGCGAAGCGCCAAGCGCGGCAAGATCAAAGTTGGCCTGGTGGGAATCGGACGTGCGGGATGGGGCATGCACCGCAACGAGCTGGCGAAGGTTCCCCGGCTCTTCTCGCTGGTGGCAGCCTGCGACCCCGATCAGCATCGCTGTGACCTCCTCGCGGAGGCGGTCGGCTGCCGCACTTATCCCACCATCGAGCAGCTCATTGCCGACGACGAAGTGGAGATGGTCGATATCGCCAGCCGCTCGCCCGAACATGTCGCCCATGCCATCCTGGCGCTCGAGGCCGGCAAGTTCGTCTTCCTGGAGAAGCCTATCGCGGTCAGCCACGATGAAGCCATGCGCCTCATGGTCGTGGCGAAGCGCTTTCCCGGACGCCTCTTCATCCGCCACAATCGCCGCTTCGAGCCCGAGTTCCAGCATGTGCGCGAGATCATCGACTCGGGCATTCTTGGCGATGTGCACACCATCAAGCTCTGCCGCAATGGCTTCCAGCGGCGGGACGACTGGCAGACCATCATCGCCTGCGGCGGAGGCCAGCTCCTCAACTGGGGCCCACACCTGGTGGATCATGCGCTGCGCCTTCTGGATGCACCGATCAAGGAGCAGTGGAGTCACCTCAACCTGATTGCCGCCGCGGGCGATGCCGAGGATCATGTCCGCATCGTGCTGAAGGGCGAAAACGAGCGCACCGTCGAGGTGCAGATCAGCGGGGGAACCGCACTGCCGGAGCCGCTCTATACGGTGCACGGTACCCGCGGATCCCTGATCTCCGCCGGCAACATCTTCAAGCTGCGCTACATCTCCCCCTCGCAGAAGCTGGAGCCGATCACCGCCCGGACCGCCAGCCCGCCGATAGACGCCAGCTTCGGCAACAAAGAAAAACTCAGGTGGATCGACAAGGAACTTCCCGTCAAGCCCAAGCACAAGGTCGACATGCAGACCAGCATCTGGAAGGCGCTCCACAAAGCCATCCGCGAGGGCGCGGAGTTCCCAATCACCCTCGAGCAGGCGCTCGCTGTCATGGAGGTCATCAGCCGGGTGAAGCAGGGCAGCCGCTTCGCGGGGTGACCTCTCCCTCGCCTGCAAGCTCTCGTTTGGAATATCTCTAAGCGAGAGCTTGACAATCGCGACTTGAACCTGTATTCTTCGGCCACATCTTCAATGCGGAAATCGGGTCGGGGGATCTGACGACGTGCAAACGTCCTTCTCATACATGCGGATAGTAGTGTTGTTGGGACTAATGGTACCCACTC
Source organism: Lentisphaeria bacterium (assembly GCA_041690595.1). Lineage (GTDB taxonomy): Bacteria > Verrucomicrobiota > Lentisphaeria > JABSQK01 > JAWLHB01 > JAWLHB01. The sequence goes on from JAWLHB010000016.1 coordinate 106,211, forward strand.
TGCTCCACGCCGACACACTGGCGGCAGAGGGTAATCCAGTGCAGTGGGATGCACCTCAGCGGCTGGCGGCCAAGCTCGGCTCACGGCATGACGGAGAGCGATTCGTCCTCCTTCATCAGCACGATTCGGCCATGGCCGGCGAGCTGGTGCAGGTGCTCGACCATACCTATGATGATTTCTTTCTCTACCTGCGCCGAGCCGGGCTCGACGTGACGGAACCCACGGATAAGTTGCAGATCCTCTGCTTTGCGGGATTGGGCGACTACCGCGACTACTCCCTCAAGGCGGACTACGCCGACTTGTCGCGCCTCATCGGCTACTATTCAGCCCACACAAATCGTATCGCCCTCCACTGCCGGTTGGATCGCGACGCCGTCGGCATGGCCCAGGATTTCGAGATGGTGCGCCATGAGGCAATCCACCAGCTTGCCTTCAACAGCGGCCTTCAGCGACGCGATGTGACGTACCCGATCTGGTTTGCGGAAGGGCTCGCCACCTTGCTGGAAGTGCCGATCGAGGCGAATGCCGGCATCGCTGTCGATCATCGCGCGAGGCGCAACGCCCTCCTCTCGCTCTACAATAACGGGCGCATTCTGCCGCTCAGCCACTTCTCCATCATCACCCGCGTCTCGCGGGACTCGCATGACAGCTCCACTCAGGATATCTACAACCAGGCGTGGGGTTTCTTTGCCTTCTGCATGGCCGAACGCCGCGAGCAGTTGATCCGCTACATGCAGTTGATGCTGGACGCTCCTCCCGGGCCCGCCGGGCGCCGCCACCTGAAGGCCGTTTTCGAAGAGGCATTCGGCTCCACGAATCAGATCGAGAAGGATTGGCTCCATTTCCTTGGCCGCCTCGGCGAGGAGCAGCCACCCGAGCTGCATGTCGTACAGGCTGAAGTCACTCCCTGAAGACAGTGGAAAGAAAAAAGGCGTCGCCGCGGAGTGTGATCCGAAGCGACGCCCTGCTGGTGGCGTAATTGTCGCCTTAGGCGTTTATTGGTTGACGTCCGGCTGATTCACCTGAGGACTCCGCGGCTGGTTCTGCTGCCTGGTGTCCCGCTGGTTCCGCTGATTGTCCGGCTGGTTCAACTGTCCGGCGTCTCGCTGCTGATTCTGCTGTCCCGCGGGCGCCTGCCGGTTCATGCGCTGATCGGTGCCCTGCCGGGGCTGCTGTTCGCGCTCGGCATCCCACTGCGGACGACCTTCGTCGTCGTAAAGCTGCAGCGTCCGCTGCTCGCTTTCTTCACCGGTGGTGATGGCGCCGGCCAGGAAGACCTGGCGATCGTTGATGTTCGCCGGACTGCCTTTAATCGTCACCTTATCTCCGGGTCGCAGGCTCACGCCCTGCCGGTCGTACCAGCTGGTCGGACCCGCAATGACCGTATGCGTCTGACCGTCTTGGGTCTTGATCAACAGGCGGCGGCCCGGTTCCTCCGTGGTATTGAGGTTGAAGCTGCCGACACTCTCGACACTGCCGGTGATGGTCTGCACATTGCGCGGGTTGAACTGCTGGCTGTACATGCTGCGGCCGGACGTCCGGCTGCCGCTGGTGGCTTGCTGGTTGCTGCCGGATTCCGCCGGAGCATACCCGTAGACCGTCGACTCGGTATTGTAGGAGCGATGGATGTTCTGCACAATCGCCATATCGCTCAGGTTCGGGCGCCGATCGCGCTCATAGGCATTTTGTACCAAGACATCGGTGCGGGCGTTGATCTGGGCGAGGCGCTCCTGTGGCTGAACCTCGATCAACTGCCACGGCACGATCGTGGTATCATGCCGGATGTCGTCCAATCCACCGAGAGAGAGAATGGCAAATGCCGCTCGCCCTTCCCGGATGTCGACGAGGATGTCTTCCAACTCACCGATCTCGCGATTGCCTTCGGCCCGCGCCTCCAAACCGATCAGATCGGAAAGGCGGCGAGTCCAGAAGGTTTCCTGAGCGGTGCTGCCGCGGCGCATCAGGCTACGGTCGCGGCTCTCTTCGGCATCCCAGTCATAGTGGTAGACGTTCTCGTCGCGCAGACGATTGGGGTCACTGCTTTCCGTGCCACTCGCCTGCCGGTAACGCCCTTCGCCTTCATAGCTCCAGGTGCCTTCGGTTCGGGAGAATTCGCGGTCGCTGCGATGCTCGACGCCACGGTCGCTGCGATACTCGACGTCACGATCGCTGCGATATTCCACGTCACGATCGCTGCGCCGGGCGAAGTCACGATCGTCGTGAGCGCTCCTCACCCGCTGACGCGGCTCGTTTCCAAGGTCGGTCGCCCGGAAGTCAGTATAATCGCCGCCATCGCTCAGATCCCGCCGGCTGCGGTCTGCTGGAGCGCTGCGTTTGTAACTGTCATCCTGCGTGGCCATGGCCCGCTCCCTCGGCTGATTTCCGAGGTTGGTGCTCCGCGGGTCTCTGGCGTCCGGGTTGAACCACCGGCTGTCGCTGTCGCGGCGCTCGGCGCGGTACTCACCACGATCGTAGTCACGCTCGATCCCGACTCGCTGCTCGCGGTCGATCTCGGTGCGGCTGCGGTCGCGACTCATCGCCTGCTGACGCTCGCGATCGTCATAATCGCTCACCTGCGGATCCCAGTCGCTCTGGCGATCGGTACGTAGCGAACGCGTGTCCGTTGCTCCTCCACGCCACTGGCTCGTATCACGCCCTTCCTGGCGGTATTCACCGGTTTGAACGCGCGCACCAAACGCCTGGTCATTGCGGGCCTGCCAGCGCTGATCCGCCACATCCGGCCAATTATTCTTGTCGAAGCCTTCCGCACGCCCCAAGTCATCCTTGGAGATGTTGAGGATCGCTTCGCCTTCCTGACCGAGGCCTTGGAAGGATTCCCATGGCACCGCATACAGCTTCTGGCCGAGGCCAAGGAAGCCGCCGCTCGCCAGAACCGCATACGCAATGCGGTTACCGTCAGACGTCAGCACGATATCGTCGATATCGCCCAGCTTCTCGCCTTGCGGCGACTTGACGTCCTTGCCGATCAACTTGGACGCTTCCTGCAACTGCATCTGCATCTGAGATTGCCGCTGCGACTGCATCCGATGCTGCTGCGATTGGGATTGCGACCGTTGGGCCTCCACTTGCCGACTTTGCGTTCGAGATTGATCCTGATCCGCTCCCTGTTGAGCGGTGGCTACGGGCGCCATGCTGAACATGGTTCCCGCGGCCAGAGTGGTAACTATCAGCTTCTGCCATCTGTTCTTATTCATAATGGTTGCTCCTGGTCGATGTTTGGCAGTTATAGGGGTAGCGGCAGAGCAGACTGCCGACATTCGATAAAACTTATGCAAGCATGGCCAATGCCAAAGCGCACCCGCCCCCGTCCCCCACCCTCTCAATCCCCTCATGCACCGACTGCGCGAAAGAGAAGATGAAGAGGATGCATGCTCTTCTTTGTAAAGAGGCGCTAGCAAAGCGTTCAACTTATTGAACATTCATCTCGCCACAAACGTCTCATCCATGACCAGCCCAAGATGGAGCCGACATCGGCGGTCTCGCCGCAAGCCCTTGCAAAGCGGCCCGATCAGAGGCAAATTGCCTCTTCATGCTTGCCATCCACGCATCGCCCCGCGATGTGTTTTCCTTCACCCACTCGAGCTTCAGGTAGATACCCCATGTCCAAGCAAAACGCCCAGGCACTGCGCCTCAATCGCCAAGCCGAGGATAGTATTGTGAGTCAGTTTCCACGTTCCCGCAAAGTGTATATCGACGGCAATCAACCAGGCGTGCGGGTGCCCATGCGCGAAATCATCCAGGATGACACCTCAGCTGACTTTGCCAACGGCAAGAGCCATCCCAATCCGCCCATTCGCCTCTACGACACCTCCGGTCCCTTTACCGACCCCGATGTGAAGATCGACCTCAGCAGCGGCCTGCCCCGCCTCCGCGAACAGTGGATCCGCCAGCGCGGCGATACCGACCAGCTCGAGGATATCACCTCCGCCTATGGCCGTGCTCGCAAGGTCGACCCCGAGCTCGCCGATATCCGCTTCCCCGCCCCCCCGCCGCCGCGCCGCGCCGCCGAAGGACGCAACGTTACCCAGCTTCACTACGCACGCCAGGGCATCGTCACGCCCGAGATGGAGTTCATCGCCATCCGCGAGAACCAGAAGCTCCAGCTTGCCGAGGAGAACGCGCTTCTCAACCAGCAGCATCCCGGCGATCCCATGGGCGCCCGCACCCCGCGACAGATCACCCCCGAGTTTGTCCGCGATGAAGTTGCCGCCGGCCGCGCCATCATTCCCTCCAACATCAACCACCCCGAGTTGGAGCCGATGATCATCGGCCGCAACTTCCTCGTCAAGATCAACGCCAATATCGGCAATTCGGCCGTTACCTCCTCCATCGAGGAAGAAGTCGAGAAGATGACCTGGTCCATCCGCTGGGGCGCCGATACCGTCATGGACCTCTCCACCGGCAAGAACATCCATGAGACCCGCGAGTGGATCGTGCGCAACTCCCCCGTCCCCATCGGCACCGTCCCCATCTACCAGGCCCTCGAAAAGGTCGACGGCGATGTCGCCAAGCTCAACTGGGAAGTCTTCCGCGACACCCTCATCGAGCAGGCCGAGCAGGGCGTCGACTACTTCACTATCCATGCCGGCGTCCTCCTCCGCTACATTCACCTCACCGCCAACCGCCTGACGGGCATCGTCTCCCGCGGCGGCTCCATCCTCGCCAAGTGGTGCATGCTCTATCACAAGGAGAACTTCCTCTACACCCACTTCGAGGATATCTGCGAGATCTGCAAACGCTACGATGTCGCCTTCTCCCTCGGCGATGGTCTGCGACCCGGCTCCATTGCCGACGCCAACGACGCCGCTCAGTTTGCCGAGCTGAAGACCCTCGGCGAGCTCACCAAAATTGCTTGGAAACATGATGTCCAGGTCATGATCGAAGGCCCCGGCCACGTCCCCATGCATCTGATCAAGGAGAACATGGACAAGGAACTGGAAGAGTGCTATGAAGCCCCCTTCTATACCCTCGGCCCGCTGACCACCGACATCGCCCCCGGCTACGACCACATCACCAGCGGCATCGGCGCCGCCATGATCGGCTGGTTCGGCTGCGCCATGCTTTGTTATGTCACCCCCAAGGAACACCTCGGCCTCCCCGACAAGAACGACGTGCGCGAAGGCATCGTCACCTACAAGATCGCCGCCCATGCCGCCGATCTGGCCAAGGGCCACCCCGCCTCGCAGATCCGCGACAATGCCCTCTCCAAGGCCCGCTACGAGTTCCGCTGGGAAGACCAGTTCAACCTCTCCCTCGACCCCGAGCGCGCCCGCGCCTTCCACGACGCCACCTTGCCCAAGCAGGCCCAGAAGATCGCCCACTTCTGCAGCATGTGCGGCCCCAAGTTCTGCTCCATGAAGATCACCCAGGATGTCCGCGACTACGCCCGCGAACACGGCCTCGTATCCGAGCAGCAGGCTATCGACGTCGGCCTCGAAGAGAAGGCGAAAGAGTTCACCGCCACCATCAAGCCCTGACCCTGCCCTCCGCGCGCCCGGCCTGAAACTCCCCAGCCGAAGGTCGGGCGCGCCAGCCTCCTCCAGCTCCAGCTCCCCATACGGAAGCGCCCCGCTCACCGGTGAGGGCGGGCGGGGCGCGAATCTCTTGCTCTCAAGCGACCTCAGTCATCCATGTGCTGGATGATCGCGTCGCCGAACTCCGAGCACTTCAGGAGAGTCGCTCCTTCCATTTGCCGCTCGAAGTCATACGTAACCGTCTTGGCGCCGATCGCCCCATTGACACCCTTGATGATCAGGTCGGCCGCTTCCAGCCAACCCAGGTGGCGGAACATCATCTCGCCGGAGAGGATCAGGCTGCCCGGATTCACCTTGTCCAGCCCCGCATACTTCGGCGCCGTACCGTGCGTCGCTTCGAAGATGGCATGACCGGAGGTGTAGTTGATGTTGCCGCCCGGAGCGATACCGATGCCGCCCACGCAGGCCGCCAGCGCATCGCTGATGTAGTCGCCATTCAGATTCATCGTCGCGATGACCCCATACTCCGCCGGCCGCGTCAGAATCTGCTGCAGGAAGGCATCGGCAATCACATCCTTGATGATGATGTCGTGCGGCGTCGCCTCACCCTTGCGGATGATGTGCCACGGACCGCCATCGAGCGGCTCCGCGCCGAACTGGTCCACCGCGCAGGCGTAGCCCCAATCCCGGAAACCACCCTCCGTGAACTTCATGATGTTGCCCTTGTGCACGATCGTCACCGAATCCCGGCCGTTGTCGATCGCGTACGCGATGGCCGCCCGCATGAGGCGCTCCGTCCCTTCCTGGCTCACCGGCTTGATGCCGATGCCGGAACTCTCAGGGAAACGGATCTTCTTGTACTGCTTCGGGAAGGCTTCCTGGAAAAGCGACAGAAATTTCTCGCACTCCTCGCTGCCATGCTGAAACTCGATGCCCGCATAGATGTCTTCGCTGTTCTCGCGGAAGATCACCATATCCGTCAACTCGGGGTGCTTCACCGGACTCGGCACACCCGTGAAGTAACAGACCGGGCGCAGGCAGACATAGAGGTCCAGCAATTGCCGCAGAGCCACGTTCAGACTCCGGATTCCACCACCAACCGGCGTCGTCAGCGGCCCCTTGATCCCGACCAGATACTCGCGGAAGGCCTCGATCGTTTCATCCGGAAGCCAGTTGTTGACCGTGGTGAACGCCTTCTCGCCAGCAAGGACCTCTTTCCACTCCACCTTCCGTTTGCCGCCATACGCCTTGGCAACGGCTGCATCGAAGACGCGCACACTGGCAGCCCAGATATCCGGACCTGTGCCGTCGCCTTCAATAAATGGAATGACGGGATTGTCGGGGACATCGAGGATGCCCTCCTGCATACGGATCTTCTCTGCCATGATCTGCTCTCGCTACGGGGTTGGTGCTGCATGCGGTCAATAAAGTGATCTCTGCCGCCGTAATGGTGCCGCCTTACCAGGTTCCCAGGAAGGACCGCACGCTCGAAAACGGTAATATACCATAAGTTGACAGGAATGATGCTCTTACCGTGCCGTTTCACACAAATCGACCACCGGACACTCCATCGTCCCTGCCGCCCATTACGCCATGGCGGCAGGTCGCGGAATCGGCACATCCACCCGCCTGCCATCGCGCAGGACAGGCCAGCGGTCACCGCACGGCTCGCCGTTCGACGCCAGCCGCACGTCAGGCACATGGTACTGCGGCACATACCCGCGCCGCAACCCCCGGCTCGTATTCGGACCGCTCATGTGCAGCGTCAGCGAACTGAAGAATGCCACCTGCCCCGCCTTCATTTCCACCGGGATCTTGCCGCTCTCGTCGGGCACGATCGCATTCTTGCCGCTATAGGTGCCCGTATCTCCATCCTCGTACACATGCTCCAGCAGCCCCCACCGATGCGAACCCGGAATCACCCAGATGCAGCCATTCCCCAGATTAGAGTCGTTGACCGCTGTCCAGCAGGTGATGTACCGCAGCGGCACGGTCTCCACGTAGCCGGAATCCTGGTGCCACTTGAAGGTCCGGCCGCGTCCCTTCCCCGGCACCTTCACCGCCGCCTGGTTGTAGTACAGATCCGCGTCCGCACCGATCAGGTGACGGCAAGCCTCCAGGTAGACTGGATGCTTCGCAAACTCCGCCGCCACCGCGCTCAGCGTATGCAATTGCCCGTAGGCCCGCCGCCCGCGCGCCTCCTCCAGTTGCGCCGCATCCCCCGTCGCGGCCGCCGCCACCACCCCTTCCGCGTAGATACGGTCCATCTCATCCGCCAGCGCCTGCAACCGCGGCGCCTCGATCACCACATCCGTCACAAAATAGCCCACCTCCTCGAACTGCTCCAGATCCGCCTCGTTCATGTACTCCATCTTTCCGCCTCCATGGTTCTCATACTAAATCGCCATCCGCCACCGAAGGCAATACCCCCTCTTTCTCCGTCGATTCTACTTGACCCATCCCCATCCGGATCATACAGTACGATCCACAACCCACTTGGTGTATACACAATGGCGACCGCGACGCAATCCAAATGGCAGGAAGTTCTCGACCAGGTGATGGACGAACTGAGAACCGAGAACTTCGTTCCGGGCGGCAGCTTCTACACCCTCGATGACCTCTGCCGGCGCTACAACGTCAGCAACATCACCGGCCGGCGCGTCTTTCAGGAACTCAAGGATCGCGGCAGCATCGTCACCCGTGGGCGCCGTGGCACCTTCGTTACCCACGCCACCACCCGGCAAACCATCTACATGTGCGTGCGCGACGAATGCTTCAACGCACCCGAACTGCTCAACAACTTCCGCTTCCTGCACGCCTTCAGCCTCGGCTTCATGAGCAGCGATGTCGCCCGCCTCTTCCAGCTTGAGCCCATCTCCATCGACTTCATGCTCCAGCACCTCGATGCCTTTGCCGACAAGCCCCTCATCGTCAGCGCCGATGTCCTCCTGCAGGTCAACGGCCAGGAAGTACGCATCGACAAAGCCCGCCTCGCTCTGCTCCGCCACCTCGACCCCATCTTCTTCCACGCCTTCCCCGGACTCGAAGGCGTCATCCAGGTGGGTACCGACCTCCATTCCGCCCTCTATCAGCCCATGCAGCACCTCCTCGGGAAAGGCCACCGCCGCATCGGCCTGCTCATCGGACAGACCAGCAGCCCCTGGTTCCAGCCGCGCCTTCAGGCCTACCTCGACGCCCTTCACCATGCAGGACTCCCCTTCGCCCCCGAACTCGTGCGGGTCACAACCGGCACCGACCTCCAGGAAGACCACGCCGCCGCCGAGGCCATGATGACCCTTCCCGAGCCCCCCACCGCCATCGCCTGCGCCAACGACACACGCGCCCTCCACCTCCTCGACTATTGCGCCCTCCACGCCATTCACATACCCCACGACCTCGCCGTCACCGGCGCCGACAACATCCCCGAAGCCCAAGTCTGCTCGCCCGCGCTTACGACCTGCGACAGTCGCAACGCCGACAAGGGGGCCAGAGTTGCCGAGATCCTCATGCGACGTCTGCAGGGAGAAACCATCCCGACCGAACCCGATCTGCTGCAACCACGATTCATTGTCCGACAATCCACCTGAAACGGAGATTCATACATGCGCATCATGACCAGGAGAATCCGGCCCTTCACCCTCATTGAGCTTCTTGTCGTCGTGGCTATAATCGCCATTTTGGCGTCGATGTTGCTTCCCGCCCTCGCCAAAGCTCGCGCGCGCGCCAAAGTCGCCACCTGTGCCAACCATCTGAAACAATTCACCATGACCATGCTCATGTATGGCGAAGAAAACGACGGCTGGGGCATGCAGGCCCACTGGGGTGGTGGCCAGGCCATCGTCATGAGTAACACCGTCATCAACGCCTGGTTCCCCGACACCAAGCTCCTCGTCTGCCCCGATACCCACGGCAAGGCCCTCGGCAGCACCTCCTACTTCCCCGGCCGTGTTACCTCCGTGCGCACCTACATGAGCTACCTCCTCAACTACGGCACCAGCAACCACAGCGACGCATTCGACCTCTACGGCTGGCACCACTACAACACCAGCACCGCCACCAATCAGTACATCTCCCCCGTACCCAACCTCCGGATGATCGGCAATTCCGCCGTCCCCGACATCGTCACCGGCAAGCTCTACTTCGTCGCCGAAGCCTCCGATCAAGCCATGGCCCTCGATCTCTGGAACCCCACCGGCTTCTGGATGGGCTATGGTCTCTCCGGAATCCCCAACAATCACCTCTCCCTCGGCAACGGCCTCAATGTCGCCTACATGGATGGTCACGTCGACTGGCGAAGTATCGGTGAAACCCAACCCCGCTACCGCGCCTCAGGCAACGACTACAACTACTGATCTCCTCCCGCACCACCCCGAGCTGCCGATCAACGCCTCGGCTATGCTCCCGCCATTGCCGGAACGCCATTCTTCTCATCCTTCTCATTCTTCCCATCCGCCCCCGCCCAGGTAGCCCAGAGCTTCTGTGGCAGCCGAGCCCCGCCCCTGTGAATCCCAACGGGATTCCGTCCCGTAGCCCAGGGTTGGGCCCTCCAAAGGAGGGAACTACCCTGGTATCGCGACACCCCAGCGCCCCCCTACCCTGAAAGGGTTGCGTCATGTCCGGTACGCCATTTCGAAGCTGCCGGTTACCACGAAGCGGCACCCGGGCGGGCATCAGAAGTTAAAGCCCTTTGTGATGCCGCTTGGCTCGTAAGACTCGCCCGGCTCCAGCTCTCTGACCTGTCTCCCGCTCACAAATATGAATGCTTCGACAGATCGGGGTTCGGGCTTCCAGTAAGCATACTGCCCGTTGTTGAAGGCAATTATCAGCGTGGGCCAGAGCTTTCCCTCGTAAGCCAGCCTGACGTCGTAGTACAACGACGAATGTGGTCCCCCCCCCAAAATCTTTGTCCCCAAAACCTGGCTTACCAAAAAACGCTCTGACCTTCTCTTCGGACCATTTCTCGTCATGAATCACCTGCATGTCTTCCGCCGTCAGCACGACATCCGTCAGATCCCGCGGCGGCGGCCTGTAAGGCTCCGGCGTAGCTTCCCGGATGATGTCAATCGGGGATGCCTGCGCAGTGGATGGTGCTTTGCTATCTTGATCAGGCTCTCCGCCGCCGGTCGGCAGCGCTCTCATGACAGGCGGAGCACTGGAATTCTTCGTCTCACCTTGCCGGGAGCAACCGTTAACGCCGACAGCCAGGATCAGAACGAAAATAGGGATAGAGCGAAGCATCCTCGATCTCCTGTGGGTCTACCTGAGACTAAAAAAACCGGCTTCCATTTCTACTCCACCTGATCAAGTGCAGTCACGGCATCCACGAGGCTACCTCCTGCACGGTACCTTGCGAATCATGACAAATCTTACCCCAACAGCAACAAAGTACAAGCCAGCGTATGCACGTGCATATGGGCGGCGTCTGGGGTCACACCTACAGTATCAACTTTAAATACGGGCAGCCGTGGGCGGGGTCGTCTGGGGTGTACAACTTAATACACGGGCAGCCGTAAACAGCCGGGGCATCTGGGGTCACACCTACAGTATCGACTGTTAACAGCCATGGGGTCAAACCTACAGTATCAACTGTGAATACGTGGGGCAGCCATGAGGAAGTCGTCGGGGGTCAAACCTGGGGTATCAACTTAAACGCGTCATCGGGCACCCCGCCCCGCGACCGGCATCCGGCGCATTTCCCCACGCAATGTCCGCACCGCCCTGAGTTGCACTTCAAGCATGGTTTCGAACGCATCAAGCACCTCGTCTTTCGTAACAGGATCACGCATGCGGCAACTCCCATACTTGTACTGGGAGATGACAATCTTCGCGTACCGCGGCTCCACCGACTTATGCAAAACCCCACGCATGGAGCAAGCAAATGGGATCTCTCTTCGGGAGGAACATCATAGATGGATCGCGTGGCCGAATTCCGCTTGACTGGGATTGACATGCGGCAGGCTTGCTGTAGCGTAACGAATAGGAATGCGATACTGTAACGCCTGCCAGGAGCACGGTCTCCCGATCGCCCGGTGGCACCCCCTGTGCGAGCGTCGTCCTGCCAATGCCGGATCTGAACGAACGCCGACTTGCGAATCCAGCCGCCGTCCCACTTTCCCTGATGTTCGAAGCCAGCATACAGATACCCGAAACCGCCAGGAGACTCCCATGAAAAAAACCCCCACCCGCACTACCTTCACGCTCATCGAATTGCTTGTCGTAGTAGCTATTATAGCCATCCTGGCCTCCATGTTGCTCCCCGCGCTGAGCAAGGCGCGTGGTCGCGTCAAGCTGACTTCCTGCATGAACACCGCACGTCAACTCAGCACCAGCATCCTCTTTTACATGGACGGGAACGACGGCATGTACCCGAGGATGTACGACGGAGCCTACTTCTGGACCCAACGGCTGGTGGTAAACGGAGACGTGGGCGGCAAACTCAATGTCCCGGTGGCGAACAGTATTCCCAAGGCGTTCAGTTGCCCGGAACGAAATGTACTGCCACTGCGCGACCATCCCTCCTACGGGCTGAGCCTCACAATATCTCAGTGGGGCGGGGCCTTCACCTCACTGCGTGAGAATCAGGTGCGGTCACCGGACCGGACCTTTGTCCTCGTGGAAAGCTTGCGCCGGGGTGAGTATCCGGCCAAGGATTGGGGGATTTTCATGATGCACGCCTGGAATGATCTGGCGGATGCGAGTGTTCAGTTCTACTGGGTCGGCCACGTCAATCAGACTACCAACACCTTTGCGGACGGGCATGTGGAAAGCTGGTCCAGCGTCGATATGATGTCTGTCGCCCGCAAAACCACCTTGCCTTGGGGGCTGCAATGACAACAAGATCGCTGATGGCGAGCGCCCTGGTGCTCCTGTCTCTCCACGCCTTATCCCCCGAAGCCTTGGCTGATGAGGCAAACTGGCCGGAATTACTCCAGAGAATGCAGCCCGGTTCCGGGGATGTTACCATTCCAGCCACCCTCTATACGCCAGCGGTGCGAGCAGCGGAAAAGGAGCGCCTGCGGCGCGATCCTGTACGCTGGAAGGCACTCGAGGAACGCGCGGACCGCTATGCATCCATTCCGCTGGAGCAGTGGCAGGAGCTGATCCCGGATCGCTCGGCCGCGCCGCTGAACGATGAAGGTGTTTTGGGTACCTCCCAGTACAAGACTGATAAGTCCTGCATCATCTGTGGCGCGGTGCCCGGCAACCAATACGAGGGCTGGGACCTCCTGCATTCACCTTTCGCGCTGAAGACGAGCTGCTGCAGGATTACGATCCACGAGCGGCCCGCGGATCGCACCGCGGCTGATGCGCCTATCGTCGGCCACGTGGAAATCCCTCACTATGACGGCCAGCCGAGAATGCTTGACGCAGCCGAGAGCACCTTTTACACTCAGGAAGGACAGGCCGTGCGCTGGTACCCCGCCAACGTTGTCTGGGCGCATCGCCTCGCCAGGATTCTGGGCAATTGGCGCGAGGGCGTAGTACCGGACCTGCGTGACGCGTATCTGGCCACGGGCGACTTACGGTACGCAACGAGTCTGGCGGCCGTACTCAGCCGGCTGGCGGCAGTCTTCCCGGCTTGGCCCGTCAGCTATCACAACGGCGTGGCGCCACTGGATCATCGGGCGCTTGTGTCCGCCGCCGCGCTTCATGAACCACTGGGCAGCCACACCTGGTTAGGCCCGAGCCGCCTCGTGGCCGCCAGTGCCAACTTCCGTCCGCCCATGGAAGGCTATGTGACCTATCTGTTGATCAGTGGCTACATGGCGATCGCGGATGCACCCGTATGGGGAGATGGCGATACCGCTCGGCAGGCCGTGCGCACCGGGCTCTTTGACGAACTCAAACTGGTGATCGACGCCTATGGCGCCAACCAGACAATGGGCAACGGCATCGGCATGTACGCGCCCGGGCTCCTGGCCACGGGTATCCTCTATCGGGACCACTACCTGTACGACGGTGTCCTGTCGATCATGGAGGAGTTCCTTTATAATGAGACCTACTACGACGGCATCAGCACGGAAGGATCCACCAACTACGCGGGCATGGTCGGCGGTATGGTCGGGTTGTTCGATACGGCCGGCCTGACGAGTACGCCTGGCTATCTGGAGGTGCATCCCCTCCTCGCCAGAATGGGCACCACCCAGAGTCGCCTGACAACCCTTCGTGGCTTGATGTCGGCTCATGGCGATGGGCCCAATCATCTCTTTGGCATGAGTGAAACCATGGTCAACGCAGACGCTGGCAGTGATATCATGGGCGGCTTCGGTATCAGCGTCCTTCGTGCCGGTCCGCTCGAACATCGCACCGAGCTGATCTTCCAGCATGATCGCTCCGTGGGGCATGCCCACGACAATCAGCTGGGCATCCAGCTCTTCTACCGCGGGTTGCCGCTCCTGCAGTATTTGGGAGACAGCCGGCTGGGGAGATTTATCGATCTGCGCGATGACAAGAATCCCTTTGCCGCCCGGCTGAAAGCCCTGCCCTATCCGGCGCCGATGATCGAGTCTGACATGGAGCGAAAGAGCTTCTCCATGGCGTTGCCCACTAGCCCCTACACCAAGAATACGCTGGTCATTGATGACTACAGCCATCAGGCAGTCGGGCGTGCTCCCTGGCGAGGCGGCTTCGGTACCCCGGGCTTCCCCACCGCCGACCTGATCACCGCCATCACCGGAGACGACCTCCAGTTTATCGAAGCCGAAGGACGCAACCTGATGCGGTACCAGGTACAAGGCATGCAGCTCCTCCGCCGCGGCCTCATCCTGGTGACGCGTCCCGATGGCCGCTCCTACATCGTGGACATCATTCGCGCCGCCGGCGGCAACCGCCACCTCATGCTCTACATGTCGCGCGGCACGGAACTAGACAGCACCCTGCGCCCCAACGGCACTACTTACGAGACCCAGCAGGCATGGCTGGACGCTACGGCGCCCGAACGTTTGGAGTGGATGCCCAAAGTAGTCGACGCGGTAGGCGACCTGATACTGCTGCACAACCTGCGAATGGTCCAGAATCCGGGGCCGCGTTGGCATCACACCTGGCAGCTCAAGATGGCCGACTGGGCGCCCAGATTCGCCTCCGCCGAAGAGCGCGCCTGGATGGATGCCATCCCGCCTGGCTATCTGCGTGTCCACGGGGTGCTCGCGCCGCAAGCCCGCTACAGCGACATCTGGCGCGCTTCGGCCCACTACCCCGCATCCATCGACGAAACCTTTGGCGATGGTGAGAACGACCGGCAGCGCGGCATGGTCGAGTTCCAGGATGCCCTCCACTTCATCGGCATGCTGCAACAGAGTGCGCAGCGCCTGGCCGCCACCCATGTCCATGTTCTGGAGCCATGGGCGGAGGACGAAGGTCCGATCATCGATACGATCACCTGGCTGGCCGCCGACACCGAGGTTCCGGGTCACGTTGGTCTGCGTCTCACCTTTACCGACGGCAGCCAGGACAGCATCCTCTACACGCCGCCCGCCACCACCTCCATCTCCTATCCCGATGTGCCCAAGGCCAATGCGCGGATCAGGCTCCTCCGCCAGATGGCCGGCGCGCCAGCCACCGAAAGGCGCATCCCCCATCCCCTTCGCGGCAGCCTTGTCGAGTTGCGGGGCGACATCACCGGAGATCGCAGCCGCAGCCTGCTGATCGTCCAGCCCCAAGGCGACTGGCCGGCGCTCGAGGCACTGAAAGGCCTCGCCATTTCCGTCGGTTTCAACCGCAATCAACGCCTGGAGACCTACACCATCGCTGAGGTGACGCCAGGTGCCGATGGGCAACTTCAGATCGAGCTGGCCGGAGCCCCGCCCTTTATCGACCATTTCGGCAAGGTATTGGTCATCGGCCCCGACGGCAACGAAGCGCGTGGTCCGCAAACGGGCTACAGCTTCATCGGCGTCAGCACCGCCAAGGGCGGCGGCTTCCACACAACCTACCATCACGGCAGTCGCCTGATCTTTCCGGCGCAGGGCGTCGCCTTCACAGTAAAGGGCGGGGAAGAGCGTGTCCAGCAAGGCGCCCGCTACGACCTGGCGGAAGAAGTGGAGTTGCAGGCCCTCGGCATCCAGGCCGGCACTCCCTTCATCCTCGCTCCCGACTGGCGCGGCGGCGAGATACGTGTGCACCTGAAAGGGGCAGACCCACAGAATCAGAATGAACCTTAAGCCACCTGGCCCCACCCAAGCTCCGCTTCGTCAATTGCGGAAACGCCCTCCTTCCCATTCTTCCCATTCTTCCCCGCCACTATCCCCCGCGGAAGCGCCGCACAAGGCTGCGTCATCCCCTCGCCAACCGCGCCTCCGGCCGTCCCTTCACTGGGGGGGCGGGTCGGTCAGCTTGGTCAGCGTTTCGCTGATCATCTCATGCAGGGGGCCGTCGGCTACGTCCAGCATTGGCCGCAACTGAGCGATCACCAGTTGGCGCGCGGCGAGGAACTGGGGCAGGCGATCGGCCGGCTGACCGATGGCCCGCATCGATTCCACGTGCTCGCGCTGACGCTCCGGCAGGACGCCCAGCAACCCGAGCACCACCCGCTGCTGACCGGCGTTGCCAGCGCGACGCAGAAGCTGCACCAGCTCCGCGGCGTCAGCCTCGGGATGACGGAAGAAGACCAGTTTCCAGATGGCCGGCCCCTGGCGAAAACCAAAAGCCACATCCACCTGCTTCTTGAGGCCGTCGTCCCGGTTGGCGAGAACCTCCGCCGCGCTGGCGAGCGCCTTCTCGCGACGCTGCTCCAGCCGCGTGCCGTCGCTCGTCGGCGCCCGCAACTGAATGTCGTCCAGCCACAGGGCGCCGATCATCGTCTCCGGCCGGCCGACGGCAGCGATCTCGAAGGCACTTCCGCCAGCCGCCAACGGATGGTCGACTTCCAGCATGACTTCGTCATCCAGATGGAGGCTGTAGCTTTCGCCACGGGTCTGGATGCGGATCGCGTGAAACGCCGTGTCCACGGTGCCCCCGGTTCCTTCCTTGAGCAATCGCGCCTTTCCATCCTCATCGGCAAAGAGGCGCCAGCGCCACCCCGCTGGCGCGTTGGCAAAGAGCTGCACACGCAGACGGCTCTGCGCGTGGCTGTGGGTCAGCCCGTGTTTGCTCCAGTTGACCCCCTCGGCCGGAAAGCGCACCGTCATCACCTCGGCATTGGCCGCGGGCATGCTCTCGATACGAAAGCGAAAGCTCAGCTCGGCATCGGCATAATCGGGCAAGTCCAGCCACTCGAAGAGGCGCGGCGGCCCCTGCCAGCTGGTCACGTTTGGCCCCAGCCTCAGCGCTCCATCGATTGGTTCGCCGAATCCGGGCAGGTAGTCCCAGCCGGCATGGGTCCCCCCGTCGAAATTATCCGCGAAAAGCAGCTCCGCCTCCCGCGCGCCTTCCCGCAACAGATAGATCCCCGTCTCGAATGGAAACGCCAGCTCGACCGTCAACCGACCATTCTCCAGCGTCAGGGGCCGATTCCGCAACATGTCAACGCCATGCGCTCCCGGAGCAAAGCCAAGGAGAGGCTCCACGAAATCGACCGTTGCCGTGACCGCTTCGCTGCTCCACGACTGCAGCACCAGGAAGAGGGCCCCATCGGTCGCCCGGCTCACCAGCAACCCTTTCACCTCATCGTTGTCGACGCGGAAGGCCGCCTTGTCGTCCCAGTACCGCCAGACCTTCACCCGGTCTGTGCCGTAGCCGAAGGAGTAGAGCGCCCGATCCAGAATCGCCAGCGGCATCTGGTAATGGCGCGGGCCGCCGCGGATGATCTCGTGCACCGCCCGCATCCCCCATTCCCGGTGGCCAAGCTCGATCTGCCCCGGCCGCATGCCCAGCGCCTCTTCCGGCAGGTTGCTCTGGCCGATGAAGAGGTTGTGCACGATGTAAGGATACGCCCCTACCTGCAGCCCCGTCGACTCCGCCAGCAGGAACTCCGGCCGGTACGGTTCGCCCGCCTGGTAGCTCTCTGGGAAGGCGTTGGCGTAGACGCTCTGGCTCATCTCGATGTCATAGTTGCAGGTGCTCCAACTGAAGAGAGGGAGCAGGTTGGCGTTGGTCATGTGCGAGACGAACTCCAGCGGCCGCGGCACGCCGCGCCGACGCCACGTGTTCATCAGCTTCCAGGTGCGCTCCATGTACTGGCGCTGATTCCACATGGTTGTCGCCGGCTGAATGCGCCCGTCCGCCGTCATGTAGGCCCCGCTTGTCCAGGGATTCGTCGACACCTTCAGGTAGGTGTTGTCCCAGTACATCGAGACGCCGCGCTTCATCCATTCGTCCATCAGGGCCAGCGCATAGTCCTGGTAGCTGCGGCTGTAATTAGTAGGCGCATTCGGGTTGATCTCACGTCCCCCACTCTTTCGGTAAATGTCCACGCTGCCGTACTGCTTCTCCGGCAGCCGCACCCGGCTCCATTCGTCCTGAAAGACGTGGTATTCCGGGATGAAGGGAAGCACCGCCATCTCCTCGAAGTAGACGGGATCGGGATTCGTCAGTGGCTTCGTCTGCGAGGCAAAGCGCACCACGTCCTCCACCCAATCCTTGACCCCGTGAATCTTCGGCACGTCGTGTTCCTCCTGGAAGCGCTCGAACCA
The DNA here is from genome assembly GCA_041690595.1 of Lentisphaeria bacterium. Taxonomy (GTDB): domain Bacteria; phylum Verrucomicrobiota; class Lentisphaeria; order JABSQK01; family JAWLHB01; genus JAWLHB01. The sequence continues at coordinate 124,275 of JAWLHB010000016.1, forward strand.
GGCTCGGTCTACCCGCCCCTCGTTCCGCCCCTCGATCACCTTGTCGACCACCTCCCAGTTGTCCATCCACGGCGACTTCCAGGAGCACGAGAGTCCGCCCCAGGGATGAACCGGCAGCCCCACGCCCCCCAGCGTCAGCGCCTTCGTCCGGTAGTCCTCCGGCGTCGGCTTCGTCGGCGAAGCCTGCAGGCCGAATACCAGCTCCGACGCCTCGCGAACGACCCCCGGCACATTGATCAGGTCCACCCGCAGCGTCACCCGCCCCTCCGACCGCACGATACGCATGATCGGCTGCTCGAAATCCTTGGCCGTGATCCACCCCCTGTCGTTCTCGGCAAACCAGGCGATACCCCGCTCCGGCCCGCCCATCCAGATGTAGCCGGTGAAGGCATTCAACCAGCTCGGTTGGCGATAGGTCTGCCGGCTGGTCCAGATCTCGCCATCGCCACTGGGCATGGCCCCCGCGTACGATCGCCGGATGCTGTCCAGCACCTCATGCAGAAGCGTCGCCTCCGCCTCGCGCATGGGAATCTCTATCGAGAGCCGCTGGAGAGCCACCGCCTCGCCGACCGGCTCCAGCCGCATGCTCACCCGCATCATGCCATCCGGCTCCATGGTCGATGTCGTCTCGACACTCAGCGCGGCGCAGCGCGAGCGTGCCCGATAGACCGCTTCATGCGCCGCACTCGTCACCAGCTCGACATCCCCCTCCCACTCCAGCTCGCCGCCCGCCTCGTTGACCGCCGTCAGCCGCATCGGCGCGGCAAGCAATTCACGCCCCTGTGCCACGACACTCTCCCAAAGCCCGAAGCGGTTCATCTGGTGCTCACGCAGCACCGTTTCCACCTGCTTCGGCCCTGCTTTCACCGGCGTAAAGGGGGGGAAGACCTCATCCGTCATCCCCAGATCGTTCCCCTCCCAGGCAAAACGCTGGCGCTTCAACACCAGCGGGTCCGTCTCCCGATCCCCGATCTTCAGGTTGAGCGCATAGTTCCCGCTCGCCAACTCGGGCAACTTGAAATGCTGATCTTCCGCCATTAAAGATGCGTCGGCACTGAAAACCAGCTCGCCTTTCTCATCCCGCACCTGCAGGCGCGCGGAGCTTCGGGCAATCTCCTCGTTGGCCGGGCTGATCTGGACATGCAGATCGCGGCTGCTCGGCAGATGCCAGAAGCGCAGATCCGCCAGCTTCGCCCGCGCCTCCCGCAGGCGGCTCGCATCCACATGTCGCCAGTAGAGGTTCGCCGCTTCGCTCGCGCTCAAGGCCCGATCGAAAATATGCACCTCATCCACATCACCAAAGAGCCGGTGATGATTGTACGTCACATCGAGCAGCGCCTCCGGCCCGAAGCGCGCCTCGCTGCTTCCCGCCGCCTCTCCATCCACATACCATTCAAACTTGCCGCTCCCCCAGCTCAACGCGTAGTGATACCAGCGCTCCGGATAGACCTCCGTCCCCAGCCGGTCCCCGGCGAAGACGAGGATCCCCTGGTTGTCCCGGTAATACGCCGTCAGCGGTCGGAAGTTGCTGGTCGTGTTGAAGAGGTAGAAGCTGAAGAGACTGGTCGACAGCAACGTCACATTCTGGTCCGAGTAGTTGTTGATTCCCACCGGCCGGCTCCAGAAGGTGATCGCCCCTTCCGCGGCACTGGCGAAACGGTCGCTGATCGCGATTCTGCCGCGAAAAGCCTGCCCGTGTACCCCATCGACGTAGGCGCCTTCGGTGACGATGCCCTCCGGGACGCTACCATCGAAGTCCAGATGCAGCACGGGCCCGGCCGCCGGCGCCAGCACCTGCTCCAGCGGCGCCACCTCCGTCAGCCAGCTCTGCTCCGGCTTCGGCCACAACTTGGTGATGTTCGTATGCACCCGCACCTCATCCAGAAGGCCCGGCACCCCCTCGCCCACCACGATCGCGCTGCCGACCCGTTCCTTCTGCCCGTCCGCCGTCAACCCATGCCCACCTGCCAGCGCCGCCCGGGCAACCTCATGGCCGTTGACATAGAGCACCTGATAGTCGCCCGTGACGCTTACCCCCGCAACGTGCATCCACTCGCCCGTCACGGCCAGCCCTTCCGGCGACAGCAACTGCGTCCGCGTGCCCAGGCAATTCTGTACCGCCATACCCACCGCACCGGTCGGCTCCAGGAAGAGCTCGAAGCCCCGGGTCGTCCCAGCTTCATGACGCCGCCGGATCAGATGCGCGCGTTCCTCCGGCACCGTCGACAGCTTGACCCAGCACTCCATCGACACCTTCCCCGAGAGGTACAGCTCATCCGTCAGCGAGACCCCTTCCGGTCCCTGGTGCGCCCCGCCAAAGCGGCCGGCCGGCGCACCTTCGGCGTCGAAGCGCTCCAGCAGGAAAGTTGCGGCGTCGGTCTCGTAGGGCTTCCAGAAGGCGGTGTCCACTGCCTGAACGCTGACGGCAAAGGCCAGGGCGAGCCCGGCGGCAAATCGATGTAGCATGCGAAGTCTATCCTTTTCGTGCGTGTTGATGCTCACCACCCCTGGTGCGTGGCGGAAACCCATGTCAGATCGAAGGTTGCGGCGGACTTGATGTTGCCGACGTGCCCGTCCGCAAAGAGCAGGCTGGGTCCTCCATGCAGATCGAAGGCCACGGAAGTCTTCCAGGAATTGGCGTCCATGTAGTAGTTGACCCGCGGCGTACCCCACGCCCATTGGTTGGCGGCATCCGTCAGCATGACCAGATCCACCGGCTTGATGATGCCATCGCGCGTGTGGCGGATGTACTCCGACACCTTCCAATGATAGCCGGCGTGCGTGGCGTAGGCATACTTTCCTGGAATCGCATTACCATAGGGCACATAGTCATTGGAGGGGCAGACCAGCTCGATCTGCTGCTCCCGTGTCAGATGCCCATCGGTATGAATGGGTTCAGACCAGAAGGTGTAGCTCTCGGTGAAGCTGGCGTACCTGGTGTCGGTAGCGCTGTAATAGCGGGATGGATACCGGTTCTCATGATCGTCCGCCGAGAAGGTGAACGCCATGAAATACTGCTTGCAGTTTGACTGGCAGACCGATCGTCGACCCGATTCCCGCGCCCGCGAGAGCGCCGGAAGCAGCAGACTGGCCAGAATGGCGATGATGGCTACCACGACCAGCAACTCGATCAGGGTGAACCACAAGCGCTTCTGTACTGCCTTCATGCTTTGATCCTCTCGATCAATGGTGGTCAGGTGTAATCCGGGTGGGCTAATAGCGGCGAATGCCGATAAGGCGGCCGGTATGCGGTTGAAGTGCGGGCAGGCGCACCTTACCCGCGTTCGCGTCGAAGATCGTCGCCGGCTCGTCATCGGGCTTATCCAGATCGCGCAGACGCACAAACTCCTCCCAGGGAAGCTCCGGCAGCAGCCCCAGAGCAGCCAGATCGACGGTCAGCTCGCCGTCCAGTTTCCGGTCGCGGCTGTAGTTGAAGACCATGAGCAGGATCCGATCCGCCTGCCGCCAGGCGGAGACCAGCACCTCCGGCGAGGCGCTTTCCACGTAGGGGTTGCGCCAGAAGGGGATGTAAACCGTTTCCGCCTCGGCCACTCCCCAGTCCAGCGCTGCCGGAGGGACGCTGTGGCCCCACCCTTTCCAGGTGTCGAACATGCGCGGCCACTCGCGGAAGCCGCGACGCGCGTGATCCCGCTTCACCGGATCCTGGAAGCGCATCAGCGTCATCCAGGTAATGGCGGAGCCGAATTGACCCGAGACCGACATGGCGCGCATCCGCTCGATCGGGTAGCCATCGACCCAATCCATCCCCGACTCGTCGCTCACGGCGTGGTACTCGCCATCGAGCACGGCATCCATCCATCCCATGGCGGGGAGGCAATAACAGTTGGTGGCATGCGAGACCTGCGAATTGGGCGTCAACCCGTGATCGCCCATCAGGCCATACATGCGCATCGTGAACTGGCGAATATTGAGCGCATTGAAGGACGGTTGAATGCGGCCATCGGGCAGCTCATACGCCAGACCGGCCTGAACCGATTGCTTGAGTGCCATGAAGAAGATATCCCAGTAGATGGTGCGCAACCCGCCTTCACGGAAGGCACGATCCGCGATGTAAAGGAAGTAATCCTGCTCCGTCCTGTTCCAGGTGTCGTTCTCCCAGTCCGCCGCAAAGTACTCCGTGACCCGCTTGTCCGGCGACTTCCAGCCATACCCCATGAGCGGCAGCGAGGTGTGCACCGTCGAGCCATACTTGTTGCGGGCGAGGGCAGGATCCGTGATCCGGAGTTTCGCCACACGCGCATCGGCAATTTCCTTGTAGCCGGCCCACATCTCGCTCCACTGCTCCGGATCGGTGGAGGGAGGTGTCAGCCAGTTCCAGCCGTCCACCAGCACCTTGCCATCCTCATCCTTCTGCTTCTTGTTGATCCCGTCGAAGGTGCCATCCTCCGAGTAGGTGACCTCGCGCCAGTTCCTGGCCATCGGCCGGAAGGGCGAAGCCATATAGGTGAAGTGAATGGTGCGCGGCTCCCTCAGTTCGATCCCCTTGGGTACGATATGGTTGCGAATCACAAAGGCATCGCCCTGCCGCACCAGGTCGTGCGCGGGATGTTCATTGTCCGGAAACCACCCGCGATCGCTGTCCGCATGCCAGAGGAAACCACGCTTCTCGTTGCCGAGCCACAGGGAAGGATAGAAGGAACCGACCGTCATACCGGAACCGTTGATCCCGGTGTCGAGTGTATCCCACACCTTCCCCTGCTGGTCGCGCGGCAGCACCATCGCCGTCTTCGACGCATAATTGCCTCCCTGGCCCTGGCAGAGGAAACTCTCCGCCTCCGCCGCGGAAATGGGAAACTCCAGTCGCAGCCCCTCGATCGTCACGGCCTGCCCGGCCGCCGGAGCATACGTTAGATCCAGCAGAACCATCCCATCCTGTTCAAGGCGTCCATCCACCGTGAAGCGCAGCCCTGCCCCCGTCGCCTCCCCCGTGAAGGGAATGCGCCACGCCGTTTCGGCACCGAAACTCGGCACGCCGATCAGCGGTACCGCCTCTTCCCTGCCGTTCACCGTCACGATCAGCCGCGCCGCGCCCCCGCTCACCGTCCGCCCCTGTGAGACGACCGCAGCCGGCAGCCCCAGCGCATCGAGCGTATACTCTCTGCCCCAGGCGCGAACTGCGGCCCCATCGCGGGTGAGCGCGGTGAAGGGTGCGATGAGCCGCTCCGTGTCGCCGAGCTTTGTCTGCCACCACGCCGCGAAGGCCGTCGCTTCGTCCAGCTTAGTAAAGGAAACCGTCTCCGGCCCCAATCGCGTTCCGTCCCGAAGCTGCATGGTGGCGCTCAGGATGTACTCCCCGGGCTGCAGGTCAGGCAGCGGGATCAGCGCGCGATAGACGTAGGTGACCGGATTCCCAATCTCCCCGTCGGCGAGAAGCTTTCCATCCGAAGCCCGACTGATCGTATAGGCAACCCGTTCAGCGTCTTCAGGCCGCGCCAGATAGTAGGAATCGGCCTCCACCAGGAAATTCGGCTTGACCGGATTGAAGGTGCCGAGCAGCGGAAACGCTTTCTCCGAGGGTGCGGCCGGCGCCAGCGCATCCTTCGGATAGGCATGCGGCTTGAAGAAATGGAAGTTCGAGAAGATCACCCGCTCATCCTGCTTCACCTGATGATGCATGAGGAGGAAGGCCTCCTTCGGACTCTCCGGCAGAGGCTTGTCGAGTTGGAACTCCGCCGTCCCACCAGCCTCGATGGTCAGGCTCTCGGCTTCAACCAATAGTTCTTCCAGACCGGTGATCGCCTTGAGTCCTCCCTTGCCCGTCTCGACCACCGACCAAGTCACGCGCACCTCCACGTTGGCCGGACTCGCTGCCTGATTGTAGAGGCTGTAGTGCACCGAGGCGAGGCCGTCCAGCGGCCCGGGCAGCTTGTCCATCGTCATCTGCACGGCCACCGCCTTCTCCACCAGGGTCGCCGTGGGGTATTGCCCCGGATCGAAGTAACTGGTACCGGAGGAGATGCGCGCCTGCGTCCAGCCACTGTACATGTGGTTGAAAGCCATCATCACCTTCCACTCGTCGCCGACCTGATTAGGGCCACGAAGTTCATACTCGGCCGCGGGCATGATCACCTCGCATTCCCACCAGCGTCCCCCCAGCGGCGCGCTCCCTTCTTCCGTCAACCCCGCCCGCGCCTCGAACCGCGGGTTCCAGTTCTTGAACTGCTGCCCGACCGACACACGGTTGAAGTCGCCGAAGAAGCCCAGCGTGTTTAGGATGAATTTGAAGGAGCTTGGTGTGGTTCCCTGCACCACATTCTTGCCCAGCGGCATGATGTGGAACTCCGCCCCGTCATCAAAGACGGTAGCTGCGCCGGGTTGGCGCCCGCGCGCCGAAGGCTTGTACCCGGGTTTCACCCAGGTGCGGATAGCCATGTAGAGGTTCTCCGCGTCCCACGCCAGGTAATACGTCGTCGGCCGCGCGATCAACACGTTCGACATGGCGCCACCCACACCGCTGATCGCAGTCGCCTCTCGCCACTCATCCGCCTCGATTCGCCCGTCAAGCGTGGGCGGATTGCTCATCCTGGGCACGGAAAGGTGCGGCAGCATGCCATCCGGCACCGGCGCCTGCCAGGAAGCCTGTGTCACTCCTGCCAGCGTCAGCGCCAGCATGCCCGCCACTACCCAACTGATCGTCTGTCGCATCATCATCTCTCTCCTTCGTGATTCAAGGCGTATACATGTGGGGACTCGATTCAGGACCGACCTGGAACAGGCGCGGCGGACGGGCGCCCGCCCTCTCCGGCAGAGCAAACTCGGCAGCGCTTCCCGCCGCCGCAGGCAGGATCGTCGCATCCGCATCGGCGCCGATTGCTTCGGCAAATCTGGCGTGTTCGTCACTCTGGTAGAGATAATCGCGGCTGGCCCAGCCACCCTCTTCCTTCTGCACCCGCGTCAGATACTCCCATTTGGACGCTTCGTAGGCATTGCCCGAGGCACTGACATTCGTGGTGACATCCACTGGATCCTGACCGACTGTCTGCAGGGCGATGATGCGGGTGTTGACGTCGCAGTCCACCCAGGCGCAGTTACGCATCGTCAGGCGGCTGGTCGCGGTCATCGCCGCCTGCAGACCGACGGCGAAGCCCTTCAGGGTACAGTTCTCCATCTCCAAACTGCTATTAAGGTCGCTGAGGTAGATGCCGGTGGCACCACCCACAAATGGGCCGGTCAGCAGGCAATTCTTCAACTTCACCTGAGCGCCTCGCGTCACCGTCAAGGCCTTCTTGGGATTGCCGCGAATGATGCAGTTCTCCATCTCGAAGCGACCGCTGTAGAGCTCCACGCCCCCCCGCCACGTGTCGTACTCGATCAGGCAGTTCTCATACCGCACCACCACCTCCGGATAAACGTCAACGATACCGCAACCCGCGTTGTTGTGGAACCACGCGTTGCGCACGATCACCTCCGCACCGTGGTGCGACATCCCCTGATCCATGAAGTAACGAGCTTCGATATTCTCGAAGACGACGTCCTTGTTGCGGTGGGTGGCATAACCATCCGTGCCACCGTACTCGGTGATGAAATTGCGCACCGTGATATGGCTGCCGGCCACATAGATGCCCCCGCGACCGTCGATCGCCTCCACCCGCACATCGTCCGGCGTCTTCCCCTCCGGCAGGCAAATGAAAAGCGTGTTGTGAAGCGGATCCTCCTTGGCCTCCTTGCGGTTCTTGTAGAGGAGGTAGCTGTAGGGGACGAGCGCCTCGCGGCTGATGACGTTACGGCCAGCCTCTCCCTCGAAATGGACCAGCGCGAAGCCCCCTTCCCAGTGCGTCTCCATACCCCACGCATTGTTCCGCAATGGGCGACTGAATATCCCTCCACCTTCCGCCTTCCACGCCTCATTCGGCAGCTGCTTCCAGCCGCTGACAACGCTCCCGTGCCCATCGATGACGATCCGCGCCTCGGGCGTCCCCGACACATGCTCGATACGTATGTCTGACGGATACGCCTCTTCGGTTGGCATCACATGCAGCGTATCCCCCGGCTTCAGCGCCTTCAGCGCCCGGTCGATCGACTGAAAGGGGGCCTCCCGCGTACCCGCCTGTTCATCGTCCCCGCGCAGATTGTTGACCCAGAACTCACCTCCGAGGCTGAGCGGACCGGCCATGGCCAGGATGGCGGCGAACAGCATGGCATAGTGGAATCGTTTCATCGTCTCTCTCCGGTTAGTCATAACAGTTCGTGGCAGCAATCGGCAAACATCCGCAGGCGCTGGCTGAGCACCTTGCCGCAGGCGCCGTCACCATAGACAAGCTCTCCCGCGACAATGCGCGGGTCCATGGGCTTCTCCGTCATGCGCTTCAGATCCTTCCGCCACCGCGCCAGCAGCTTTCGATCATCGCTCAGCCGCGCCGCATAGCTCAACCCTTCGAGCATCATCGCGCTCTCGATCATCTTGCTGGCAGGGCACGACGTATAGCGAAAAAACTCCCCTTCCACATCCCACATGTCTTCGATCACGCATCGGGCAAGGGAGACTATCGCTTCTTCCACCGCGGGATCGCCGGTCAGCGCGTGAAAGCGCTTCAAGCCATCCAGCAGGATACCCATCATGAAGGAGACTTCGCCCGTATGCTTCGGATAGCAGAGGCAGTGATCGCTGTAAAGAACCCGGCGAAAGCTTCCGTCGCGCCGCTGCCGCGCGAGAATCTTCTCCACCAGCTCGGCCGCGGCCTCCAGATAGCGCACATCGGCCAACTCGCGATAGCCGGCGCAAAGGTGAATGAGGTGCCAACCCGCTTCCCGGCCGTTGGTGAAGCCCCAGTTCTTGAGGCAGGGACCGGCCAGGTCGTCAAGCAGCCGGCGCGCGACCTGCTCGGCTCGCGGATCCCCCGTCAGCCTCCCATACAGCAGCATCCCTTCCACCCAGTTGTGCGCAATGCCGATTCCGCCATGGGAATAGGCGCCGACGCGGAACTCATCAGGGAAATACCGTCCTCCGTGCGCCATCGAATGAGTGATCTGCCAGCCCCCTTTCGGGTGTTCGCCATGGTAGGTATCGACATCCATCTGGTGGCGGGCGGCGGCCAGGCCGAGGCGGCGCAGCTCCGGGTCACCCGTGACCATGAAGTGCTGGAGAAAGGCATACGGCGTGTCGTATTCGCTGTTCCCCCAGTTGCTCACCCGCTCGCCAAACCAGTCGCCATAGCCAAAGAAGCCATACGCACCCACCGCATCGCGGTTTTGCAGGTAGAGCGACAGCCAGGTCGCGAGCGTCCGGCGATAGAGGGCGCGCCGACCGAACGCCGGGTCCACCACCGCCGTCAATCCGTCCATGTGGAGCGAGGCATGCAGAAAGGGCGGATCGTCCAGCCGACCCGCTTCGTAAAGAACCGCGGCCGGATCCGTGGGCGCCTCAACCGTCATGCAACTGAAATGGCGGCGCGCCATCCCCTCCCGCAGCTTGTAGCGACCATCCTCGATGAAAAACTGGTTGCGGAGCCGGTACTCCTCGTCAGGATCGAGACGCACGCTGTCGGCGGGCGGCAGCAGCTCCATGTCGAGCATGTGGCGGCTCGCCGTCATGGCGATCGGCGCCGAAAAGCGCATCTCCTGCATCGTCACCTGCGTCCCGGCCCATTGCAGGGAATGGGGCATGGCCGCCACACTCATCTCGGAGTCCCGCTCCGTGTGCCAGCAGCCGCGAAAATCCGTCACGGGGCTCGTCGCGCCATCGTCGCCAATTGCCCGCGGCTCCTCACCGTCATCGACTTCCAGACGCAGACCATGGCGGCGCAGCCAGGAAAAGGGGCCGGCGCCGTGGTTCTCCAGCAGGTGCTCCATCTCCACTCGCGGGGAGCCCGCCACCAGGCGCAGACGCGTCGCATGGAGGAAGCCGGCGATCTCGAAGGCAGCTTCGATGCAGATGGAGAGTTCGCTCCGGCGGATCACCGTCAGTCGCGCGGAACGTTGCGTGCCCTCTGCCTCGAGAAGCGGCGTCATGCGCCAGCTCCGCTCGCCCGTGGAGACGCGGAATCCCTCGCCGTGCAGGGAGATGCGCCAGCTGCGCCGAGCATCCCGCACCAGCACCTCGTTCTCGCTCTCGGTAACGGTAAGTCCCGGCATCACGGGCTCCTCACGGCCCGGCTCGACGTGGATCGTTCGCGTGGGGCTGGATATCCCATCGACCAGCACCTCCGCCAGCTTCGGCGCCGCCAGGCAGTACGGCAAGCGTCGGCGGCCGAGGCGCAGCGCGGTACCTGCCTCCCATGGCGCCGGCAGCGGCAGGCACAGCAGCTCGTGCGACAGCGAAAAAGACCCCGGATTCACCAGGTTCATCCTCGACAGCGGCGCATTCTCCACCCGCCTGGCCTCCCGCCGGATCGGCGGCGGCGTCATCCGTGCCAGCCGCTCCGCGGGCGGCTCCGCCAGAAAAACCAGTCCTTCGACTCCCTGCCTGCTCCCGTCCCCGTCAAAGCGCAACTCCACCGTCTGCGCGTACGCCACCTCGTACGCCTCCTCCGTGAAGTAGATGTGGCGCAGCCCATCCGCGCGCGACGTCGTCACCCGGAAGCGAAACTGCTTCTGGATATGCACATCAAAGCTGAAGGTGCGATCCAGATCGTCGATCAGCACAAAACCGATATGGAAACGGCCGCTCTTCGGGAACCAGTGCCAGAGCCGCCCCGGCACCGGATGCTGGCGCACCGCCTCATCCCGCGCACAGCTGAAGAGGCTGTTCCCCAGGTTGTAACTAACCTGGAAGCCGTCCCGCACCGTGAACGCGGGCGCGGGCAGGAAGTGGCAATCCGGATCGTCGACGATCCCCGCCACTGCCTGTTCGCCATCGAAGATGATGCTCATGGCCCCCTCCTTCCGCTCAGAAGCCGGCGCCCTTGGCAAGCGGCAGGTTGAGGAATCCAATGACCCGGAAGTCGCGGGGCTCCACGACGATGCGCAGCTCATTGGCGATGTGCATCGTGTTGTGCCCACGCTGGAAATCGCCCACTCGCCAGGTATTCGGTTCATCCTTACTGATAGCACCAGGACCGCCAGTCAACCAACCGGGGAACTCCATCGTCTCCATATCCCACACGACGCGACGTTCCATGGGATCGGGCATGGCCAGCAGCCGCGGGAAGTCCACCCGCACCAGCGCGGGCCTCCGGTTCGTGGCATAGTTGGCAACCACCACCCAGAGCACATCCTCGCCACGATAGATGGCAACATCCATATCGGGATCCGCATTGGCAATCCCGAAGCGCCCCTCCGCCTGCCACGAAGGCATGAACTCGAGCTCCCCACCTGCAATCTTCTTGGACATCAGATAGGCGGACATCAGCCCCATCTTGTACTTGATGCTCTGGAAGAACTCCACCCCGTGCGTCAGCATCGTGGCCTGCGCCGTGCGATGCCCTTTCAGCGCCGCGGCTTCGTCCGGCTCGCCAAGCTCATCGGTGAAGGAGTCCCAGTTGAAGTGATAGAGGTGGCTGAGCTGATAGCCCCATAGGGAGCGATTGTACATCACGTCCATGAAGTCGCGCGGATACATCGTCATGAAGTCGGGGGTATCGCCACGGGGCGTCGCCATTTCGCCGCCCATGGCCAGGTCGGCAAAGGCCATGATCGGCGCGAACTGGAAGCGCGTGTTGTGAATGCAGATCGACATCACCGTGTTGTGCTGCTGGAAGACCGTGCGCAAGCGCTTCACGTAGTCCCGCATCTCCCACAGCTGGTACCCCGGCTGAATCCGCCCATCCGCCAGTTCGTACGCACTGCTCGCCCAACTGTTCTCGCTCGTGCGGTTGAAGAAGTTGTCCATGTAGTAGCCATCGACACCACCATCCCGGCACCACTTGTCGGTCCAATAGATGCGATTGTCCGTGGCCGAACGGCAGACCGTCGCGCCAGCGGTCAGCGCGTCACTTCCCCACTCGTACTTCAGGTAGTCGTATTCCTCCGCGAAGAAGTCGGCCGGGCTCAACTCCACATAGGGAACGCTGATCTCGTTGTATCGATGATTCGCCGCCTGATGCACCCGCCACTTCTCCAGGTTGTCTGGATACATGCGCGCATAAATCTTACTCTTGCTGACCTGCGGATCCCAGCGGCCGGACTCCGTCAAGCCACCGAAGCCAATGACGCTCGTCGGGTTGCTGTACTGGCTGAAAGGCCGCGCCGGCGCCACGTGCAGGCCGAAAACGATCGTGCGCGGCCCGCTCAGTTCCACCGCCTCGGCGGCCAGGTTGAAGACCATCTCCACCGTCTCCTCGTCCGTCCGCACGAACTCGATGGCCGGGCGCGCGTCGGAGGGCCACCACCCCTGATCGTTGTCCGCAAACCAGGTGATGCCGCTGCTCAGGTTGCCAAGGAAGACGATGGGCACGAAGGAACCGACCGCCATCTTCTGGTGGATAACGCTGGTCGAATCCCAGACCGTGCCGCTCTTTCCCTTACCGGGCAGGTACCCGGCCTGATTCGACAAGCGCATGTGAAGGCCATTGGCCATATAATGAGTCGCGGCGGCGGCGGGCATCGGGATCACCAGCTGCAGGCTTTCCAGCTTGGCCGAGCCGGCGAGCGGCTTCATGGTGAGCGTCACTCTGGCGGTGCCGTCGTACTCCAGTTCGTAGCTGGTCTCGGTGACGAGCGGCCCGCCCTGCCCGGCGCCATTGGCGGCTATGCGCGCGGAGCTGACGCTCGCAAAGGTAGGTTGCGCTCCGGTCGCGGCAACGACGAAGGGCTGGCCCCCGCTGGCGCCACGCAGCGTTATCGGCGCCGCGAGCAGCTCGATGCCGGCAGCCCTGATCGTGCGCGGCAGCGCTGTCCCTTCCAGCACAATCTGCTTCTGGTAACCGCTCAGGGTTTCACCGTCTCGGGCCAGAGGCTCGAAGGGGGTCAGGACCACCTCTTCGGTGCCGATGGTATTGTTCAGCCAGGGCAGCTCTTTCGCGTGATCCTTGCGTACGAAGCTGCTCGTATTCGTCGCCAGAATTGCGCCGGCCTCATCCAGCAGCGCCGCCGAGACGGTATAGGTTCCCGGCTTCATGTCCGCCGGCAGCGGCACGCGTCCCTGCCCTTTGCCATAGCTGAACGATGTCACGACTCCGGCCCCCAGCAGCTCGCCCCCCTCCGACTTTACCTCAAAGCGGGCCGTCGCCACCTGCTCCGCCTCTTTCGCGTAGAACTTGTCGATCACCACATCCAGCAGATTGGAGATCGGCTTGTAGGCGGCGGTCACCTTGAATGGCTCCGGATCGGGCGTGTACTCGCCGCCGGCGAAGTTACCGGGATCGTTGAAGCTGAGCCCCCGGCTCCAGGTATAGAGGGAGCGCTCGCCGTCCAGCACCATGATCGTCAGCGTATAGGCGCGCCGATCCGGCGCCTCCACCGGCTCGTCGATCATCAGGCTCTGTCGTGCGCCAGCCGCCACCTGAACAGGCAGCCGCTTCTCGTGCACGATGGCGTTATCCTTCGCCTTGGGGTCCCAGAGACGCGCCACCAACTCCAGCTCGACCGCCGCCGCGGTGGGGTTGGTCACCTCCATGTCGAAGCGAATCCCCTTGCCATCCAGAGAGCGAGCAGGATTGATGAGGCTGACGATCGGCGTTTCATCGACGAAGATGCCGGCGATCTTCCACCCATAGAAGCCCGACCACTCGAAGGGATTCTGCAGGCTGGCGGCCATGCCGAATAGCCAGAGATCTCCCTCCGCGATCGGCTGCTTCCAGTAGACGGACTCCCGCGGAATCGCCATCTCGGTCTCCCAGTACTCCCCGTCCGGCGTGAGGCGCTGGCCGTACTGCCACTCCGCATCCCAGTCATAGAAGCGCTGGCCGATCTGGTACTGATCTTCCATATCCCAGCGATTGCCGGCCCCATTGCCCATGAACTGCCAGCGGCAGAGCGACGGGTGCGAGCCGAACTGCTTATTGTCGATGTAGAACTCCACCACCGTTTCCAGCGCGTAAACGTTGTCGTGCCGGGGCTCGCGATTCCAGACGACGGGCTTTTCGTTGGGCCGCATCTTCATGCGCTGGGCGAAGTAGACATGGTCGGGATCCCAGCCGATGAAGAAGGTGCTGCCGGGTCTGGCCTTCATGCCGAAGGCTCCCGCGGTACCGGTGTACTCGACCGCGCCCGCCCATTCCTCCGCCTTGAAGGCGCCATCGATGACCGGCGGCGCCTTCATGCGGGGGATGCGAATCTGCGGTTCGGTGATCGCCGGCGGCGCCTGCTGCTGGGCCTTCTTCAGCGCCAGCCGCGCCTGAAGGTAGGCCGCCTTGGTCTCCGCCATCCTCGCCTCATCCGTCTGCACCGCGGCCTCGAGTTCCTTGACCTTTGCTTCAAGGCCATCGATAGCCTCCGCGCCACCAACGCGAACACCCAGACCGATCAAGGCCATACACACGCACAGCAGATACTTCATCATCGCTTTCTTCCCCGGTCAATTCTTTCGTTTATTCCGCTTCCACACCGAGCAGACGGAACCCATGCCCTTCCACCGAAAGCGGCGCCGTCAACACATACCGATTATCCTGCAAGGCGAAGGCCACCGGCTCACCGCTCTCGAGGTCGAAGATTTGCCTCACCTGCAGCCGCTTTCCGCGCACCGGAATGAGGGCATCGATCTCCAGGCCGGTGCCGGCAAGATCCTTAGCCTGCGTATCCCCATTGAAGAAGAGCACCGCCGCCGTGCGCAGGCCGGCATTGGAGTAGACACTGGCGTGTACCTGCTCGACAGCCGGCTCCACCATCCCGGCAGTCAACCAGTAGCCGGCAAAGAGGCAGTTGGTCGTGTCGGCAAGATTGACCAGCCCCCGCATCCGGCTCATCGTTCGCCGCACCGGCAGAAACTCCTCCTTGGCAAAGGTATAATGGCTCAGCACCGCCGGGTGGATATCATGGCTCATCAGCATCGCCCAGAGGCTGCGCCGCACCTGCTCGTCACGCTCCGGAGTGGTGCCGGTAAAGCCGCTCAGCCAGGGACGCGCCACCTGCATCGTGCTCTTCGTGCGCGCCATGGCGCGGAACTGCCCGATCGGCCACTGCTGCAGGCTCGTCATGTCCGCACCATCCGCATACCAGTCGTTCTCCACCATCCAGAAGATCTGCGCAAAACCAAGGTCGACGTGCATGTTCGCCGCCCACAGCGGCGGACGCATCAGCTCCCAGCCCAGCGTGTTCAGCCGCTTCACCAGTTGGCGCCGCGGGTAGAGCAGCCAGACTTCCTCCAGACGCCCCAACTCCGCATTGTAGTCGTTGACCAGACTGATCGAGACATTGTCCCACCACGTCCCGTTGAAGCCCGACTTCTCCAGCAGCGGCTTGTGGTACCAGATGAAAAAGTCGATCATGCTCTGCGACCAGTTGATGCCGGTGACGGAGAGTTCTTCGTCCGAATCCCACTGTTCAGTCCCCTGGTAATTCCAGCGGCCGGTGTCGCTTGCGGCGCTGCGATTGGCCACCCAGTTGCTGCGGCCCAGCCACTCGCCGCCGAAGCTCCGGAACTCTCCCGGCCCCATGCCGGTCAGTTGGCCGCTGCCGTACATCACCAGCTTGGCGCCATGGGCCAGCTTGTCGACGTAATGCCCGTGCCACCACCCGTAATTGCCCTTGGCGGTACGTTGCGCTTCGCCTTGGTAGCGCGGGCCATAGAGCACGAACTGGCGAAGCGCCTCGTACTCCTCCGGGGTGCTGTTGACGAAGTCGTCCACGGACTTGCCGTAGTAGCGGTAGCCCCGCGTGTCGTGCGCATCGAGCCCCTCTTCGTTGTAGGTGCGATAGCGGGGATGGTTCGGCTTGACGGGAGCCGCTTGCAGGGCGAAGCGCATCGTGCGCGCACCGTTCAGTTCCACCGGGCCCGCCAGCAGGCGCACCCGCAGGCGAACGTTGCCATCCTCCAGCCGCTCCACCTGCACGACCGGCTGCTCATCCGCAAGCTCCCAGCCGGCAGCGCTCCACGCAAAGAACCAGAGCCCCCGGTCGCCACTGCCGATGTACGTTTGCGGCACGAAGGATTTCCAGTCGAAGCGCGACCCCTTCACCTTCAGCAGCTCCGTGCTTTGAAAGTGGATGCCGGGCTCGCGCGGAATCGCGTTAAAGTGATTCCCGTAGCGCCCGTCACCAAGCCGCTGCACATACAACGTGTCGATGGGCAGGCCAGGCTGATCCTTGAGGTCGATCACCAGGTCGGCCGTCTCGATCGTCCCGGCCCCCTCCAGAGTCGCCGCGAACTCCCACCAGCCGTCGTACTCGACGAAGCTGGTCAGGTCGGCGGCGATCTCACCCAGTTGCTGACTGCCGCGGATGTCGACGCGGTGCATGGCGGCGCTGGCGATCTCGCTTTCGGCGTCGGCGACAGTGGCGATGCCGTCACCCCGGCGCACATCGAGACGCACGGGCGCGGCCAGCAGCGGCAACGGCTGCCCCATGGAACCGGTCGGCGGCCCCACCACGATCTGCCCGGGCAATCCCCCCGGCGCGATCGTATAGCTTCGCCCCCACATGCCGACGGTGCGCTCGCGAACCGTCAGCGGCTGGAATGGCGGAATGACCTCATCGCTCATCCCAAGCTGGTTGTGCTCCCACGGATACTCCTTGCGGACAAAGGCGGCATCCTTCGCGGAGATCATGCTTCCCGACCCGTCGAATAGCTGGAAGCTGGCCACGTATTCTCCCGTGCCCAGCTTGGGAAGATCCATCAGAATCGGCGCCCCAACCAGCCCCTCGATGGGGCCGCCGCCGGTGGCCAGCACCGCCTCCTGCCCCTTGGCGCTGACCGCGACCTGAAAGCGACGCGCGCTCTGCACCTGCTCCGACATGCCGAAGAAGTCGAGATCGACACTTACCTCCAGCTTGTCGCTGTAGGGCAGATACGCGATCTTGTACTCCCACTCCCCACTTTGCGGGCGGCCCGCGATCCACTTGTCCAGAAACTGCCGGCGAAACTCCTCGTCCATCTGCATGAAGGGTGAGCGATTATGAAAGAGCACGATCGACTCTCCGTCGACCTGGGCTATCGCCTTGATCTCGAGGTGGTTGCGCCGGTTACGCTCCGCGACGGCCACCGTCGAGATGGCAATACCCTGCTTCTGGAAGCTCAACCTTTCTGTATGGTTCGCCGGCAGGGCCACCTCGCGAGACTCCTCATGGACAACCTTCCCATCCGCATCCTCGACACGAAGTTCCAGCGTCACCTGGCTGGCGGCGCTGCCGCCCACCAACTCGATTACCGCGTCCAGCTCGCCCGCGCCGATCTCGCCAAGCTGCAGGAAGCGACAGACGGGAGTCCCGGGTACGAAATCCATGCGGGCAAAGCGCTGCCAATCCATCCAGTGGGTGCCAACCAGGCCCGCGAAGTACATGCCGGTGCAGGAATCCGTACGCACAAGCTGAATGACCAGATCGCGGGCATCCAGGCTGGCGATGTCCAGGCGGCCGATCTCGATCGCCAGCTCCAGTTCCCACACCGACTTCGTCACCCGGCACTTCACCGGGCCGCCCATCGCCCATAGCTGCTCGGTGCCATCGGTGCCGTTGAAGAGGAACTCATCGACGATGGCGGCCTTGGGGTTGGCCATGACCTTGTAAAAGCCCTTGCCCTGCGTACTGGCCTGATCGCGTCGGCCATGAGTGAGAATCTGGATCTCGACGTGATCCTCAAAAAGCACCGCCGGATGGCCGATGATGAGATCGTCTTCCTTCACCCGCGCCACGGGATAGGTCCCCTCGGGATGGGGCGAGCGCATCGCCATATAGAGATACGTGTCGTCATAGCCGAGAAACCACTGCACCTGCTGGATACGCGGCACCAGGCTGCCATGTCCGCCCACGCTACCTTCGGCGGTCACCCCCGTGAAGGCGGCCGCCCGCCCCCACTCCGCGTCGTCGATGGCCCCGTCGATCACCGGCGGCGCCGCCAGCTTCGGTACCCGCAGCACCGGATGAACGAACGCCTCCGCTGCCTGCACCGCGGAGAACCCAACACAGACCAGCACAAGACAGAGAGCGAGGCTCTTCATCATCGTCTTCACCACCTTATTGAAAATTAACGTTAACTGCTACAGCTGCCATGGAGCGATCTTGTTTGTCCAGGAAACCTTGCGAGGTAACGTCATGGACTCCACGTGACCATCCCAGAATGACATCACCGAGGCTCCGGTGTCCGCCCCCCGATGCGGCGTGCCGGCAAACGTGGAATGGAAAGTATCCAGCGGGTGGAGGCTGGCACGCGTCACGCCACGCGGGTCCCCTGCTTCAATGGTCATGAAAAGCAGACTCGGCTCGGTCACCCAGCTCACGCGAGTGCCGCCCCAGTGGTCAGCCGACGTCAGATTGTTGTAGGTGTACTTGCGCTGCGAAGGCGTGGTCAACACCCGCTTGGGCGGATAGCCGGTCACCGTATAGCCACTGCGCCAGGTAGCTGAACTTCCCCACGGATAGCCGCGCATCATCCAGTCCTTGCTGCTGGGACAGGCCCAGATGCCGGTTTCGTTGACGGGCAACGGAACCACCACCAGGTCGGCTTCATGCAGCTGCCGATACCAGTAGTGGCCCATCGGAAAAAGATCCTCAAAATCATCGCCATAGAAGGTGAAGGTCATGTAGATCTGCTTCTGGTTGTTGGCGCATGATGCCTGCTTGGCCATCTCACGCGCCCGCGTCAGCGCCGGCAGCAGCATGCTGGCCAGAATGGCGATTATCGCTACCACGACCAGCAGTTCGATCAGGGTGAAGGCATCTCTGTGTTGGCGTGTACGGCTCATGATGGTCTCCTTGGTTTGTAACGTTAAAGAGTCTCGTTCGAAGTTAAGGCACAACTAGGCTGGTGGGGCGGTGCTGCCGCGGAGGACCAGTTCGACTGGCATGTGTAGGGTTTCGTCGCTGAAGTGGTCCGCGCGGATCTTCTTCAGCAGCAGTTCAGCGGAACGTCTTCCAATCTCTTCGAGAGGAAGTCGCACGGTGGTAAGCAGATTTCCGCCGTCCGGGCCCGGCAGGGTATGGGTATCGTCGAAGCCGATGAGGCTGATGTCATGCGGCAGGCGGAAGCCGTCGGCTTCGAGCCAGCCGGCGAGGAGACATGCAGTCATGTCGTTGGCGCCAAAAATAGCCCGGCAGCCAGGATGCTGCGCCAACATGGTTCGCAACATCTCGCGACTGCGCTCCGGTTCCTCCGTCCAGTACGGCATCAGGTGAACGGCGGCATCCGGATCCAGACCGCGATCGAGGCATGCCTGCCGGCACCCTTTCACCCGCTGTCGGTGCTGCCAGCGGTCGAAGGTGACACACAGAAGCTCCCGATGCCCCAGATCCAGGAGGTGCGACATCAGCGCATGGCCGCCACCGACATCGTCTACCAGTACGCAGGAGCAATCCTCCTGCGCTTCCATGATGCAGACAATGGGCCGATGCCCGAAGCCTGGTTCGGCTCGCAGCATGGTCACGATGCTCTCGATGTGCGGAATGCCCGAAAGCGTGAGTACACCATCCACCTCCCCGCGGCCGAAGATGGTCGGCAGTTTGCTCGGCAGGACCCTGTCCATCGGCGTCCAGTTGCTCAGCAGCGAAAAGCCCGCCTGGTCGAAGACGTCGCCAATGCCCTGCAGCAATTGGGTAAAATAGGTGCCATGCGCGTGACGCAGCGAGAAGTAGAGACCGACGAGCTGATTGATCAGGTTGGGCTCTTCCGCGCCATATCGCAACCGCCTGGCCGCCAGCGTCTGGGCCGGATTGTAGCCCAACTCGAGCGCCGCTTCCCGAACCCGCGCCACCGTTTCCGGACGCAGGGAATCGCACTTTTCGCGCAGAGCCATGGATACCGTCATAACGCTCAAGTCGCAAAGGTCCGCGATGTCCCGTTGCGTGACTGTCGGCTGCTTGGCTCGTTTGGCTATCATGAATAGAGGCCGCCCTGTAACGTTAAACCAGTATAGGATTATGCCTCCCGCATGTCAAGTCGAGTCCGATCAATTATCCGCGTCAGGGCGGCGGCGGCAGTTCTAGTTCCGCGATGGCGTGGGGCGCCATGGGGAGTCGCGGCTCGGTCCCGCCCGGAAGGCGAAGGCGCGCTTCGACCGGACGATCCCCCAGATTGCAGAGACGCAGGCTCGTCGGCTCCATAGCGGTCAGCACCACCTCCTCGGGAGAGATCTCCACGCCGTCGAGGATAGGGCCGTGGCCGGTGATCGGTGGCAGCGCGAAGGCCTGCGCTTCCTTCCAGAGCTGAACGATGGCCGCATCCTCCTCGACCGGACGCCAGGCCCAGTGAAAATCGTAGCTGCCGTGCGCGTGAAGGAAGGAGGTGTCGACGTATGGGTCGTGATCGGTACGGCGGGCAAGGCTGGCGGCTGGCGTGCCGGGACGCACACTGTGCCCCTGAGTCATGGGGTGGATGATGGATGCCCCAAGGGAGAGCCCCAGCCATTCCTCGCCGCCATGGCGCCAGCGGAAAAAATGCTTGAGTCCGCGGGTGAAGAGCCCCATCCGGCGCTGCCGGTCCCCGGCGACTGCCAGGTTCATGCCGATGAAGGGAGAGAAGCCCAGCCACCAGTCGCGGCGATCGGTATGCCAGCTCGGCTGATGATCGGTGAGCATCTCCTGCAGGTAATAGGGTTTGTCGGCCACATAGGTGGCCCCCGGCCCGACAGGCGCCATCACCACCAGGCCGGGTATATACGGGCGCTCGCACTGGGCGCCGAGCAGCGAGCCATCGGCGGGATCGAAGGGGGGCGAGGAGAGCCCGAGGCGCACCGGCTCCGGAAAGTGAAAGCGGGCGCTGTACTCGACGGCGGCAGCGCCGGCCCGGAGGCTCACCTCCAGTTCATAGGTGAGGTCGGGCATCTCGCCCGTAAAACGCAGCGTTTGCAGAGCCGCCGTTCGCCGCACGACGGTGTAGCCGGTGGGCGTGGCCATGGTACGCGCCACGCGGTAGAGGAGCCGGAGGTGCCAGAGCCTGCCGACGGCCAGCTCACGGCCGGCTTCGTCTTCGGCGCGCAGATCGGAAAGCATGGCGCTGCCCTGCGTGAGCAGCCAAATCCTCACCCGCAGCCGTCGCGCCCCCGCCGTGATCACCCGCAAGCGTTCGATGGCGGCCGTCGCTCGCGGCAATCCTCCCCCGCCCCAGTGCAGCGACTGGAGCGCGTACCAGCTCTTCTCTTCCGGAAAGTCGTCGGCGCCGTCGAGCGGCAGAGCCTGGATCAGCGCGGCGCTGCCTTCCATCTTCGCGATGCTCAACCAGAGCGCGTCATGCCCCGGCGGCACCTCGAGATCCATGGTCGCCACCAGGGAGCCCTCGAAATCGGCAAGGGATTCGCCGGCGGCGAGGTCGAGCCGGCATTCAAGCGGGCTCTCGTGAAGGCGCATCAACCGCCCCGTTCCGGCGACGGGGACGGGCAGACCGTCGATGTCGCAGCTCAGGATCTCACCCCGCTCGTCGAAGCGGCAGCAAAGGCGCTCATTGCGCAGGGTCAAGGGGTCATCCTCAACCGGCGGACATTCCAGGCCGTCGGCAATCGCCCGGCTCCCCCACCCCGGTACCCGGCGGATCAGGATGTCGTTCTCACCTCGGGAGACGACGAGATCGCGCGGCCAGGAAACGGTATTGAAAACGACCGCCTCGCCGGCATGCAGCAGCTCTGCTTCCAGGGCCGTCACGCGCTGGCGCAGCCGGATCGCCTCGGGCAGGTAATGGAGGCGATAATCGTGACACTGCCACAGAATGTGATTGTCCATGAGGATCCAGGTCGCCTTCCAGAGGTCGGCCAGCCGGCGCTCAATCGCCTCGCGATCGGCAAGAGGCAGCTGTCCGGCGAGCGCCTCGACAGCCGGGAGGCGAAGCTCGACGCTCTTCACCGCCTGCTCCAGCAGGAGGCTGTCGATGCAGCCACCATACCATCCCTTGGTGCCCATCAGGCGGCTCTCGACACGAGGGGCGTCCGGCCGCCGCGCCAGATAATCGTCCAGCCCCAGCGCCACCGCGTTCCGCAGGGCGTCGACATGACGGCCGGCGTTCAACGCATGGTGCAGCTCGATGCTGGTGTGCAACTCGTAGGGCACGAACCAGGCACGGTCGGTGTCGAAATCGCCTTCCAGCATCCGGTCATGGAAGACCGTATCGCCGACAACGCGAATGGCGCTGCCGTCTGGACCCACGGCGACGGCGTCGAGCTGTCCGCCAAGGCAATCGATTCCCAGGAGTGTGGCAAGGCGGGGCATCTGCGGAGTGCCCCAGATGAGATTGTAGCAGAAGTCGTGGTTGAGCGCCATGCGCGGCGTGACTCCGAAGCGCCGTTGGGCCAGCTCCGCGCTGGCTCTGAAGCTGCGCAGCAGCCCTTCTCCGCTGGTGGCTTCCGCGACGCAGGCCGCATAGGGATAGATGACGAACTCCAGGCGCCCCGCCTCAACGTACTGACGAAGAGCGGCGAGGGTGGCTACGCTGCCGGGACAGGCGTTGCGTCCCGGTTCCGGGTTGGCGGTCGTCAGCGCGAGAACCCAGTCGGTGGCATCGCCATCGAGCCACCAGCCGCAGTGGGTCAGCAGGAAGTGGCGTGTCCGTTCGAGGATCGGTTCAGCCAGAAAGTCGAGATAGGCATCATCCTGAGCATGACGATGCGCCACGCTGGTGCCGGGCGTGATCCATCCCCACTGCAACTGTGCCAGTTCGAGTTTCATGCTGTCCCTTCGTGGCCATTAGTAGTTGTGCATCTGGAGCAGTACAATCTCATCAACAGCCCGCTTCGTCCACTCGGATTGCCGATCTGGACCGCGCAGGTTTGTCACAGAGATCGCAGAGAAAGACAGCCTGGGCCTGTCGCCGGGGACGCGGGGACGCAGAAAGGCAGGGGGACTCGATCTCGAAGGATTCGAATGAATCAATTTGATCGATCAAGTCGATTCATTCGATCACCTCGACAGCCTCCAAAGGAGCAGCAGGTCTCCGCTCCCACTCTGTCAGGCCTGTCGAGGCTAACGCCGGTGGAATTGAGCTGACGAGGGATGTGGTCTCAGAGGTTGCTGAGGAAGACTCTTCGGCTTGCCGCGGTTAGATCGGGTGTTTTTTCCCGGCTTCGTTGACGTTGACCAGGGTGACGCTGGTTTCGAAGACCAGCGCCTCTTCTCCGGAGTCGATGCTGTCGCGGAAGACACAGACGGCGTAGCGCACGGAGGTCGTTCCCAGATGCTGGCGCACCGCTTCCAGGCGCAGGATTGCCCCCTGCGTCACCGAGGCGCGAAAGACGACATCATCCATGGCGACCGTAACAAAACGACGGCCGGGAAACTCACGCACGGCAATGATATAGGCGAGCTCATCGACCCATTGGAGCAAGATGCCGCCAAAGAGAAAGCCGTGGTGGTTGAGATGCGGCGGCATGACGAGTTTCCAGCTTTCCATGGCGACCTCCCCGTAAGTGTTGCTCCAGCATATCCCCTTCCCCATGGCGTGTCCAGTCGGTCCGGGCCAGGCCTGTCAGGTTCCATATCGACCAGTCGCCCTGCATGGCTAGCTCACTTGGGGCCACGGATGAAGTAAAAGAAGCTGCCATCCTTCTACATCTTGATGAGCTGTATGATCTTTTATACGGTAACGTCAGGGATTTTTGCAGTCGAAATCAAGACGCCAGCGAGATTGGATCTGATTCGGCCGCACCTTCTGCTCAGGCGCAAGATGAAATCCATGAGAGCGGTGTTCTGGCACAGTGAATGCATGAACTGGGTTGTTGGGGTATCGGCCTTGATGCCGATACAGAGAAGAAGAGAAACCGCAACCAGAAAGGAGCAACGATGAAAACTGTAATGTACAAACGGCTGTTGGCCATGTTTGCCGCAGTAGCGGCATTCACCGCGTTCAGCTTGACTGCCAGTGCCCAGGATTATGAGTACGAACCAGGCGAAGGCTACCACGAGGAAGAGTGGTATGACCCGTCTGACTGGGACCTGTTCCAAGACGAGGATAGAGGTGTCGACTATGAGAGGCGTGACTGGTACGAGTTCGGCTACGATTACTACGATGACGATCTCTACTACGACGACGATTACCTCTACTACGATGACGACTACAGAGACTACTACGACTACGACGACGATGAGTACGCCCAGGATATCCTGTACGACGACGAGGAGGATACGGGGTGGTTCGTAGTGGACTATGACTATGACTACTGGACGGACGACTGGGAAGACGAGGAAACGGACTTCGATGTCTGGTACTTCGACTGAGCATCTATCCGTCAATTCAACCAATCCACAGAAAACAACATGGAGACACTATAATGCATACACGAAAGAAAGTAGCAGCTCTGGCATGCTCGCTCGCCCTTACTGCCGGTAGCTTTAGCGGCCTTGCCCGCGACACAGGCGGCGATCAGTCCAAGCAACAGCCGAGCCAGAAGCAGAGCAGTCAGAAGCAACAGAGCCAGCAGCAGAGCAGCAGTCAACTGCAGCCGGAAGCCTGGGTGCGTATTGCGTATGATCTGGACCGCGACGGAAGTTTCGAAGCGGTTGAGTATATCAACTACTATGATCTGGAGCGGGCGCGCAACGATTCGCAGCGTCGCCGGCAGCAGGATCAGAAGATGAGCCAACAGGATCGCAGCCAGCGCGACCGTCGGCAGATGAGCCAACAGGATCGAAGCCAGCGCGACCGTCGGCAGATGAGCCAACAGGATCGCAGCCAGCGCGACAGCCAGTTCGTGACCAAACAGCAGCAGAACCTGCAGTCGCGGAATCGTGGCAACCAGCAGGCGGCGACTTACCGCGTGCAGGGCCGGATCACCAATCTGCGGAGCCTTGAGCTTGCCGGAAAGGAAGGAACGCACCTGCTTGCCAAGATCCGCACGCAGGATGGGCGCATCGCAAAGGTCGATCTGGGCCGCGAGCGCAATCTGCGCAACGTGGACCTTCAGCAAGGTGACCGGGTGACGGTGACCGGGAAGATCGGTCAGATCAACGGCCGTGCGTTGCTGATGGCGACTCGGATCAACGCGCAGGGCCGCACCATCACGGCGCAGCGCGGCGAAAGCAAGAAGCTGCAACGTGCCGAAGGCGAGATTCTGCGCACGGCGACGGTCGACATCGGCAGCGGCCGCGATGCACGTCATGTGATCGCTCTCGTGGACTTTCAGGATGGTCCGCAGCGCACCGTGATCCTTGGGAAAGAGAAGGAAATCCCGACGGAGCGCCTGAGCGAGAATCAGCAGGCCTCGTTCCTGATCCGCCAGGTGCAGATCGACGGTCAGAACGCTCTTCTTGCGGAAGAGTTCAAGGTCGGAAACCGCTCGACCAATGTAGAGTGGGAGAACCCGCGGCAGAACATCGAGCGGGTTCCTACCCGCTTCCAGCAGCAGAGGAACCGCTGACGATCAGCCGGTGACGAGTTGACCGACATCAGCGCATAGAACGGGCGTGGTGCCTCCGGGTGCCACGCCCGTTTTTCGTGGAGCGATGCATCGTGACCAAGAATAAGTAGCGGAAAAAATGTGGGGGGGGCGGTGTGCTCACAAGAGGGGGGCAGAGGCAGCAGCCGTTTTGGGAGGCGATGGCTTTGGGCTATGCTAGATCTCATCCACCTGCCACCGGGCAATTTACATAAACGAGGAAGGTTATCATGAAGAAACATGGCGATGACAAGATGAAGAAGGAAGGAAAGGGAAAGGACGAGGATCTGGAGCAGTTTCGCGCGGATCCGGAGGGGGAGCGGCTGACGACGAATCAGGGGGTGAGGGTGAGTCATACGGATGATTCGCTGACCGCAGGGGCCCGGGGACCGACACTGATGGAGGACTTCCATTTCCGGGAGAAGATGACGCACTTCGATCATGAGCGCATCCCGGAACGGATCGTTCACGCGCGGGGGTCGGGGGCGCACGGCTACTTCCAGGTTTACGAGTCGATGGCGGAGTACACCAAGGCGGGCTTCCTGCAGGATCCGGAGAAGAAGACGCCGGTTTTCGTGCGCTTTTCGACGGTGGTGGGTTTTCGCGGTTCGGCCGACACGGTGCGGGATGTGCGCGGTTTCGCCACGAAGTTCTATACGGAAGAGGGGAATTACGACCTGGTGGGCAACAACATGCCCGTCTTCTTCATCCAGGATGCGATCAAGTTTCCCGACTTGGTGCACGCGATCAAGCCGGAACCGCACGACGAGATGCCGCAGGCCTCGGCGGCGCATGACAACTTCTGGGATTTCATCTCGCTGACGCCGGAATCCGCTCACACGATCATGTGGGTGCTTTCGGATCGGGCGCTGCCGCGGAGCTTTCGCATGATGGAAGGCTTCGGGGTGCACACCTTTCGGTTCATCAACGCGGCCGGGAAGGCGCGCTTCGTGAAGTTCCACTGGAAGCCGGTAGCGGGAACGCAGTCGCTGGTATGGGATGAGTCGCAGAAGCTGGCCGGCAAGGATCCGGACTGGTTGCGGCGGGATCTGTGGGAAGCGATCGACATGGGAGACTTTCCCGAGTTCGAGCTTGGGGTGCAGATCGTGGAGGAAGAGGACGAGCACAGCTTCGACTTCGACCTCCTTGACGCGACAAAGATCATTCCGGAAGACGAGGTGCCGGTCCGGCTGATCGGCAAGATGACGCTGAACCGGAATCCGGACAACTTCTTCGCGGAAACGGAGCAGGTGGCCTTTCATCCGGGGCACGTGGTTCCCGGGATCGACTTCACCAACGATCCGCTGCTTCAGGGGCGCCTCTTCTCGTACCTGGATACGCAAATCATCCGTCTCGGCGGCCCGAACTTCCATGAGATTCCGATCAATCGGCCGCTGGCGAGCGTCCGCAACAACCAGCGAGACGGCTTCGCCCGGCAGACGATCGACACGGGGCGCACCAACTATTCGCCGAATTCGATGGGAGGGGGCTGCCCGATGACCTCGCCGGAGAATATGGGCGGTTACGTGCACCACATGGAGAAGGTGGAAGGTCGGAAGGTGCGGGAACGGAGCGAGAGCTTCAAGGATCACTTCAGCCAGGCAACGATGTTCTGGAACAGCCTGACGGTACCCGAGCAGGACCGGCTGGTTATGGCCTGCCATTTCGAGCTGGGCAAGGTGAAAAGCAAGGAGGTCCAGCAGCGCATGATCGACGAGTTTCTCAACAAGATCGACTTTGGGCTGGCGGTCCGCGCCGCCAAAGGCATCGGCATCTCGCCGCCGACGGTTTTTGCCGGGAAGGGGGTGACGAAGAAGGCGCCCGAGGTGAGCATCGAGTTCCGGGCGCGTCAGGATACGATCCAGAGCCGCCGCGTTGCGATCCTGGCGGCGGATGGGGTCGATGCCGACCGTCTGATGGCAGTGAAATCGGCCTTGATGGAGAAGGGGGCGATGTGCGACGTGATTGCCAGGAACAAGGGCATGCTGGCGGGAGCCCAGGATGGCGAGGTGATGGTCGACAAGAACTACGTGACCACGGCGTCGATCATGTACGACGCGGTCTTCGTGGCCGGCGGCCAGGCGAGCGTGGATGCGCTGAAGGGCCATGGCGACGCGATCTTCTTCGTTCAGGAGGCGTTCCGGCACGGCAAGCCAATCGGGGCGCTGGATGCGGGAATCGAGCTGCTGACGGAGGCGCGTCTGGCCGGGATTAAGCCGGCCAAGCAGGACGCGGGCAAGGTGACGGTGGACAAGGGGGTGGTCACGCAGTGGCTGGGCAAGAAAGGATCTGTCGATGGCTTTGTCGATGCCTTTGTCGCGGCGATCGGCCAGCACCGTCACTGGAACAGGGAGAAGAAAGACGAGGTGCCGGCATAACGCCGCAACCAAAGGTTTCCAGTCTCGGGGTGACACAGTTGACGCGATTATGATTACCACGAAGAACACGAAGGACACGTAAGCGTCAAAAATACCCCATGTTGTTTTTGGGGCCAGACGCCTACGCGGCTTGGGCCTTGGCTTCGCGCTTTGCTTTCCAGACGTCGGGGAGGAA
>JAWLHB010000017.1:0-151471 GCA_041690595.1 Lentisphaeria bacterium
GAGTAATGGACCGAGGTTTTCGGGCGACGCGCAGGAGGTGCCACTCAGGCGAGTGGCGTGCCCAGGAAGAGATTGGGAGGCTGTCCGTGGGACCGAGGAATGGACCGAGGTTTTCAGGCGACGCGCAGGAGGTGCCACTCAGGCGAGTGGCGTGCCCAGGAAGAGATCGAGAGGCTGTCCGTGGGACCGAGGAATGGACCGAGGTTTTCGCGCGACGCGCAGGAGGTGCCACCCGACACGCAAGCCAGGCCGCAACAGCCCCCACGAGGTTTTCGCGCGACGCGCAGGAGGTGCCACTCAGGCGAGTGGCGTGCCCAGGAAGAGATAGGGAGGCTGTCCGTGGGACCGAGGAATGGACCGAGGTTTTCGGGCGACGCGCAGGAGGTGCCACTCAGGCGAGTGGCGTGCCCAGGAAGAGATCGGGAGGCTGTCCGTGGGACCGAGGAATGGACCGAGGTTTTCGCGCGACGCGCAGGAGGTGCCACTCAGGCGAGTGGCGTGCCCAGGAAGAGATCGGAAGGCTGTCCGTGTGACCGAGGAATGGACCGAGGTTTTCGGGCGATGCGCAGGGGGAGATGCTGTCGGGGCCGGACGTTCTGGGTTTGAGGTAGGCGGTTGGGGGATTGGGGATATATTGTCGATCACGGGTAGCAAGCAGCATGCAAATGAGGAGGAGAGTGGTGATGGAGATACCGCGGTTTGGTCCGGCGATGGTGGCGTCGCCGTTGAGGTCCCGGCATTTTGTGCAACCGGGAAGTCGAGTGCTGGTGAATCATGATCTGGATGCGGTGCTGAAGATGGAGCGGGAGGGGCAAGCGCTGCCGTCCTATGCGTCGGCGGGGCCACGGGATCCGATTTTTCATGATCCGGCGCAAACGACGGCGGCGATCGTGACGTGCGGGGGATTGTGTCCGGGTATCAATGACGTGATACGGGCAATCTTCATGCAGTTGTGGCATGGCTATGGGGTGCGACGCATCCTGGGTTTGAAGTATGGCTTTCAGGGGTTGAATCCGGCGTGCGGCCATGAACCGATCCGGTTGGACCCGGATGAGGTCGATGACATTCACCAGCAGGGCGGCTCGATTCTGTCGTCATCGCGAGGGCCACAGGATCCACGGATAATGGTGGATTTTCTGGTCGAGCGGGGAATCAACATTCTTTTCACGATCGGGGGAGATGGAACGCAACGGGGCGCCAAGGCGATCAGCGATGAAGTGAATCGGCGGGGGCTGCCGATCAGCATCATCGGGGTGCCGAAGTCGATCGACAACGACATCAGCTGCATTGACCAGACCTTTGGGTTCGAGACGGCGGTGTCGGAGGCGAGTCAGGCGATCGTGTCGGCGCACAATGAGGCGAAAGGTGCGCCGAATGGGGTTGGCATCGTGAAGCTGATGGGCCGACATTCGGGTTTCATCGCGGCATGGGCGACGCTGGCCTATTCGGAGGTGAATCTGACGCTGGTGCCGGAGATCGCGTTCAAGCTGCATGGCAAGGGAAACGTGCTGGATTACGTGGAGTGGCGACTGCGGAATCGGCGGCATTGCGTGATTGTGGTGGCAGAGGGTGCGGGTCAGGATCTCTTCGGGGCGAGTTGCGGCAGGGACGCATCGGGGAACAACCTGCTGCAGGATATCGGGGTACTGCTGAAGGAGGAGATCAAGACGCATTGTTCGGCCTTGGACATGGAAGTATCGATCAAGTATATCGACCCCTCGTACATGATCCGCGGGGTGCCGGCGACAGCCGGGGACTCGGTCTATTGCCTTCGCCTGGGGCAGCATGCCGCGCATGCGGGGATGGCTGGCTACACGGATATGCTGGTGGGCTCGTGGCACGGGCATATCACGCATGTGCCGCTGCATATGGCGACGGCGGAGCGCAAGCTGCTGGATCCACATGGGTGGGAATGGCAGACGGTGCTTCGGGCCACGGGTCAGCCGGACTGGAGATAGACTCGGAGTTGCTTGCTCATTGATCCTGCCGCGGATTTCCACTATGTTGGAATGACAGAGACAAACGGCAAGGCAGGAGGCAACATGGGCAGGCAGTTGATCGGTATCGGCATCGGGATCATCGTCATTGTGGTGGCGCTGGTACTGCTGCGCCCTGGCCCGGCGACGAACGAGGAGCCTGGGCATCGGCGGCTGGTGGTGTCGTCGCGGCTCTGGTCGCAACCGCATGAGCGGCAGTTCGTGTTGGAGTCGATCATCGGTCCTTTCGAACGGGAGCAGAATTGCACGGTGGAGCTGCAGGTGTTTGACGATGTGAAGCAGTTGCAGCGGATGAAGGTGCAGCAGACAAGCGACACGGTGGGGACGGATGTGGCGATCGTGTATGTGTCGCGCATGGCGAACTGGGTGGAGGACGGGCTGGTGGTGGATCTTCGGCCGTATGAGACGGCATGGGAGGGACGGTCGTTTGTGGAGGCATTCGAGAGCATGACGACGTTCGCGGGGAAGCGGTACTTTCTGCCGATCGGGGCTGACGATTACCTGCTGTGCGCAAACCGGGAGGCGCTGAAGTATCTGCCGGAAGGTCTTGACGCGCAGAATCTGAGCTGGCACCAGCTGGTGCAATGGGCGCGACGGATTGCCGAGGGGGAAGGGGAAGGGAAGTTCGCGGTGACGGGCGTCGCTCAGAAGATGCTGATCTATCAGGTGAGCGCGGCGATACTCTCGTACGGTGGCGGCTTCCCGGATGTGGCGTCGCCGGAGGCTATCCTGGCCTGGCGTGTGCTGACGGGACTGCATGGGGCGCTGACGCCGGCGGTGGGAACTTACGATACGGTGGTGCCGGCGATGAAACGGGGGGAGGCCTGGCTGACGGTGACGCACAACGCGCGCGTCGGCGAGATCCATGCTTCGAACCCGACGCAGTACGTGGTGGCACCGGCGCCGCATGGTCCGGCGGGACGGGGCTCGGTGGCGGGAGTCAGCGGCGTTGGCATCGTGCGGGGGGCAGGTCAACCGGAGCTGGCGGCGGCCTTCCTCGGGTACCTGACGCGGCCGGATATCCAGATGAAGCTGGCGATCGGAACAGGTGGTTTCATTCCGACGGTGACGGAGGCGGTGAAGGAGCTGGGTGATTCCGTTCAGGAACAGGTGATCGCGAAATCGATGCAGGTTCTTGAGGAGGGTAACCTGGCGTACATTCCGGCGGTGCAGAACTGGAGCAGTGTGAAGATCGTGTATGATGAAGCGTTCCGGAAGGTGGTGATGCGGGATGGGGAGGTCGACGTGGAGTACCTGCGTGCCGCGCAGGAGACGATCGACACGTTCCGCTAGGAGAGAGGCAAAGGTTGCTTGCATGATGGCTGAGGAACGACAACCGAGGCGACTGAAGGAGGCGCTGCCCTATCTGCTGATCGCACCTGTGCTGCTGTATTACCTGGCTTTCTGGATGAGGCCGGTGCTGGCGGCGCTCTACCAGAGCGTGGCCGATGCGGATGGGAGCTTCACGCTGCGCTACTACCAGATGCTCTTCGAGGACCCCTATTTCGTGCGTGGAGCAGTGAACACGGGCATCATCGTGCTGATCTCGGTTAGCTTGGAATTCGTGCTGGCGTATGGGCTGGCGCTGCTGATCAACACGCGCTTTCGCGGGTCGACCTTCTTCCTGTTCCTGGCGTTGATTCCGATGGCGCTGCCGCCGGTGGCGGTCGGGGCCATGTGGGCAAGCGGACTGGCAACGTATGGTTGGCTGAATAGCCTGCTGGTGCACCTGGGCCTGCTCGGTGTCGATGAACGGATTGCCTTTCTGGCGGGGGGCGAAGCGCGATCGCTGGCCGTGATCATCCTTGTCGACGGGTGGCAGGTGGTGCCGTTCATGATGATCCTGCTGCTGGCGGGGCTGCAGAACCTGCCGCGGGAGACGGTTGAAGCTGGGCGGGTCTTTGGGGGGAGCCAATGGACGGTGATCTGGAGGATTGTCACCCCGCAGTTGCGGGCCACGATCCAGACGGCGCTGCTGCTACGGATCATCGCGGCGATCCAGATCTGGCTGATTATCGTGATGCTCTTTGGCTTTCGCCGGGTGCCGGTGCTGCTGGAGGAGGTGATGTACTACCAGGAAGAACTGGGCGGGCCGCTGTATCAGCGCATCGCCATGGCGTATGCGGTCATCGTGGCGGTCATCGTCTCGACGGTCGCGGTACTGTACCTGAAGGTGTCCGGCGGGGGACGACAGGAGGTGAACGAATGAAGCCGGAATCGCTGCGCATGCTCCGACGGCTGGCCCGCACGACGACGCTGTACATCGTGGTAACCGGGTTGGCGGTGATCATCCTGACGCCAGTGTTTCTGCTGGTATCCCTCTCGTTCATGTCGGATCTGGAGGCGTACAATGAATGGCCGATGCCGCTGATGCCGGCCGCCGGCATCGCCTTTCGCGTGGAAGCAACGGAGGCTGGATACGTCCTGAGCGTGCGAAAGGTGGATGGCAGCTTCCAGAGCCTGATCGAGGGCACGGATGCCGAGGCAATGGCGGCGTTTGCCAGGCGCAAGACGAATTGCGGGCTGACGGCGGGGGAGCTGCGGCAGGCGATGTCGGAAGCGCCGCGAGAGTGGTCGCCCCAGCGGGAATGGCTGGCGAACTACCGGACCTTCTTTCAGGTCTCGCCGGGAGCGTATGCGGCCTTGTGGCGAAGTGTGTACGTGGCACTGGTGACAATCGGCCTTTCGCTGACGATCGGCGGGCTGGCGGGCTATGCCTTTGCGCGGTACCGGTTTGTGGGACGCAAGGGGCTGAAGCTGGGGGTGCTGTTCGTGCGGATGTTCCCTGGGGTGAGCATCGCGATACCGATGGTGATCATCCTGGGGAGCATCGGGCTGTACGATCGCCCACTGGGGCTGGCGCTGGTCTACGCGGTGGGGCAGATCGGGCTGACGGTATGGATCACCGCGAGCATCTTTCTGGGTATCCCCCGGGAACTGGAGGAAGCGGCCCATGTTTTTGGCGCAAGCGCGGTCGGGGCCTTCTGGCATGTGACGTTGCCGCTGGCACTGCCCGGTCTGGCGGCGAGCGCCATGTATGCTTTCATCGCGTCCTGGAACGAGACGATCCAGGCGTTGGTGCTGACTCAGTTCAACCCGACCTTTCCGGTAGTGGTGTACCAGGCACTGCTCGACTCCAGGAGCATGGTGCATCTGGCGGCGGCGGGAAGCGTCGTCATGGCCTTGCCGGCCGTCATCTTCACCTTTCTCATCCGCCGCTACATGGTGAGCATGTGGGGCGGTGTCAATGTCTGACTCTTACCGCGTGACAACATGCCCGACCTGAATCTGCGAAACATCTCCAAGCGCTATGGACGCGACTCCTGGGCGCTGCACCCTATCGACCTGACGGCACGTGACGGGGAGTTTCTCGTCCTGCTCGGTCCGTCCGGCTGTGGGAAGTCGACGACGATCCGGATCATTGCCGGGCTTGTCGAGCCGACGAGCGGCACCGTCCACGTCGGCGACCGGGAGATCACGGATCTGCCGCCACGCAAGCGTCGCCTCAGCATGGTCTTCCAGAACTATGCGGTCTGGCCGCACATGACGGTCTACGACAACGTGGCCTTTCCGCTCCGGCTTCAGAAGCGTCCAAAGACGGAGATCGACCGCATGGTTCGGGAGATGACGGAGCTGGTGGCGATCGAGCATCTGTTGACGCGACGGCCGGATCAGCTGTCAGGCGGTCAGCGGCAGCGGGTGGCATTGGCGCGGGCGCTTGCAGTAGAGCCGGAAGTCTTCCTCATGGATGAACCGCTGTCGAACCTGGATGCGAAGCTGCGCGGGCAGATGCGAACGGAGCTTCGGGCCATTCATCAGCGAACCGGGGCGACGACGGTGTTCGTGACGCATGACCAGGCGGAAGCGATGAGTCTGGCAGACCGCATCGTTGTCATGCACGAGGGCCGCATCATTCAGGTCGGAACACCCGAGGAGATCTATTCGCGCAGCGCCAGCCGTTTTGTCGCGGCCTTCATCGGGTCGCCACCCGCGAACTTCTTCGTGGTGCAGGTTCGCGGCGGGAAGCTGGTTCATAACGCCTTCACGGTGGAACTGCCGGCGAGCTGGCAGTCGGCTGCAGCCGGCCAGGAGGGGCGCGAGCTGGAGCTGGCGGTGCGCCCGGAGGACCTTCTGCCAACGCACGAGAGCGATGCCCACCTGAGCCGCGCGATCAGCGTGGTGG
Organism: Lentisphaeria bacterium; assembly: GCA_041690595.1. Classification (GTDB taxonomy): domain Bacteria; phylum Verrucomicrobiota; class Lentisphaeria; order JABSQK01; family JAWLHB01; genus JAWLHB01. Next base: position 6,181 of record JAWLHB010000017.1, read on the forward strand.
AGCCCCAGGGATCGCACCAGATTGTGGCCTTCATGCTCGGAAAGGAGATGGTGAAGGCGATAGCTCCCGCTTCCCCCAGACTCGCGCCTGGAGCTGTCGTTCACCTGCGGTTCAGGCTGGAGCACCTGATGTTGTTCGATTCGAGAACGGGCGAACGAGTGGAGCCATGAGAGCCGTCGATCTTTCTACTCGTTAAGGTTTGGCAAAGTGGCCATGGGGCAGTATTTTACTTGTTCAGCTCACAACTGCTGTCTTCAGTTGTGGTGCTGTCGATTTTCGATGGATCATGATTGCGGGAAACTTTTGGACAGGGGATTAGGATACAATGACTGAGGAACGCAGAGAATTGAACGTGGGCCTGGCCAGGATGCTGTGCGGCGGCGTCATCATGGACGTCACAAACGCGGAGCAGGCGAAGATCGCGGAAGATGCGGGTGCCTGTGCCGTGATGGCGCTGGAGAAGATACCGTCGGACATCCGCAAGGAAGGCGGTGTGGCTCGCATGACGGATCCGGAGCTGATCGTGCAGATCAAGGGAGTGGTCTCGATCCCAGTCATGGCGAAGTGCCGTATCGGCCATTTCGCGGAAGCGCAGATCCTGCAGGCGCTGGGCATCGACTTCATCGACGAAAGCGAAGTGCTGACTCCGGCGGACGAAGCGCACCACATCGACAAGTGGCAGTTCGACGCGCCCTTCGTCTGCGGCGCGACCTGTCTGGCGGAAGCGCTGCGGCGCATCGGCGAAGGCGCGGCAATGATTCGCACCAAAGGCGAAGCTGGAACCGGCAACGTGATCGAAGGTGTACGGCACATGCGCAGCATCATCCGCGAGATGAAGGTACTGGCGCAGTTGAGCGCCTCCGATCTCTACGCTGAGGCGAAGCGGCTTCAGGCGCCTCTGCATCTGGTGCAGCAGGTAGCCAAGACCGGAACGCTGCCCGTGCCGAATTTCGCCGCGGGCGGAGTGGCGACGCCGGCCGATGCTTCGCTGCTCATGCAGCTTGGGGCTGAGTCTGTCTTTGTCGGTTCGGGGATCTTCCGTTCATCGAATCCGCCGAAGTTCGCGCGGGCGATCGTGGAAGCGGTAACGCATTTCAACGAGCCGCGGAAGCTGCTGGAAGTTTCGCGGGGCCTTGGGATGGCGATGCCCAGCCTGTCGATGGAACAGATCGGCGAAGACCAGAAGCTGCAGACGCGCGGCTGGTAAGCGATCGGGGCCTTCATGAAGATCGGAATACTGGGGCTGCAAGGATGTTGCGAGCCTCACCGCCGGAAATTTGCCGACTTGGGGATAGAGACCCAACGGGTGATCTATCCTGTTGACCTTTTGGAGGTTGACGCGTTGGTGATGCCCGGCGGTGAGAGCACGACCATGCTCAAGACCGCCAAGAGCGGACTGTGGGAGGCGCTCGAGAGCTTTGGCCGGGAGAAGCCGGTGTGGGGCATTTGCGCCGGCTGCATTCTGATGGCGAGTGAGGTGCATCACCCGGAGCAGAGATCGCTCGGGCTCATGGATATCACGGTAAGCCGCAATGCCTATGGCGCGCAGCTTGACAGCTTTATTGCGGAAGTGCAGATCGAGCTGTCACCGGTGACGCCGGTGCGCGCGATCTTCATTCGGGCTCCGCGGATCACGCGGATCGGTGCTGGGGTGCGGGTTCTGGCCAGCCACGGCGGCGACCCGATCATGGTCGCGTCAAATCGTCACCTGGCAAGTACCTTTCATCCGGAACTGACAGACGGTCATATTCTGCATCGGTATTTTACAGAACATGTGGCCGCCAGCTGCGCGAACTGAGCGCCCCGCTTCCACACCATTGAATGAAGCTTTTTTTGGCAAGTGGACCTTGCTATTCGAGGCAAAGCAGCTAAGGTACTTGGCTTTACACCGCGACTTTCAGCGGGATGGTAGCTCAGTCGGCAGAGCAACGGCCTTTTAAGCCGTGGGTCCTGGGTTCAAGTCCCAGCCATCCCACCAGTATATCTATGGAGAGGCGACAGCGCCTTCATTCGGAAACTTACAAGAGGCAACCCCGATGGCAAAGTGTTACTCGTGCGACAAGCAGTGGACGACTGGCGGCAGCATTACCCGCCGCGGTCTCGCCAAGAAGAAGGGCGGTATCGGCATGCACGTCGTCAAGAACGTGAAGCGCACCTTCAAGCCCAACCTGCAGCCCTGCCGCATTCGCGAAGGCACGACCGTCAAGAAAGTGATGGTCTGCACATCATGCATCCGTTCGGGTAAAGTCGCCAAGGCCGTCTGACGGTCAGCCTTTTTCCGAATGGGGCGGCGACTGCCGTTGCGATGATTTGAGACGCCGACGGATCCACTGGGTCCCCGGCGTTTTCTTATTGGCGGCCTTGGCTGCATCCCCAGCAAGGGATTGTCAGCCGCGGGGAGAAAAGAAAGCCCCCGGCTGCACGAGCCGAGGGCATGATGGATCACGCGGAAGCGAGGGCTCAGACCCTGGCAAGATAGCCGGAGAGGCGCTGGCGCAGATTGGCGATGTTGGTCGCCTTGTCCCGCGAAGCATCGATCCGCAGCAACTTGCCGCGCTCCTCGTAATATTCGATCAGCGGCTTCGTCTCGCGATCATAAACCGCAAGGCGCTCGCGCACCGATTCTTCGTTATCATCGGGGCGATGATAGAGATCCTTGCTGCCGCACTGGTCGCAAACGCCATCCTTCTTTGGAGGGCTGTAGGCAAGATGATAGATCTTGTTGCAATTTCGGCAGATGCGGCGCCCGGTCAAACGCAGAATGAGGACGTCCTCCTGCACGTCGAGCAGCACGACCGCATCGAGCTTCATCGTCAGCTTGCCAAGGGTCTCTTCGAGCAGCTCCGCTTGGCGGATCGTGCGGGGATACCCGTCGAAGATGAAGCCTTTTACCTGCTCCGCATCGACACTGGACAGGTGATTCTCGACCAAGTCAGCCACGATTTCGTCAGAAACCAGTCCGCCTTGCTGGACGATGCTTTTCACCTTTTCCCCCAGCTCGCTCCCCTTCTTGATCTCGCCGCGCAACAAATCTCCCGTAGACAAATGCTCGAGCTTGTCCTGCCAGCAGATGGCTTCCGAGAGCGTCCCCTTGCCCGATCCTGGTGGCCCCAGGAAAACGAAGTTGATCATGCTGTAACCTCCCTTGTCAACTTTCCTGAACTACATTAGCGCAGATACCAAGTAGGAATATAGGCTGCATTGCCCCGTTTGTCAGATCGAATTGCCGCTCTTTTTGGCACAACTGCTTCAACTTCCGAACAGCTTGACCCCTTGGCGCGAGAGCTTATATTCTACCTTTGTGCTGCAACTCCATGCTGGCGGCAATTCGCGCCCTTCGAGCGCCCCGATCCGCCGGCTTACTTTCATTCATTCAGGATAAGAAGCAATCATAATGCCGGTAACTGTTTTAGTGGGCATCCAGTGGGGTGACGAGGGCAAAGGCAAGATCATCGACGTACTGACAGAGCAGACAGACGTCATCGTCCGCTATCAGGGCGGCAACAATGCCGGGCATACCGTCGAGGTGGGCAACGACAAGTATGTGCTGCACCTGATTCCCTCGGGCATCCTTCGCGCGGACAAGCGCTGCATTATCGGCAACGGCGTTGTCGTCAGCCCAGTCGACCTGCTCAGTGAAATCACGGATCTGGAGGCGCGTGGGATCGCTGTTCGGGACCGCCTGGAGATCAGCAGCCGTGCGCACCTCGTCTTCAAGTACCATCGCCTGGCTGACGCTGCCCGGGAGTTGAGCGCAGGAAAAGCCATGATCGGCACCACCAAGCGCGGCATCGGCCCCACCTATGCCGACAAAGCCAACCGGGTCGGCATCCGGGCCTGCGATCTGTGCCACAAAGAGCGGCTGGAAAGCAAGTTCCGGGCTCAGGCCGAGCGCTACAACCGTATCTTTGCCGCGCAGGGTAGCGAGCTGCTTGACGTGGAGGCCGAATGGGCCACCATCAGCGCCGCCGCTGACGCGCTCGCCCCACTCGTAACCGACACAGTGCTCACCGTGAACCGCAGCATCAAGGCTGGAAAGAACCTCCTCTTCGAGGGCGCCCAGGGCATGCACCTCGACATCGACTACGGGACCTACCCGTACGTCACCAGCAGCAATACCACTACCGGTGGTGCCTGCACTGGCGGCGGCGTTGCGCCACGGCACATCACGGACGTCATCGGCGTGGTCAAGGCGTATACGACTCGCGTTGGGGAAGGGCCCTTCCCCACCGAACTGCTGGGACCGGAGGGCGACAGCCTGCGCGAAGCCGGCCACGAGTACGGCGCCACAACGGGCCGCCCGCGACGTTGCGGCTGGTTCGATGCTGTCGCCAATCGCTATGCCGTCATGGTCAATGGCGTCGATCAACTGGCAGTTACGAAGCTCGATGTGCTCGACAACCAGAAGACAATCAAGGTCTGTACTGCCTATACCCTCGATGGCGAAACCATCACGGACTTTCCAGCGGATCTGGAGTCTTTGCAGCGCGTTCAGCCAGTCTACGCGGAAATGCCGGGCTGGATGACGGATACCACCGCGGTCCGCACCTGGAACGACCTGCCGGAGAAAGCCCAGGCATACCTGCAATGGTTGAGCGAACTGCTGGAAACGCGCATCGGCATCGTCTCCACTGGTCCCGGTCGTCTGCAGACCTTCTCGGCCTAACGTCAAGCAGCAGGGAGGCACGCAGTGCTACGCTACAGACTCATGAGTGGTTCCGCACTGATTGTCTTCCTGGCGATCATGGTCTTTGTCCGCTCCGCCATCGCCGACGTGCTGATGGCGGTGTTTGCGGTTGCCGTGCTGGTAACTTCCCTGCGAGAGTACTTCAACATGACGGCTCGTATGGGAGCGTCCGGCCATTACGGGCTGACGCTCCCCATCAGCCTGGCCCTCTTGGCGGCCGCTTTTCCGCCCGTTCGGCAGAGCCTGGCCCTCGATCCGTATATCACTCTGGTCTTTCTGATCTTTCTTCTCTTCAGCTTCGGACTGATCTTCCGCCAGCGCAATCCAGAGGGATTCCGTGCGGCCACGCTGGGTTTCCTTGCCAGCGCCGGCGGTTTGCTTTACCTCGGCGTTACGCTCGTCTTCCTGGTTCGTGTGTACTATCTTGCCGACGAGGGGTCACATAGCCCCTATCTCTTCTTCTTTCTGGTACTGGTAACCAAGTGTGGCGACATCGGCGGCTTCATTCTCGGCAGCTTGTCCGCCAAGCGCATCGGCGGCAATCACAAGATGGTCCCCTTCCTCAGCCCGAAGAAGAGCTGGGAAGGCTATCTCGGCAGTATCCTGCTGAGCGGTCTAGTCGCGTGGGCGCTGTACGCGTGGCTCGGTACTCACTTCATGATCAATGGACGCCCGGCCATGAGCACGTTGAGCTCCATTCTCATCGGCATCGTCTTTGCCACCGTCGGTTTGGTTGGCGATCTGGCCGCTTCCGCTCTCAAGCGGGCGTCGGGTGTGAAGGACTCCGGACATTTGCTTCCCGGCATGGGGGGTGTCATCGACGTCATTGACAGCCTCGTCTTCGTCGGCCCCCTTTTCTACTGCTACCTGGCGTGGGTAAGTGGCAGCCCCAGCTAGGAGCTGGCCGTCATGGCATCATGCAGAAGTTGCTGCGTACGGATGATCTCCGCGACGCTCCAAGCCTGCTGAATGGCGCCATTCGGGCGATGCGGCGGCTCCGCATCGAAGATCTCTGAGACGCAGAACAGTCCGGCCTCACGCGGGTGCTGCTGAAACAGGGGCTCAAAGCAGTCCCAGAGCCCCTCGGCAACCGTGGCCGGATGCGATGCGATCCGCAGGGCAGCCTCCACATAATGGCCGACGAGCCATGGCCAGACCGTTCCCTGGTGATAACTGCTGTCACGCTGCGCCGGGTCGCCTTCATACCACCCCACATAATCGGGATGGTCAGGAGAGAGCGTCCGCAGGCCGAAAGGCGTCACCAAGTCATCGCGCACACGGCGGACGACGCCGCGCATGGCGTTATCGTCAAGCGGAGAATGGGGCAGCGAGACGGCAAAGATCTGGTTCGGGCGAACAGAGATATCCGGCCCCTCCGGTCGCACGCAATCTGCCAGGTATTGACGATCCGGCAACCAGAAAGTCGGCATGAAGGCGGCTTTGGCCGCGTCGCGAATCTCTACCAGGCGCCGATCCTTCTCATCCGTGAACTCCAGATAGAAGCACAAGGCATTGTACCACAAGGCATTCAGCTCCACCGCGAGGCCGTGCCGCGGGGTCACCGGTCGCCCATTCACCAACGCATCCATCCACGTCAACTGCGTATGCTCGTTGCCGACGCTGATCAATCCATTCTCCTGGGGTACCACGAACTGGACACTGCCCTCGGCAAATGCCCGCAGGATGCGCCCCACCCCATTGAGCAGATTTGCTTCCACGCCATCGCGATCATTCGTATAGCGCAGGTACATCTGCGTCGCCCAGACATACCAGAGCGACGCATCCACGGAGTTGTAAGCATGATTGTCCCCCGCCGTGGCCAGGTAGTTCGGGATCAAGCCACCCCGTACATGCTTGCCATACGACGTCAGGATCTGCATCGCCTCTTCGTTGCGCGCACACGCCAGGGTCAACCCCGGTAGTGCAATCATCGTATCCCGTCCCCACTCCGCAAACCAGTGGTAACCGGCTACGATGGACATTTCCTGGCGCGGATTGCGAATGATGAGCGACTCCGACCGTGCCTTCAGCATCCGCAGCAAGGCGTCGTCCGACGCATATCGCTTCAACGCCTGCTCGCGGCGCCGCAGTTCCCGCTCCCAGGTCACGCTGGGTTGCTCCCGCGCCTCGTCAATCGACGCGCGCACGATCACCGCTTCCCCAAGCTGCAGATCGATCGACAGTATACCTGGGCAAAAGAGATCCTCCTGATAGTCCAGGCCACGCTCCTGCTCCTCGATATACTCCAGATTGTAATACCAGTTACCCTGCTCAGTCCACTGCCGCGCCCGGTCGGCAGTCACGTAGAGCGTCGGCATTCCCACATAGGGAGTGATCGAGAAGCCGTTTGCTTCCTTCCTCGTGCTGCCGTTGATCGCATGATTGGCGCGGATTGTGGTGTGAAAATCGCGATAGGCGAGCAACGGCCTGAGGCACAGCAGCACATCCTCCGACGCACTCAACAGTTCATAGCGCACCAACACGACGTTTTCGCCGCGCGGCACCATGATCGAGCGTTCCAGCCGTATGTCACCAAGCCGATATATCGTCTTCGGGTGAATGCCGCAGCTGATCTGTTCGACATAGTTGTGCCCGGATGGATAATAGACCCCCGGATACTTGTTCAGATTGAAATCGAAGCCGGCCTGCCGAACCACCAACTCCGTCTCGAGCTTGGAGAGCAGGACAAACTTGCCCTCCGGTTGCGCCAGGGAGCAAACCAGCAATCCGTGGTATTTGCGCGTATGGCACTCATACAACGTGCTCGAGGCATAGCCGCCAAGGCCATTCGTTTCCAGCCACTCATGACTCAATACCTGCTCAAGATCCAGGCATTGGTCATTCGTGACCGAGAACGCAGCTTCTGACGAGGTCGACATATCTCACCACCCTTTTAGCAGAAAAGAGCCCACGACGCGCATGCAACATCCGACACCGGGGCTCTTTTCAGTTGGCGCCGCCAAGCGATCCATGGGCATGATCGGTGGCAGACTCCGGTCTTCAGCCGTCAGCTCTTGCGATTCGCTTCCAAGTACTCACCCAGGACCTGCCGCCCTTCATTGGTGTCCGTCCAGTACTCAAAGCCCTGCTGCCGCAGCTGCGCAAGCAAGGCCATCCATTCCTCGTGATTCCAGCTCTCCCGGCTCTTTAGCCAGGCGAGCATCTCTTTCTTCGGTAGACGGGGTGCTTTCTGTGCGGTCATCGTCGAATTCCTCATGATGTTCACGCTCGTAAAATGATTATGGGTCTGATGTACTATGAACAATCTCGGCCCGCATACGTTAAAGATAATTCATTTTGCCGCTGAAGCAACCGAAACTCAACTTCCGGCAGCACATTGACCGCTCGTCTGCAGTGGATGCGTAAGACCAACAGTCAACTCTCCCTTCCAGCTTCGCGAACCATGCGCCGCCAGCAGCTCCGCCGCACTCCCCCTCAAGACCTCTTCATGCAGCTTCGTCGCCTCACGTACGATGGCCACCATGGTCTCCCCCCCCAATTCCTCCACGATCTCCGTCAGCAGCTTGCTCATCCGATGTGGCGATTCGAACAGAAAGACCGTCCGGCTCGATGCAAAAAGCTGCCGAAGCATTGATCGGCGTTTGCCCGACTTCATCGGCAGAAAGCCGCCAAAAATGAAGTCCGAGATCGGAAATCCGCAGGCCACCACCGCGAAGGTGAGTGCCGATGCTCCCGGAATGATGATGGGCTCGATTCCCGCCTCCACGGCATCGCGCATCAGCAGGTAGCCAGGATCCGAAACAGCCGGTGTACCCGCATCCGTAAGTACCGCGATCCGCCGCCCCTGTTGCACCTGCTCCAGCAACTGATGCGTCTTGCCGTGCTCGTTATGGGAGTGGTAGCTCGTCGTGGCGCACGATATCTCAAAGTGAGTCAACAGCTTGCGCGCCCGCCGGGTATCCTCAGCCGCCACCAGGTCCGCCTCCCGAAGCATGCGCAGCGCCCGCAGCGTTATATCTTCCAGATTCCCGATCGGACTGGCAATCAGCGCCAGCCATCCACCTGATCCATCACACATTGCCTTTCTCCCATCGATTGTAATATTTACCCCATGTAGAGTCCGCCATCGACGGAGATCTCCTGCCCTGTCAGGTAGGAGGCGCCTGGAGAAACCAGGAATGCCACCACATCCGCCACTTCATCAGGTCGTCCGAAGCGACGCACTGGGATCTCCCGCATCAGATCCCGCTTGCGCTTCTCATTGATCACGGAAGTCATCCGCGACTCGATGAAGCCGGGGCTCACGGCGTTAACCAGAACGCCGGACCCGGCCAGCTCTCGTGCGATCGCACGCGTAAAGCCGCCAATCCCTGCCTTCGCCGCGCTGTAATTGGCTCGACCAGCCCCGCCAAGCCTTCCGGCATCCGACGTAATATTCACAATCCGCCCGGCCCGCTGCCGTGCCATCAGCAGCCCCGCCGCACGCGTGACGTAGAATATCGACGATAAGTTCGTGTCGATGACGCTCCGCCACTGTTCGTCACTCATGTAGGAAAGCAGCGCGTCCTGAAGAATTCCCGCATTGTTCACCAGGACATCCAGCCGCCCGAAGCGTTCGTGAACCGCCTGCACCAGCCCCTTCGCCGCCGCCGAATCCGTCAGATCCGCGCTGAAGCTGCCAGCTTTAGCGCCCTGATCTTCCAGTTCACGGCAAAGTGTCTGTGCTGCCGTGTCCTGTCGGAAGTAATGCAGGGCGACGCTGAAACCATCAGCCGCCAGCCGTCGCGCAATGGCTTGACCGATATCACCAGTCGCACCCGTTACCAATGCCACCCGTCCAGTCGACTCACGTGGCGGTTCGGCCCAGACCGAGGCCGCTGGCTCCTCGGCAAGCGTCTCGGTCTCCTGGCGCGTCGCCAGGTAAGCCTCGACATCCTTTCTGTGGATGACTCCGCCACCGACAGCCTTCGCCACTGCCTCCAGATCCACCTCGTGTTTCTTGGCAAAAGCCCGCGCCGCGGGGGCAACCCGCAGTCGTTCCGGCGGCGTCGTAGCCGGCGCTGACGCATCTGGCATCACCGCGCCCGGGTCGCCTCCGCCAGCCAGAAGAGCTGCGTTTTCCGATTCCACATTCGGCACTTTAGTGCCCTCGGCGCCCAATGCCGCCAGAATGTAACCAACCGGAATGGTGCTTTTCTCCTCCGCATAAACAGCCAGCAGCGTACCGCTGAAGGGTGACTCATACTCCACCACGGTCTTGTCTGTGATTAGCTCCACCAGCGGCTGCCCCTTTTCCACCTTGGCCCCTACCCGCAACAACCAGCTGCCGATGGTTGCTTCATCCATATTCTCATAAAGCTTTGGCAGTCGAAAAAGCTCCGTTCGTTCCTCTGGCATCACAACATGCTCCTCGTGTTTGATCTCTCCAGCGCAGCCATGCCTAATCCCGAGGCGCTGCTCGCAGATTCGGCGCGAACCCCAGCAGCACCGCTCCATTGCCACTTTCGCCGCGCAGATCCAGCAGAATCACGAACTCCTCCGGCAACAGGTGCGGAAAGCTCAAGATGGGAAAGCGGCTCACCAGTCGCTTGTCTGTGAAAATAAAATTCACCTGCTTGATCTGACAATATGCGATCAAGTGGCCGGAATTGAAAGGGAAGCCGCGCGGGATGAAATAGTCGCCTCCCGCATAGTAAGCCACGGCAGGATTCTCACACATGATGACTGGCGTCCGACCGCTGTGATAGTTGATCAACGTGGAATGCAGCGGTTCCTGCTCCGCCGGCACCAGAGCCTCTCCCTCTTCCGAGATCCAATCTGCCGCGACATGCACCGCCTGCCATTCGTCACGTTGTTTCTCCGACTTATACTGCCACAGCCGATCTGTACCATTGTAGAGACACACCAGCACAACGATCACCGTCGCCCCCTGCACCCCCTGCCAAACCCGACTACTGAAGCGCGTCCGAATCCACTTCCCGAAGCTCAATATGCCACACGCCGCCCACCCCAGAATCAACGGCGCCACCATCACGACATAACGGACATTCAACCACCCGATCGTCACCACCATCAGCAAGAGGCATGACACTACCAGCCCCGCCAGCAGCAACTCCTCCCGCAGCCATCTGCCGTGGCGTACCCGCCAGATGATCACCCCGATTCCTATCATGAGATACAGTGATCCCAGACCATTGATGATCTCGTTGATGATGGATCGATAGATATGAGCGATTCCAGTTGGCTCCCGCCTCAGAAATTCCGGGCTCAGCATACGGTCAGGATCCGCGTGGCCAATGCGCAGCAGTTGCCTGTCCCAGTGCTGCCGCCAGTTGAAAAAGGCATACATCTCTACTCGCCGTATGGCATCGTCAGGCATGCCGGCCTCCCCGATCAACCCAAGTCGATCCAGCGGCCGCCCAAGACGATCCAACAATGCCGAATGTCGCATGTCCGTAACCGGGTACCCGGAGCAGCGATAGACATAGGCAATCCAAGGCGCCAGAACGATCGCCAGCAACATCGTCAGCAGCAGGGTCCGAAAAGGAAACGCCATCATCTTCGCGCCACCTTGCGGATGGCGCATCTCCGTAACCAGCAGGATCGCAAACGCCACCACGCCCACGCCAAGTCCCCCACCCCACGTCAGCGATAGTCCTGCCACACCAAGGCAGACCAACAGCGGCGGCCACCACTTTCGTTCCCGCAAAAACACGACCAGCCCATACGCTATCACCAGAAAATAGAAGATCTTGGCGCTCTCCCGAAGCCCCGTCGAACTATAAGATAACAGGCTGGGGAACAGGACCATCAACCAGACGCTCAATGCAGCGGCGGGGCGACCGAAAACCCGCTTCATCAACAGAAAAAGCGGAAAGACTGAAAGCGCCAGATAGAGCGACGATGTCGCCTTCGCCGCTACATATCCATCCATCCCCAGCCACACGAAGGGAGCACCACTCAGGATGAAGAGCGGCGGTATCCTCGGGTAAAAGGCCTGCGACCAGTTGCCGGCGCCAAGCTCACGCATCATCGGTGCATAGTACATCATCACATCGGGGAACGGCCGCTTGTCCAGCACCACCACAGGCAGGCAGATCAGAAAAACAATCCCCGCTGATAGCAGACAATACTGCCTGTCGCTCAACTTGCGGTATAGCTGCAGGCAGTACTCAAGCATATCGGTCTATACCGTTATCGCAAGTGACCGTCCCCGCCGGTTCCTCGGCCAATACACAAGTTCCACTGCCGCGCAAGGTCAAATCCCACATGGCCACTCCCTCTGCTGCCACCATCAACATGCGCCCTTCCCGTGTAATACCACCCAGCCCGTTCTGGCCAGAATGTGGAGATCAAACCACAGGGACCAATTCCTTACGTAATATACATCCATAGCCAGCCGTTCCGAAAAGCTTACATCATTTCTGCCGCTAACCTGCCATATTCCCGTTATCCCCGGACGCACACGAAGAATCACCGGGTCCGACTTCTCCATCATCCCCACTTCGCTTGGCAGATAGGCCCGCGGCCCTACCAGACTCATCTCGCCCCGGATCACATTCCATAGTTGCAGCAGCTCGTCAAGGCTGTATTTCCGCAGCAACCGCCCTACCCGCGTCACCCGCGGATCGTCACGCAGCTTGTGAAACGTCTCATACTCATCGCGTCGCGCCGGATCTTCCGACAGAATTCGCTCCAGCTGCTCTTCCGCCCCGACGCACATGGTACGGAATTTGTACGTCTTGAAGGTCTGCCCACCGCGCCCCATCCGTTCCTGCGTAAACCAGATGGGCCCCGGAGAATCCAGCTTGATCAGCAGACCTACCAGCATCAGCAAGGGCAGAATCGCCACCCCTCCCACCAGCGTCAGCACCAGATCGATGCAGCGCTTCGCACGGCAAGGTCCAGGCAGCAAGAGCTGTTCCCGCACTTCCAGCCCAAGCACTCCACCAAGATCCTTTGCCACAACCCACAGGGTGCTCAGGGCAAACAATTCTGGGATGATCAGCAGGTGCGGAAAAAGCTGGCTGTACCGCACCAGCACCTCATCATGGCGCTCGCGAGGCAACTCAGACATTGCCACGATCGCATAGGGAACCCCCTCCCGCGCCAGCTCCGGCGCCAGACTTATTCCCCCGATTACCGGAACCCCGGCCACATCTTGCGGCAGATCTTTTCGGTCATCCAGAACCGCCACGATTTTCAGGCCGAGACCAGGCGCTCGGCGCAGCGCCGAAATCACCCGGCGCGCTGTTGCCCCAGCTCCTACCAGCACCGCTGGATGCCCCCACCAGCTCCGATGCGCGAACGCCATCCGCAGGAAGCCGCGAAACGATGGCACCGTCAACAGGCCGATCAACCAGGACATCAGCCAGACCGCTCGCGAGTATACCTCCGTCCCACCCGCCAGAAAGCTCGACGCCGCCAGCCCCAGAAACATCAGCGTGGTGCACACCGTCAACCGCCGCAGCTCTTCAACCGGCCCTAACGCCACCCCGGGATACAGCACCACCCCAGGATACAGATCCACTGCCGCATAGATCAGGATGAAGACGAAAAGCACCGGAAACAGCCGCACGTAAGATTGCGGGAGCAGCACCCCGAGATCATACAGATCCCGCAACGCCAGGCTGATCCCGATCGCCACCATCAGCGCCACCAGATCGGAGACGATCAGCAGCAACACGGTCGCATAAGGGCGCGTCGAGATTGTCAGTAAGGGCACTCGTGCCAGCATCTTTTTTTCCATGGCTGTCGTACTCTAAGACCTTCCAAACCTAATGCAATAACAAACGCTGCTAACCTTTTCCAGGATAGCCGATTCCCCACTTCCGCAGGTACCGGAACCAGGAGGAAAGATGAATGCGAGTCGCCTTGCTCAGGTAAAACGCATACCACGGTCGCCGCGCGCTTTCCCGGTTGTGATTGTGCAGGATCTCCGCCGAAGGATTGTACATGACCTTCCAACCATGCTGGTGGAAGCGACGGCAGAGATCCGTATCCTCGAAGTACAGAAAGAACCCCTCGTCAAAGCCACCCGCCTCCCTCAGCGCGCTGCGACGCATGAACAGAAACGAACCCAGCAGCCAGTCCACCTCCTGCAACCTACCGAAATCTGCATCGCACATCTTGAACCGCGCCAGATCGCAACGCGCCAACCGAATGCGCCCCAGCGGAGTCCGCCTGTACACCGGCGTCATCACGCTGTGCCAGCGAAAGCAACTCCCTTGCACACTCAGGTCCGGATTCAACTGCCGTGGCCCAACTACACCGACCTCTGGATGTGCCTCCATGTACTTCCACAATACCTGAAACGTGTCCCGGCGGGCAAGCGTATCTGGATTCATCACGACCACGTACTTACCGCTGCTCTCTTCGATGCCGACATTGTTCCCGTGACCAAGACCCAGATTCTTGCTCAACTGCACAAAGCGCACCTCAGGAAAGCCCGACCGTAGATCAGCGCCGATGCTCTCGCCTGACGCATTGTCCACCACCACCACCTCTATCCCAAGTTGCCGCCCATCCGACACCTCCAAACCCGAATCAAGGATCGATCGCACGCAGCGCAGGGTGTCTGGCCCTGATTTGTAGTTGACAATGACGACCGAAATGTCCATACGGAATCTTGCCTATTGCTCCGATAACGCACTGTCGACAAAGCATAAGCGCCGCGTGAGACTTGGTGCCTGCACGCGGCGCACAATCCTCTTCTGCTGTCTTGGTTCGACAGCAGCCTCAAGATCTTTACTCGTTGTCCGTTACGATGATCGTTGCCACGCCAGGGGTATGATCAGTGGTGTTCGCGCGGATCACTACCGGCTTGTCTCCGTCCGCGATGATATCGTCAATCGCGTCGATCGCAAAAGTCGTCGACGACGCTGCGGGTGGTATGGTCACCCTCGACGGAATGTTAATCTCGGTGCTGTCCCCATTCGTGAGGATCACGGTAAGCGGTACCAGCGGCCGCGTCGAGCGGGTGATTGTGCCTATCGATACATTCGTCCCGCCGGCCTCCGAGACCATGCTGTTGGTCAGCGTCAGCGTCAGCTTCTGTTCGATGTACCCCTTCTCCAGCAAAATACTCCGTACACCCTCTAGTATCTCCTCCGGTGTCACGTTCGGCTTGTTAACCTCGATCGTCCGCCGCTCATCGATAGTTGCGCCCAGACTGCCGAACTCCACGCGTTCATTCGGCATGTTACTGTCGAAGATGAAGCCATTCAGCTTGGTCGCCACGAAGCCGCGATTCATGCCAAACTTCAGGCCGGTCGAGTTGGTCGTTCCGAACAACGTACGGAATCGCCATGTATCCGCCAACAGGTCCTTTGGCGGCGTATCTACATAGTCTGCCGAGGCCAGCACCTGCACATTGCTAGCGGCGGCCTTCGCCACAAACTTCTGCACGGCAATCCCACCAGCTTCCGTCATCGTCCCCCAGTGCTCTTCATGAAACACCGGTTCGCCATTGAGATTGCTGTAGTACATGATCGCCTTCATGTTCCGATTGCCGCGATCATCCACCATCATGCCGTTACGGTAGCTGTTCAACACGCTGCTGTCACCACGCCCCGAGGTCGACTGCTGTACCGAGTACACGATAGCATCCCGGCTATATGGATCCGTCCCACTGAGAAAGTGGAAATAGTTCGGCACGTTGTCAAGATTCTCGTCTCCATTCGGATTGATCACATCCAGATTCGCGTTATTGCCGAAGAAGAACCGCTCCCAATCATCAGGAAGTCCATCACCCGCACCACCGTTATCCGTATCCGGTCGCCCTTGGATGGAAAGCTTCATGTGAGTAATCTCTCCGCGGCCAGATGCAGATGCATTGCGGACTGTCAGCTTCCATAGACCTCGCGACGGTTCCCCGTAATGCCGAACCGATCGGAATGGCCAGAAAGACAGGCCTGCTCCGTGTTGACCAACAGAGCCCGGAGCCGCTTCACTGAGTAGACTTGTCGTTCCATTCGGGGATGTGAGCACAAATTCGTATTGGTGCCAGCTGTGATGTTCCGCACCAGGAAAGACAGACATCTCGATGACCACCTCGACGTGCTCCACGAAGAGATTGTCCATATTGTCAAACTCGAACTCATTTGCGATGGTTTCCTCAGGACCCACTAAAACCAGGTTCGAATCCGCCAACTCCAGGACTCTGCTGGTGCGCGGCCCTGTCGAAATAAAACTCTCCGCGCGATGCACCGCGGCCTCCGCATCCACACGCCCGAAACCATACAGATTGTTGTACCAATACGTGTGTCCGAAAAGCCCATCTTCAGTGATGTATTCATACGTCAGTCCATCTTCCCAGCCAGGGTGGCTCGGATCGTTCTGAACTGCCGTTGTCAGCAGGATATGCTGAACATCCTGCCACGTCAGCGTAGGATTCGCCTGAAGCATCAAGGCCACCACTCCAGAGACAAGGGGGGCTGCCGAACTCGTACCGCCAAAAAACCAGTCATAATTGCCTGGATCGTTACCGGCGTCGTCCATGAAGTCGGTCGTCAGGATGCCGAGGTTGCCCCCGTTCGACGGGGCGTTGATCAGATTCGCGGTGCCTGGATTGGAATAGTATGCATGCGTACCAAAGTTGTTACTCGCAGCTACCGTAATGGTATAGGGTGAATTCGTATAGGTCTGGTAGTTCACATCGTCCCAATCCTGATAGCCGTTGCCGCCGGCCCACACGATGATGTTGCCAAGACCATTCCGACCTGTCGTGATATCCTTGCGGAAAGCCGCGTGAACCGCCGGCGGCGCAAAATACGGATTATGAAATCCTATGGAGTAGCCCCAGCTGTTATTGTAAATGTCCACCGCGGTGTTGAGCCGCTGCTGCGAATCCGCTTCCTGATCAGAATCTGCCTCAAAAAGACCATTTCTGAATACCTGATGGTTGATCATGACCGCTCGCGGCGCCACCCCGATGATGCCCACGCGATTGCCACCTATCGCACCAATGACGCCAGCTACCGCGGTTCCGTGATTGCCTGTCGACAACCTGCTGTCAATTACACCGCTGGTGCTCTGCGTATAGTCCTTGAAATACGCTCGCCGAACATTGTACCACAAGTCCTCGTGCTCGGCCTCAATCTGATCGTCTACCACGGCAATGACTTCATTCGGTGACCCAGTGTACGTGTTCCAGATGCTCCCGATGTTGGCGTCCGCCCTGACGGCCCCGAACTCGCGCCCCGGGTTCCGCAGATGCCATTGATCACTGAACAGCGGATCGTTAATCACAAAGCCGCTGCTGGTGCTGTTGCCCGTGTTTATATGGTTCGGGTACGCGTAATCAACCTCTGCATTCTCAGCGATGTCGTTGGCAAGACTCAATACCTTGAAGGCATCCGCCACTGTGTAGATGCGAATATAATCTTCAATGCTGCTGATCCGGCCCTTGCCCAACCCATAGCTTTCGGCAACTTTCGCTATACGGCTCTCATTCCAGTCCTCCGGGAAATGAACGATGATCTCGCCAGTAGTGATCAACCGCACTTCGCCACCAAGCTTCAGGACCGGCACCACCTTACTGCCGCCCGTCTTCGCCGCAAGCTCCTGCCGTGATGAGGTCGTGCTCGCCTTCGCGTCCGGCACCGTCACCACAAGGTACTTCGACGTGGCCACCAGTACGTTCGAATCGCCACTGCTGACGCCAAGGCGCCCACCTTCTGGAGCACCTTCGTCCATCGAGTCGCCAAGGACGGCCACTTCGTCCGCCGCAATCGATACCTGCAGCTTCTGCTTGCCATAACGAATGTAGCTCTCGGACCCGGCTTCCAGGGACATGCCCACCACCAGCCCCGCCATCAGGCAGAGACGGCGGATCCAGCGGTTCAGACCAAGCGTATCTTTCATTAGTTTCCTATCCTCCAGTTGTGAGTCGAAAAGCTTAAGTGTTCTCTCGCGGCCTTCATAGTATAGCACCTTCGTCATCAGTTGCTCGGTTTGTAGCCATTAACATTCAGCAACTGCAACAAATCCTGCACCGCATCATTCGCGGACTTGCCGCCAATGATCGAATCGATGGTCATGCCACCGTCCAGTGTCAGCTTGATCGTGTACATCGACCAGGTGTTATCCGAACGATCCATCCGGAACTCATGGCCGCCAAGGCTCGGCGCAAGCTCAACCGTGTGGCTGCCACCGATTCCGGTGTACACGCTTGCCGCACCTTCCAGAATGCGCCACTTCTCGCTGGTGGCACTCAGGGTCGACGAACCGAGAACCTGGTAGCGGTGCTGCTGGAAGACCTTCTGCGTATTCAGCATGTCGCCCTGCGACCAGTCCTCCATCCGGTACCAACGATTGTTACCGGTTGCACCATAGAAGATAGCCATGACTGTCTGGCGCTGCGTGTCCACAACCAGGAAGCCATTCTTGTTCACCGCACTCAATCGGCCACCACCGATATCGTTGCCGGTTACCGACAGACGATACACGGCCGCACAATCTTCCGTGCTCGCCGACGGTTCAACCGTGCCTTCATAGCCGACTGGCGAGATTGCCGTCAGTGCGAGGCTGGTACTGCCCATGTTCACATAGCTGTGCCCTTGCAGCATCTCACCGAAGACCCGCACCGCGTTGTTGATATCCCACTTGTCGACGACCGTCGTCAGGCTGTCGGAGAAGCGGGCGGTAATCGCTACCTGGCGGTGGAAGCCTGGTGCCAACTCGATGCTGTCCAGCTTGCCGCTGAACGACTGCACCACATCCTCCCGCTTCCCGCTGGACAACCGGATGCCCTGGCTCACCCCACCATACAGGTAGCGGAATGTCTGCACATCTCCATCCACTGATGTGCTCGTCGCCACATCGTACAGGCTCCGCGATCCAATGTCCGTGGTGCTGATCTTCACATCCGACCAGTCTTCCACGCGATACACATTGCGACCGTTTTCGCTGCTTGTCAGCAACGCCGATACGCGGTCATACTGACGATCCACCAGCAGCCAACCACGGGTGCGACTGCGCTTGTAGCTGTTGTTGCCAAAGTCCGTCATGTCCAGATCGAGGCTATAGACCACCACCGTCGAGTCGAATTCCGCTACGGTCAGATCCACCTGCCGGCTTTCGCTCGCGCCCGTGCTCACGTTCAGGAACGAGATCGTGTCCTGGTAGCTGCCGAAGGCGTAGCTCTCCGCTGCATCGTTGATCGTCACCGCAACGGTAGCGGTCTGCCCGCCTTCCAGCACGCCCGTCTCCGGCGTTACGTCCAGCCAGTCCGCCTGCTTCACCGCACGCCAGGCAAGCTCGCCTTCGCCGGCATTATGCAGCGTGTACGTCTTTGTCGACGGCGTGAACGGTCCACCCGTCATACCCGCGGATTGCAGACTCTCCGTCTCCGCCACGATCAACAGCCCGAGTGGCGACGCGGAGGTCAACGTCAAGTTTACGTTGCAACTCGTTGTTCCCTGATTGTTCGTCGAATTCGTGAACGTCACGCCGCTCGTATGAACGCACGGATATACTCCATCCGGCGAACGCAGCAGACGCGCACTGCCATTTACCGACACCACCACCGTCGTTGACTGCCCAGGCTGCAACTCTCCATTCACCGTCGAGAGCGTTACCCACGAATGGTTGCGGCTCACGTTGAAGAACAGAGGCATGCTGCCCGTATTCTTCAGAACGTACGACTGCGAGCTCGGCAGGAACGGACCGCCCTGTACGCCAGTCGGCGCAAAGTCCCCAACCGGCGATACCTGCAGATTCCCGCCATTCAGGCCCGTTATCGTCAGTTCCACATTGCGTTCGGTATCTCCCAGCCCCGGACTGCCGGCAGTCACGTTGCGGAACCGGATCAACTCTGGGTAGACGCCGGCGCTGAGCTGTTCCGCCCCTGTGCCAATGCTTACCGTCACCTCGGCCGATTCATCGGGGGCCAGTGTGCCCGAATCGATGCTGAAGATCAGCCATGGCGACTGCGACGCAGCTTCTACGGCGAAGCTGAGCTGGGCCTTACCCGTATTCTTGACCGTGTAGACCTTCGCCGCCGGCGTGAACGGACCGAAACGACGGCCGCTCGAGATGAAGCTCTCTACAGGTGTCACCACCAGCACGCCAGGATCACCCGTGATGTTCAAGGTTACCTGACGCTCCGGCACTCCACCTAGACCATTCGCCGTATTGAAGAAGCGGATTGTCTCATGATACGAGCCAACAGGCAGCTGCTGCGCAAACCGGTTGAAGATGACCTCCACTTCAACGGACGCACCCTTCGGCAGCACACCACTGCGAGCCGACAAGCTCAGCCAGGAGACAGTGTTCACCATCTGCGTCGACCAGGAAATCTCGTCGTCACCTATATTGGTTATGGTATACGTGGACGACCCTGGTTCTATTGCAGTGCCCTGCAGCGCCGTGCGAACGATGGCATCAGCCGGTGTCACATCCATGATGCCGCCAGTGCCCGTGGTCACGTTCAACGTGATCAGACGCACTGAATCACCATAGCCACTCGCTCCGAACGTCACATTCTGGATCAGCAACGAGTCATTGTAGATCCCAACCGGCTTGATTGTCGCCTCCTCATTGACCGTCACGGTCACCGTTGTCTCTTCGCCCGGCAACAGTGTGCCCGACGTCGTCGACAGCGTTACCCAGCTCGAATTCTGCTGCAGCGACACCTGCCAGTCCAGAACCTGCTCGCCAATATTCTTCAGCACGTAGGCACCTGCCTCGCTTCCAAGCACACTCCGATCGTACTGCGGCGTATTGATCACAATCGACGACGTCGGCGTCACGTTCAGAATGCCAGGATTCCCTGTCACCGTAATGCTCGCACTACGCGTGGTGGTGCCGAATCCGTCGTTCACATTCACGAACTGCAGCAGATTCTGATACTGCCCCACCGCCAGACGGCGCGCATAGTGATTGACCACTACCGTCACCGTCGTCGCCGCGTTCGGCTCCAGAATTCCCTGTGTGTTCGAAAGCGTCACAATATCGAGGGACCCATCGCCAAATTCCGACAGCGGACTCCAGTTGGAAGGCATGCTGCCAACCGACCAGACCAACGGTGCTCCGCCGATATTCGTCAGCGTGTACACGATGGACGGAGGCGTGAATGGACCACCCGCGGGACCTACCGAATCCAGCCCCGCAAGCTCAGTCACCTTCAAGAAGCTGATCGAATTATCCACCACCGAAAGCACCACGATGCGCTCCAGCGTCAACCCTTGATTCAGATCCGTGAAGATGATCTTCGCCTGGTAGCTGCCAGGAGGAAGAACCGTGCCCATCGAATTGAGGCTGGCAATGATCTCCGTCGAGCTGTGGGCGGCAAGAACGCCACTGTCGCCAGTCAGCGTCAACCAGCCATTCAAGGCAGGATTCACATTCGTATACTGAACATCCGCCGTCCACTGCAGGCTCAGACCGCCAATATTCGATAGCGTATACATCTGAGAAGATGGCGTGAACGTCCCATACTGCTCACCATTGATCATGAAGGCAGTGGTTGGATTGACCCTCAGCTCGCCATAGTTCTCACCTATCGATACCACCACCTGACGCGTCGTCGTACCATGCGTCGACGTGACATTCGTGAAGGTGATCGTGCGCGTGTACGTGCCGATGGCCAATGCGTCCGCTTCTCGATTCAGTGTCACCGATACGGTCTGGTCGGCATCCGGCGCCAAGCGACCGCCCACGCTCGAAAGCGTCAGCCAATCTGTCGCCGGCGTTACCACCGCCTGCCAATCCAGCGAAGCCAGACCGGCATTCTGAACGGTCCAGAACTCGCTTGCTCCTGATACGGCCCCCTGCAGACCATTCACCATCAGTGGCGCCACGGGGTTGACGGTCAGGAAGCCGCTGCTGCCATCTTCAACCGTCAGGATCACCGCGAACGTCCGGGTCGCGCCGAAGGTAAGATCCGAGATCACCAGCGTCTCGCTGTAACTTCCCGGCTCCAGCACCGTCGCCGGCCTCGTCAAACTCACCTGCAACGCATACGTCGTGTTCGGCTCCAGTGTGCCGCCAAAGCTCGACAGCGCGAACCAGTTACCGCTGCCACTGGCCGACCAGTCCACTACGGCTGTGCCGGCGTTGGTTAGCGTGTAATAGCCACCGCTGATCAACTGGAACGGGCCCGGCAGGGTCCTGTCCGCTTCCGCGGAGTAAGGACCAATCCAGACAGTCGACTCTATAGGCGCTATCAGCAGTTCACTGTTCGCGGCGTTGACCGTAAGTGCCACCCCACGTGTCGTCGTGCCGAATCCGCTGCTGACGTTCGTGAAGGTCACCGTGTCTGCATACGTCCCGGCCCCCAGACCGTTCGCCAGCGAGTTCACCTGCACGGACACCGTAATACCCTCACTTGGATTCAGCGTCCCGGAGGTGCTCGACAACGAGATCCACGGCTCCACCTTGCTTGCCGTCCAGATCAGCGGACGATTCCCGCTGTTCTCCAGCCAGTATTCTCTTGAGGACGGTACGAATGGACCGCCGGCGATTCCTGTCGAATTCAACGGCAGGCTGTCACGTACCTCAAGCTGCGCGGGCGTACGATGCAGCACGGTCAGCACCACGTTACGCGTCGTGCTGCCATTGTTGCTCGTCGTGTTCGCAAAGCTGATCGTCGCTTCGTACGTGTTCTCCGGCAGCAGATCGGCGCTGTCATTAATCAATGCCGTCACGGTCGCTGTCGCACCCGGCTGCAAGTAGCCACTGTCGTTCGAAAGCGACAGCCAGCTCGCATTCTCGCTCGCCGTCCACGCCAGGGCATCGCCGCCGATATTGCTCAGCACGTAATCTGTAGTGTCCGCACTCCAGGGCCCACCTTCCTGACCACTTGTCGACCATATCGTCAAGCCAGGCTTCACATCCAGATGTCCGGGCTGATCCGTCACGGTCAGTGTCACCACGCGGGTCGTGTCGCCCAACTGATTGCTGGTATTCGAGAAGATCAGGGTGTCGCTATAGGTGCCGACGCTCAAGGTCTGATTCGCTACCGCGCTGTTGATGCTCACTGTCACCGGCACCGTCTGTGATATCGCCGATCCCGCGGGCAGAATACCACCCGTCGAGGAGAGCGATATCCAACTCGACCCATTCAAGCTCCGCACTGACCACTCAATCGCCTCGCCACCAATGTTCGTCACGTTGTATGTGGCATTGCCTGGCGTGTACGGGCCTCCCGTACGGCCAAAGCTGGAGAACTGCGACGGGCCCGCGACGTCGAGGAAACCAGGAACGGTATCCAGAATGGTCATCCGCACTGTACGCAACGTGCTGCCATTGCCATTGGTCAGGTTGTTGAACGAAACCAGATCCGTATAGACTCCCGGAGACTGCTGATGCGCCGCACTGCTCAGGGAGATCGTCACATTCGCGGATTCATTCGGCAACAGCGCCCCGCCAAAGCTCGAAAGTGTGATCCACGGCATGTTCCGCGTCACATTCCAGTCCAAGGGCTGACCACCTGTATTCGTTACCGTGTACGTCGTCCACGTCACCGAGAAGGGACCATTCTCACTGCCGGTGATGATGAAGTCCGTGTTCGGAGTCACCTCGATCGCTCCTGCAGTGTCATTGATCACCAACGTGATCGCACGACTGGTGCTTCCCTGGCCAGTTGTCTGATTGTAGAAGGTCACCGTCGCCGAGTACTGACCCGCTGCCATCCCGCTGATCTCGCTGTTGAGCATGACACTTACCGTAACCTGCTCACCGGCATCCAGCGTTCCACCTGCGTTGCTCAAGCTCACCCAGGTCGGGGTCAGGCCGCTTCCGTCCTTCACGACCGCATTCCAGGCAAACGGACTCTGGCCGCTATTCCCCAGAACGTAATCCTTGCTCGTCTCTTGGAACGGCTGGTTTACGCCACCGAAGACCTGCAGACCTGTCAGCGGTTCTACCGACAGCAGTCCGCTGTCCGGCTCCCTGACACGCAGCACAACCGGCACACTTACCGTGCCGAGACCACCCGTCAGATTCGTAAAGGTCAGCGTCGTCACGTGTGTGCCCAACGGCAGACTGAACGAGTTCGTATTGAATGCCGCACGCACCGTCACCGACTGTGTCCATTCCAGAATACCAGAGGTTGACGAGATCGTCAGCCAGTCCGTATCGCTGGTGATAGCCCAGCTCAACGTCTGGTCGCCAGTGTTCGACAACTTGAAGTCGATAGAACTCTCCGTGAACTCGCCATTCACTGGATTCAACTCAGACGAAGCCGAACTCCAGTCAACAAGCAGGGTCGCGGGATTCTCCACCAGCGTCAACACCACACTGCGATTGGTGCTGCCGTATCCGGTATCCGCATTGGCAAAGACCGTCGTGGCTGTATAGGCACCCACTCCAAGCTTGCCGGATTCGCCGTTGATGCTGACCGTTACCGTGGCTGATGCCGACGGCTCAAGCACACCACCGGAGCTCGACAGCGATACCCACCCCAGCGCCTGATCGTGCAGGACCGCGGCTGTCCACGCCAGCGACTCATGACCGCTGTTCCGCAGCGTGTACGCCTTGGCCACCACGGTCGCATCGCCAACCTTCTTCACCGCTTCCAGGCCACTGGTATCCTCGACCACCAGGAAGCCGATCGACGCATCGAAGACTTCCAGCGTGATGCTGCGCGTGCTGGTGCCATTACCATTCGTCTCATTGGTGATGCGCAGCGTATCCGTGTAGATACCCGGCGTCAGCAGCTCAGCCAGATTCGTCAAGGCTACCGTCAGCGTAGCAGATTCGCCAGTCGGCAAGCTGCCCCCTGTCGTCGACAGACTCACCCAGCCTTCGCTGCTTGATGCCGACCAGTTCACGATCTCGCCACCAGTATTCTTCACCACGTAAGACTTCGTGCCGTTGGCAAACGGGCCACCGATCGCACCAGTCGCCTCGAACGGCGCGCCATCCGTTATCTCCAACTGCCCAGGCTGCGAATTCACCAGCAACACCGCCGAACGGGTCGTGCTGCCAACCCCGTTCGTCTCATTCGAGAACTGAATCAGCTCCACGTAGTTGCCTGCATCCTTGCCCATCGCATCGCTGGTGACGCGCGCGGTCACCTGCATCTCGCTGTCAGCTTCAAGATAGCCGCGGACGCTGTCCAGCGACAACCAGTCCGCCACTTCACTCGCCGTCCATTCCAGCGGCAGACCACCTGCGTTCTTCAGCGTGTAGGTGAAGCTCGCCGGCGTAAACGGACCGCCAATCTCACCCGTGCTGATCCACCCTTCTTCGCCGCTTACTACCAACTGGCCAACTGCCGGCTCGTACAGATCCAGAACCACTGCAACCTGCCTGGTGCCATTCTGGTTTGTCGCGTTGCTGTAAATAACCGTCGACGTGTAGACCCCCGCATCCAGCTGGTTCGCAAGCGCGTTCACCCGCATCGTCACCGTCACCGAGTAACCGGGCAGCAGCGTTCCGCTCTGCGCCGACAGCGACAGCCAACTTGCCGACGAACTTGCCGTCCACTCCAGCTCACGGCCGCCAACATTCCTCAGCACGGTCGGGCCGATCAAATCCAGCTCGTTGTCCAGGTCACCTGGGCTCCCTGCGAAGTGGCGGCCTACCAGTCCGTCAATCAACAGAACGCCAGCTTCCTCGCTCACGGTCAGTACCACAGAACGACTGGTTGAACCATTGCCGTTCTCACGATTGCTGAAGTAGATCGTCTCCGTGTAAACGCCCGGAGCAAGCTCGCGAGCTGACGAGTTGATCTGCACCTGCACCTGTGTTGTCCAATCCGGCGCCAGACTTCCACCAACGCTGCTCAGCGTCAGCCAGGGCGCGCTTGCGCTCGCCGACCACTGCAGGGTGGTAGCACCCGTATTGGACAGCTCATATGGCATGATGTATGGCGCGAACGGACCGCCAGGCGCCCCGATCGAGGAAAGGCCGGCATTCGGCGTGACCAGCAGATAGCCGCTGTCCGCACGGCGCAGATCGAGCGAAACGATCATGATCGAGGATGTCCCGGCAGTCACATCCGAGAACGTCAGCGTGTCTGTGTAGGTAGCGGGAATGTCGAGCAGATGCGACTCACTGTTGAAGCTCGCGCTTACCAGCAGCTCCGCGTCCGGTTCCAGCACGCCACCCGTTGTCGACAGCGACAACCAGGACGACTCGTTGGCCGCCGTCCAGACCAATGCCAACCCACCGCTGTTCTTCAAGGTATAGCTGAAGGAAGTCGGCGCGATGGCGCCATGCACGGTGCCGACAGCCAACCCGGGATTCGCCCCTTCGACTTCCAACACGCCCGGATCGTCACTGATGTTCACTCGGATCGTCCGGCTCTGGTTGCCCAACTGGTTGTTCGTGTTGCCGAAGTGCACCGTATCGCTGTAGCTGCCCGCCCCAAGATCGTAGATAGAGGAGTTGATACGCACCGTCACCACGACCTCACCCAGCGACTCCAGAGTACCGCCAGTCGCCGAAAGACTGAGCCAACTCGCCAGCTTCTCCGCCGTCCAGGACAGCGGCGCACCACCCGAATTCTTCAGCGTGTACGCGATCTCGTTCTCCAGCAGCGTACCACCAAGCCCGAACCCTACGGACAGGTTCTCGGCAGGCGTAACGCTCAGGAACTGCGCCGTCGGATCCAGCACTTCCAGCACCACTTCGCGTACGAAGAAGTTGTTCTCCGAGCCAGCCGTGCTGTTACCGAAGCTCACCACCGCCGTATGCACCCCAATGCCCAGAGTCTGCGCATCGCGATTGATCGAAACTGCCACATCGACCGTCTTGTCAACCATCAGCTGACCAGTGGTGCCCGACAGGCTCACCCAGTTCGCACTGGCGCTCGCTGTCCAATCCAACTCCATGCCACCGATGTTCGACAACTGGTACACCTTCGTGATCGCGCCAACCTGGCCGCCGAATGCCATCGTGCCCGTCAGGCCGATTTCATCCGCCACCTGCAGTATGCCGGCTTCTTCCGTCACCGTCAGCACCGCGGGACGCATCGTGCTGCCATACCCGGTCGTTACGTTGCTCAACAGAATCGTTGCACTGTATACATTCACCGGCTGGCTCTTCGCCGCCTGTGTCAATCTCACTTCAATCAAAGCCGACTGATCCGGGTCCAGAACACCACCCGCCGACGACAGCGACAGCCACGCCGGTGCCGGCGACGCAAATCCTGCCGACCAGCTCAGCGGCTGCTCGCCCGTGTTCTTCAACGTGTAGCCCTTGGTCAAGTTGCTGAACGGACCGCCAAACGCGCCGGTCGCGCTGAATCCGGCGGCGTCATCCACCGTCAGGAAACCAAGGCTCGGATCCTGAACATCCAGAATCGCGGTGCGACTCGTCGTCCCCAGCCCCGTCAGCTGATTGATGAAGAAGATCGTGTCGCTGTACGTTCCGGTGCCGAGTACGCGCGAACCACTGTTGATCGATACCCGCACCCGCACCGTCTCGTCGGTCATCAAAGTTCCCGACTCGCTCGACAGGCTGAGCCATGCCGCGTTCGACACGGCCGACCATGTCAGCGGCAGACCGCCGGTGTTCGACAGGTCATAGATCATGAACTCGCCACTCAGATCGGTGTTCTCCGCGCCGCTGGCAACGAAGTCTGTCTCCGGCGTCACCGTCAGGAAGCCAGGCTCATCGTTGATGACCAGAACCGCCGAGCGACTGGTGCTGCCATGACCATTCGTGGCATTGCCAAACAGGATGATCGCCGTGTAGACGCCTTCGCCCAGATCCAGCGCTTCGCGCGTCAAGGCCACATCCACCGCGGCATTTTCACCAGCTTCCAGCGAACCTGCGCTACCCGAAAGTGCCAGCCAACCAACATTCGTGCCGGTCAGCTCAGCCGTCCAGTTCATACGGTCGCCGCCAGTATTGGTCATCGTGTAACTCATGCGGTTCACGGTGAACTCTCCACCGCTTGGCCCGGCACTCCGGAAGCCATCCAGCTGATCGATCGTCAGGAACGCCGCAGACGGATCCTGTATGTCGAGCACCGCAAAGCGCGTCGTTGTGCCATTGCCACCCGCCGCATTGAACGTGATCACATCCGTATAGATGCCAGGTGTCAGCAGACGCGCCGTGTTGTTGATCGCGGCTACCACCTCGTCGATGTCGCCAGGCAGCAAGGTCCCACCCGCATTCGACAGGCTCAGCCAGGTCGCGCTCTTCTCCGCGCTCCAGTCGATACTGACTCCACCAGGATTCGACAAGGTGAACCTCGCGTCACTCAGGTTGCTGGTATCGCCACCAGCCACGCTGCTGGCCGTCAGCCCATCGGGACCCTCGACCACCAACTGACCCGCCTCCTGATTCACCGTCAGGATGATTGAACGCGTGGTACTGACCGCTGTCGTCACATTCTCGATCGTCAGCGTCGCACTGTACACGCCCGTCGTCAACGCGTTGGCTGATGGATTCAGTACCACGTCCATTGTGGCGCTTGCTTCACCATCCAAGGCGCCTGCACGCTGCGAGAGACTGACCCACGACGCATTTACCGACGCCGACCAGGTCAACTCGCTGTCGCCCGCATTCGTCAGAATGTACGCCCTGTTCGTCGGCAGGAACGGACCGCCTTCCTTACCATGAGCACTGAAGCCTTCGCTATCTTCCACGATCAGCAGGCCAGTCGTGATCTGCTGCGCCTCGAGGACCACCGCGCGAGTCGTCGTGCCGTTGCCAGTATCCACATTGCTGAAGATCAGCGTATCCGTGTGAACGCCTGCTCCAAGCGCATGCGCCGCAACATTCACCGCCACCATCACCTCTACGCTCTCACTCGGCAGCAGTGATCCAGCCGTTGACGACAGCGACAGCCAGTTGGCCGTCTTGCCGGCGCTCCAGTTGACCGTCATGCCGCCGCTGTTGCGCAGCGTATAGGTGGTGCTCAGCGGCGCAAAACCGCCTCCAACCACACCCGTCGTCTCAAACGGCGTCGTCTCCACAACCTGCAGATGGCCAGGATCCTGATCCACATACAGCACCAGCGAACGCGTCGTATTGCCATAGCTGTAGTCCACATTGCTGAAGAACAGCACCGCCGCATGAATGCCGGCAGACTGCTTGTTCGCTTCTGCATTGACCACTACCGACACCACCGCGCTCTGTTCTGGCTCGAGCGTGCCTTCCGCATTCGTCAAGCTCACCCACGCAGCCGTCGTCGTCACCGACCAGGTGAACGGCAGCGTACCCGTGTTCGTCACCGTATAGCTCGTCACATTGTCGCCGTCGCTATCCACGAATGGACCGCCCAACGGACCTGTCGCGCTGAAGCCATCCGCCGGCGTTACGCTCATGAAGCCGATCGCATTGTCCTGAACATCCAGAACCAGGTCCACCGCCATGTCGCCAAGATGATTTGTCATGTTCACGAACGACAGCGTCTCTGTCCACATCGCCGGGCTCAGCCCGCGCGCCAGAACGTTGATCGAGATGTCGATGGTCTTGCTTTCATCCCGCTGCAGCGTACCGCTTGTCTCCGAAACCGACACCCAGGCCGCGCCACTGCCAACTACTGACCATGCCAGCTCCATGTCACCAACGTTCTCGATGGTGTACTGGAACACGGACGGACTGAACGCCCCATACTGCGCCCCCGTACTGAACATCGTCTCCGCTCCGTCGACTGCCAGCTTCGCCGGCGCCGTCGAGACCGTCAACAACAGCGGACGAGTCGTGTCACCCTGATGGTTCGTGCTGTTCGTGAAGATCACCTCGCCTGTGTAAACGCCATCTGCCAACGTATTGGCGACGCTGTTCACATCGACGGACACGCTGATCTGCTCGCCGGCTTCCAGGCGACCACCCTTATCGGAGATGCTGACCCAGTTCGCACTGCCTTCCGCCGTCCACAGCAGGTACTGGCTGCCAACGTTGCGCAAGGTATAGGTGATCGTCGGATCGTCGTTATTGGCCGTGCGGAACGGTCCCTGGAACGGTCCTGAAGCCGCCAGACCCGCGGTACCAGTGACCTCCAGATGGCCTATCGCACCATCTTCAACCGTCAGGGTCACCAGACGCTCTTCCACACCACCAGTGCTGCTGAAGACCAAGGTGTCCGTATACGTACCGGCACTCATGGCATTCGCACTGCTGTTGATGAATACCGTAACATCGGCAATACCCTTGAGGTCAAGCGTGCCCGCCGTGCTGCCCAAGGTCAGCCAGCCAGCCGTCTTGCTCAGTGACCAATCGATGGCCGCACCACCGGTGTTCTCCACAGTGTAAACGAAGCTCGACGGAATGAAGCCGCCGCCCTGCGGACCGGTTGCATTCCCGATCTCCTCCGGCGTCACCGTCAGCAGGCCCGGGCTGTCCAGTAACGTCAACACCGCCGCGCGGCTCGTCGACCCCACACCATCCGTCGTGTTGCTGAAGAGGATCGTGTCGCTGTACACCCCAGCCGACAGATTCTTCGCCGATCCCGTGATCACCACCGTCACCTTGGTGCTTACGCCCGGTTCAAGCGTACCGCGGTCATTCGAAAGCGTCAGCCAGGATGCACCATTCAAGGTGGCTGCTGACCAAGTGAAGGCAGAGGCGCCTTCGTTCGTCAACGTGTACTCGGCTTTCGACGGAGCAAAGGTCGCACTACCCACCGCGCCAACGCTGCTGAATCCGTCACGTTCCGCCACCAGCAGATAGCCCGTATCCAGGCTCTGCACATCCAGAACGAACGGCACGACCCTGTCGCCATTGCCGAACTCTACATTGGTGAAGCTGATCGCCGCCGTGTGCGTTCCAGGCAGAAGCGCACGCGCTGCCGCGTTCAAACTCGCCGTTACCGTGATCGTGGCCCCAGACGCCAACACGCCAGACGTGTTGCTGATCGAGATCCAATCCTTGTCTGAGCCGATTCTCCAGCTGAAGCTCTTGCCACCACTGTTGCTGACCAGCCAGGTCGTCGGGCTGTCGCCGACAAATGCACCACCACGCGGGCCTGATGCCGACAACGTATCCGCACCTGTCAGCGTCAACTGGCCATCGCCGCGATACATGTTCAACACCACCGCGCGATCGCCACCACCAGTGCCACTGGTCATGTTCACAAACGAGATCGTGTCCGTATAGACGCCATCGCCAAGCGCCTGCGCAAGATTGTTGACCCGGACCACCACGTCCACCGAACTGTTCGGCTCAAGAACGCCACTCTGCGCGCTCAAGCTCAGCCAGTTGCCCGTCACCGTGGCCGACCAACCGAAGGCACTGCCGCCACTGTTTTCCAGAGTATAGGTTTGGGTCCCAGGCGTGAAAGCTCCATCCGCGGAACCAAAGGAACTGAGACCATCCAACGGCGTCACGAGGAGGAAACCGATGCCTGGATCATAGATGTCCAGAACCACCTGACGCGTCGTGTCACCATTGCCGTTGCTCATGTTGCGGAACGTCAGCGTATCCACATGGGTGCCAACCGCCAGGTCGCGTGCCTGTGTGTTCACCTGCGCCGTTACCGTGTAAATCGTGCCCGCCTGCAGCGTGCCGCTGGTCGCCGACAACGTAATCCACGATTGCGTCTTCACCACGCTCCAGTCCACCGCTTCACTGCCTGGGTTCTCCAGCGTGTAGCTTCTCGACACCTGCGTGAAGTTGGCATTCATGGCTTCCGTGGCGACAAAGTCTTCCTGATCGCGTACCACGATCCGGCCAGGTTCGTCGCTCACCACCACCTGCACATTCCGCGTCGTGCTACCCTGTGTTCCATTGCTCAGATTGCTGAAGACGATCGTGTCCTCATGCAGACCAACCGGCAACTGATACGTCTGGCTGTTCAACATCACCAGCACTGTCACGCTCACACCAGGATCGAGCCAACCACCAGCGGTCGACAGACTCACCCAGCTATTCGTATGCACGGCCGACCAGCCGAAGGCATTCTCGCCTTCGTTCGTCAGGATAAACTGCATGTCTGCCTCGTCAAAGACGAACGGCCCACCAAGCTCACCATTGACCGTGATGCCTGTCGCCGGACTGACCACCAGATAACCAAGGTCGCTCTCGCGCACTTCCAGAACGATCTCGCGGAAGGTGTCGCCCTTGCCGAAGCTGGACGCCGTGAGGTTCGCAAACTCCAGACGAGCAGCATGATCACCTGACGCCAGCGCCGCCGCCCCATCATTCAATGTCGCGGTCACCACCACTTGGCCTTGCGGCGCAAGCTGGCCATTCGTCAGCGACAAGGAGATCCAGGTCGCATCCGTGTCAACTGACCAACTCATGTCCGTTGAACCGACGTTCTCTATCGTATAGGCAAATGCCATCGGCGTGAAGGGGCCGCCCACCTTACCAGCGGCAGCGCTCACTCCCGTCTCGATCACATTCAGCTCAGCATCCGTATCGTTCAGCGTCAGCACGACCCCACGTGTCGTGTTCCCAAGCTGATTGCGCGTGTTGCTGAAGACGATCATCTCGCTGTACACGCCTTCCGCAAGCAGGCGGGCAAGGCTGTTGATGCGCACCGTTACCATCGTGCTCCCACCAGCTTCCAAGGCACCGCTGCCGCTGCTGATCGTGACCCAGTTCGCTCCAGCGACCTTCGTCGCGGACCAGGTGATCGGCTGACCACCGGCATTCTGCAACGTATAGGTGATCTCGGCCGGCGTATAGCTCGTGGAGCCGACGTTGCCGCTGCTCAGCAGACCAACCTCGCTCTCCTCTCCTTCAAACAGCACCTGCAGCACCCCGACGCTGTCATCCAGAACGAGCAGCTCCACCTGACGCGACGTCGTACCGATGCCGCCGCTGTTGTTGCTGAAGGTAATCGTATCGCTGTAGCTGCCCGCGGCCATCGTGCGCGCCACGTTGTTGAAGGTCACCGTCACCGTGCTCTTCTCGCCCGGAAGCAAGGTGCCACTGACGCTCGACAGACTGATCCAGCTGCTCTGCTTGACTGCCGACCAGTCCAACGGACGACCACCAGTATTCTCCAGCGTGTAGTTCCGCGTGCTCTCGCTCACCATGCCGGTGCTGTTAGCGATGCCGCTGAAGATGCTCGCGTTGTCTACGATCAACGACGCCGGCTGCTGGTTGATGGTCAGCACGATCGTTCTCTGCGTGCTGCCCAAACCGGTTACCGTATTCACAAAGCTGACCGTATCACTGTAGGCGCCAGCGCCATACGTATTCGCCACCGAGTTGATATGCACTTCGACCTGCGCCTGGGCGCCGGCTTCCAGATAACCTTCGCTCGCCGAAAGGCTCAGCCAGTCAGCGCTCTTCGTTGCCGTCCACGACAGCCCTTCGCTCAAGCTCTCGTTGCTCAACGTGTAGACGATCACCTCAGGTGCGAATGTGCCCCCTTCCGGACCGTAGCTGCTCAGCGTTTCAGTATCCGGATTGACACTCAGGAAGCCCAGCGGCGCATCCAGCACATCCAGCGCCACATTCCGCACTGCTGTGCCAAGGTCGTTTGTCGTATTCTGGAAGGTCACCAGATCCGTCGCCGTACCGACCGGCAACTGCACACTGGCCAGGCCGTTGATCGAAACCGTGATCGTGATCTCTTCGTCAGCCAGAAGCGTACCGCGGGTGTCCGACAGCGTCAGCCAATCCCGCAGATTGTCAGCCGTCCAGCCTATCGCCTGACCACCAATGTTCTTCAACGTGTACGTCGCGCTACGCGGCAGGAACTCCCCGCCAAGCGCTCCGCTCGCCTTGAATACACCGCCGTCAGCCTCGACTTCATCACTGTTGGTCACTTCCAACTGCCCAGGCTCTTGAGAGATTATCAACAGAACCGAACGCACCACATCACCGTTATGGGTGCTCCTGTTGGCAATGCGAATTACCTCTGTGTAGCTGCCCGCGGACAAAGCCTTGGCCTGACTGTTGATCGATACCGTCAGCTCCGTACTCTGACCGGCTTCCAGACGTCCTTCCGTGGCCGACAACGACACCCACACCTGACCGACTTGCTTGTCTGCAGACCAGTTGAAGCCTTCACCGCCTGAATTCCGCAGGGTGTACGTCATCGATCCGTCGATCTTGCCGCCCAGCGAACCCACGACCGTCAGTTCCGCTGCCTCTTCCACCACCAGTACGCCCAAGTCAGGATCCTGCACGTCGAGCA
Organism: Lentisphaeria bacterium; assembly: GCA_041690595.1. Classification (GTDB taxonomy): domain Bacteria; phylum Verrucomicrobiota; class Lentisphaeria; order JABSQK01; family JAWLHB01; genus JAWLHB01. The sequence continues at coordinate 39,825 of JAWLHB010000017.1, forward strand.
CAATCTGACGCGTCGTATCGCCGATGTGCCGCGTTACGTTGGTGAAGCTCACCACACCCGTATAAGCATTCGGCGTCAGCGCCTGCGCCGCCACCAGATTCAAGGTCAACGAGACACTTGTGGTGCTGTTCGGCGGCAGTACCCCGTGATCGGCCGACAGTGTCGCCCAATCAACGTTCGCACTCGCCGTCCACTCCATCTCCTCGTAGCCCTTGTTCTCAATCGTGTACGTTGTCCCCAGCGGATCAAAGGTCCCGCCGAGCTCGCCTGTGCTGACGAATGGATCGGTTTCGTTGCCGCTGACCACCAGATTCGCTTCTTCGTCACTGACGGACAGCGCCACTGTGCGCGTCGTCGACCCAAGCGCATTCTCCGTCACATTCACAAAGCGCAATGTATCCGTGTAGGCTCCCTTGATCAGATTCAACGCCAGGCTGTTCAAGCGTACCGTCACCGTCGCCGTATTATTCGGTTCGAGGATGCCACCAGCAGTTGACAGGCTCACCCAATTCGCGTCATGATCCACCGACCACTCAAGCGCTTCACCGCCGGTGTTGCTCACGATGTAGATGGTACTGCCGTCCAGCATGGTGCGATCCATAAGGCTTACCGCGGTTTCCCAGCCCTCCAGAGGCGTCACCGTCAGGAACCCAGCCGCCGCATCCTGAACTTCCAGCGTCAGCAGACGCGTCGTCGAGCCGTTGCCATTCGTGCTGTTGGCGATCTCCAGCACGGCTCCGTAGGTGCCCGCTCCGAAGGCGTCAGCGGCGCTGTTGATCGTGACCTGTATGTCGGCCGTCTTTCCGGGCAGTAGTGAGCCCGTCGTCGCGCTCAGCGAGATCCAACTCGCACCACCACGACTGGCTGTCCAATCCAGCGCCCGACCGCCAACGTTCTCCAACGTGTACGTCGTGCTTGCCGGCGACCAGTCGCCATAGGCTACACCCGTGCTCGTGAAGGCAGTCACCGGTGTAACCGTCAGCATCGCCTCTTCATCACTTACCGTCAGGATCACTGCACGAGCCGTGTCGCCTGTCCGGTCGGTGATGTTGTAGAAGTACAACGTATCTTGGTAGACGCCCGGGTTCAGGGCGCTGATCTTGCTCGCGTTGAAGGTAATCCGCACCTCGGTATCCCGCCCGGCTTCCAAAGCGCCGCGGGTACCGGAAAGGCTGAACCAGTCCGCGCTGAACTGCGCCGACCATTCCAGCGGCTTGCCGCCACGGTTCGTCAGCGTGTAGGCGGTTGCGCCTGTCGGCACCACCATGTTACTGCCAAACTCGCTGATTCCGCTTACATCATCCGTTCCCGTCACTTCCAGGAAGCTGATCGACGGATCCCGCACTTCCAACGCCACATTGCGTGTCGTATCGCCATTACCATTGCTGGTATTCGTGAAAGCAACGACGCTGGTATGAATGCCAATTCCCAACTGCACATTGGCTTGGCTGTTGATACTTACCCTGACTTGCTCGGTACCCCCGGACAGCAGCGTACCACCCGTCGCCGAAAGCGACAACCAGCTCGCGCTATTGATTGCCGACCAGTTCAGCGTTGTGCCGCCGGTATTCGTCAACGTGTACACGCGCTCGGCCGGTTCGAAGGAACCACCAAGAGGACCGCTCGACTCCAGACCCGCATCCCCAGATACCAGCAGCGAAGCAGGCTCTTCCGTCAACCGCAGAACCACCATCCGTGTCGTATTGCTGGGATGCGGAGGAATTCCGATCTCAGCGAACCTGATCGACGCGGTATGCGTTCCGGCAGCCATCAGATTCGCACTATTGTTGATCAGCGCCTTGATCGTCGTCGAGCTGTTTGCCTGAAGAATACCGCGCGTCGAGGACAGCGAGACCCAGCTCTGGTTCACTGCCGCCGACCATTCGATCGGAAGGCCACCGATATTCTCGATGACGTAGTCAATACCTTCAGGTGCAAACGATCCGGTACCGACATCGCCATAGCTGTTCAGCGAATCGTTCGGCGTCACCACAAAGAAGCCGCGATCGGGACTCAGCACTTCCAGGTAAACCTTGCGGCTGGTATCACCCAACCCCAAACTCGAACCTAGTGTAACATTGGTGAAGGACAGCGTCCCCACATGAGTCCCAACCGGCAGCCCCTTCGCCACTTCATTCAGCGACACACTCAGCAAGGTGGTCTCATCTGGCTGCAGACGGAACCCTTCATGTGAAACTGATGCCCATGGTGCATCAAACGTTACCCTCCACTCAAGCTGCAGGTTGCCGATGTTGCGCAACGTGTAAGCCTGTGAGAGGTCGAAGCTCTTGCCCGATATCACACTGAAATGAAGCGCTTCCGTTTCATCAACCGACAATTCGCCTCGCTTGTCGGCAACATCTATGAAGACATTGCGCGTTGTATTGCCATGCCCATTGTCCACATTGTTGAAGAGCAACTGCTCCGCATGAACACCAGGCTCGAGTGTGCCGTCAAAGGCCGGTTTCGCCAGCCGTACCTCTACCGAAATGGACTCGCCAGGCTCCAGATTACCATCCAGAGACGTCAGGCTGACCCAGTTCGTATTCAGACCGCGACGAACTTGCCAGTGCAGCGTCGAACCACCGATATTCTGAACGGTCCACGACTCCGAACTCGGCTGATAGTCATCGGCAAAATCGCCAACGAACCTCGCATCCTCGGGTCCGCTGACCAGCATCATCGGCGCCACCGACGACAGCACTTGCAGCACCGCATCGCGATCTGTCGTTCCGATTCCACTTCCCGTACCGTTCGTGAAGTGCACCAGAGCGGAATAGCTATTCTCCGCCAGCGTCGCGGCAACGCTCGTCAATTCGACTACCACTACCGTGCTGTCGCCCGGCAGCAGCTGACCTTCCGTGCTGGAGAGCGACAGCCAGGAAGCCGTGGCTTCCGCCGTCCATTCCAGTGGCGCACCACCAGTATTGGCCAGGAGATACGATTTGCTCGACGGCTGGAAGCTGCCACCCACCTTACCGTACGAGGTGAATGCATCCTCACTACCGCCTGCCGTGGTCACCGAAAGCACCGACTCTTCGCTGCTCACCGTCAGAGAGAGTGGACGCGTTGTCGTGCCTTCACCACTCAACGTATTGATAAAGCTCAGCGTGCCATTGTAGATGCCCGGGCTCTTCGAGTTCGCCACGTTGTTCACGCTGGCCACCACCGATACCGTATCGCCTACTTCCAGGACACCCGCACTCGACGACAGACTCAGCCAGTCCACGTCCGTGGTCGCCGACCAGGTCAGACGCTCCCCACCCATGTTCTCCAGAACGTAGCTCTGGCTGTTGGACTGGAAGGGTCCCCCTACTTGACCGAATGCAGTGACCCCAACCTGAGGCGTCACATCCAGGAAACCAAGCGCTGGATCGAACAGCGAGAATACCACATCGCGGGTCGTGTCACCATTCGTGCTGCCCACGTTGTCAAACGTCAGGACTGCCGTACGCACCCCGGGCGTCAGGAACTGGCTTGCCTCGTTTGTCAGCAGCACCTGCACCGTCTGCGACTGCAACGGCAACAGACTGCCGCCCGTGGCCGAAAGCTTGACCCAGGACTTACTGGAGCTCGCCGACCAGTTGAGTACCTGACCACCCGTGTTCGTGATCACGTACGAGGTGAGGGACTGCGTGAAAGTACCGCCTACTGCACCACTGATCTGCACACCCTCTGCTTTGTCCAAGGCAAGAATCGCCGGTTCCTGGCTAACCGACAACAGCAGGCGACGCTCCTGCACGTTGCTCAGCGGCGTCGGCGTGTAGAAGCGGATTCTGCCTGCGTAGGGCAAGGCCATCGCTGGCAGTGTCCTGGCGATCGGGCTGATCTGAGCCACAACCTCATAGCTCTCTCCGCCAAGCAGGTTACCTTCGTGTGTCGACAGACTTATCCAACTCACGTCAGCAGTGACAGACCAGCGAATCGACTCTTCGCCCGTGTTCGTCAGCGTATAGAGCACCTGCGTCGGCGTGAAGGGACCACCTACCACTCCAAAGCTGTTCAGCGTCGTACTTGGCGATATATCGAGGAAGGAAGCATCACGTGGACGCAGGTCAAGCCGAAGCTCACGCGTGGTATTGCCAAGTCCGTTCGCTGAACCAACCGTCGTATTGTCGAAGGCAAGATCCAGTGTGGCTCCAGGCGCGGCCATGGTCGATACGCTTGACTGAATGATCTGCACAAAGATCGTCGTCTCACCAAACGGCGGCAGCACACCGCGATTGGCTGACAACGTAGCCCAGGCCGGCATGACCGTCGGTATCTGCCAGGACATGATCTCCGTACCAAGGTTCCTGATCGTGATATTGTGCCTGTCCGGGCTAACCTCGTCGCCCACTGTGCCAAACGTAACGAACGGACCGCTTTGCACCACTTCCAGTTCAGGCTGCTTGTTCATCACCGCCAGGCTGACGCCGCGGGTCGTGTCGCTCGCTGGATTATCCAGGCACCTGAAGAGAACTGAGGTCGTATAGACGCCCTGTTCAAGCAGCGCCGCGCTATTGCTTATCCGCACTACCACCTGGGCAGATTGGAGCGGCTCCAGTTCCCCAATGGTTGCACTGGCCGTGACCCAACTGCGAAGCGGGGAAATATTCACCCTCCACCGGGCGCGAGCACCACCTGTATTGGTGATGGTGTACGTCGTCTCCTCCGGCAGCCAGGGCCCTTCATATTCCTGACCACTGGCAAAGAAGCCTTCGGCCGGATCCACGGTGATGAAGGCGATTGAAGCTGGCTGCAACTCGAGGATCGCCCGGCGCATGATATCTTCCGTGCCACTGCCAGGTGCTCCAAAGAAGATCGACGCCGATTGCGTCGAACCAGTCAGTGCCTTCGCCGCGGAGTTGAACGAAACCTCTACCGTGGTGCTCTTGCCAGGCAACAATTGGCCGGCCTGCGTAGAAAGCGTCAGCCAGCTCACGCTGGTGTAGGCTGTCCACGTCAGCGTCTCGCCACCCATATTGCTCACGGTGTAAATCTTTGAACTCACGCCGACGAAGTTGCGGCTGTCATCCAGTACTCCCAGCAGATGGTCGTTGGTCGGATCGTCGTCGCCATCGCTCACGGCAAGCATCCCCTCCTCATCACTCACCGTCAACTGCACAAAGCGGTCGACGCTCAGTCCATTGGTGCTGTCGGTGAAGGTGATGATGGCGCTGTGGAAGCCGGCCGCCAGTGAGTTTGCGCTGTTGTTCAGCGAAATCGTCACGTTCGTCTGACCACTCGGGGCAAGCGTGCCTGTGCCATGACTGAAGCTTACCCAGTTCTGGTTCTTCGATACAGACCAGTTCAGGTTCTCGCCGCCCAGATTTTCCAACTGATACGTCTCAGACGATGTGAACGGACCATTGACCTTGCCGAACACCGTCAATGCGGTCGACGGCGTTACCGACAGGAAGCCGGTTGATGCGTCGAAGACCTCCAGAATGACGTTGCGCACGATCGTGTTGCTCGGCTCCAACTGATTCACAAAGCTGATCGTCGCCGTGTGAACGCCCTGAGCCAGGGTCACTTCCGCGCTGTTGCGCAGATTCACCGTTACCACTTCGCTGGCGCCCGGCAGCAGATAGCCGTCCGTGCTCGACAGCGTGAACCAGTTCGAGGAGTAACCGATCGACCAGTTCACGATCTCTCCGCCACTGTTGGACAACACGTAGCCCTTGTTCGCTGGCGTGAAACTTCCACCCAACGGACCGCTCGCCTGGAACGTATTCACCGTATCGCCTGCCGGCAAACCAACGCTCAGAATGCCCGGATCACCGTTCACCATGAGCGTAACGCTACGCGCCGTCGTGCCGAGCTGTGTGGTCGTATTCTCAAAGCTGATCAGCGCACTGTAGTTGCCGCCGGCAAGCATCCGCGCCGAGCTGTTGAAGGCAAGCGAAACCGTGGCGCTCGCGCTCGGCTCAAGGCGACCACCCTGACTCGACAGTGTGAACCAGTTCGCCGCTGTTGTCGCCGACCAGTCAATCGCCTGGCTGCCGTCATTCCTCAGCGTGTACACATTGCCACTGCCGCTGAAGGCAAAGTCGCCACCAACTGCTCCTGTCGCCAGAATCCCGGTTGACGGGCTCACCGTCAGATGGCCTTCGCCACCTTCTTCAACACGCAGTACCAGCGTCCGAAGGATGCTTTCGCCACTCGTCCCGTTCGTGAAGGTAAGCGTCACGGAATACACGCCGGCCGACAGATCGCGAGCACGACTGTTGACCGCGATATCGACCAGCTCGCTTGCCGTCGCTTCGAGTTGACCACCGGACGAGGAGACATGCAGCCAGTTCGGCATGCTCGAAAGCCCGATCGACCAGCTGATCGGTGCACCACCGCTATTGGAAACCGTGTAGGTGATGCTCATATCCGACCGATCCGTCAAGTCCTCGCCCTCGATCATGCTCAGATCCAGATTGCCATTGGGCGAGACGGCCAATTCGCCCGCTCCGCCACCGACTCGCAGAATCACGGTACGGGTCGTACTGCCAAGGCTATTGGTCATGTTCGTAAACTGCACGGCGGCCGTATAGACACCCGCACTCAGGGTGTTGGCGCCACTGGTTACGCGCACAGTCACCGTGACCGTGCCATCGCCCTGCAACTGACCACTGCTGCTGGAGATGCTCACCCAGCCAATACTGGCGTCCGCAAGCTGCACGCTCCACGACATCGGCTCGTCACCGATGTTCGCCAGCATGTAGCTCTGCGCGATGTCGCTCAGCACCCCGACACTCATCGAGCCATCCAGATCCTGCGCCGGGCTCACCGTCAGGCTCGCCGCGTCCAGCGCCGCAACCTGCAGCTCCACATCGTAGCTGTACGAGGTCGTTCCGGTCGCATTGCTTATTACCAGCGTGTCCGTATAGGTGCCGGCTGTCTTGAAGTTAGCCGCCGATGTGAGCGCCACCGTCAGATTGAAGGTGTCGCCGGTACCCAACACTCCACTCTGCGCACTGAGCATCAGCCAATCGGCGTTGCCGGTCAGGTTCGCCGACCAGCCAAGTTCGCCGATGCCGGCGTTCGTCAGCACATAAGTCCAATTCGCCGCGACGAACGGCCCGCCAGTCGGACCAGCCGACAGCATCTGGGAATCGCCCGTCACGTCCAGCAGAGGCACCGTCTGACCGACCGACAGCAACGCCACGCGCGTCGTGTCGCCGAGACCTGCAGTCGTCATGTTGTTAAAGCTGATGAGACCGGAGTAGTTCCCCACCCCCAGCAACTTCGCACGCTGATTCAGCGATACACTTACAATGATCGAGGCGTTCGGCTGCAGCAGACCCGTATGGCTGCTCAGCGTCACCCAGTCCATCTCCGCGGCGACCGACCACGCCAGCGTCGAGTTGCCATTGTTGGTCAGCGTGTAGCTCTTCGTGCCGCCGCTGAACGGACCGGCAACAGGACCGACCGCCACCAGGTTCGCCAGATCCGTGACCGTCAACACGCCGCTCGTCGGCGCATCCAGTTGCAGGACCACGATACGTCCCGTCACCAGAACGCCGTCCATGTAGAAGCCGATGGTCTCCGTGTACGTGCCGGCTGCCTTGATATTCGCTTCACGCGTCAACGTTACCGAGATCCCAGCACTATCGGCCGTCTCAGTCGCACTGAACGGCGCCAGCGTACCTTCCGAGAAGGAGAGGCGCAGCCAATCGGCGCCACCCGCCAGGGCCGCGCTCCACGACAGCGGCTCACCGCCAACGTTGTTAACGGTATACACAGTGCTCAGGCCCGCAAGCGCATCACCAACCTCGCCGTTCACCTGCCAGTTGCTGTCGGTGACCACCGTCATCGCCGCCGGCGACTCACTGATCGTCAGCTGAATCGGTCGAACCGTCGAGCCAAGGCCCGAACTCGACTCCAGAACCAGCGTATTCGTCAGCACCTGCGCCGTCGCATAGCCGCGCGCCGCATTGCTGAGGGAAACCGCAATCTGCGTCGACTCGTCTTTTCCGAGCACACCACCGTTGCCGGTCAGGATCAACCAGTCCGGATTGGTGTTCGCGAACGAAGCGGTCCAAGTCAAGGCTCTATCTCCGCTGTTCGTCAGCGTGTAGGCTTGTGTGAGCGGACTGAACGGTCCGCCAACCGGCCCTGCACTGATCAGCCCATTCAACTGCGCAACACTCAGATGACCGGCACTTGCCTCATTGAGGGACAAGGTCACCACGCGTTCGAAATACTCATTGTTCGTGACGTCATGGAAGCTCACCAGGTCGGTGTAGTACCCCGCCGCCAGCGTACTGGCTGCACTGGTCAAACGCACCCGCACCCACAGAGCAGGATCCTCCGGTCTCAACGTTCCGCCAGCATCCGAGAACGACAGCCAGTCCGAGCCCTTCTCCGATCCCACCGTCCATTCCACATTCGTGCTGCCTTGGTTATCCAGCGTATAGACACGGGTATTGCTCGTGAAGTCGCTTCCCTCTAAACCACTCACCGAGAGGCCATCGATCGGCGACACCGTCAGGAAGCCGGGCGTATCGCTGATCGCCAGCACCGCGCTGCGCGTCGTGTTGCCATTGCCTGTCGTCTGGTTAACAAAGCTGAGAGTCGAGGAATACACACCGGCGACATACGTCGCGCTGCTCGCCAGCTCGTTCACCCGCACCCTCACGACCGTGCTGGCATCACCCAGGAGCACACCATTCGATGCCGACAACGACAGCCAAGGCTCCGAACTCGCCACCGACCACGCCAGTGACTTGCTTCCAGCGTTCTTCAGGGTGTACTGAATCGAACCACCTTCCCACGGTCCGCCTACCGGCCCGTTCGCCTGCAGCGAACCTTCTGTCACCTCCAGGAAGCCGATGCGCGTCTCCTGAACGTCGAAGTGAATGATAATCGAATTCGCCGTCAGGCCGTCCATACCGAACGCCACGGTCGCCGAGTAGCCGGCTGCGCTCAACGAGTTCGCGGCAGGCGTCAGGTTCACTTCAACTGTGGTACTCGCACCCGGACGGAGGGACCCACGAGTGGTGGACAGACCCAGCCAGTCCGGCGTCGCGCCGCTGCTGCTTTCGATCATGCTTGTCCAGTCCATGGTCGAACCGGTATTGTTCGTCAACGTGTACAATCCGCTGGAAGGACTAAAGGGACCGCCCGCTTCGCCGGTCCTCGTGAACGCACGGTCCACTGCCACCCCCAGACTCCCGCTCAGATTGAGCAGCAGTACCGCCGTGCGTTGTGTGGTCCCCTGACCATTCGTCAGGTTATTGAACAATATCGTACCCACTTGGTCGGCAATCTGGGCATTCGTCACCGAATTGCTTGCCGCCGTGACCGTGATTCCCGCTCCAGCAGCCAGACTGCCACCCGTTGCCGACAGGGATACCCAGGTGGGGCCATCGGCCGACCATTGAATGGTGGATGCGCCAGTGTTCCGCAGGATATAATCCCGGTTCTGCGTCGACGGGAACGGTCCTCCGACCGGACCGCTGAGCACCAGGCTGGTCGAGGGCGTAACGGAAAGCGCGCCGCCGCCAAGCGCCTGTACCGCCAACTGGGCAGTGATCGTGGCAGCCACCGTATTCGCCGTCGTATCGGTGAAGGCGATAATCGCGGTATACGTACCCGCGGTCAACGCATTGGCCGCGGTACTCACCGTCACTTGGATATCAATATCCTCCAGACTGCTCAGAATGCCTTCGGCAGTGCTCAGCACCAGCCACTCTTCACCCGCATTGGTGGTCACCGCACCCGACCACGTCAACGGTATTCCGCCATTGTTGGTCAGACGATAGTTGGTGGATACCGGCGTGAAGCCGCCCCCTTCCGTACCGCTTGACACAAAACTCGTGACTGGATCAACCGTCAGCACGCCAGGATCGTTGCTCGCAACCAGGGTATAGACGCGCGTTGTCGTTCCCAAACCGCCGGACGAGAGGTTCTGGAAGACGATCGCCTCCGTATAGACGCCGGCCGCCATGGTGTTCGCATTCGAATTGAGCATCACCTGTACCACCGCGGAGGCCTGCGATTCAAGATACCCGGCCGAGGACGTCAGGGTCAGGAAGCTGTCGCCTGCGTGGTACTCGTTTACAATTACTGACCAGTTGACCGGCAAGCCACCGGAATTGGTCAGCGTGTAGAAGGTACCTCCGGCAAAGCCATCGCTGTCGCTGACCGCAAAGGGGCCGCTCACCGGACCAGTCGCTGAAACGCCGCCAGCCGGTGTGACCTGCAGCGAACCCACGCTGCCGCCAAAGACATGGATACTCAGATTCCGCTCGATCTGCGACTGGTGCACACCCGCCTCGTCTGTCGTCGCAACGGTCAGCATCCCGCCATAAACCGGATCCGGCAGCCATGTCAGGCCGCGAGCTTCCACCGGATCGATGTACACGCGCAACGCAAAGCTGCTGTTCGCCGCGACCACGCCGGTGACCGCGTTCAACTGCCATGGCTCGATGACCGACTCCGCCGTCACGTCGGCCGTCCAGTACAGGGGCAGATCACCCACGTTCTGGATGGTGTAAATGCTGTAGCTGTTGCCATCCGTGTTCCGGAATGGACCATACTGGAATCCCGTCGCGACAAAACCGGTGCTCGGGCTCAACTGCATGGTCGCGCTCTGCTGTACCGTCAGCGTCACGGAGCGATTCAGCGTCACACCCGTATCCAGAATGAAGTAGACCGTGTCATTGTAGATGCCAGGAGACAAGGTGTTTGCCACCGCGGTCTTGATGCTCAGCGTGATATCGTCGTGACTGCCGCTTGCCAGCGTCTGATCGATGGAGTCCACCTTGACACCGCCACCATTCAACTCCAGCGCCAGCCAGCTCTGTGACTTGCGCACGCGGTATTCGCTGACCGCCGTGCCGAAGTTCGTCAATGAGTACGTGAATTCCGCGTCCGTGCCCTGGCCGGTGGCGGCGTTGGTCCAACCTTGCACGCCTCCCTCTGGACCGTAGGCCACAAAGGAATTCTGCGGCGAGAGCATGAGCCCCTCATTCGCCTCAATGGTCAGGCGAACCACGCGATCCACGTAATTGCCCACCCCTTCCGGGCTGCCACGTTCGAAGAAGCGCAGCGTTACCGTGTGCGTCCCGATCGGCAGCGCGTTCGCTATCGTCGGGTCCACCGTCACCGTCATGAAATCGATCTCGAACGGCTTGATGCTGGCGTCATTCGGATTGAACGCCGTCAGGAAGTTCGTCGAAGATGCACCGACCACCTGCATCGACCAGTCAACGGATGTGGCACCATCGTTGAACAGCGAAAACTCGATGCTGTGTTCGTCCACGCCAATGTCGTTCTGCACATCCGTGAAGCTGAGGGACGACTCATCGTTGGGCATGACCGCCAGCCAGAAGCCGGTGTTCGCGAAATCTTCCAGCATCACGTTATCGATGAACCAGCCAGACTGCATGCTCCTGGGCATGAACGGACGCCAATCCTTGGGCGGCGTGCTGAAGGTGTCGTTATCCGGATGCGGCCCTGTCGCGAAGACGAAGCGGAAGCGGACGACCTGCCCAGCATGAGAACTCAGCGGAATCCTGCTATCGATAAAGCCGGCACTGGGATTGGTGGCAACCATGCCAAATTGCGAACCAGACTCCGGGAATCCATAGACATGCGTGGAGAGTACTCCGGGGAGCGGTACCGGTATCCACTCACCACCATTCACCTGCTTCTCCAAACGGGCGCCGTCCCAATAGAAGGTCGACCGAAGCGTCCATTCCGCTGGCCACGCAGCCCCCACCCCAGGCTCAGTTGCCGCGCTCGACGTGTGGTTCCGATGCGCGCTGTAGAGCAGCCCGCTCGACCCATGCACGACCCAGACGCCGGCGACATAAGGCAAGCCCGAACCCCAGACCGACGCGAACTGCGCCCTGTCGTAATCGTAGAACGCATTCGGTATTTCAAGCTTGTGCGAGAAACGGAAACGCGGATCCACGGAATTTGACGGTACGCGGAAGTGCGGCGTGTACAGATACGAAATACTTGCCTCGTCAGTGGAGCCACCACCGCTCCAGTAGCCGTCGTTCAGATCGGTCGTCCGGCTGACGCCCCAAAGCCGCTCTGTCGTTGGCCCAAGCGTACGGTCCACATCAAGATCTGTATTCGACGAATCCCGCGGACCCGTAACGTTGTTAAAGCTGACATTGGACATGCTGGGAGGCGTGTGACTGTGCACGATGAACTGCCGAGTGATCGTGTTCAGCGTGGTCTCGTCCCTGATCGTCAAGGTAACAAGATCAAAACCTAAGGGCAGCGCGGCAGCCAGCAGGGAATCCGTTACCAGAGTGATGTCTTGAGTAGCAAGGGGACCGAGGTTAACCGGCGAAGCAGTCGCAAGCGTAAGCCAACCGTTATTCGCGCTCAACGTGAATGACACGTTCCGTGCGTCGACGAGGTGGGTATTGCGAACCGTAAAGGTCAAGTCTCCGCCCACCACAGGTGTAAAGGTACCATCCTGCCCGACGAACATTTCCCAAGAGCGCCCATTGGCGTCATCGGGATCCGTTGTATCTATTTCAATGAAATCAACATCAGCACTGGCAATCGGATTAATCAAGAACTGATAAACGCCCTCTTGCAAGAAGAACGTCAACTGGTCACCGGCACGGAAAGGCATCACACCATCGGGTGCATCAATGTCAATCGTGACACCATCAGCCGCCCCAATCGGATACGTAATCGTTGTAGTGAGTCCGTCCCCCAACCAAGTTGGCGTCGTGGTCGAAATGATCTCGCCGACACTGGGTTCCTGATCTTGGAAGACATAGGCTCCATCTATCCAACCGTCGCCAAGTGCATTGACGAAGGTAATGGTGCGGAAAGCGCTTAGGGTCAAATCCTTGCCGAAGCCGCCTGGCGTATCCATAAGGAAATAGCCGGAGTTGTTGTCGGGCGTACTGGGTCCAGCCGCAGCGATGAGAGCATCCGTGTCAGACTTCCACACGGATTCCACGTCGCCGTATTGCCAGAGGCTGTGGGGGAAGGGCAGAACAGGATGATTGCCTTCCGTCTCCCATCCTTCTGCCAACCCGTCGCGGTCTTCAAAGGTGATGAAGTAGGGGAAGCGATAAACGGGGTAGACATTCAGCTCGATATTCGCTGTCGCCACCGTCTTGGCATCACTCTCATTCACGAAGCTCAGGAATGCCCGGTACCTTCCGGCATCCAGAGTGGCGGCACCGGCCGCGGCTTTCGCGGTCAAGGTAACCGATTGACCCGGAGCCAGTGTACGATCCGCCACCACCGATGCACCGACCGTTACGCTGGTCGCTTCATAGGTAATATCCCAGTTGCTCACATCGACCCAGGCAACGCTGCTGTTGTCGATGATGGCCGTGTTGACGTTCCACACCAGATCCTGCGTACCAAGATTGGTCAGCGTATAATCCTTTCCGGTCGGGCTCCAGTCCGCCACCACGGTCCCTTCGATCCCGTGCAGGACAAACGCTTCGACCGGAGTCACGGACAACGGATTGTTGCCGGCGGCTTCCACGACGTGGAGGACAACGGTCACGCTCATCGGCAGCCCAGTGGCGATCTGGCCGCTCGTGTTGTTGCTGAAGCCGATGGACGAGGTGTAATAGCCCGCTTCCAGTGTGGAAACAGCCGCGCCAAGACTCACCGTAACATTCGTCGTTGCGCCGGCGGCAAGTGTGCCGGAGGTGCTTGAGAGCGTCAACCAATCTGCTGGCTCCTGCATCGCCCAGGACATGGTGCTGCCACCGCTGTTACGCAACGTGAAGGTGTCATAGCCGCGGATGAAGCTGCCAGTCGCACCACCGGCAGGACCGGCAATGTTCAGCGTATCGCTCGGCGAATACGTCAACTCCGCCGGCGCCGTCACGTTCAACGCCACCGTACGCATGGTGTTGTTGCCCTGATTGTCGGTAAACTGCAGCGTCGTCGAATAGGTTCCCGCTGTGAGGTAGGTGGCCGTCGGTGCGACCGAGACCGCTACCTGCGCAACACCGGCACTGCCGCCATCCACGCCATTGAACGGCACCAGATAACCGTTCGTCGCGGACAGGATGAGGAACTGGTTCCCCGGCAACGCCAGATCTTGGACCGTCCACTCGAGGGTCGTCTCGCCATCGTTGCTCAGCGTATAGAGGTTCGAGGTACTAAAGGCCGTATCGAGGACAAAGGGTCCGCCCTGTGGCCCGATAAACGCTTTGATGCCGCTTTCCGGCGATACCGCCAGCTCGCCCGGATCCGACGGATTGACCGTCAGTGAGATCAGGCGAGAGGTGACATCCGTTGATTCCCCGGCATAGGCAAAGTAAAGCGTCGTCTGCGTCAGCGAATTGGCGTCGATCGTGGCGGCGTCGCCCGTAAGCACCACTGTTATCACAGCACTGCCGCCAGGAAGCACGGAACCCGAGTTGGCGGTGATGGCCACCCAGTCTGCCGCGTCACGCAACTCGGCCGTCCAGTTGAACGCTGTGCCACCCAGATTGCTGATGGTGTAACTGGCGGAAATTGACCCGGTCGAGGCGAAGGTAAAGGGACCGCCCGCGTCACCGGACGCATTCAACGTGTTGATCGGGCTGACCACCATGACGCCGTCACCCGAAAGAATGTCCAACTGGACCAGGCGAGTCGCCACCTCTTCCCCGCCGGCATTGAAGCTGAGGGTCGTCGTGTACGGGCTGCCGACAGCCGTCTTGGCATAGGCGGCCGCGGAGAGACCGACCGTGATCTGCGTGGTCGCGCCACCAGCCAGTGAGCCCGACTGCGCGCTGATTGCCAGCCAGTCCGGAGCATTGTCGGTTGACACCGACCAGGCGACGAGAGCCACCGAGTTGTTCGTCAGATCGTAGGTCTGCGAAGATGGCGTGAACGGACCACCTTGTGAGCCGCTGCTCAGCATACCGGTTCCTGGCGATACCGCAAATTCTCCAGACGGAGACTCGATGACCAGCACCACGCTGCGCTGCGCCACGCTGACACCATCGACACCGAAATCGACGGTGGCGGTGAAGATCCCAGACGGCATCAGCTTGGCCACGGCCGTATGCGAAACAAGCAGGTCAATTGTGCCATTCGGCTGCAGTGTGCCGGCATCCGCACTCAGGGAGAGCCAATCGTAGCTGTCCAGCTTGCTGATCGCTGCCGTCCAGTTCGCCTGCTGACCGCCGCTGGCAGTCAGCGTATAAGGCTGGGACGATGGCGTGAAGGGTCCACCCAAGGTGCCGCTGCTCGTGAAGGCAGACTGAGGCGTCACCGTCAGCAGCCCTACCGCCGAGGCATCGTAAATGGTCAGCATGACGATCGTCGAATCAATCGCTTCATCGCCATCGTAGAAGGTCACGATCGTCGAATACGTGCCTGCGCTGAGGCTATTGGCATTGGCGTTAATGCCAACCGTGAGGTTATAGGACATGCCATGACTCAGCCGCCCTTCCTGACCGGAAAGACTGACCCAGTTGCCATTCACCGTAGCCGACCAATCAACCGGAGCGTCGCCCAAGTTCCCCAACAGGAAGTTCTTCGTTGCCGGGCTGAAGGGACCACCCTCTACGCCGGTGGAAAGCAGACCGCCGGTTCCATGGTCGACGATCAGCTGGGCTGGGTTCAGCGGCGCCACATGCAGCGTAACGGCTCGTGTCGTGCTGCCGATCTCGCTGCTCTGGAATTCAATGATCGTCGTGTAAGCGCCAGGAGTCAGATTGTCAGCAATCGCGCTTGTCCCGACGGTAACTATCGTCGAGTTGTTACCGATCGTCGAATCGCTGGGCAGCAGGATACCACCAAGCTGCGACAGCGTCAGCCAAGTGGCTGTCGGATCAACGACCGCCGTCCAGGTTACCGCCGAACCTCCGATGTTCTGCAGCGTGTAGGAGGCTGTCGAGAAGGCGAATGGCCCGCCTTCGGTACCATTGGCCGTCGTGTCACCAAAGGGACTCGCCACTAGCTGGCCGGTATCCGAAAGCATCGTGACCTCGATCATCCGCGTCGCGAAGAGAATACCCTCGGCATAGAAGTTCAGGTCGCTCGTCCAAGCGCCCGCATCCAGCGACCGTGCCTCACCATTGGCGAAGATGGAGATCGTGGTTGGCGTCGTCAGATTGTCCAGAATACCGCCCGTCTGGCTAAGGCTCACCCAGTCGACGGCAGGAGAGACTTCCACACTCCACCGGACCGGCTGTGTACCACTGCGACTGATGGTGTAACTCTGCGCCGACGGCGTGAAGCCGGCCAGCGGAGTGCCGGTGGCGATGTAACCCGCGTCCGGCGTCACGCTGAAGACGCTCGAAGCCGGCTCCTGGATGCTCACCGAAATCGCCCGCGTCGTCACGTTCGTGTCGTCATTCTTGTTGGCAAACTGGATCGTGTCGCTGTACGAACCGGCTTCCAGGCCGCGGATACCCGCTGTGGTGCTTACGGAAACAGTCGTGCTGCCACCGGTCAGCAGGGTGCCCGAGGTTGTGCTCAGGCTCAGCCAGTCGTAGCCGTTCAACGTCGCGGCTGACCAGTCCACCGGCGTGCCACCAATATTGCTCAATTCGTAGCTGCGGTTCGTCAACAAGCCCGCGGCCCCTTCGTCTCCGGAAATGTTCCACGTATCGATCGGCGTGACGACCAGTTGGCCTTCGCTGTTGATCACCTGCAGACTCATCTCGCGGGTAGCCATAGTCTGACCGGCGCCGTTGAACCAAAGCGTCGTTGTGTAAGTACCCTCGGCCTGCGCATAAGCATTAGCATTGAGAGCTACCGTAATGGAGATCTCACCATCTGCAGCCAGGGTACCCGCCTTCGCCGAGAGGGAGAACCAAGTCGCGGACAGATCACTGCTCTCGATGCTCCACGCGATGGGAAGATCGCCTGTATTCTCAAGTCCGTACCCGGTGCTCGTCGGGTTGAAGGTACCGTTCTGCGAGCCGATCGACGAGAAACTGCTCGCCGGCGATACCACGAGCAGACCGGGCTGCTCGTCCAGTACCGTCAGGATCACCTCACGCACCGCGTCGTCACCAGCTCCTGCGCTGGACTCGTTCGTGAAGAGAATCGTATCGCTATAGACGCCGACATTCAGAAGGTCGGACGGCTGACACATCGACACCGTCACCGTCTGCTTCGCACCAGGAAGCAGATAGCCGGAGGTGCTCGACAAGCTGATCCAGTTCGCACTGTTCACGATCGCCGCGGACCAGCCAATCTCTGTCGCACCGATGTTCTCCAGCATATAGTCGAACGTTCCAGGTGTGAAGGTCCCGCCGACCGTGCCACTGGGCATAAACGCATCGGCCGTGGTGACCCGCAGTTGGCCTTCGCCGGTCAGCACCGTCAAACGCACTTCACGCGTCGCCACCACCGTCGTGCCGCTACGAAACTCGATTGTCGTCGTATGCAGCCCGCCCGCCAACTGATCAGCCAGCGAATTGATGGAGACCGTTATGCTCTGCTCGGAGCCGCCGAGCAGCGTGCCCGAACCGGTCGAGATGCTCACCCAATTCGCACCTTCCACATTTGCCACGGAATAGGCAACCGCTACAGCGCCGTCATTGCTGAGCGTATAGCCCAGTCTATTCGGGCTGAAGCCACCGCCCTGTGGGCCGACCGAAAGAAGGGCATCCGCCGGCGAAACCGTGATCGCCTGCTCGTCGCTACCCGTCACGTTCAGCACCAGCGTGATCGACGTGTTGCCAAGATCGTTCGACATGTTGAAGATATTGACAGCTATGGCATGAACGCCTTCACCCAATTGCAACGCCTGCGCATTTGGCACCGCGTCGACAACCGTGCTCCGGTTCGCTTCCAGCACACCGGCATCGGCGCTCAGCGTCAACCAGTTGCCACCAGTCGTGGTTGCCGACCAAGCCACCGAACCGCCACCTTCGTTCGCCAGCGTGATCGGGATGCTTGTCGGCGTGAAGATAACCCCATCAACCGCCCGGGTGTAGGCATCCGCGGTGTTGGTGACGTTGAGGAAACCATTGCCGCCAAGAACTGTCAAGTCGACACTGAGGGTGACAACCGGTATACCAGCCGCATTGAAGGTCAAGGTCTGCGTGTATTCGCCCACATTTAGTGCATTGGCAACTGACCGCAGCCTGACGGTTATCTGAGCGCTGTCACCGCCAGTCAGTATTCCCTGTGTGCTGCTGATCGCCACCAGCTCCTCACCGGCGACCTCCACACTCCAGGAAAGCGGCTCTTCGCCGCCGTTGCTCAGCTGGTACACCTTGCTGGAATTGCTGAAGGGTCCGCCATAGGCGCCACTGCTGGCGATTCCCGAGGCCGGGCTGATCACCAACTGAGCAGGCGTATTCGCATTGACGATCACCAGCACAACCACGTTGGTCGAACCAACCCCATTGCTGTTGTTGGTGAAGGCGACAGTCTCACTGTAAGAACCAACGGCAAGAGTCTCCGCCGTGCGATTCAGCGACAGGGTCACGGTGCTCTCCTGATCGCGTTGCAGAGTGCCGCCAAAGCTCGATATGCTGAGCCATGAGACATTACCGATCGCTTCGGCAGACCAAGTCAGTGTGTTGCCGCCGACATTGCGAACCGTATACTCTCTGGAACGGTCGTCGAACATGCCACCCTCAGAGCGAATGGCTATGAAATCAGCGCCGTCGTCGACTTCAAGAATGCCTTCTCCATCGATCAGGGTCAACAGGATTGGCCGAGTGGTAATCTCGAGTGCATTGGCACTGAAGATCACGGTATCGCTGTACTGGCCTACGGTCAACGTGCTGGCATTGCTGTTGATGACGACGCTGACGGTCGCCGAAGTATCGGGCTCAAGCGTTCCCTGTGTGCTGGAAAGGCTCAGCCAAGTGGATGCGCCGGCAAGTTGAGCACTCCAGTCAAGCGCGGTGCCACCTTCGTTCTTGAGCGTATAGGTGATGCTGTTCGAGGTCAGCGATTGCCCCACTCCCTCAACCACCGAAAGCCCGGCGATCGGGTCCACCGTCAACTGACCGGGACTCTGCGGGAGGACCGAAAGAACCACATTCCGCTGCGCATTGCCAAGGCCGTTCGTGTTGTTGTAGACGAAAAGCGTATCGGTATGCGAACCAATGGCTTGCGTGCGCGCATTTGAATTGGTGCTGACGATCACGGAGGTGCTCCCGCCAACAGGCAGATAGCCCGACGAACTCGACAACGTCAGCCAGTTGGCACTCTTCGCGATAGACCAGTCGATCGGCGTAGCACCAGGATTGGACAGTGTCAATGTGTGCGACGGCGGCGCAATGGCCTGGTTGTATTCGCCGCTGAAGAGCATGTTCACTTCACCAACCGTCAGAGATCCAGCTTCATCCAGAATATGAAGACTGATCGGTCGAGTATCGACTCGAACGTTATTCAGGTAGAAGTCGATCATGCCAGCCTGCACGGAGGCCGGCTCATCATTGGCATTGCTGTTGATCGAAAGCTCAACATCCACTGAGGCGTTGGGTTCCAGGCGGCCATGCTCGCTGGCAAGGGTCACCCAATCGACATTACGGATACCAACGGACCAGTTCAGCGACTCACCGCTGATGTTTCGGATTGTATACGTATCGTTATTCATCACGAAGCTTCCGCCTACCGGTCCCTGGGCCATGACGCCAGTCTCCGGCAATACACTGATCTTTGCCGCTTCGAGCGGCACGACCACCATCCCAATCTCGACGTCATTGTAGTTGGTCGCGTCAGCAGCATTCGTGAACGACAGGGATACGGGCTGTGAGCCAGCCAGCAACTGACTGGCGCGGCTGTTCACCACAACATTGACCAGCGTACTCCGGCCTGGCTCCAACACGCCGCCAGTACTTGACAGCGTCAGGAACGGCGGGCTCGTCACGTATTGCGGCGTCAATGCCCAGATCAGAGTCTCCCCGCCGGCATTCTTGACGCTGTACGTGAAGCT
Organism: Lentisphaeria bacterium; assembly: GCA_041690595.1. Taxonomy (GTDB): domain Bacteria; phylum Verrucomicrobiota; class Lentisphaeria; order JABSQK01; family JAWLHB01; genus JAWLHB01. Next base: position 59,644 of record JAWLHB010000017.1, read on the forward strand.
GGTTGGCGTGAAAGGTCCACCGACATAACCGGTGATTCCAACGTCACCACGCTCACTGATGAAGCCGGTCGACGCTGTCGTCACCTCAAGTTTCGCATCATCCTTCAGCAGTTTCAGGCGCAGATCCCGCTGCGTCACGGGCGTGATGCCGCGATCCCACAGAATCTTGCCTTCGTACAGGTCGTCTCCGAAGAAGGTATTGATGTCGTGACGGAGGAAGACGGTAATCGTCTCAGACTCCCCAGCTTCCAGGTAACCCCAAGTCTTGTCATACCGGAATGGAGCAGTATTGCCGGAAGTGCGAAGTACCCATTCGAGTGTCCCACCGCCGGTATTCGTTACCGTGTACGTAGCAGGCTCACGGTTGGAGGTGAAGCTGGTCGATCCTTCCTTCCCTTCGAAGAGCAGCCCCTCTTCTGGAGTGACCGTCATGTTTGGCGGAAGTGCCGCATTCACGGCGAGATTCACTTCGCGATAATCGGTGCCGCTGCCATTGCTCTGGTTGACGAAGTTGATCCGCAGGCTGTGCGCCCCAATGCCCAAGGTGTTCACGACTGAGGGCACCAGGCTTGCAGTCAGCGTTATGCGGTCGCCAACGCCCAAGGTTCCCGAGGTCGCCGAAATGCTGACCCAGGTATTGCTGGTATTCGCGGACCACAGGATCGCACTGCCACCTGTGTTCTTAATCACGTACGTCTCGAAAGCCGCCTCGGAATGGAACTGACCAATCTCAGTGCTGATCGTGAAGGCCTTCTCCGCCGGCTCAACTACCGAAAGCGCCCCCTGACCAGTGAGGACGTTGACGCTGACCATGCGTTCTGCCACAGCCAGACCAGCCGCGCCGAAACTCAGCGTCGCGACATTGCTGCTAGCACTGAGACTGAAGGCTGCGCTGTTGAGCGAAACCTTGATAGCCGCGCTGGTATTCGGCTCAAGCTCGCCCTTGTTGCTGGAGAGCGTCAACCATGGTGCGGAGGAAATCGCGGTCCAACTGATCGCCGTGCCACCAATATTACTGATGGTATAGACATCGTCAGCCTGCTGCAGGGTGAAGGGCCCGCCAACTCCGCCGACGTAGCTCAGGTCGCTCTCCGGTGTAACCGCCAAACGTCCGGGCTGCGGCGGCGACACATCCAGCTTCGCCTCACGAATCGTGCTGCCGGCGCCAGTGGTCGTATTCGCGAACGTCAACGTCAAATCATAAGAACCAACCGCCCTTTGGTTGGTTTCGTCATTGGTCGAGACATTGACGATCACAGAACCCTTCGCTTCGAGTGTTCCCGCGGTACTCGATAACGTCAACCAGGAATCACTTGCCGCTGCAGACCATGTTATGCGCTGGCCACCGGTGTTGGTCAATTCGTATTGCTTGCTGCTTCTGGGGATCAGGCCTTGGGTCCCGCTGATCGCGATGTTCTCCGGCGTCAGAGCCGGCAGGGCACGCACTTCGAGCAAACCCGGATTCCCGTCGATCAGAAGTCCGATCTCGCGTGACGAATGGTAAACACCATTCTGGTAGATGTTCAGCGTGGCTGCATGAGCACCGTCCGGCAAGCTGTAGGCAGATGAGTTGGCAGATATGACCAGCTCCGTGCTGCCGCTCGGCTGCAGTATGCCTGATCGGTTGTTGATGCTGAACCATGTGGCCGACGTACTCACCGACCAGGCAACGCCGACACTTCCGGAGTTGGTAAGCGTGTAGCGGTCAAGAGCTGCACCAGTGAGCGAATCCGCCCGGTAGACAAAAGGTCCGCCGATCGGCCCGGAAAGCTGCATGGCCTGCTCAGGCTGAACGACCAATCTTCCTGGCGCATACGGACGAACACTCAGGAAGGCACCCTGCGTGAATCCGGTACCACCGGGCCAGGATACCGAAATATTGGCGGTATAGGGGCCTGGAGCGAGTGTACGTGCGACTGCATCATTGATACCTACGGTCACAATCGTACTTGCATCCGGCATCAGGGAGCCGCGATAGTTGAAGAGGCTGAGCCATGGCTGGTCTACCGACAAAGTGTAGAGGGTCTCGATCCCACCTGTGTTCTTCAGGCTGTAGCTCTTGGTCAACGGAGCGAAGGGACCACGCTCGAAACCACTGCTGATCAAAGCAACATCTCCCGCAACCGGTGCCATTTCGATTTCCGCACTGTTGGGAAGAATGTTGATGAAAGCTGGGCGATAGGCCACATCAACGCTGGCGAATGGATCGCGAATAAATCTGATCATCTCAGTATAGACGCCAACATTCAGCTTCTTGGCGTTGGCATTGATGCTTACTTGTAACTCTACAGATTGTTTCGGAAGCAGGAAACCTTCCCGTGTGTCCGTTGAAAGCCAGGAAGCCAGTGCCCGAATCTGATACTCGATAATGGTCCCGCCTGGATTGGTAAGCGTATAGATCGTGCTCTCGGGACTGTAGGGACCGGTAAACCGTAGACCGCTGCTCACCAGATCACCTTGATCACTGCTCACAACCAGATAGCCGGGTTCAGCCTGCAGAACGACGAGGCTCGCATAGCGCTCCCCATCCCCATTACCATTCGTCGTGTTCAGGAAGCTGACCGTTGCCTGATAGCTGCCAACCGCCAGCGTCTCCGAGTTGCTGTTCAACGCGGCCGCTATCGTCACGCCTTCTCCAGGCTCAAGCGTTCCTGAACTGCTGCTCAGGCTGATCCAGTTGACATTCGGCGAAGCATTCCAGTTCACCGCCGTGCCACCGATGTTGCGAAGGTAATAGACCGCGTTGTCTGGCGCAAAATCGCCGTACCTTAACCCACTGATCTGCCACACGGCATCATTCTGCGCGTCAGTGATCTCAAGCGTACCAACATCGTCCACGACGGTCACGTCGACGGTTCGGCCGGTAAGGTTGATGCCATTCTGGAAGAACGAAACCACATCCTGATGATTGCCGACAGCCAAGGTGCTGGCAGCCGCATTGAGGCGTACCGTGACCGTCGCGGTGCCGGTCGGTTCGAGGGTGCCACCAACGCTTGAAAGCGAGAGCCATGCGGCGGTCGCGCCTGCACTCCATTCCAGCGAGGTGTCGCCCTCATTGCTGAGAATGTAAGTTTTCTCATTGGGCGTGAAACGACGAACGGTGTCGAGCGGAGAGACGCCACTGCTGTAGCGCCAGCCGAAGCTGATCAACCCGGTTGCGTCGTTCAGAATCAATCGACCGGGCAGCGAACGTTCAACGGTATAGTTGACCTCGAAAGCGGCACTGCCTTGATCATTGCTGGTATTGGTGAAGGAGATCAGGTTGCTGTAGGAACCGACCGCAAGCATGCGGGCATTGCCATTGAAGCGCACCTTGACGTCAATGCTGGCACTCGGCTCGAGTATACCGGCCGTGGCCGACAGGGTCAGCCAGTTCGCGTCGAGCGCAGCCTCCCAGGTAATCGTCGAATTACCGATATTCTGCAGCGAGTAGATATGTTCAGCCACCGGCACTTGGCCGTATTCGCCGGAAAGGACCAAGTCGCCCGACCCTTCAACAACCAGTACGCCACTCTCGTCATACGCAGTCACACTTATTTCGCGACGAACAATGCTGCTTGAGTCAGATATGAACTCGATAAAACCGGAGGTAACGCCAGCAGGCAACTTGTTCGTCTCTACGTTGAAGGTGACATAAACTTCAGCGGACGCATCGGGCTCCAATGTGCCCGTGCGACTGGAGAGGCTCACCCAGTTTGCGGTAGTAGCAGCGGTCCAGTCCAGCGCGGTAGCACCATTGTTTCTCAGCGTATAGCTCCAGACGGATGGATCGAAAGATCCGCCAATCGGACCGCTGGCCAGGAAACCCTCCTCCGGCGAGACTTCCAAGTGTCCAGGATCCCGAGGCAGGACTGTCAACTGAATGACGCGTTGCGTATGACCGAGCCCCGTGGATGTCGTGAACGCAAGAATATCTGTATAGACCTTGGCGGTGAGCAAGCTGTTCGCAATGGAATTGATGCTCACCTGGACGATTGCTTCCGCGCCTGGCTCGAGCACACCGCGATTGCTTGAAAGGCTGTACCAGTTCTGGGCGGTTACCTTTGCGGCGGTCCAACTCAGCGCGGTATTGCCGCCATTTCGCAAGGTGTACTGAATACTGCTGTCGGAGAAGGCACCACCAATGGGACCGAATGCTTGCAGCGGCGCTGCCCCAGTCACTTCAAGGATACCTTCCTGATCCTGAATACTGATGCTCACCTGGCGGCGCGCAACTTCCAACTGGCCAGCAAAGAAGACAAGCTGATCGGTGTGGTTACCAATGGGAAGCGCATTGGCTGCCTTCGAGGTCACTACACTTACCGTTGTCGATGCATCCGGCTCCAAACGGCCACCCTGAGTGGAAAGAACAATGTTGGTGGTGGACTTGGTCACGCTCCAGTCGAGCGCCGCGCCACCTTCATTCGTAATCGTGTAGCTCGTCGCGCTGCTGGCAAAGGCATTGAATGGCCCGCCGGGCTTGCCGAAGTAGGAAACGGCTTCTGCCGGGCTCACAACCAGGCGACCCGGCTCGATCTCCTGTACCTTGAGCGCCCATTCACGCGTCGAATTGTTAAGGCCGCTGCCCACATTGGCGAAACGAATGACGGCAGACTGAGCGCCGACTGGCTGCAGGCGAACACTGCTGTTGAGGCGCGCCACGACAGTCACTGACGCGCTCGGTCCGAGAACACCGGTCACCGCGCTCAGACTGATCCAGTCCTTGTCCACACTCGCAGACCACTCAATAACCGTTCCGCCGGTGTTCTTCAACACGTACTTCTGCTCTTCCGGCGTGAAGGTGCCGCCAACCACACCACTGCTGTCCACCGTCCCAACCGGACTGACGACATCCAGCACGCCTTCATCTTCAAGGACAAGCACCTGGATGGCTCGCGTGACAAGCTGATTGTTGTCGAGCGTGAAGGTGATGACGTCGTTATACTGTCCCGGAGCAAGCAAATTCGTTTGCAGATTAGGACTGACGCGCAGGGTGGTCGTGTCATTTGGGTCCAGAGAACCGGTCGCGCTGGAAATCGATACCCAGTTTGCGGCCGTATCCGCTGTCCATGCAACGCGCGTTCCACCTGTATTCTTCAGCTCATAGGCGGCCTGCAGCGGCGTGAAAGGCCCACCTTCCCCACCACTCATGAAGTAGCCTTGCAGTGGGGTCACGGCCAGGTTACCCGGAGTGATCGGACGCACCGTCAAGTTGATCTCCCGCACCGTGGTGCCGATGCCGGTCGTGACGTTAACAAAGCTGATGACATCAACATACGCTCCGACCGCCATGTTCTGTATAAGTTGACGCGGGACGATCACCACGGTCGCACTGGCACCAGGTACAAGACTGCCGGCGATGCTAGAAAGGCTGATCCAGTCAGCGCTCTTCGCCAGTGTCCAGTCAAGTGTGGTTCCGCCGATGTTCTTAAGGACATAACTTGCCGTATCCGCAACAGCACTACCGACAGTGGTCGCAAAGCTCACGGGATTCGCCGTCAGCACTTGGAGTGATCCCTGGCTGCCAATTACCGTCAATGCTACAAAACGATCCACGATGAAGCTGCCGTTCATGTAGAAGCTGATGACCTCCGTGTAGAATCCATCCGCCAACACATTGGCCTGAGTGTTGATTGAAACGTCAACGCTTGTCTCGCTGTCGTCCAAAAGTGTTCCGCCAAGGCTGCTAAGGCTGATCCAGGTAGCACCCAGAGATTCGGCTGACCAATCTACCGCAACCGCGCCCTCATTCTTTACGGTAAAGCTGGTACTGGACGGCGTGAAGGGACCACGGACCGGGCCGGAGGCGGTCAACCCAGTACTGCCACTAATTACCAGACGTCCGGGTGCCGGAGCTTCAAGATCAAGCTGTACGCCACGGAATGTAGTGCCCTCGCCATTCGACTCATTGCGGAAGTCTATCCTGGCCAGATGCTGGCCGACGGCCAGATCCTGAACCGCCCTGTTGAAGTTGACAACCAGCGTCACCTCGGCCAATGGCTCCAGACGACCGCTTGCGCTGCTGATCGTTATCCACTCCACATCATCCTGAACTGACCAGTCAATCGGGGTGCTGCCATTGTTCTTGAGCGTGTAGGTGGTGGACGCAGAGGGCTGAACACCGACAATACCGGATGCTGAAAGATCAGTACCCGAGACACTGAGAGAACCTTCACTGTCGATGATCGTGATGCTCACTTCACGCTCGCCGACTACCACCCCATCAGCATGGAAGAGCACGGTGTCAGTATGCGTACCCACGCCAAGAGCGGCTGCTGCCTGGGTATGACGGACATTGATGTCAGCAACGCCATCACGCTCAAGAGTTCCGCGTGTCGCCGAAAGAAGCAGCCAGTTGGCGCTGTAGTCCGCCGACCATGCAACCGGCAGTCCGCCCTTGTTCTCGAGCTTGTAAGCCGAGTTGTCCGCGGCAGTGAATGGTCCGCCAATACTTCCAACATAGGACACACCGCCCGCGGGCGTCACCGCCAGCTGCGCCGGCAACTGCGCCTCAATCAGCAGGTCAATCTCGCGAGTAGTCGAACCATTACCGTTCGAGCTGTTGAACGAAATGCTGCCGACATAGCTCCCCGCGGGCAAACTCCGAAGACCGTTGGTCGTGCTGACAGTGATAACCGTATCGGCGCCGGGTTCGAGATACCCATTCGTACTGGACAGCACGATCCAGGCTACGCTGCTTTCCGTCGACCACTGCAGCGCGGTGCCGCCGATATTCGTAATCGTGTACTCCTTGCGCATAACCTTCGTGCCGTCATACTCATTCTCGACGAAACCCAGCTGCCACGCTTCCTCAGGCGTCACCGCAAGTTGCCCCTGATCGCCAAGCACGTTAACTTCGACAAAACGCTCGACAACGTCAACTCCGCCACCAACGAAGGTGATCGTTTCGCCATGGCTGCCAGCCGGCAGCCCCGTAACGCCGCTGTTCAAGGCAACCATCACCGTCGTGCTGCTTCCGGGCTCCAATGAGCCGGCCGTGCTGGATAACGACAGCCAGTTGACATTCTTGCGCGCTTCCCAGGCCAGCGTCTGGCCGCCGGCGTTGGTCAGAACGTAGCTGGCGGAATTCGGGGCGAAGAGCCCACCTTCCGCACCACGGCTGACAAAGAGAGCGTCCGGACTCACCGTCAACTTGCCCGAATTGACCGGCTTCACGATTAGATCAACGACGCGACTGGTCGTGCCGTTGCCAGTCGTCGTGTTGCTGAAGGTGATCAGCGCGGTATAGGCGCCAGGCAGCAAAACCTCCGCCTGACGATTGAGCATGATTTGCACGTCGGCGGTCTCACCTACTTCAAGGCGGCCCTGCTGGCTCGAAAGGCTGAACCACGTCGCATTGCTATCGGCGGTCCAGGCAAGGGATGTGCCACCAACATTCTGAAGGCTGTAAACGTCACCAGGACTGAAGACAAATTCACCGTTCTCGGGCCCAGTCACCTTGACATGATCGAGCGGAGTCACCGCCAACTCGCCGGTTCCCCCCGCAACAGTCAGATTGACCTGACGGGTTGCCATCTGCACGCCCGACGCATAGAAGGTAACCGTGTCACTGTAGGTACCCGGACCGAAACTGGTTGCCAACGAAGCGATGCTAACCGCCACACTGGTATTGGCACCCGGCTCCAGTTTGCCCGTCTCACTCGACAGATTCACCCACGCGGCAGTCTTCGAGGCGGACCACTCTACACTGAGCCGGTCTTCTGTCTGGTTGGTCAATTCGAAGATTTCCGTCGCAGGCTTGAAGGGACCACCCTCGGGCCCAAACGACGAGAACGCAGTCGCAGGACTTACCACCAGCATCCCGGGATTCGCGGGGCGAACGATAAGATTGGCCTCCACGATAGTGCTGCCAAGCCCATTCAGCATGTTGGTTAATGTGATTGACGCAACATACGCTCCAGGTGAAAGGAACTTCGCTTGGGAGTTAACGAGTATATCGAGTTCCGTGCTGTTCGTCGGCTCCAGGGTACCTGCCGTGCTCGACAGCGTCAACCAGGTCGCATCTGTCGTGGCGGTCCATCCGATAGCCTCACCGCCAATGTTGGTCAGGATAGCCAGGACGGTGGCAGGTGTCCAGTCGCCACCTTCCATGCCCGAGAAGGAAATCGACTCGAGGAGATCATCCGCGCCATCCTTCACTTCCAGTTCACCCTGGTTGCTGACGACGAGGAGAGTGGCTGGCCGAGTTTCCGTGGTGGTAAACTCATCGCGGAAAACAATCGTCTCCTGATAGCTGCCGGCAACCTTCGTCGTGGCTTCATCGGTAAGGGTGACGAAGACGGTAACCGCCGCGCCAGCTTCCAGTGTACCGCTGTAACTCGTCAGCGACATCCAGTCGGCACTCTCTGAGGCAGACCAGTTGATCGGCGACTTGCCCGCGTTTTCCAGGACATAGCTGGTTGAAGGATTGTTGAAAGGACCACCCACCGGACCGGTTGCCACAAAACCACTGGCAGGCCCCACCACCAGGCGGCCCGGATTCAGCGGATCGACGAGCAGGTCAACTACGCGTACCGTGTTGCCATTCTGATTGGTGGCATTACCGAAAAGAACCAGATCACTGTAGGCCCCGGCCGTTAGACTCTTTGCGTCATTGTTGATTCGAACCTTGATCGTGGTTTCCGCGTTCGGTTCGAGCACACCACGGGTGCTGGACAAGGTCAGCCAGCTGCTGCTATTCTCGGCCGTCCATTCCAAACTCTTTCCGCCGGCATTCTTCAGCGTGTATTCTTCGATCGTCTGCGTGAAGGGACCACCGACGCTGCCGAATGCACTAAGCCGGATCGGAGCCGCCGGCGATACTTCCAGTATGCCCTCATCCCCAAGAACGCTGAGCGAGATAAAACGCGAGTCGACAAAAACGCCGTTCGTGAAAAACCTGACATTGTCTTCGTAGAGACCGGCAACCTGCGTGTTCGCGATTGCATTGAAGCTGACAACCACGCTCACTTCACCGCTGGGTTCGAGGACACCCGAAGAGCTGGAAAGGCTCATCCACCCGGCGTTCTTGGAAGCGCTCCAGGAAATGGTCTCGCCACCAGTATTCGTCAGCAGATAGCTCTTGTTGGTCGGCTGGAATGATCCGCCGCTTCCGCCAACACCGGTCAGACCATCCTCCGGCGTAATCTTCAGATTACCAACAGCTACGGGTTGCACGATGACATTCGCGGTACGAACCGCATCCCCGGCCTGATTGGTCTTGTTCACGAACGTTATTGTCGCCGGATAGCTGCCGACAGCAAGCTCATTGACAAGACGATTGACCACAAGCATGACATCCGTCGAATGATTCGGCAAAAGGGTTCCGGATGTGCTGGTCAGGCTTGCCCACTGCACGCCGGCTATGCTCAGGGCAGCGGACCAGTCGAGCGGCGTACCGCCTGCATTCTTCAAGGTGTAAAGAATTTGACGTTCGGGAAGCACAACGTCCGTGCCGTAAGCGACATTGAAGGTATTGACCAGCGGTTCACTAACGCTCAGGAAAGCCTGCTCGGCAAGTACGGTCAGACTGACGCCGCGACTGTCATGGAAGATACCGTCGGCGAGGAACCGCACCTCCCCAGTATGCACTCCGGCGGTTTCCAGATTGGCAAGGTTGTTGACAAAGAGGGTAATGGTTACGGCGCCATTTGGCTCGATGGAGCCGGCTGTGCTCGAGATGGATACCCAAGCCGGATAGGTTGCCGGTATGCTCCACTGAAGAGTAGCACCGCCAACGTTCTCCAGAACGTAGCTTGCGCGCAAATTAACGAATGGACCACCCGCCGGTCCCGACGCGGCAAGGCCCGCTTCTTCCGTGATCCGCAGCTGTCCCGGCTGTGCCGGCTCAATGATCAGTTCGACGGAGCGATTGGTATCGCCATTCTGATTGGTCAGATTCGCGAACTGAATCAAACCGCTATAGGTGCCAACCTGAAGCTGATCGGCAACACTGTTGAAGCGAGCGTCGACTGTCGTACTGCGCCCGGCCTGCAGAACACCGCGATTACTGGTCAACGTCATCCAGTTGGAATTGATCGCCGCACTCCACTCGATCGGTGTTCCGCCAGAGTTTCGCAATGTGTAGCTCACAGACCCCTGCGGCGACCAATCATTGTCAAAGCCAAACTGCCCAGTCGCAGTAAAGCTTTCCGCGGGTGTCACCGTAAGATGACCGACACCGTCGGTGATGGTAAGCTCGATGAACCGCGCGTGTACTTCGACACCCCCAACCAGAACGGAAAGTCTGCCTGTGTACAAGCCAGCCGGAAGCTGATATGCCTCGCTGTTGAGGCTGATCGTGACCGTGGCGCTGCCTTTCTCCGTCAGCGTACCAGAGCGACTCGAAAGTGTCACCCAGGATTGGTCAACGACCGCGTTCCAGGAAACCAGATCATCGCCGGAATTCTCGAGCTTGTAGCTGGTCGATTTTACGCCAAAAGGTCCGTTGACAGGGCCAAAGGCAATGAAGCCGTCGGCGGGGCTCATCACGACCTCGCCCGGATCCAAAGGCTTGACAATCAGGTCGACGACACGGCTCGTATCGCCATTGCCGGTTGTCATGTTGGTGAAATCGATTCTGGCCGTATAGACGCCCGGCAGCAGCTTACGCGCTTCAACCTGGTCCACCTGCACCTTGACTTCTGCCTGCCCAAGCACGCTGAGTTGACCACTGACGCTGGATAGGCTCAACCATGCGGCGTCAGTTGTGGCGCTCCATCCGAAGTCAGTGCCACCAGCATTGGTGATACTATAGCTGGAGCCACTTTCGCCTACGAAGGAGAATGGCCCGCCATGCTTGCCATCCACCTGAAGATTCGTCGTCGGGTTGACGGTCAGCAAGCCAATGGTATCCGTGACGATCAGATAAACAAAGCGGACCTCAACCTGACGGCCATCGACGCTGAAGGCGAGTGTGGTTGCATAAGTCCCCGCAGCAAAGTCCTTCGCTTCGTCGGCAATCTGTACGGTCAGCGAGATACCGCCGGCATTGGGGAAGAGCGTTCCCGTGGTGCTGGAAAGCGAAACCCAGGATGCACCGGATTCTACGCTCCAGCGCACAGGCAGACCGCCGCGATTGTTGAGCTCATACCGATTCAGTGTCGCGGCGAAGGGACCATTCACCTTACCCGCGAAGGTGACAGCCGCCTGCGGATTGATCGTCAGATCACCAGGATCAGAGGGCTGCACCAGCAGATTCACGGCCCTGGTCGCACTGCCAACGCCATTCGACGAATTGGCGAAATTGATGAACGAGCCGTAGCTGCCCGGAGCCAGGGCATAGGCTTCGCCGTTGAGGCGGGCACGCACCACGACTTCAGCGCCTGACTCAAGAATGCCTGCGCCATTGTTGAGAGTAACCCAGAGAGCATTGACCTCGGCGGTCCATGCCAGCGGGCTGCCACCCTCGTTCTTCAGCGTGTAGTCGATGAACTTATCATCACTGACGCTCGAATCGGTGTCAAGGATAGCGCCGACAAAATCGGTTTCGGGGGTTACGCTGAGCCTCGGTTCTTCGTCACGAACGGAAAGGGAGATTCCCCGCGAATCGACTGGCACACCACCGATAAGGAAAGTCACTTCATTAGTGTACAGGCCAACTCCGAAACTGTTTGCAACTGCGTTAATCTGCAGCGTCACGGTTGCGATGCCAAGAGGCTCGAGTACGCCGGCGCTGCTGGAGAGGGAAATCCAAGATGCATCATCAAGAACGGCTGCCCACGATATAGCGGTATCGCCAATGTTCTTCAAGGTCAGCTCCAGCTCAGGTGGATTGAACGAACCGCCAACTCCACCCATCGACACAAGCCCACCCGCCGGAAGCACCTCAAGCTCGCCAGGCACACGCTGCTCGATGGAAACGTTGACAAAGCGCTCAACCGAGGCGCTGTTCGTCAGGTCATTGAAACGAATCGTGTCGGCGTAATTGCCGGGCAGCTGATCATTCGCCTCGCGCCTCACGGCTACAGTGACGGTGGCGGTGCCATTGGGCTCCAGCATGCCAGCGGTGGAAGAAAGTCCCACGAGAGAACCGTTGTCGAGAGTTGCCGCCCAGAGCAGCCGCGCGCCACCGCTGTTCGTCAAAACATAAGCTTTGGAAGGAGGCGTTATTGGTCCGCCATATGGGCCGTTCGCAATAAAGGCCAGATCGTCGGAAACCTCAAGCGTCCCCGGTTCATCGCGGACCACCAGCGAAATGTTTCGTGCGCCAAGAAGAATGCCGGCCGCCCGGAATTCCAACGTGAACTCATACGTGCCCGCCGCCAGGTTCCTGGCCAGTGTGCTGAGAGAAACGGTAACCGTGGCAGACGCATCGGAGGTCAACGTACCGCCCGTGCTGGACAGGCTGACCCAAGCCGGCGCCGCAGCCTGGTTAACCGACCAGGTGATCGGCGTAGCGCCTTCGTTCATGATCAGGTAGCTGAGGCTGTCGGACTCGAAGGGTCCGCCAACAGAACCGCTACTGGCAAGCCCCCCCTCCGGCGTGATCCGCAAGTCACCCGGGACTTTCGGATTCACGAGCAGAGAGATTGGAATCAGCCTGAAATTCTCGGGTGTTGTCAGATTGCTGATTCGCAGGGTCCCCTCGTAGGATCCCGCCGGCAAGGTCTTGGCACCGTTGTTGAGAACCACAACAAGCGTGAGTTCGGCGCCAGATTCGAGCATGCCACCAGAGGTCGTGAGGCTGACCCAAGGAACCGACACCGTAGCTTCCCAGTTGACGGCGCCATAACCCACATTCTTCACGTTGTAGCTCTTCGACGCGGGCGTCCAGTCCGAACCAAACTCCGTCCCGGAAACGATCCATTCATCATCCGGACTGACGGCAAGAGTTCCAGACCCTTCCCTGACGACGAGGGAGACCGGACGTGAAGTGATGTCAATACCATTCGAACTGAAAATCAGCGTGTCGACGTAGTCACCAACATCGAGCTTATGCGCTTCGCTGTTCAGAGAGACCAGAATGGAGTAGGTTTCACTTCCCTCCAGGGAACCGGCGACGCTGCTGACGCTGACCCAGTTGGAATTGTTCTCCAGACGAGCAGCCCACTGGATGGTCGTATCGCCTGCATTGGTCAACCCATATTCCCACGGCACTGAGGCAGGAAACGGTCCCCACTTCGGCCCGATAGCCATCATGCCGATATTGGGAGTTACCTGCAACTGCCCCTGGATGACGGGATGAACAACAAGAGCTGCCTGACGATTGGTGTCGCCGCTGCCATTGGTTGCATTGGCGAAGCTGATCAGTGCCTCGTATGCACCAATACCAAGCTTGCGCGCCTGGTCAGTGAGTTGAACGCGCACGGCAACGCTGTTGGTCGGCTGCAGCGATCCGGAAATGCTGGACAGCGAAAGCCAAGTCGCATTGACGTAAGCAGTCCAGTCGATTGCCGTCCCACCGCTGTTGTACAACGTATAGGTCTTGGACGTCACATCAAAGGGTCCAGCAAGCGGTCCCTGACTGGCAAAGTCTTCCACTGTCGGCACATCTGTAATCACGACGAGGGTGCCTGGCAAATCAGTGACGGTGAGGGTGGCAGTACGCGTCGTCAGCAGAATGCCATTTACGTAAACCAAAACAGTGTCGTTATAGCTGCCAGGAAGAAGTTTGGAGGCTTTGGCATTGACAAAGAGCGTGAGGGATGCAGTGCCCTTTCCTGCGATGGTTCCACCATGACTGCTGATGCTGAACCATTCCGCGCTCTTTACCACCGACCAACTAACCGGGAGATCGCCGTTATTGGTCAGTAGGTATTCCGCGCGATCCGGAGTGAACAAACCGCCGACGGCGCCACTGCTGACCAGTCCAGCATCGTTGTCAATCGAAATATCGCCTTCGGCGCGCGGCATGATGGTCAGCCCAACTGGCACCTCTATCGGATCCTGCGTATAGGCGCGGGCGCCATATCCATCGATATTGTAGATGGTGATCAGATCCGCATAGCTGCCGGGTTCAAGCAGGCGGGAATTGGCATCACTGAGGCGAAGCCCGATGCTCACGCTGCTGTCAGGGAGCAAGTAGCCACCACTGCTGGAGATGCTCAACCAGCTCCGGTTGTGACCGGCTGACCAGTTCAGCGGAGCCTGTCCGACATTGCGAAGAACCAGAACAACACCTTGATCCGAGAAAGGTCCTCGGACGAATGCGGAAGTCTCCCATGAGGCAACTCCAGCTTCGAGATCAAGTTCGATCGATCCAATAGTTTCCGTGACATCGAGCGTAACCACACGTTCAGCAACAACGACACCCGCGGAATAGAAGCGGATTATTTCCTGCTGGACGCCGACCGGCTCGTCCCTGACGCCTGAATTGATCTGAATGCCCACAGTAGCACTCGAATCGCCGGCGAGACTGCCCGCGGTTGCGGAGAGGCTCAACCAGTCGCGGCTGTTTGCCAGTTCGACGGACCAGTCAGTGGCAATCTGCCCCGCATTCGTAATGGTATAGGCATCGAGGCTGGGCTGAGGTATTGTGACCGAGTTTATATCCTTGATGACGTGAACACCAGACTCCGGCGTGACCGTGAGGAGAGCCGGAGTACGCTCGTTGACGATCAGGGCAACCGGAAGACTGGTATTCCCATTCCCGGTGGAAGCATTGGCGAAGAAGACCGAGCCGGCATAACTGCCGGTGGCTTTCAATCGTGCCTGCAGGTTGACACTGGCAATGAAGACGACGCTTTCGCCCGGCTCCAGACGACCCGAAGTGCTTGAGAGCGTGAGCCAGTCAACGTCGGTTTCCGCCGTCCAATCCAAGCCTTCATTGCCAGCATTCGTGAGCGTGTAGGCATTGGCGCGCGGACTGAACTCAGTCAACGGTTGACCGACATATCCCTGTACGTCAAAAGGTGACAGAACCGCCGAAACCGTAAGCAGACTTGGATTCTGCGCCACCGTCAGGTTGATATAGCGGGTTCCAACCAGAATACCGCGAGCGTAGAAGTCCAGTTGAGTGGCGTACGAACCAGGAATGAGTGCATTTGCCGCACTGTTGAAACTGGCACGAATGTCGACGCTGACATCGGCAGCAAGAATGCCCGCGGAATTGCTGAGATTCAGCCACGGCACATTATTCGGATCGGCCACGGACCAGGAAGCATCAGAGTCACCGCTGTTCAGCAGCGTGTATGTTGCGGACGGAGGTGTGAATGGCCCGCCCTTGCTGCCGATCGAGAGCAGATTATCCCCATCCGAAAGTACAACTTGCGCCGCACTTTCAGCGCTGACTATGAGCTGCACGCTACGCTCAGTGCGTCCGTTATCCCCGGTGGCGTTGAAGCCCAGCGTGATGGCGTATGTGCCCGGAGCGAATGTACGAGTGATCGTGGGAATGATTCGAACTTCGACGGACGTCGTCTGTCCTGGCAGCAGCGAACCGCCAGTGCTGGAGATTCCCAACCAATTGGCGCTTCCTTGGATTGACCATTCCAATGGCAAACCGCCATTGTTCGTCAGTTCGTAACTCTTGGACAAGGTTTCTGGATTCTCGCCGGCAACAGCTGACGAAACAAAGTTATCAGCGGGACTGACAAAGAGCTGGGCGCTGTCACTGCGAACGTTCAGGCTGACCGCGCGAATTGCAACCAATCTGCCATTTTCGTAGAAGATGATGGAACCTGAATAGAAACCTTCCGACAGGGCGTTGGCGCTGCTGTTGATGCTGTAGTCAATGGCAATGCTCTGCTGCCCGTTGAGCACACCGGAACGAATCGACGGACTGAGCCAGGCAGCGTTGACGACTGCCGCAGACCAGGCAACCTGCAACTGGCCGCTGTTCGACAGCGTGTAGGAAGTCGCCGTGGGTGCGAAGCCACCGCCAACTTCGCCAACCGCGGCGAAGTCAAGATTCGGGTTGATGTTCAGCAAGCCGCGTACTTCGGAGGTGACCGCGAGGGTGACAACCCGCGTTTGGGAGACGGCGTTTACTGTATTGGTGAAGGTAATAAGGTCGGTGTAGATCCCAGGGGCGAGTGCACGAGTATTGTCTGGCGAAATGCTGACAGCCACGGATGCCTTTCCTGACGCTTCCAGTTCACCCTGAGTGCTGCTCAGTTGTACCCATGTTCCCTTCTCCAGCGAAGCAATCCAAGGCAGTTCAGTCCCGCCCGTATTCTCCAGCTGATAGACAGCAGTTCTGTTTGGCGTAATAACAGCGGACCGCTCCACCGTGAACGCGTCAAAATCCGAACCAACAACCACAAGAACGGGAGGATTGGGATGAATAACGAGTGTAACGAATCGATCTGCGATGGCAACGCCGTCGCTATAGAATCTCAGTGTGACGCTGTAGGTACCGGGAGCCATCGACTTCACTGCCGAATTCACTTCGACAGGCACAAGAGCCGTCGGGATAGTTGGCGTCATATCGAGATTCGCGAGGTCTCGTGCTTCCAAACTTCCGCTCACACTGGGAAGCGAAAGCCAAGGAGCGCTGCCTATCTTTTCTACAGCCCAGGTGAGGGCGCTGCCGCCGATATTGGTCAGCGTCATGTACTGCGAATTGGCAACGGGCATCGCATACTGCATCGATTCAACATGAATGCCATCGGTGGGCTGCACATCGAGACGCCCAGGTGCGTCTTCAACCAACGTAAAATCAATGGGTCGGGTCGTATTGCCGAGCCCATTGGTAAGATTGGTGATCGTCAGAACAGCGTGATATTCGCCGGGATTCAATACTCCGGCACGATCATTGAGAAAGACAGTAAATGTCGCATCGTTGATAGGATCCAACCGTCCCCCGTTGCTCGTCAAGCTCAACCAGTCAACGTTGACCGTTGCCTGCCAATCGAGGGCCGCGGCGCCTACGTTTCGAACGGTGTAAGTCTTCCCAGTGTTTAGCGGAGCACTCATGCCTTCCAGGGGAGTAACTTCGATCTCCGCCGGCAGGTCGATGACGGTCAGATCAATGAAGCGGCTGACAACGGCGCGATCGTTGGCATAGAAGGTCAGCGTCGCTACCTGCTGGGACGCGGGCAAAGCTTCAGCCAGAGTATTGATCGACGCGGTAAGAGTGACTGCATCACCAGCAACCAGGGTACCGCCTGTGCTGGACAGGCTGATCCAGCTCTGATTGGACTCGACTCGCCAGGTAAAGGTACTGGTGCCTGCGTTGGCGATGATGAATGAACCGGTGGCAGGGGAAAAGGGGCCGCCGATGGGCCCAAGGCTGGAGAAGCCACCAGCCGAGACCACCATCTGGCCAGGCAGGCCAGGAGTTATTGTCAGATTGACGAAGCGATCAACGGGCCCCTGTGCGGTGGTGAGATTCACGAAGCGAATGGTATCGCTGTAGGCACCTTCCGGCAACCCGTTAGCGGTGCGGTTCAGACTTACCGTTACGGTGGCGCTTGCCTGAGGCTCAAGGACGCCAGCGCTGCTGGAAAGCGTCAACCACGGCTGATCCAGACGCTTCTCCGCCTGCCACTGAACGGAAGTTGAGCCGACGTTCGTCACGACGTAGCTGGCGGAAGCCGGCGTGAAGTCGCCACCGACATTACCACTGCTGTTGAGGCCGGTATTCGGCGAAACCGTGATCAGGCCCGCGGTACCAATCACATTAAGATTGATAACCCGCAAGGTACTTGAGTTTGTGCTCGAACTGAAGCGGAGAGTATCCGTATACGTGCCGGGCTGCAGAACCTGAGCATTCTGATTGAGATTGACACGCACCGTGACGGTGGATTGTGGCAGAAGCGAGCCGCTGTGATTCGATAGGGTGACCCAGTCTGACAGATTATCGACGGAGGCGGTCCAGTCAAGGATCGAGCCACCTGTATTCTCAAGGGTATACAGCTGAGAAGTGGGGCTGAAGGGGCCGCCTTGGCCGCCGGATGAGACGAAACCATCGGCGGGAGAAACGGAAAGGACCCCGGGAGACTGAGGCACAATAGTCAAAGAGACTGGACGGCGGGTGTTGCCGTTGCTGGTAGTCACATTCTTGAAATCGAGATTCAGGACATGATTCCCTTCAGGAAGGGCATTGGCGCGATTATTCAGATACACCCTCACTTTGGTAGAGTAAGTGGGAGGCAGCTCGCCATTGGTGCTGCTGAGAGACAGCCAATCTCCAGCCCCAACGACGCTCACTGACCACTCCAGGGTATCCGCGCCCGTATTTTCAACCGTATACTCATGCACGGTTGGGCTGAATGGCCCAAAGACGGTGCCTGACGACGAGAAGTTCTTCTCGGAGACCTGCATGAACCCTTGGTTCGCGGGCGTTATCGTCAGATAGGCCCGTCGCAGAACTTCATTTGGCGTCTGCGACGTTAAATTGGCAAACTTGACGGTTTCCTCGTATAACCCGGGGGCGGTAATCAGCGCCGCATTGGCGTTGATTCGCACCGATACGAGAACCGAACCACCTGGGGCCAATTGCCCACCCGTGGTGGTCAACGATAGCCAAGTGCTTTGATTGACCAGCGTAGCATTCCAGTTGATGGACGCGTTTCCGGTGTTTGTAAGCGTGTAGCTCCTACTGCTTGGCGCAAATGGTCCGCCAAGCGGTCCGCTGCTTTGCAGCGTATCGTTTGGTGAGACTATCAGATTGCCGAACGCACCCAGCGTTCCAATCATGAGTAGTGTCAGGATTGCGGTCCATCCCGTTAGCCGCGCTTTAGGCGGCGAATGCGGAGATCTGAGTTGGCTGTCAGTCATCGTATCTCTCCTCTCGTTAGCAGTAGGTGTATGTGTCGAAAATGAGTGTGGAAATTGAAAAGCCTTCCGAGCACCGTCAGCGGTGGATTCAGAAGGAGTAGATTTGGCTTCGAAAGTGGACAAGGAAGGTTTCATGGATGTCGCTGTTGCTCTTGCTTCGCTTATTCGCCGTAGGGGCGGTAGTCGTAGCTTCTATAGATGTCGAGATAGTAGTCAACCAAATCAGCGATGTCGCGGAACTGATCATCGTTGTAGTCGCCAAGCTGGGAATTGGCATAATTGCTTGCGTTGACATCGTACCGGGCGTCGATGCGACCGAGGCGGACGGACTCGCTGACATCGTCCAGGAAGAGGTAGTGTCCCGAGAGCGTGGGACTGACGTACTTTCGAATCAGCTGCGCATCCTGCGTCACGGCGCCAATCGGATAATAGACGGCGCGGATGCCCGTGAGGAAGAGCACCTTCATCCCATTCGCGTCGGGGAAGGTGCCGGGGTCGACACCGGAGAGGGCCGAAAAGACGTTATGGAAACCGCCAGTTTCATACTCGACATTGTAGCGCATCAGCGCGCCTTCAAAATCGATCAGCTCGTAATAGCGAAAGCCATCTACCCAGTGCGAACGCCAGATGATGCTCCCCAGGCCGCTGTTGCAGTCGTAGAGCAACTGCCCGGTCCAGGTAATGGTTTTCTGGCCGCGGTCGGCATACTCGTCAAGGCCAAAGCGTGGCCCAACATCCTGAACGGAGCCGCTGATGCTATACACGAGATACTCAGGTTGAGCATTCGTTGAGTTCAGAATACTCAGGAGACTCGCAACGGTCGCCAGGACCACCAATACAGTTTTCATTATGACGCCTTCCTTGTCGCATGATGCTCGCCCCCAACTTGGAAAAGTTGTCCCTCTTTGCCAAGGAAGCGTGCAATAGCTGTTACTTTATCGCCACGAAGCCATTACTAATCATCAATGTAGAGCTATCAGCTGCTCAGCCTCAACTCAAGGCTTGCTGCATCCAGGTTCACCGGAGATCAGTAAATTTAGTTGTCTACTATCACCATGAAAGTACGCTTGCAGCGGCTGACTGTCAAGGTGATCGAAAGAAAAATCTGAAATAGCCTGGCGCCTCACCCGTAGGGTGGTATGAGGCACCTCGGAAAGTATCTGCCGGGAGAGCGCGGGGGACTCGTGTCGGACGGAGTGCCGACACTGCGCATGGAAGCTGAAACAGCTATGCGGGCGCACCATGTGGGAGTGCCTCGGCTTGGCGCCCAAAGTCATTCGCGGGAAGTCGAAATGTGGAGCTTTCCCGCTCGAATTGGTCTGGTTGTGGAGCGCCGTGGTCATGCTTGAAGTCCGGTGGCGGATGGGAGGCAGGTGGTGGGCAGAGCCGCATTTTGCGTTACTAAACTATAGTTTACATCCTGCTAACAGCTTTGCAACGCGCAACTCATGGAAGCCGACCATATTTTTCGGTTCTCCGCTCAAAATCAACCGCTGTGGCGTCTTCCTAACGAGATCCTGGTGTCGTGTACGGTTTCCAGAGGCGACTTTGGCGGCCAGAAGCTCCGCCAGAGCGAGAACCTCGCCAAAAATTGTCCATCGAGCAGCCATATTGCTTGCTGTTGTCGCAGCTTTATTGCCGTCGCGGCTAACACTCGTTAGCTGATCTATTCGACTTGTCATGCGGGCACTCCTGATAGCTAGTTTGCACCACAAGCCAGTGTCAATGTTTTGTTTACGGATTATAAATACACACGACACGACTTCACCCATCAAGCACTGAAAGAGTGGCTGAAGTGGTTTCATTAACTGCTCTTTATCGCTTGGGTTTAGTAACTCGTTTAGTCGCTGATTTGTCGAAGAGTTGACCGCTTTCCGCCAATACTGCTGCCCCGCCAAGCTGGTAAGGACTTCGTCGATGCTCCTGACGAGGAAGAGACGCAGCCTTCCTTGGGCCGCACGGGCGCTTCGGGGGCGCCTCCCAACAGCGGGGCGTTGAAAGCCCTGGGTGGGCGGGGGCTGTCACCGAACAGAGGCCGTCACCCGATAGAGCGGGCGACGCGCCGAATCTGGCAGGCGCGTAATTGGGCGGCGTGCAGACGATGCGCCAGGCGCGGGGAACGCTTACTCGATGTACTCGTAACGAACCAGGCGGTAGTGCGTTGCGTTCAACGCGTCTCGGTATACAACGGCCATGACGCGCTGCTGCGCAAGAATGCGGTCAGCGCCCGGATCAAAACGTTTCAACATGGCCGGCACATCCCCAGCGGGGGAGCCGCGACGCGCGGGGACTCGGATGAGCATCTCCTCTTCCGTCCCACCCACGTCATCAACAACTTGGGCCACCAGAATGATGGTGAAGTAGTTCTGCCTGATCGTGGCGAGGGGCGCCACTCGTCCGACGATGGATTCCATGGCGGCGTCACCAGCCAGGTAGGCGTCGAGATTTTCCCAATCGCGTCCAATGTTCGGAACATTGGCAAAGGCGGATCGGCGGGAAAAGGGGATGCTGGCAATCTGGTTTCCAGCTTCATCCGCGCGCACAGCGCCATTCATCCTGACAATCTCCTCGGCCAGGTCCTCCGCAGCCGAAACAGGCAGCAGAATGTCCGTCCGAAGCGCCGAATCGTAGTGGCTGGCAATGGGTACGCCGGCCAGCAATGCTCTCAGAACCGATTTGTTATACGTATTGATATTGACACGACCAACTTCGCGCAATCGATCCCCCATCTTCACCTGGTCGAGGATATTGGCGTCGCCATTGACATAGCTGCCAAGTCCAGTGGTTGATGTGGCATGTGTATTATGACGCTTAAGATTGATAGTCTCCCAAGGAGCTCCACGATGGATGGTTCCCAGTTCCCACATGGATTCCATGGGGGCATTCCGAATGTAGTTGGTCGAGACTCCCCATGGGTCGGAGACCTCTGGTTCATGGTCCTTTTCCAGAAAACCATCCAGATTGACATCGACTTGGGGAGCCGGATTGCAGAAGGTGTTCCTGCTGCCGATCGTGTTACCCTCCCCCGGTCCATCGCCCCACGCTAACTGCCATCGCCATCCACTGCGATGGTGATTGGCCCTTGGGTCGTCAACCTCATAGCTGATTGTCTTGAAATTATCAGTCAGCGAGATGTTCTTAGTGGCACCGGTCTCCGCAAGTGGCTCAGAAGCTCCGACAAAATCAAGTACCTGCCCAGCGCTATCCTTGAGCACCGCGTACTTGATTCGCAGATCGGCGATGAAAACTTGGCTGCTGCTGCTGCCGAGAGGTAGTGTTGCTCGTGCAGCCAGATTGCTGTAGCCATAATAAGACTGGGCATCAATCGTCATATCTCCATAGGATGCCTCGCTGGCATTGAGAATATAGGTGAAGGTGGCCTCATCGGGCACATTGTCGATGCTGTAGCCAAGAGTCACTGACACCAACAAGCTGGTCTGGTCGATGTTGATGTCAATATCGTGCATGTTGATGAGTTCTGCCCGAAAATCGGTGTTCAGCTCATAGGAGCCGGGAGTTTCGGCAACTTCGGCCAGACTGAGGGTGAAGGCGAATTCATTGATGTACGGGAGCTGCTCGAGGCCCACGTAAGTCGCGAATGGAGCGGGATCTTCGGTATAGTCGGTGGTGGGCAGACTGTCGCTATCGCAGTAGTCGATAAGATTGGCGATGATCTGGTACTTCGTCTGTGTGTTGGCGTAATGCAGCCATGGAATGCCGCCGGTATTCGGGGCCGGAGTGAGCATTCCCCTGCCAGTGCCACTGGGCTCCTCCCAGTAAACGCTGGCGCTGGTGTCAATGGTGGCGATAGCGATGGCATCCCAGTCAGCATCCAGATTGAAGCGATGCCTGTCAATCGGGCTGTCATGATACGCTTCGATGTCGTAGCTGTGCGGAAAGAGGTTTGCAAGCACGTCGATCCGAATGTCCTCGTCATTTGCGGCACTCGTCAGAGTGGAATCCTGATGGAATATGTGGTAATGCGAGAGCCACCTCAGGTTCTCCGGCAATGCCCCACCTTCATGGATCAGCGGTTGAAAGTAGCTGGCAACCGCTGCATCCGCAAAAAGATTATTGAGATCGATTTCGCTGCTGCTGAGCCCTTCGCGGGGCGGCTCACTGCCCTCGGCATGGGAGGCGCTGACCGCGGAACTGGGATCGATCTTGCCCGACTCATCTATAATGACGTAAGCATAGCGGGCGACGATTCGATCCTTGGTTTCACCTGCCAGGATGTGCACCCAGCCGACCGAAGGATCGAACTCCTTGAACCCAAACGGCAGATAGTCGACTTCCCCCAGTTTGACATGAAGAGCGGGATCAATCTGATCTTGATCCTGCTCTTGACCGGCCGGGCTGTGGCTGCACCAATAGTAGCGTCCCTCACAGGGGCTTCCTGGCGGCCCGAGCCGCGCTCCCTTCAAGGGCGCCGTGGCTGGAAAGAGGTTACTTACATCACTGCTGACGGCGAAGTCGATAGCCAACTCTTCATAGACCTTCTGAAGGCTGTTCTCGGCTTCCAAGCGGGCGCGCATCAGACTGCCATCCAGTTTGCCAACGGCCTGGGAGTTGATGGCAGCCAAAGCAAAGGAGAATGCCAGGACGAGCAGGAGGGAGAGGACGGCCAGCGTCATGAGCAGAGCGATACCCTTCTCTCGTGAATTCTGGCGGCGAGGGGGAACCTGACAGTGCAGCTTCATGGTCATCGGCCAATAAGTTTGTTCAAGTACAGAATGCGCATGAAGGCACTCTGGGTAAGGAGGAGATTGGCGGCGGTGGGATTGGGAAGATGGGGATCGAAGAGGACCAGTTCGATGTCGGCGCGCTGCGGAAGCTCATAGATAACGGTTCCGCTGCCGATGGGAACGGCGTCGGCCTGAGCGACAAAAAAGGACATGTTCAGCTCTTTGACGCCGTCCTGCAAGATGGTTTCATAGGTGCTGTCGGGGTTCACTACCCAGGTGGGCTCGCTGAGCTCTGTTTTGCCGAAGAAGTCCCAGTCGACACTGGTGGCCACGACGACCATACGTTTGAGACTATTATCCTCGACCTTGTAGTAGATCTCACAGAGTCGGCTGGCGCCGTTGTTGAATGGGACACTGGCGACAAAGGCCGCGACAAAACCATCCTGTGCCGGATCGGGCACATAGAAGCCGATCTCCTGATCCAGGAGCGAGCTGGCGACAGCGCAATTGAGATCCCGCTCGATAATGTCGAGAACTACGCGCTGGGAATCGATCATCTCCAGACGGCTATCGTTCCGTTGCCAGGTAGTCTGCGCCGTATTGATGTAGCGAAAGAGCAGAAGCATCATGATGGACAGGACGGACATGGACATCAGCAGCTCTATCATGGAAAAGCGACTACAACGCGACGTCTGGCGCTGGCGCGTCTCCGGCTTCTTGAATGAATCAGGGTAGTACATGGTGAACTGCGGCCTCATCTGAATCAACGGTCGGGTTTTCGCCAGTCGCCCTGGCCAAACGGGAGAACACCCTGCTTCCTGCGGATCGGGACCATGTTTGCCTTGTGCAGTGCCTCCACCTCATCAAAGGTCAGCCAGGTGCGTTCAGCTCGAGCGCCGGTAAGCGCCTGCCACCGGGCCTCCAGCTCTTGAAGCCTCTTCATGGCCTGCCGCATGGGCTCCCCGATGGTCTGCTGCTCGAACAACTTACCGATCGCTTCATTGACCTCTGCCAGTCCACGAGCAATATCTGCCAAAGCCTGCTGCTGACGGGCCAGCTGACCATTGTTTCGTCGGGTAGCCGCTTCCGCGGCGGTGGCGGCTTGCGCGGCAATTCTGGAGTAGCGCAAGGCATCCGCTCTGCTTCCTTCAATGATGATGGAGTAAGCCACATTGAAGGTCTGGGAGAGGTCATGTGGGGTGCTGCTCACGCGCGGCTTGCGCGCGGATTCAGCGGCGAAGGCGGAACTGCCGCTGATGCTCAGAGCAATCAGCAGCGGACCGGCAAGGCGGAGAAGGTGTGAATGGGAGATGCCACACATATCGGTGAAGTCCCTGGGCGAAGGTTGTGGCGGGGTTAATGGTGAACACTATAACCGCTGATCGGTGCAAGTTCACGTGGAGATCGCCCAAACAGAAAGCGCTCGCTGCCCGAGCCTGGAGTTCGGACAGCGAGCGCCAGTCACAAATCCGTGTAGAACTACTGCCCAGGCAAATCACGAATGGGCACGGTGTTGTCACCTGAATGAACGATGCGGATATTACCGGTGCCTTCGAGTTCGCGGCAGACAAGACCGCCGCGAATCTTGCCGCTTCCAGTTACCAGCACCTTGGCATCCGGCGCGTACATGACGCGTACGAGGGCAGAAGCATCACCCGTCACGGAAATATTCGCGCCGCCCGATACGATGTGCCCCATGATGCCAGACGAGCCGGGTATGACGATGTCCGCGGAGAGAGAATACAGGGATCCGGCATAGCGGGTATTTCCACCCGGATTGATGGCTCCGCCGCCGGCGTAATAGATGTGCGCACTGTCAGTCGAGCCGGATGCATTGATCGTGCTGTCACCACCGAGGGTAATGCCACCATCGATGTAGAAGGTGAGACTGCCTCCGCCAATGAGGACGATGTGGCCCTGCACGATGTCAAGGTTGCCGACCCGTATGGTTCTCGCCTGTCCCTGCAGATCGAAGGTAAGCCTGCGATCATGCAGAATTTCGATCGAACCAAAGCTGCACCCATCGTAATCGGAAGGACGCAGAGTCCGATCGTTGCTTGCGCCACCGGAGAGCTTTATGTTGCTCTTCGCGGTTCCTTCGGGGAACTGCGGGAAGGGGGGAAGCTCAAACTCCAGTTCCCGCGGCAGGTTTGCCACATCACCGCCGATGTTGTCCAATTCATTGGGCCGCGGCGTTTTGAGAACGGTTGTTGCAATACCACCCGGTCCGATGACCAGATCGCCGGTAATAATGGCGCTCCAATCCAGTTCCACCGAATTGGCGGAGGTAGAATTGGTAATAGCGGTTCCCACGATCTGCGAACTGCCGGTCAACCGTATCCTCTCCTTCACAAACAAGCCGGCGCCAAAATAGGAGTCGACCAGCGTGACGGTAACAATCGCCTCAGCATGTGCGGTAGCGGCGGCAGTGATCTCGGCGGTGCGTGCCCCCGCGAGCAGACCATCGTCGACAGCGCCGACATGGAAGGTGACACTCGTCTCGCCCGCGGGAATGACGATGGACTCGGGAACCGTGGCCGCGGTCACGTCGGAGCTGGATAGGGCGACAGTCAGGGCAGCCGCGGGATCCGAATCTCGCGTGAGTGTGGCGATCGCCGCCTCATCGCCGGAGGTGTCGGCAAAGGAACTGGGCTCGACAGTGAGCCCAAGTGAGCCCAGCACGAGAGGCGCGCAGGTGACGGTGACTGCCTCAACGCCATCCTTATAGCCACTGGCGCTGGCGGATATGGCGACACGTACGTCGTTGCAGTCCGCGGCGGGGTCCGCTTCGCCGATGCGCTTTCCGTCTTCGGTGACAACAATGCCGTCGCCGCTGACGCTGACCCACCAATGTCCCATGGCTTTACCGTTCTTCGGCTTCGCATTATAAACGCGCACTGTCATCGCGCCGGAGAAGGTATAGATGGAGCTATTGCGAAGGGGATAAATCTTGCCGTTAATGTATAGGGTGTTCTGATTGCCATTGCCCTTGGGCTTCACCAGCATGTAGGTGGCGCCACCCTGGTAGAAGGTCCCGTCGCCACTGATCGGCGAATCCTTGTGCAGATCATCGCGCGTGTAAGTTGCTCCCCCAGCGGTTTGGAGCGTGAACTCCATGTGCGGGCTGTTATTGGGATTGATATTGATGCCGCCCGCGATGCTGGTATCCTCGTCATCACCATCTCCGGCGCCAGCCGCGACATAGAAGGTTGCGGTCGATGCATCAGCCTGGATGGTAACAGATCCCGGCACGGAGGCCGAGGCGGGATCGCCACTGGAAAGGGAGACATTCAGAGCATTCGCAAGCGATGCGGCAACGCGCGTAACGGTTCCAATCGCTGCTTGATCACCGGCGTTACGCGCGAAAGTATCGGGAGCCACGACAACGAGCAACATATGGTCTACGTCGCGAACGTTGATGGTGGCCGAGGCGCTGCCATGCAGGTCGGCAGAGGCAGTGATCTCAACGGCTTGATCGCCATCCGCCTCATCGTCATCAATCGCGTCGACCGCGAAGGTTGCGGAGTTGGCTCCAGCCGACAGGGTTACCTGCGTCGGCACAGTCGCTTCAGATGTATCGCTGCTGGTGAGTTGGACGACAAGTGGATCGGTGAGAGACGTATTACGCGTGACGGTACCGGTAGCAGCGTGCTCGCCATCGTCTTCGTCTATTACTGCTGGCGTAAAGGCCAGAGTCAATGTGGCGGTGTCGATGTCCCTCACCAGGATACTGCTTTCTCCACTGGCATAGCCATTGGCGCCAGCGACCACGGTAACGCTCTGGTCCCCATCGACAAGGTTGTCATCGACAACAGAGAGAGCGGCAGTGACGCTGGCCTGGCCGGGAGGAATGGTCACGGTGGTGGGTACGGTCAGCTCGGTGGTGTCGCTGCTGGAGAGGTTAACGACAAGTGACTTCAGGAACTGCGGGTCTGCCGGATCCGTGTTGCTTCGCGAAATGGTGGCGACAGCCGCGGGGTTGTCATCCTTCTCCCAGACAAGGGGGACAGAGACAGCGACAGTGAGGAATTCCGCGTCTTCAACAGTGATACTGGCCGTGTCCCCCGTGTGCTGGGCTGCCGAGGCGGATACGGTCACATTTTGCTCACCGTCGAGCAGCTTGTCTTCCACGGCATTGATGGCAAACGTAGCCGAGGTGCGCCCGATGGGAATCGTGACGGAGGCAGGCACGGTAATCTCGGATGTATCGCTGCTGGCCAGTTGGACGGTCAAGTCATGGTCTGGATCGACCACATTGCGGGTCACCGTGCCGTAGGCGGCGGCTTCGCCTGCATTCTCAACCACCATGCTGGCGGAAAGCGAGAGCGACAATGAGCCCTGGTCGACGACGGTCAGCGCCGCGGTCCCGGTTTCGTAATTGGAATTGGCCGCCGAAAGGGTGACAAGGGTCGGAGGATCCAACTCGTCATTGGAGGTGACATCGACAGCATAGCTGGCCGAATCCTTTCCAGCCGCAATGGTGACGGAATCCGGCACGTGAACTCTCCCATCACTGCTGGAGAGGCTGACAACCAGGGCTCTCGGGGTAGCACCATCGCTGCGGGTGACAGAGCCGGTGGCAACGTTGGCACCCGATCCTTCGGTCACGGTCGTGGGGGCAACGGATATAGTGATCGTCTCGTGGTCCGTTACGAGTATGGAGTCACTGCCGGACGTATAAGCATTGTTGCTGGCTGTGATCGACACAACCTGATCACCGTCGAGAATGTTGTCATCAACGGCCAGAACCATGAAGGTGGCCGACGATGTGCCAGGACTGAGAACCAGATGCGTGGTGCTCGGAACGGCCTGAGTCTGATCAGAGGTCGTAAGTGTAACCGGAAGCGCGCGATCGAGATTTCCGCCCAGGCGTTCAACGGTGGCGCTGCTCGACCCGCCATTCTCGGACATGCTGCTGGCGGCAATGATTACGCGAAGCGAGCTGATCTCATCGTCAAGAACGTTGAAACTGTCATTACCCGCGCGGTATTCAGAATCCGCTTCGGCGGGCTGCGCGGTGATGGTAACGCGCTTCGTGCCATCCTCGATGGCGTCGTCCACGCCGGTGATGGAGAAGGTGGCAGCAGATTCATTCGCCGGGATGGTCACCTCAGGAGCAACGACGGCTTCCGCGGTATCGGACGAGGTAAGATTGACGCGAAGGCCAACGCTCAAATCGCCGAACACACGTGCAACGCGCCCGGAGGCGGCATTCTCACCATCAGACTCATAGATTTCATCCTCAAAGACGTCGACGACAAGAACGGATACCTCGCCCGGGAGGAACATGGTAATCTGGTAGACTTCTCGATTGCGACGGGTGTAGGGCAATTCCGCGGGCCAACTGACTTCGGCAAAGAGAACTGCTGTCTTGGCGGTAGCGTCAGAGCCATCGCCGTAATCGCGAACTTCCTTCCAAGCGCGGACAATGGCACTGAAGGAGATGTCATTGGCGGAGCTGCGGTGGATGATCTTGAAGAGACCGGAGTTGTGAATCTGGGGATCGAAATCGGCATCAGGGCTACCTTCATTCACCAGCCAAAGCAGTTCAAGATACTGGCTGGGCGAGAGGGATTCCGTGCTCCATTCCATGTGATCGGGATCCGCGGCCGCATAGCTCTTGGCATCGGGGAAGGCATCGACATAGTGCCAGTCACCATGGATCCGATTCTGCGAATAGCGCAGGAACTGCTGGAGTGCGCTGACCGCGGTCGCGCGTGACATACTGCCTCGATTGGCGTCGAGTCCTTTCGGCAGGAGAACCATAATGCTGATGACAGCGACGACGATGACCACCAGTGCGATGACCAGTTCGATCATTGTAAAGCGTTGGAGTAGGGACCGCAGGGTCTGCTTTGTTCTGGCCAGCATTAGAGGACTCCTCATTATATTTTGGAAGACTAACTATTATCCACAATTGGCTGCTGAGGCCCCCGGACGGCACATCAGCATGGGGAAAGCGACTCAAATGCCAGAGGCGGGCCGGCGCGGACGGTTCTCGAGGGAACCGAATACGACTTGTGCCTTCGCCGTGCCGCCCTTCACATTCTGGCGGGGCAGCAAGTCGTCCAGCTTGATGGACTGGCGAAGGGCCGATTGCCGCGGTTTCGCTTTATCATTGTTCTGCATGGTAGGAAACTCCTGCGCGGTATATGGAGAGAGATCGGGAGCAGTGGGGGAATGGTGTGTGCCATACCCAAAATGGCATACTACCACGGCGCTATTTCATGAGCATCCATAATGCCAGAGATGCACACAGCAACGTAACTGCCTGCAGTCACGTAACTTACGAACTATTCACAGATTCCTCGCGTGCAGATAAAGCGCTGAAGATGCTACATCGTCGGCACAATTTGAGGACTACATGGCCGTATATTGGTACACGCACACACCTGCCCGAGGGGATCAGGGCAGGTGTGTACGGGGGCCGCCTGGCACCGGAGCACAGTCAGAGTCTGTCTGGTTTACCAAGGGAACCGAAGAGAACCTTTGGTTTCCCCTTGCCGCCGATCACGGTCTTCTTGGGAAGCAAGTCATCAAGGCGAATGGCCGGCTTGGCCTTGCGAGGTGCTTCCCGAGGGTCGCTTTTTTCTTTCATGGGTATAATCTCTCTTCCTGGTGTTTGGGGAGTCCCCGCTGAACGAGGTTCCTATAGCACCATGGATGCCCAAGTTCGACTCTGATTACGGAAGCCACTGATATAGCGAGACTTACGATTTCTAACCATAAACAAACGATAGGTCAACGCAGTTGGCAAGCGTATCATAGAGGCTCAACATTGTCCCACTTTGAAACTATTTTCGTTCATGACGGGACATAAGACATTCGGCCGTGCATGGAGGTTCTACCTGTGATAAAGTAAGCGTTTCACGGGAGGAACAAGAAGATGACATGGTTTTGGCATGAGTGAAGCGACTAAGTTGACCAGAGCGAGCGGTAGCTACCGGGGGACGGCCTGGATCTGCCTGATGCTGGTGGCATGGACCTTCGCCGTCTACGCGGCGGTGTTGACCTTCGAATTCGTCAATTACGACGATCAGGTCTACATCACCGAGAACCTGCGGTTACAGCAGGGGCTGACGAGCGAGAGCTGGCGCTGGCTGCTCACCACGAATCGCGGCGGCAACTGGCACCCGCTGACGTGGCTGTCGCACCTGCTCGACCACGCACTTTTCGGGCTGAACCCAAGTGGCCACCATGCCAGCAACCTGATCTATCATCTGGTGAATACTGTGCTGCTCTTTCTGGCGCTGCTTTCGCTGACCAGAGCGCGATGGCATAGCGCAATGGTTGCGGCCCTGTTTGCGCTTCATCCGCTGCACGTGGAATCTGTGGCCTGGGTTTCCGAGCGCAAGGACACGCTGAGCACACTCTTCTGGATGCTGACACTCCTGGCCTACAGCTATTACGTGCGACAACGGAATTGGCGGCGTTATCTGCTGGTAGTTGCGGCATTCGCGGGAGGATTGATGTCGAAATCGATGACCGTCACGCTACCGTGCGTGCTGCTGCTGCTCGATTACTGGCCGCTCAACCGGTTCCGCCCAGTGCTCGGTG
The DNA here is from genome assembly GCA_041690595.1 of Lentisphaeria bacterium. Taxonomy (GTDB): domain Bacteria; phylum Verrucomicrobiota; class Lentisphaeria; order JABSQK01; family JAWLHB01; genus JAWLHB01. The sequence continues at coordinate 90,528 of JAWLHB010000017.1, forward strand.
GCGGGTGGCTGAAGATCCGCGGAGAGTGGTGGCAGTGCGTGCTGGAAAAGCTGCCGCTGCTGCTGATGTCGGCGGCCCTGGCACTGATCACAATGCAGACACAAACAGATGTCGGAGCGATGGCGGGTCACGTGCCGCTGGTGCAGCGCCTGGGCAACGCCATCGTCAGCTACGGGATCTACCTGCGACAGATGGTGTGGCCGCTGGACCTGCATATCTTCTATCCGCATCCCATGGGCGACCTGAACTGGTACCTGGTCTGGGCAATGCTCGCGCTGTTGCTGGCGATCAGCGCGGCGGTGACGGTGGCAGCCATGCGGCGACCGTATCTGACGGTGGGCTGGCTCTGGTATGTGGGAACGTTGGTGCCGGCAATCGGTATCATCCAGGTGGGGGAGCAGGCGATGGCCGACCGCTACACCTATATCCCCTTGATCGGGATCTTCATCATGCTGGCTTGGGGAATACCGGAACTGATCGATCGCGAGCGGAGCCGGCAGCTTCTCGTTCCTGTTTCAGTCATTACCCTTCTTGCCTGTTCGGTACTGACGCTTCGGCAGGTGGAGTACTGGCGCAATACAGAGAGCTTGTTCAGCCGGGCCTTGGCAGTGGATCCCGACAATTACGTTGCCCACGCGAATCTTGCCTCGCTGGCGGCAGAGAGACAAGACTACGAGCAAGCGAAGCGACATTTTGAAGCCGTTCTGGCGGTGAAGCCACGTAGCGCGGACGCACTGGGCGGTATCGGAGCGGTGCTCTACAAGCAGGGACATCACGAAGATGCCATCGCCTGGCTTGGCAAGGCACTGGAGAGGCAGCCCAAGCATGCGGATTCGCATCTGAACCTGGGGATCATCCTTGCCAATCGTGGTGATCATGCGGAGGCCATCCCACACTTCGAGCTGGCCATGAAGCATAAACGGGAAGACGATCCCGAGGTCTATTACAATCTGGCACGCAGTCTTCAGGAGACCGGGGAGATCGACGCTGCCACCGGCTTCGTTCGACAAGCCATTCGCCTCAACCCGCGCGATGCGCGCTGCCACAATCTGCTAGGCGTACTGCAACGGCAGCAGGGGCTGATGGCCGACGCGTTGAGTTCCTATCGCCATGCCATCATGCTCGACCCGGAGTTGGGCGAACCCTACTACAATCTGGCGCTGGCGCATGAAGCGGAACAGCATCCGGAACTGGCCATCAAGTCCTATGAAGAGGCCCTGGCCAGAGGGTATGCAAGTGAGCGCCTGCATTACAATCTGGGTCTGCTGCACCACCGTGCGGGGAAGTTGAAGTTGGCAGAGCGTCATTATCGCGATGCTCTGGAGATGAATGACGCGTATACCCGTGCGCACCACAATCTGGGTGCGGCACTCTATGCGCAAGCACGTTATGCGGAAGCTGACCAGCATTACCTGGCCGCGATTCAACAGGAACCGGATGACGCGAACATGCGCAACAGCCGTGCGGTCAATCTCATCCAGCTTGGCCGTCATGGCGACGCCATCGCGGAGCTGCAGGCGGCCCTGCGACTCGAGCCCACTCTTGAGGCCGCGCAACGGGCACTGGCGGAGGCGCGACGCCTGCTTGCCGAGGCGAAAGAGGGCGGAGCCCCCCCCCCATAAAAGCGATGACCCCGCAGCTCGAAGGCTACGGGGTCACCACTTCCTGGAGGCGCAGGTGCAGGGTATCGGTTTCTCTGGTTTTGCGGTTGCCCAGTTGTTTTAAGTCGGGCACCGGTACTTACCAGATCGACCAAGTATTTTTTAGCAAACCTCGTGCCAACTCTCTTCCTGACCGTATTCAGCCTCATGTTCATCCTCAATCGGCAAGAGGAATCGGGAAGAAATGTCCAGCCTCAAGACCAGAATATCAGTTTTGAAGCCGCACGTGTCTCATTTATAGACATTCCCTATTCTCGGCAGGAAAATCTTCCGCCGATTGGAAAACTTTGGCTTGTACTTGAGTTGGCGAAGCAATATGATATGTCAACATATCATGAACGAGGCCCGCGATGCCATCCCAGTATAGCTATGTTCCCCACTACATTCGGATACGCGAGCAGATTCGGGAGCGGATCCAGCTTCAGGTCTACAAGGTGGGGAGCCGTATTCCCAGTGAGGCGGCTTTTGCTCAGGAGTTCGATGTAAGCCGCATCACCGTCACCAATGCGCTACGGGAACTGGCGAAGGAAGGATTGCTGGTGCGCGAGCAGGGGCGGGGGACCTTTGTGGCGCCAGGCGCCCGGCATCAGTCGCGCTCGCGGCTGGCGGGCCTGCTGGTACGAACGCAGGGGCATCTTTTCGCAGATCTCTCGCGCTTCCTCAGCCGGGAGCTGAACGCCGTTGGCTACCTGCCGGCGCTGGTGGATCTGACATCGCTGGAAGAGGCCGAGGAAGTAGAGCGGCTGGCGCATCTTTGCCAGGCGGGTATGAAGGTCTTGATTGCGGAAGGGATGATGTCGCTGCCCTACAGGCGGATCGCGGAGATGTCGTCGGATCTGGAGAAGGTGATCTTCATCTGGCGTTATGAAAGCGCCGAGGTTGTCCCCGGGGCGGTTCATGTGTTGAGCGATCTGCGTTCGGCCGCCCAGCAGGTGTACGATCATCTGCTGGAGCAGGGGCATCGGCGAGTACTGGTGTTGACGCACATGCTTGGCGAGCATCCCCTTCGGGTATCCGCCCAGTTGCTCAATCATTTCACGTCGCTGGCGGCGGAAGGTGGAGAGATCGAGGTACAGGCCGCGGCATATCACGAGGATCAGCCGGTGCTGGCGGATGGACTGCGGGAGATCCTGACATCCCCTACCCGGCCGACGGCGGTCTTTTCGTTATCGGATTTTCGGGTGCGGATCATCTACGAGCTGGCGGAGGAGGTGGGGCTGAGCATACCGAATGACCTCGCTCTGGTCGGCTTCTACAATACGCCGTGGTGTCAGATGCTCCCAGTGCCACTCACGTCGGTGGATCTGCGCGTTGACAATCTGGCCGAGCAAACGGCTGCCGTGCTGCAAGGCAATCGCCAATCCGCTGGAACAATCTGGGTACGACCACAGTTGATTGTCCGCTCTTCGAGCCTGTAAACAATCTAATAACGAAAGGAAGGCATATCATGTACCAATCGCCGCGATCCCGTCAACCAGGGACTACCCATTTTACTCTCATCGAATTATTGGTCGTTATAGCGATTATCGCCATCCTGGCCAGCATGCTGTTACCGGCCCTGTCGCATGCGCGCGAGCGGGCGCGGCAGACCTCCTGCATGAATCAACTGAAGCAGGTCGGGCTGGGCATCCTGCTCTATGCGGAGGTGCATGACGATGTCATACCGATCGGCTTTCACCCGCGAGCCTGGGATGTCTTGAACTCGACAGGTTACGTTGAAGGGCGGACGGGAATTCTGGATTGTCCCAGTGACATGACGCGAACGCCCAACCAAGGGCGGGCAAACGGCTACTACGCCTACTCCTTTACCGGTGGCCGCAACCGCAGCTACATCTACAATGAGCGGCTTGGAATGGTTCTTTCAGCCACAAACATTCCCTATCCCCCCAAGAACGACATGAAGCACTTCAAGAACCCGGAGTACGCGACGCTGATTCGGGATTCAGAGTGGGCGCTGGGAAATGACAACGCGTACTACCATGGGGCCGGCGGTATACAGAACTTTGCCCAGTACTTCGCGGATCGCCATGGCGGTGGCGCCAACTATCTTTTTGCTCCAGGCCACGTGCAGCACTACAAGCCGAGCGGCTACATGAGTAACATCTCCGGCCGGAGCGGGATCCCGGGAACATGATGAAGGGGAGTAAGTGCATGAGGATGCTCTTCCTGTGGGGAGCGTTGTGCCTGCTGACGGCGGCGGAGCCGGAGCTTCGCCTGCCATCGGAGTGGCTTTCGCAGCAGGAAACCGTATGGCGGGACAACGGGGTGTCGTGCCAGTGGCAAATGCCGGATGTCCTTGAAGTACAATGGGACGGTCAACGGCAATGGTATCTGCGCCTGCCGGACGAAGCGCCACTGAGCCGCGAGGCATGGCGAAAAGCGGCCTACGCGGGGAGTTCCTTTCCGGAGGCTCGCCTGCCGATGACGCGGCTATTGCGGGGAGCCATGGTCTACGAAGGGCGAGTCAAGGAGTTGGCCAGGCAGACGGAGCAGGAGCTGCCTGCCGCGCTGGATACGGTACTTGGGGAGCTGCGGTCACTGGGGCTAAACAGCATCGTGTACTGCACCTACATGACCCCTGGCGAATGGCCCGAGGTTGAGCGCCTGGCGGAAAAGCACGACATCGACCTGATCGTGCAGTACAATGCGGCCTACTTCCTTCCGCAACGTGGACGCAACTACTACCACGTCAACAGCCTGCCGAAAGCGCTGTCGTTTCTGGAAGTGGCGCATGGCAGTCCGCGGCTGCTGGGCTTCAGCGTAAAGGAAGAGATCTACGTACCGGAGCTGACCTGGATGCAGGAATACCACAAGGCCCTGAAGCGGCACTATCCGCAAGTGCCCCTCTATACCTTGTATAACAGCACGCCGGCGCTGGCGGCCACGCGAGAACCGGCGTCGGAAATTGTCGGAACCGACATCTATCCGTTCCTCGGGGGCTACTATGGGGGTGGTCGGCAGCTGCCGAGTTTTCTGCCGCCACAGCGCGCTCTGCGACATCAGCTCCTGAGGACACTGCGCGATCGGCGCGATGAGGCGATGCGACGCGGCAGCGAGTTTACGTATACACCAGACATGCAGCCGGGAAGCTGGGTGTTGAGTGACGAGGAGATGCGGGAGCGCAATATTCCGCGGATAGATTACTCGGGAGTCATCCCCCTGACCAATGGGCGTTGGTTGTTGTGGCGGCGGTACAGAGCACCTGCAAATGCCTTGAAAGCGAGCATCTGGTTAAGTGCGGCATGCGGAGCCAAGGGGTGGTTTCCCTGGTATTATTCGTCAACACTGCCCCACCCTTCTCCGATCCCGGAATCGCCTGAAGCGCCTTTTTCCGTGGACAGCAGCCATACTGGCGGGTCCAATAGCCCAATCTGGCAGGAATATGCGCAGGCGCTCGTGGAGGTCGGCCGCTATGAGCCCTGGCTTCTGAACTTGCGTGCGGATGGCTTTCCGCGATTCATGACGGAGGACGAGCTACTGATCGGTGAAACTCACCGGCTGACGGTGGGCTCTGGTCACGTGGTCATCCTGGTCAACTTGGATGTAGGACGCTGGGCGGATTATCCGCGGCTTGATATGAAGGCGCAGAATCTGGACGTCAGTTTTCACGGAGAACTCACCGGCTACGAGCCCCTGGATACGCCTCGTCACGTGGTCTTCAGGTTGCGCATGGCAGCGGATGAGGTGGTACGCCGCCTCGACACTGGGGAGCCGCTGCCGGGCGAGTCCACCGAAAACGGGGGCGAGCAGGTTTTCAGAGTCGAGCTGGGGCCAGGCAGCGGTCTGCCGCTGTACATTGGCACTGACGAGGCATGGGAAGAGACAATCACTCAACAGGAAGCAATGAAATGAGATACGTACTATCTTTGGCGTTGTTGGCGCTGACACCATGGTTGTGGGGAGCGGAACCGCTGGTGGTGAAGGCTGAGCGTTCGCAGTCGGTGGCGGAGAGCGGTGTGCCGCGGGGAGGGCGCCTGGCAGTGGGCCACGCGGCCGAGAGCTATGCGTACTTTCAGGGTGAGGCGCGGACGTATCTGAGTTTTCGATTGCCGGAACTGCCTGTGGGGGAGCGGTTATCGCGGGCTGTGCTTCGGGTGCAATTTGCCTTTGTAGCTTCCGAAGCGAACCCGCCGACGATCACCGCGGTAGTGCTTGAGGGGGCGCCGGGAGCGGAGCTGACCTGGGCTGATCAGCCACCCGTGGAGAATGCGAAAATAGCGGCAGAGGCCAAAGGGGGCGGAAAGGAGCTGGTACTGGACCTTTCGTCGGCGCTGGCTGGCAGGGCTGGCGGAGAGGAGATTCATCTCTGCCTGAAGGCCGCGGGCAGCGGTCGGCGGTTCGGGTGGTGGACCGATAAAGGCGCGGCAGTATTGCATGTCGAGAGCGATGCTCTGGCGCAGGTACTGCCGACGACAACGCGGGAGCAGCCGTCCCTGATGCCGGATTGGAGGAAACTGGAGCATGCGCCCATTCTGCATTACCAGTGGCCGGCGCACACGGACGCGGAGCAACGCCAGAAGCGGCTGGACGATTACCTCGCGATGGGCTTCACGGGGATCTACAAACTGGATGGCGAGGAGAGCCATGCAGGCAAGCTCTTCAAGGAGAAGGGGATGCACGGGTTGATGCGCCAGACGCGCTTTCTCGGCAGAGGGGATGCGGTCATCGATTCAGCCGGGAATGCCATACCAATCAAGCATCCCTATCATAAGAGTGTCCTCAGCGCGCGGAATGCGGAGGCGTACTTTGGGCGCATCGCGGCATTCGCGCAGAATTACGGGCTGGAGAATCTCTTCTATTGTGGCGATACGATCGTGATGTCGAGTTGGGACGAGACCGGGCTATACAGCCGACGATACATCGACTACGGCTATGGGGCAAAAGAGAAGTTCATCGATTACCTGCGTACACGCATTTACCGGGATGCCGGTCCAGGCGAGGACAGCAACGGTGACGGGTGGAGCTTCAATCGAGAGACGGGGCTCGACTTGGCCTCGTGGGACGAGTTGGAATTGCCGGCTTGGGAGGATCGGTACGCGCACCCCGGGCTGTGGAAACTGTGGATCGACTTCCACGGCTATTACACCTATCTCTTCTTCCGCATGGGCGGCGAGACGGTGAGCAGCGCGATCGAGGCGCCGGTGGAGTTGTTCTGCTTTTCCCATGCCACGGTCAAGTGGCCCGGAGCCACCTCGCAGCGTGGCCTGGACTTATATTGGCAGTCGAAGCTCAACCGCATCCTGACTGTCGAAGATTGCCAGTGGGACTATCCCGGCAGCACGATCTTCTATGCGTTCACCAATCAACTGTCGCGTCGCTATCAGTTGCCGGTTCTGGGCTGGAGCTGGTTCAGCCCAGACGTACAGCGGGCGCGGGATCCAAAGCAGATTGCCCGGGCGCTGGCGCGGGCAATGGGGCACGATACACATGGTTTGCTGATGTGGGTCTACAACGACAAAGAGTGGCGTGAGAAGTCGGAAGCGCGATCGGAGATGGCGCGGTGGCATCATACGTATCAGGTTCACTGGCCGTTTCTGCGCGAGGCCACGGTGCCCGCACCGGCGGTGGCGGTTGTCTTTCCTCGGAACACGGGGAACTACTATGCCAACTTCGAGTATCCGAAGCTGGATTACGGCTGGATCTGCCAGGCGCTGAGCGAGGCGCAGATACCCTTCGAGGTGATCGCGGACAATCAGGTGGAGCAGGAGCCCGAGATCCTGAAGGATTACCGGGTCCTGTTGATGCCATCGACCACCTGGCAGAGTACGCGGGTGCGGGAGAGCATCGCTGCCTTCATTGCCGATGGCGGCTATGCCTATACGAATGCGGACAGCTTCATGCTGGACGTCACCGACGGCACGACCACCGATTTCCTGGCACAGCATTTCGGCGTACGGCCACAGCGCAAGTTCAAGGGAACGGTGTCGCCAACTCAGGACTCTCCCGCCGAAGCGGAGTGGGCGCGCGGCGAACCGGCCAAGCTGCCGGAGCCGGTATGGGAGGGGACGGAAGATCGCAGCCGCTTCCGCGCCGATGACGAGAAGGTCGTAGCCGCCGTCATCGAAGAAAGCCAGGTGGAACAACTGCGGGCCAATCTGCCGACGACCAGCGGCAGCGGTCTGCCCCAAACGCTCTGGGATCCTCGCCAGCCTCAGATGATACGCAGTGAGGGGGCAGAGTGGGTGCCGGCGCCTTACCGCACCTATCACGACATCGTGGTGGGCGACGTGCAGCGCGGCGCCAGTGTCGTGGCAAGCTATGGCACCGAACCCTGCGCGGTGGAGACTGAACGCACCTTGTGGACAGGCTTCCGGCCAGGCTTCGATCACGCCACACTCTTTCCGGTGATCACGATGCGGCAGTTCGGCGAACCCATCTGGCCGTTCGAGATTACCGAGGCCAAGACGGCAGCCGATCGGGAAGGTCCTCGGCGTTGGATCACCCGGATCGTGGAAAAGGCGGGTGTGACACGGCCGGTCGAGGTCACCCTGGAGGGTAAATTGGCGGCAAATGTGGAGCTCCTGCGCCGCGAGGCGGGTGGGAATCAGTTGATCTGGCTCATTAACCATGAGGAGCGACCGGGAACCTACAAGGTGACCGGCAGTGCGCTGACCGGGGAGTCCGCGGCGGAGTTGCTTGGCGATCAGCCACTCGTTCGGGACGCGGACGGCGGGTATTCCGTCAAGCTGGATGGCCATCGAGTGGCGATTCTGGCGGTAGGCACTCCAAGCTTTGTCCAGGAAAGACTGGCTGCCCAGCGGCGCGTACCGAAAGAGATACCGCCGATGCCCGAGTATGCGGAGGCGACCGGTGAGTAGTCTGATCAAGATGGCGTGCGTCGATTTCAACTCGGATGCGCTGGGACAGCCGGCGACACCAGGGTTGTACGCGGCGGCCCAGGCCCAAGACCAGGTTCGCTGGTGCAGGGAACTCGGCGCCAATGCGATCCAGACCTTTTGCGTAGCGCTTAACGGCTATGCCTGGTACCGAAGCGATGTAGCTCCGGTGACTCCCGGTATGGACGGCGATTTCCTGCACCGGATGATCGACCTGGGGCACCGCGAGGGAATGGAAGTGCATGGTTATTTCTGCCTGGCGAGCAATGCCTGGTTCCGCTCGCGGAATCGCGACCGCCTGACAACGCACATCGATTGGCGAAAGAACGTACCGCTCACCACGGAGTATCTGGACTACTTCTGTCGGATGGCGGAAGAGGCACTGCTTCGTAACGAACTGGACGGCGTGCTGATCGACTGGTTCGAGGAGATTGTGCCGCTATGGACGGAGGCCGAGAAGCAGACGTATGAAGAGGTGATGGATCGCCCTTTTCCAAAAGAAGTGTGCGGTCCTCCAAAGCCTTTTCCCGGTGTGGACACGGGTCTGGCCATGATCCCACGCTGGCTGAGTGATGAGGACGAGATCGCTTTCCGGCGGGCGGCGACGGAGCGCGCATGGAAACGGATTCATGAGGCAATGAAGAGCGCCCGGCCATCCTGCAGGATCTGGCTGAATGTGCCCTTTCATGCTCCCGCGGAGCCAATCTGGGAGAAGAGCCCGATACTTCGGGAGGTGGACATGATGCTGACCGAGCGCTGCGACCTGCGCATCGCCCGCTGGCTTCAGGAGGAGACCAACAGTAAGCCGGTGTTGGTCAACCTTGGCGGACTGGGCCGCTATGCCGTCGACTCCTGGCAGGAGCTGGTGGATGCCGGTTGTCACCTCTACACCTATGGCAAACCGGAACTTGCGACCATGCTGCCCGATCTGGAATCGAACTCACGGCTTTCACATGTTCGCACGGCGATGCGAGAGGCGCGACTCAGATAAACCAAGGTTCGATGCCGACCTCCGGCAATCTGGCCAGGTATGCGGCTTCCTCTGCTGGGGAGAAGCCGGGGCTCGGCTTGCGCGGCGGGCCGCAGGGGAAGCCCTGGCGGGAGACGAGAAGCTTGATGACGGCTATGCCATTTCCGCAGGAACCATTGCCGAACATGACAAGCAGGTGCTGGAGCTTCCTGGCCCCTTCCACATCGTTGGCAGCCATGCGTTCGCAAATGGCCGTTCCAAGGCGCGGAATGATGTTGTGCCAGGTGCAGATATTGCCGTCAGCGCCAGCGCCGAGGGTGGACATGAGCTGCTCGGAACAGCCGGAGATAATATTCAGCCGGTCGCCGACGCGCACCTTCAACTCGATGAGATGATTGATCTGGTAGGAAGAGAATTTGGCTCCAGCAAGAGTGGGCATCTCGTCACAAGCCTGTACAAAGCGGTCGACGGTGATCAACTCGCCATAAACCTGCGGCAGGTGGTAAAGATAGAGGGGCAGGCCGCAACTGGCGCCGATCTCCTGAAAATGCCCCCACATGGCGTGACTGGGGTAAGGGCGACCGAGGGGAGGTAGAGCACTGATGGCATCGGCGCCGATCTTCTCCGCGTGGCGCGCCAGATCGATGGCATCGCGCGTGGCATTGGCACCAATGTGGATCATGACGGGTATGCGCCCGTTGACGGTGCGGATCGCGATCTCGGCAATCCTCTTGCGTTCGGCAGCATCGAGCACCCACCATTCAGCCGTGGAACCACAGATGAACAGACCGTTAATGCCCTGCTGGATCAACCGCTCGATCAGCGATTCGATGATTTTCCCATCAACCTGATCCTGATCGTCGAAGGGCGTAACCAAGGCGGGAATGATACCAGAAAAGCGCATGAGAGAGTCCTTATGATGATAGGAAAGTGCAGCCGGAATGTTAAGATACTACACGAGTCCAGTTCGCGCGCCACGGTTGGGTATTTTTTTCTGGGGGAAGACTGGCGCCAAGGTTGGCAGCACGTACAGGTGTGGGTATGTTGTGGCATGATGACTCCACGACAGATCTTTATGGCGGCGCTGAAGCGGGAACCTGTGCCTCGACCGGCGGTGGGTAGCGCCACGTCGATCGTGACCACGGATCTGATGGACGAGGTGGGCGTCGGCTTCCCGCGGGCACATCTGGAGCCGCGTGCAATGGCGGAGCTGGCGGCGGCAGGACATGAGCTGCTCGGCTATGACAACGTCATGCCGCTATTCAGTGTCTGGCATGAGTCGGCGGCACTTGGATGTGAGGTGGATTGGGGAGATGCCGGGCGCATGCCGGATAGCAGCGGACGGGTCTTTGCGGAGATGAAATCGCCGCTGGAGGTGCCGGACGACTGGCTGGATCGCGCCCCCTGCCAGGTGCCGCTCCAGGCGCTGAGGTACCTGCGGCAGCGGTTTGACGATCAGGTGGCGGTTGTCGGAAAGGTATTTGGACCGTGGACGCTGGGCTATCATCTCTACGGAGTTGAAGAGTTGCTGATGGCAACGCTGCTGTCGCCGGATGATGTGCGTCGTGCACTACGGGGGCTGATCGACATCACCGTGGCCTTTGGCAAGGCCCAACTTGCGGCCGGGGCGGATGCGCTGACGCTGGCGGATCACTGTACGCGTGACCTTTGTTCGCCGAACGCCTATCGAGACTTCCTGCTCCCCATCCATACCGAATTGCAGGAGCGGCTGGACTGCCCACTCATCCTGCACATCTGCGGCGATACATCGGACCGGATACCGATGATCGCGCAGACGGGTATCGGGTGCTTTCACTATGATTCGAAGGTTCCGGCGCGGCGAGCGCGCGAGCTGGCACGAGAACGACTGAGCCTGATGGGCGGCACCAACAATCTGCAGGTGTTGCGCCGGGGCAATCGAGTGGAGATCGCCGCCGATGTAGCGGAGAAGCTGGAATGCGGGACGGATATCCTCGGGCCCGAGTGCGCGGTACCGCTGGATGCCCCTTGGCGTGGTTTGCGCCTGCTGGCGGAGTTGGGGAAAGGTATGGTCACACGCTGAGCTTGGCGAGATCGCGCATGGTGAAGGCGGTTACGAAGCGGGAGCGCAGAGGCGTTCTCAGCATGGCATTGAGCAGCAGGTAGCGTAGCGTGGGCAGAGATCGGCGGCCCAGCCACATGTTGAAAGCTCCTCGCCGCCTGGCGATCCAGGCCCGCCGGCGGGCAGATCTTTCCCACTCGGCAAGAGCCGTGGCGGACGGGTCTCGAAGAAGCGCCTGAACGAAGTCGTGGGCATTGATCCAGCCAAGGTTCATGCCCTGGCCGCCGATGGGACTGACGATGTGCGCTGCGTCTCCGAGGAGCACGACGCGCCCCTGGCGGAAATGTTCGGCAAAGCGTCCATGAGGTTGAAAGCTGCTGACCATGCGGACGCGGTCCGTTGCGGGGAGGTGACCACTTCGCGCGAGCACGCAATCGGCAACCTGGCGAGGGGTGGGTTGGGGAATCCATGAGGCGGTCTTGGCAACGTAGCGACGCCAGCCACCGCCCAAGGGGAACGATTCGAGGAGGCCTGCCGTTCCCAGCCAGACCGCGGCATCCTTCTCGCCCGGGGCATTATCGGCGAAATCGCCCATGATATAGTAGTCCGGATAGTCGATGCCCTGAAAGGAGATGCCACAAAGGTCGCGGATGGTGCTGCGATTGCCATCGCAGGCCAGTAGCCAGTCGCAGGTAGCCTGTCGCTGACCTTCCGGGGAGTCCCAGCGGATCCGCACGGAGTCTGCCAGCAGCTCGCACGCAACCAAGCGGGAAGAATACTGGACATGGCCGGCACACTCGGCCAATGCGGCCGTGGTGTGGTGCTGGGGAATGAGGTAGATGCCCATATCGTCAGGAGACTCGACCAGCGGCAGGGCGATCAGCGGCTTTCCCTGCCAGAATACGCGGGCACAACGGGTTTCCACTCCCCGACGCCACAGGTCATCGGCAACGCCAATGGCCCGCAGCAAGCCATGTGACGGGGGATGAATACCGATGGCGCGCGATTCCGCGGGAAGCTCAGGACGCTGTTCGAGCATGATAACACGACAGCCCGCCCGGCGCAGCAGCGCCGCAACGTACAGACCAACCGGCCCCGCCCCAACAATGGCAATGTTGATATGGAAGGAAGCTGACATTCACCCCCCCACATGAATGGCTGCAAGATGTCCGGGGAAGCGTGCGTCCACCTGCCAGCCAGCAGGCAGCTTGGCGGCGAGTTCAGCGGGTGTATAGGCGCGGCGCAGCGAGACCAGGCCATCGGCCACAACAAAGGAACGACGAAAAAATGGCGTCGCAACGAGGGCAAAAGAGAGGTACGCCAGGTCGCTGCGCTTGAGGTCGTTGTGGATGGTGAGGTGACGGGCAAGGGAGGGTGCGGCCTCCGTCAATTGGCGTAGTTGTGGCGATTCGAGATGATGCAGAAGATGATTGCTGATGACGGCGTCGTAAGCAGTACCGGCCGCGATTGCGTCCTCAATGGTGGCGCAACTTGCCGTGAATGCGTCGGGCTGTGGGTGAGCGCGGAGAAAGTCGATCGCGCGTGGATCCGGATCGATGCCGACGATCGTCAGGGCCAGACCGTCGCGCTGTGCCAGTCGGAGCAGGTGACGCGGAACGTCGCCACCGCCGCAGCCGATGTCGAGTATCCGCCAGGGCCGTTTCGCGCTGACCATGCGCGGGCGAAGCAGTTGACGATAGTGCCTCCCCCACCCTGCCACCAGGCGATTCACGACAACGAACTGCCGGTAGGTGCGCCAAAGCGCCTGGAGGTCGCAATCGTCGCGGTCCATCTCTTCGGTCGCGTGCGGTTCACGATGTCTAAGGAAGAGCGGCATTCAGCAACTCTCCAGAAGGAGCCCCTGCAGGGTGATACCCGGGCCGAAGCCGAGGGAAATGAGGGGCTGACCGGGAGGCAACTTCCGCGCGGCCATCTTCCTGAGAACATGGAGAAGCGAGACGCTGCTCATATTGCCGTGATCGCGCAGGACCTGCCTGGAGGCGGCGAGGTGGGATTCATCGAGGTCAAGGACCTGCTTGAGAGCATCGAGAATGGCCGGACCGCCCGGATGGATGGCCCACGCCGTATCGGGAAGGAGGGGCCACCGCCAGCGCTCGAGAATGCTAGGTATGGAGGTGCCGGTGGCACCTGACAATACCTGCGGGACCTGGCGGGAAAGGGTCATGGCGAAACCATGGTCGGTGATCGTCCATGTAATGTGACGTGGTGAATCCGGCAGGATGGTTGCCTGGCCACGACAAAGACGGAAGAGGGCACCGCGTGGATCACTGGTGACGACCGCGGCGGCCCCGCCATCGGCAAAGAGCGCGGCGGACATGATGGCGTCCATCTCGGTTTGAGGCTGCAGATGCAGAGAACAAAGCTCGCCGGCGACAACGAGAACGACGGCACTGGGTTCGGCATCACAGGTCAAGCGTGCCAATTCGAGAGCGGGCAGCGCGGCATAGCAGCCCATAAAGCCAAGATGAAAGCGTTGCACATCGGGGCCAAGGGCAAGATCGCACTGCACCCAGGCATCCGGTCCGGGTGCTTCAAAGCCCGTACACGAGACGGTAATCAGGTGAGTGACGGAGGCCGGCGCGATAGCTTTGGCGGCAAGCGCCTTGCGAGCTGCCGCAACAAAGAGCGCTCTTGCTTCACGAGCGTATAGCGCGTTGCGGGCACCGGTAGATTGAGCGAGGATGCCCGGAGAACCATTGAAGAAGAAGGAGCCGCCGGCGAAGTCTGGCAGAATGACATGCCGTTGAAGTATGTCGGCCTGGCGATGCATCTGCTGAACAAGTCGTCGCAGACGCGGGGATTCAACGCGAGTGGCGAGGCGCTCACATAACTCTTCCTGCGTGCAGGCAGTACCCGGGTTGATGGTCTCGATGGCATGTAGATAGGCTGGCATTGCATACTATAGAAGCCTTCCGCCTCAGCGGGGCTAGAGACCGGGGAAATCTTTGCAAACCGTCACTTGCAAGAGTCGGAGAGATAGGCTACCTTATTCGTGAGCAATGTAGCGATACCTGCGGCAAGGGCCATGGTGGCCTGACCCAGAGGGAGCGAGCTGCACGGCAAGCGAGCGGAAGGAACCTAAGTTCTGCCCTGCTGGCAAGACGTGCACAGGATCTGGTCTCAGACCCCGGATCGTTCTCCTTCCAAGGTGGACGCCGGGGTTTTGCATTTACGGTGGAGAGGGCCATGGAGACGCGCATAGGAGTTGTATCCATTCTGATAACGGACAAGCACGTAGTCGCCACGGTGAACCAGCTGTTGAGCGAATTCGGGGAGATCATCCTTGGACGAATCGGGGTACCCTACCGGGAGAAAGGACTGAACGTCATTGCGCTGATTGTGGATGGAACGACGGACAAGGTGGGTGCCCTGACCGGGCGCCTGGGGGCTTTGGACGGGGTAACGACTCGCACTTCGCTTCTAACGAAATAACCAGGGGAAAGAAGATGAGCCGCATGGCTGATATGCAGCAGTTGAGCAAGGGCGCAGTGGATTTCATCGACGATGCGCGGTTGACGGCCTTGATAGACACCACGCAGCCCGATGCCGAGCGGGTGCGGGCAATCCTGGCTAAAGCCTTGGAGAAGCAGCCGCTGAGCGTGGAAGAGACCGCGGTGTTGATCAGCGCAGACTCTGAGGAGTTGACCGAGGAGATCTTCGCCGCGGCGCGGCAACTCAAGGAGCAGGTGTACGGCAACCGGATTGTGCTCTTTGCGCCGCTGTATGTCGGCAGCAGCTGCACGAACGACTGTGTCTACTGCGCCTTCAAGCGTAGCAACAAGGATGCGATCCGGCGGACGTTGGATATGACGGAGCTGCACGAGCAGGTTCTGGCGCTCGAGGCGAAGGGGCACAAGCGGCTCATCCTGGTATGGGGAGAGCATCCACGCTATGATGCCGACTTCATGGCGGAATGTGTGCGCACGGTATATGCGACGAAGAGCCCCAATGGCAAGGGAGAGATACGACGCGTTAACATCAACGCGGCACCACTGGACGTGGAAGGTTTCCGTCAGGTCCACGCCGCGGGCATCGGGACGTACCAGATCTTTCAGGAGACGTACCACAAGGAGACCTATGCCAAGGTGCATCCACCCAAGGATCGCAAAGGCAACTACATGTGGCGCCTGGACGGATTGAGCCGCGCCATGGAAGCCGGCTGCGACGATGTTGGATTCGGCGCGTTGTTCGGGCTTTACGACTGGCGGTTCGAGGTCCTGGCCCTGGTGACGCATGCTCTGCACTTTCAACAGAAGTATGGGGTAGGCCCCCACACCATCAGCTTCCCCCGGCTGCAGGCTGCCAGCGGCGTGAAGCTGGACGAGCGCTGGTTGGTAAATGACCACGACTTCAAACGGATCATCGCGATCCTTCGCCTGGCGGTGCCGTATACGGGGCTGATCCTGACCGCGCGCGAGAAACCCAAGCTCAGGCGTGAAGTGATGGCCTTTGGGGTATCGCAGATCGACGCGGGCAGTCGCATCGAGATTGGCGGCTACACGGAACACAACGAGATGCAGTCGCTCGAGCGTGAGCAATTCGAGTTGGGCGACGTGCGCTCGCTGGATGAGGTGATGCGTGAGTTGGTGGAAGATGGCTATATCCCGAGCTTCTGCACGGCCTGCTATCGGCTCGGACGCACAGGTGAACACTTCATGGAATTTGCCATTCCGGGCTTCATCAAGCGGCTCTGTACGCCAAACGCCTTGACCACGCTCTGCGAGTACCTCACCGATTACGGAACCCCAGAGACCATCGCGGAAGGCGAACGACTGATTACGCAAGAGCTGGCGAAGATGGAGGAAGGTCCACGCAAGGAGGAACTGCAGAACCGCTTGACGCGGATTCGCACCAGCGATGACCGCGATCTCTACTTCTGATTGGCAGAGGCGAGCGCTATTCCGTCTTCTTTGAGCCGAAGATGCCCTTTATCAACGAACCGGCTTCCCCACCCTCTTTTTCGAGGGTTTCTTCCAGCTTGCCGCGGGCGGCTTCAGTGGCGTGATCCTTGCCGGCGTCCACCAGGGAGGAGCCAAGCTTTCCAGAATCGAGAATGACGCGGGGCCGTTCGAGCGGCCCTTGGAGGGTAATTGGGACAGCGATGCTCTTGATGAGCAGATCGCGACCGCCGATACCGGATGTCTTCACGTTCTTGAGGTCGACCATCATGGGAAGGAGGAGTCCTGAGGCGCGATTCCACGTGCCTTCCGCGCGAATGTCCAGAGTACCGCTGGAGAAGCGCTGCTCGACGGAGTCGCTGAGCATGGCCTGAACGGAATCCATGGGCAGATTCAGGTAGACAAAGCTGAGCAGGTTGTCGGCATCCTTGCCGCCCATGGCGGCGCTGGCCAGGCTGATCTGAGCGAGGATGGAATCATCGCGGGCACGCAGAGCGAGTTGAGGCGTTTCGGCCAGCAGATACGGTTGCGTGGAGAGGAAGTTGGCGACAAGATCGAATTTCGTCTCGCCAAGGGTGGCGATGGTGAGTCCATTGATCTCGATCTTGTCGATCTGGAGGGCTGGCGCCCCCTGGAGGAGGTGATTGGCGCGTACGCGGGTGATGCCTTCACGAAGAATGCGTTCGCGCATGGTCTCATCCATGGTCTTGCCATCTTCGGCTTCCGGAGTGGAGAGTTTCTCGAGCAACCGCTGCAGTTGCCGCAAGCGATCACGCCAGAGTTCGGCCTCGGCGATATAGTCGTCAATGGTCTTGATCTGGGGATCTTCCGGAGGTGGTTCCGGGGCGGGAGCATGAAGGATGACTCCCGGTTCCGCACGCTGCGCGCCGCTGGTTGCATCCGAGATGCTCAGCTTGCTGATGCGCAGCCTGCGCCGGAAGAGATCGAGATTGCTGAGATCGGCTTCGACGAGGGAGGCGGCAAAAAGGTCGCGCTGCAAATCGGCGGCGTCGGCCATGGCGAGCCCGTCGACAACCATGCGTCCCTGGCGAAGATCGAGGTGTGCCTCATTCAGATCGACAGTCGCTCCATTGACCCGTTCAAGGCCGGCCTTGAGCTGGCGGGCGAAGATGGGACCATTGAAAAGCTGCCAGATCAGCACCAGGGCCAGCATCAGGAGGAAAGCGGCGACCAGACCGACGACTCTGATCGGATTGCCGATGCGTTTGCCGAAGAGCTTCTCGTACTTGGCAGGATCGGGCTTTCCGCCAAGGAGCAGCCAGGAGAGGAGCTTGAGCCAGGTTTTGTCCATCCAGAGCTTGTAGGCGGCAGAGTCCCGATTCAGGTTGACAAGTTTGCGGTGCAACCGCCGCAGAAGCATCGAGAAAATCGCGCCAAAGAGGATGCCGATGACGATGGCGGGGAGGATGCCCCCGGTGACGACGTAATACTCGAAGCCGCACAGGGCGAAGAAGGGAGCGTTGACCAGCGTGGCGAAGATGCCCTGCAGGGGACCATCGAGGATGAGGCTGCCGAGAAAGAAGCTGAGCGGAAGCATGACGAGCATGAGGAGACGCGCCAGCAGGACGCACAACCCCACCAGGAAGAGGTTGACGTTGAGGATGAAGGTGAGGAGAACAAGAGCGACCAGGAGTCCGGGCGCTTGTTCGAAGCCAGGAACAAAGCCAATGAGGGCGCCAAGTATGCATGCGGCATAGAGCTGAAAGGCGGTGGCAGCGCCGAAGATCAGTTTACCCAGTTTGCGGAAGAAAAACATGGTACATCCTTTGGCGGAGAGACGATGATGAGAAGCTGTGACACTGCAATGTACAGGTGTCGGAGGGAGGTACAACCGGGAAGTGCAACGATTGGATTGCGGCGCCGGCAAAAGGACGCTATATAGAGTGGTGAGGAGACGAAGAACGCAACATCATTTCGTGGAGGTTATGGCATGGCTGACAAGGACTTTGTGCTGACGCTGGCAAAGGTGATGATCGCTGCTGCCTGGGCAGATGGCGATCTGGAGCAGGGAGAGATCAACGCGCTGAAGGATCTGATCTTTCGTCTGCCGGAAGTCGGCGGAGATGACTGGCTGCACTTGCAGCGATACCTGGAGCGGCCTGTTGAACCGCCGGAGGCGCACCGCATGATCGCGGAGCTGCAGGCGCGAGTGAGCAGCGAGGAAGAGCGGCTGCTGGCTCGGCAGGCATTGAGCGAGTTGATGCAGGCAGACGGAGTCTTCGAGGCTGAAGAGCGGGAAATGCTGGAAGAAGTGCAGAAAGCTCTATCGGCGGGAAGCGGGCTGTTTGGTGGACTGAGCAAGCTTCTTGGTCGCTGGATCGGGCGGCGGCGGGAAGTGGTGGCCGAGGGGCCGGATCCGGAAGATTACCTGCGCAACGTGATCTACCACGACGTGGTCGCGAGAATGGGAGAGGAGAATCAGCTCGACCTGCCGCCTGAACAATCACGGAAGCTGTGCCTGGCGGCGGGATTGATGGCGCAAGTTGCCCATGCAGACCTCGACGTGAGCGAGACGGAGAAACAGGCAATTTCACGGGCGCTGCGAGAGCACTGGGGACTCAACGAGGGGCAGGCGGAGTTGGTAGCGGAAATCAGCTGCCAGAAAGCCACCGCGGGAATCGATCTGGCGCGATTGAGCCGTGGATTCTACGAGAGCACCGAGCGGGAAGAACGCGAGGCGTTCATCGTGACCCTCTTTGCGGTGGCCAACAGCGCCAACCTGACGGCAAATGAAGAGATCGACCGCATTCGCCAGATCTCAAACTATCTGCGGGTGCCGCATCAACGGTATCTGGAGGCGAAATTGACCATACCCAGGGATGATCGGCGAGGGCTCTGACGTTCAGCTTTCCAGCTCGAAATCGCCGTCGTCAATGCGGAACCGGGGCGCCTCGTCGTGATGGTCGTCTTCAGGCTCGGGGGCGGCACCGGAAGGGGGCTTCCGATCCGCGGGCTTCTCGGCGCCTGAAGGCTCATCTTTGGCGCGGGCTCGTTTCTCGGCTTCGGCCTCATGCTCCAGCGCAACCTGACGCTGGAGGCGAGCGAGGTTAAGAGCGCCAGGGGCGATGGCCGTAGCATCATCGGGCTGGGGAACGTCTTCGTCAAGACCGGGCTCTTCGACCTGCGGGTCCTCGTCTTCCGGGGCGAGATGATCGGGAACGGCATCGCTGCCCCGCTTGACCTGGAGGAATTTAAGGATGTTCCGGGTGTCGATCTTGAGACCTCGGGCACGGGCGCCACGGATGGGGATCTGCTCGAAATCCAATTCGCAGTGATCGACGCGCTGGCGGGCCTTGGGTTCGAACTCGCAGCGGATGACAACGCCGTACCGATCGAAGACCTTCTCGACCTTGGATCCTTTGGGACAGGCGCCGTACTCCTTCTCCATGATGTAGCTGTCGATGCGAAAGCGCTTGGCAAAGGAGACGCGCGACTTGCGATCGCGATAGATCATGGAGTAGACCTGATCCTTGTCAGCCTTGAAGACGGCGCAGACCGGGCCAATGTAGAGCTTGTCGGGAATGGGAAGGACCTGATAGGTGCCGTCCCACTTGAGGATGACCAGCTTGTCGTATTCGGTGCAGGTGATGACTTCTTCGCTGCGCACGGAGGTACCGATATAGCCGCCGGAACGGTCGTGGCCGACCTTCACGTTGGTGAGGGCGACTTCCTTGACATTGACCGCCGCCATGTTCTGGATGCGGGTCCGCCGCGGATAGAGGGCGCCGTACTTCTTCTTCAGGCCCTTGATATAGCCGATCGTGTAGCGCTTGAGATGAGCAAGGTTTTCCCGGGCTTCCTCGATCTTGGCGAGGATGTCTTCAAGGTCCCGGCGATTCTTGTTGATATCGAAGAGGGAGATGCGGCGAATCTGAATCTGGAGAAGGCGCTCGATATCCTCATCGGCTATATCGCGATTGAGCAAATGGCGGAACTGCTCCAAACCATCGCGGACTTCCTGCTTGACCAGTTCGTAGGTTTCGGCTTCCTCAATGCGTTTGTAGACGCGGTTCTCGATGAAGATCTGCGCCAGGGTCTTGGCGTGGAACTGATCGTTGAGCTTGCCCAGCTCGATTTCCAGTTCGCGGCGGAGGTCTTCCTTGAGCTTCTCAGCACTGTAACGGAGGCAGTCCGTAACCGTCATCTCGACAGGACGATTGTTGTGGATGACCAGGCAATTGACGGAGATGGTGTCTTCGCACTTGGTGTAGGCGTAGAGGGCCTTGACGGTCTGGTCGGAGTAGACGTTGCGCGGGAGAGTGATCTCGATCTCGATGGTTTCACCGGTATAGTCGGTAATGGAAGCGATCTTGATCTTGCCTTTCTGGGCGGCATCCTCGATGGAAGCAATGATGGTCTCGGTGGTACAGGAATGCGGGATCTCCCGGATGACCAGCTTCTTGTCGCCGACAGCCTCGATGGCAGCGCGGAGACGGACGCGCCCATTGCCATCGTTGTACTCGGAGACATCCATGGTGGCGCCTTGGAGAAAGTCGGGATAGAGCCTGAACTCTTCGCCATTGAGGGCGGCGATCTGGGCATCGAGCAGTTCGTTGAAGTTGTGCGAGAGAATGCGGGTGGACATACCGACGGCGATGCCTTCAGTGCCCTGCATGAGAAGGACCGGCACTTTGGCGGGCAGCGTAACCGGCTCTTTGTTGCGCCCATCGTAGGAGTCGGTGAACTCGGTTATTTCCGGATTGAAGAGCACATCGCGGGCCAGGGGACTCAGGCGGCACTCGATATATCGCGCGGCCGAGGCGCCATCTCCCGTGAGGATATTGCCGAAATTCCCCTGCTTCTCGATGAAGAACTCCTTGTTGGCGACGTTGACAAGGGCGTCATAGATGGAGGCATCGCCGTGGGGATGGAACTTCATGGTGTTACCCACGACGTTGGCAACCTTGTGGAACTTGCCATCATCCATTTCATGGAGGGAATGGAGGATGCGGCGCTGAACGGGCTTGAGGCCGTCGTCGAGGTGGGGGATGGCGCGTTCCTTGATGACGTACGAGGCGTACTCCATGTAGTACCTGGACATCATCGTGCGCAGGACGGAAGGGCCATCGTTGCGTTCCGCGGTCTCGCCGTTGCCATTGCCATTGATGGCGTCGGGCTCGGGGAGACTTTCGTTGTCGATCGGATCGTCAGCCATAGAAGAATAGGAGCGTTGGGAATACAGGTTGAGGTGGCGGAAGTCGGCTCGGCATCAATAGTCGGCGAGATTGTCCATGATGAACTGTCGACGGGCGGGGGTATTGGTGCCCATGAAGAAT
Source organism: Lentisphaeria bacterium (assembly GCA_041690595.1). Taxonomy (GTDB): domain Bacteria; phylum Verrucomicrobiota; class Lentisphaeria; order JABSQK01; family JAWLHB01; genus JAWLHB01. The sequence goes on from JAWLHB010000017.1 coordinate 112,252, forward strand.
TCGAGGATCTCGGGGACCTCATTGATCTTGTCAATGGTGATGGTGGTAAGGCGGATATCGTTGCCGATGAACTGCCCGAATTCGTTGGGGGAGATTTCCCCGAGCCCTTTGAAGCGGGTGATCTCGGCGTTGCGGCCAATCTCGCGGATGGCGGTCTCGCGTTCGTCATCGTCGTAGCAATAGAAGGTGCGCTTCTTGTCGCGGACGCGGTAGAGAGGGGTTTCCAGGATGAAGAGGTGTTCGGAGAGGATGAGTTCCCGGAAGTAGTAGAGGAAGAAGGTGATGAGGAGGTTGCGAATGTGCATGCCGTCATCGTCCGCATCGGTGGCGATGATAATCTTCTCGTAGCGCAGGCCTTCCAGCCCGTCCTCGATGTTGAGAGCCTGCATGATGCAGTAGAATTCGTCGTTGCTGATGACGAGGTCGCGCTTCTTGCCAAAGCAGTTTAGAGGCTTTCCCTTGAGGGGGAAGATGGCCTGGCGGTAAACATCGCGGCATGAGATCATGGATCCAGCGGCGGATTCACCCTCGGTGAGGAAGAGCATGGTCTTGGCGCCGCGATCACCCTTGTCGTCGAGATGGTACTTGCTGTCCTTGAGCTTTGGAATCTTGAGAGCGATCTTCTTGGCCTTGTCCTTGCTGGCCTTCTTGACCGCCTGGATCTCCTTGCGGTACTTCTCGTTCTGGCCGATCTTCTCGAGGACGGCCTCGGCGATATTCGCGTGCTGATGGAGGTACTTGACGATCGCCTGCTTCACCTTGTTGACGATATCGCCGCGGATCTCGGAGTTGCCCAGCTTGTTCTTGGTCTGCGACTCGAAGATGGGATCCTTGAGCTTGATGGCGATGGCGCCAACGATGCCATTGCGGACATCGTCCCCATCGAAGTTCTTGCGGGCGAACTCGTTGATTCCCTTGAGGATGCCTTCTCGGAAGGCGGACTGATGGGTGCCACCGTCATTCGTGTACTGGCCATTGACAAAGGAGTAGTAGGTTTCGCCAAACTCGGGGGTGTGGCAGAAAGCGAACTCGATCTGGCGCTCGCGATAATGGACGATCTCGTAAAGAGCCTCATCTTCGAGCTTGTCGGAGAGCAGGTCGTAGAGGCCCTGGCGGGAGAAGATGCGTTCGCCGTTGAAAACGAGGGTGAGGCCACTGTTGAGGTAGGCATAGTTCCAGAGGCGGCGCTTGATGAACTGATCGCCGAACTTGTAGTTGGGGAAAAGCTCGTCGTCGGGGTGGAAGACGATGAGGGTGCCGTTCTCCTGATCCGCTTTGCCCTCTTCCTGATTGACCAGGGTGCCTTTGGCGAAGGTGGCCGAGCGGTAGGCCCCTTCGCGGTAGGAGGTAACCGTAAAGCGGCTGGAGAGGGCATTGACTGCCTTGGTTCCTACGCCATTGAGACCGACGGAGAACTGGAAGACGTCGTCATTGAATTTGGCGCCGGTGTTGATCTGGGAGACGCACTCGACGATTTTGCCAAGAGGGATGCCGCGGCCATAGTCGCGAATGGTGGCTATCGTATCGTCGACGTCTACTTCGACACGCTTGCCGTGCCCCATGATGAATTCGTCGACGGCGTTGTCGATGACTTCCTTTATCAGGATGTAAACGCCGTCGTCCTGGTGGCTCCCGTTACCCATTCGCCCGATGTACATGCCGGGCCGCAAGCGGATGTGATCGAGCGAGCTGAGGGTCTTGATCTTACTCTCGTCGTAAACAGCGGAGGCTTCATTAGCCATGGACGCAAACTCTCCGGGCACTACATGTTGGGTCACTGGGATGTACAGATCCATTATATGGTGTCGCGCAGCTTTTTCAAGCAGAAGTCTACCGGTCCAGGCGAGGAGCCGATAGTCATCTTGTGCTGGATATGAGGCGGGACCAGAGGGATTCGTGCGGGTGATGGAGGTGTGGCCAGTGGACATCTGGAGAGGTTCCAGAACTTAATCGTGCAAAAGTTCACGAAAGCGCTTGACGAAGTGGATCAGCCCCCTTATCTTAATCGTGAACATTGTAACGATGTGAAAATGATAACGCAGCGATACCCGAAGAAAAGGGAGCCTTCCGAATGACAACCACAATCTCGAAACGGACGTTGGAGCGCCTGAGTCTGTATCGGCGGTTGTTGTCGGATCGTCTGGGCAAAGAGTCGCCGTTCATCTTTTCACATCAACTGGCGAAGCTGGTACAGGTAACGTCATCGCAGGTGCGTCGTGACATCATGGTAACGGGCTGTTTCGGGAATCCGACGCGCGGGTATCGAGTGGAGGATCTGATCGAAGCGATTGGCAAGATCGTGGATGCGGAAGAGCCTCAGAATGTGGTGCTGGTAGGGATCGGCAAGCTTGGCAGCGCGCTGATGAACCATTTCCACGGTCGTCGGCCGAATCTGCGGATCAAGGCGGCGTTCGATTCGTCACCAGAACGGATAAACCGGATCTATCAGGGGGTGCGCTGCTACGGCATGCAGGACTTGGCGCAGGTCATCCGGGACGAGTCGGCGTATGCGGCAATCCTGACGGTGCCCGGCGATGTCGCGCAGCAGGTGGCCAATCAGTTGGTCATGGCGGGGATCCGGGGAATTCTGAATTTTGCGCCGGTTCCCCTGCACCTGCCGGGGAATGTATATGTGGAGGTGATCGATCTGACCACCTCGCTGGAAAAAGTCACCTTTTTCGCCCGCCAGAGTGCGGGAGCACAAGTGTCGTAGACGATCACACATGGGGAGTAACAAGGAGTTATGCAGACAACCACATTGGATGCAGTGGATGCGGTCCTGGCAAATCATCCGAACGCCGGACGTGACAGCCTGATTCCGATCCTGCAGGAAGTGCAGGAGCTGAACGGCTTTCTTTCGGAAGAGTCGGTGGTGCGGATCGGGCAGCACCTGAAGCTGCCGGCGACGAAGATTTACGGTGTCGCGACATTCTACAACCAGTTCCGCTTTCGGGCGAAGGGGAAATACCACATCATGGTGTGCCGGGGAACCGCATGCCACGTGAAGGGCTCAGCGAAGGTTCTGGAGAACGTGAAGCGGATTCTGGGGGTGGAATCCGGCGAGACGACGCGGGACGGGATCTTCAGCCTGGAAGAAGTGGCCTGCATCGGCGCCTGCGGCCTGGCCCCCGTGATCTGCGTGAATGGGGAGTTCCATGCTAAGGTGACGCCGAAGAGCCTGGAGAAGATCTTGAAAGAGTATCGCGACAAGGAGAGCACCCGATGAGTGCAGTAGCCGAAAAAGAATGTAGTCCCGCATGCTGGGAAAAAGCCGACTGGCCCGCCGCGGAGATGTACAGCGAACTGAAGAGCGGTCCTTTCGACGCGGAAGTCCCGGAGAAAAATGCAGCCCTGTTGTCGACGTTGCGCCGAGACGCGGTGACTCGCCCCGTCGTCTTTATCGGTGCGGGCACGTGCGGGCTGGGTGCCGGCGCGGGCAAGACTCTGGAGGCCATCCGCAATCTGCTGCGGGTCAAGGAGATTGAAGCGGACGTGGTGGAGGTAGGGTGCATCGGCCTGTGCGCGGCAGAGCCACAGGTGGATGTGCAGCTTCCCGGACGGACGCGGCTATCCTTTGCAAACGTCACGGCTGACCGGGTCGCGGAGTTGATGGAAGGCGTCTTCGGCGGCGAGTTGCCGATGGACTTGGTCCTGGGCCAATTTCGCGGTGAGGCGGCAAGCTGGGACGCGGTTCCCTATCTGGACGAGCTTCCGTTCTTTGCTCCCCAGAAGCGCTGGGTTCTGGCAAGCTGCGGGTTGATCGATCCGAGCAGCATCGACGAATACATCGCGCGCGGCGGATACAGCGGGCTGCTGAAGGTTCTGCGGACGCAGACGCCGATCGAGTTCTGCGTGACGGTGGAGAAAAGCGGCCTTCGCGGACGTGGAGGCGGCGGCTTCCCAACCGGGGTGAAATGGAAGATCGCTTCGGCCGCGGCAGGCGACCAGAAGTATCTGGTGTGCAACGCGGACGAGGGAGATCCAGGCGCGTTCATGGATCGCGCGGTAATCGAAGGGGATCCGCATCGACTGCTGGAAGGGATGGCCCTGGCGGCGTACGCGATAGGAGCGAACAAAGGGTACATCTACATACGGGCGGAATATCCTCTGGCGATCGCCCGATTGAAGGTAGCCATCGAGCAAGGGAAAGCTTACGGAGTGTTGGGTGACAACATCTTCGGGAGCGGTTTTGACTTTCATCTGATCATCAAGCAGGGCGCCGGCGCATTTGTCTGCGGAGAAGAGACGGCACTGCTGCACAGTATTGAAGGAAAGCGGGGTATGCCGCGGCCACGGCCGCCCTACCCTGCTACCGACGGACTCTTCCACAAGCCCACTGTCATCAACAACGTTGAGACGCTGGCTAACGTACCTGGGATCGCGATGCATGGGGATGCATGGTTCAACTCAGTGGGGACTGAGGGTAGTAAAGGTACGAAGGTCTTCGCGCTCTCCGGAAAAGTTGAGCGCACTGGGCTTGTGGAAGTACCCATGGGTACCACCGTCCGCCAGATCCTGTTCGAGGTGGGCGGGGGTATTGCCAACGGCAAGAAGAGCAAGGCGGTGCAGATCGGCGGCCCATCTGGCGGCTGCATCCCAACAGCCCAGATGGACATCAAGGTGGACTACGAGTCGCTGAAGGCGTTCGGGGCCATGATGGGATCCGGCGGCCTGGTGGTGATGGACGAGGACACCTGCATGGTCGACGTGGCCAAGTTCTTCATGCAGTTCATCCAGCGAGAGAGCTGCGGCAAGTGCATACCGTGTCGCGAGGGAACGCGTCGCATTCTGGACATCCTGGAAGCGATTACCCGCGGCCGGAAGAGCGAACACGATCTGGATGCGCTGGTGCGCTTCCAAGGCGTGGTGACCGTCGAGAAACTGGCGCGAATCATCAAGGACACGAGCCTCTGCGGGCTGGGGATGACGGCGCCCAATCCGGTGCTCAGCACGCTGCGCTGGTTCCGGGATGAATACGAAGCGCACATCTATGAGCGCACCTGCCCGTCGCACGTCTGTACCGATCTGCTTACGTACAGCATCGATCAGGATCAGTGCACGGGTTGCACAATGTGCGCCAAGAAGTGCCCGACCGAAGCAATCATGGGAGCGAAGAAGTCGCCGCACTACATCGTTCCGGACAAGTGCATAGGCTGCGGTTCGTGCATGGATGCCTGTAAATTCAACGCTGTCATTGTGGCATAAGGGGACGAGAGATGATCGACATCAAAGTCAATAATCGCACACTGCAGGCGCACGAGGGGGAGACAATCCTCGAGGCGGTACGCCGCGGTGGCATCAAGATACCGACATTGTGCCACGTGGACGGGTTGCCGCCTTCGGGCGCATGCCGGATGTGTGTGGTGGACGTGGAGGGAGCACCTGGCCTGGTGCCGTCATGCAGCTTTCCGGTGCGGCCGGGCCTGGTGATCCAGACGCATTCGGCGCGGGCACTGGAAGCGCGCAAGGCGATCGTGGAACTGCTGCTGGCCAACCACCCCGACGATTGCCTGTACTGCGTCCGCAATGGAAACTGCGAATTGCAGCACCTGGCGGAGGAACTCGGCGTGCGCCGGCGCATCTACAAGGGCAAGCGGCACGTCAGCAAGCAGGACGTCTCCAGTGCTTCGATTGTCCGCGACCCAGACAAATGCATCCTTTGCGGGAAGTGCGTGCGCGTCTGTGAGGAAGTTCAGGGCGTATCGGCGATCGACTTCATCAATCGCGGCTGCGAGGCCTTCGTGGGCACTGCCTTCGATAAGGGACTGAACTTGTCGAGCTGCATCAACTGCGGGCAGTGCATCATGGTCTGCCCGACTGGTGCGTTGACGGAACAGCCGCACATCAAGCGGGTCATGAACGCACTGGCGGACCCGGAGATGATGGTGGTGGTGCAGCATGCGCCCAGCGTTTCGGTAACGATAGCCGAAGAATTCGGCATGAAGCCGGGTACTGACGCGGACGGAGCGATGGTCACGGCGATGCGACGCATGGGCTTCGACCGGGTCTTCGACACCTCCTTCTCGGCCGACTTGACGATCATGGAAGAAGCGGCGGAGCTGGTACACCGCGTCACGACCGGCGGCAAACTGCCGCTGATGACGAGTTGCTCGCCTGGATGGATCAAGTACGTGGAGCAGTTCCACCCCGACTTCATCGACAACCTGTCGACATGCAAGAGCCCCCAGCAGATGATGGGCGCCATCATCAAGAGCTACTGGGCACAGTTGGAGAAGATCGATCCCGACAAGATCTTCAGTGTCGCGGTCATGCCATGTGTGGCGAAGAAGTTCGAGGCCGGTCGTCCCGAGCATGGGACGAATGGACGGCCCGACATCGACGCGGTGCTGACGACGCGCGAGCTGGCGCAGATGATCAAGACGCGCGGTCTGGATCTGAACGAACTGGAGGCAGGCGCCGCCGATTCGCCGCTGGGCGAACGGAGCACCGCCGGCAAGATCTTTGGAGCGACCGGCGGCGTGATGGAAGCGGCACTGCGTACCGGGTACTTCATGCTTACGGGCAAGGAACTCGAGGAGCTGCGCTTCAAGCAACTGCGCGGGGTCAAGGGCATCAAGGAAGCCCACGTCGAGATCAATGGTCTGACGGTGGGGGTGGCGGTGGCAAGCGGCCTGCAGAATGCGCAGCAGTTGCTGGAGCAGCTGAAGCAGGGACGCAGCGACCTTCACTTCATCGAGGTGATGACCTGCCCGGGCGGTTGCATAGCGGGAGGTGGCCAGCCGATAGGAACGGACATCGAGCGGGTGCAGGCACGCATGAAGGCCCTGTACGCCATCGACCGTGACGAACCGATCCGGACGAGCCACGGCAACAAGTGGGTCGCGAAGCTGTACGACGACTTCCTCGGCAAGCCGTTGGGAGAAAAGAGCCACGAGTTGTTGCATACACATTACCACAAGCGTCATGTACTGACCTGATCTGACCGAACCACCCGTGGCCGGCGGGACCTTCTCCGCCCTCCTACTGTCTCGCCGGCCACCTTTATTCACTTGTCCGAGGGCAAAACCCGAGCTGACCATGACTCGCATCGTAGCCCCACCCTTGATCACGACAATTGGCGAACGCTGCCGCGTCTGCTATACGTGCGTGCGTGAGTGTCCGGCCAAAGCGATACGGATCGAGGATGGACGTGCGGATGTGATCAGCGATCGTTGCATCGGCTGTGCCAACTGCATCAAGGTGTGCGCGCGCAACGCCAAGCAGGCGCGCAGTTCGATACCGATCGTTGAGGAGTTACTGCAATCGGGAGTTAAGGTGGCGGCCATGCTGGCGCCGAGCTTCCCAGCGGAGTTCGAAGGGACGGATGCGAGGTTGGTGGCGGGGATGGTGCGGCGCCTGGGATTCGACCCGGTGTGTGAAGTGGCCTATGGCGCCGACCTGGTGGCGGCGGAATACAAGCGTTTGCGCCAGGAGCAACCGAACCGGCAGATGATCGCGACCACCTGTCCCGCATTGGTGCGGTACGTGGAGAAGTACTATCCCGGTTTGGTGGATGCTCTGGCGCCAATCGTGTCACCGATGATCGCGATGGCGCGAGTCCTGCACCATCTGCACGGGAGCGACCTGCGAATTGTCTTTATCGGGCCTTGCCTGGCCAAGAAACAGGAAGCGCGCGACCCGTTTGTGGAGGGCGAGGTGAATGGCTGCCTGACCTTTTCCGAGTTGCGAACGATGCTGAAGGAGCGAGGCATTGACAGCGGCAACACCGAGCTCGATGCCTTTGACCCGCCAATGCCCGGAATGGGGGTGCTTTTCCCAATGAGCCGGGGCATGCTGCAGGCCGCAGACATGCCGGAGGATCTGATCAATGGTGATGTAGTCGCGGCGGATGGACGTGAGAGTTTCACGCAGGCGATCAAGGATTTCGAGTCTCATGCACTGGAGGCTGGCCTGCTGGAAGTGCTGTGCTGCAACGGCTGCATCATGGGTGCGGGAATGACGAGCGAAGCGCCACTGTTCCGTCGACGCGCCAGCGTGAGCCGATACGCGCGCCAGCGGTTGCGGGAGGTGGGGGAGAGGAGCGATCCACCGGTGCCGGTGGACTTGTCTCGCAAGTATGAGGCGGACGATCAGAGGATCAATGTTCCGGCGGCGGACAGCCGGGTCGAGACGATTCTTCAGCGAATGGGCAAACAGCAGCCGGAAGACGAGCTGAACTGTGGCGCCTGTGGGTATGCTTCGTGCCGCGAGCACGCGGTGGCGATCGTGAAGGGGCTGGCGGAGAGCGAGATGTGCCTGCCATACACCATCGATCGCCTGAAGTGCACGATTCTGGATTTGAAACAGTCGAGCGATCAACTGGCCGGAGCGCAGGTGGCGTTGATGCAGGCGGAGCGGCTGGCGAGCATGGGGCAACTTGCGGCAGGCGTTGCGCATGAAGTGAACAATCCACTCGGGGTGGTGCTGCTGTATGCACACCTGCTGCTGGAGGATACGCCCGTGGATGCGCCGGGGCGTGCCGATCTACAGACGATCGTGGAAGAGGCGGATCGGTGCAAGAAGATCGTTTCGGGGCTGCTGAATTTCGCGCGCCGCAACAAACTGGCGTTACGCACGCAGAAACTGGCGGCGCTTATCGATCGATGCCTACATGTACTGCCGACGCCGGAGACCGTCAGGGTCGAGGCCATCCACCATGCTCCAGAACTTGAAATCGCCCTCGATCCCGACCAGATTACGCAGGTACTCACCAATTTTGTCTCCAATGCAATAGGCGCCATGCCACACGGGGGAACCATCACCGTGAACACTGGCTTGGACGGGGAGATGGCTTACTTCGACGTGCAGGACACGGGTGAGGGAATTCCCGAGAAGCATCTCAGCAAGATTTTCGAGCCCTTCTTCACGACCAAGGGGGTGAACAAGGGAACCGGGCTTGGCCTGGCAGTCATTTACGGCATCATCAAGATGCATCGCGGCAAGATCGACGTGAAGTCGAATGCCGATCCGGCCCTGGGAGCGACCGGAACAACCTTCACCGTAAAACTTCCCTTAAATCTAAACGCAGAGGAAAGCGAAAGCGACTCGCAGTTCGACCTATGAAAGACCACGCAAAAATAATGATAGTCGATGACGATATCGACGTGATCGAGCAGCTCACGCTGATGCTGGAAGCAACCGGATACGAAGTAACGAGCGCGGAGGCCCAGTCGGAGGCGGAAAAGCTGCTCGAGAACTACGAACCGGATGTGGCGGTAGTGGATCTGATGATGGAGAACATGGACTCCGGCTTTGTGCTGGCGCACCACATCAAACGTCGCTACCCGAAAACAGGCGTAATCATGCTGACGGCGGTGGCGTCCGAGACGGGCTTGGGCTTCGATGTTACCACAAACGGCGAACGTTCGTGGGTGAAAGCCGATGTCCTGCTGGACAAACCGGTGCGGCACGAGCAGTTGAGAGCGGAAATCGAGCGGCTACTTCAGGACTGATCATGGCAGACCGGCTCCAGGTACTGGCAGTTGACGACGAACCCAAGATGCGGCTGGGCATGGCCCGGGCGCTGAGGGATTTCGTCGTGGAGTTGCCGGATTTCGGCCGCAGTGTGCGTTTTGAAGTCAGTACAGCCGAGACGGGCGAGCAAGCGCTCGCCCACATTGCCGCCAATCCGGTGGACATCCTTCTGCTCGACCACAAACTGCCGGGGATGCAGGGGCTGGAAGTTCTGCAGAAGGTGACCGAGGACAAACTGGACATGGTGGTGGTGATGGTAACGGCTTACGCATCTATAGCCACGGCGGTGAGCGCCGGCAAGCAGGGAGCCTTCGATTTCCTGGCAAAGCCCTTTACCCCGAGCGAGTTGAAGGATACGATCGAGAAGGCGACAACACACTTGATCGTGCAACGGAAGGCGCGACAGCTGGAGCGGGAGCGCCACCAGATGCGCTATCAACTCATTTCCGTCGTCGCGCATGAGTTGAAGTCGCCGCTCAATGCGATCGACAGCTATCTGCAGCTGATCAACGATCCGGAGTTGAAGTTGAGCGCCGACAAGATCACGCACATCGTGGATCGTTCGCACGATCGGCTGGAAGGGATGCGCAAGCTGATTAATGATCTGCTGGATCTGACGCGAATCGAATCGGGGCAGAAGAAGCGCAATTTGGTGACGGTGGATCTGACGCAGGTGACGCAGGAGCCGGTGGAGGACGCCATCGAGCTTGGCCGCGAGCATGCCATCACGGTAGAGACCGAGATGCCGCCATCCCTGCTTATGGAAGCGGATGAGGGTGAGCTGCGGATCATTCTGAACAATCTGCTGTCGAATGCCGTGAAGTACAATCGTGATGGCGGCAAAGTAATACTGCGGGTTGCGGATCTGGGAGATCAGGTCAGCATCGCGGTGACGGATACGGGCATCGGCTTGACACAGGCTGAAGCAGATCGGCTGTTCGGGGAATTCGTACGAATCCGTAACAAGAAGACGCGGGGGATCAGCGGCTCGGGGCTGGGGTTGTCGATCCTGCAGAAGCTGGCGCATCTTTACAAGGGACGTGTGGATCTGCGGTCGGAACCCGATGTCGGCAGTACCTTCACCGTCTACCTTCACAAGCACACACAAGTCGAACTGGCCGAGAGCATCGCCGCGGAAGACTGAAGGCGCGCCGGCAAAGGCAATCAGGGCATGCAAACAACACCAAAGGGCCTGCGGCTGCATATCGGCATTTTTGGCCGGCGAAATGTCGGCAAATCATCGCTGATCAACGCCCTGACGCATCAGGATGTGGCCATCGTCTCGGAAGTTGCCGGAACGACGACGGATCCGGTGGAGAAGGCGATGGAGGTGCAACCGATCGGTCCGGTGCTGTTCGTGGATACCGCGGGTATCGACGACATCGGGGCGCTTGGTGAGGCGCGAGTGGCGAAGACGAAAAAGGCCGTCGAGCGGACGGACCTCGCCATTCTGGTGACGGACGAGTGGCTGCGCTATGAAGACGAGCTGCTGACACTCTTCCGGGACAAGGGGCTCCCGGTCCTGATTGTGGCCAACAAGTCTGACCTCGGCCGCGTGGAACTGCCGGCATACGTTGAGAAAAGCTATCCCGTAAGTGCCACGACCGGCGAGGGTATGGTAGAGCTGCGGCTGGGGATCATTGAGTCCGTACCGGATGAGTTCATCAATCCGCCGAGCATCATTGGCGATCTGGTCGGGCCTGGCGATGTGGCGGTCCTGGTGGTACCGATCGACAAGGAGGCGCCCAAAGGGCGGCTGATCTTGCCGCAGGTGCAGACAATCCGGGATCTGCTGGACAACGATGCCGCGGCAATCGTGGTAAAGGAGCGGGAACTGGCGAGCGTACTCGGCCGTTTCGCGCAGCCGCCGGCGATTGTGGTGACGGACAGCCAGGCCTTTCTGAAGGTGGCCGCGGATACGCCGCCGCGGATACCCATGACCAGCTTTTCGATACTTTTCGCACGGTACAAGGGAGATCTGGCAGAGATGGCCCGGGGGGCGGTGCAGATCGAGAGCTTGAAGCCGGGTGACCGGGTGCTGATCGCGGAATCGTGCACGCATCATCCCATCGCCGACGACATTGGCCGCGTGAAGATTCCACGATGGCTGGAGCAATTCGTGGGCGGGAAGCTGGCGATCGACACCTTTGCGGGGCATGATTTTCCGGAGACGATCGGAGAGTACAAGCTGATTATCCACTGCGGCGGCTGTGTCACCAATCGCCGGGAGATGCTCAGCCGCATCGAGAAGGCCCGGGCCGCGGGGGTGGCGATCACCAATTACGGGCTCTGCATCGCCTACACGCTGGGAACGTTCGATCGGGCGCTGCGGCCGTTTCCGCATGCCTATGAGGTTTATCGCGAAGCCCTCGCCGCAGTGCAATGAATCGCGCCGTTCACCATCGATAGTTCATGGTAAGGACGAGGTTGCGGCCAGGCTCGTTGATACCGCTGCCATGGATACGCCAGCTCTCGTCGGTGACGTTTTCCAAGGCAATGGCGAGGTCAAGATTGTCGGTCAGGGCGTATCCGGCCCTCAGGTCGAGCACTTCATAACCGGGGGTGCCGTCCGGCGGAAAGCGGTTGTCGCCCCGCTCCGCGTCGGTCATCTTCTTCTCGTCATCGGCTATGGAGAGAACGGCTTCGATCCAGAGGGGGAGATGCGCGGGGGCATAGCGGAGACCAGTGTTCAGCATGAGTGGATGCTGCCGTGAAAGGGGGCGCCAGGCTCTTGGTCCACTTAGATCCGCGTCGGCCCAGGTTAACTCGCGACCTTCCTGCCAGGCGAAGCTGCCAAAGAGCAGCCATTGCTCGGTCAGCTTGCAGGAGGCACTCAGTTCGACGCCCTGATTGTAACCTTTGTCCAGATTGCGTTTGGTAACGGGAGTTTCGAGGCGAAAGATCTGGTCGCGAATGTCGGTGTAGTACCAGACCGCCTGGAGGGCGGCCCGTGGCCAACGGCTCTTGATGCCGGCTTCCCAGGTGGTAAATCGTTCGGAATCCAAGTCAGCGGTGGGTGCTTCAACTCCACCGCCGAACTCGCCATCGCGCGTGGCATCGGAAAGATTCGGGGCCCGAAAACCCTGCGATACGCCGGCATACAGATTCAGGCGATTCTGGTCAAGCATGCGGTAGAGCAGCCTGCCGCTGGCAGTGACCGCGTCCCAATGACCGCGCAATGGACGATCTTCGCCACTGAAGTTGACATGGCCGGCATCCATTTCGGCATAAGTGTAGCGTATGCCGGTCGTCAGTTCGAAGCGCTCGCCAAGGGGAAGCTCGTGCTGGATGAAGATGCCTGCCAGCGTATAGGTACTGTCGTCGGCGACTTCGCCTTGAATCCGGTCAATACGTTGACCGCTCTTGATGTCATGACCGACCGCGGAGACGAAGTCGTGGTAAATGTCGGCGCCATAGTTCCAGGTGCCAAAGGCGGAGGGAGTCTGAAGACGCAGGCGGGCTCCCAACGTATCGACGGTGGTGTGTCGGCGTTCCTGATCACCGCTGTGCTTGATTCGGTGGTACTCCTCAGCGATTCGCTGCCAGCTCAACTCCAAGTCGATCTCCTCGAAGACTCCGGCGCCATTTCTGGATTCATAGCGAGTGAAGGCGGCTTCACGATCGTGGTCGTATGTGCGACGGAGGTCGGAGGTGCCACCTATGGTGCTGGTGCCCTCATGATCGAGATGGTGGATGGTGCGGTGAACGCGCTCGACGTCGTCCTGATCCCAGTGATCGATGCCAAAGACGAGTCTGGCGTCGTCATCGAACCAGCGAACCGCGCGCAGATTCCCGCCCCATTGCTCATAGGCGGTGCCAGGATTCCTCTCACCACCACCGGAAGTCAGATCGCCGAAATCCTGTCGGGTCAGCCCCAGCTTGAAGCTCCAGATGTCGTCAATGGCGAATGCTTGACGAAGGTGCTCGCTGAAGCTTTTTTCGGCACTGGAATAGCGCAGGAGGGCGGCGCCTTCTCCAGGCTGCAGGGCAGCCCCCTCCACGCCACGTGCCGGCAGACGGCTCCGCGCCAGAACGACACCACCGATAGCATCGCTGCCGTACAGGACGGAGGAGGGTCCCATGAGGAGTTCGACATCGTCGTAGAAGCAGGCATCGATCAGGCTCCAATATTGATTCGGCCCCTCTCGAAAGGTGGAGTTGTTCAGCCGTACGCCATCCGACAGTAGCACAACCCGCTGGCCGGTGAAGCCGCGCAGGAAGGGGGAGGTCATACCGTGTCCCGTCTTCTGGTTCATGACGCCGGGCAGTTCCTGCAAGGCGTCGGCCAGATCCTTCACCTGAAGCCGAAGCCTGTAGTCCTCGGCCGTGCGACGGTATACGGTGTACGGCGCGTCCGCAACGCTCTGTTCATGGCGCGTGGCGACAACCACCACATCCTCCAACTCCACAAAAGGTTCTGTACGCATGCTATCCTCGCCCTGAACCATCCCTGCCACGAGAACCGCGATTGCCAACCATCTGTATGCCATAGCCCCACCCCCATGTTGGTGATTAGATATCACGAACATTATAAAGTCTTTATAATGTCTATCAAGCGGAATTTGCAGAAAAAGACAGAATGAAGCAAATGCGGCTGGGCTCCCACGGAAGAAAGCTGTGCCGCTATGCAGGAAATACCCTTGTTGCCGCTGAAGCGAAAGGCTACCTTGGCAAGGTTGCTTCATCATCAACTTTCTGGAGGCTTGTCATGGTCCGTTTGTCACTCTACTGCCTGCTGATTGGGCTCTGCACATTTGGCCAGAACATGCGCCTGCTTGATGAGTTCGGTGATATTTCGTCGCCGCAAGGCGCCCAGGCGGCATTGGATACAGGATTGCGGACGCTGTTGAACGAGGGGGGCGGAATGCTGCTGGTCCCCGCCAATGCGCCGCCGGCGCTGCGCATCGAAAACTGGGCACAGACTGACCGCAATGGGCCGGGGGTGACCGTGATCGATACGCGCGGAGGCTTTGTCACCTGGCACCTGCCGCCGATGGGAAAACACAAGACCGGGGTCTGGGCAGGCAGCCGCTTGACGCGGACGGTCAATACAACCCCGCATGCCACCCAACTGCCTTTTCAGGGCGTGCACTCCACGCAGTCGATTCAGAACTACATCGTGAGCGGCTCATCATCGTACATGGCGGGTCTGGCGCGGCCGGTGAAGGCGGGCAAGGATGCGCGCCTGTATCCCGACCTGATTCGGGGGATCTACGTTGGGCAGTACTTGACGGTGACGAGCAGCGTGATCAGCTATTCACCACCTTACGACCGCATCATCGTATCGTCCATCGGCTGGGACGACGAGTTGCAGCGAAACTACTTCACGGCGGATCTGGAGCACGATCACGAGGTGGGGCACCTCGTGTATAACAAGCATGTGGTCAACGGGTTGCAGATCGAAGGGTATTCGAACAGCGACAATCAGTCGATGGAGCTGCAGATTACACGTCGCCACTATGGTGTGGGAGACAGCTTCACCATCAGCGGCTCGACGCATTACATGAGCGACGTCTTCAGCGGCTTCGGCGATGAGGGTGCGATCACCGTCAATGCGGAAGTGGTGGGCGATCTGGATGGCTTTCACGGCACGGTCGAATCGATCGACTGGGAGAAGGACGAGCTGGTCTATGCGCCGGGCAAGACGATGCCGCACACGCTCAGCCCCTCGCGGCCGTTGATCAACATGAACGAGGCGAAGTGGATCACGAGCGGGAAGGTGCGGATCATGAACCACTATCGGCCCTGGCAGGGGCAGACCTATCCCAACGTGGTCGGCGGGCCGGGCAATGTCTACGCCTACCAGGGAGGCGCGATCATCGGCGATGCGGATTGTCCGTGGACGCGTGAGGTGGTGGGGCGCTTCTTTGCGGTCACCGAGCCCACGGAGGTGCTGCAGGCGGGCGATGGATCGAGTGCGGGCGGCTATGCCCAGTTGCCGTCGCGGCCGATCTATCGCTGGTACCGCATCAACCGGTTCGAGGAGCTCGGCGATGGCAGCAAGCGCATTCACATCCTGCGGGTCCGGTGGTCGGCGGTGGCCGCGGGCTCTCCGAAGCTCTTTCTCGACGACAACTACACGTGGCACGATCATGACCGGCCGCTTGCCTATGCCATCGCTCCGGGCGCGTGGGTATACGACATTTCGCGGGGCTGGGCAGATACGCTGCCGACAGGCGGCCACATCGAAGCGACGCATCCCCGCACGCTCAAGCTCACGGCGCACGGCGATCGGGGGACGGCATTCGACTTTGCCGCGGGAGATGCGATCGAGCAGCCTCCCGGACCGGACCCCTGGCATCCCGTGCCAATCCGCATTCGCACCTTCGACCAGTTGCCGACCACAATGGACGGGGCCTCCTTTCAGATCGAGAACTACGGTCGTGTGCAGACGCCTTCGGCCATCATGATCTCCAGCCTGACGCGGCAGGCGGGGGATCTGGAGCGGCGGAAAGACGCCAAACCGGCATACGGGACCATCCTGCGGGTACTCTCTCTGGCGGAAGTCGGTCTGCATTTCCAAAGCCCGATGCGTTCGGCAGCGATCCTCTTCGAACAAACGGAGGGGAATGAGCAGCGGATCCTGTGGCGGCGCAATGACGGGGGCACGGCGTCACTTTTCGTGGCGCCCGCGACGGGAGACTTCATGATGGGTGGCGATGTCAATCTTACCAATCATTCGCTCAAGGTGACCCGCGGAATTTCGGGGACGACGACGGCTTCGGTGAATCTGCGCGGTATTTCCGTAACGGTTCCGGCTGGGGAGAGCAGCTATCAGGTCCGTTTCAGCGCGCAGGAGCCGGACGCCACCTATGCAATCACCGCGCAACCTTCCTGGTTCACGCGGGACCGGCTGACGGAGAAGCGGCCGGACGGCTTCGTGATCGAATTCGAAACTCCCGCACCCGTCAATGCCAGCTTCGACTGGCACCTTATCCGTTGATCAACACCTAGTGGAAGCACTCCCATGAATGATGCATTTGCCGTGAAGCGCCAGCAGATCTTCGAAGAACAGGCCAGGAAGTACCTGGAGCGGCTCGATCCAGAGACGGGGCTGGTGCGAAGCGCCGCCTTGACCGGCCACAGCATGCACAGCCGCGCCGCGGGTTATGATGTGCGAAGCATGGCGGGCGCGATGACCTCCTGGGCCATGACCGGGCATGACGATGCCGCCTGGCGCGCCCTCTCGTTTGTCCTCGACAACCAGGACCTGGCGCCAGACAGCCTCACCTACGGCAATTTCAAGTGGCATACGGATTGGCCGATCGCGCTCGACCCGAATGCGGTATCCTTCATCGTGCCGCATCTCTGGTACGTGCACCGGCATTGCGCCGAGCGGATGCCGCAAGAGCTTCTGGAGCGTCTGCGGGAGGGCATGCGGCTGTCGCTCGAAGCGACCAATTGCCACCGCTGCACCGTCCACTATACCAACATCGTGCTGCTCAACCTGGCGGTACGCCTCTGCGTCGCGGATGCGCTGGACTGGCCGCGAGCACGCGCGATAGCGGGTTGGGAATGGGAGGAGTGGCGGAACGCGATCAGCCGTCTGGGGTTCATTCCGGAGTACAACTCGCCTGCTTATACAGCGGTGCAGATCGACGCGCTGGCCATCATGCTCGCCTGCAAGGCGGAGCCGGCCATGCACGATGAGATTCGGCGGGTCATGCGCCATCTGATCACCGAAGCGGTAGCCAACTATCATCCGGCCATCGGCATGGTGACAGGACCGCAGAGCCGCGGCAACTACCATCACCGTGGCCATACCTACCTCGACACCATCTATCATTTCGTGCTCGGCGCGCCGGAACCGACCGATGGTTGTCACCTCTGGCTGGGGGTGCCGCTGACGGCGGAGGATCTGCTTCCCGACGTGCGCCCGGATTCCTTGCCTCGCCTCAACGAAAACCGTGGCCCCGACTTCCGCCGGCTCAACTACCTGGCGCCGGACTTTGCGGTAGGGAGCGTGAATGGCCAATGCCACATCACGAGCCACAATACTGCCTTTCATGTTGCCTTTCGCACCGAGGCGGAGCACTGTGCGTTCCCGATTGTCGCCAACGAGTATGCGCTTGTGGAGCGGCTCTTTGCCACGCAACGGGAAGGGCTTCTGCTCGGCGGCGCCATCTGGCGCATCGATCCGACGGCGGTCGCTCTCGATGACCAGCGCACGGGATCGTTCTCCGGCCTGAACACCGGACGGCCGGAACGGCTGATCCGCGACCCGGACTTTCGACCGGGCTTCACGGTTGCACTGGGTCCGGCGGCGTCGCTTTCCATGAGAGGGGGCGATGGCCAAGCCCTGGCGGTCAAGCCTGGGGAGGTGCCATTGCAGGTTCTGGTCGTGACGACGCCCAGCGTGCACGTGGGCTGGCGCTGGTTCGGAATAGGCGACCAACGGGTGCAACTGGTCGATGATGAAGGATGCATGACCTTGGCGGTCAGCGGCAGCCGGGAGGGGCATGCGGTGAATGAGCGCGAGACTGCCGTCTGGAGCGGTTTTCTGCTCCATGTGGTGCCGGTGGACGAGATGAGCGCGGAGGAGCTTGCCGCCAGCCTTACCGCCGCCCCCGTCGTGGTGACGGCGGATGATGAGGGCTGGCAGGTGCAGGCGGGAGCGATGTCGGCAACCGTCGATGCCCGACCGGCTCTGATCTATGCAGTGGGGGATTATCGGGTGACCAGCAACCAGTGGATACGCGACTGATCACCAATCCAAACCAGACATCAACGACGGCGTCCACCGATCAGCGCACCAACTCCGGCCAGCGCTTGCGCATGTCCCGCAGGCATTCGTGGAAGGGTGCGAGGTCGCCGTGGGCGCCGAATTCCACGCACAGGATGCCGTCGAATTCGGCCTTCTGGAGACGCGAAAAGACCTCCTGCCACTGAACGGTACCCTGATTATACTTCAGGTGATCGTCGTGGACGCCCATGTTGTCGGCCAGGTGGATGTAGTTGAGGGCGGGACCGAGATTGTCGAGGAGTTCGAAGGGGGTATCGGTCATGTTGGCATGGCCGGTGTCGTAGCAGACTCGCAGGGATGGGCTGTCGAGCGAGAGCACCTCGTTGAATTCCCAGCTTTCGCTGAAGAGTTCCTGGCACTCCTTGTAGGCATAGGGATAATGATTCTCCAGGTTCAGGACGACGCCGGCCTCCTCAAACTCGCCGAGCACGCCCTCCAGGATATGACGGGTGATAGCGATGCCTTCGCGCTGATCCGGCCAGGAGCCTCCATGGATCACCAGGCCTTCGGTGCCGGTACTTTTGCACAGCGCCAGCCAACCACGGAGCGCCAGGTGGGCCTCATCCTCGCCCATCTGGGGGAGGTTCTCCCAGATATGTGCGGTCAGGGTGGCATCGTGTCGATCGCGGATGGCATCCAGATCGGCAATGTCCTGGCGGGTACAGTGCGGACGGGCAAATGAATTGTGCCAGGAGAACTCGACGCCGTCCAGCCCCAGCTCGCGAGCGCGTAAAAGGCTGCTGGAGACGGTCTCCCACGGAAAATGCAGGCCACTGATGACAAGTCTCATGGATGAAGTCCCATCGTGATTACGTTAGTTTCGACCGGCGAGGGCAAAGAGCCAGCGTTGATTGTCCACAATCGCGTCGCCCGTGATCGGCGTGCGGCCGGCCAGTGTGCGAGCTATATGCTGATGCATCATGTCGTCGCTTCGGTAGTCGCCATCCTCGTGGGCGATGCGGCTTCGATAGATGCCGTTGGCGTCGTTTTCGCCAAGAAGTTCAAAGTGGTGGCCATTGAGGCTGAGGCGGCGGATATTGGCGGGGCCGGCGCCTTCCGTATGGGCTGTGGTGAAGGTGCAGTCGAGCAGGCGCCGGCCGTCACAGCGGAGCGAGAAGGAGCAGGCGGCACGATACCCGTCGAAGTCGCGGGTGATGCTCAGCGGGTCGATGGAGACGGGTGCGGCGGTCATGGAAGCGGCGACAGCCTGGGCGGCGGCGACCAGGTGGGGCGCCAAGTCCATCCAGAGCTGCATGGGATCCGGAGGGCGGCCGTGGGTCGGTGAAGCAAGCACACCATCGAAAGTCGTGATGGCTTCGTCTCCACGGGATTGGCGAAAGATACCCAGACACTCTTCCGCGGCTATCCAGTACTGGGAGCAAAGGCCGAGTTGGCGACCCAGTGAAGCGGCGAGCTCGACCAGCTCCGCGGTCTGTGCGATCAGCACTTGGCTGCTCAGCGCATTATCGTAGCAGAATGGCTTTTCACACAGCACATCGCATCCAGCTTCCAGGGCAGTGCGGACATGCGCGGTGTGACAGTTCATGGACGATGCCACATCGACCCATTCAGGTTGTTCACGGGCGAGCATCTCGTCGATATCGGTGTAGCCACCGCCCTCGTAAGGGAAGAGCTTGGCCATCTTCTCGGCGGCTTCGACAACGCTTTGCTCTGATGTGCCGGCATGCGCAAGGACCTGCGCACCGGCGAGATGCCACCAGCGGGCATGATGACGGCCGATGCCGCGGGCACCAATGATAGCGACGGTGGGGGAATGAGCCATGACAATCTCCTTTCGACTGTTCGTTACCTCTCACCATACTCACCGGCGCGTTCAGCTGCAAGCCCCTCGCGCGCGCATGTTGCATTGGCCGCCATTGAACATAGAGTAAAGCCTGAACTGAACATGACATTACAGGAATAAGGTACCAGCAGATGATACAGATTGGGCAAAGCAGTCACGGGTTTCGTCTCACTCGAAAAGAGACCGTGGCGGAGATCGAGGCCGAGGCGTTTATCTTCGTCCACGAGGTTACTCGCGCGGAGCTGGTTCTGATGCAGTGCGAAGACGACAACAAGGTCTTCATGATCACCTTTCGCACGCCCGTGAACAACGATACCGGCGTGCCGCACATCCTGGAGCATTCCGTGCTCAACGGCTCGCGCAAGTATCCCGTCAAGGAGCCCTTCGTCGAATTGATCAAGGGCAGCCTCAACACGTTCCTCAATGCGATGACCTATCCGGACAAGACGGTCTATCCCGTTGCCAGCCGCAACGCTCAGGACTTCCGGAACCTGATGGATGTCTATCTCGATGCCGTGTTCCACCCGCTGCTGAGCCGCAATACTTTTCTCCAGGAAGGCTGGCACTATGCGTTTGACGACGAGACCGATGAGCTGGAGCGCAGCGGCGTCGTCTACAATGAGATGCTCGGCGCGTACAGTGATCCGGAGACGCTTCTGGCGGACGAACTGGACCGCAAGCTATTCCCGGGAAGCCCGTACGGGAACTCCTCGGGTGGCCACCCGGAGCATATCGCCGACCTGACCTACGAGCAATTCGTCGACTTCCACCGCGCCTGCTATCACCCCAGCAATAGCCGAATCTATCTGTATGGGGATCTGGATATCGAGGCGAGCCTGGCCCACGTCCAGGAGTATCTGGGCGACTATGACTACCGGCAGGTCGATACGACAATCCGCCCGCAGGTACGGTTGGCCAATCCGGTTTCCCACACCGCCGCCTACCCGATCACCGAAGACGAATCCACCGAGCGCAAGACCTATGCCTTGCGCGCTTATCTGCTGGGCCAGACCACCGATCCCGAGAACTACCTGGCCATGCAGATCCTCTCGCACATCCTCTGCGGAACGCAGGCCTCGCCACTCCGCCAGGCGCTGATCGACTCCCATCTGGGCGAGGACTGCCTCAGCGACGGGCTCGAGTCGGACATCTTCGATGCGTATTTCTCTATCGGCCTGAAAGGGACTGATGCAGACAAGGTCGCGGCCATGGAAACAATCATCGACGACACGTTGGCCAGTCTGGCCCGCGACGGCATCGATCCCCGCATGGTCGAAGCTGCCATCAACACGACGGAATTCGACCTGCGTGAGGCCAACTTCGGCGGCTATCCGCAGGGGCTGGTCTACGGGCTGCTGATGCAATCCTCGTGGCTGTACAATGCCGACCCGCTCATGCACCTGCGTTACGAGGCGCCGCTCGCCGCCATCAAGCGGCAGGTGGCCGCGGGGGGCTATTTCGAGCGCATGATCGAGCGATACTTCCTGGGAAATCCACATCGGGTCACCATCAGCCTCATTCCTGACGCGCAGCATGAGACGCGGCGACTTCAGCAACTGCGGGAGGAACTGGACAGCCTTCGCCGCACCATGAGCGACAGCCTGCTTGCCGAGCTTCGGGCACAGGAAGCCGCGCTGGAAGCCGCGCAGCTCGAACCCGACTCCCCGGAGGCGCTCGCCACACTGCCGAAACTGCCCATCTCCTGCATCGAGCGGCAGGCCGAATCCTATTCCTTCGAGTTGATCGAAGATGGAGAGGATCAGCTTTCGTACTCGGAACAGGCCACCAACGGCATCGCTTACGTGCGCCTTGCCTTCGACGCCAGCGGCGTGCCACAGGAGCTGCTGCCTGCCCTTCCCCTGTTCGCCCAGGCGCTCATCAAGACGGGTACGGAGAGTCGAAGCTACATCGACCTCACTCAGGAGATCGGTATTCACACCGGCGGCGTCAGTTGCAGCCACCGCTCCATGCCGACACTGGGTAACCCGGATCAGGTTATTTCGCAGATTCAGCTGAGCGGCAAAGTGCTCACCGCCAGGATCCCGAAGCTCGCGGATCTTTTTGCCGAGATTCTCAGCGGGGCTGCTCTCGACGATGGCGAGCGTGTTCGCGAGATCGCGCACATATCGCGCTCCCGGGCGCAGTCGGCGATTGTACCCAGCGGGCATGGCTATGTTTCACAGCGGCTCGCCGCCTACTCCACCCGCAATGGCATGTACGGAGAGCTCACCCGCGGCCTCAGTCAGTTCGACTACCTCGATACGCTCGTGCGCCAGCTGGATGAAGACCCCGCGCCCATTCTGCGGGTGCTGAAGCAGTTGCGCGAGGCCGTTCTGTGCCGGTCGAAGCTTCATATCCACATCACCGGCGGCAGCGCGGAACTTGCGGCCCTCCAGGGATGCCTCTCCACCATCCGCGCGTCGGTCGCCCGTACGGCGCCGGCCGCGATAGAATACAGCTTCTCGCCTCTGGAGCCGGGAGAAGGCTTTATCGTGCCCAGCAAGATCCAGTACGTCGGAAAAGGCGCGAACATTTACCAGCTTGGCTTCGCGTACGACGGCCGCTTCGAGGTCCTCAAGAAGCTGCTCAGCCGCGACTATCTCTGGAACAAGGTGCGCGTGCAAGGCAACGCTTATGGCTGCTTCGCCAGCTTTGACATTCTCTCCGGCTCCTTCAACATGGTCTCCTACCGGGACCCGCATCTGCGGCAGACACTGGATGCCTTCGACGCCTTTGCGGAGTGGCTGGAGGCTACGCCCCTGGACCGTGACGGCTTCGAGAAGCTGATGATCGGCACTTTCGGCAGCATCGATGCGCCCAAGACGCCCGACCAGAAGGGGGCCGCCGCCTACTCCCGCTACGTGACCGGGGTGACGCAAGAGCAGGTGCAGGAATGGCGGGATCAGGTGCTGGCGACGGAGCCGGAAGATCTGCCGCGCTTTGCGGATCTCTTCCGCCGCATCGCCAGGGAAGGGGCCATCTGCGTCATCGGCAGCGACGAAAAAGTCAGCGAACACGCCTCCGTGTTCAGCACCACACGCAAGATCTTCGCCGCATCCCGTTCTCCGGTTACCGATGACGACGACGAGGGCTGACAGCCTGGACCCGCGGACCAGCTGAAAGCGCGCTCAGTCTGCTGCTTCCTTCTTGCGAACAATAGCCGGATCCGCCTGCATTCGTCCCTTGCCGACCGCTGCCCCCAGAACGATACCCGCGCTGATGATCACGATATTCTTGATGATGTACTGGCCCTCCAGGTTCGGCGCGTAGGGGATATGCATGAAGACCTCATGAGGGAAGAGGAAGATCGGCATGATGGCGCCGACCATCTGCAGCCATAACAGCATCAGAGTGATACGCATGTACTTGCCCACGATCAGACCAACCCCGATCAGGCTCTCCCAGGTCGCGAGTATGACGATGGCCACACCACCCGGAATAAGCCCAAAGGTCACGACGTCCATGGTTCGAATCGCCAGATCCTGTGCCGGGCTCAGCCCTGGAAAGAACTTGAGGAATCCGAACCACAAGTAGACGATTCCCACGCTGATGCGCAGCAGGGCGAGCCCATAGCGCGCCATCCAGGTTATCGCGCGCGCATCGGCCGTCTCGATTTGATCCCGCAGTTCACTCATGGCAAACTCCATTGATCGCGTGAAAATGGTTGTCAGACATTGCTAACCTACCGCGGCGGCGGATGGAAACGCAAGCCCGTGGAGAGATGACGTCGCGCGCGATTCGCGGAATTGACAAGCTGGCGGCGGTCGTTTTTTCGTTGCCTTCCACAAAATACAGAATCGTTCCAGAACTTTTTCCACACCAAGTCAGGAATCGGTTTTCGGTAGAAGAAATAGGCTGACGCTGCCTGCTGGAGCGATTTGGAAGGCCATGTGCGTTTACCCTTCGGATAGGTCTGGCTATACTAAAACCATGACCATCATCTGCCGACAGACGGTTTTCGTCGGCAATGCACAAGACCCACTCACTCCACCCGCCCCATGCTCTTCAACTCCATCGAATTCGCCTTATTCCTGCCAGTCGTCTTCTTCCTCTACTGGTTTCTGGTAAACAGAAACCTGCGGATCCAGAACCTCTTTCTGGTCGCTGTCAGCTATTTCTTCTACGGTTGGTGGGATGTCCGCTTTCTGGCGCTGATCGCCTTCAGTTCGGTGGTCGATTATCTCGTTGGCATCGGACTGGGGCGGACAGAAGCGGTGAGAACGCGAAAACTACTGCTTCTGACCAGCATCGTGGTGAACATCGGTTTCCTTGCCCTCTTCAAGTACTTCAACTTCTTCGCAGTCAGTTTCTCGGATGCGTTCCGGCTATTCGGCCGTCCTTTAGCGGACCCGGTGCTGCTGAATATCGTGTTGCCGATTGGGATCAGCTTCTATACCTTCCAGACCCTCAGCTATGCGATCGACATCTACCAGAAGCGGCTTGAGCCGACACGGGACGCGATTGCGTTCTTTGCGTACGTGAGCTTCTTTCCGCAGTTGGTGGCGGGCCCGATCGAACGCGCCACGCATCTCCTTCCCCAGTTCCTCAAGAAGCGTACGTTCAGCGAGGCAGCGGCGGGTGACGGCTTGCGGCAGATACTCTGGGGCCTCTTCAAGAAGGTGGTCATCGCCGACAACTGCGCTCCGCTCGTCAACGAGATCTTCCAGAATCACCAGTCCTATGGGGGCTCTACGCTTCTGCTGGGGGCGTTTCTCTTTGCCGTGCAGATCTACTGCGACTTCTCGGGATATTCGGATATTGCCATCGGCACCGCACGACTTTTCGGTTTCAGCCTCATGCGCAACTTCGCCTTTCCATATTTTTCGCGGGACATCGCGGAATTCTGGCGCCGCTGGCATATCTCGCTCTCCACCTGGTTCAGGGACTATGTCTATATTCCGATGGGAGGCAGTCGCTGCAGCACGTGGAAGCAGGTGCGCAACATCTTCATTGTCTTCGTGGTCAGCGGCTTCTGGCATGGGGCGAATTGGACTTTTCTTGCCTGGGGAGCACTCAACGCGATCTTCTTTCTTCCGTTGATGCTGCTCAACCGGAACCGGATTCACACGGACACCGTGGCGGAGTCTCGCCTCTTCCCCAGCCCCAGGGAGTTGCTGCAGATGGGCGTCACCTTCAGCTTGACACTGCTGGCATGGGTCTTCTTTCGCGCCGAGTCGCTGCCCCATGCTTTTTCCTACCTGGCGGGGATCTTCTCCACCTCTCTCTTCAGCCCTCTGCAGGTCCGTCCCTCGATACTCGTTGTCGGTCTCTGTTCCGTACTCATTGTGGTGGAGTGGCTCCAGCGCGAGAAGGAGCATGCCTTGCAGTTCCACCATCTTCCCGTCTTGCGGCCGTTGAGATGGGGCTATTATTACGGTTTGCTGTTCGCCATTCTGCGCTGGGGCGGCGAGCAGCAGGAATTCATCTACTTCCAGTTCTGAGGTCATCTTCATGCGACGATTCCTGATCAAGTGCGCCGTATTCATGATACTGGGCCTTTTCTACATGCTGGCCAACTACAGCATCAACCGCTACTTTATCCAAACCGTGCCCCTGATCGAAAATCATGGGCGCGTGCTCATTGTTGGGGATTCACACACCAAACGGGCACTGGATCCCGAGATCCTCGGATCCGCGGACAATGTCTCCCAGTTGGCGGAACCCTATTACGTGACCTATTACAAGTTGCGGCATCTTCTGGATCGTGCGGAGAATGTCGATACCGTCATGGTGCTCTTCTCCTATCACAGCATTTCATCAGCTCACGATCACAAGCTGAGGGACGAGCCCTGGCGGTCTCAATTCTTCAACCAGTACTACATGCTCTCGGAGCTGCCCACTGTTACCGGCGTTCCCGTCGGCTATGACGGCTATCTCAAGATCCTCATTCGCCGCATGTGCCTGTACCCATCGCTCCGCCATGACGATCTGCTCGGCAAATACAGCAACGCCGACGAGATGCACCTGGGTAATCATGAGATCGTGGCCGCCCGGCATTTTCTTGCGGACGGCAAGCAGCGGGAAAGCTCAAAGGTGGCAGTCTATTACCTGCGGAAGATCATCAGCCTGTGCCGGGAGCGGGATGTTCGCCCCATTCTCGTGACAACGCCCATGCACAAGGATTATCTGAAGCTCGTGCCGCCATCCTTCGTCGCGAAGTTCGAGGCCCTGAAGGAAGAGTTTTCGGCGGCGGGTGTGGAACTGTGGGATGACGGTCATGCGGAGTACGCCGACAGGGAGTTTTATGATGCCGACCACCTCAATTCCAGCGGTGCATTGCGTTTCAGCCGGATCACGGCGGAGCGCTTGCGGGAGATCATTCCCGAGAGTGAAAGCCGAGCCGACAAGCGGGCACAGTTGGCGCCTGCCGCCGCCCTGGCACCCAGACAGCCTTGAAATGCCGGCGCCGGTATCGTAAGGTGTCATGGTGCTGAGTCCTTCAACCGGAGTGAGTCATGGCGTCAGACGATCCAACTCGTATCATCCTCGAAAGCATCTCCGACGGAGTCTTTACCGTTGACGAGGAGTGGCGGATTACCAGCTTCAACCGCGCCGCGGAAGAGATCACCGGCGTCTCCCGCGAGGAAGCCATCGGTCGTCCTTGCGCGGAGGTCTTCCGGGCAAGCATGTGTGAAGGAGAGTGTGCGCTGCGTCAGACGATTGAGAGCGGACAGCCGATCATCAACCATCCCGCGTTCATTGTCGATGCGGATGGCCAGCGGATTCCCATCAGCGTTTCCACGGCCCTGCTTCGGATGGACAACGGCAAGGTGATCGGGGGAGCGGAAACCTTCCGGGATCTGAGTGTCGTCGAGACCCTGCGACAGGCGGCTACGGGCAGGTACCATCTGGGCGATCTGGTCAGCCACAGCGCTGCCATGCAGAGACTGTTTGCCATTGTACCGCAAGTCGCCATGAGTGACTGCACCGTCCTGATACTTGGTGAGACCGGGACCGGCAAGGAGCTTCTGGCGCGGGCCATCCATGCGCACAGCCTGCGCCGGGACAAGCCCTTTGTCGCCGTAAACTGCGGCGCATTGCCGGAGAACCTTCTTGAGTCCGAGCTTTTCGGCTACAAGGCGGGAGCTTTCACAGGGGCGGACGGGGACAAACCCGGGCGCTTTGCCATGGCAGAAGGCGGCACCCTTTTTCTGGACGAGATCGGCGAAATCAGCCCGGCTTTCCAGATTCGCCTGCTGCGCGTCCTTCAGGAGAAGTGCTACGAGCCAGTCGGTGCCACCGGCAGCGAGCACACGAATGTACGGATTCTTGCCGCCACCCATCGGGATCTGGGTGCGATGGTCAGGAGCGGCACCTTTCGCGAAGATCTCTTCTACCGGATCGACGTGTTGCGACTCGATCTGCCGCCGTTGCGCCAGCGGAAGGAGGACGTTCCGCCCCTTGTCGAGCACATTATCGCGCGCTTCAACCGCATTCAGGGCAAGCAACTCGAAGGCATCACCGCCGACGCCATGGGTGTCCTGATGGCGCATGACTTCCCGGGGAATGTCCGCGAACTGGAAAACATCCTCGAACATGCCTTTGTCCTCTGCGACTCAGGGCGTATCGATATGCGGCACCTGCCAAGAACACTGAACGGTAGCAGTCCATCCAGCATACACGCCGCGGGAATAGCCGAAACCGTCATGGCCGTGGAAGCTCAAACCATCGAGGCTTCTCTACGCAGGAACCATGGTAATCGCCTGGCGACGGCGCATGAATTGGGCATGCACAAGAGTACCCTTTTCCGCAAGATCAAGAGGCTATCCATTCGCCTCCCCGAGCGGGATGGTCGAAGCCATTCCTGACTCTATTGTCGCAACCATGCGACGGTAAGGTGCTCGCACAGTCGCACTCATGCGACCCTACCATCCATCTCGCGCATTCACCTTTGCGCCGGATGCTGAGCCTGAGGATGCTCACCAGAGCGATTTTGCGGAGTTTCCCCGTGTCCCGGCCGAGTTTGGCTTTGTTCCTGCTTGATCTTCAGCATGCCTACAGGAGAAGCCATGAGAATCGCCATCAGCAGTTGGAGAGAGAGGGTGTCGCCTCTTTTCGATGTCGCTGCCCTGGCGCTCATCATCGATGCTGCCGCTGACTCTCGCCTCCAGGCACGGCACGACTTGAGATTGCCGGAGGATCCCCTTGCGAAGATCGATTGTCTGGTGGGTGCCAGGGTCGATGAGTTGATTTGCGGAGCCATTTCCCGCCCTCTTCAGGAGCGGCTTGCAGGGTGCGGGATTGGCCTGACAGCTTTCATCTCTGGTGATATCGAGGATGTGCTGTCGGCGTTCAGAAGCGGCACTATCGGCGACTCCGCCTTTGCCATGCCGGGCTGCCGCGGCGGGTGTCGGAGGCGCTTTCGCGCGGGAAGTCCCGGATCGGGATCGGGCTGTCCACGCCGCGACAATCTGGTTGAGCTTCGTTCACTAGCAGTCTTACCGGAAACAGTTTGCGCCGACGTGGTCGAGCGCATGAAGGAGCGGATATGAAGATCGCCTTGACAACTCAGGGAGAGAACCTTGACAGCTCTCTCGACCCCCGTTTCGGTCGCGCCGCCAGCTTCATCATCTATGACAATGCGGATCGTTCCTGGTGCGTCATCGAGAATAACAGGAGCCTGAATCTGACTCAGGGCGCCGGCATTCAGGCCGCGCAGACCATCGTCGGAGAAGGGGTGGAAGCCTTGATAACCGGTCACTGTGGGCCGAAAGCCTTTCGCGCCCTGCAGGCGGCAGGAATTGACGTGTGGGTTGGCGCGAAGGGGACGGTGGCGCAAGCGCTGGCCGACTTTGCCGAAGGTCGGCTTCGGCAGGCCCTCACGGCTGATGTGGAGGGGCACTGGTGAAGGGCCTGCAATTTCACGGAACAATCTTGGAGCATGTACCAAGCAGCTCCCCCGCGGCAACAGCCATTCGGCCGCTGTGCGGGCGACTATCTCAACCAACAACGAGGGGGAACCCAGTATGAAGAAGATCGCTATTCCACTTGCCAACGGACAACTCTGCATGCACTTCGGCCATTGTCAACAGTTTGCTTTGGTCGAAGCGGATGCCAAAACCGGGACCATTATCAATCGCCAGGACCTCATACCGCCACCGCACGAGCCCGGTGTGCTGCCTGCCTGGCTGGCGGAGCAGAAGGTCGAACTTGTCATCGCCGGCGGCATGGGCGGCAGGGCTCGGCAGCTCTTTGAAAGCGCCGGCATCGAGGTGGTTGTCGGTGCAACCAGTGGTACACCCGAGGAGCTGGTGGCAGCCTATCTGGCAGGTGGCCTTGTCTGCGGCCAGAATGTTTGCGACCACTGATTGTGATTGATCAATGACTGATTCCTTACGCATATCGATTTTATCCGACGACAAGGCACTTCCCGGTTTCACGCCTGAACATGGATTCGCGGTTCTGGTCGAGCGGCAGGGAAGGAGTGTCCTCTTCGATACTGGTGCCAGTCCACTGCTCATGCAGCATGTGCGGCGACTGGGCCTTGATCTCTCGAATCTGGACGCTGTCGTTCTTTCACATGGACATCAGGATCATACCGGCGGCCTCGATGCGGTGATACCGAAAATCGGGGCCGCCGTACCGATCGTGGGACTCTGTGGCGCGGAGCGGGCCCGTTACCACGGTCGCCGCGAAATCGGTTTCCGCGGTGGCAGCGAGGCGTATCGGCGTCTGGTTCTCATCCGTGAACCCCGCCAGGTCGCAAGGGGTATCTGGGCCACCGGCCCCATTCGGCGCCGCTATACGATCGAGAAGACCAACGGTCAGTACTCGCTCGATCCCAATGGAAGAACCCCCGACCACCTGGATGACGAGCAGGCCCTCCTGATCGAGACGGATGGCGATCCGATCGTCATCCTCGGCTGTGCCCACAGCGGTCTCATCAATACGCTGGATTCCGTGGCAGCCTGGCGAAAGTGCCACACCTTCACCGCGGTACTCGGCGGCATGCACATCAACGGTCATGATGCCGAGCGTCTCGACTGGACTGCCGGTGCCCTTCGTCAATACCGTATCGCGCATCTGGGGCCCTGTCATTGCACGGGAGATGCCGCTGCCAATCGTCTTCGGCAGTTATCCATGCATTCGCCGCTTGACTGCCGCTGCGGTTCTCAACTTCGCTGGGAGCGACCTTCTTTTGCCCGGGCCAACGATGGTATTTTGTGCGCCGGCCGCTAATGTTGCCAAGTTCTTCAACATGAGCGATACCACGGAGGATGTTGCATGGTCGAAGTGCCCGCCTGGATCTACCGTGAATATGACGCGGACTATACGCGCGAGGTGCCCGGCGAAGGCTATGTAGGCTGGCTCAAGACGATGGTGCCGATCAACCTCAAACGCACCGGCCTGGTCGTCATGCACGCCTGGGACTGCGGAACGATTGAGGAGTATCCCGGCTGGTATCGGGCCGTCGAGTACATACCACGAGCCAACGAGATCGTGCGCACTGTCTTTCCGCCCTTGCTGACCGGGGTGCGCGACGCGGGAATACCCGTTCTGCATGTTGTTGGCGGCGATTCTTACGTGCGTGACCTGCCGGCCTATCAACGCACTGTCGCCCTCGCTGGACCCGAGCCGCCTCGCCATTCTGCCCCGGAGCCGGATGCCAGCACCCTCGAAATCGACCGCATCCGCAATCAGGTTGGCGGCAGCGGTCTGCACAACCTGCCAGACATCCAGGCCGGCTTTGCGCGCGTCACTTTCCCCGAAGGCGCCTTTCCACTTCCTGATGAGTGGATTGCCAAAGACGAGCATCAGCTTGCCGCCTGCTGCCGCCACTTGGGGCTCAACCATCTGATCTACGTTGGTTTTGCCATCAACTGGTGCCTCGTCATGTCGCGCGGCAGCATGCTCGACATGCATCGGCAGGGCTATCTCTGCTCGACCATCCGCGAGGCCACCACCGCTGTGGAGAATCACGAATCCGCCCGCACGGAAGCAAACAAGCGCGAAGGGCTCTGGCGCGTCGCCCTCGGCTTTGGCCTCGTCTTCGATCTTCCCGACCTGTTGGCCGCCCTGAAAGGATAGAGGAAGCAAGCGGTGATTTGCCAAACTCCGAGAGATTCCCGCATCATCAAAACATATATGTCGCGGTAACCAACTCGAGTAAGCGGAGCTTGGCGAGGCCGTAGCTCAGAGCCGCTTCTTTGCGAAGGCGCGGCCTGAAGGTGACTTGAGGTAGCGTTCGAATTGGAGTGCTTTCTGGTAGTCGGAACAGGCAACAGCTGTTTTGATGCACCAAGGGCGGTGAGGACGCGTATGGTCGCAACAGCCGTTATTGTGAGCCTGCAAATCCTCTGAGAGGCCCACATAATGACGATCGGGATGATCGACGCTTTGGAGGATATATACGTAAGAAAAGGAGGGGATGGTTTTATCCACGCTACTTCTTTCGACCGCGTGCCAATTTGGAGGCAACGCATGGTTCGATCTGCAACTTACCCGCCTTCGCCCTCTGGGCTTCGTGGCGGCAGCCTTCTGAAGAAGGCTGGGGTGAGTAACCGGACTTGAACCGGCGGCCTCCTGGGCCACAACCAGGCGCTCTAACCAACTGAGCTATACCCACCACATCTTCCGTTTGCAAGGGTATACTGTATAGGCTGCGGCGCGACTGTCAATAAGAGCCGCGTATTTTTTCCACGTCTCAGTATTGGTCTATCCACCTGATTTGCAGCCGCCCCTGGCGGGCAGGAACCAGTAGAGCCCTGCCTTGTTGAAGCGACAAGGTGCAGACTATCCGGGATGGATGGAGTTCAGCCTGAACTTGAGCTGGAAATATCAGTCCCTGCTTGCAGTTGGCTTCTGAAGTTGCTATCTTTATTTTATGACCATATATGAACTGAACACATCGGAACCAATCCAGTGGCAGGAGCTGAAAATGAAATACCGTTCAGTCAAACGCGAATGTCGCCACCGCGAATTCACACTGATAGAGATGCTCGTCGTCGTGACCATCATCGCCATTCTGGCTTCACTGCTCTTACCTGGGCTGGCCAAGGCCAAAGCCAAGGCGATGGCGACTCAGTGTTCCAGCAATCTGCGCAACCTTTATCTTGCCAATGAGCAATATGCGGATGGCTTCGACGGCTGGTACGCCAAGGCGAATCATACCAGCGCCGCCGTTCACTTCATCGATACTCAACACAAGAACCAGTACGTCGATTATTTTCCGCTGGATATTCAGCTCTGTCCCACCAGCCAGTACCTGCATGCCGATCTGCCGCAGTATGGACCGGGCGGGCGGATCTGGGGTGGCTTCAACAGCACCTACCGCATGTATGCGGCCCGCGGCAGCTTACATCCGCACAGTGCGAAGTACCTGTTCTGGGGCTTCTATACGCTCGGCGGCGGTTATCCGACGACGAAGGCGGGGCCTAACCACGTCGCCTGCCCACGGCGCAATTTTGCCGGTTCCTTCCAGGCTGATCCAGCCGACGCAACCCCGTCACTCTTCTGGATTGACGATCCAGACGAGCAACCGGCCATGATGGACGGTCGCCACAGCGTGAACGAGAAGTACATCATCTATTCGGCTTCCCGCTTCGTTGCCAACAACCACAACACGCTGGATGGCATGAATGTCGGCTTTCTGGACGGCCATGTTCAATGGGCGCTGCAGCGTGCCGGTGCCGGGCGCCCCCAGATGACGGTCGGCTACTGGGACGGCTGGATGTACTGGTAATCCCGCGCCCTCACTCTGCGGCTGGCTGCCCCTGATAGCGACGGATCGTATTGACCGAGTCGTGGAGGAGTTCGCTTAGTCGAGGCGGAAGAGCGTCGGTTGCCTCGGCGAGCCCGATATCGACGCCGGTGAGTTGCCAGACCGTGGCCCGCAGCCGCTCCGCCTGCTCTACCAGCAGAGCCTTGTCGCCAGCTTCGCGGGCACGTCGGCGTTCAGGCAGCCAGGTGTGTTCGAGAAAAGCGCGAAGATTGGTGGCGATCACTCGGCATTGATCGACCGGCGGCGGTGTCTCGTCCGCCACGGAGACGATGAAGGCATTGCGGATGAAGGCCTTCAGGGTCTGTTGCAGTTCCTCCACGGCACGCGGCTGGCTGACGCGCAGATGGTTGATCGCGTCGTTGAGCAAGGTAATGGTCCGGCCGTGAAAGTCAGGGCTGTAGAAGCTTTCTGGAAAGTAGCCGCCGTCGACCGATAGTCCGGCGAAGGCAGGCGAAGAGACCCGATCATAGATGAGATCGAACGCCTGACGCACCAGCGGCGCGGCATCGCCGTAGGAAGACGTCATGTGAAGATCGATCAGCTCATCCAGTGGCAGCTCAGGTTCCCAGAGCAGGCGCGTCATGACGTAGACGTAAGTGCTCTCGAAGAGAGTGTTGCGTCCATACAACCAGAGGTCGCGTATTCCTTGCGCGTGGCACCACGCGATGCGGCTGGCAGTCGCCATGAATCCATAGCGATCGCCGAAAGCATAGTCGGCAACGCCGATCTGGCCAGGATAGAGCGCCAGCCATTGCAGCAGGTGCTCGCGCGCGGGTTGGTTGGCAGGCGTTTCGAAGCCGCCCGCTGCATCGGGTGCGCTGCCGGGATCCGGCCAGGCAGCATAGAGGATGATCAGGTTTGGTGCAAGGCGTTTTGGAGGCTGCTCCGGCGGCAGGTGCGAGCCGCGGTAGGCGAAGGTGACGACCCGGTTCCTGGGAAACTTGCGGGCAACGGCGCCAGCCAGCACGTTCGCCCAGTGCAGCAGTTGATCGGCCTTGTTGCCCAGCTTCGCACATCCCGAGCATTCACACCACGCATCGCTGTCACCCTGGGAGATGACGAAGTAGCGGCACTCCGGCTGGGCCTGCATCCATGCCATGAGTCGCTTGGCGGCGGTCCGCTGCGCCTCCCGGTTCGAAAGGCAGAGCATCACCTGCTTGCTGGGCAAGCCTTCCGTCTGGCGCGAGTCGCCGCGCAGGGCGTAGAATTCCGGGTGCTCCGCGGCATAGGCGGCAGGAGGCACGAGGAAAGCAGCTGTGTGGTCGAGCCAGAGAGTCGAATCGTAGAAGGTCTCTTCACCAAGCGATCGGGCTCCCACGCGAGGATCGCCCACGACGGCATCATCCCACCCGAGGAAGCGCGGATCGGCCGGCAGTCGACGCAGCCGAAAAGCCGGTCCGACAACGTCTTTGCCGGCATGAAGCGGGCCGCTCAGATCACGCGGAATCCGGCGCCCATGGCCTGAGCAGAAGTCGGCGCCATGCCGGCGAAGCCAGGCGTACGCGCCATTGGCGCTAGCCATCGGCGAACCACCGGCGATGATGACCCGTCGCTCATCGCCTTGCAGCAGGAAAGAGTCCGGCGCAAGCCCATGCAGGAGCTTGGCGTTCAGACCCGCCGCCAGGGCGCTGTTGCGCCCGATCAGAATCGTGTTGGCATGGCTGGCAGCCAGCGGAGTGCGCGATGGGTTGATCGGCAGATCGTGACCGTACATGATGCGCAAGGCGGAAGCCAGATCGTTGGCTGCTCGCCGTACCTCGTGATCCTGATCGGCGAAAATCGCGCGAATGGGCCAGGCAAGCCCGATCGGGTGATCCGGCGATGGCGGACGATAGATTGTGACAGCTTCCAGATCCAGTGGTTGATCATGCGGCTGCGTGCGATGCCCCAGCAGGTGCAGGGGAGCGCTCGCGTTCAAGCGCAGATGTCCGGCGGGCAACTCTCGGGTCGGCAGGACAAGCGCCACTTCCCCTTGCGAAAGCTCCTGAACCACCTGCACGCCATCAAGGCTGGTGGTGATCAGCAGCTCAGTCGGCACGTAGAGGTGCACAACAAACAGATCCGCCGGCAGAGGCTGCCGCAGCGAAATACGATGCTCGACGGCGGGAGGGTCAACAGGAAGCAGCGTACCGTCTACGGCGCGAATCTCCGCCGCGGTCGGCACAAGGGATAGAAGTGAGAGAAGGAGCAGAATGACTCTGAAGACTTGCATGCAGGGAGACTATAACGCCGCGTCGCCCCTTCGTCACGTTGTCTTTCTCTTCAATTTCACGGATCGAGCCCTGCACTCAGTCGTCGTCTGCTTCCAACTCGACCGGATGCTTCTGCTTCAAGTCGAGCAGCCAGGGAAAGGCGTATGCCGTCTGCCCAAGCCAAGAGATGAGGTGGTGTTCTTTGCAGTTTCCAGCCTCGATGATCTTCTTCAGGATCGGCTCCACGCGGTCCGCGGGAAGCCCCTCCATCGCCAATAGCGGGGGATCCTCTGCCCCCGACAACGCATCCTGCATTTCAATCACAAGGTCCATCCTTACGCCTGTCGGCAAGTCCGCCAGTGTTCCGAACATCCTGCCTTGATCATCGATCTGGGCGCGAAAGCGAGCAAGGCGTGCCTCTGTCACACGTTGTCTCAAGGCGGATGCTTCTGGCGATTCACTCTCTGTATCCGGATCCCAAGCTTCAGCCTTGCCCGCCAGACGCAAGGCTATTTCCCATTCTGCATCGTCCCGCAGCAGGCCAAGCAGGATAGCTGTCTGATTGGGATAGTAGTGGCGGTTGCGGGTCAACGCAATCAGGTAATACAGCTGACTGTAGGCATCAATCTCAGGTAATCTTGCATCCAGGAGCTGGGCGAGGTTATCGTCGATCGTCCATGCGAAGGCGATCCCGGCAACAACACTATGGGGAAGGGGCTCTCTTTCGAGATGTGCGAGGACATACGGCTTCAGCTCTTCCTGCGAAGGTTGCTTCTCGCCGTAGAGCCCAAAAGCGTTTATTGCGATGGGGGCTGTTTCCGGCGTCACTTTGCCGATGAAAGACCAGAAATACCCTTGCTGATATGGCTTCAGGCGCTTGATGACAGTCAGAGCGGCCGCCCGTGTCTCCTCCGTCAGTTCCAGGAATGGCAGACGCCGTGCGATCAACCCGGCACTGCCACATTCGGCAAACATCTCGATGAAGGCGGCCACGGCGTCAACATCAGCCTGCTGAAGCGCTTCCACCAGGAGCGTCAACCAGTTCTCATCGAAATCAAACCCATCAACTTGCTGAAGTGCGAGAAGCTCGACGGGGCTCAAATCCTTATCCAGGAGCGGAAAGAGATGACGGCGCAGGTGTGGATGGCGAACATCCGGCAGCAAGTCGCGGACTCGGGCGTACAGACGCTCGAGCTGCTCCGCGGCCTCATCGCCTTCCACCTCCAGTTTCATGGGGACAAGCAGGAGCGCCGGCATGCGAATGCGGGGCATGTCGAGGAGCGCGAGATGCAGATTCACCAGCCATTCGAGTGGCCCCAGGTTTTCGTACAGGAGTGGTATCAGGGCAAGCTGATCCGCACGTGCGGCCTGCTCCACACGTTCGCGAATCAGTCCATGCAATTCCTCGCCTGGAGGTTGTGGCAGGGGCAGGCGCCGCAAGGGCCACAGATCACCACCGCCGTGCAGGTACTCCAGCCATGCCCGGCGCGTGGCGTCGGGATGCTGCTCCGCCAGGTGGGGTGCGGAAAGATCAGACTGCAGCACCGGCCGGATGTCCTTCTCGCCAAGATGTCTGTAGAGGAGGGACAGCGCCACATTGAGCTGTGCCTTGTCCATCGTTGTCATGCGCTCGCGGAGCATGGATACGGCCTCTGCGCTCGGTCCTTTGTCCAGTTCCTTCAGCCTCCTGCTGTCCAGAATCGGCACGTACTGGCGGCTCTCTCCCCCAGCAGGGGGCAGCAGCAGTTCGACGGCCGCTGGCCCCAACTCCTCTTTCAACAACTGCGGAACGGTGTTCGCGAACTCCCAATAGGACTTGGGGAAGCTCTGTGCCAGGCTGAGAAAGGTCGTGGCGTCGAGCATATCGAAAGTCAGGTTCAAGGCACTGAATATAAGACCGCGATCGCGGTCATCCCCCAACATGTCCAGCATTTTCTGGCGTAGCCGTTGTCGGCTGAGCTCCACCGGCGGCGCAACGACTTTCGCGGAAGCCTGGCGCTGGCCAAAGCTGTAGTCATCCCAGCTGTCAGCGCCAACACAGAGAGTCGGG
This sequence comes from Lentisphaeria bacterium, assembly GCA_041690595.1. Lineage (GTDB taxonomy): Bacteria > Verrucomicrobiota > Lentisphaeria > JABSQK01 > JAWLHB01 > JAWLHB01. The sequence goes on from JAWLHB010000017.1 coordinate 149,236, forward strand.
CGGCGCCATTCCGCTTTGTCCAGCAATGTTGAATATGCTTCAAGGCATGCGACGGAGTGTGGAAGCCGATCGCTGAGTATTTCAAGAATCGCCACCTGCGTTTTGGGTGGAAGCTCGGGCAGAAGGAGAGTCTCAAGCATGGCGGATTCGCTCTCGGTCCATTTGTGGCTGATGGCGCCCAATCCAAGGATCAGAGTGTTCAGTTGCTCAGGATCACCTGCCGTTTGCCGCAGCCAGGGGCTGACATCGGCTCGATGCTTCCCCAGAACGTCTCGGTCACGTGCATGACGACGAATCCTGCCTTGCGCATCGCCACTCATCCGGCCAATGACGAGCGTGAGTTCGAGTGCCTGATCCGCGGGCCATTCCTGCACCATGGGCAGCAGGGCGACCGCGGCCATGTTTTTCTCAGCGTCGCTGAGCGCGGCCCAGTCGTTCCACAACTGCTTCACGACATCAGCATCAAGAGAATCCGAAAGATCAAGCGTCACTTCCCGCAGTGCGGCAGCAGAGATCAGGCTGCGAAGCTCCGCATAGGAACAAAACGGCACTACCTCTTGTGCACCTCTTTGCCAGTTATGCTTTGACTTGGGAAAATGTTTGTCCAGTTCGATTGTGGCCACATTGACGGGCAGAATGGAAGGTGCATTCAAGATCCACTGCTTCTGCTGCTGAGCGTCCAGCCTTTGGTAGAAGGCATACCCCCTCTCTCTGTCGCCATTCAGCCAGCCACTCACTTCTCTAAAACTCATGGTTTGACTTGGTTCCAATCCCAATGCGGCAAGGAAGTCGAGAAGCTGCTCCTGGACCGCGATAGGCGGCGTGGCTTCCAGACTGGGGATCAGGTGCCTGAGTGCGAGGACGTCAACCGGCAGATTCTCCTGATCGCGGTTCTCTCCGGCGATCGCAAACAACTCCGCATACTGCTGAAGCACCCCTTCCACGTCTAATACCTCATACAACCGTTCGGCAGGAATGACCTCTTGGGGATTCGCCAGCAGGAAGACTGCCGCCAGGCGAGCATGGGTCGGCGACTCCCCGTCAAGAAGCTGCAGAAAAAACTCATGCAACGCTTCTTTGTCGCAACTATAGCATCTGTTTATAGAGAAGATGAACTTCAGCAGTTCAGCGGCCTCCATGCCCGACACCCGCTCCACGACCTGGCGCCGAAGCTCCGAGTTCATGGAGCGACTGAGAGCTTGCTCAAGCAGACGAAGAAGTACCTTCCCGGTATTCGCGGCAATCAAATCCGACAAATGATCACCATAATCGAACGGCCTGTTCTCCATCCATTCCATGATCTCAAGTTTGAGTTGCTCATTGCTGCCCGCGAGAACGCTCAACACCTCCTGGCTGATGGCGATCTCGCCATGCCCACGCTGTATCCACTGGATGCGGAAGTCATCGTCGGGATGCAAGGCGAAATAGGGGCGTAGTATTTCCAAGCTGTTCAGGTTGCCTGGATCTTGGTAGCCTGCATCGTCTTCCTCATACATGAAGCCGTGGCCGCCCAAACGGAGCAGGTGGCTTGCCAGCGCATACTGTTCCTCGACGTCGGCCTCCAGCAATTCCCGCCAATTCGCCCTTGTTGTCTCAATATCTTGATGGATGACCTCTGGTGGCAGCAGCTGGTCCAGTTCCGCGATCACATACGGATCCTTTTCCCGCGAAAGGGCCGTCGTCACCAGCTCGCGTTCGGCATCCGATTCGATGTCCATCTCGTAAAAGACCCGCGCGGCACGCGCGCGCAGTCGCCAATCCGCATCCTCGAGAAGATGGCCGAGCACGGGCAGGGCCTCGCGGATCTCTCGCTGCGCAATGACATCCAGCGCTGCCATCTGCACCGGCAAATGCGGCGTCTGCGCCAACTGCACGATCTTTGGGTAGGAATTCGCGTCCTGCAGCGCCGAGAGCGTTTGAATGGCAGCAATCCTGACACCCGCATAGGTATCATCGAGCAGTGGCCTGAGTTTGTCAAGAAAGACTTCCGGTACGAGCGGCAAGGGCTGGATCTCTCTATCGTCATCACCTTGGTCACGGAACCGCGGTTTCTGTCCAAACCTTTCCACCACCTGCTCGCTGATCGCCTCCCGCGGTTTCACCACATGCTCGTTCCAGGACGCAGCAAGCTGCCTGTTCTCCTCGAAGAGCAGGTAGATGCTGTCAACCGCATTCTCGCGTACCTGGGCCACGGGGTCGCGCAGCATCTGCAGGAAGACCGGGAGCAAGGACGCAT
>JAWLHB010000018.1:0-147815 GCA_041690595.1 Lentisphaeria bacterium
CGGAGGACGGAGGGGTGGACGGAGCGAGTGAGGCAGGTCGGAGGTTGGGAAGGGGCAACGACCAACGCCGGTGCCACTCAGGCGAGTGGCGTGCCCAGGAGGGGAGGACGCGGCGCGAATGAGGGGGGCGGGGCGTTGGGAGGGGCAACGTCCAACGCCGGTGCCACTCAGGCGAGTGGCGTGCCCAGGAGGGGAGGACGCGGAGCGAATGAGGGGGGCGGGGCGGCTGGGAGAGGGCAAGGCGCAAGCCGGTGCCACTCAGGCGAGTGGCGTGCCCAGGAGGGGTGGACGCGGAGCGAATGAGGGGGGCGGGGCGTTGGGGAGGGGCAAGGCGCAAGCCGGTGCCACTCAGGCGAGTGGCGTGCCCGGGATGGGAGGACGCGGAGCGAATGAGGAGGGCGGGGCGTTGGGAGGGGCAAGGCGCAAGCCGGTGCCACTCAGGCGAGTGGCGTGCCCAGGAGGGGGACGCGAAGACGCGGAGAAGCTAACATCAGGCAGCCCAAGGGGCTCGATCTCGACGGGTTCGACAGCCTACCATGGCAGGTGGCCGCTCAGAGAGCGGCTCAGTCGCGGCTCGGAGAGCTCTTCACTAATAGGTCCTGTGGAATTGAGCGAGAAGAATGTCCGGGCAATGGCCGGGTGGGGTCCCCACGTTGAGCTCACACAGGAGGCGGAACGGGTTTGGACTTAGGAAGAAACATGTCCGGGGCCTGTGGAGGCTTACGGTATGGGGCGGCGGGGTCAGCTGGGCTGCTTTCGGCGGGCTTTGCGGCGGTAGGATTCGAAGTCTTCGAGGCCGCCGCGGAAGTCGAGGATCTTCTGATCGTCGATATAGAAGATGCGGGTGGCGAGGCTGCGGACGAACTCGTAGTCGTGGCTGACGAAGAGGACGGTGTTCTGGACGAGGGTGAGGGCGTAGTTGAGAGACTCGATGGACTCGAGGTCGAGATGGTTGGTGGGCTCGTCGAGGGCGATGACGTTGCCGCCCTGCATCATCATGCGGGCGAGGATGAGGCGGGCTTTCTCACCGCCGCTGAGGACGTCGATCTTCTTGTTGACGTCGTCGCCGCTGAAGAGCATCTTGCCCATGAAGCTGCGCAGCTCGGGATCGGTGAGGTCGCGCTGCTCGACGGAACATCGGAGCCATTCCATGGCGGGTTCGCGTCCCTTGAGCTGACTGCCGGCGTCCTGGGGGAAGTGGCTGAAGTCGACGGTGTCGCCGAAGCGGACCTTGCCGCGATCGGGCTGGAGCTCGTTGAGGAGGATTCGCAGGAGGGTGGTTTTGCCGACGCCGTTGGTGCCGAGGATGGCGACCTTTTCGTCATTTTCGATGGTGGCGCTGAAGTCGCGGAAGAGGAGGGAGTCATAGCTTTTGGAGATGCCCTCGAGTTCGATGACCTTGTCGCCGAGGCGCTGCTTTGGCTTGAAGCGGATGTAGGGGGACTGGCGGGAGCTTGGCTTGATCTCTTCGAGCTGAATGCGGCGGAGTTCGTTCTGGCGGGAAGTGGCCTGGCGGGCTTTGCTGGCGTTGGCGCCAAAGCGGCTGATGAACTCGCGCAGCTCGGCCACGCGCTTTTCCTTCTTGCTGTTGTCGTTGCGAATGCGCTCGAGGGCTTCTTCATTGGCGATCATGAAATCGTCGTAGTTGCCGGTGAAGAGGCGAACTTCGCAGTAATCGAGGTCGGCGATGTGGGTGCAGACGGAGTTGAGAAAATGGCGGTCATGGGAGATGACGACGACGGTGCCCTTGTTGGCGGCGAGGAAGCCGACAAGCCATTCGCGGCTGGCCATGTCGAGATGGTTGGTGGGCTCGTCGAGGAGGAGGATGTCGGGCTTGCCAAAGAGGCACTGGGCGAGGAGGACGCGGAGCTTGAAGCCGCCGGTGAGGGCGCTGAGGGGGCGGGAGTGGAAGGATTCGTCGATACCGAGACCGATGAGGAGCTTGGCGGCTTCGGCTTCCATGGTGTAGCCGCCGGCATTGCCGAACTCTTCTTCGATGTGGGCGGCGCGCTCTTCTTCCTTCTCGGTCAAAGCTTCGTGGGAGTAGAGGTGCTCGCGCTCCTGGTGGATGCGCCAGAGAGCGGGATTGCCCATGAAGACGACGTCGAGGATGACGGTGTTCTCGTACTCGTAGTGATCCTGCTTGAGGTAGCCGAGGGTGCAGCCGGAGTCGATGGCGATCTGCCCTTTGGTGGCGACGACTTCGCCGGTCATGATCTTCATGAAGGTGGACTTGCCGACACCGTTGGCACCGATGAGGCCATAACGGTTGCCGGGACGGAACTTGACGCTAACGTCCTTGAACAGGGTGTTCTGGCCGAAGCTCATGGTGACGGAAGAGGTGGCGATCATGGTAGGGCAGCACTGGAACTGGAGGTTGGGTCGAGAAAAGCAAAAGCGTTCAAGATACCACGTCTAACCGGAATAGCAAGGGCTGATGGCGAGTGGCGCGGGCACGCGGGCACGATCGGCGGGGCGGAGATGATCGGCGGGGCGCTGCCCCGGACCCCGCTGGGGAGGCGCACCTCCCCAGCCCCCTCAGTACTTTTTGTCGGGTTCCGGAGATCGGATCTCCAGATCCCGACGGGACGCGGAGAGGTGGGGACGCGATGTCTGGGAGGGGCGATGGAAGGTTGGGGAGGAAGCGGGGCGCGGAGGCGGAGCCACTCAGGCGAGTGGCGTGCCCAGGAGGGTGAGTGATGTTCCCAGAATTGCTTTAGTCAGCTGGTGGTGTCGGGCGAGCTTGAAACAGATAGGGCTTCGCGCTTTTCGATCCAGCCCAGATCGCCGAGGATCATGTACATGCATGGCAGAGCGAGCAGAACCAGAAAGGTGGAAGCCATCAAGCCGAAGGCGGTGCTGATCACCAGAGGCTTGAGGATCTGGGCCTGGAGACTGCGCTCGAAGAGGATCGGCAGCAGGCCGGCAATGGTGGTGGTCGAGGTGAGCAGGACGGCTCGGAAACGGTCGCGGCTTGCGGCGGCGGCGGCCTCATGCAGGGTGGTGGCGGTGGTGCGCGCGTGCTTGAGGAAGATGACCAGCAGGATGGAATCGTTGACGACGATACCGGCGAGGGCGATGAAGCCCAGCAGACTGGGGGTACTGATGGGCGTCTGCATCAAGGCATGGCCGAAGATGACGCCAATCAGGGAGAAGGGGATGGCGATCATGACGATCAGAGGTTCAGTATAGGTACGAAACTGGAAGCTGAGCAGGACAAAAATGCCAATCATGCCGATGCCGAGAGCGGCAAGCATGGATAGGCGCGTTCGTCCCGTCTCCTCGAGTTCTCCGGCAATGGTCAGGTCGATGCGTGGATACTTCTGGCGAAAATCGGCCAGATGGGTTTGGCGGAAGAGGCCCATCAGCTCGTTGGCATTTATCAGGCGGGTGTCGACATCGCCGTAGAGGGTGACGGCACGCGTTCGGTTGAAGCGTGCGATGCGAGCCCATCCGCGTTCGGGCGTCCACGCAGCGACGCTGCGCAAGGGCACCTCCCTTCCATCCGCGAGTACCAGCATGAAATCTTCCAGGTACTTGAGGCTGTCACGCTCGGTTTCGGCCAGGCGCACATCGATCTCGTAGGACTCGCTGCCGATCTGGACTTCGTCAGCGACCAGCCCCTGGAAAGCGCCGCGCAACTGCCGGGCCACCTGTTCGGCGGTGATGCCGATGCCGTGGGCATCTTCGCGCAGGCGCAGGCGCAGCTCCGGCTTGCCCGGCCGCAGGTCGTCGGTCAGGTTGATGACACCCTTGAATTGGCTGAACCATGTATGGAGTTCCCGGACGGCACTTTGCAGCTCGGTCAGGTCATGACCGCGCAGGCGCACCTCGATAGGGCGACCGCCGGGGCCGAAGCCCGGTTCGCTCAGAGTGAGGCTGATCAGATCGGGCGGTGAGCCGATCTGGCGTCGCCACTCCGCGAGGTAGGCGTCGATGGTGCCGGATCGTTCCTCGGCACTGAGCAGGTCGACGGTGATGGTGGCGACGTGGGGGCCGCTTTCGAAGGCCTCGGTGTTGTGGCTGAACTGGACATACGCATTCTCGACAAGGTCGCGTTGGTTGGGTTGCTCCGGCGCAAAGGCTTGATTCGTGCGCTCCAGGGCATCGAGAATCCGTGCCACGGTCAGTTCGGTGCGGGCCAGTGGTGTTCCCTGGGGCATCAGGAGGCGGGCCACGACCACGTCACCTTCCAGTTCGGGGAATCCCTGCACCTTGATTCTGCCTGAGGCGAGCATGGCGATCGAAAGGATGAAGAGCGCGATGATCGCGCTGAAAACCAGGTAGCGATGGCGGAGCAGATGCGTTACGACATTGCCGGCGATGTTCCGGCGAATCCACTCGATGAAGCTGTCGAAACGACGTCTCATAGTTCCGGCCTGGTGCGGATCGACATGGCGCATGGCGTGATTGAGGTGGGCGGGCAGGATGACAAAAGCTTCGATCAGACTGACGGCCAGCACGAGGAGCAGAATCATGGGCACGACGCGCAGAACGCGTCCGATCTGACCGCCGATGAAGGCGAGGGGTGCCAGCACGCAGGTGGTGGTGATGAAGGAGGAGACGACGCCGGCGGCGACCTCTTTGGTGCCGTCAACGGCGGCTTGAAGCGGTCCCTTTCCCAGCAGTCGGTGTGCGGCAATGTTCTCGGCGATGACGATGGCGTCGTCCATCAGGAGTCCAAGTGCCAGAAGCAGCCCGACCATGGTGAACATGTTGACGCTCAATCCCAGGTGGGGTGCGATCAGGAAGGCGCCAAGGAAGGAGACAGGTAACCCCATGGCTACCCAGAAGGAGACGCGAATGTTGAAGAAGGCCCACATGACCAAGAATACGAGAACCAAACCCTGCATGCCGTTGGTGATGAGCATGTTCATGCGATCGGCCAGAATCAAGGATTCGTCCTGGCTGATGGTGAGCGTCATTTGTGGATGTCGCGAGCGCTCGTCTTCGATGAAGGCCCTGGCGCGTTGGGCGACCTGGATGGTGTCTTCGGCCTTTGTTTTGCGGATGTTCAGCAATGCGCAACGGTGTCCGTTCATCACGATCTTCTGGTCGTCGCGTTCGAAGAGATCCACTATGGTGGCGATCTCGCCCAGGCGGATTTCAGCGCCGTCGGTACCCGCCCATACCACCAGACGTTCAAGTTCTTCGGGGGTGCGGCGCTGATCATGGAAACGCAGGAGGATATCGCGCTCTCTTGTTTCGATGGTTCCCAGCGGCATGTCGCGGCTTTGCGCGGCGATGGCGTCGGCCACCATGGGCACCGTCAGCCCGGTGCGCCGCAGTTCGGCCGCGGAGAGGGCGAGCCGCAGTTGGTGTTCGGAGAAGCCCTCGATATCGATCAGGGCCAGTCCCGATTCCTGCATGCGATCCTTGAGGTTCTCGCTGTATGCCTTCAGGTCAGGTGTGTCCAACGGCCCTGCCACGAGCAAGGCCATGACGAGATCCGTACGGCCGAGTTCCACGATAACCGGCTCCTCGACGTCATCGGGAAAATCGTCAATGGCATCGATGCCGCGCTCGATATCGTTGAAGAAGGTCTGAAAGTCGCCATTCTCGCTCATCTCGACGACGGTGATGGAGAGCCCTTCGCGGGAGTCGGTGCGGATCTCATGCAGGTAGCTGACGTCGTCGAGGGCATCCTCGACGCGTTGCGCCACGGTTTCCTCGACCTCTTCGGCGGTGGCGCCGGGATAGGGAATGCGGATTTCCACTTCACTGGGCGCGAAGTCGGGCATGGTTTCGCGCAGAATCCGCGGCAATGCCATCAACCCGGCGATGATGAAGAGCGCCATCACCAGGTTGGCGGCGGTGGGATGGCCGGCGAAGAAGCGGATCATGGGGATGCCTCCCGACCCTCGGCCTGCGCGAGGATGCGTTCACGCAGATCCGCATCGTCGACGGCTTCCACCTTCATCCCCTCGATGGCAGGGGAAGGATCGGAAACAACGATGGTCTCGCCGCCCTGGAGTCCGGACTCGAGGACGATCAAATCGTCCTGCTCGAAGGCGATGTTGACAGTCCGCCGGCGCAATCTTCCCTCCTCGTCGACGAGATAAACGGTCCCGCTCCGCACGGCGCTGCGCGGCAGAACAACGGTCTGGAGAAGTGGCGGCGCCTGCAGTTGCATTTCGCAGTACATGCCGCGGACAAGGGCCGGGCGGACGCCGGGGACCACCTGCCCATAGGGATCCTCGACAACGGCCACAACATTGATGGCTCGGGTGCGTGGATCGACAGCTTCACGAATCCGGTCGAATCGCGCGGGCCAGGTGGCCTCCCAGTCGCCGCTGCGCAGCCGGATCGTGACGGTAAGATCGAAGAGTTGGCGCAGTCTTTCCATGGTGATGCCCGGCTCGAAGTGGCGACGTTTTTCGAGCGGCAGCAGGTTCCGCAATTGTTCGGGACGGAACTTCGCTTCGATCTCCACCGTGCCCGTCCCATGTGCCTCGAAGAGTTGCTGACCGGCATGGAGCACCTGCCCCACCTCCATGCTGACGCTGCCAAGACGGCAATCGAAGGGGGCGCGAATGACTGTCCTGGCCAAATCGAGTTGAGCCTGCTTCAAGTTGGCCTCATGGACGGCAAGCGCGGCCGTGAGAGCGTCACGGCGGGCGGGAATCTGTGCAAGGGCGTTGGTGAGCTGCTGAACGGCCTGTTCCTGTTGCAGAACGCTGCGCTCTTCGCGATCCACCTCATCGGCTGCAACCGCTTCTTGTTGACGGAGGGTTCGCAGACGCTCCAGAGATTGGCGGGCAAAAGCCAGCGACCGTTTCTCGATCTCGAGCGACGCCTTCGCGTTGCGCTCTTCGGCTGCCAGTTCATCCAGCTTGGCCTGAGTTTCCGCAATGCTTGCCGTACGCTGCGCCACCGCCAACTCGTACTCCGTGGGGTCGATGCTGAGCAGCACAACCCCCTCGCCAAGCAATGCGCCGGACTCCAGGCGGGGATGCGCCGAGACGACGGTGCCCTTGACTTCGGCCACCGCCTGCCAGACGCGCGCCGGCTCGGCCAGCCCGTAGCCGACCGCTCGCGGGCTGAAGGCGACGAGCGGCACGTCGATGACGCGCATGGTCCTGCCCACTTCCTGGACATCTTTGCGGACAGGCGCGGACCGGGTCTTCATCAGGACGATGACAACGCCCACGGCAATCAGTATCGGCAGTAGCCGAAGAGCCACGCGGAAGGTTTTTCGGATGATGTTGCGCGTGTGTTCAGTCATGGGAGTGATGCTTTTTGTTCGGTTGGTGAGTTCTGCTCGCGGGGATCCTCATGTTTCATCTCCCAGTGGCGCTTCGCTGCGCTGGACCAGGCCTTGCAGGAATACCGGCCAGGCGGCAGTCAGGTGGCTTTTCGGATCGAAGCCATCCATGGAAAGGCGGTGAAGCATGGCGGCGGGAAGAACCAGCCCGATGAACATGACCGCGGCCGTGCGTGAAGGAATATCGGAACGAATATCGCCCTCCTGCTGACCCTGTTCGACGATGAGCGCAACCTCCTGAAGATACGACCCCATCGTGTCGCGCAAAGCAGACCAACGTTCCTGATGATCCGCCTGCGCGAAATGGGCGAATATGACGTGGAGGAAAGCGGGGGTCTCAACCACCAGGGTCAGGTGACGAATCAGCAGCAACCGCAGGCGTTCCAGTGCGTCGGTGGCCTCGCCGCGCACCGCCTCCACATTGGCCAGCATCCGTGATCGCAGGAGATTCAGGACCGCGTCCAGGACGGCCTCCTTCCCCCTGTAGTGGCGGTAGAGCGCAGAGGGCACAATTCCCACGCGCTCAGCGATGCCTGCCATGCTCAGGCTCGAAAGTCCTCCGGAGGCGATCATCTCCATCGCGGCTTCGGCGATCTGTTCCTGGCGAAGGTCCGTATTGGTCTTTGTCGCTCGCATCCGGATGCTTGACTCCCACTGGTTGATCTTGAATTGTGATTCACTATTCACAATATACACCAATGGGTTGTCTCGTCAAAGCGAACTTGGCAGCGGACAGGAAGGTTTTCCTTCTCCGGAGCTTGACTTTTGAGTTATCTGATGTATGCTATATGTTCTGACTTTCGGTTATGAAGGCGAGACATGGGGTAAGCAGTGAGGATTTGGTATGGGTTGGTATCCGGCATCACAGGAGGATGGGGTTGGACCGAGGATTGGACCGAGGTTATTGGGATGGAGCGAAGCGCAGAAAGCCGCTCGGGACAAACACGGACAAAACGGACGGACACGGACAATCGGTGGCACTGTCGGACCGAGGATTGGACCGAGGTTTTGGGGGTGGAGCGAGGCACGAGAGGCCACTCCGGACGAAACACGGACACGGACAATCGGTGGCACTGTCGGACCGAGGATTGGACCGAGGTTTTGGGGTGGAGAGGCGCAAGAGGCCACTCCGGACGAGACACGGACACGGACAATCGGTGGCACTGGCGGACCGAGGATTGGACCGAGGTTTTGGGGTGGAGCAACTATGGCAATTGCAGGGCCGATGGGGAGAACGTCTCACTAGTAAGTCCCGTGGAATTGAGCTTACACGGGGGGGCAGCAATGGCCGTTGGGGTAATGGCGGGATCGGTACCGATGGGGAGGCGAGGGGATATGAGGGGAGTCAGGCGTCGGGGAGTGGCAACGTCCAACGCCGGAGCCACTCAGGCGAGTGGCGTGCCCAGGGTGCGCGCAATGGCAGGGCCGTTGGGGACAACGGCCTAATCGCTGTTCGGAGAATGTCTCCCATTTGCCGAGGGCCGATGGAGCAGGACCGAGGATTGGACCGAGGTTTTGGGGTGGGATGGAGGTGGGGATTATAGTATGGCTGGGGTAATCACTTCTGAGGCATGACGATGCGGTATCGCTACTATGAATGGGACCGGGAGCTGATGGAGCGGCTGATGGCGGAGCAGGACCTGATGCGCCTGTTCAACCATCTGCTTCTGCAGACGAATGGGAATGTGGACGAGGCGCTGCGGTGGATGGAGCATTTTCAGGAGCGGGGCTACATCGGTAAGGATGTGGATCTGAAGGGCTTCAAGCGACGGCTGCGGGATGAGGAGATCGTGCGGCTGGAAGGTGGCGCGCATCGGCTGACGAAGCGCGGCGAGAAGGGGCTTCGGCAGGAGTCGCTGGACTTTATCTTCCGTAACTTGAAGGAGTCGGGAATCGGCTCGCATCCGCTGGGCCGGGAGGGCGAAAATCCGGGGGAGCAGCTGCCGGAAAGCCGGCCGTTCCTGTATGGGGATTCGCCGCGGGATATCGATTTCAACGAGTCGTACAAGAATACGATGCGACGGGTGGGGCTGGGGGATCTGGAGTTGGAGGAGGAGGACCTGGCGGTACGCGAGCGTGAGGCGCGGACGGGGGCGGCGACGGTGCTGCTGCTGGATATCTCGCACTCGATGGTGCTCTATGGGGAGGATCGGATCACGCCGGCGAAGCAGGTGGCGATGGCGCTGGCGGAGATGATCAAGACGCGGTATCCGAAGGATAGCCTGGACATCGTGGTCTTCGGAGATGAGGCGAAGCGGATCAAGCTGTCGGAGCTGGCGTATGTGGGGGTCGGGCCGTATCATACGAACACGCAGGAAGGTCTGCGGATGGGTCGAGAGTTGCTGCTGCGCCGGAAGTCGAACAATCGGCAGATCTTCATGATCACGGATGGCAAGCCGTCGGTGGTGCGGGAACGCTCGGGAGAGTTGTACATGAATTCCTTCGGGCTGGATCCGTACATTGTGAACCAGACCCTGAACGAAGCGATGGCGTGCCGGAAGAAGGGGATCGTGATCACGACGTTCATGATCGCGAGCGATGGGTATCTGCAGCAGTTCGTGCGGCGGCTGACGGAGTTGAACCGGGGACGGGCGTACTTCGCGCCGTTGAACCGGCTGGGTGGCTTTATCTTTCACGATTTCATGAACCATCGTCACAAGCGGGCGAAGTAGGCAACGGGCAGGGGAGTCGCGATGAGCAAACGGGAGGTGTGGCGGGTGACGCCGGGGCGGCTGGAGAGTCTGCGCCTGGAGGGGGAAGAGATGGGAGAGCTGCCGGCGGGGAGGGTGCGGGTGGCGGTGGAAGCTGTGGGGCTGAACTTTGCCGACGTCTTTGCGTGTCTGGGGCTCTACTCAGCGGCGCCGAAGGTGCCGTTTGTGCCGGGGCTGGAGTTCGCGGGGATGGTGCTGGAGGCGGAGAGGGAGACGGGCTTCGCGGCGGGCGACCGGGTGCTGGGGGTGACGCGCTTCGGGGGGTTCGCGACGCTGATCGATGCCGATCCGCGGGCGCTGCAGCCTCTGCCGGATGGGTGGAGCGCGGAGGAGGGAGCGGCCTTTGCCGTGCAGGCGATGACGGCCTGGTATGCGCTGCGACGGCTGGGAGATGTGCGGCCGGGACAGACGGTGCTGGTGCATTCGGCGGCGGGAGGGGTCGGGCTGCAGGCGCTGGCCATGCTGGAGGCGATCGGCGCGCGGGCCGTCGGTACGGTCGGTCACGCAGAGAAGGTGATCTTTCTGGTGAAGCAGGCGCGACTGGACGAGAGCCGGGTCCTGGTTCGGGATGAAGCGCGTTTCGGCGATCAACTCGACGAGGCGCTGGGAGAGCTGGGGGTGAGCGGTTTTGACTTGATACTGGACAGCCTTGGCGGGAGCTTTCTGCGGCCAGGGTATGATCGCCTGCTGCCGGGGGGCCGGCTGGTGGTCTTCGGCTCGGGGGTGATGATGCCGGGCGGGCGCCGCCGCAACTGGCTCCGGCTGGGCTGGCGGTATTTGCGTCGGCCACGCCTCGATCCGCTGGCGATGATCGGCGAGAATCGCAGCGTGATGGGTTTCAACCTGATCCGGCTGTGGGATCGGATCGAGGAGATGGGGGAGCTGTGCGGAGAGATCCGGGCGTTGGGGCTGACGGCGCCGCACATCGGCGAGCGCTTTGGGTTCGACCGTCTGCCGGAGGCGTTGCGGCGCTTTCAGAGCGGACGAACGGTCGGTAAGGTGGTGGTGGTGACGGGACAATCGACGGAGGAAGGGTAGATGAGTGGGGAGCGTTACGATATCATCGGGCTGGGCACAACCGCGGTGGATGAGTTCATCTACGTGCCGCGCTTTCCAACAGAAGATACGAAGATGGCATTCAGCCGTCGGATGCAGCAGTGCGGCGGGCTGACGGCGACGGCGCTGGTGGCCGCGAGCCGGCTGGGGGCGCGCTGCGCCTACGCGGGACAGCTGGGGGATGACGATTTGTCGGCGACAGTGGCGGCGGCGCTGCGGCGGGAGGGGGTCGATCTCTCGCATGCGGTGCAGGTGGCGGAAGCACGGCCGTACGCGGCGACGATTCTGGTGGTGGAGAACAGCGGGACGCGCACGATCCTGGCGCGGCAGCCGGAGGTGATCGGCGCGCACCCGCGATTGCCGGCGGCTGAGGTGATCCGCTCGGCGAAGGCGCTGTTCGTGGATCCAAAAGGGCTGGATGGGCAGGTGCGGGCGGCGGAGATTGCGCGGGCGGCGGGAATGGCGGTGATCGGGGATGTCGAGCACGATGCGCCAGGGCTCGGAAGGTTGCTGCCGCTGATCGATCACCTGATCGTGCCGCGGAAGGGAGCCGCCGAGCTGTGCGGTGAAGGAGATCCCGGCAGGGCCGCGGCGGCGCTGTTGCGCGACGATCGCGACGTGGTGGTGGTCACGTGCGGCGCGGAGGGGGGCTGGGTGGCGAGTCGCGAGCAGGAGACGGCGCGGCATTTTGCCGCCTATGGCGTCGAGGTGGTGGATACCACAGGCTGTGGGGATGCCTTTCACGGCGCTTATGCCGCCGCCTGGTGCGAAGAGATGCCGCTCTACGACCGCGTGAGGTGGGCGGCGGCGACCGCGGCATTGAAGGCAATGCACCCCGGTGGACAATCGGGACTGCCAACGCGAAAAATGCTGGAAGATTTTCTCCGAAGCCGGGCATAACCTGCTAAGTGCTTGCAACGCAGATAGTTACGTATCTTATCCGAGAAAAGTTTTCGGGCGATTTGGCGTCGCGGACGATGCAAAACGTTAGGTGAACGTTTGCTTTGTAAAATGGGCTCGCCTATTTTAGCAAGGAGGCTGTTCGTCCTTGGCGCTATCGCTTTATGATAGTAATGAGGATGAGCTGGAGCGAGGCGCCGGCAGGATGAGAATCACCCAGCTCTAAGGATGTCCCCCAGCCATGAAGAATGCCCCCCGACTACTGCTCATTACGGATGATCGACCAGAAAGCTCAATGCTCGCAGCCGAACTTCGGGAGCATCATCGAGACAGCTTTGTTGACATTGTGCATACTGCGGATGCACTGGAGAGAGCTATCGGGGGAGAGGCTCCAGATCTGGTCTTGCTGAGCTTCGACCTGACGTGGACATCCCCGACGGAGTTGCTTGGCCGCGTGGTAGCGTCGTGGCCGCTGCATCCGGTTGTCGTCTGCGCGCAGAATGGCAGCGAGGAACTGGCGGTGGAAGCGCTGAAGGCGGGGGCGGTGGATTACGTGGCATTGAGCAGCGGTAGCAGCCGCTTCGACAGGGCGGTTTGCGAGGCGCTCGCTCTGCCGCGGGTCGACCGGCAGACGGAATTGCGGCAGTTGCGCCTCAAGGCGATGCGGTTGGAGAATGACGTGACGAGCCTGCAACAGGGGCAGAACCGGCTGATCGCCGAGGAACGCATGAAGGCGCTGACGGAGATGGCCGGCGGCATCTCGCATGACTTCAACAATGCGCTCTGCATCATCCAGGGCTTTGTGGAGCTGCTGTTGCTGCGTCCCGTATCGCAACAGGATAGCGAGCGGGTGGATCATTACCTGAATATGATCCATAACACGACGTTGGAGACGGCCCAGGTGGTCCGGAGGCTGCGCGACTTCTATCGCCAGCGCAACACCACTCAGTTGCAGACGGTGCTGGGCCTGGACAGGCTGGTGAACAGCGTCTTGAAAGACCGGGCGGAGGCTCTGCGAAGGCAGGGGATCGACGTGGTGACGAACCTGCCGGACAAGCTATATGTGCGTGGCTGCTGGGAGGAGCTGCTGGATGCGGTAGGAATGCTGATCGACAATGCAAGTGAAGCGATGGCGGATGGCGGCTCGATCCGGATCGAAACCAGCGTGGACGGAGACGAGGTGATCCTGGCGTTCAGCGATACGGGGTGCGGCATGAGCGAGTCGGAGATCGGGCGCTGCATCGAGCCCTTCTTCACGACCAAGGGTGCGGGGCGAAAGGGCCTGGGCTTGTCAACGGTTCATGGTACGGCCATGCGGCATGGCGGCGCGCTTCGCATCGAGAGCAGCAAGCAGCAGGGCACCCGGGTTCTGCTTCGCCTGCCGCTTTGCCATCATAGCCTGAGTTTCGATTCGGAAAGACTTCGCGAAAGCTGGCGTGCCTCGCACAGCTGCTCGATCCTGGTAGCGGAGGACGCGGAGTCGGTGCGCGAGATTCTTGCGGAGATGCTGGTCGCGCAGGGGCACCACGTGGCTGCCTGCGGCAGTTCGAAGGAGGCGCTCGAGCGCTTCACAAGTCAGCAGTTCGACGTGGTGATCTGTGATCGGGATCTTTCCGGTATGGGTGGCGAGGCGCTGGCCGCCAGGTTGCGCCAGTTGCGACCGGATCAGCCGATCATCCTGCTGACCGGGCTGGCAAGCGTGATGCAGGCGGAGGGCAAATGGCCGGCCAATGTGGACGTGGTCGTGTCGAAGCCGATCGATTTCGCCAAGCTGGAGATCTGCCTGGCGGAGTTGACCGAGCACCGCCACGAGCTGCCGATAGCCCTTTACGTGTAGCTCGGCTTACTCGGCTTCTGCGGCTTCAGGCACAGGGGTTGCTATTGGGGTAAAAGCAGGTTACAGTCCGCTTGGAATGGAAGCCGGAGCGATGGAATCTTGTGCGAAAGATCGGCGCCGGGAGTTGCGGATGCAGACAGGGTGGCGCTGACAGATGCACCGATCCTGAAGACGCGCTGCATCGAGTAGATGGACACTCAGGCCGGGCCCGAGCTGGACCGGCGTGAGGGGCCGTGACGGCGTATTGCCGTAGAGGACGGCAGCTTTTTAACCCTGATTGATACGGAGTCTTAGTGTTTGATGGTGTCACTGTCGTTGAATTACCTGAGAGAGAACTGGCTGGGGAATGTTCGCAATGAGGTGCTGGCAGGCATGGTGGTGGCGTTGGCGCTCATCCCGGAAGCGATCGCCTTTTCGATCATTGCGGGGGTGGACCCGAAAGTAGGGCTTTACGCGTCCTTCAGTATCGCGGTGGTCATTGCGTTTGCGGGCGGGCGGGCCGGCATGATCTCGGCTGCCACGGGGGCGATGGCGCTGGTGATGGTGATGCTGGTAAAGGAACACGGCCTGCAGTACCTGCTGGCAGCCACCATCCTGACGGGCGTTCTACAGATCCTGGCCGGACTGTTCAAGCTGGGAACCTTGATGCGCTTTGTCTCACGCTCGGTGGTGACAGGCTTCGTGAACGCGCTGGCGATCCTGATCTTCATGGCGCAGTTGCCGGAGTTCAGGGGGGCGGGTTTGCTCATGTACGGAATGGTGGCCTTCGGGCTGGCGATCATCTACATTCTGCCCCGCTTCACCAAGGCGATCCCATCGCCCCTGGTCTGTATCGTGCTGCTGACCGCCATCAGCATGGCCATGGGGCTGGATCTGCGCACCGTTGGGGATATGGGGGCGTTACCCTCGACATTGCCGGTCTTCCTGCTGCCGGATATTCCGCTGAACCTGGAGACGCTGCGGATCATTCTTCCTTACGCACTGACGCTCACCGCGGTGGGACTTCTGGAGTCGCTGATGACGGCGACGATCGTGGACGACCTGACCGATACGCCGAGCAACAAGAATCGGGAGTGCACGGGGCAGGGGCTGGCCAACATCGTCAGCGGCTTCTTCGGGGGCATGGCCGGCTGTGCGATGATTGGGCAATCCGTCATCAACGTCAAGTCTGGAGGTCGCGGACGGCTGTCGACGCTGGTCGCGGGGCTCTTCCTGCTCTTCCTCATTCTGGTGCTGGGCGAGTGGGCAAGGCGCATCCCGATGGCCGCGCTGGTGGCAGTGATGATCATGGTGTCGATCGGCACGTTCAGCTGGCAGTCGATTCGGAATCTGGCCACGTATCCGAAGAGTTCCAGCCTGGTGATGATCACCACCGTCCTGGTGGTGGTGCTGACGCACGATCTGGCAATGGGGGTCTTTGCGGGAGTCCTCATGAGTGCCCTCTTCTTTGCGCGGAAGGTATCGCAGCTGCTGAAGATCGAGTCGACGCTTTCCGAGGACAGGTTACGACGCACCTACGTGGTCCATGGACAGGTCTTCTTTGCGTCGGCGGAGCGCTTTATCGGCGCGTTCGACTTCAAGGAAGTGGTCGAGCGGGTGACCATCGATGTGAGCAGCGCCCATTTCTGGGACATCTCGGCGGTGGGAGCGCTGGACACGGTGGTGCTGAAGTTCCGGCGCGACGGCACGGAGGTGGAGTTGATCGGTATGAACGAAGCCAGTGCTACAATCGTGGACCGCCTCGCCGTTCACGACAAGCCGAATGCGCTCGAACTCATGAACCAACACTGAGGAGGCGACCATGCCTGCACGATTACTCGTATGCATCGACGGATCCGCGTATGCCGACACCGTTTGCGCAATGGCCGGCTGGGTGGCAAAACGGCTCGATGCCGAGATCGACCTGCTGCACGTCTTGCGCCGCCATTCGGATTATGAAGCTCCGGCATCTGACCATACCGGCTCGATCGGGCTTGGCGCCCGCAGCGGGCTTCTGGAGGAGCTGACGAAGGTCGACGAAGCGCGGGGGCGCCTGGATCAGCAGAAGGGTCGGCTCATCCTGGAGCACGGCGAGCGCGTACTGAAGGAGGCAGGGGTGCGGAACGTCAATCTGTTCCATCGCAGGGGAAGCCTGACGGATACGGTGCAGGAATTGGAAGCGAGCGTGGACATGATCTTCATCGGCAAGCGCGGTGAGCATGCTGACATGAACTCGGTCTTTCTCGGCTCGAATCTGGAGAAGACCGCGCGCGCCATCCACAAGCCGCTCTTCGTAATCCCTTCGGCAATTCGTCCCATCGCGCATTTCCTCATTGCCTATGACGGACAGGAGAGCGTGCGCAAGGCCGTCGACTATCTGGTGCGGTCGCCCTTGCTCAAGGGGCTGGACTGCCATCTCCTGGCGGTCGATACGGCGACCGTCACGATCGATATGACCGGCACCGAGCAACGCCTGCGCGACGCGGGTTTCACCCTGCAGGTGACGCATTCACGCGATGTCCACGCGGATCAAGCAATCGCCGCCCATGTGAACGATCATGAGATCGACCTGCTGGTCACCGGAGCTTACAGCCACTCGCGGGTCCGTACTCTCCTGCTGGGCAGCACGACCGCCTCCCTGATCAAGTCCTGCCGCATTCCCCTGCTCCTCTTCAGATAGGGGATCTGCGCTTCAGGAAGGATCGAGTTCGGCCAGGCGCCGACTCAATTCTTCCACCTGCTTCTGCAAGGACTTGAGCTGGCTATGCATGTCAGGCAGACGCTGATAAAGGACGCTGCAGCGCATGAACTTGGCGCGGGGCATGGCCGGCATTCCCATCAGCGTGGCGCCGGGCTCGACATCCGACATGGGACCGGACTTGCCCATGATGGTGGCGCCGTCGCCAATGTGGATATGGCCAGGCGCTCCGGATTGCCCGGCCATGATCACATGCTTGCCAAGGATGGCGCTGCCGGAGATGCCCACTTGCGCGACAATGACGCTGTGCTCGCCGATGACGACGTTGTGCGCAATCTGCACCAGATTGTCGACCTTGACGCCGCGTTTGATCCAGGTGCGCCCAAAGCGTGCCCGGTCGACGGTGACGCAGGCGCCCAGTTCCACATCGTCGTCGATCTGAACCATGCCGATCTGCGGAATCTTGGTGTGCCCCTCCTTGCTCATCTCGAAGCCAAAGCCGTCACTGCCGATCACGGTTCCGGAATGAACGATGACGCGATCACCCAGAATGCAGGCCTCGCGGACCGTCACGTTCGGATAGAGATGGCAGTCGCGCCCAATCCGCGCTCCATGGCCGATGTAGGTGCCCGCGCCAATGATGGTCTTCTCGCCGATGACCGCGCCCTCTTCGATGACGGCACAGGCGCCGATGCTGGCTGACGGCGCGACCGTCGCACCCTCGGCTACGACTGCCGCGGGGTGAGTGCCGGGAGTCGGCACCAGAGGCGCCGGGGCAAAGTCCACCACCAGTTGCGAAAAGGCACGGTTGGGATTGTCACAGCGGATATAGGCTCGGCCTGGAGGCGGTTCCGCGGCGTAATCGATCGGCACGAGAACAATGCCTGCCTCGGTGGTCGCCACCTGCGCGCGGTACTTTTCATTACCCAGGAAGGAGACATGGCGCTCACCGGCGTCAGCCAGAGAGGCGACCGCGGAGACCTTCACGGACCCGTCGCCCACAAGGCTGCCGCCGACCTCTGCCGCGATGTCGGCTGCACTCTTTTCCGCCATGGTTTACTGCCCTTCTTTTACGGGAGACTCTTTGCTGGCGGCCCGCCGCGCTTCATCGGCGGCTTCGATGGCAGCGTTGAGTTCCTTGATCTCTTCTTCATGACCCTGATTGACCTGGCTGATGATCGTCTGGGTGACATCCATTTTGGCGTTGGCATAGAGAATAGGAGGAATGCCATTGCTGGTGACGCCGGAGGAATCGAGGAGCAGGTCGATGGCGTTATCCTGAGCGAATTTCTCGATGGTGGTGGTGAGTATGGCAAGGATCTCGCGGCGCTCGTCAAGCTTATTCTTCTCGACCTTGCGCTGGATCTGCCGAATATCGTTCTCGCGTTCCTGAATCTTGGCGACCAGGCGACGCCCTTCCTCACGATTCTCTTTCTTGGCTTCTTCGGACATGGTGAAGGACTTGTCGCGGCTGACGACTTCCTGCATCTGCACCTTGAGGGATTCGGTCTCATTTTCGAGCTTGATCAGGTACTCCATGTCAGCACTGGTGCGCAGCTCCTTCTCGAAGCGCTTGGTGCGGTAGAACGCGTCAAAAACGTCCTGCATATCGATGGTGGCAACGCTGATTTCGGCAAATGCTGAACCGCAGAGCAGGAGGCCAAGCAGGCAGCAGATCGTGAACGGTTTGGTAAGTCTGGCCATGCAGGGCCTCTCCTTCTTCATCGGTTAATTTTCTGTTTCCAGGCGCTCGATGTCCTGCCGCAAATAGTCTACTACATCGCGAAATTTCGGCATGTTCTCGGGGTCGATCTGCATCAGCGTCTCGTGGGCCTCGAGAATGGTTCGTTCCGCGGTCAGAGGCTGATCGTCACGTTCGGTATGACAGAGAGTGGCCCAATTGACTTCGTCCAGAAGCGTGTGCGTGAAGACAAAGAGCTTCTTGAGCCCCAGGCCATAGAGCAGCTTCTTGAGCCGCTCATCGGCATTGACGATCTCCGCATTGAGTCCCTGCTTGCGGGCGCGAAGCCCGATCATGGCCAGCACCCCCATGATGGTACTGTCCATGCCTTCACACTCGGAGAGGTCAATGTGCACATGCTTGATGTTCTTGTCGAGCACTCGCATGCCATAATCGCGAACACGCTGGCTGCAAGAGAAGGTGGCACGCCCGATCAAGCGGATCTGCGCATGCTCTTCGTCGTCAGCAACCAGTATTCTAGCATCGGCCATGTCAGCCACCTCTTGCATGTGTAGCGGGAACAGCCATTCGCCGACAATTCCCATTATCGATTAGTATAGACGAAGCTGGAGAAAATGCCACCTCCTTTGCCTGCTCACACATCGGCATGGGCGGGTTGCAGGCCATGCCCTCCGCGGTTAACTTTCGGCATGCGCCTCGACGACTACCCATTTCTCCTTTACTGGAAGCCACTGGCCCTCACCATCATCCTGCTGGTGGTATTCGGCCAGACAGTCTTTTTCAACTTCGTCAATTGGGACGATCCGCACTATCTGGTAAACAATCCCGCGATTCAGAACCTTTCGTGGGGCCACGTGAAGCAGATCCTGACCCCGGGAGCCATCCCGGAAGAGCAGCTCTACATCCCGGTGACCTACCTGTCCCATCTGGCGGAGAGCGCCCTCTTCGGCTTTTCAGCTGGGGTAGTGCATGGCGTCAACCTGCTCCTTCACCTGCTCAACGTCCTGCTGCTGTACCAGCTCTTCAAGCGCTGGTCGAATGAAAGCTGGATCGCCTTTGCCGGTGCTGTCCTCTTTGCCGTGCATCCGCTGCAGGCGGAAGCCGTCGCCTGGGCGATGGGACGAAAGGAGCTGCTGTCGACAACCTTCGGCCTCATCTGCTTGCTCGGTTGGCAAGGCTTTCTGGAAGAGCACCGGAGGAACAGCCTGCTTGTCGCTATCTCGGCGGCGGCCCTGGCCATGCTGTGCAAACCGACGATGATCATGCTGCCGGTGCTGCTCCTGCTGGTGGCGTGGGCCGTGCACGAGGAACGCCTGTCGCGCCGGGAGCTGCTTGCCGCCCTGCCTCTGATCGTGCTGGCGGCAACTGTGCTTGGCCTCAATCGCCTGATCGCGGCGCCAACCATGGCGAGCGAAGCCTCGACCCCCCTGGCGCTGATCCAGGCGGCCTACCTTCCGGCACTTTTCAATGGCTGGCTGGAGCGGCTGCTGCTGCTGGCGCCGCCCATGCCCCACTATCGGCTGGGAGCCCTGTCACCGTCGAGCATTTCCTGGCTGCATGCGCTCCCGCTGCTGATCCTGCTCGGTGGGCTTGCCATTGCGTTTCGGCATGGACAGCGACGCCTCTGGTTCGGCCTCTGCTTTGCCATTCTGGCCGCCTTGCCGGCTATCGGTATTCTCGTGCTGCGCAACCGTTATTTCGTGACGGCGGACCGCTACGGGTACTTTCCGTTGATCGGCGTCTGGTTCACGGCAGCCATCGTACTGGGACAGTTGGCGCCGACATGGCGCCGCGCCTATACCGGACTCCTCGTCATCTTCACCTGCCTGGCGGTCGTGCAAACCTATCGGGTGACCGGCATCTGGCGGGAGAGCCGGAGTCTGTGGGAGTACGTCCTGCGCCGGGAACCGGAGCATCCGATCGCTCACAATGCCTTGGCCAACGCACTCGCCGAAGCCGGCGAGCACAACCTGGCGCGCCATCACTATCGGACGGCAGCCCTGCTACAGACGGATTACCCGCAGCCACGGTACAATCTCGCCATGATACTCATCGACAGCGATCCGCGGCAGGCGCGGCGACTGCTGCGCCACGCCCTGATAGCGGATCCCGCGTTTGCCACTGCCTGGCACCAACTGGGTACACTGCACCGCAATGCTGGCGAACCGAAGGCCGCCCTGAACGCCTACAGTCGTGCTCTGATCGCCAATCCCGGCCTGGCCACCGCCTGGTTCGACCGGGCGCAGCTTCATCAGGACTCCGGCGATCTGGAGGCAGCATGCCGGGATTTGGCCCAAGCCCTACGCCGTCGACCGGACTGGTCGCGAGCCCATTTCAAGCTCGCGGTCTGCCACCACCGCCTCAGCCAGCCGGCCGATGCGATGCTCCACTATCAGCGTGCGATTGCACTCGACCCAACCTACCACGAAGCATGGTACAACATGGCCTTGCTGCTTCAGGGGCTCGGCCAGACGCAGCCCGCCCGCCATGCACTTGGTCAAGCTCTTGCCCTGAGCCCGGAAGATCCCGACTACCTGGCTGCATGGCGCGACATGACGGAAAGATAAGCGCTGGCACCCCCGGCCAATTCACCGCAAAAAAGCGGTGGCGTCAAACACGGCTGATGGGCGGGGAGCCAAAGCATCCGGTCTGACGCCACCTAGGGCAGGTCTTTCAACCTTCATTGTTCGGGAAGGCGACCCTCTCTTTCAGGTCAGATCAGAGTCGCTATCCGCTGTCCTTATCAGCAACTGCAATGCCAATCTCTTTTTGAGCCTGAACACGCCAAACGGTGGCACCTCCATGTTGCACTCCCTTTACGCCCCTGTTCAAACTCCTGACGGCCGCCTGCTTCAGACCCCGCTCCGGCATCCCCGATTGATTGAGCCGCGAATGAAAGTACCTTATGCGCAGACCCGGACAGCTTTGTATACAGATCGACACACTGCCCGAATCCCAACCGCGGAAGCCCATGCCGAGCCTGCTTGACAATGTCCTCGTCATCTACAAGAAGAGCCTCTACCAGATCTATTTTCAGGAGCGCTCGCAGCAGATGGCATCCGGTAGCAATCGCTTCAGCGAAGCCGACATCCAGCGCTTCGCCGATGCTCACGATACCCACAACCGTACCCTCGAGACCGTTGACCGGGAGCTGACCTGCCTGGGGATTCGCCATCGCCTTGTCTACCGCGCCCGCATCATGAACTACCAGCACTATTCGCTGGTCATCTCCGTCGGCGGCGACGGGACCTTCATCGAAGCGGCCCGCCGGATCACCGATCAGGCCATTCTGGGCGTCAATTCCGACCCCCAGCGAAGCGTCGGCGCCTTCTGTGTCACCAACAGCACCTGCTTCGGCGACTTCATGCGAAACCTGACTAACGGATCCCCGCGGATACGACTCTTCAACCGGATGGATATTCGCCTCAACGACGAACTTTATGCATTTCGGGCGGTCAACGAAGTATTGGTAGCGCACCAGTCACCAGCGGCGATGAGCCGCTATTCTCTACATATCGACGGTCAGGAGGAAGTGCAGCGCAGCTCGGGCATCTGGATCAGCACCGCGGCAGGCTCGAGCGGCGCGATACACTCAGCCGGCGGGCAGACAATGCCGCTGGGCAGCAAGCGCCTTCAGTACCGTCCACGCGAGTTGTTCAACGCTCCGAACAAACCTACGTACAAGCTTCGAGGCGGGATGCTCCGCCTCAACCAGGAGATCGAACTGCAATCCATGATGCGCGAGGGTATCGCCTATATCGACGGCCCCCACCTGCGCCTCCCCGTTCCGCATGGCAATCGGTTGCGACTTAGCAACTCCTCCATGCCCCTGCGTGTCCTTATCGACAAGCGCGCCACCGACAAGCGCTGACCCCACTCAACTCAACCAAGGATCCTCGATCATGCCTGATACCGCTCCCACGCCTCCACCCACTTCCCAGCAGGGCGAAGCCATCGTCCGCCGCGTCATGGCCGCGCGCGAAAAGATCACCGCCGAACTCCGCAAGGGGATCATCGGCCAGGAAGCCATCATGGAGCAGCTCATCATCGCCCTGCTCACCCGCGGCCACTGCCTCATGACCGGCGTCCCAGGACTCGGTAAGACGCTGCTGGTAAAGTCTATCGCCCAGATCTTCTCCCTCTCCTTCAAACGCATACAGTTCACCCCCGACCTCATGCCTGCCGACATCTATGGCACCGAGGTCGTCGAAGAAGATCCCGCCACCGGCAAGCGGACCTTCAACTTCGTACGCGGCCCCATCTTCGCCAATCTCGTCCTGGCGGATGAAATCAACCGCACCCCGCCCAAGACCCAGGCCGCCCTGCTCGAAGCCATGGAAGAGCGGCAGGTCACCGCCGCCGGCCACACCTTTGCCCTGGACGAGCCTTTTTTCGTCCTCGCCACACAGAATCCCATCGAACTCGAAGGCACCTATCCCCTCCCCGAAGCCCAGCTCGACCGCTTCATCTTCAACGTCATCCTCGATTATCTCCCCATCGAGCAGGAAGAAGAGATGGTGATGCGGACCACCAACCCATCCAAGCCCGAATTCAACGAGATCTTCGCCGGCGAAGAAATCATTGAGATCCAGAAGCTCGTGCGTGAAGTACCCGTCGGCACCAACGTGGTCAAATATGCCGTCCGCCTCGTCTCCGCCACCCGTCAGGTGCCCACATCGCCCCAGATCGTCAAAGACTTCGTCAAATGGGGGGCAGGCAGCCGCGCGTCTCAGGCACTCATCCTCGCCGGAAAGGCCCGCGCCCTTCTGCACGGCAGGTACAACGTCGCAATCGAGGACATTCGGGCTCTCGCCGCACCCGTACTCCGCCATCGTGTCCTCACCAATTTCCACGCCGATGCCGAAGGGGTTACCGTCGAGCACATCATCGCGCAATTGCTCGAACAGACCCCCGAATAAGCACGACATTCCCGCTCATACCGCCAGAACACAGCCTTCAAACACCATTTTAAATGGTGAAGTTTTGCGTTCCGGCGTCTACAGTCGCTTGCAATACCATTTCTGTCTCCTATTGTGAGAAATGTCGCAATTTTGACCTGCCTGGCGAGAGATGGGGCTCACGCCGATAACAGGTATAGGGATCGACCGTAAATTGCTCATTCTCAAGGGGAATACTTCACGCTATGACTACATTTCTGTCCAAGATCAGAAACAATCTCTTCGGCAACCAAACCGCCGAAGAACCCGAAGCCGCACAGGAGGCCTCTCTGGCCGAGGTGCTGGAAAACGAGCAATCCACGGAAGAGCCCACCGCGGAGGAGCAGCATTGGGAGCGCCTGGATGACATCGACTCCATCCCCGACCCCGACGACGTCTCCTTCGAAGATGGGCGCCGCGAATACAGCGGCATGCCCGGCAATTACCAGGTGGTCATCCGCCCCGTCTACAATCACTTCTTCCTCTCCCGCAAGTACGGCACCCACGGAAAACCCAGCATCAAGATGAGCTGGCGCTTCAACGAGTACGGTCGCATCGATCTCGTCGATGCCCGCCTCCTCCCCGAAAAAGACGTCTTCCACCTGATCAAGATCCGCCACTTCGAGCAGTTGGCCGAGCCGTGGAACGAATCCGTCGCCTTCCATTACAACCTGCCGCCCCGGGTGGCCCTCCTCAATCCCGGCTTCAAGGATCTCCGCTACCCCCGCAAGTACCAGTCGATCCTGCGCTTCGGCCATTCCATGGCCCGCGATGTGATCCATTCTCTCGAAGGCGGAGCCGTACGTGACTCCTTCGTTCTCGGCGAGCAACAGGACCAGCTGCGCGACATCGTCAAGGACGAAACCGCCCTCGTCCTCCTCAAGCAGGCCAGCCAGATCATGCCCTCAAGCAAAATGCTCAACAAGACCGTCATGAAGGTCTTCTACGACGAAGATACCCGCTGATTCGACCGCTGGTCCCTCCTCGTCAGCTGCGCCGATGCATGCCCTTGACGGGGCATCGTTACCCCCAGCACGCCGGCAATGTGCTGAAGGGGCATCGTCCCATATCCTGCCCCCCACACGCATCAACCCCAACGGGGTTGCGTCCACCGTGTTCAACTCGGGCCATTCCTGCCGCTTCAGCGCCAGTTCATGATCGTGGTGGAGAGAAAACTCGCCAGCATGGTGAGCAGCGGCACCACATGCGGTTCGATCTCCCGCGTCGGCATGAAGCTGTCCGTATAGATGATGCCGATGCAATCCTCGATCGAATAGAGCCGACGTTCGCTGTAAACAATCGGGATGCAGGCAAGGGAATTCAGGTTCAGCGCGACCATGCTGTGCGGCAGCGTTGTCCGCTTGCGCGCATCGTCGATGATGATGGTGCCTCCATCCAGCAGGGACTGCTGGAGCAGCGTCTGGCTGATCTTGAATGGCGAATCCACATCCGTGAAACCCTCTCCGAAAGTCGTTTCCCGCGTCACGCATTGCCGCAGAACCAGCTCCCCCGCCTCATCCGTGTCCGTAAGGAAAAAGACACCGCGGTCCATCTTCGTGATTTTCAGCACCGCATCCACCGCAACTTCGCACGCGCTGTTCAGATCGGCGGCGGCGGCAATCTCCATATAGGCCCCGTGCAGAATGAACTGAGCCTGTTGCGCGGTCTGCGCCGAGAAAATCGTGGTTCCCTCCGGCGGATCCCCCTCGAAGAAGGTGAAGAGATCGGCACCCAGGCGGATGCTGTCTCCGGCAACCAGCGACTTCCCGGACTCGAAAGGCTGATCGTTGAGCAGGCAGAAACCCTTCGGCGAGGGGGGATGCAACCTGAATGTATCGTCCCCCATGTACTCCAGCAGAATGCTGTTGGCACTGTGGCATGGAATCACGTAATCATCGCTCATCCGGCGACCGACGCGGTAGCTGCGACGGCAAAGCGGAAAGAGCAATCCCTGCGGTATCACCCCTTCGCCTTCACTCTCCAGATAGCCCACCAGAAGACTCGACTCGCAACTCTCGCAACTCAGGGCATCGTAAGCATTCTCATGATCGCAATAAAGACATAACTGACGAGCATCCTGGTCGTTCACCGTCGGAGCATTGGCTTGAGCAGAATTGTCACTCATCGTCGGCACCATCAGGTAGAGAGGGTTCGACGACACAATAGCGCAATCCTCGCGCTTCTTCCACTCCATTTCGTGAAGTGATCGAAGCGCTCACCTCACGACTCATAGCCGGCGCCTACAGTTTTACCGCATGTTCCGCTTCAGCGGATGCCGACGTCTCCGTGCTGAACAACTCCGCTCCCTGCACCCGCCGCCGCCGTCCCCAGACCATCAGATTCGGCCGGTCGCAGCTCTGACCGGAGGTCTGACGATTCTCCGGATGCCGATAGCCCACCCGCACCATCCGGCGCATGTCATGGGTCCGGTTCACATACGAGCCGTGAATTGTGAAGATGTTGAAGCAGACCACATCCCCCTTCCGGGCGGGAACAGCCACGGAATCCGCCAGCCTCCACACATCCTGCGGCAGGTGCGGCGTGCACGGCGTGCCATCCGCGAACTGAGTGATATGCGGCAGCGCCCCCTGCTTGTGCGAACCCGGAAGAAAGCGGATCTCTCCATTCTCATGGCATGTATCGTCGAGGTGCACAAGGACATCGACGAAGCGGTCGTCGTCGTGCTTGTAAAAGGCCCAATCCTGATGCATCGGGAACGGCTGACCCGTCTCGCAAGGCTTCACATGCATGGTCGAATGATGCAGCGCCACCTGCTCCCGACCAAGCAGATCGGCCATCGCTTCACACAGATTCGGCTTCGTGACGCCCCGCATCCAGGAGGCCGCATAATAGTGCAGATCGTGCATCGCGATAAGCTCCGATTTACCCTCCGTCGCTTCGTCCATGATCTCCTTGCGCCACGGCCCAGTCCACCCAATCCCCCGGCTCGCCCACGTGTCGATCATCCAGTTGAGATCGTCACGCATCGCCTCGATCTCGCCGTCATTGAAGACGTTCGGGATATGCAGGTAACCATTCTCATGATAGAAATCGATTTGCTGTTGGGTCAGCATGGTGACGATGCTCCGGTAATCATTGGATGAGGCTGGCGCGACGCCAGCGTGGATTTGCTATTACTCTATTGCATGGCAGGGTATGATGGCAATTGGAACAACCCGCGACTTGTGGTAAAAATCATGCACGATGCTCCCGCCTTGGCCGATGTCGAATGGCCGCTGGAAGGTTCTCCTGTCATCTGGCGCGCCGATCGCTTTGCCCACGGCGACCGCTACTACGCCACCCAGTATCAGGGTGCCACCCACGCCCTGCACCTCTACGACTACCATGGTTCCATGCGCCTCGATGGCCGCCAGATCCAGCTCGAACCGGGCCTTCTCACCCTCTCCCCAGCCAACCATGTGAGCAGCTATCACCTGCCGCAGCCCGGACATCACTGGTGCATTCATTTTCTGCCGCTCCCGGCCCGAGGGCGACTGGCGCGGCTGCCGCTCGTTCTTGGCCTCGACCGCGAAAGAGCGTCCATCAACGAACAGTTCCGCGAAATTGCCCGGCTTCACGCCCTCTCCTTTCGCCGCGGCAGCGCCGGACGCATTGCCGCCGCCGCCGCTTCCGCTTCACTACAGGCCCTCCTCCTGCGCCTCGCCATGCTCCCCGACGCACGACACCAGGCAACCGTCGAACGGGGTGCCGATGACGCCATCGAGCGCGTCGTCGCCATCATCAACGAAGCGCTCGATCACTCCCTCGAAATACCCGAACTTGCCGCCGCCGTCGGGCTCTCCCAGAACTATCTGGCGCGTTGTTTCCGCCGCCAGTTCGGCGTCACCATGCCCCGCTACATCCTGCAGCGGCGTATCGACGTGGCCCGCCAACTTCTCCGCAGCACCGATCTGCAGGTAAAGGCCGTGGCTGCTCGCGTCGGCATGCCCGATCCCCAGCACTTCAACAAGCAGTTCCGTCACCTCACCGGACTCAGCCCTACCCTCTACCGCCAGACAAAGCTCCACGAACCCCCGACCGACTCCTGAAGCTCAGCTCCTGGGCTCGATCCGGATCTCCGCCCAGCGCAGCTCGGCGACCCCGGAAAAGCCAATCCATTCGAAGACATTCATGCCCGGATGCAACCACTCGGGAGGCACCCGATAGGCCAACAGGAATGGTATGGCATTCTTCAGGTTGGCGACGCAGCGCTCGATCTGGTTGTCCAGCAGCATCGCCCCTCCGGTCTCCTCGACCTCTTCCAGGATCCGGCCGTTGCCCCGTACTTCGCCCTTCCCTTCCATCTCCACCGGCTCCGAGAAGCCGAGATAGAGGATGACCTCGGCATCGGCATCCGGCGCGAAGCCGGTGTCCAGCCGCAGGGTGATGCTCCCTTCGAGTCGGGCGTAGTCGTAGCCAACGGCAGGATTGCTCAATGGCACGGGCAATTGGCTGCGCGCGGGTACCCCCGGCGCGGCAACACCATGACCGGGCAGGTGCACTCGCCTCTGCCCCCTCAGTGTTTCCTCCGAACCCAGAGTCTGCAGCAGAGCCTTGAACTCGCCGGGACGCGAGCTTTCCGCATAACAGGTATTGAAGAAGTAGAGCCCGTCCGCCCCGCGGTTCAGCAAGCTGGCAGCCTCGCCGCGCAACAGATCGTCATGCCCCACCAGGCCGGTGAGTCCCAGCGCCGTATAGGGAGCCTGCACCCCGCAGCAATGCGCGAGGAGACGTACGCCGTCGCCCAGAATCTTTCGCCACAGCGCGATAGGCGTGAAGCCCAGTGACATGCCCCCGAACGATGACAGCGTCACCTGATCCACCAGCTTCTTCTCCGACCACGCCAACAGATCGTAGCCAAGTGCCTCACACACCTCGAACTCAGCGGGTATGCGCACCCCCAGCCGGACCGCGTGACCAAGCCGTTCTTCGGCCCGCCGGACATACCCACGAACGTCTTCCATGAATCCAGTCAGCACCGCTGCCCCCTCTGCCTCGAAGCCGGGCCGAAAGTGCATACCCCAGCGCAGCCAGTCCAACTCGATGCCATCCATGTCCCACTTCTCCAGCACCTCACCGACCAGCTTCAAATGATGCGCTCTCACCTCGGCGAGGCTAAAATCGTAAGCGCCCTCCATGCTGCGCTCCTCGCGATAGGTCGCCCGCCGCCATTCGGGATGCGCCTTCCACATCTCCGACGGAAACATCAGCGCCCAGCCGCGATAGTCCCCCCTCCCTTCCTCCAAACGTTGCCGATATTCCTGAAGACCGTGGCAGTCGTTCATACGCAGGCTCAGCCAGCCCTCGACTCCATGCCGGCGACAGCGGTCGATCCAGAGCTGGTACCGATCGAGGCCCCGGCGGTCCAGTTCGAGCATGTTGTCGAGCATGTGCCTGCCATGGCCGCCCGTGCTCAAGTCCAGACTGCGCAGGAAAGGCTGGTCGTCCGGCCCGGCCGGTTCGTAGCCGTCGCACACGTACTCCCAGACATCGCTCCGGTACAACGCCTTCTGGTAGTTGACGCAGAAGAGCACGCCCGCCACCTGCGTCCTCTCGCAGTAGAAATCCGCCAGCCCTTCGATGCCCTCGCGCGTCATATCCTCCCGCGGATGGAGCGACGTGAAATGGCTGTCGTCCTCGTTGATGAAGAGAGTGCGTTCTTTCACGGTCTCAATCTCCCAATTATCCGAATGATTGAAGATGCATCTTGCCGAAGTCGCCGGTCGTGGCTCGGCCTATCCTGATAGCTTTCCTTACGGATGCCCGTACTCTCGGATCGTTTCGACGAAGGCCATCACGTTCTCCCAAGGTACCTCCGGACGGATCATGTGCGCTGGCGCGCAAAGATAGCCGCCACCGCCAGCACTCATCTTGTCGATGGTGCGGCGAACCGTATCGCGGACGTCCTGGGGTGACCCGAACGGCAGCGTCGTCTGCACACCGATGCCGCCGTGGAAGCAGATCCGCTCCCCGTACTTCTTTTTGAGCGCGAAGATGTCCATGCACTCGGGCTGGATCGGGTTGAGAATGTCCACTCCGGCCTCGATGAATCCTTCGATCAAGGGCTCGACGTTGCCGTCGCTATGGTAAAAAACCATGATCTCGGGATTGACGCGTCTGGCGGCGGCGACCGCGTCGCGCATCATCGGGAAGATCCAGTCGCGCCACATCGCCGGGCTCATCATGGGCGCCTGTTGCGTGGCCACGTCACTGCCCGTCTGCAGGATGTCCGCACCGGTTCGGGCAACCTCCTCCGCCATGCGCACCTGTCCTTCCGCCCACTTGGCAAACAGCTTGCGAGCCCAGGCTTCGTCAGCAGCCATGCCCAGCAACAGGGTGTCGAACCCGGTAAGACCCCACAGGGCCTCGAAGTAGTTAGGCCCGCCCATATACACCGGCAGTCCTCTGGCATGGGCCGCGTCCACCTTCTCCTTGCAGCCGACGAAGCGGTGCGCGGCGCCCACATCGTCCGGCCAGGGATACCTCTCCAGCTCTTCCACCGAGCTGATGCCGCGCAAGGGGAAGTAGTTGATCGCATCGTCGCTCGCGGCATGATACACCGAGGCCCCGCCCCATTCGCTACCAATGACCGCCTCCGCCGGCAGCGAACCGTCGGCGTAGTACAACGAACGCCAGTCCGGCGTGGGCCGCCGCGTTCCGCCGGTCGCCCCGATCCAGGCGCCGTCGAACTTGAAATACTCCGCAAGATTCACCTCCGGCCCCAGATGCTTGCGGAACATCGCCATCGCGCCGGGGCTGACCCCGAAGTCCAGCGTCATCCACTCCGCCTTCTCACGGCGAACGATCCGCCGCAGATTCTCGCGCGCCGTTATCATCGCTTCTCCTCGTGCGGCTTCAGGCTGGGCGTCGTCCCCTTGCCTTTCCACACATGCGGAGCGAGCTGCACCGTGAGCGTCCCCCCGTCCAGCACATGCTCCACACGAATGAAGGCGCACTCGATCCCCTCCTCGACTCTGGCAGCCACCGGCGCGCCGTTCCAGGCCGCCGACGTAAAACGGGCCCCAAGATCCAGTGGCAGCCGGAAGTGCCCCGGCACGCCGACTGCGTTGGTCTTCACGGTCAGCCGTTCGGCCGTCTCGTCGTACCGCACGACCAGATCGAGGCGACCGACCGCGCCGAGGCGAACACTTAGCCGATTATCGCGCTCCGCCCAGGGCGAGGGATGGCAGGAATGCCGGTAGGAGCGGTACAGCGGCAGGTTCGGCTGGATCGCGATCTCACGGAAACCGATCGCCGCCGGGGTCACGCCGAAAAGCCCCTCGACGATCGCCGTCAGATGCGCGGTGGCGCTGACCACGTATTCGTCACGGTTGAAGAATGCGGCATGGTCGACCGTACCGTCAAGCCGATAGCTTTCGAGGAAGTCACCGTCCCGGACCGCGACCTCGGCGCGTCGCAGAACGGCCCGCTGCAACGCCTGTTGCAGGCCGGCGGCATTGAGCGCCTGGACGCAATGGAAATAGGGCGTATCCCAGGCGCCGCCGATCTGGCCGCAATCCTCACCCATGTCCACGCCGTTGGGATGTTCGGGCGAGTACCACGAGTAGGTCGGGAAATACTGCGGCATCGGGAAGCAGCGCTCGCGGGTCAGCGCGTCGTGAAGCACCCGGGCCACGGCCAGAAGGCGCTCCGCGGAGACGCCCCCTTCCGCGGCATAGTGTGGGACAACATCCGTCTCGCGGCTGCTTTCGCGGATGCCGTTAAGCGTGAAGAACCAGCGGCCGCTGTTCTCGTCGCGCTGGACATGGTAGTAGCCGCCGAGATCGCTCCAGGCCCGCGTTTCGATGGCATCCACCGTGCGCTGGTGCAGCTCCCCAAGCGGCGTGGCCGTCGCGGAGTTCCGCTTTGCGGCCGCGGCATGCGCCTTCTTCAGAAAGACCGCGAACGCCATGGTGGGGACAATCGCCTTGTTCGTCGGGTCGTAGTTGACCGGATAGTGGTTCGGTTCGCCCAGATGGGTTCCCCAGAAGGTGTTGGCATTGCCGCCGACATTGAGCAAGCCCGAGCCTTCCGGGTCGAACGCCTGGCTCATCTGCTGCGCAAAGGCGGCGGCCCGCTCCAGCACCGCGCCGAACCAGTCTTCCTCAGGATCGAAGTACTGAAGCATGTCGCCCAGCACCATGCCATACATGGTGTTGACGTTGGCGACTGGCGGAACATGGGGATGGGCCTTGCTGTGCCCAAGCAGCTCGCCGCGCTCGTTGAGCGCTTCGAGGAAGCTGTTCCGAAAGAACTCGTCCGTCAACCCGGGCTCGTCAGCCCACAGGTACGCCATCAACCGGGCCTGATGGCGGATGTCGCGTTCGTCCCAGAGCATGGACATGTGTCCGCGTCGACCGAGGCTCACGGGCAGCCAGGCGCCAGGATGACCCGGTCCCGTACCGTCCCGGTTGCCCTCCCAGTACAACCTCCGGGCCTTGTCCAGCAGCGCCACGGCGATGCGCCACGATTCGTTCAGATATGGCAGCGGCGTGTCGATGCCGACATCCGCGGGGGTCGCTTCAGGCTTCTTCCAGGCGTTCATCTTCAGACGGTTTCCTTCTTGTCTTCTACTCCAGCCCCAGCAACTCGAGGATGTAGTCCGGCTCCGGTGGTGGATAGTCCGGTTCATGGCGGACATGCAGCGTACAGCGAGCGCCGACGGCGTCCGCCCGTTGCTTGAACAGCAGTCCCAGCCGCGGATGGTGCACCCCTTCGTCCGTCCGGTCGAGCGGACCCACATAACTCAAAAAGATGGGCGGGTCGCTGGCGTCCAGATGCTTGACCGGCGAACAGTAGTCGATCAGCGCCTGCGTTTCCACATCGATCTCCAGCCCCTTCAGCTTCGCGTTCGGTACTTTCAGACCGTTTGAAAACATGCCATGGTTGAGTGCTTCAAGGATACCCCCGGCTTTCATGTCCGCCGGATCGACGGTGGTCTGGGCGCCGCCACCCACGGCACCCTGAATGCGAGTCGACTCGCGAAGAACGGGATCCTCTGCCTTCGGATCGATCAGGTCGTCGTGCGTTGCCAGCCACAGCACATTGCATCCGCCAGCCGAATCGCCCATGGCCACGAACTGGCCCTTGTCCAGGTTGTACTTGGCCGCATTGGCGCGCAGGAACTGGATGGCGCGGGCCGAGTCGTGCAATGGCGCCGGCAGCTTGTGCTCCTGATGGACGTAGCGGTAGGTGACAGAAGCCACCGTCCCACCCCTGGCAAGAACCTTCTGCACCAGGTC
Source organism: Lentisphaeria bacterium (assembly GCA_041690595.1). Lineage (GTDB taxonomy): Bacteria > Verrucomicrobiota > Lentisphaeria > JABSQK01 > JAWLHB01 > JAWLHB01. The sequence continues at coordinate 32,327 of JAWLHB010000018.1, forward strand.
GCGCTGCATGATCGGATATTCCGTCTGGCGTCCATGCGCCCAGCCGCCACCGTGGATCAGGACCAGCACCGGCGTTGGCTTCGTCGCCCCTTTGGGCATATAGATGTCCAGCAGATGCCGCTCGTCCGGACCATAGGCAACATCCAGTTCATGGCTCCAACCCTTCGGCAGCGTCAGATCAAGCAGACGATGAAACAGCCGCAGAGACTCTTCGTGCCGACCCGCGGTAAACGTTCCCCACACGCGGTAGTTCAACACCTGCAGCCGCAACTCCTCCGGCACGGTTTCTACGCCGTCGTATCTCTCCAGCAGCACCAGAGCGTCCTCGAGCCGGTTCTCCTTGCGCTGAAGATGCACCGCCTGCTCGTAATCCTTCCGCATCTGCTCGGTCAATGCCTGGTCCACGATTGGCTCTCCCGATGGATTCAATTCCGCCACCAACACATTGGCCGTCATCACCCACGCGCACAGGAAACTCACCAATCGAAAAACTCTGCCGCTCATTGCTTGACCCCCACTGGATGTACCAGTATGCGGTGCTCGCCAGGCGCCAGCGTTATCGTCTCCCCCGCCCACTCGACGCCCGGCAGCTCCATTGTTCGCGTCAGCGTCGCGGTGATCGGCGCGTCCGTCGGATTGTTCACCGAAACATGCCACAGCGGCGGCGTACCACCCGCGGCGTCCTTCAGGCAAACCACATTGATGAACAACTCCTCACCCCCCGCGGCGGCCACCACCGGCTGGCCGACCACGAGATGATGCAGCGCCGCCTGGTCAGTGGGCACCGGGAAATAGACGCGGCCGTCGAAATCCATCCCAAGGGTACGGAAGCGGTTCTGCGCCTTTCCATAACGTCCCGCGCCGACGTAGCCCTCCTTCTGCCACAGGATGGCGCTCCAACGCGGATTGAATCCGGCCACCCGGAAGGGCAGGTTCGCATCCAGGCTATCCGCCGACCGCGGCACCTTCACCTCCACCGCCCCTCTCTCAGCTTCCAACTCGATAACCCCCGGTGGCGCAGCGACGCGGACGCCGCGAAGAATCTCGAACCCGTCCGGCTGCTGGAAGTAGCGCACCCAGCGCAGCAGCGCATCGGTATGCGGGATTGGCTTGTCCATCGGCCATGAGCAGTAGAACCACTCGAGAAGCCGCTGGTCGCCCGCCGCGACGCGCAGTCCTCCCTGTGGCAGCGCCTCGCGCAGCACCACGGATGCGGGATCCACGCTTAACTCCAGCGGCACGCCCCGGTTGACGAGCAACATCGCGTTGGCCTCGTTCGGCGAGATGGCGGCGAACCAGTCGCCGGTCTCGATTGTCCAGCGGGTCATGCCGGGCGCTGCACGCTCGCCTCGTGGTGCCGCGTCCCGTGCGGCCACCAGCGTCTCCCCACGACCATGCACCAGCATCACGTGCTGTTCGAGATCTTTGCGCCAGAGATTGCTGAGATGAACCTGGTTCAGCACCATGTTTTCCTTGAAGGTGTTCACGTGCGTGAACAGCGTCGCGGTCGGCCCCTGCCTGCGGCCAAACGGCCCCCAACCCATCGCTACCCCATCTTGATATTGGTCCCATTCAGTGAAGACACCCACCATGTCCACCAACGGCGCCGGCTCGATCGGGCCATAATCAGTCCACGGATTCCGATGCGGCGAACCAGGCAACTGCACGCCGCGGCTGACCGAGCGTCCGCGCCACGCCCGCTCGTCGCAAAGCTCCATCACCGGCGTCTGATAGGGTCGGCCGCCCTGTTGGTCGGTACTGGTCTGAAAAGAAGGCAGCACCGGCCCCATGGGCAGCAGCTCGAGCTTACCCACCGCCATGCCCATCCCGTCCCAGGCCGCGCCGGTTTCAGGTATCTGCGGCACGCTCGAGGAGCGTTGCCAGCCAGGACCGCGGTAGAGCCGCATACCGCCGCAATCGTTCACATGGTCCCCGCAGAAGACGCAGACCGGCGCCCCATCGTTCCAGCCGCGCAGAGGAAAGGATACCGCCTTGCCACCGTTGGCGTCAGTCGCCACCACACTCATGTTGCGTTGCAGCGATCCGCTCAGGAAGAGGCGCGTCGAGAACTCCTTCGCCCCTCCGGGCAGGAAACGCCGGAACAACCGGTCCCCATCGTAGACGCTCACCTCCTTCAGCCCAGCCTCGGCCACCACCTGCAGGAAAGGCGTCGTCAGCATGCGCTCAGCAACGAACAACTCCCCCGCGTACGTGCCGGTGCGGTACATGCCGCGTGGCCAGTGCAGGATTATCGGGCCACTACTGGGAAAGACGTTGAACGCCGCAAACTGCGAATTCCAGCGCAGCGCGTGATCCCACAGCGCCCGAACCGACGGGGCCGTGGCATAAGTCAGCCCCTTCGATCCCTCGACCCCCGCCGCGATGGCGTAATAGTCCGGCATGCTTTCCGGCGCCTCGGCGTGCGTAAGTCCCCGGCCAACGTCAACCATGGTGGCCAACGCTGCCGGCGAATCGAGTAAGTTGATCGCCACTGGAGTCCCCGACATGGTGCCGGCATTGGTCAGCAGGTACTGGTCGGTGACGTCCTCCACCAACTCACCGTTGCGGTAATAGACCACGCCGACCATGCTGAACAACCGCAGGTCATGCACCGCCAGGCCGCCACTCTTCATCGGTTCGATAAAATCGAAATAGCCCATCGAATTCACCGTGTTCCACTGCGCGTCGAAAATAAAATCGATGAACCGGCTCGTCTCCCAGCTTCCATCCTCCTTTTGCGGCTGGAGTATCATGACGCTTCGGTCGGGCGAAAGGAATTTGTCGTGCATGAAGAGCGGATCCAGTCCGAAATGGAAAAACTGGTTGCCCAGGTTGGTGCGAATACGGTAGCCGGCCAGCAGCAGCAGATCGTCCCCACTGTTTTCCTTGCAATCGGCAACCAACTGCGTGAATTCCGCCTGCGTCAGTTCGGTGAGATCCTCCAGGAAAATGATGAACGCTACTCCCTTCTCGCGAGCTACGGCGGCGTACTCGGCCACCGTGCCCTGGCCACCGGAGTAGGCCGTGCGCGGACCAACTATCCCCTGATGCAGCTTGACTACGGGAGGTTTCAGCTCGGGATCGTGCTGGGTCGAGTACGGCTGGAAGCCTTGCGGTCCCATGTAGCGCAGATGACCGTTCGCGTCCGGCTTCTCCAGCGTACGCATCCAGCGGTCGGCGGCAGTCACGTATCCCCCCAGCGTGCCACCCCCCAGGCTCGGCGCGGCCAGCCAACGGAAGGTCTGATCCAGCAGTTTGCCGAAGTCCGACGGCTGATTGTTCAGCCCCTTGTCGAGCATGACGCCGTTGTGCAACCAGGAGAGACCCGAACCAAAGTGATAGAAGGGATGCGCGTGAAAGAGCGCCAGACGGCCAGGACCCAGGTCGCGAATCGCAAACAGTGGTGGTTCCTCAACCCCATCGGGCCGAACATATGGCGCATCGTACCAAGGCACCCCCGGTTTATTTTCAACCAGTTGCAGCGGTTCGGTACGACTATTCTTCGGGGCCCGCACGACCACCGTCCACGAGTCGTCAACCTCGATCGGGCCCGCCGTACCCCAATCACCACCACCTTGTATTTCTCTCAGAAAGCCGGGATACCAGACACGGGCTACACCCTCGGAAACTGGTGAATCCTGGACGTTTTCCGTCACATAAAAGCTGTGTCCCAGGCGAGGATGGCGAACATAGCGGTCCGGCGCCATCGCCACCCGTTCAAGCGGTTTCCGAGCGCCCCAGCGTTCCAGCGCCTTCTGCGTCGAGTTGTAGAAGACCGGGCTGTAGTGATGCTGTAGCAGGTTTACCATCACCCCGCCGCCCACCGCCAGGAACCGGTCCACCAACGCCAGAGTCTCTTCCAGGTTCGCACCGCTTCCAGGACCGCCGCTCGGCTCGTGGGTCACCTTACCCTCCTGCGGAAAATCCACCAGCAGCAGCACATTGTACCCCTGCAACCGCTCCCAGGTCAGATCCCGGTGATGAATGGCATCAACCTCGAACCCGGCCGCCTGCAGCCGCTTCATATAGTCCAAGTCCACCGTACCGCCCCAGTTGTCAATCAGGATCGCGGGCTTCGATGGTGTCGGCGCAACCTCGTCGCCGGCAACAGTAAAGGTGGCGACAAACGCAAGCGCAAGCGTTAACCCCCAAGTCATGCAAGTCGACAGCTTGGCCATGGGCTTCTTGCTCCTCGTTATGTTGGTTGCTTCGTCTCCCGTTCTCGTGCCGGCTCGACGGAGCCATCTGTACCAATGCCCTATTCGTCGGGTTACAGAGGTGACTCCCAATCAGGCCAGTACAGGCAACTCCATGGGCTTCACGGCATCTCGCGGCAATCTCGCGCTAACGGCGTACCGCCTAGCTGCGCATCGGCATGATGACGTAGAGAAACCCTTCGTCACCAAGCATCACAACTGGCTTGAACTCGTCATTGAACCGCAGGGTCATATCGTCGCATTCCAACTGGCGAAGCGGATCGCGCAGGAACGTCGGATTGAAGGCAATGTTGACCGGTTCGCCCTGGTACGAAACCTGGAGCGGCTCGCTCGCTTCGCCCACATCCGTCGAACTCGCACTCATCACCAGATTGTCCTGTTCCAGCGCTACCTTGATCGAGGCTCCCGAATCGGTGACCACAACTGAAACACGGTTGAGCACCTCCAGGAATTTCTCCCTCTGCATCACCACCGAGTTCTGGAACGACGCCGGAATCACCTGGCGGTAATTCGGATAGTTGCCTTCCACAAGCTTCGAGACAACACGCGTATTGCCAACCTCGAAAGAGGCACGCGATTCAGAGAACCGGATGACCAACTCTCCCTCGTCGTCCAGCAACCGCTCCAACTCATGCACAACCTTGATCGGCAGAATGACGTCACCATCTTCCACTGAATCGCCATCCTCGAGAATCTTCTCGACCAGCGCAAGCCGCCGACCGTCCGTCGCAACCGTCGTGAAATTACCATCGCGATTGCTCAAGAGGATGCCGTTCAGCACATACCGCGTTTGATCGGTGCTGACGGAATACGAGATCTTGCGCAACGTCTTACCGAACTCCAGACTCGGCAGGACCACCTTACGATCTTCCTGCAGCTCACTCTCCTTCGGAAACTCACTGGCCTGCAAGCCCATCACTTTGAACTGGGCCGGACCGCAGGAGATCTGTGTCGTCAGCTCCTCATCCGTGTCCAGCGTCACATCGCCGCCGGGAAGTGTCCCCACGATCTGACCGAATTTCTTTGCCGGAAGCGTTATCGAGCCTTCCCGTTCAATCGTGGCGTCGACGATCGTGGTGATGCTGACTTCAAGATCGGTGGTGGACAGTGACAGCTGATTATCCTTGCCTTCAAGCAGAACATTGCTGAGCACAGGTATGGTCGAGCGACTGCTGACGACGCTCAACACCTTGCGGAGCGCTTCAAGCAGCATGGCAGTTGATACGGTTAGCTTCATGTGTCCCTGTCCTTTGGCGTTGCGTATTACGATTGTCCCCGTAGTCTTTCAGGTACGTAATCTAATAACCTTTATACGATTGTCTATCTCAAGCAGTCACATTCCTGAAACATGAGCCCTTGAACCACTCCCCGGAAAAGACCCGACAAGCCCCCTCTCCACCAGTTTGTGAACAGTTCCTTCATGATAGTAGTGTTTAAATTATTTAAACCAGTCCCTATCAGTATACCCTGTGGATATGTTAATGGAAGTCGCAACATACTGGTAATGCGTAGTTTACGGAGCAGTTTGCCTGTTGGGAAAGTACTCGGCAACCCGGCAGCAACATGAGGATAAGTGTTGTTAAGAGGATATGAAGACTCTATTAACAGCTTCTTCACATGGTTGCTGCCCCCCTCAGGAGGTGCGGGTGAGAAGCACCATCGTCTGGTCATCATTCTGAACGGAAGCCTGTGTAAACGTTCGTACGGCGGTCAGAATCCCCTCCGTTGCCTGCTGCGGATCGAGCGGCTGTTGCTTCCACGCCTGGATGAGCCGATCCAGCCCGAACTCCTCGTTCTTGTCGCTGAGCGCTTCCGTGATGCCGTCCGTGAAGAGTAGAATACTCGACCCGGGTGGCCAGGAAAAGGAGAAGGTGTCGTACTGCGGGTCCAGATCTTCCGGGAGGAGTCCGAGCGCCGGTCCTTCCGGCGAGATTACCTGGATCTCTCCCTTCGTCGTTCGGATCAGCAGCTCCGTGTGCCCCGCCCGCGCATACTCGATCGTGTTGTCCTTCTTGTCCACCAGGCAGCAAGCCATGGTGATGAACTGCGGTTCGTCCGTATCCGTGAAGAGATTACGGTTCAACTCCTTCATCAGCCCTTCCAGATCGCGCCGATACCGGAAGGCATTGCTCCGCAGGAAGCTGCGGCACATCGCCATCAGCATGCACGCCGGCACTCCCTTCCCGCTGGCGTCGGCAATCACCACCAGTACATTGTCCTCATCCAGCGTAATGAAGTCGTAGAAGTCGCCGCTCACTTCCCGCGCCGGGATGTTGACCGCATTGATCTTGAGCCGGCGGCTGTAAGGTGCCCGCGCCGGCAACAACGACTTCTGGATCTCCCGTGCAAGCTTCAGATCCTGCTGAACCCGCTGCTGCATGGCAAGCTCTTCATACACCTGGATCAGCGTGCTACCCAACGCTACCTGGTTGGAAAGCGACTGCAGCAGGTAGGCGTCATCCTGGCTGAAGTGCCCGTTCTCCATCTGCTTGTCAATGGCGCAGATCACCCCGATGTTCCCTTCATCGATACTCATCGGTACCGCCAGAAAGCTCTGGATGCTGGCGTGGCCGCCGCCGCCGTCCAGCTGGTGTTCCAGGATCGGCTGACCGCCCAGAATGACTTCCCCAAGACGCGATTCGTTCAAATCCACGCTCGACGCGTTCAGATCGTGCAGCAGCCGACTGCCGCTCGACTGCGTATCCTGTTGATTCACGCTCGGAAGCCGGCCCGTCTTCGCCACCGCGCGAAGAAGCGTATCTCCTTCGAGCGAATAAATCACCAGGGCTCGCGCGTGAATGGCTGCCGCTACGTAGCTGGCCACAAGCTGCAGCCAGCGCGTCGAATCGTTCGTCGTCACGATGCTGTTCGCAAACCGATTCAGAAAGCTGACCACCTCCTCGCGGTCCGAACGCGCCCGCGCTTCCCGACGCAGCATCCGCTTGAGCCGTTTCAACAACGTGAAATGAAGCACGGTCAACAGCCCGAGGATGACTGTCATCGCCCCTAATGTCCCTATTGTCCAGATAAAGGTATCCACAAGCCTGGGGAAACTTTTTGGTGAGAGGATTTACATGGCGGCTACCGCGGCTAATATATCACCGCTCACTCTCGTATCTGCACGTCTCCCCATTTTTTGCCCATGCTTTCGCACCTTCTTATCAAAAACCTCGCCCTGATCGAGGAGCTGAACATCGATTTCAGCTCGGGCCTGAATATTGTCACCGGCGAAACCGGCGCCGGCAAATCGATCATCATCGGTGCCGTCCAGCTGATTCTGGGCCAACGGGCCGAGAAGAGCCTCATCCGCGGCGGCGCCGAAAGCTGCGAAATCACCGGCATCTTCGAGTTGGCCGACCGACCCGATGCCGTCGCCGAGGTCGACGCGGTGCTGCAGGCGGCGGGCGCGCCCCCATGTGACGATGGGCAGCTCATTGTGCGGCGCGTCATCACCGACAAGAGCTCCAGAGCCTTTGCCAATGCAGCCCCGGTCACCGTCGCGGTCTTGAAGGAACTCGGCGACGTACTGATCGATGTGCATGGGCCATACGATCATCAATCCCTCCTCCGACCGGCAAGACAGTTGACCGTTCTCGATGCATTTGGCGATCTCGGCAAAGAGGTCGAGGCCTGCGCCGCTCTTCATGCCGTCCTCCGCCAGGTGCAGGAACGTATTCGTCAGAGCACCGAAGAGTTTGCCTCTCCGGACATGGTCGATCTGCTCCGCTTCCAGGTCAAGGAAATCGAACACGCGGCCCTGCGACCCGGCGAAGACGAGGAACTGGCCCAGCGCCATGCACGCGTCGCCAACGCCAGCGAGCTTCTCGAACTGGTCCAACGCGCCCATGCCGCCATCAGCGAACAGGAAGGTTGCCTGCAGGATCGACTGGGTGACGTGATCCGGGACATGCAGGAGGTCGAGCGCATGGATCCCGAAGGAGGCCATCGCTTTCTCCTCTCCCTCGAAGCCGCCAGCAACGAACTCCAGACGGTGAGCGAAGAAATGTCCTCATACCTGGAGGAGATCGAGGTCGACCCGCGCGAACTGGCCGAACTGGAAGAACGCATGGCCCTCATCCAGCGGCTAAAGCGTAAGTATGGCGGCAGCCTGGAGGAGGTCGCCGCCCATCTCGAAGCCGTCGTCGAGCGGCTGAGTCGGCTCGACGACCAGGGCGCCTGGCGCGAAAAGCTGCGGCGCGACGAGAAGGAGGCCGAAGCCGCCTTGCTCGAAGCCGCCCGCGCCTTGTCGCGTAAACGACGCCGGGAAGCGCGGCGGCTGGCCCCCCTCGTGACCGAGAAGCTGCAGCGGCTGGGCTTCCCCGATGGCCAGTTCGATGTACAGATTGAAGATGCAGCCGTCGGCGCCCACGGTATGGATGCGGTCGAGTTTCAGGTGGCTCCCAACCCCGGCGAAGGAAGCGCCCCACTGCGCGTCATCGCCAGCAGCGGTGAAATCGCCCGCGTCATGCTCGCCCTCAAAACTGTTCTCACCGCCGCCGACCGCGTCCCCCTCTTGATCTTCGACGAGGTCGACGCCAACATTGGCGGCGTTGTCGCCTTGACAGTCGGCGCCGAGCTGAAGAAGCTGGGAACACAGCATCAGATCATCTGCATTTCCCATCTGCCGCAGATCGCGGCCGGCGGCGATCGCCACTTCCGGGTCGCCAAGATGGTGCGGGGGAAGCGCACCGTGGCAACCATGGATTGCCTCGATGGCGAAGCTCGCATTGACGAACTCGCCCGCATGCTCGGCGGTGAGGAATCCAGCAGCGTGGTACGAAAGCATGCCGCCGAGATGATCGACAAGGTCAGCCGTTAAGCGCGTTGCCCAGCGGGTCGTCCAGACGCAGCATGCTCTCCACGATGTACGGCTCTCCATATTCACAGCCAATCAGGCCCCCATAGTAGGCGGAGCGGCTGCGCATCATGTGATGGAACGAACCGCTGCCGATGACCGTCTTGCCTGACTTGAACTGGCTGCCGTACGCGTCGATCGCCGCGCATTTCGCTTCGAATTGCGCCGAGATGTCGATGATGAAGGAAGGTTTTACATCCTGGTACTCCGGATGAAAGATCAACCGGTGCGGCCGCCATGGAGGCGAGTCCGTGACGTAGCCGCCCGCGCCCGAAAAGAAATGAACGCTCCGGGCAAGCTCACCGGTCGCCGTGTGATCGGGATGGCGGCAAGGAGGCAGGGGCGCCACCAGCAGCTTGGCGCGGGTTTGGCGGATCACCTCGACGATGGGCCGGCGGTGCTCGTCACAATCGCGCAGACCGCTGTCGGGGAGGCCCAGATTCCGCCGCCACCGCAACTGCAGGATCTCATTCGCACGGGCGGTTTCCTCTTCTCGTTGTTCCACCGAGCCGGTCGTTGCCGCTTCACCGCGGGTAAGGTCGAGCACCCCGACGCGATAACCGGCCTGCACCATCTTCAGAATGGTGCCGCCGCAGTAGAGTTCGGCATCGTCGGGATGGGCACTCAGGATGAGGTAGTCGAGTTCCTGCATAGGTTGGCCGTTATTGGCTGGTAGTGATCAGATAGTGCCGCGGCTCCATGGGATCGAAGCTCTCCACCAGGCGGAGCGGAAAATCCGCGCCCTGCGACTCGATGAAGTGAAAGATGTTCAACACCCGCTCCTGCAGCGTATTCCGGGGCAGGACGACGGCAAAGAATCGGTCGAGCCGGTCGTTGCCGATGCCGGCGGCTGACAGGTAATCGCGGTGGGTCTTCTTGCGCAGTGACTGCAACTGCACCTTGAACGAGTGTCCGTAGCTCTCGAAGCGGCGATCGTGCACGGGTGACTGCAACTCCCGCCGAAGATCGTCGAAGAGGCGTGACAACGCTTCTTCCGCGCGGTCGAATGCCTGCCGGTCGTGCTCCGGGAGATTGCGGCGCCAGTAAAGTGGCCGCGGGCCGCGAAAGTAGTCGTCGGGTGTCAGGTGCAGTTTGTCCGCAAGCTTGGCTTCCCTGTCGGTAAGGATGGTCGCATGATTACGCGGATGGATTATCGGCATCTCCGTGCCGAAGAGGTCGAAGAGCGGCTGAAGCTGCAGGTGGTAGCGATATTCACTGGGGCCCGCCACGTAAGCGAGGGTCGGCAACTGCTGCGTCTGCAGAATCGGGCGAAGGAAGGCGCCCGTCGAGAAGGAATCGGGCTTCTCCCCTATCTCCCGGATGACATCGTCTGCTTCAAGCCACCGGTTGTGGAGGTTCAACTGCCCATGGCGCTCCAGTACGTTCCCACGATGGCCAGCCTCGTCCAGATGAAAGAGGCCGAAGCCGGAGTTGGCATCGAACGCCGGCTGCACATCGAAGGGGGCCAGGCGCTGCGCACCCACGGTCAGCGCCTGACGGATGGCTCCCCGCTCCGAAACGACCTGCTGCAGAAAGCTGACGGCCAAGGGGCGCAACAGCCTGGGCTCGAGGATGATCAGCCCGCTTCCCCGAAAGAGACGCGCAATGACAGCCGAGCTGTAGAGGCCGTAGTTGTCGAAAGCAGGCGCCGTAAGCGCGGCGATTTCGTCATGGTGGGCCGTATACGGAACCTGCTGGAGATACGTCGCGAGCAACTGAGTGACCGCCGGATCCACGCTCAGCGCTTCCGCCGCCACTCCAGCGTGCGCAAACTCCGCTCGCCATTCCCGCCCCGGATGGTGAAAGCTCGCCACTTCGCTCAGGTCGTGATCCTCCGTCGCGTTCCAGTAGATCGGCACCACCGGGAGACCCAACTGCCGCCCCGCCTGGCGCGCCAGGCGAATCGTCGTCGCAATCTTGTAAATCGTATACAGAGGGCCGCTCAGAAGCCCGGCCTGCTGACCAGTCACCACGCTCAGCGCACCGTGCGCCAGTTGGCGGCAGTTGGCCAGCGCCGATTCATCATTGTCGATGCTCTGATTGTACGCCGTCAGGACGGCGGCCACCTTCTTCATCCGCGGCGGCGCTGCCAGGATCGACTCCGCGCGACGGGCCAGCGTCGTCGGAGTCGCCAGGCGCCACGGCATCAACTCATCGAGCCGCGGGTGATCCAGCAACTCGGTGGGCAGCAACGGCCGTTGAAGTAGTTGAATCTGCATCCTGACGCATCCTTTCAGGCAATATCCAGAGGTGGCTTGTGACCGATGACGATCAGCCGCGGTGCATCGGGGGTGAAAGGCCGTCCGTCCGCCGCTCCGCAAAAGCGATCAATCACCAGACCGGCCGCCTCGGCAAAGGCAAGAAACTCATTCGGCCCATACAACTTCACGCTCTCCTGATACGTGCGCGAGCCGAAGCTGTCTTCAATGGTGAGCGACTTGTCGATGGAGCTATTGACGATATCGATCCAGCGGCGCTGTGTCAAGGTGAAGTCAGGCGTATGGCGAATATCCTGGGGAATCAGTGAGCGATATTCACGGCTCGCGTTCAGAAAGTCGAAGAGAAAGCCGCCACCCGGCCTCAACACCTTGTTGATCTGGTGAAAGACCGCCTCGTTTTCGGCGTCTGCGCGAAAATAACCGAAACTGGTGAAAAAGGAGAAGACGAAATCAAACGCCTGCCAGAAAGGGAGCCGACGCATGTCCGCACGGATGAGACGATCGGCAGTCGCCACCAACTCCTGCGCAGCCGTCAGCAGCGGCGCCGAAAGATCGACTCCATAGACATCGAGCCCATGATTGCGCAACACCGCAAGGTGACGCCCCGCTCCACAGCACAGGTCCAGGCATCGCGGACCTGCCCCCAGTGGAACCAGCGCCAGCAACTGCTCGAGCACCCGCTCCGCTTCCCCCAAATCCCGGTGGCGATAGATCCGCAGGTAATCCTCCGCAAAACTGCGCCTGTACCACTCTGCCTGCCCCATCGGACCCTACCCTCTTGTCTGTCACCGACCCTGATTCTGGTCGGTGACAGACATTTCCCCAATCGTTTCAAGGCGCTGCATCGTCGTGAATGCAGCCGAGCCTAGTCGCGGCGACCCAGAATCCAGCCCAGCAACAGCGACGAAAGTGCCACGCCGCCGATGAACTGCCACGGCTTGTCATGCACGCTCTTGTCGACCTGCTTGGCCACTTCCACGGCTTTCTCCGCGCCCACATCCTTCGCGTGGACCGCCACTTCCTTTGCGTGAACCGCCGCTTCCGTGGCACGACACTTGGCGCTGTTCAGCTTGGCTGTGACACCGCTCTCCGTCTCCTTCACGACTGTCTTCAGGTTGCTGTATTTCTCCGCGATCAGCAGCTTGAGCGCATCGCGCTTGTCCACCGCCACTTCTTCAAGCAGGTGCAGAGCTTCACGCACCTTCTTCTTGTCGACTTCATTCAACTCAGCGGCTGATACGCCCGCTGCCGCGGGAGACATGGGGGCGGCGACTGTGCCGCCTGGTTGATTCTCGATCTCCATGTTTTTTCCTTCATCATTTGGCATGGTGACTCTCCTTTTATGGGGTTGAGGTTGAGCGGGAGGTACACTATTCGCCCGTCATGCTACTATACCCACCTCTCTACACGCTAAGCAAGTAATCGCGGAACGATGCCATCAACTCTTGCCGCGGCGAAAGAAAAAGGAAAACCAACTGGTGCGCCGGCGGGGCGGTATGTCGCCGGCCGCCGTCTCGAAGTGAGTCTGCGACTGCCCCGAATCCAGCGCCTCTTCCGCAACTGCCGGCTGAACCTCCACGTCGTTGAGGATCAGCCGGTCAGGTGAGCGCCGATACTCGAAGACATCCTCGCCGATCGCCATCCGTGAACCCAGACGCAGAAAATGATGCTGACCCCGAAGCCGGCGCCCTTCACATTTCGTCCCATTGGTGCTGTTGAGATCTTCAAGCAACAGGCGCGAGCCATCCAGCGATACCCGGCAATGATACCGGGAAGCCTTCGCTTCCAGCAGACGTACCTCGCTGTCCGGCGCCCGGCCCAACGTGATCTTGCCTGTTCGAAGCTCAAACTGAACGCCCTTGTCAGGCCCTGCTGTACATACCAGCCATGGCATCGTTCACCTGTCCCTGGATCACTAAATGGCGTAATCTATACGATTTGAAAGTGAATGCAATAACCACCTCATCCACTTCCATGGCCCGCCACCTTCAAGAACCGCGCACAAATCATGCCGCCACCCCCCCGGACGGTGGGCAGGCATGCGTCGAACCGACATTTCCTGACGGCAAGGCCGGTGACGGTTTCCGCACCGGCCGCGAAGCTGGTTCCGATGCCAAGGATGCCGCGCCGATAACATTCTCTCCACAAAACTGGCAGGGCTCGTGCCGCTTCCCGTTCCGGCCGGCGAGCAGCTGGGTGATCGCCTTGTTCAGTGCTTCTCCCGTAATGGGTTTACTCAGCAGCAGATCCGCCATGGTCTCTTCTCCGGCCGCCTTCATGAACTCACCGAATCCCGTCAGCATGATGATCGGCTGCGTCACGCTCTGTCGGCGGATAGCGGCAATGAGCTGCTCGCCGTTCATGTCCGGCATGGCCAGATCCGTGATTACGACGGCGAACCTGCCTTCCTCGTACAACTCCAGCGCCTGCTTCCCGGAGACGGCCATGCTGACCGCGAAGCCCATCTCCGACAACGTGGCCCGGAGACCACGGCACAACAACTCGTTGTCGTCCACCACCAGCAGCGGAGTGCCCCGGTGGTCATACGGCGTCGGTTCAATCGGATCCCTTGGTGGCCGGGCTTCTTCGGCCAAAGCGGGAAACAGCATGGACATCGTCGTTCCGCGGCCCATTTCGCTGCGAATATCCAGCTTCCCCGTATGCCGCCGAATGGTTCCATTCACCGTGGCCAGACCCAGACCTGTACCCTGCACCCCCTTGGTCGTAAAGAAGGGCTCGGTACATTTGTTGATTGTTTCAGCGGTCATGCCGATACCCGTGTCGATCACCTCCGCGGCTACCCGCTCCTCCCGGTCCGCTGTGCGCACGGTCAGCGTGCCGCCATGCGGCATGGAGTCCACCGCATTGCCAATCAGGTTGATCAGTGCCTCGCGCAGCTCCGACTCGCAACCGGCGATGCGACGGGTGGTCTGGAGCCTCCTCTCGACGCAAATCGTTACCCCCTTGGCTTGGGGCTGACTTTCCCAGCGGGGGCGGCTCAACTCGATGGTCTGATCCACCAGCGCATTCAGATCGATGACCGTGACCGCGTCCTGGACCTCACGGTAGCGATAGAACTCCCGCATCCGGTTGACCACCGCAGTGGCATCCTTGACCGCTGTCTGGATCAACCCAAGGTAGCTTCGCCGCTTATTCGGTGTAAGCCTGTCGTCCCAGTCAAGCAGCATCTCTGAATAGCCGCAGACGACCGCCAGAGCGTTGTTGAAGTCGTGGGCTATGCCACTGGCCATCTGCCCGAGCGCCTGCAATCTCTCCTGCTGGATCACTTGCTGTTGAGAATCCTGAAGCGCCTTCAGCGCACTCTCGCGTTCCTGATTGGACTGCTCCAACTCGACGTGAGATTTGCGCAGCTCACCTTGGTCGTGGATACGTTGGGTGATGTCCCGGCCGATCGACTGAACGTAAAGCAACTGCCCCCTTCCATCGACCACCGGAATGTCCGTCCACTCCATCCAGGCAGCTTCCAACCCGCCACGATCGACTTGATGGATATGGCTTCGCGGATGACCCGAGGCCACAATCTCGGCGGCGGCTTCAAAGACACTTGCGCGTTTGCTCGTCGGCACCAGGTCCAGCCAACGCCGGCCCAGCAGCTTCTGGGGGCTGGTCACGAAAAGGTCCGCGTACCGCTCGTTGACGAATGTCAGCGTCGTGTCGGGCAGCCAACAGCAGATGGGATCCGGCAGCTTCTCCACCATCGCCCGGTAACGCTCTTCCTGTCGCCGCGACTTGCCCAGAAAAAACCTGGCCATCGAGTGGATGATCAAGACCGAGATTGACACGTAGAGGAGGTCGAATACGAGGACAACCGAGAACACCTCGCTCGATACCCGCGTCGCCCTGAGTAGCACCAGATTGGCGCCACCCAGAACCACAAGGCCGATGATGACGTAAGATCCAGCCAGCCAGCCAGTAGCTCGGCGCGTAGTGGTGATGAGCGGCATAGTAGTGAGTCCTGAGTTAAGGGTTCAGTTTGGTCATTGGGTGAACGTTCGTTTGATCACGCGCGGTTCCTTTCGGCAGCCGAAATCGACGAGGGTCGGCCGCCGCGCGGAGCCCACCTCCGCCACCATCGGATTGGGCGTTGTCACCTGGTATCGGGTCGGCAGGCTGGTGACATCCAGTTGCACGTCGTAGCTGCCTGACATCAAGTCGGTCATGAAATAGGTGCCGTCGCCATCGGTAAAGGTCTCTCGAATGGCTTGGCCATCCTGATGGAGTAACAGGCGAACAAAGCCCAGAGGCTGCTCGCCGGCGTCACGAACTCCATTACCATTGGCATCCTCGTAGACCGTCCCGGCAAGGCCGCCGATGAAGCATACCGGCAGTTCCATGTAGTGATCGCCGGGCTGCTCCAATCGCAGCCGGAGATCGTCCGGTCTCGCCAGCTGCAGCTCGGCCGGCAACTGCGCCGTCTCCACGATCATGTCATGGATCCCCGGCGGTACCGGGGCAAAGTGGAATTCCCCCTCCTGATCGGTGTAAACCTGCTGCTCGCCGAGGCCGACCGCTACCTTGGGCAGCGGCCGATCTCCGTCATCGTAGCGGCCATTGTCGTTCGTGTCGACAAACAGCCGTCCGCTCGACCGGGAAGCGACCTTGGCAATAGGAACCGGCATGCCGAAGGTATGAGTCCAGGACAGCAGGCAGAGCCGGCTCTCGGACTCCTCCCCCAGATCCCGGTACTCGGTTTCGAAGGACAACGTATTGGCCCGGTTCACGCGATAGGAGACCCTCAACCGGACGGATGCACCCGCATGATCGTCACCCGTTCGAAGATCGCCCCGGTAGCTGACCGAGGTCTGCAGGCGATTGTCGAGCAGGCGGCCGCCCAGCTCCGCTTCCCATTGCTCGCGTTCGTCAAGTCCGATGGTGTGACGGGTGTCCTGAGAGACCGAGGTGCGGTAGCCAATTCGCCCGTAGTAGCGATCCAGACTGAACGTCGCCGCGCCATCGTACCGCGTTGTCGATCTCATGCCCGACCGGCTCTCGCGACGGCCCCATTCGCCACCCCCCGAGAGGCTCAGCCGACGGAAACTCTTCAACAGGCGCATCCGGACAAACAGCGACTCCTCGTCGCCGCTTGGGGCGCCCCGGTGGCGGTCTTCCTGATTCCGGATTTCGCCACTCAACGTCAGCACCGGCCACCGGCGCAGGGATAATTGCGTGCCCAGAATCGTGCGGGTCGTGAGCGTGGCGGAACGATCGGGCTCCAACTCCAGGTTGTTCTGATAGCGCTCATGGTCGAGCCACAGCGTCAGCGGCTGGGAAACGGCGTAACGCCAGTAGGTGCGATAGCCTTCGCGGTCACGAAGACCACCGGTGTAATCCGTGTCCGCGTGGTAGACCTCGGCCGTCCCGTGGAGCGAGTCAAGGTGCAGGGTCGAGGTCACCCGCCAGGCTGTACCTTGCAGGGTACGCGAGTGCTCCTGCCCGTCGCTCGCCGCCAGTTCGGCGCCGACCGACCAGCCGTCAAGAAGTTCCTGTTCGACCAGCGCACTCACCTGTCGCGTATCTCGTGGGGCAACCGCCCTTTCATCCAGCCGAACTTCCTGCAGCGTTACGTGCGTCAGGGCCAGGTTGCTGCGTCTTCCCGGCTTGCCGACAACCTGCGTCCCGAAAGCACGCTCCTCGAGTCCCTCACCCGCATCCCGGGTGCCGACGAAGGTTGATGAGTCCAGATAGCGGCTGCGCAGGCGCAACCGCGCCCCCCTCCCGTGCAGGTCGGAGGTCAGGCGGGTGTACTGGTCGTTCGTGTCGCCCAGGCTCAGATCCCAGCGATCGTTGCCAAAATCCAGGCGATAGTAGTCGGTCTCGTCCGCTTCCTCGCCACGCATCAGCTTTTGGCGTACATATAGCGCGGTGTGGTAGCCGTCCGGCAGGTCACCGGCAGTGAAAAGCTCGACCTGCGATTCGATCGGACCATCACTCCGCTCCCGCGCGCTGAGGGTCATCCGTGCCGGGAGCGTCGGATAGATCGAACCCACCGCGGCCGACGGGCTGGGCAGGGATTCCAGCGTCACCACTTCCTCGACCGACACGCCCGGCGATTCCGCGCTTGCATCGGCAAACCCCAACAGAATCCGCAATCGGTCGGTCGTTCGCCGGGCCAGATCCGCCGGCACCAGCACCTCGAGGTCGACAACCCGGCTCTCCCCGGGAGCCAGTGAGATCGTCCGAGGAGTGAAACGTACCGGCCACCGATGGCTGGAAACCAGGCTCACCACGAAGTCGTCGGCGGCATTGCCGCGATTGACGATTGCCACGCTGTAGTGCACCGTTTCGCCTGGGTAGGCACGCTCCTGATGGTCCAGAAGACGGAGGGCCACATCGCGGTGCCGTCCGATGGCCACACGGGCCTCGGCCCAGGCGGAATCCCCACCCTCGCGCCGTGATTGGGCCGTGCAGGAAATCACGTAACCATCCATGGCCAGCGCGTCGGGAGGTATGGCAATCGTGATAAAACGACGCTGGCGCTCCCCGGCGCCAACCGTTACGGGGGGCGGGGGACTGACGGTTTGCCAGCCCGCGGGAAGCTCTACGCCAACGTCGAACGTCTGTTCATCATTTCCCCCATGTCGCATCTCAAGCACCAGCGTTAGGAAGCTTCGTGGAGATATCTCGCCTGATGGCACCCGCAAGGCTATGTCCAGGTCGGCAGTCGCCGCCGGAACTGCCGTGAACAGCAGGCTCAGCGTGATGAGTGATATTCGCTGCGCTGTCGATAACATGATGGCTAGTCGTCGACGGTCATCGAGATCGTCATGTCAAGGCTGTAGGCCGCTGGCGGATCGCTCCAGTCCACCAGCATTCGCAGGTCAAGTCGAATGATGGCCGGACCACCTCCCGGCCTTGCTTCGACCAGACTCTCGGTGGTGGTCAGGAGGCGATAGGCGTTGGCCCCATCGCCGTCCTGCTTCCACCGCACGTCCTCGCAGCCCTTTGCCATTACCCCAGGCAGGAAAAGGGAGTTTGCTGCCTTGATGTGGAGGCTCCAACCCTTGCCTGTGTCACCCCCGTCCACGGTGATCAGCAGCGCATAGTCGTTTGTCGCCGCGCCGATCTCGGAAGCGCCCGCGTCCAGCGTCAGCGCCGTCGGCGTGTCAAAGGTGACGTTCAGTGTGTCGACCGTGAAGGCAGGATCCACCGCCAGAAGCGACCACGGCAGCCACAGGAAGCAGAGCACCAGCAAGGTCGGAAGACCTGTCGCTCCTGACCGGCGACCTCTTTGGGACACATGATTCATGATGAAAACCTTCGGTAAGAGCCCCGTACGCCAGGCAAGACGATCAGGGGGCCAGTTCGGCAAGCGTGAGATCCAGGTAAAGGCCGTAAGTACCGGGCAGATCCCGCGACCAGTGCAGCCGCATCCGTATGTCGAAGACGACCGTGTGATTGGTGATCCCCTGAGTGCTGCTCTCGGCGATCACATCGACGGAGCCGATCGGCACATACGTGCCACCGCTCCTGCGCCATTCCAGATCGATGAGTGGCTTGGCATACCCGTTCACCGTCCCAAGGTCGGCGGCAGCCGTCTTCACCGACAACGCCCAACCCGTATTGCTGGAGAGCGTGACCGATACGGCTGCCTCGATCTCCACGAAACCCGCGTCGAAGTCGCTGGCGGTAATCTCCGGAAAAGCGATTGAAGCCGTACTCAGTTGCACCACCACTACCGGCGATACCGTCATTGTGACGCTGACGGTTTCCGCCGCCCGCAATCCCGCTGTCGCCAGCAGGAGCCAGGCGAGTATCTTCACGGGGCCAAGCACAGTCATCGCCTACTTCTCCTCGAACTGCAGTTCGCCGGCTATCAGCTCCTCACCACCGTAATCGACGATGGCCAGCGCCAGATACGTCCCCGGGGCGAGCTTCGTCGGGCAGGTGGCGGTGACCACCCGTTTGTCCCCCGGATAGACGTTGAACAGGCCGTTACCGTCGAGTGGGGCGGTATGAACGGTCTCTCCCTGCTCGTTGCGGAATTCCACCCGACCCTCGCAGCGAAGCAGCGAGTTGCCCGTGTTCTCGAAGGTTACCCCCACGGTCAATGGGCTCGTCTCTGCTGCTGGACTCAGGGACATGTCATCGATTCGCCCCGCCAGCTCGAGCGTGCCGGGCACCGTCTCGTGAATGCGAATGCACCAGCGTGGCTTGACCAATACACGCAGGGAGAACAGCTCCCGTTGCGCTTGCCGTTCCGGCAGCGTCGAACTCTGCTCCCCGAAAATGAATGCCCAGTACGTCCCCTCGGCGGACGCCGGTACAAGAATGCTCACCCGCACTTGCCCTTTCTCCCGAGGGGCCAGGTTAATAACCCGCGGCGATACGGTCAACCAGGTCGAACAACCGCGTGGCGCTGTTCCCGGCTCCAGTTCGCGTTCCTGGCCATCTGGCAACCGTACGAAATCCTTGACCGAAAGCGTCACCGAGACTGCTTGGTCACTGTCGTTGTTGACGGTCAGCGTACGCGTCTCCCCCGCGTCGGCCTTGGCACCGAATTCCAACCGCATGGGAGCAAGACTGAACGTATCGGCGTGAAGCGGCAGGCCCATCAGCGGCAGAACAACCGCGAAAATCAACAGGTGTAAACGCACGTGCATCGGGGCATTCCTTGAGCGTGGCATCATCGGCCACGGTTGCAGATTGTCGGCATCGGGGCTACGCATCTTTGCTCCCCCGGAAATAACCGGATCGAGGAAGCGGCTGTGAGCCGCCCCTCGATCCAGTCGATACCCCAATCTTATTCGGTGACTTCGGAGATCGTCAGCGTGACGGTGACGGCGTACGCGCCAACAATGTCGGAGGCCCAATCCATGAGGATTTCCGCGTTGATGTCCGCCGCGGCATTCTCCACGCCGTGACCGGCGGCGGCGCCAACCGATCCTCCGCCCAGGATGTCGCTGCCAGCGGTCGTGATGGCCGTGTAGGCGCCAAACCCACCCAGCGCCGCCATCCCGTCGGTTGCGAAACCGGCGGTGAGGTTGTCCACCATCAGGCGAAGATCCGTGTCGCTGCCGTCCGCCTTCTTGTCGGCCGTCGCCAGATAGGCCGCCGGCAGTGTCCACCCACTCTTGGCCGCCGTGATCTTGTACTTGGTGTTGCAGTCGAAATCGCTGATGACGATCAGATCCGGGATGACCAGCTTGTCGGCGTCAAACATGGCGATGTCCACCCCGTCGGTGAACCCCGTTCGGTCCGCCTCGACCAGCTCCCAACTGGCGCAAAATGGTACAGTGCCGTTGATCGTCGTGCCGTCATGGACATCCGTTTCGGCCTGGGCGCTCCCCAGGAACGACAGGCTCAGGGCAGCGGCGAGTACATAGCTTTTCAAGTGAAGTTTGATCATGGTGAAGACAAGTCCCTCTAGTTGTGTTAACTCAATCATGGCTGTGTGCGTACCGATAGTTGCTTCCCCCCTCGCAACTCGCAATGGGTTTTCCAAAGAAGCTCCCAGTACATGGTGTACCGTAAGCACCTGCCTCTTCAGCAGCATGCATGCCAATACCCTTTCGAGCCTCTTCCTGGAGGCCGAAATGCATGGCGCGACGGACTCTTACGGGGACCGTCCGATCCGGACTGTCGATTTCCGTTGTCGAGATTTCGACAACTGTCCGGTATTCGACAGTTCCGCCAGGGACTCAGTCGTTCAGGCGACCCAATCGACTCAAAAACTTGCTGCGACTCAGCCCCAGCAGTCGAGCTGCCTGGCTCTTGTTGTGATCGCACATCGCCAGCGCCTGGCTGACCAATTCTCGCTCGATCTCCTCCAGATTCACCCCTTCCGGAGGCAAAATGTACGATCCCGGCTGCGCCATCTTCTGGGCAGGACTCTCCACCGCGAACTCGGTCGCCATGGAGAGCCCCAGGTGGCTGGCCCGCAGCACGACATCATTGTGCAGCAACACCGCCCGATCGATCAGGTTCTTCAACTCGCGGATGTTGCCCGGCCACGGGTAGGCCAGCATGGCCGCCAGAGCATCGTCCGCTACACCGGCAAAGTCTTTGCCTCGCTGCGTACTGAATTGACGCAGGAATCGCTGCGCCAGCGGCTCGATGCTCTCCGGCTGTTCGCGCAGCGGCGCCAGACGGATGATCCCCACGTGCAGACGGTAGTAGAGGTCCGCGCGGAACTGACCGTCCCGCACCAGCTCCTCGACGTCGCGATTGGTGGCGCAGATGAAGCGTACATCCAACTTGCATTTCCGGCTCCCGCCTACCCGCCGCACTTCCCGCTCCTCCAGCACCCGCAGCAGCTTCGCCTGATCGACCAGCGGACACTCGGCGATCTCGTCAAGAAAGACCGATCCCCCGTTTGCCAGCTCCAGTTTACCCATCCGACCCTTCGGATCCGCGCCCGTGAAGGCCCCTCCCTCATAGCCAAAAAGCTCGCTCTCGAAGAGCGTCGGCGCAATCGCCGCACAGTTGAGGTCGACGAATGGCGTGGCGGATTGCATCTTGTCCCCGTGGTGAACCAGCCGGGCTACCAGCTCCTTGCCGGTCCCCGTCTCCCCTTGGATCATCACCGGCACTGAACGGTCGCGGTGCAAGACCATTGCCAGTTCCACCACCTCTCGCATCTGTTCGGAGGCTACCGTCAACTCCGCCACTCCCGTTATCCTGGCAAGCTCCTCCCGGTAAGTCGCCAACGCCTGGGAGACCTTCCTGTTCTTCCCGCGCAAGCCGGACAGTTTCTTGCGGAAGCTTTGGTTGTCGCGCAGCAGGCGCTGGTGTTCGGCTGCCCGCCCCACGCAGGCCAGAAAGTCGTCGGTCATGAGCGGCTTCTGCAGGTAGTCGAACGCGCCATGCCGCAAAGCGCTGATCGCCGACGACATGTTCGCGTGTCCGGTCAGAATGATCACGTCCGTCAGCTTTGCCGAGGGTCCGGCTTTCACCTGCTCGAGGATCTCCTGGCCGCTCATCGTCCCCAGGCGAAGGTCGGTGACGACGACGGGGTAGTCCCCGGCCGCAAGCATCGTCATGGCGCTCTCGCCATCATGTGCGGTGTTGACCTCGTAACCTTCGTAAGTCAGCAGCTCCACCAGCAGCGTCTGCATCGCGGGTTCATTTTCAACGACCAGAACCTTCATTCATCTTCTCCTGTAACTGTCCGTCTCCCCGCGACGAAACATTGTTGTGAAGCTAACACCAATCTTGCACGAAGCAACCCGGCAGCCAACCTCGCCAACGCCGCCAACGCTCGCACTCACTTGAACTGGTTCGATTTACGGTTAATGTAGCGGGCTGCCGGCCGACTGTCTTGTATTTCGTTTGGTCGGGAAGCCATGGTAACGTAGTAGCAGGCGGAAGCTTACCCGCAAGGAAGTAGAAGATGGACGACATGAGCATGGATGACAGCCCCGAATCGATGGACGACTTACTCCCCGCGGAGTACGAACTCCAGCTTTCCGAAATGCGCAGTGGCTTTACCCCCGGCGAAAAAGTGAAAGGTAAGGTCTCCGCCATCTCCAGCAGTGCGGTCTTTATCGATGTCAACGCCAAGAGTGAAGGCATCATCGATCGCCTCGAACTCGAGACCGACGGGCAACTCCAGGTCACTGAAGGCGACATCATCGAAGCCTACTTCAGCGACTACGATGAAGGTGAGTTCATCTTCACCGTCAAGGTGAGTGCCAGCGAGGCCAATGATGAAGTCCTCTCCGGCGCCTTCCAGTCCCAGATCCCCATCGAGGGCAAGGTGATCGCCGAGCGAAAGGGCGGATTCGAGGTCAAAGTCGGCGCCCAGTCCGGTTTCTGCCCCTTCTCCCAGATCGACCTCTACGGCGCCCGCGACGCCAGTGCCTACATCGGCCACACCTTCACCTTCCGCATCATGGAATACGACGGACGCAATCTCGTCGTCTCCCGCCGGCAGTTGCTCGAAGAGGATCGCGAGAAGGAAAAGGTCGAACTCAGGAAGGGACTCAACGAGGGCGATCTCGTCACCGGTTCCATCACCAAGGTTCTGGATTTCGGCGCTTTCGTCGACATTGGCGGCGTCGAGGGATTGATTCCCGCCAGCGAACTCTCATGGGATCGCAGCATCAAGCCCTCCGACATTGTCTCTGCCGGACAGAAGGTCGAAGTGACCGTCGTCCGCATCGACTGGGAGAAGGAACGCTTCACCCTCAGCCTCAAAAAGGCCATCGGTGATCCATGGGACACCGTCGCCGAAAAGTTCAGCGAGACCAAACGCTACAGCGGCGTCGTCACCAAGCTCATGGAATTTGGCGCCTTTGTCCAGCTCGAACCCGGCATCGAAGGACTGGTTCATATCTCCAGGCTCGGTGCCGGCAAACGCCTCAATCACGCCAGTGAGGTGCTCGAAGAGGGCCAGGAGCTCGAAGTCTACATCGACAGCATCGACATGGAGCGCCGGCGCATTTCGCTCGTCCTCGAGAATGTGCAGGTCGGCCGTGAGATGAAGGTCGAAGGCGGCGAGACCGTCACCGTCGGTCAGGAAGTCACGGGACGTGTCGAGGACATCAAGCCCTTTGGCGTTTTCGTCAAGCTCTCGCCAACCCAGACTGGCTTGCTCCACGTCAGCGAAATTCAGTTCCAGGGCATGGTCGACAAGGGACGCGACATGTACAAGCGCTTCCCCCCAGGATCGGAAATCACCGTCATCGTCGAGAAGGTGGAAGGCAAGCGCATCTCCCTCTCCCTCCCGAAGAGCCAGGACGATGTCGCCGAGTTCCGCAAGGACCTCGCCGGTGGCCGCGATCAGGAAGGCCTCGGCAACATGGGCTCCATCCTCGACGGCCTCAATCTCTGAGGCCCCTCCGCGATCGCCATCCACATTGAGACCTTTCTCAATTCGATGGAGCTTGCATTCTCATAGTATTTGGCTATACTACCAATAAGGCATTTACTGCGGGGAATAGCGTCGGCAACATAAAGGAGAACGGGGATGAACTGGCAAGGGGAATGGAAGAAACTGGCAGCGATGATCGCAATCTTTCTCGGTTGCTTTTACCTGCCGCTGGAGAACGAGCGCTTTCAGGGTGCGATCATGGAGGCGCTGAACCTCACCCGCTGGTATGCTCAGGAGCACGTGATCCTCTGCCTGGTGCCCGCCTTCTTCATTGCCGGGGCCATAGCCGTCTTCGTGAGCCAGGCATCGGTCATGAAGTATCTTGGCGCAAGAGCCAACAAGGTGCTCGCCTATGGCGTTGCCAGCGTCAGCGGCACCATACTGGCGGTCTGCTCGTGCACCGTCCTGCCGCTCTTTGCGGGCATCCATCGCATGGGCGCGGGCCTCGGCCCCGCCTGCACCTTTCTCTACAGCGGCCCCGCGATCAACATCCTCGCCATTGTTCTGACTGCCGCGGTACTCGGTCCCAGGCTGGGCATTGCGCGAGCCGTCGGCGCCATCCTCTTCAGCATCGTCATCGGCCTCGCCATGCATCTCATCTTCCACAAGGAGGAGGAGGCCAAGGCCGCCGCCCAGATGGCCATGCCCGAGGCCGAAGTCAGCCGCCCCCTCTGGCAGAACGCCCTCTACTTTGCCTCGATGGTCGGCATCCTGGTCTTCGCCAACTGGGGCAAGCCCGAAGCCGGAGTCGAAACCGGTACATGGTACCTCATCTGGGCCTCCAAATGGTGGCTCACCAGCCTCTTCGCTCTCGCCCTGGCCGCCATCATGGTCCTCTGGTTCAAAACCGCTTGGTGGAAGATGGCGCTGGCTGTCATCGCCACCGCTTCGGCCGCGGCCATCGCGCCTCACGAGCCGATGCTTGCCTTCGTCGTCGGCGTTCTTGGCCTCTCCATCATCACCAGCCGTGACGAGGGTGAAAAGGGCGAATGGTTCAGCCAGAGCTGGGGTTTCGCCAAGCAGATCCTCCCCCTGCTCCTCATCGGCGTGCTGATCGCCGGGGCACTTCTGGGACGCCCCGGCCACGAAGGCTTGATCCCCTCCCATTGGGTCAGCACCCTGGTCGGCGGAAACTCCCTGCGCGCCAACTTCGTCGCCTCCTTTGCCGGTGCCTTCATGTACTTCGCGACCCTCACCGAGGTCCCGATCCTGCAGGGCTTGATCGGCAGCGGCATGGGTGAAGGCCCCGCTCTGGCGCTGCTCCTCGCCGGCCCCGCCCTCAGTCTGCCCAACATGCTTGTCATTCGCAGTGTCATGGGCACGAAGAAGACCATTGTCTTCGTCCTCCTTGTCATCGTCATGGCCACCATCAGCGGCATCCTCTACGGTTCCATCTGGGCCACTCCATGAATCTCACTCGCGGGATGGCATACATAGCGTCCATCACACTTCCCCTCATTGGTTCAACACGCCAGGAATTCTCTGAAGGGGCATCTGTGGGGACAGAGCCTATGGCGCCTGCCGCATCTCTTCGCTGACGATGCGGCCGCCGCGAAGGCGGATGGTGCGATGCGCCCGATCGGCGAGTTGCTGATCGTGGGTGACCAGCACAAGAGTCGTGCCGTGATGCGCGTTGAGGTCAAAGAGCTGATCGATGACCACATGCCCCGTATCGGCATCCAGATTCCCGGTAGGTTCATCGGCAAAGAGGATATCCGGCTCGTTAACGAAGGCGCGGGCAATGGCGACGCGCTGCTGCTCTCCGCCCGAGAGCTGGGCGGGATAGTGATCCAGCCGGTCCCCAAGGCGTACATGATCGAGCAGCTCCGTCGCCCGTGGGCGATTCTGTCGCTGACCGCGCAACTCGAGCGGAACCATGACATTCTCCAGAGCCGTGAGCGTCGGGATCAACTGGAAGGCCTGAAAGATGAAGCCGATATGCTTCGAGCGCAACGCCGCGCGTTCATCCTCATCGAGATCGCTCAGCGCATGGCCGGCAAGGGTGACGGCTCCGGAGGACGGCGTGTCCAGACCCGCGCAGAGGCCAAGAAGGGTCGACTTGCCGCTGCCTGAGGGGCCAATGATAGCGCAACTGTCTCCCCGAGGCACGGAGAAGCTCAGTTCGTGCAGCACCGTCAGCCGGCGCTCGCCGGACTGGTAAACCTTGGTGAGATCCACCGCGGTGAGGATGGGCGAAGGGGATTCAGGCATTTGGTCGGAGCAGGGGATTCGGGTTGTCAGAAGGCGAATGGCACTTTAAAGTACTACCATGAAAGCGCTGATACACAACCTGTGCATCATCATTCTGATGATTCTCTCCCTCGA
Source organism: Lentisphaeria bacterium (assembly GCA_041690595.1). Taxonomy (GTDB): domain Bacteria; phylum Verrucomicrobiota; class Lentisphaeria; order JABSQK01; family JAWLHB01; genus JAWLHB01. The sequence goes on from JAWLHB010000018.1 coordinate 58,775, forward strand.
TTTGGCCGCGGCTGCCGACAAGAAGCTCACCATTGCCTTTCTCGGTGACAGTCTGACGGCCGGATACGGACTCTCCCAGGAAGTGGCCTACCCCGCGCTGATCGAGAAGAAACTGCTCGCCGCAGGCATCGATGCCACCGTCATCAATGCCGGGTTGAGCGGCGATACCACCAGTGGCGGCAGACGGCGCATCAACTGGTTGCTGAAGCGGCCCGTGGATCTCCTGGTGATCGCCCTCGGCGCCAACGATGGCCTGCGGGGCGTGCCTGTCAGCGAGATGCGCAAGAACCTGACGGCGATCATCGATGCTGCACGCACCAGGAACCCCCAGATGCAGATCGTCCTCGCCGGCATGCGTATGCCCCCCAACATGGGCTCCGACTATGCCGACGACTTTCACCGGATGTTTCGCGACCTTGCCCAAGAGCATGACACCGCCCTCATTCCCTTCCTGCTCGAAGGCGTCGGCGGCGTCGCTGACTTGAACCAGAGCGACGGCATTCACCCGACCGCCGAGGGCCAGAAGCTTCTGGCCGATACCGTCTGGCTGGTCCTTGAGCCACTCCTGACCAGACAGGCCAACTGACCATGAACAGCCGGCAGCGCGCCACCCTGGTACAGATCATCGGCCAGGTGAGCGACCCGGAACCGACACCCGCCGACGACCATCTCGGTGCGCAGGCTGAGGTCGTCTGCGATACCTGCCATCGCTTTCTCACCTGGGCCGCGGTCGAAGTGGCCGACGAGGATTGCGGCTTTCGCTGCGCGGCCTGCATGGCGGCAACGCGCCAGTCGGCGGCACGTCGGCGTCTGATACGGATGTTGCGTTCGCCACTGACCTACGTGATCCTGCTGGTGGTCATGAGCGGGGTGCTTTTCGCCGCCGGCGTGGGCCGCCTGCAGCCGCGGGTAGTGCAGCAACGCGATGCCTTGAAGCCGTGGTTTCGCCATCGCTTGCCGCGTCTGCATGCGCTGCAGGGCGGACGTGTGCGGATGCGCGTTCTGGTGCTGGAAGAGGAGGGCCACCGGTCGGAAGTGGCCCGCTGGGCCAGGCTTGGCAATCACGCCTTCAACCGCGCCGCCGATCTCTGGCAGGGGACCGATGCGGAGCCACACCTGCGCGTCGCGGCGACCGTGATGAGCGCGTATACGGGTGACACTCAGGTGGCACACGCGACCCTCAAAGCCCTGGCCCCGGACTATCCGCCGGATAGCAAGGAGCATCTGTCGTACCTCTTTTACCGGGGACGTATCGCGCTGGCGGCAGGCGATCGCCAGGCTGCCATCGACGACCTGGAGAGCGTCCTGCGCGGCATCGGGAGCGGTCGCGAAAAGATGCTCGACCTCTCCGCCCTCGAGTTGTTGCTGGAAGCGGATCAGCAGGCGATGGGTGAAGCCGCCATGGTCCGTCGGATGGCGGAGATCAGCGGCCTGAACCTGCAGGGCGGCTACATGGCGCGCGAGATTATCGCGCTGTTCAAGGCGCAGGGCATACGTTCCCTCGTCGCCAACAAGGTCGAGCGTGAGATGAAGGAAGCGGGTGCATGGAATCGACGCGGTGAGAGCGTCATCGTGGAGCCCGCGCGTCGTTGAACCCGGAGGTGATCGGTGTTTCTTCCCTATGCGGTCGAGGCGGATGAGCATGAGGTCCAGGAAAAGCCCTGGCTCGTTTACGGGCTGCTGCTGGCGATGCTGATCGTTCACCTCTTCATCTGGCTGCACCTCTCCGACAACTCCCGCCTCTACACACTCCTGCGTTACGGCGTGACGAAGTATGACTACCACAGCTGGCAGCCGCTCACCTGCACCCTGCTGCACGGCAGCTGGATGCACCTGGTCGGCAACATGTACATGCTCTGGGTCTACGGCGTCTCTCTTGAGCGCCTGACTGGTTGGTGGCAACTGCTCCTCGTCTACATTGTCGGTGCCTATGTGAGCGTGCAGGTGCAACTCTGGACGATGAACTCGCTGATGGCGGACGTGCCCGTCATCGGCGCTTCAGGGGCGATCAGCGCCGTCCTGGGCGCCTTCTTCGTCTGGCTGCCGCACGCCTGGCTGCATTGTCTCTTCTTCTCTCCGCTGACCTTTCGCCCCTTGCGCCTGCGGCTGCCCGCATGGGTGATTCTCATCCTCTGGTTCCTGGCGCAACTGATTCATTCCCTGCAGTTGGCCGGAGAGGTCGCCGGAGTCGCCTTCTGGGCGCATGTCGCGGGCTTCGCCGCCGGAGCAGGGCTGGCGACCTTCTTCAAGGCGATGCGTCAGCGCCTCATCGAAGACTGGGCCGAAGGGCGCAAGACCCCGCTGCTGGATGCCTGGCGCCTCTGGCTGGATGGCAGGCGCGAGCAGGCACTGGCGGCCGAAGAGGCGCTTCGCAAAGAGACCGTCACGGGCGCCCATGGCAGTCAGGCCCTCCTGAGCGGATTGGTCGATCTGCGCCAGCGTCGGCATCGGGAAGCTGCCGCTGCCGCTCTGACGCGCGCCTTCCGCCAGGCCGCGGATTATCGCGACGATGCGCGCAAGCTGACCTGCTACCTGCATCTGCTGCAGGCCGCGCCTCCGTTCGAGATCGCGCCGGATATTCACCGCGAAGCGGGACTTTCGGCACTCGCCTTCAAGCGTCCCGCCATGGCACTTACCTGCTTTCAGCGGGCCATCATCACCGGCGAAGAGGAGCGGCTGGGACAGGTGATAGCCTCTGTCGCCGCCATGCTCGAGCACAAGTTCGCGCGGCCGGATCTGGCGCGCCAGGTGCGGGAGTTGGAGGGTGAAGTTTCTCGCGGCGGTGATACATTGGCAGGCGATTCACCATGAACCAACGGCGGACCCTGAAAGGATGCCCATGCAGAAGCAACTGATCGTGATGTTCGGCAACCATTTCGACCTCGTCTGGCGTCGCCCATGGGCCCGCGACTACACCTATCTTGGCAAGCGCTACCTCGGGTACCGGCGGCTCCAGAACCTCCTCATCGACCGCAACCTGACTATGGCCGAAGAAGGGCGGGGCTCCTACAAGGTGGAGCAGGCGCTCAGCGTCCGGGCCTACCTGGAGGAGCACCCGGAAGCTCTGCCCAGGCTCCAGGCGCTTCATCGCCAGGGACTCTTCGAGGTGCTCGGCGCCGGCGAGTCGATCATGGACGTCAACATGTGCTTCAGCGAGACCATGGTGCGCAACCTTGCCTCCGGCATCGACTATTGCGACCGCATCCTCGGGATGCCGCCCAACCTGGCCTGTCACAACGACGGTTTCGGTTCCTCGGCCCAATTCCCGCAGGTCATGCGCGGCTGTGGCCTGGCCGGAATCCGGGGCATGTCGTACTGCTGTCCGGAGCTACCTTACTGGCGGGGACTGGATGGAAGCACCGTCGCCGTCCTCAAGGATCCACCCGGCGTCACCCTCTTCTACGACCACTGCTATCATGAACCCTGCCGTGCCTGCGACGGACAAGGCTGCGACAGCTGCGAAGCCACCGGCCTCGACCTTCCCCAGAATGTCTATCCGCCCTTCGAACCTCCACCCGACAGCGCCTTCAACGACGGCATGGCGATGTACAAGATCTGTTCCGAAGAGATGCTGCCGCCATCCTGCATGACGGAGTTGATGGCGACGTGGGAAGCAGCAGGCATATCCTGCCAATGGGGCACCAACCGCGCCTTCGACGACCTCTTCCGCCACCAGCTTGACGCCGTCGATCATGCCCCCGCCGATCAGATCTCCGCACGCGTCGAGAACAATCCCGTGCAGACGGGATGCTACGTGAGCCGCAGTCGCATCAAGCAGCTGGCGCGTCGCTGCGAGGCTCTCTTCTACAGCTGGGAACGCGCCCTGGCACTGACCGCTCCCGCCGCCCTCGACGATGATCGATGGACCGCCTTTTTCCTCGAACTGCCCCTCTATTACTTTCACGACGCCATCACCGGCACCCATCAGGACGAGGCGTACGTGGAACTGATCGACCGCATGCAGGAGATGCTGGCAGGAGTTGACGCCTTTGGCCGTTCGGCCCTCTCGTCAGACCAGCCCGAGAAGCCGCTCTGGTGCTTCAATCCCAGCCATCGGCGCTTGCCGTTGCGGGTGACCCTGCCTGACGAGGAGTGGCGATCCGCCCGCCCGCGGGTGGCGCTGCTGCCCGACGGTCGCCGGGCCCCGGTCGTGCTGCCGCTGCATCCCGACGCGCCGAAGATGCCGCTCCTGCCCAGCCGTCTCATCGCGGCGGTGGGACCCAACGCCCGCACTCGGCCGGACCGCATCGAGCCGGTGATCGAGGTGCCGGAGCTGTCGCCGCTGGAGTGGTCCCGCATCGAGTTGGTCGAAGGAAAGCCGCCCCAGCCGCTGGAGGGGGATGTGATGGAAAACCGCTGGCTGCGGGTGGAACTGGGCGATCATGGCGTCAAGGCGCTGGAGCACTTGGCGAGTGGTGTGCGCCTGGAGCCGGAGCTGCCGCTGGGCCATCTGCTTTGCGAGGAAGACGAGGGAGACCCCTGGGGCACGCGCAAGATATGCACCTTCAGCAAGGAGCTGGCGCGGTACACGCATCGGCTCGGCGGGTTGCGCTGCGACGGGTACAGCGAAGTCTATTTCGTCGGCCGCTACGAGCCAAACCTCCCCTTCGGCCGGGAGGAGGACCCCGCCATCTTCGCTCTGGAGTGGTACCTGACCGTGCGCCTCCTCGACGACGCGGAGCGGCTCGACTTCCAGGTCGAGCTCTTCTGGAAGAGCGCCAACCGACGTATTCGGGCTTGCTTTCCGGTTGGCGCCCAGACGGATTCCGCCTGGTATTCGATCCCCGGCGGCTGGCTGGAACGACCGCGCTACGAACAGACGGAGCGCTGCCTCTGGAGCCCCGGCGGCGATTGGCCGGCCGTCCATGCCGTGGCCACCCAGCCCGACGGCACCGGCCTGGGATGGGCGATCGTCAATCATGGAACCCCTTCGGCTCGCGTGGCCGATGGCAGCATCGATATCACCCTGCTGCGCTCGCCCGGCTTCGGGCACTGCCTGGAACGGTATGCCCAAAGCTATCCGATGCCGACCAGCGGCATTCGCGATGGCGGATGGCATCTCTTCACCTTCTCCCTTCTGCCGCATCACGGTCAGACCGATCTGTCGCGACTCATGGGGACCGCTGCCGCGCTCAACCTGGCCCCGCCCCTCGTCCATGCCGCGGCCCAACCTCGCGCCACCCGCCTCGAGCTCCAGGCCGAGGACGCCGAACTCCTGGCAATCAAGCGCCCCTTCGATGGGGGAGACGGCCTCATCCTGCGCCTTGCCAACATCAGCCCGAAACCCTCCACCTTCACCTTGAACGACGTATGGCAGGTGGCGGAAACCGACATGCGCGAGCGCCCAGCTACGGCGGCGGCGCCCGCCGGCACCCTCACCCCATGGCAGATTCGCACCATGCGCCTGACCGCACCTCAAGCATGATCAGAAGGTGACCTCAAAACCCGTTTCGGTTCCCTTCACGGCAACCTCCCTCACCTTGAAGTCGCGGACGAACGACAAGGCCGGACCTTCGTGGATACGGCGCTGAAAGGTGTCGAGCGCCTTCGGCTCGCCCTCGACTTCCATCTCCACGCTGCCATCCCCACGGTTTCGAACCCAGCCCGTGAGGCCGAGACCCGTGGCCGTCTGGCGGGTGAAGTGGCGGAATCCCACCCCTTGGACCCGACCATTCACTCGGATATGAAAACGTTTCTCGCTCATGGTTTAAGGGTAGCCTCGGGCCGCCGAAGATTCAAACCACCTGACGGGTGGAACGCAAGCGCTGGGCGCGTATCTTACAAGACTCCGCCACGGTGGTGGAGACGGGACGACTCTGACGGGGACTAACTGGCGTGACACCAACTGGCAAAGAGAGGTATCTGGGGCCGCGGGGCTATGAACAGGCCACCTACCTGCTCAACTTCCAGCAACTGCTGATCATCGGACTCTTCCTGCTGGGTACCCTCATGCTCTTCGTCCGGTTCGAAACAGAGACGGCGCTGCTCATCGTCAACGCGGCCATCGCCTGCGTCTTTCTCATCTCGACCCTGTACCGGATGCTCCTCATCGACCGATCCCTGCGCCGTAGCGCGACCCTCGAGATTACCCAGGAAGAGCTTGATCGGCCGCGGGAATGGCCGCGGTATGTCGTCCAGGTGCCGCTGTACCGCGAACCGCACGCCATTCCCCACCTGCTCAGCGCTCTGGGCAAGCTCGATTATCCGAAAGACCGACTCACGATTCAGTTGCTCATCGAAGATGACGACGCGGAAACCAAGGCGGCGCTGACGAAGCATCGGATCGCACCGCCATTCACGGTTGTACGTATTCCCGTCAGCTATCCGCGCACCAAGCCCAAGGCCTGCAACGTAGGGCTGGCGGAAGCCGTGGGCGACTACCTCGTGATCTACGATGCCGAAGACCGCCCCGAGAGCAACCAGTTGAAGAAGGCGGTTGTCGCCTTCAGCAAGTGCGCCCCTTCCATCGCCTGCATCCAGGCAAAGCTAAACTTCTACAATTCGACGCGGAACCTGATCACGCGGTGTTTTACCGCCGAATACGCCATGTGGTTCGACCTCTGCCTGCCGGGCCTGGACGCGCTACGGGCGCCGATTCCGCTCGGCGGAACCTCAAACCATTTCCGCCTCGACGTGCTGCGGCGCCTGAAAGGATGGGACGAATACAACGTGACGGAGGATTGCGACCTTGGCCTGCGCCTCTTCATGGGCGGGTGGCGGACAAGGATCATGGAATCCACCACCTGGGAGGAAGCATGCCCGCGTCTGCCATCCTGGATCAGACAACGTTCCCGTTGGGTGAAGGGATACGTCATCACCTATCTGGTGCACACCAGAAAGCTGGCTGACCAGACGCATAAGCTGGGCATTGGCAACAGTTTGCATTTTCACCTGCTCATCGGCGGCTCCGTCATCAGCCAGCTTCTTGCCCCCTTCTACTGGGCCATGGTGATTATCTGGCTCATCTACCGGCCGGAACAGCTTGGCGCCTACTTTCCCGGGCCGGTCTTTGCCATGGCGGCCATCTGCCTCTTCGTCGGCAATTTCTGCTTTATCTACAGCTGCGCCATTGCATGCGCCTGCCGCGGCTTCGGCGCCATTGTCAACTATACACCCCTCATGCTGGTGTACTGGATCGTGATGAGTCTGGCGGCTTGGAAGGGCACCCTTCAGCTCATCTGGCGACCCCACTATTGGGAAAAGACGCAGCATCACGAGAGCTGACGCTTCTTCCCCCTTTCGCCGCCACCCGGCCCGCTCCCGCGGCCGAAAAGCTCCTCCCCGAATGCTTTCAAAAGCTTTTGAAATGCCGTTCCCCGCCCCACGCCGCAATGGATGCCACTTCCGCTCTCCTGGCGCGTTGCTCCGCCAAATTGAAAAAAATGATCTTACAATAACTTGGAATGTCTCCCAAATAGAGCTATCCTTGACTTATAGTGAGTATTATGGAGTCAGGCGCCGTAGGTGGGGTATATAACTGTTCGATGGTATCACCCTCTAGCAGGGAGATTGTGGTTAGACCAATCATCGTTTGAAAGGTTGAGGTCGGCGGCGGACGACGTGCTACACGTCAGTTGCGGCTTGAGCCGGCACATGCGGTACCGAAGCAGGTAGTGATCCACTACCGAGGTTGGGGTTGAGTGGTCCATGATAGTTGCAAAATGTGTGTTCCCCAGCCAGAACATCATGACCTCAGGATGCACGAGAGGAGTAAAATCAATGGCAAAGCGTAAGAAAAGACATGAACAGGAAGAAACACTGATGACTCTGGCCGATGTTGCGGTTTATCTGCAAATCGCCGAGCGTACCGTTTATCAGTGGGCACAACGGGGGCAGATTCCCAGCTTCAAGCTCGGGAATGTGTGGCGCTTCAAGCGTACCGATCTGGAAAACTGGATCGAGCATCGCAAACGCGAGACTCCCCGCGCGATTCAGGAAATCCTGGCCGTCGACTGAGTCGTCAAGCGAGATAGGACAAGCGGCGACCTGGCGCCGCTTATCGATGTCGCGAAGCGCACCGCTCCTTGGTGGCCACAAGTAGCTGATTCTGGCTTGTATTCCTCTCCACAACCTTTATGTTGCGGAGAAGAGAGTCTGATGGAGCTGGGGCTGGCGCCATGTTGGCGTGTGTCGGCTGGATCTGACTCTCCCCGTGGAGGAGAAGCAGGTGCGGCAGGTAGTGGGTGGCGAAGAGGTGGTGACGGGCCGCGGAGCTTTGGCCGCTCCGGTAAAGCCGGCGAGGGGATGGTTGCGCCTGGCGACCGGCATTCTGATCTACGTTGAAGAAGCCCGCATTCTCGGGCATAAGCTCGTCCTGCTCCTGCACCGGGACTGGCCGGAGGCGGTCCTGGACGATGCGGACGGCAAGCAACAGCACTGGTGGATCGATGAGTGGCGGACTCGTCCCGCTCTGCGGCCCACCATCGAGTGGATGACGCGGCAGCTGCGGCAGGCTCTGCGTGAGGTGGGGCTGGCACGCGCGGCGAATGAAGCGCGCTGCATCTTCACGATGCGGGATGACATCGATCCTCCCCGAGCGGCGGGGCTGTTGCCGGCCTCGGCCTGGGAATGCGAACTGGCGTGTGGAGCGGCCCCGGCATCCGTTGTGGAGGACTTTCTGCGCCCGCGATGGGTGAAGCCCGATCCCGGGCATGCCCATCGCCTGGAGTTGCTGCAGGCCGATGACGAACGGACGGTGCTGCAGGCGGCAGATGCGGCGGGGCTCATGGAACGCTGGCGTTGCCGGCCGGTGGAACTGGCGGGAGAGCCGTCCCGGCAGCGGTGGGACTTTCTGGCCCCGCGCCTCGAACGGGCCACTCTCCATCCGCACCTGGCGACGGTACGCCTGGAGTGGCTGGAGTGGCTCGCCGTCGAACACATCCGGTGGCAGGACACCCTCAGCCTGGCCGCACTCCACGAGGTCGTCCATCTGACCGTTGCCGAGAAGCTGGAGGCCGTCCTGCAGGTGACGCAGGCCCTGGCGGCTCTGCACGACCTCGGGATTGTGCATCAGCAGGTCGATGCCGAGCGGGTGTTGATGGCGGACGACGGTGCCTGGCTCCACGATCTGGCCCTGCCGCTCGACCGCGACTTTCAGGCGGACGCCCTGCCGGCGCAGGATATCACGGCGCTTGGCTCCCTGGCGGTGACGCTCTTCGCGCCATGCGCGGCGGCCTTGCCGGAAGTGCTGCAGGCATTCCTGGGGCAGTGTCGGCGGGGAGAAACCGGGTCGCTGGCGGCTCCTCTCTTCGAAGAGCGGTTGAGGCGCTGTGTGGAGCTGCCGGAACCGGCCGATTGGAGGCCAACCGCGGTGGCGGATACGGAGCCCGATGCGTTATTGGTTCCGGGAGAGCAGGTGGGCGATTATCGGGTGGTTCGCCACCTGAAGACGGGCGGCTTCGCGCAGGTGTATGAAGCCATGCACGATCTCCAGGCCCTGCACTGCGTGCTCAAGGTGTATCACGCGTCGGCCGGTACTGACGATCTTCGTGAGGAGTTCCGCCTGCTGCGGAGCCTGCACCACCGTCACATCGGCCGGGTCTGGTGGAACGGGCGTCTCCCGGACGGCCGCCCATACCTGGTGTTGGAGTATCTGGAGGGTGAGGATCTGAGTCGCTTCGCATGGGGCGACGGCCAGTTGTCACTGGCGACTCTGCGCCAGATTGGGCTGGAGATCCTCTCGGCGCTCGACTATCTGCACGACCCCCTGGCGAGGGATGGCGCCTCGCAGGGGCGGGCGCTGTGTCATCGCGATGTGAAGCCAGGCAACATCCTGCTCGTACCTGGACGCGGCGCGGTGCTCATCGACTTCAATGTGGCGAGGGTGGCAGGCCGGCAGGATGGCTTCACCGGCACTCATCGGTATACGCCGCCGGAAGTGATCGAGGGCCGTCGGGCGTGGGATCCTTCGTGCGACCTCTTCGGGCTTGGTGTGACGCTCTATGAGTTGGCCTGCCGGCGCTTCCCCTTCGAGGGAGATGCACCCTCGCTGGAGAAGCCACCGCGGCCGCCCGAGGCGCCACCCGGGCAGCCGGCGTTGCCGGAAGCCTGGCGCTCCTTTCTGCGGAAAGCGGTTCAGCCGTCGGCAAGTCGGCGATTCACCGCCGCCTCGCGGATGGCGGCCCAATTGCGCGCCCTCCCCGAGACAGCGGATAAGGCGGCACCCACCGCGACGGCAGGAGATCCGATAGCGACGCTGCTGACGGAGTGGGCCGCCGGCGCAACGTGGGCCGTGGATCGCCTCCATGTGGCGGGCTCCCTTGAAGAGTGGCTGGCAACCTGTGGTGACGGCGCCATTGTTGTGACGGGCCCCATGGGGAGCGGGCGTCGCACCTTGCTGCGGTACCTGTCGCGGCGATGCCCTTCCCATCGCGCCATCAACGCGGTAGGTTCGCCCGAACGCCTTGAACTGCTGACCGGCGCTGAGGGGCCGGTGATGCTGGCATGCGCCGAAGATGATGCGCCGGCCGCCATGGCGCGCGGCGGCGACAATGACCTCCTGATCAACCTTGGCAGGCGCGATCTCCTGGTGGGATGCGAGGGGGCGCCCCCTATGGCGGCACGGCTCCTGGAGAAGGTGGTGGAGTTGGCCCGGGACGCCGCTTCGACCATTTCTGGGGGGCTGCTGACCGCCAACCTGGCGGCGCTCTCGGATCCGCTGATTCGTGAGCGGCTGCTGGGCGCTCTTCGGCGCAGTTTCTGGAGCAGCCGCGAATCCCTCACCATCGGGCGGCTGGTCGGGGAATTGGTGCGGATGTTGGGGGCGGATGTTGCCGACCAGCCGCTGGCCATGCTGGAGCGTGCCTGGTGGCAGGGCTGGGGCGATGCGGCCTCCCCTTCCACGCTCGCCAGTCGGGAACTCGCGATGCAACTGCGCTATCTGCCGGTGGACCGGTTGCCGGCGCTGCGGGGGAGCCCTTGGGCGGAATTGCTGCAGCAACGCTGGTGCGGGGCAACAACGACAGAGGAGCGGCGGCAGGTGGCGCGTTGGATCTCTTGCTGGCTCGCCATGGAAGGGGAGCCGGGCGGCGTCTTCGAGGACAGGCGCATCGCGGATTTCACGCGCCTGTTGCGTGGCGATCCTGAGCTTCTCGATGCAGCCACCAGGATGCTGAGAAGCTTCGCCGGTGAGTCCAAGTCGCGGATCGAACTGGCGAGGCCGGAGGATCCATGGGCTGAGCCGGCCCCCGCCGCCATGATCGTGCGGCCGGGTGCGCAGGCACCCATCGTGCTGACGCTGCCTCTCTACGAATGGCTGTGCGACACGGCTCCGAACAGCGCGACGGTGGATGCGTTGGACCTATGGGAGGTGAAGCCATGATGCCAGGCAGGACTGAACTCGCCCAGCTCTGGCGGCAATATCTGGCTGCCGGGGAGCCGGGAATCTGGCATTGGCAGACTGGACGGATGACACATCAGCCGGTCGAAGCTCCACCTTCCTTCCGGCAAGCCCAGATGGCACTCTGTTGCGGGCTCGACGGTACCGCCATGAGCCAGCTCGATGGTCGGCAGCCGGAGGTGCGCCGCTGGCGGGAGGCGTATGAAGGATGGTTGGCGTCAGCCGTGGGCATGTCGCGGCAACTGGAAGCGTTGGCGGTGAACGATGTGCGGGTGCTGGCGCCCGATGGTTCGCCGGCGGCCCTTCTGCGCAGCCCTCTTCATCCACTTCGCGTGCGGGAAGGGGCGCCGTCGGCACTGGTCGTGCCACTGGATCCGGTACGCGGCGGCTGCTACGCCGGGGAACTGGATGGCTGGGAGCTGTTTACAGTTCAGGAGGAAGGCGACCTGGCGCTCGATCCCGTTCCGTTGCTGCGCGACTACGCGGAACGCCACGCCTGGCTCGATGAGATTGTCGTGAATCTGGCGACTGTGGGTGTATTGGAAACCGGCTGGCTGCAGCCGTTGCGCGAGCTGGCGGAGACGGGCAGTCAGCGGTGGCGGATGCGCTTCTTTGTGGCGGACGACTCTCGCGCGGCCCTGCCGACGGAGAGCGCCTTCCAGGTGTCGGCATTAGCGGATCTGGCAAAGGAGAGTTTTCCGGCGCACTTGGCCGTGATCGCGGGAATCACCACGCGTCGTCCCGCGCTCTTGCCGGTAGATGGAGCACGGTGGAAGGCGCATCGCCAATGGTTGAGCCGACCACGTACCCCAACCTCCCAGGCGCGTTGGCAACACCACCTGCCGGGGCGGGGGACCGTGGCAACGCTGGCCGATTCCCTGACCGCGGGTTGCCTGGCGGGGCAGCTGACGGCGGCTGTGCCGGGGATCGATGTACGGGTGAAGCCGGAAGCCCGATCGCTGGTCGAGCTGCTGCGATTGCAGGTGGACTGGACGATTGTCGCCGATCCCTGGGTGGGGGCGGAGCTTTTCGAGGCTCCCGCCACGGTCATGGCCGATGCGCCACTCCTTCTGCGGCGCGGAACCGGCGGAGAGAGCCCCCACCTGCTTTCGCGCCTCCCGCGGCTGGTCTGCGATCTCTTCGCGCGTCAACTGGCTGGTTGCGGAATGGAAGAGCTGGCGGAGCCACTGCTGCTGGCGGCCCGTCGGTTGGCTCCAGACCTATTCCTGCGGACCGGACTGGATGGGCTGGCGGCGGCAGGCACCGCGGCGCGTCTCATGGAGTCCCTCGGCGTGCACGCCGCGAGCGCGGAAGCCTGCGGCACACACGGGGTGCGGGTGCTCCTTCTGGAAGACGGTTCGGCGGCTGCCTTCAGCTGGCGGACGCAGGTCACTGAACTGCCGTCGAATGCTCGCACATGGCTGATCGTACCCGAGGAACCCTGTGTCTGCCGTCAAGCCGGCGGGTCGATGGTCGTGATCGGCGGCGGCGGATTGCGAGCTCTTTGCCAGGGTGGCGACCTCTCGCTCCTGCTGGCCGCATGGCGCAAACCGGCTCCCCCGCCGCTGCTCTATCGACGACCTGCGCACGAAACGTTGCGGGTCGCTGAAGAGCGCGCGAAATACGGGACGAAGTCGGATGCTCCAGCGCCCGACACGGACGCCGATCTGGACCATTAAGTTGTCGCGGACTCCTTGGCAACCGCGCGAAGCGGCAGGCTGCCGAAGGCTTTCCAGGTCTTGTAGCCGCCAGCCAGGTTCACGGCATCGAAGCCATGCTGCTCCAGGAGACGAGCGGCCAGATAACCCCGCAGGCCAATCATGCAGAAGGCGATGATCCGGCGGTCGGGTGGCAACTCGTCCAGGTGGTCGCGCAGCTCGTTCAGGGGAATGACGGTGGCGTCCGGAATGGTCCCGATAGCCAGCTCCGGCAGATTGCGGACGTCCAGCAGGAAGGGATTGTCACTCTGGTCTGGCAGCTGATCGGCATGAATCTGACGATGATCTCCCCGCAGCACATTGGCCGCGACGAAACCGGCGTAGTTGACGGGATCCTTGGCCGAACCGTAGGGAGGCGCGTAGCAAAGCTCGAGGTGTTCGAGATCGTAGACGGTCATGCCGGCGCGCAGGGCAGTCGCGAGTACGTCGATCGCCTTGTCAATGCCGCCGGCACCGACGGCCTGGGCGCCCAGGATCCGACCGTCATGGTCGAAGAGGAGCTTGAGCGCCATCTTGCTGGAGCCGGGATAGTACTCCGCGTGATTGTTGGGGTGGACATAGATCTTCTCATAGCGTCGACCCTGCGCCTTCAGCGTCCCCTCATTGAGGCCGGTGACGGCTACATCGAGATCGAATACCTTGCAGATGGCGGTGCCCTGCGTGCTGCGATAGCTGCTCTCGCGACCGAAGATGACGTCGGCGGCGATACGTCCCTGGCGATTGGCTGGGCCAGCGAGGGGAATAAGGCCGTCGCCGCCGCCGTGCAGGGGGACCTCGACCGCGTCCCCCACAGCGTAGATGTTCGGATCGTTCGTCCGCATGTGCTCATCGACCTTGATGCCGCCGCGGGAACCAAGCGCGAGACCAGCCTGCACCGCCAGAGTCGTTTCCGGCTTGACGCCCACGGACATGATGACGAGGCTCCCCGTTACCTCGCTGCCATCCCCCATGACGACGGTCACCTTGTTCCCATCCTCGCGAATGGCGACGACCGCGGCTGACAGACGAAGATCCACCCCCTTGGCGCGAAGCTCCTGATGCAAAGGCGCGGCAATCTCCGGATCCACGGGAGTCATCACCTGAGGAAGTCGTTCGACCAGGACGACACTGACATTCCGGCGCCGCAGCGCTTCCGCCATCTCGAGGCCGATATAACCGCCGCCTATCACCACAGCTCGTTCCGGCTTTTCGGTATCGATGATGCTCTTGATGTGATCCATGTCGGCCATGTTGCGCAGGGTGAGTACCCGCTTACTTTCAGCTCCGGGAATGGGCGGGCGGACTGGTGCGGCGCCGGGGCTGAGGATCAGCGCGTCATAGCCTTCCCGGTACTCCCGGCCCGTCTTCAGATCGCGGACAACCAGTTCTCGGGCTTGGCGATCGATTGAGAGCACCTCTGAGCGGACGCGAACATCGATCCGGAATCGGCCGTACATGGACTCGGGTGTCTGCACGAGGAGGGCTTCGCGCTCGGGTATATCGCCGCCGATGTGGTAGGGAAGGCCGCAGTTAGCAAAGGAAATATCTTCGCCCCGTTCGAAGAGAATGATCTCGGCTTCTTCGGAGAGACGTCGCGCGCGGGCGGCGGCGGAAGCGCCGCCGGCAACACCGCCAACGATGAGAAGACGTTTGCGTGAAGGCGAAGCGGAAGATGAACTGTCAGCATGCATGGCCTGGGTTTCCCGTGGTCGATGGGTTATGGTCGTCTCCACAATGACCCGCGAAGTCAGTTTAAGTTACAACTTTTTTGCCGCCCAGGGGAGCCTTGGCTTGAGGACTGGCATTCCTGGGGGGGATGGGTGTAGCGTACCGCAAGTGACAAACTACTGACAAAAGATGGACAAGATGAAAGATCCGATATGCGGGATGACGGTGGACCCGGCAAGTGCAAGGCATAAGGCCACTCATGGCGGGGAGACTTACTACTTCTGCAGCCAGGGTTGCCGCGAGAAATTCGAAGCTGACCCCGAGCGCTACCTGGAAAAGGAGGAGAAGGCGAAGGATCCTGTCTGCGGGATGACGGTGGACCCGGCAAGTGCCAAACATAAAGCGACGCACGAGGGAACGAGCTATGCCTTCTGCAGCCAGGGTTGCCGCGAGAAATTCGAAGCTGACCCCGAGCGCTACCTGGAGAAGGAGGAGAAGGCGAAGGATCCTGTCTGCGGGATGACGGTGGATCCGGCAAGCGCCAAACATAAGGCGACGCACGAGGGAACGAGCTATGCCTTCTGCAGCCAGGGTTGCCGCGAGAAATTCGAGGCTGACCCGGAGCGCTACCTGGGTGAGGGTGAGCGGGAAGCACCGCAACCGGGGCCCGACGAGGCCGTGATCTATACCTGCCCGATGCACCCGGAGGTCAAGCAGGAGATGCCGGGCGATTGCCCAAAGTGCGGCATGGCGCTCGAACCGGAGACGGTGGCCCTGGAGGAGGATGACTCCGAACTGCGCGACATGAACCGACGCTTCTGGACGGGAGTGGTGCTCTCGCTCCCTCTGGTGGTGATTGCGATGGGGGGGCACATCGGCCTCGACATGTCGCGTTGGATGTCGCTGGAGACATCGCGCTGGCTGCAGTTCGTGCTGGCAACACCGGTGGTGCTCTGGTGTGGCGCCCCCTTCTTCGTGCGGGGCTGGCGCTCAATTGCCAACCGCAGCCTGAACATGTTCACCTTGATCGCGATCGGCACGGGCGCCGCCTACATCTACAGCATCATTGCCCTCCTCTGGCCGGGGCTTTTTCCGCATGGCTTCCGCCACGGTGGTGAGATCGCGCTCCATTTCGAAGCGGCGGCGGTGATCATCACGCTGGTGCTGATGGGGCAGATGCTGGAGCTGAGGGCTCGGAAGAAGACGGGCGCAGCCCTCCGCAAGCTGATGGAGCTGGCGCCGGATACGGCCATTGTCATCCGCGACGGGCAAGAACGGGAACTGCCCCTCAAAGAGGTGAGGAAGGGAGATATCCTGCGGGTGAAACCGGGACAGAATGTGCCGGTGGATGGCGTGATTACCGAAGGGCGCAGCAGCATCGACGAAGCGATGATTACGGGTGAAGCGATGCCGGTCGAGAAGGTCGAAGGAGATTCCGTGATCGGCGGCACAAGCAACAAGCAGGGTTCCTTCAAGATGAAGGCGGAGCGCGTGGGCAGCGAAACGGCGCTGTCGCAGATCGTCCAGATGGTGGGCAAGGCACAGCGAAGCAAGGCGCCGATTCAGCAGTTGGCTGACACCGTAGCCGGATACTTCGTCCCAGCGGTCATCGGCATTGCGATTCTCACCTTCATCGTTTGGGCGCTGGTGGGACGGGAAGCGCCCCTGGCTTTTGCGCTGATCAGCGCGGTCACCGTCCTGATCATCGCCTGTCCGTGCGCGCTGGGTCTGGCAACGCCGATGTCGATCATGGTGGGGGTAGGACGCGGGGCGCACAACGGCATTCTCATCAAGGATGCGGAGCGGCTGCAAATCCTTCGCGACGTCGATACGCTGGTGGTGGACAAGACCGGCACGCTGACCGAAGGGAAGCCGGCCCTGCATGAAGTTCGAACCGCGGGCGAATGGTCAGAGGCGGAGCTGTTGCGCCTGGCTGCGTCAGTAGAACAGGGAAGTGAGCATCCGCTCGCCGCGGCCATTGTCCGCGGTGCCAAAGATCGCGAGATCCAGTTGGTGGAGGCGGTCGACTTTGCGGCGGAAACGGGCGCCGGCGTACGCGGAACGGTTGAAGCGAAGGCGGTCCTGGTGGGCACGCGGGAGTTTCTGACGGAGGAGGGCGTGACTGGACTGGAGCCGTTGCTGGCGCAGGCGGATAGCCTCCGGGAAGATGGGAGCGGCATCATGTTGATCGCCGTCGACGGAGCGGCGGCCGGCCTCTTCGCGGTCCGCGACCCGATCAAGGAATCGACACACGATGCGGTACGCCAGCTCCGCGAGATGGGGCTTCATCTGGTGCTGATGACGGGAGATCACGAGAGGACGGCACGCGCCGTGGCCGAAAAGCTCGAGATCGAGGATGTGCGGGCGGGGCTGACACCAGACGACAAGCACGATGCCGTTCAAGCGTTGCGCAGCGAGGGCAGGCGGGTGGCAATGGCCGGCGATGGCATCAACGATGCCCCGGCACTGGCTGCCGCGGACGTGGGTATCGCCATGGCCACCGGAAGCGACGTGGCCATGGAGAGCGCGGGACTTACCCTGATGCATGGTGATCTGCGGGACATCGTCAAGGCCGTGCGGCTCAGCCGGCTGGTGATCCGCAACATCAAGCAGAACCTCTTCCTCGCCTTTGTCTACAATACCCTCGCCATCCCGGTCGCGGCGGGCATCTTCTACCCCTTCTTCGGGATCCTGCTCAGCCCGATGGTCGGTGCCGCCGCGATGAGTTTCAGCTCGGTCTCGGTGATCGCCAACGCGTTGCGCCTGCGCTTCATCTCTCTGGAGAAGTAGAGTCGCCGATCAGAGGTGCACGACGCGCTCTTCGCGTACCGAGCGGATGGCGGCGAAGAGCATGGCGAGGGAGTGGAGATTGTCGCTGCTGTCAGTGAGCGTTGGCTGTCGCGAGCGGATGGCGTCGGCGAAGCATTGCCAGGTACCCCGCACGGGCGCCTCGGGAACGATGCGGCGGGGGGCGACACCCTCTTCGGCGCCGCGAAAAGTCTGGAGCTGCAGCTCTTCCCAGCGGATCGCCAGTTCGCCACGGCTGCCGGTGACGACGGCCGCGCAGCCGTAGCCAATCTGGTTCATGAGCGCGCGGGTCTTGCTGGTATAGCGGGCCACCACCTGATTCGTCATGTCGATGAGCGCATAGGCACTGGTGGCGGTGGAGATGTGGCGCGCTTCCTCGTTGGAGGCCCAGGCCTTGGCGTAGACGCTGCGGCATTCCTGCCCGCTGAGGTAGCGGATCAGGTCGAAGTGGTGGATGGCCAGGTCCTGCAGGATCATGTAGGGAAGCTTGCTGCGGTAGCCGACTAAAGCGGCCCCGGAATAGACGGACATGTCGAACTCGAGATGCTTGACGATGCCGATGGCGCCGCCGCGGATGAGCTGACGGGCCGTATACATGCTGGGGCTCCAGCGTAGCTGCTGGTGGACCATCAGGAGGCGGCCACGGCGCTGGGCCGTCTCATGCATGAGGCGCGCATCTTCGAGACTCTCGGCGAGGGGTTTCTCGCAAATGACGTCGAGCCCGGCTTCGAGCGCCTCGATGGTCAGCGGGGCATGAAAGGCATCGGGAGTGGCGATCAGGACCGCATCGGCCTGAACGGCTTTGCGGGCCTCCGTGAAGGAGGCGAAGGTGGGGGCGCCCGTTTCCTGGCGGAAGAAGGCCGCGTTCTCTTCGGCGATATCGACGCCGCCCACGAGGTTGAAGTCAGGTACTGCCTTGGCCGCCAGCCAGTCGTGCCGCCCCATTCCACCTAGTCCTACACATAGTAACCGAATCATCCGTATACCCCTCCGCTGATGAATGAAAATCTGAACGGTTCACGACAATATCTCACCGCCGGGCAAAAGCAACAGAGCTGGCGCGGGGCGTGTCCACCTCAATCTTTCCGAAGGCGAAGGTGCAGGAAGTACGAGATGACCTGGGCATCTTGGATCGCGGGACAGCGGCTGACCGCCTCGTCGGACGGGCGGGGTTCCTCCAGCCGCTCCAGAAGGTAGCCGCTTGCGATGATGAGGTTGAGCCACTGGCTGAGCGTGCGGGTGAAGCGGGGCACCTTGAACTTCGGGAAAGAGGCGGTGACTGCCTCCGGGGCGGAACTGAAGCTCCACTCGGCGATCTCGCCATTCTGGTCGCGATAGTAGTCGCCCACTTCGATCGCATAGGTGAGCCCCCGGTCATCACGAAGATTCCGGCGATGCGGCGTGTCGAAGCAGGGATGGCAGATCGAAAACTGGAAGAAGGCTCCCGCTTTCAGGATGCGCCTGACTTCCGCCAGGACGAGATCGGTCTCCGGGATATCCATGAGGCTCATGGTGGCGATGGCGAAATCGAAGGAACCATCGGCAAAGGGAAGCTCCAGGGCACTGGCGACCCGATAGTCGATCCCAAGCGGCTCACGAACCTCCTCTGCCCTGGCGTGGTCGATGAAGCGCTCGGAAATGTCGATGGCGCTCAGCTGCGCTCCGCGCCGGGCGACATGACGCGTGGTGTAGCCTTCGCCGCAGCCGATGTCGAGGCCGCGAAGCCCCTGAACCTCGGGGAGCATCGCCAGAAAGGCTGGAGCATTCAGATGGTCCCGGTAGACGTCATACCCCGCGCGAGCCAGGTGCGTCCACGCATCCGCATTGCCATTCCAGTAGCGGCCCACTTCCCGATGATCCACTGCGCATCCTCTGCTGAAAGGTGGTGTCAGGCTGGCAGGAGCCGTTCGAGCCGCATGCCGCGGGAGGCCTTGATGGCGACAACGCCGCTGGTGGGGAGCTGGCTGTGCAGCCAGTCGCGGGCATCGGGCACCTGCTCGAAGACGATGCAGCCGCCCAACTCGCCGGCCGCGCGGGCCATCTCCGGTCCGATCGCGACGATGGTGCCGGCGGGCAGCCGGCGCCTTGCATACGAGATTATTTCGCGATGAAAGTCCTGCACCTGTTCGCCCAGCTCGAGCATGTCGCCCAGACAGAGGATGAGGGGCTGGTCAGGCTTTACAGCGAGGGCCAGCCAGTCGATCAGCGCCCGCATGCTGTCGGCATTGGCGTTGTAGGCGTCGTTGATCCAGTGCACCCCGTCGCGCTCGGTGATGGCCATGCGCATGCCGGGCAGGAGGAGCTTGGCGAGCGCGGCGGCCGCGGCGGGCAAATCGACGCCGAGGCGCAGGCCGGCAGCAAGCGCAAGTCCCCCATTGGCAGCCTGGTGCGCCCCGTGGAGTGGCCACGAGACTTCCACGGGCGGCTGGTCGCCGAGACTGGCGGTGAAGCGGGAGCCCTCCAAGTCACCGCTGACGTAGGTGACGCGGAGATCGGCATCGGGCCGCGACCCGACGGTGATGGTTCTGCCGGCGGGGAGCAGGTCGGCCAGAATCGGTTCCTGAGCAAGCTCCCGCGGGAGGATGGCCCAACCATCGTTGAGGGCGAGGGGTTCGAAGATGGCCGCTTTTTCGCGGCGTACGCCTTCGATGCTGCCGAGCCCTTCCAGATGGACGGGGCCGATGCTGGTGAGAATGGCAATGTCGGGTTGGACAAGGCGGGTGAGGATGGCGATTTCCCCGGGCAGGCTGGTGCCGAGTTCGAGGACCGCGATACGATGGTGGAGACGGAGCTGGAGGAGGTTGCGGGGAACCCCGATCAGGTTGTTGGTGTTGCCTTGGGTGGCAAGCACGGCATCGACGCCGACGGCCGCGCGGGCGATGGCGGCCACCATTTCCTTCGTGCTGGTCTTGCCGCTGCTGCCCGTGATGGCGATCACGCGGAGCTTGTCGAAGCGGCGCCGGTGAGCATGGCCGAGCGCCTGGTAGGCGGCGAGGGTGTCGGAGACCTGGAGGCAGGGGACCGCGGTGGCGAGACAGCGATCGAGAAGCGCATGCGACGGGCGACGATCGACGATGAGGGCGGCGGCCTGATGATCGAGCGCCTGGGAGAGATAATCGTGGCTGTCGTGGGTCTCACCGCGATAGGCGAGGAAAAGCTCGCCCGCGGCGATGGCGCGGCTGTCCATGGAGACGGCCTGAACGCCGCCGGCCTCTTCGCCCGCGGGCGGGACGAGCCAGCTGCCTTCGGTGATCGTCAGCAGCTCCTGCCAGGTGAAGAGAATGGGGGAATCAGACATCGGCGGGCTCCCGCGTTGAGCCGGCAAGCGGCCGCAGAAGGGGCGGCAGCTCGGCCAGCGAATGGATGATGGCGTCGGGATGCCCGTCGCGGATATCCTGACCGTGGTTGTAGCCGTACGGCAGGCAGATCACCGGCCAGCCGGCATTACGCGCCGCCTGGATGTCGTTCACCGAATCACCGACGAAGATGCAGCGGGAAGCGCCGGGGGAGAGGATGCGGGCGGCGTGGAAGAGCGGCGAAGGATCGGGTTTCTTGAGGGGCAGGGAGTCGCCGCCGAGGACCACGCCGAAGTAGTGGCGAATGGCCAGCTTGTCGAGCAGCGCCTCCGTAAAACCGATGGGCTTGTTCGTAACGACCCCCAGCTCAAGACTCATGCGACGCAATTCGGCGAGGGTCTCCGCGGCCTCTGGGTAGAGGCAGGAGTTGTCGGCATAGCACCGCCCGTAGATCTCGTTGAAGAGTTCTCTCGCCTGCGCCATGATCTCCAGATCGGGAGATTGACGACGGGCATGGCGAAGCGCCCGTTCAAGCAGCTTGTCCATGCCGTTGCCCACCCAGATACGTACATTGTCGGCGCCACTGGGTGGGCAGTCGAGCGCATGGAGCATCGTGTCGATGGCGTAGGTGAGATCGGGGAGGGTGTCGACCAGCGTGCCATCGAGATCGAAGAGAACGATTTCGGCATCAAAACGAGGCTGAATCATGAGGAGAAAAGGGCTCGGGTGCGGGTGGGAGGATGAAAGCATACCGTAGACAGCGGGGGGAGCAATTGCAACAGCTGCAACGACAGGAACCAGGCGACACGTATCTGTACGCCAACACGGAGTCCTCATGAGCCCGGAGCGCAAAAGCCGTATAGGAATGAAGACGATCGCGGAGCACCTGGGGGTCTCGGTCTTGACGGTCTCCATGGCCTTGTCGAACCACCCCGACGTCGCGGAGCAGACAAGGACGCGGGTCTACGACGCGTGCCGCGAATTTGCCTACTCGCTGCCGGGACACCGCCGGCCCCTTGCCACTGCCGGGGAAAATCGCCCGCCTTGGGATGGCGCTGACCGGGTCGACTCTGGAGAAAGAAAGCTCGATGGATTTCACGCACCGGCTGGTGCTGGGTGCGGAGGCACAGGGCATGGCGATGCAGATCGGGGCGATCGATTGTCGGGACGACGATGCCCGCATCGTGGAGTTTCTGCGGCGGCAGGCGGCAGAGGTGGATGCGCTGCTCGTCTTCGGGTTCGTGAAGGCGGCGCACCCGCAAGCGCTGGATCATGAACGGTGGCAGGATAGCCTCGCCAGCTTGCCCAGCCACAAAACTGGCGTATCCCCACCATCCTGTCAATCCTCTCCGAAATCGCCTTCGGCTTTCTCTCACCTGCGCCGGAGCCACTGAACCGGGCTTGCGGAACGGCGGCTGGCGGGGCATACTTTATCCTCACAAGCACACCCCATCTGAAAGAGGCGCATCATGTCAGAGATAGTCTTGACCTACGAGAGTGGCTTTCGCACCCGCGCGGTGCACGGCTCCGGTGCGGAGATCACCACCGCGGCGGCAAAGGAACATGGCGGCAGCGGCGACGCCTTCTCACCCACCGACCTGCTGGCGGCATCGCTGGGATCCTGCATCCTCTCCATCATCGGAATCATCGGTGAGCGGAAGCGGATTGATATCGAAGGGGTCCGCGTCACCGTGACCAAGGAGCTGAGCAAGACGCTGCCCGCGGAGATCGTGCGGCTGGCAACCCATGTGCACCTGCCGAAGGAGCTGGAGCCCGCCGATCGACAGCGGCTGGAGAAGGGGGCCACCGGATGTCCCGTGCATCATGCGCTACGCCCGGAAATCGAGGCCCCGATCACCTTCAGCTACGGCAGCCGCTGAGGCAAAAACGTTGACTTTGGCCGGGCATGGGTCCATAGTATCATAGTCCCAAAGGTCAAGTTTCAGCGACGGAGGAGATGATCATGCCCGCCAGAATTCTTGCCACGCTGATGGCGTGCTTCGCCCTCCTGGTTACCGCGGCACACGCCGCGGATCCTTGGGCTCAAAGCGCCGGCTACGAACTCTCCATGTACGAGGAACTGGCCGAGTATGCGCGGCTCGATCCCGCCACTCGCGCCCAATTCCTTGATGTCTGGGAGGAGAAGCGGAAGGCTTTGGCCGCCTTCGACACTGAACATGCGGCGGAACTCGATGAAGTCCGTGGTGTGATGGACGCCGCCGAGGCAGCAACCGCCGCCGAGGCCATGGCGGAGGCGGAACCGGCGGAAGGCACCGAAGCCATTGTCCCTACTGGCGAGGAGACGGAGTTCCAGGCCGAAGCCGAGCCCGAGGTCGACCCGGCTGCCTTGAACGACGCGCGCCGCAAGTACCACGCTCTCCTCATGGCTCGGTACAAAATAGCCCGTCAGCATGATGCCGAGGCATTCAAGCTGGTGCCCCGGCGCGCCCTCGACAGCTTTCGTTCGGTTCTGCTCTGGCGGAGCATCAGCGAGCACTTCGAGCCCGCGCACCTCAACAAGGATCAAGTGGACCAGGCCAAGCTCGTTTGTGAGCGCGTCCTCAGCGTGAGCGCCACCCGCGGCAGCAAGTCGCCGGCGGAACAGGCCTACATCGAAATTCGCAACAAGATCCTCACGAAGAATCAGCGCCTGCGCATGGAAGGCCTCCTGAACGATAACGCCAAGGCCGCGCCTCCTCCCCCACCCGTGACCAAAGGCGAGACCGAAAAGCGGGAACTCGGCTTCAAGGGAAGCACTCGCTCCGAAGGCGGCGGCTTGGGCAGTAAATAACCGCGGCTCTCACGCCGACGGAGATTCCGGCACCGGCACCACCGCGGGCTCCGGTGCCTGCGCCTTCACTCGGCGCCCCATGATCCCAATCAGCGGAATCAGCAGCCAGAAGAGGAACGGCCCCACCAGGAAGACCATGCCGATCGACCACGTGCGCGCCACCCACTGACTCAGCAGCGGCGCCAGCAGCCACCCCACCGAGCGTGACGTCACCGACAGCCCCAGCACCGTACCCCGCCGCGACTCCGGCGTCGTCCGCGACAGCCAGGACTGGAAGACAGGATCCATTCCCCCCGCAAAAAAGTACATCCCCAGCCGTGCGGGAAAGAGCACATTGAAGCTGCTCGAAAGACCGATCAGCAGAAGAAAAAAACCCGCCCCGAAGGCCGTGAAACGGCCAATCAGCCCCGGCGCCCAGCGATCCGCCAATCGCCCGAAGACGAGCCCCGACAGCATCGCGCCGATCGCCCCCATCGCGTTCAGACCACCCGTCACCGACGCGGAGCCCTCCAACTGCCCGCCCCGAAGCTCCTGCACCAGCAGCGGAAACATCGCCGTATCGAATTGGGTGGCCAGCGCCATGGCAAAGAGGATGGTCAGGATCGGCAGGGACGGCCCCAACAGCCTGAAACGCAGCGACCAGCGTTCCCGCAGCGTCTGCCGCGCTCGCGGTGGCGCCACGAACTCCTCCTGCGCGAAAAGCAGGATGACCAGACCCGCGATCAGCAGCATCACTCCCGAAACCACGAAGGTGAAGCGGTACCCCACCGTATCGGCCAGGAAGCCGCCGACAAAGGCCGCCGTGGTCATCCCGGAAAAGACCGCCGCGCTCAGCCAGCCCATGGCGACCCCATGACGATGCTCCGGCGCCGTCGCCACCACCAGCGTCATCGACGCGGTGACCGTCCCCGTCAACGCCCCCTGCAGCACCCGCAGCAGGATCAGCGTCTCCACGTTTTGCACCAGGGCCATCATCCCGATGATCACCGCCGCGCTGAAATTCGCCCGCAACAGCATCGGCTTCCGCCCATACCGATCGGCAAGCATCCCCCAGATCGGCCCCATGATCGCGAGCGGCAGGCAGGCAGCCGCCACGAAGATCCCCGACCAGAACTTGATCGCATCCGGCTCCGTCACCCCCAGCGTCTGAATATAATACGACGAAAAGGGCAGGGACATGCCGAAACCCATCAGTGAACAGAACTGAGAGATCCAGACGACCGCGAGATTACGTTTCCAGTTTACCATGGGACAATCGAGTTAAGGCAAGAAACTACAGATCATCCACTATACATCCCCAATCTCGCCCGGCGGCCCGCCATGAAGAAAAAACAACCCCCTGCGCCCGCGTTCACGCCGAAATCGGCTCTCAGGACGAGGCGGGAATGGGCTTCAGATTCGCGACGGAGTCGCGTTGCACGAGCGCGACGGGCACCACCGAACGACTCGCGGGGGCATCTTCCCCGCTGATCCGCGCCAGCAGCTTCTTGACCGCCAGACGTCCCATATCCTCTTTCGGCACGTTGATCGTGGTCAGGCCGGCACGTCGAGCCTCGGAGACATCATCCATGCCGATGATGCTGAGATCCCGCGGCACCTGTTTCCCAAGGCGCCGAAGTCCCGCCATGACGCCGAGCGCCGTGGCATCGTCGCAACAGACTAGCGCGGTGAACTCCCCGAGCTGGTCGATCAGCGAGTCGGCCAGCGCATCCGCCGCGTCTGCCCCCCCTTCCGTATCGAAGATGAAGCGCCGCTGCAGCTCCAGGTCGTGGTCGAAGATAGCCAGTCGGAAGGCATCGAACTGCTCCTTGGCCATGACCGTCTCGCAGTTGCTGTGGATATAGCCGATCTTCTCGTGCCCCATCTGCGTCAGGTGAGCCACGGCAAGACGCGCCGCTCGCGCACCGTCAGCAACGACGGCCTCGACATCCTTCGGCGCATCGCCGATTGCCACCGCCGGCGTCTGATCCGTCCGGATGATCTCCAGCAGCCGCTCCCGGGCCGGGCCGAGCAGCAGCACCCCATCGCACTTGTTGTCCCGGATCAGCGTCGGGCCATTGCGGTCCATCCGCGCTTCCGGCATCGCCAGAATCAGGTGAAAATCGTTCTGCGCCGCCTCCTGCTGGATCCCATCGAAGATGGGGCCGAAAACAGGATTCGCAAAAACTCCGGCTATGCCCGCCGAAAGAAAGATACCGAGGTTGTGCGTGCCCGTCTGGTAGGAGATCTTTGGGCGCGGCCGGTACCCCATGCTCTTCGCCACCTTCAGCACCCGCCGACGAGTCTTCTCCGAAATAACCGGGGTAGAACGATTGTTGAGCACCACGGATACCGTGGTTCGCGAAACCCCCGCCTTTTCCGCGATCATCTTCTGCCCGATTGATTCCGCCATGCCCGTTTCCCGCTAGTTGATCTTGATCTGCAGCTTGTAGTCAAAGCTGCTGTAAGTGCCTTCCGGCACATGAATGGAGAAGCTGTACCCCTCGTACGGACAGGCCCCCGAATAAATGTAGGGCCGCATGACCGGCTCCTTTGTCTTCAGCTCCAACGAACGGCCCTCGCCCCACGGTCCCGTCACCTTTGCTTCGTCGGCAAGGCCCTTCCCCGCCAACTTGGCGCTCTTGGCGTACTCATAGGTCACCGTCTCCTTCTTCCGCCCCTGCACATGACGGATCTCCACCTCGTACCCCTTGAACTGCGCTTCACGCTCACTCTGTTTCACGTGCGGCGGGAAAGTCGCCAGACGACGAAAGGAGGCGCCCATGCTTGCCCGGCTCTTCTTCACGTTCGAGCACTTCAAGCCCGTCACCACCGTGATCATGTCTCTTGTGAACTCATACGTTCTTTTCAGCTCCGCTTCGTCTTCGAGAATCGCCTCGAGGATCAGCTTGTTGCGTGGGTTGTCCTGCGGCTTGTATTCGCTCTTTGTCCGGATCATGTAGCGCGGCACGCTTTCGGGGCGGCCATGCTCATTGGTGATCGTGTACGCACCGGCCAGCGCGCCGCCAAGGTCGAATCGCTCGCCGACCACCTTGTCGTCGCGATCCAGCATCTCGATCTCCAGCGCTCCGTCTTCCGTGATGTAGGCGCGATACTTGCCGCGCGAGTGATAGTAGGCATGATACCCTTTGCCTACTCCTTCCGTCAGCACCGGCAGGTGATAACGCTCGACACCACTCACCGTCCACATCCGCCGTTCATCCGGCTTGCTCGGTACGCGTGGCACATCCGAACCATCGGCAAGCTCCGCGGCAGCCGGCAGTCCCAACGCGATCAGGATCAGGAGAGAGAAAAATGAGGTAAGGTAAGAGACGGACTTCATCGCTGGCTCCTTCGGAATCTGCCTGCCGCGCAGCCGCCGGACATCCAGCCGGGTACTGCCTGCAGGGGGGTTGACATGTATGAGCTTCACCTGTAACTATAGGCATCCGTCAGCCGGTTGTCCAGTTCAACGAACTAACCGATTTAGTAATACCTCCGAGCTTTGCCAGCGCGCCCCGCGCGGCCGTATCAGGCGGAAACCGGGATCACAATGCGGGTGAGCCGGCTGGATAATGCCGGAAGTCGAGCCCCTCGAGCAGTCCGCTGCGCCAGGCGGGGCCAAGCCAGGTACCCAGACCGCGATGCAGCATCGCCACCGGCTTCCCCTCAAGCGTCGGCGCGATGAAGGCCAGGCTCTCCAGCATCTGCTCGAGAATATGCATCCCCGGACGAAGATGCCCGCTGCTCCCCGAGACTTGCCAGGCCGTCGTGAAGTAGAGCAGGATCATCTCCGGCACCACCGACTCCACCCCTCCTTCCAGCACCAGCCTTCCCACGCCTTCGGCAGTCTGCACCAGCCAGTCGGCCAGGGCGGCCTCATGCGTGACGGCCCACGTTGCCTGAACCCCCAGAGCGATACTGGCATAACCGAACGCCCCCTGTACCATCTGGGTGAGAAGCGCCTCGTCCAGCGGATGTGCCGTCAAGGCCCGCGCCAACTCCAGCATGCCGTCGTGGAAACGTTTTTCGCGAGTGATGTCGGTCAGTGCCGCCAGGTGAAGAAGCGCCCAGCCAAGTTCCCGACTGAAGCCCCAGAAGCAGGCCCGCCGCTGTTGCTGGGAAAGCGCCCGCAGGATGAAATCCCCTTGATCCACGGCCACCTGGAGCGCATCGTCATCCCCCGACAGGCAGTACCACGCGAGTAACCCTTCCGCCCAGAGATGGCTCGGGTACGCGGTCGCGCGCTGATGGTCGGCACTGTGCGCCGGTGTCCCATGGTGCAGCAGCTCCGAGTCGGAGTAGGCGACAAAATCCACCTCGATGGCATGCCGGGCGAACCAGCGCAGCCGCTCCCAGTGCTCCAGGGAAGGCGCATCGCGCATGACCTCCCGCACCAGCGCCAGGATCGCGTCGTATTCGTTGTTCGCCCAGACCGGTTCATGCGTCAGGCTCCCGGACCATTCCGTCAGCGGCGTGTGGTTGCCGCTGCGAAACCAGGGATGCGACGTGCCGCTCAGCGGCCTGGTGCTGTGATTGGCGGCATACGTGCGGGTGTAGCCCATGTCGATGGTGTCGCCCAGTTCCCACATGCCGAGAATGGTCGGTAGCGTCCCCAGCTTGCGCAGATAGCGATGGAAGCGACGCGAAGTCGGCGGCTCGGCCGGAAGCATCAGCTCCGCCCCCCAGCACTTCCGGGTCGCATACCACTCCGCCGGCAGCCGCACTACGCAGCCATCCCGGCCACGCTCGGCCAGGCGGCGCAGCAATGGTGTCTCCGGTGGCGCCTCTCCCGGCGTGAACAGCAGATCCAGCCCCACCTCCCGCGATCTGCCCTGAAGCCAGCTCAGCGGCTCCGCCCAAGCAGGATGAAGATGCAGAGCCAGGCTCTCGTCGCCGACGGTCAGCGCCTTTGGGCACATCTCCCGGAAATCGCGCGGGGCGGCAGTCACCCACCCCTTCTCCAGCGCCAGCCCCAGAAACGGCTCCGTATGATCGGCTATGTCCGGCATGAAGAGCGGCCAGCCCTCCTCCTCCCCGAATACCGACGTATCGGCCACATGCACCCGGGCATGCGCCGTGGTGGCCCGAAGCTCCACCGGCACCTCCGTCACGATCTCCCGCGGTCGACAGAGCAGCGTATGATTCGGCTGAAAAACATGGTGACGCGCGGCTGCCTCCGTCTGCCAGTGCAGCGCCAATCGCAACTCCCGCACGTTGTGCACCGGAACTCCGGGCAAGGCATGCGTCACCAGCAAACGCAGCATGACCTGTGACGAGCCGGCAAGCACCGCTGCCCGCAGGCGAAAGTCGAAGAGCCGTACCCCCTTTTCCGTAACTAAGCCGCCGCTCACTTCACCCTCGACGCGAACCGGGCCCCATTCACGAACCCGCGTGCTCCTCCCCCCTGGCGAAAATGCCGCCACCGGATGCCCCTCTACAGCGGCGACGGCGCTCATGGCGGGCACTGCCGTTACGATCTCACCCCCCTGCCGGATCCATTCGACCGGGCTGGCGCCCTCCGCCGCAAGGCGGATGGTCAGGTCGCCGGTGCCAAGTTCGATCCCCCCCTCCGTCTCGCGTATCCAGGCAGGGACGGGCGGGGCATCTCCCACTTCCCGGTGCAGCTCGGCCGTGCCGGAACGATCCGCCAGCCCCTGCAACTCCAGCCAGCGCACCGACCCATCCGCCCAGCTTACCAGCGGCCGCGCCTGGAGCGCGATCCCATCGGTCGCGCCGGCCAGCCGAAGCGACCATGCATCCGTTGGCAAAGCCTCTCCTTCAGGCAGGGGCAGCGAAAAGCGGAACCAATCGGGAGAGCCTTCCTGCCGAGGCCTCACGCTCAGGCGAGGCAGATTACCTTTCATGAGACAGCGCTCCCGCCGGCACCAGCAGCGGGTGACCCGGTCGGCCAAGCAGAGAGGGTACATTCAGGAAATAACACTTGGCGGAGGTGGCCGGATTGATCAGCCATACCTGCGCTTCCGCCCCTTCCACCGGAATCACGATACACCTCAACTCCGCATCCTCATCGGCAACGGTGAAATCCCGCCGCCCTGGCCAACCCGGCGCCTGCAGCGACAACCTGCCGTCAGTCTTGACCAGCAGCCGCTCGGTCCCGGCAGGCACGTACAGCGCCGCCGGACCATAGAACCGGATCATGGGATGCGCTTCTTCCGAAAGATCGAGCGCTACGTGCCACAAGGCTGGGAAATCCGGCCGATAGTCCTCACCGCCCGTGACGTGAAAGCGATAGTCGCCCGCCGCGGGAAGCTCGATCGGCACCGTAAAGGTCGCATAGTCGTACCGCTCGCTGGTCTGCACGCTCCGGCGTCCCTCCCAGACATCCTCGCCGGCTTCATCCGTCACGGTCACGATGTAAACATGGCGCACCCCCTCCATCGGCAGATCCAGCACCAGCGGCGCGCCCTCCGGAACGCGCACCAACCACTCCGAATTCCCGCGCAGGAAGCCGCCCGGCTGCACCGGTTCGTCCAGCTCGTCCAGCCCTTCCACGATCGTCAATGGGCCGGCAAAATGGCGGCGGCGGCTATCCGGAGGCGTGGCCTCCAGATCCTGGGCGAAGATCGCCATCAGCGCCTCGTCCGAAAGCGCTTCGGCCACCTTCCAGACAGCTTCAGGATCCTTGAAGTGCCATCCGTCCGCAAGCGGCCGAAGCACGGGATCCCCGCTGTTCACAAGGCGGCGCTGCAACGCATAGGCGTGAACGATACCCCTTTCGCGTGTCTGCCAGGTAAAGATGAGCATCGGTTTCAGCGCCGCATAGGCGCCCTCGCGATCGCCGGCCGCGCGCGCATCCTGCCAATCCCGGTAGAGAAGCGCATAATGGAGCAGCACCACCATGTCCGTCAACCGCGCCTGCACGTCCGGCGCCGCATCTTTGGCCTCCTCCATGGCCTGCCCCAACTGTCGGAACCAGAGGTGCAGCGCGTGCTGCGTCAGCTCCTGACTCTCCTCCCACATCTCGTAAAGTCGCTTCATGCTCCCCGCGGCCGGACCGTAGGCGTGGCGGAACCAGTCGTCATACAGCGCTTCGGCATCGGCCGCTGGATCCCAGAGCAGCTGCGCCGCGACCGTCGTGGCCGGCCCCTGCGCCCCCCAGTTGATGTTCATCTCCGCGTTGTAGGCGACCGCGCCCCAGTCGCGGAACCGGGGTATCGCCTCCCGCACATAGCTGAAACGGGCGCCGCGCGAGCGTCCCGGCAGCCCCCAGTCCCACGCCTCCACCCCAAGGTAATCACGAATCCCGATCGCGGTGACCGTCTCTCGCCAGCGCTGCACCAGCTCGTCCAGCGTATAATTCGTCTTGTTGAAAGCCGTCGCCACCTGCACATACACGTTCGGCTCTGCCTTCACCTTCTCCGGTGGCAGACGGTGCGAGGCATACACGTAGAAACTGACCACTGCGTCGGGGAACTCCGTTCGCAACGACCGAGCTACATGGTTGGCCAGATACAGCACCTGGTCCGATCCATTGCCCAGCGCCTTGCAAGGCTCGCAGAAGCAGGCGACGCTGCTGTCGTTCGGATCCATCGACACGCACCAGGCCAGCGGATTGACCGCCTTGTCCGCCCGCAGCTCCGCGAGCTTGTCCGCGGCAAAGATGCGCGCCACCTCGGGGTTCGAATAGCAGAGACTCTGGTACCGATCGAAGGGGAGACGCTCCCCATCTTCCTTCATCGCAAAATACTCCGGGTGCGCTTCGAACTCCGCCGCATGCTTGCCGACGGTGTTCGGATAGGTGTGCCCGCTCTTGAAGGGGGCCACGCCTCCCAGGCGGTTGCCCTCGCACCAGCGGCGATAGTCCGCCGAAAGCACCTCCCGCGACGGATCGATCCCCGGACCATACGCGTACCAGATATCCCGGTTGCCAAAGTGCGGCTCGGTGACAACATTCAGCTCGGGCACCGTCAGCGACGCCTGGTTCGGGACGACCGTCCAGCGTTCTCCCGGCTGCAACCAGCGCACTCCGAGCCGGTAAAGGAGATCATGCACCCCGTCGTGCACCGCCTTGGGGCTGTTGCCGACAATGTCCAGCCCCCCATCGTGCGTGTGAAGCAGGTAGGCTGCCGCACCCAGAGTCGCCAGCCGCGGCTCCTCCGTGCCCAGCGCCAGCCGGATGACCGGCGCGCCGGCCGCCGCTTCTCTGGGCAGCGTCGCTCCCGTCATGCGCTCCACGTACTCCGCCAGCGCATCCGCGCTCTTCAGCAGCTCTTCAGGTGCGTGAACTGCGGCCACCGCCTCGCCATTCTCGGTGACACGAACCGCCGCCCCGCTCAAGAGCGGCAGCAGCGCCATCAAAACTATCCAGAATCGCATATGGCTTTCCTTCCTCAATCGTTGGTCTTCAGCCGCAACAGGCGGCAGGATCGTGACGGTACCTCGAACTCCACTCCCGCTCCTTCCAGCGCATGGCGGGTTGTCTCGCCAAGCGTCTCTCCGGTCAGGGCATTCTCCCAGCCGTACGCCTCGTCGAGCAGACCCGTGAAGCGCAGACGCAGCGCCATCGGGCTCGCCGAATAGTTGAAGAGCGCCACCAGCCGGTCGCGCCCATCGTCGCTGCGCAGCAACTGGACATGGTCATGGTAATACTGTACCTGCGGCCGCCATACAAAGCGCGACAGGAGGTTCTGGGCCAGCTCCGTCGCGACGTGCAGCTTCACCTCACCCGCCGGTTCCACCGACAGTTCCAGGCTGCGATCCAGCCCGCTGGCCAGGTAGGGCTGAAGCTGGATCAGCTCCGTGACCGCCTGCCGAATCGCGGCAAATTGCGCGCCGTCGAAGCAGTCACCGCGAAAGAAGGAGATGCCCTTGCCGCCGCCCAGCGCGGTCAGCAGGGTGATCAGCCGGGTCATGTCCGGCCGCAGACTGGCCTGGCGGTAGCGCGGAAACTCGTTGACGGTCTGTGCAACCGGGGTGATCAGGCAGGCGTCGACGGCCCGCCCCGACTGCACCGCGAATCGCTGTACCGTCGCCAGGGTCGGCAGCACGGACTTCATCCCGCCGGGCACTTCGTAGCAATAGTGGCTGGCGTAGATGGCATCCGCAAAGGTCGCCAGCTCGCGGATGCTGTGCCTCGCACCCCGCGGATCGTACCAGTATGCGGGAAGATCCGCCGCGGAAGCCAGCGCCAGGTACTTCAACTCCGGATTGACCCCCAGCATCTCCTCTTTCACCCGCGTCAGCAGATCACGGTTGCGTCGCCGTCCAAACTCCCGGTAGGCTCCCGCCAGCCGCCCGTCCGGCGCGACATCCGACCGGCTGACCGCCTCTCCGCTCTCTGCATGAAAGAGGCTCAGGCAGTTGTCGCACCAGCACCAGACCGGCGCACATTCGTAGTCCACGCAGAGCCCGTCTATCCCTTCCAGCGCCGCGAAATCGCGAGTTCGCGCGAAGTATTTGCCCAGCTCCGGATGATCAGCCTGCTCCAGGATCGCCAGTGGGCAGAAATCCCGCTCCAGCAGCTCACCATGCTGGTTGACGGCCGCCCACTGCCGCGTCGCATCCGTCACGCTGAAACCGTGCCCGAACCAGCCAAATCGGGGCACGACATCGAAACCGCTCTCCTTCAGCTCCCGGTTCACCGCGCCATCGTCGCCCGTGAAGACGTGGTCAAAGCCCGCGCCCCGCAGCATGTCGATGTAGCTGCGCCGGGCCGCATCACCTTCCGGGACATTGCCGCCCCACAGGCTGAGGTGAAAGTCGAGCGCTTCCCGCCCGGCCACCGGCTCCAGAGTGATCCCCCGAAGTGGATAATCGCTGGTGCGGAATGCCACCCCGTCGGCCGTGTACCAGGCCCGCAGCTGGCCATCCTCGAAGCCTGCATCGGCCTGCATGAAGAGTCGGACTCCCTGCGCGGAATGGGGCGTTTCGTAGTGTATCAGCCGGGCGATCGGCACCACATGGAGGCTCCCCCCTTCCACCTCCCGCGACGCCAACTGGTTACCGGCAAGATCGAAGAGGCTGACCGGGGATTTCGTCCATACATGGAGAAGGATCTCGCCCGCACCCTTCTCCCGCGGCAGCGTCGCGAAGAAGTTGTACTCCAGCGGGATGCCCGCCAGCAGGGTTATCCGGTTATCCGTCGCCACCACCGGCCACAGCTGGGTCTCGACCCCTTCGCTGAGACCGTAGTAGAAGAGGGGCGCAGGCGGCGGAGAAACCGTGGCGGAGAGCGCTTCGGCAAACTCCCATTCCACCGTATCGATGAGCACGAAAGGCCAGGTAGCCGCGGCAAACGCATCCGTCAGGTTCGTGATCGTGAGCCGATTCTCCCCTGCCTGGAGCACGCCCGCCGGCACCGCTATCTCGCGCTGCTCCCAGCCGACGTAGTAGCGCTGATTCAGCCCCATTTCCGGCGCCCGGTTGCGCGGGAAGGTTATCGCTTCGCCCAGCTTCGTGCCGTTAAGCGCAACTTCCACGGCATGCACCTGCTGGTGGCGGTCGTTGAGCCCCGTCACGCGCAGGGTGCTGCCGCTCGCCGGAGCCGCGTCGAGCCGGAAGATCAGGGTCATCGTCGCATGGTCGCTCCCCTGGCCGGTCAGCACGCCCTTGGTGCGCTGAATCGTCTGCGGCCCGGCCTTCCACTTGCCCGCTTCGAGGGCGATCGGCGTTCCCTCGAAGGCGTTATGGAAGCAACCATGGAAGAGAGCGTCGTCGAGCAGCCAGCTCTTGTCGGCGAGCACCACCGGCGCGGCAGCCGGCGCGGGTGGAAGCTCATTGCTGGATGTCATCATGGTGGTGATCACCAGTAGAAGTGCACTTATGCGGATGGTGCTATAGAGCATTGATCAGCGGCTCGCGTAACGGACGGCACTGAAGCGCACCGGCATGCGCGAGGCCATGTTCTGGACGGGAATGAATTCGGCATGACCATCGGCAAAGGCCCATGGCAAGCCCTTCGACAAATGACGCGGCAGCTGGTTGTTGCTGGGCAGCCCATACAGGGTGCGCCCAAGCTCGCCGGAAAGTGCTATGTTGACATTCGGCCACAGGGTGATCCAGCAGCAGCTGATGATCGGCGCATTCTCCGTCGGGATGCTGAATTCCGAGAGCTTGATCGCCGCCCAGTCCTGAGTGCTGTTGCTGCGTACTTTCTCATAGATCCCGTAGCTGCCCCGGATCGTGGAAAAGACCGACGTGTACGGGCAGGCCCGATTGTCGATGCCGTACGCTCCGAGGTACGGCTCGAACCCATAGTAATTGCCGCTCGAATAGTCGATCGGGCAATGCATTTCGTCATGCTCATCCGCGTACAGCATCCAGCCCATCGACATCTGCTTGATCCCGTTGATGCAGCTGATGTCCCGTGCTTTGCCCCGCGCCGCGCTCAGCGCCGGCAACAATAGACTGGCCAGAATGGCGATTATCGCCACCACCACGAGTAACTCTATGAGTGTGAATGTCCGTTTCATCATGGAACCCTCTTTCTTGTTCTGGTCTTGTTTACCTGGGTGCGGCTGTCGAGCCGCGCTCGATCAACCGCGTTGACAGCATGGTGACGGTCCCCGCCTGCACCTCCCCACGCATCTGGCGCAGCAGAAGCTCGATCGCTTCCTCACCGCTCGCGAACAACGGATTGTGCAACGTTGTCAGCGGCGGATCGCTGCACGCCGCTTCCGCCAGATCGTCTACCCCAACGACCGACAGCTCCTCCGGAATGGAGATCCCCAGCTCATCGGCCGCGTCCAGAATCCCGATCGCCCGCCGGTCCGACGCGGCAAAAATCGCCGTCGGTGGCTCCGGCAGCGCCAGCAGACGCCGACAGGCCTCCACGGCGTGCTCTTCCAGACCGCTTGGCTCCACGATCGTGTACTCCTCCCGCAACGGCAGGTTCAGCAGCGCGTGCGCATCGCGATAACCCGACAGCCGAAGCCCCATCGAGTACCGCTCCGGATCGCCCACAATCAGGCCGATCCGCTTGTGGCCAAGACCGGCCAGGTACCGCACCACCGAAAGCGCACCGCGCCGCGAGTCGATCAGCAGCCGGCTGCAGTAGTCGACCCGCGCATAACAGTTGATCGCCACCATCGGCACGTTCAGCTCCGCCAGCCCCGCCAGCACGACCTCCGGCAGAAGCTCCTCATGCAGGATCAACCCCGCCGCTTCGCCAAGCATCGCCACCAGGTGGGACGGCGACGCCTCCGGATCCAACGCCACATTCGACTTCAGCACCAGGCCGTGACGAAACGCCCCCTCCACCAGCCCTTGAAAACGGCGCAGCCGTGGCTGCCAGTTCACCTGCCGTGGCGAAGCCGACTGCGACGGCGTCAGCCCAAGAACATAGACCGCACCCGATCGTGGCGCTGCCTCTTCCGGCGCGGCTGGTTGCCCGCTGACGAAGGTGCCGTGTCCCTGACGACGCACGATCAGTCGCTTGCCGCGCAGCACCTCCAGCGCCTGCCGCACCGTCATCGCCGTAATCGACCACTCCGTCGCCAGCTGCCGCTCCGACGGCAACTGCTCCCCCACACGATACTTCCCGCTCAGGATCGCCTCTTCATAATGCCGCGCCACCGACAGGTACTTCGGCAGGCCGGGCTCAAAGATCGACAACGGGTTCGACATCATACGTCCAGTAGAGGTTGTGGCGAAGACATCTATAGGTATAGTGCAGTGAGGAGAAGAAAGCAAGACAACTATCAAAAACTCTGCTCCCGCCCGCAAGACAGATTGCAGCGGGACTGGTCAATGACGCCTTTGGCGCGTATGGTGCTACATTCTCTGATGTCACACGACGAATCCCTGGAGCGACGCATTCAGCCCATGTCCACACATCCCGCCACCACCAGTCGCGATTCCTCCCGGCGCTATCTGCGTAGCGGCTCGCTGCTGGGCGCGCTCCGGGAGATGCCGCCCGCCCTCCTCGAGGTGGCCACCAGCGAGGGCAGATGCGTGCAGATCTCCAACATCTCCGATCAGCTTGCCTTCAAGGTCATGGTCGAAGTCCTGGCAGAAAGCGCCGTCGGCGCCATCCTCCTCGACGACAACGACATCGACATCTGGCCCGGCGAGACCCGCTCTCTCTTTCCCATCGGCGGCGGCAATCTGCCGACCGCCGGCCGCATCCGCATCCACGGCTGGAATATCTCCCCCCAGACCGTCGACCTCGCCTCGTAAGCCCCTCCGTAGGAATACGACCATGCCAAAGCGTCCCCATATCATCATCTTCAATCCGGATCAATGGCGCGCCGATGTCATGGGACACCTCGGCAACGCCGCCGCCATCACCCCTAATCTCGACCGTCTCGCCGCGGAAGATGGGGTCTCCTTTCGCCACGCCTTCTGTCAGAACACCGTCTGCACACCGAGTCGCTGTTCCTTCATGACCGGCTGGTATACCCATGTGCGCGGCCACCGCACCATGCACCACATGCTCCACCCTGAGCGCGGCGAAACCAACCTCCTTCAGGTGCTCAAGGAAAACGGCTATTACGTCTGGTGGGGAGGCAAGAACGATCTGGTACCCGGCCAGGATGGATTCGGCGACCACTGCTCTCTCAAGTACAAACCCATCGGCGACGTCAAACCCATGTGGCAGAGCGACCGCGAGGCGCAGTGGCGCGGCGATCCTGAAAGCGACACCTGGTACTCCTTCCACGTCGGCTGCATCGACAAGGGCGACGCGACTTATTATCGCGACAGCGATTGGGCCAATGTCGAAGGAGCCATCGAGCTGATCCGCAACTACAGCGGCGACGAGCCCCTCTGCATCTTCCTTCCTCTGACCTATCCCCATCCCCCCTATGGCGTGGAGGAGCCCTGGTTCTCCGCCATCGACCGCAACCTTCTGCCGCCCCGCGTACGGGCGCTGGAGGATTGGCGCGGCAAACCGGCAATCCTTCATGGCATCTGGGAATACCAGCGCATGCAGAGCTGGAGTGAAGAACGCTGGGACGAGCTGCGCGCTATCTATTATGGCATGTGCGCGCGCCTGGATCACCAGTACGGCCTCCTCGTCGAGGCGCTCAAGCAAAGCGGCATCTATGACGACAGCGCCATCTTCGTCTTCGCCGATCACGGTGACTTCACCGGCAGCTATGGCCTCGTCGAGAAGACGCAGAACACCTTCGAGGATTGCCTCTCCAACGTTCCCTTCCTCGTCAAACCACCCGCCGATGTACCCGTCGCCCCCCGCGTCTCCGATGCCCTCGTCGAGCTGATCGACTTCACCGCCACCGTCTACGATCTCACCGGCATCGATCCCGGCTACGACCACTTCGGCAAGAGCCTCCTCCCCCTCCTCGCCGGCGATACCGATAGCCATCGCGATGCCGTCTTCTGCGAAGGCGGACGCCGCCCCGGCGAGCGCCAAGCCATGGAAATGGAAAGCGGCGGCGCCGGCGGTAAGAGTTCCATCGGCAAGTACTGGCCCCGACTTCGCCTCCAGCAGACCGACGACGCCCCTTACCACAGCAAAGCCGTCATGTGCCGCACCCAACACTTCAAGTACGTCTGCCGCTATGGCGAAAGTGACGAGCTGTACGACCTCCGCCGCGATCCCGACGAGGTGCTCAACGTCATCGACGATCCCGATTACCGCCCCCAGGTGATCACCCTCCGAGAGCGCATGCTCCACTTCTTCCTCGAGACCGCCGACATCGTCCCCCGCGACACCGACAAGCGCTGACTCGCCGCGATTGTAGCCTCGACAGGCCCGACAATACGGGAGCCCCCGCCCGGCCGTTCCCCGGACATTCTTCTTCTTAAGTCCACCCCCCCTCCGCCCCCAGTGCCAGCTCAATGCGAGAGGCGTCCTCCGAACGGCTATTGGGCCGTTTCCAACGGCCCTGCCATTGCGCGCACCCTGGGCACGCCACTCGCCTGAGTGGCCCCGGCGTTGGACCACGGCTAGCTCCTTCGATCACTTGTCCTTGAGACGCCTGACTGCCGGAATCTCGGCGACGCCTTCTTCCTCTATTGCGTTCATGACCAATTCCGCCAACCGTGCACTCGCCGCCTCGAAAACCTGCACCGCTCCCTTGTAGGACTTCGGATCCTCCTCCCGCAGCAGGCCAAGTATGCAGAAGTCGCGCTCGCGTTCCATGCGCAAACCGAAGACGTACGTCTTGTCACCTGAAGAAACAACGGCCTTAACCATAAATTGCACGCCGAAGTGTTCGACACCCTGCAGGTAGTGACCGAAATGCCGCGTCGATTGCAGTTCGGTCACAAAATTCGCTATTCGCTCTCTGTCAGTGACGACAATATCTTTCCCTATCGTGTACACATCGTCCTGTCCATAGAAGAGCGGCCCCAAACGAACCTGGTCGATTGTCCCTGCATCGACGGCTAACCACTCGTCATGTATGGCTTTGTCCCTTTGCGACGTTATCCACATGTCGCGTGCCATAAAGAAGATACCCACCAGTATGACGAGCACCAGCGACACGAAGATGATAACGTCGGTGCGCCTTGATCTACCTGTCCGTGGAATGGATGTCTTGCTATTCATCGGTAGCTTAAGGATAGTAGGTACGCCAATTCATCTGATAAGTATGGTAGTTGACAGTAGGCTATCTCAGCGAAATCCCGCTGTCAACCGCATCTTCGATTGGCAATGGCAGGGCCGTTGGGGCCAACAACCCAATCGCCGCTCGGAGAACGGAAGGATCGACGCGGTAGAAGCAACACCGAATGGGGTTGATAGGTGGGCGGGAGTTTACCCAGTCCGTCGGTGAACGGACGTTCCGGATGGAGAGGTTGCCCCTGCGTTGCCAAGGGGGCACCGCAGGG
The DNA here is from genome assembly GCA_041690595.1 of Lentisphaeria bacterium. Classification (GTDB taxonomy): domain Bacteria; phylum Verrucomicrobiota; class Lentisphaeria; order JABSQK01; family JAWLHB01; genus JAWLHB01. Next base: position 98,108 of record JAWLHB010000018.1, read on the forward strand.
GCTCGTCGGGAATGAGGATGGGATCTACAGCTGGATGGGTTCGCGCACGCGCTGGCGTACGCGGGTCTCGTAGTCGGCGATGTCGATGACGGTGCCGGTTTTGCGGGCTTCCTCGGCGGCAAAGGCGAGGAGGTGACCGTCGAGCGACATCTTCACCGGGGTAAGGATGTACTGTGGGTCGCGCGTGCGTACGGCATCGACAAAGGCATCCATGATGATGCGGTCGCCGCCGCCATGGCTGCCCTGCATGCCGTCCGGCCGCACTTCACGCGCGATGCGCGGGTTGAAGCTCCAGGCATGAATGATGCCTTTGTGCCAATCGAACTCGATCTCGCCGTTGTCGAGGCTGATCTTGGTGATGCGGCGTTCGAGGTAGTTGTGGCCGATCATGGAGAAGGAGGCGGTGACGCCACTGGCGAACTCGATCTGCACGACCTGATTGTCGACCACGTTGTTGTCGCAGCGGAAGACGCAGCGGCCAAAGCGGTTGGTGTGGAGGAGCTCGCGCAGGTGCTGCTTGTCGCGCACGACGCCCATCTGGCGAATATAGGCTGGATCGGCATCGGCGCCGAAGTAGAGCTTGAGGACGTGGTAGGGGCAGGTGCGGTAGGCGGGGCATCCATCAAGGCAGCGGGCCGGCGCGCCGGCGGGGGCATTCTCTTCGCGGAAGTAGTTGAGCGAGCCGAAGGAGCTGACGCGGGTTGGCGGGCTGTCGACCAGGTAACGGAGGATATCCATGTCGTGGCAGCTCTTCGCGAGGATCATCGGGGTCATGCTGTCGTTGTTGAAGAAGCCGCGGACGAAGGAGTGGGCCATGTGGCTGTAGGCGAGGTTCTCGCTGTGCTGAATGGCGACAATCTTGCCGTACTCGCCGGAGTCGAGGAGGCGCTTGATGGTGTCGTAGGCGGCGATGTAGCGCATCTGGTGGCAGACAATGAAGACGCCCTCGTACTTGCGGGCGGCGTCGCAGATGCGGACCACCTGCTCGGGCGAGCAGCCGAGGGGCTTCTCGACGAGGATGTGATAACCCGCCTCGATGGCGCGCAGAACGGGCTCTTCCCGCTCGGACTCGAGGGTGGCGATGACCACCGCGTCGGCGAGTTTGCCGGCGGCGAAGAAGCTCTCCATGTCGGCGAAGCGATGCGCCTGGGGGATCTGATGCTGATCGGCGAATTGCAGCCGCTTGGCGTCGTCAGGTTCGACAACCGCAACGAAGTTGGCGCGATGGGGCATCTCGATTGCGTAGTTGCCGAAGATGCCGCGGCCGCGATTACCGGCCCCGATCAGGGCCATGGTGACTGCTTCGCTCATGATGATTACTCTACCTCTGCTGATGAAAGGGGGAAGGATTAACGGATTCCGCGTGCCGGATACGAAGCGGGTATGAACGGCCCCTGACAGACTGCAAGCCGGTCATTCGGGAACTGTGCACTTTACCCCGGCTGGGCCACGTTGGCAAGCGCTTCGCTCAAAGGCCGGCTGCCCGCCTATGCCAGATGCCAGGCAGCCCGATGGCCGAAGGGAGTGAAGTCGATCCCCAGCTTGACGAGGTCGCAGGTCAGCTCCTCGAAGATGAGCAGCTCGTTGTCGTCGCGCAGTTTGTCGAGGGGAAGCCAGAGCGATTGCTGTGGGCCGAGCTTCCAGTACCGACCGACATTCCAGCCGTTGAGCCAGACGGAGCCCTTGCCGGCCGCGGCGAGGTCGAGGCGCACGGCGCCATCGAAGTCGTCAGGAGCAGAAAAGGAGCCGCGGATCCATCCCGGCCCGCTGAAGGCTCCGCCGGCGGGTTGCCAGCCGGTGAGGCGGGGGTCTGTCCACGTGTCGAGGGTTTCATCGGCGGCGACGCCGGCGCGCATCCGCCAGCCGGTCATGTCGGCGCCGTTGAGCCAGATGGGGCCATAGAGTCCCTTTGGCTCACAGAGCGGAATGTCGAATTCGGCGCCGCTGTTGAACATGCCGAGATTTTCGACCAGCAGGCTGACGACGTGCTCTCCGGCGGCAAGCGAGGGCATGAGGTTCCAACCCAGGTTGGTGCCGCTGCCGCGCGCTCCCAGGTAGCGGCCATCCACCCACGCATGCATGCGGTCGGCGGCGCCGCTCAGGCAGATCATCTGCGGGCCGCTCTCGGCGACCTGGAAGCGGCAGCGGTACCAGGCCCAGCCCTGGCCATGGCCGAAGGCGATCAGCGGCTGGGGCTCTTCCGCGGCAAACCAGCCGCTGTCATCGAAGTCCGGGGCGAGTTCCGGCAGAGAGTGGCTGACGGTGATCCCGTCGAGCGGCGCACGAAACGGCTCGGCCGGCGGCTGGAAGGCGGGAGTGACGCTGGTGAGGGCGCCATCGCCATAGCGCCAGCAGGAGCTGGGCTCGCCGGCGCTGATCTGAAGGTGGAGGCTGCCATCGCGCACGGCGACATCCTCGATACGATCCGGGCCGCCGACAAGGGCGACGGGAGCGCCGGGCATGTCGATACGCCAGCAACGCTCGATGGCGCGGTCGTTGAGGACGAGTATGGGGAGTCCATAGTGATCGTGGAGGGCGGGCGCATCGTCAACGGGGACCTGGACCGTGAGTTCACCATCGGCAAAGCGGACGGAGCCATTGCTGCCGGCCCGGCCGAAGAGGACCAGGGCCGGGGAGGTGGCGAAGAGCTGCAGGTCGCTTTCGACGAGGGTCTGGCCACCGGGGAGCCGGAGTTGGGATGGCTGCCAGCGGACGGCCCCGGCGGGAATGGATTGGTCGACGCACGCCTGATCCTTTTCAGCTTCGGCAATGGCGATCTGCTCGCTGCTGCGGTTGAGCAGAAAGGTGCAGGTGCCGTCTGGCCCGCGGCGGACGGTGCGCAGAAGGGCGGCTGGGTCGCCGCTTTCCTCGGGCATGCCGGCGGTGGCGAGTCCGCAATGGACGAGTGGGGCCAGGCGGTTCTTCATGAGCTGGTACTTGCCGCTGAAGCGGCCGTCGTCGAGAACGGGAGCGCCGGGGCCGTAGAGGGTCGTCATGAAGTTGTCGGAGGAGCAGATGGAGCGGCCGTGCCAGTAGCCGAAGTGGGAGCCTCCGGAGAAGACGAAGGCGGTCAGCCCGCCGGCGCCACCGGCGGCGATCTCGAGGGCGCCGTTGAGGGCGCGCTGATCATCCATGGAGGCGGTGGCGTGGCGTCCCCACCAGTCGAAGGCGGCGATCCAGTATTCGGTGATGAAGAGAGGCGCATCGGGCTGCATGGCGCGGGCGCGTTCGAGAATGCGGAGGCCGTTGCCGCCGAAATTGCAGCACATCTGGATGCCGTCCCAGCAGCTGGGGCGGAGCCTGGCGAAGTTGATGAAGGAGTCGCAGGTGATGATGGGTACGTCGATGCCGCGCTCGCGAAGGGCATCGCGGAGGTGGTAGATGTAGTCGGCCTCCTGGGCCTCGCCATAGTGGCCGTATTCGTTCTCGACCTGGGCCATGATGACGGTGCCGCCATGGCTGGGTTGAAAGCGGGCGAAGATGGGGACGATGCGGTCAAACCAGCGGTCGACGGCAGCGAGGAAGCGGGGATCGGCGGTGCGCGGCCGGATGCCCGGCTCGCGGATCAGCCAGGGGGGCAAGCCGCCGGCCAGCCATTCGTTGCAGATGTAGGGGCCGGGACGGGCAACGACGTAAAGCCCCAGTTCCGTCGCGATCTCGAGAAAATGCTCGACATCCCGATCGCCGGAGAAGTCCCACTGGCCGGGGGTGATTTCGTGGTAGTTCCACGGCATGTAGACGGAGACGGCGTTGAAGCCGGATGTCTTGAGCTGGACGAGGCGGCGGCGCCACTCTCCCCTGGTCAGCTTGAAGTAATGCATTTCGCCGGAGAGCAGCCAGACGGGCTGGTCGTCGATCCGGTAACTGTTGGCATCAAAGGAGACGTGGGACACGGGTAGTGCTCCGGGATAGAGAGGATTAGTTGCCCGCGATGGGCGGATAGATTTCGAGGCGGATGCTCTGCAGATCGACGTCGTTGCCGAGGTAGGGAATGCTCATGAAGTTGAAGCCGTAGAGCTGCAGCAGGTTGGTGGCGCCGGGCTGGAGCCAGCGGTCGATACGCTGACCGAGAGGCTCCCAGTCTTCGGTGCGGAAGAAACCGGTGCGGTTGATGATCGTGCCGGACATCTGGCGCTCATAGCTGCCGAAGCGCTTTTCGATGACGAGGCGGACAGGGTGGTCGGCCCATTCGGCGGGGATGTCGACGTTCCGCTCAATGCCGAAGAGCTTACCCTTGTACGGGAGGGCGAGGGTGCCTTCGTTGCGTCCCCAGTCGATGATCCGGCTCCATTCGCCGTCGAGTTCAAGTATGGCGATGGGAGCCGGGAGGCGGCGCAGGTAGAGGGTGCCGATAGGGCCGCGATCGACCCCTTTGCCTTCGACGGCGAGGGCGATGTCGAGGCTGCCGGTGGCAGCGGCGGTGGTGACGTCGAAAGCGAGGGTGCCATGGGGGCAGTCGGCGACATGCTCGCCGTTGATCCAAAGGCGGGCTTTGTCGCGGATGCCAAACTGCCAGTAGTTCTCCATGCCGAGGATGACGCGGCTGCCGCTGCGCCAGTCGGTGGGGATGTCGACGCGCTGGCGGTAGCGGACAAGGCTGGCATCGGGCCAGCCGCGGGCGCGCCAGGAGCCGAGGTCGGCGGTAATCGCCCCTTCTGTGTCGCCGTCGAGCCAGGCCTGCTCATCGCTGGTAGGATCGATCTGGACCTGCCAGCCGCTGAAGAGGCCGATGCCGGCTTCGCCGAGGGAGTCGGCAAGCGCGGCGGCTTCGGCGAGGATGTCGTCAGCGCGGGAAGGAGGGATGGGTTCGAGTGCCCGCCAGGCGCGCTGCTGCACGGCCAGCCAGTGGCGTGGTGCTTCGAGGCCGACGTTGTCGCGGAGAATGGCGAACTGGCGCACCTGGTAGGGGGAGAAGGTCTGCTCGCCGAGGGAGAGGCGGCCATCGGCATGGCTGGTGGCCACGTCGGGCGAGTCGGGGGCGTTGGGCTCGACGGCCGGGGCAGGGGCGAAGCGGTCGATGGCCAGATTCGCGACGATGCGATCCTCCAGCGTCCAGCTCTTGTCGCGGATGCCGACGGCGCTGGCCAGATAGACCTCATAGAGGCCGTTCTTGCTTTCGCGCCGCTCGAACCAGATGCGCTCTTCACTGGTGTGGGTGTCGCGCGTGAGCCCTACGCCTTCGAGAAGGCTGACGAAGAGGGCCTGCTTTTCGGCGTCGTTGAACCAGCGGCCGTTTTCATCCTTGAAGCGCAGAAAGAAGGGGGTGCCGACGAGGATGAGGCGGCCGCGGCCGACGCGGATCTCGGCGATGGCCATGGAGCCGTCTTCCCAGGTGGCGATGGGGGTGACGTTACCTGCCGCGCTTTCGATGGCGATGGCGCCCGTATAGGCGTTGTCGAGGTAATCGATGGCAACGCCGCTGCCTTCACAGCTCTTGCCGCGGAGGCTGGGGAAGAGCGATTGTTCTTCGGTGAAGCGGATGGGGGCGGTCGGCCATTTGTGCGGATTCTCGTCATTGAGGTAGCGATTGGCGACCTTGAGGCCGAACCGGCGATGCAGCGGCCAGACGTCGCGTTCCATCGGAGTGTGCTGCCCGGTGTGATGCTGGGCGATATAGGTGCCGCCGCCGGCGACGTAACGGTAGATCGCGTCGACCATGGCGTCGTCCATGACGATAGTGGCACAATCGAGGAGAACGGGGAGGTGATCGGCGCGCCCCTCTTCCATGGCGGGACCATCCACCAGCACGGGTGTGAGCCCGATCGAGGGGAGCGGCCCGCGGCTGAGGTCCCAGTTCCAGATCTGGCTGTTGGCGTAGCGCATGTTCTGCCGGACACTGCGCAGCAGGCCGACGCGCGCTTCAGCAAAGTCGATCTTGCCGAGGGTCGCCAGGAGCGAGGCATTCTGGGTCCACCATTCCACGACCTTGGGGTAGCGCCAAAGTTCGCGGTTGAGGTCGAAGACATAGTCGTGGCAATCCTGGCTTTCCCAGAAGATGTTGGCGAACATGTTCTGCGTGTCGCGCGGGTTGGTCATGGCGCCGCCGGGTTCGCTGCTGCCGGGGATGCCATAGAGGCGGGAGTAGCCCTTGTAGTGCATGGGACGATACCAGCCGCCCTCACCGGTGAGTTGGGGATAGCCGCCGTAGCGCTGGAAGAGAACCATGGCGTCGGACTGAAAGAGGAAGGGGGTCATCACCTTGATGGGGCGATTGGGATCGACGCTGCGCATGGTCTTGAGGAAGGTGATGAGCGTCTGCTGCTTCTCCCAGCTCAGGTAGTCCTGCCAGTCGAGGTAGCGCTGGTTGAGGTGCGGATCGGAGAAGGGAAAGCTTTCGCCCTCGGTGTCGCTCAGGAAGACGCGATAGGCGATGCGTCCGCCATTGGAGTAGATGACGAAGTCGTTGCTGCCAGCGTGCAGGATGTCGGTAACTTCGATCTGGGCGTGGCGCTCGATGTGGTCGGTAATGTCGCGCTTCTGGCGGCAGATTTCACTGCCGTTGACCCAGATGGTCAGTTCGCCACCGACATGCTCGGTATAGGGCATGAGATGGAGCCAGATGCGCTTGCCGGTCTGCAGCAAATCGGCGGGGAGATCATGGGAGAAGCGGATCCAGAGGGGGTGGATGCGGGAGTTGTCCCACTGGCTGAGCATGACATGGTCGTCGCGGTAGTTCTCGCGCCAGCCGGAGTCGTCGGTCGTTTCCAGATGATAGCCGGCCTCTTCTCCTTCGGCCAGGGAGCGGGGTTCCCAGCGCCATGGAATGTCGTCGAGATCGATGAAGGAGCCGCGGCGCCCGGCGAACCAGGCGGTGGAGGGATAAGGGACGTCGCTCCAGTCGCTGTAGGCATGGCGGTTGCCGGTGTAGGCGGTGGAAATGGTCGCCAGGCTGTATTTCTTTTCGAGTTGCAGGTAGGCGGGAAAGCGCTGCTGGTAACCGGGTGGCAGCATGGCCGGATCGCTCTTGAAGAACTCGCCGTGCGGTTCCATCCAGGCAAGCAGATCGGGATCGTTGACGCGCTCGCGCATCATTCGGATCATCGCGGCCTGCACGACGGTGTGGACCTCGGGGGAGGCAACCTGTTCGTGGTTGTAGCCGCTGGATTCGAAGAACCGCCGGCCAATGAAGCCGTCGGGATACTTCTCGCCGTGATGGCCGGGCATGTGAGCGGAGTTGAACCAGGGTGGCTGGCCGCCGGCCCAGAGCATGTGCCGATAGGCTTTGCCCATGCCGTGAATCTGGGAGAGGGAGTTGTCCGTCGGGCTCAGGTCGATGACCCCGGGGGCCGGCTCACTGGAGAGCCGCACATCGTGCAGGTTGACAACCGAGGGGTGCGCCTTCATCCATTCGAGCTGCTCCTCGGTCTTGGACGTCGCCATCCACCAGATGCCGATACCATTATCGAAGTTGTCGAGCCAGCGCGGGTGAGCGCCCGCGGCTACCGGCTGCCAGGCATTCCCTCGCAAAACTTCCGCTGCTTGCCGCAGGCTCTCACGATCGGGAGCGCTGAGGATCCTGGCGGCAGCACCGTCAACTGCCAGAAGCCAGTAGCCCGCGTGTCGGACTTGAACAATGGTCCCGCCGATGCCGGGCAGCGGTTCAGCCGTGGCGGTCGCGCCGTAGCCAAGCAGGTCGGCGAGGTACTTGCTGGCGACGATGCCGGCCGTGCGCTCATCCTGGCAGGTGAAGGTGACAAGCGCCACCTGACCGGCGGCTGTCTGCCAGAGGCTCCCCTCCATCCCGACGCGGCCATATCCACGCAGATCGACCGGCCCTTCCCGGCTGGTGCGCAGGAGGGTCGCCTCGGGCGGAGCGGCGAGGGCGGATGCGGCGACGGCAAGGAGAAGAAGGAGGAGACGCTGGATCATGGCCTATTGCTCCGTTGGCAGCGTGGCGCGGAAGGGCACCGCCGGGAGGCCGGCGCCGTTGTAGAGATCGGCGGCGGGATCGTTATCCCACGCGTAACGAACCGCGACCGGCTGCGCGATACCCTCGGCGGTGAGCTTGACGGTATCTCCATCGATGACGGCGCTGGCCCAGACGAAGTTGCCGTCGGCTCCGGCGATGGCAAAGCCGTCGAGGGTCTCGTCGGCAGCCTTGAGGCCGCCATTGGCATGATCGAAGGTCAGGACAAGCGCGTTGCCGTCAGCGCGCATGTCGCGGAAGACGGGGCCGCTGTAGGGGATGTCCTCGCCATGGGCGATGGCGCGGGCGGCGAGGGCGAGGCGGCGGCCGACTTCCTGCTTGTTGCGGGGGTGAATGTCTTTGGAGTCGCCGATGTCGATGGCGAGAGCCAGCCCGGTCTTGGGGAGGGAGGCGGCGGTCATGGCCTGTGCTTCACGGAGCTGCGCCCAGGCGGTGTCGCGGGGCGTATCGCCGCGATCGCGGAAGTTGGCGAGTTGGACGATGAGGAAGGTGAAGTCGCCAACGCCCCAGCGGCTGCGCCAGTCGTTGATCATGGTTGGGAGGAGGGTGCGATACTGCTCCGCGCGGCCGGCGTTGGATTCGCCCTGGTACCAGATGGCGCCAGTGATGGCGTAGGGGATGAGGGGGGCGATCATGGCGTTGAAGAGGACCGTCGGGCGATTGGGGGAGTCGGGGTTGCTGGGACGCTGCGGCAGCTCGTACTCGATCTTGTAGCGCCACTCGCCGGCCAGGGGCAGTGCGGTCGCGGTTTCGCCATCCAGTTCGACCTTCATGCTCTCACCGGGAGCGCCCCACAGCCCGCCCTGTCCGGCGGCATCGAAGACGCGAATGGCGATGACGTTGGGGCCGGCCTTGACCAGCTCCCCCGGCACCTTGTATTCGCGCGGAACATTCCAGAAGCTCGTGTCACGCTGACGCATGTTGCCGGCCTTGCCGACGGGCTGCCCGTTGAACCAGGTCTGGTCGACTTCGTCGATGGGCCCCGGGCGCAGGACGATCGGCTTGCCGGCCCACTCGGCGGGGATCTCGATGGTCTTGCGGAACCAGACGATGCCGTCGAGGTTGGGATGGCCGCGCTCTTCCCAGTTGGCGGGCAGCACCATGACGGGCCAGTCGCTGTCGGCGACCGTGGGAGGGGCAAAGCCGTCAGCGATGGTGAGATCGTCTTCGCGGTCATAGATGGTCTTGAGGCCATTTTGAAAGGCCTGCATGCGTTCGGTGTAGGTGATCTTGGCAGCGTCGATCTTCTTCTGGTCTTCCAGCAGGCTATCCAGGGCACCGGTGAACTCGGGCAGGTTGGCGCGAAGGGCGGGGGCGCTTGTCCAGGCTTCGGCGATGGTGCCGCCCCAGGATGTGTTGATCAGACCGATGGGGATGCCAAGGTCACGGTGCAGGTCGCGGCCGAAGAAATAGCCGACGGCGCTGAAGCCGCGGGCCGTGGCGGGGGTGCAGGGGCGCCAGTCGCCCTTGCAGAGCGCTTGCGGTTCCGTGGCGGTGGAATTCGGTACAGTGAAGAGACGGATGAGGGGATAGTCGGCGGCGGCGACTTCCTCGCCGCTATTGATGGAGTTAGCCAGTGGCCATTGCATATTGGACTGTCCAGAGCAGATCCAGACATCGCCTACCAGCACGTCCTCGAGGACCACTTGCTCCTCACCGCTCCTGACGGTGAGCGTACGCGACTCGGCGGAGGCGGGCATGGCAGCCAGCTTCACCTGCCAGGTACCATCGGCACCGGCGGTGGCAGTGTAGCCTGCGCCGGCAAAGGCGACTTCGACGGTCGCCCCGGCGGTCGCCCATCCCCAGACCGGGAGTTCGAGATTGCGTTGCAGGACCATGTGGTCGCTGAAGGGTGAAGCGAGCTTCAACTCCGCGCGCGCCAGACCAGTGAGCAGGATGAGGGCCAGGACGATGGTACGATGCATGAGCAAAACTCCCCGAGATTGGTGGTGTATGGGCGCAGCAGTCATTACAATACTTACATTAACGACCAGTCGGCATCGTGCAAGCTTGCGTGGAATGAAATCTTGCCAGGCACCGCCGATCGCTCAGGCCTGAGCCAGGAGCTGGCGGACGATAGCAGCGTTCATGGCGACCTGGTCGAGATGCTTCTGGAACATGCCGACATCGACGGGATCGCCGGGCTTGATGTGGTCGAAAGCCCATTTGAAGGCGTCGCGGACGCTTTCGGGGGTGGCGCACTTGCGGCTGGCGGCGAGGATCTTGTAGGCGATGCAAGGCTTGTCGGTGGCCTGGATGAAGCGGCAGATGACCTCGCGATCGGGGTCATCGAAGGGTTCCTTGACACGTTCGCCGCCGGCAAGGAGGCTCATGCGCTCGACCTTGGCGAGATTGTAGAAGCAGGTCATGTAGAAGTCGACATCCCAGCCGTTGTCTTCGACATAGTGGAGGATTTCGGGCATGTGCGCGGCAATGCCGACGAGTTTGCCGGTATCGCGGATCGCCTTGAGATAGTCGCGGACCTTGGCGAAGGAGCCATCCTTCCAGAATCTGTCGCTCATGGAGCCATGGTGGTAGATGGCGATGGGGTCGAGTTCGGCGGCTTCACGGATGTTGACGAAGGGGTCGGGATGCTCGCCGGCGGTCTGGCAGATCCAGTGCATGGTGCCGCCGCGCTCACGGTAGGTGCGCACCAGATTGTAGATGATCTGGTCGGCGCGCGACTGCATGGTGTTGATGCCGTGGCGTTCGCAGGTGAAGAGCAGGTCGAGGCTGTTTTCGAGGGTGTGGAAGTCGCGCATGTCGGTATCGGCTTCGGCATCGACATGGGAATAGCCACGGATCGGATTACCGCCGACGATGAGGCGGGTGACGCGATGCGGCCCCAGGGCGATTGTGGGCAGGAGAGCGGCGGAGGCGGAAGTTGGCATGTCGGGACTCATGGGGTTGGCGTGAGTGCTTTGGCTTGCCAGGATGCGGTGGCCGTTTGGCCGCTGGCCAGCTCGCGCACGGTGGCGGTACAGGAGATGGCCTTCTCGTTGTAGGCGATCGGCCGCGCAAAGCGATACTCGCCATGACGCAGCGCCGCCACATGAGAGAAATCCAGCACCTGGCCATCGGCATCGTGGATGGTCAGCTCCAGAGGTACAATGCCCGGGATCAGCGCGCCCCCGGCATCGGTCAGGCGGGCGATCAGGGTGACTTCGCTCTCGCTGGTCTCGACGCGCAGCTCCAGGTTAGCGATAGGCCTGGGGAGCATCATGAAGAGCGCGCCGCCCGCGGCCTGCAGCTGATGGCGCAGACGCAGGAACTCTCCCGCCGCTTCTACGGGAAGCTGCCGATGGCTGAGCAGATCGTAGACCGTGCCGCCGAGTTGCCGGTGCAGATCGAGCTGGATCTCCTGGGCGATGCCATCTTCCAGCACACGCGAGAAATGGCCGTAATGACGACCGGGCCGGCGCAGATCGTTGACCGCCACGACGTAGTTGGCCCCTTCGGCCTGCAGGGTGTTGAGGTAGACGGAGCTGGAGTCGACCTTGACCTCCGTGTCGACCGCCGAGGCGATCTGCTCGCGCAGCCACGTCTGGTCGGGGGTGAGTTCGGCGGCGAGTTCTTCGGCGTATTGCTCCATGCCTTCGAGGTAAAGGGGATGGGTGCGGTTGCCGTAGAGCGCCACAAGTTCCTGGTCTCTGGCGGTGATCTTTTCGCGGCGCGACGCGGCGTCGACGTGCTCCAGGCGCCGGGCATCTGGCCAGGAAGCAGGAAAGACGCCATCGACAATGAGGATACCGCCCGCCTGCTGCCAGCGGCGAATGGCGCCGGCGGCTGGTTCGGTGATCACCGCGCTTTCGGGAATGAGCAACACTCGGTAGTTCGCCAGCAGGTCGTCCTGCCCGGTGAAGTCATCGTCGAAGAGTACGTCGTAGGGAAGGGTGAGCTGACGGATGGCGCCGGAGAGGGGGCTTCGGTAGGTCCAGCGGATCTCCGAGAAAAGCTCACCGGCAAAGGACATATAGACGGCAATCTGCCGCGGCCGATTCCGCCAGACGGGCAGCAGCCCCGCCAGCGGGCGCACGACCTCGTTGTGCAGGCGCGCGACCTCGTCCTTCAGCTCCGGGATGAAGAGAAAGAGGCTCGACTTTTCGCCATCGACCTTGATCCCGGCGCGAGCGGTCCGCCAGTCGGGGGTCGGTCCCAGCTCCGCGTCAATTTCTTCCTGGGTGTTCTTGTCTCCCTTCTCGATGGCGCCGAGGAGGTTCCAGTAGAGCATGTGCTGCATGGGTCGGGCGAGGCAGTGCCAGACAGTTTCGCGGAAGAGGTGGGGGGTGGGCATGCCGCCATAGGGAGCGGCCATGTTCGGCTTGAAGAGGAACTGCGGCATGCTGTTGTACAGCGCCCGGGTTCCGCGGGTTTGAGCCGCCAGCCGCTCCTGCACCATGACCGCGACGGTGGGCTCCGGATAGTAGAACCACTCTTCGAGGTAGTCCTGCTCGACAAAGGGCTTGACGGATGGGCGACGCAGCGACGGCTCCACAATGGTGCGCACGTGCGGCAGCTCCTCATGGAGTCGGCGGGCCATGGTTTCGTTGAGAAAGACTTCGGTGCCGGCTTCGTAGTGCCACCAGCGATGGAAAGCCAGGAAGGGATCGTCGAGTGGCAGAATACCGTCCGCCGGCGGCTCGATGCCGACGCCTCGGGGCGAGAGCCGCCCCATCGGGTGCAGGACGGTGAAATGCTTGTCCGGCGGCAGCTCCAGAGCGCGCCAGCGATTCAGATCCAGGCCGAAACGCTCCCGCACGGCCTCCATGGTGGCTGGGCGAAAGTCGGGCGTGTGTATCCACTGGTGCTCGGAATTGAGGATCAGGAAGCGGACATCGGGCATGAGTTCGAGCTTGTCGATAGCCTCGTCCAGCTTGGTGTCGAGATCGGCCAAGGCGGCGGGATCACGCTGGTCGATCTGGGCCGGCTGGCCGCCAAGATCGTGGAAACGCGCCGCCTCGTCGGCGACGTGGCCCTCCATGCGCAGATGGCTGGTGACGTACATCCCCTGCCGCACGATCTGCTCGATGGGCTGCGGGTCGAGACCCATGACGCCGGTGCTGGTCACACCCACCTCGTTCAAGCTCGGAGAAATGCCGCTCCAACTGATCACCTGCGTGGTGGAGAAGGGGCGCCGCGGCGGCAGGATCGTGATCTGCCGCTCGATGACGGCGCGACGCTCGCCACTCTCGATGACAATGCGGGCCTGGTAGTCGCCTGTAAGCAGACGCGCGGGCGACCATGGTAAACGGACGCTCACCACGGAGCCGTCCGGCAGCGACTCGGGCAGATTGCCCCGCAGCAGGAGCAAATCGTCAAGGTGCAGCTCGACCTTTACCTGCGTGAGAGGGGCACCGGAACGGTTGGTGAGATCCAGATGCCAATGGCGCTCGCGATCGTCTCTGGCGAAGGAGGAGATCGGCTCGAGATCGGCGATGGTCAGTTCGTTGGGTACGGCGGCGGCGGCGGATTCGGCTCGTGCCGCCAGACTTGCCACCTCGTCGTTGGTGAGCGCCCTCTCCCAGACCATCACATCGTCGAAGGCGCCATCGGCGCGTACGGCGGGGGAGAAGTTGGTGGCGACACCGCCGATGACGATGCGCCCGGCAATGGGCGCCGGTGGGACACCGCTCATGGTGGCGCTCTCCTGTCCATCCACGAAGAGGCTGACGGCATCGTCCTGCCAGCGGACCGCCACATGGTGCCACTGACCGACAGTCAGCGGCTTGGAAGCCTGCTTGGTCTGAGAGTTGAGGAGCACGAGCTGGAGGAGCTTGTCCTGGCGCACGTCGATGCGCATCGGTTCGCTCCAGCCATGACCCGCGCCGATGGTCATCAGGTTGCGCCAGGCGACACTGCCCTGCAGCTTCACCCAGAAAGCGATGGTTCCGGGGCGGCCGGCGCGGGCGCTGTCCAAGTGGAGGATTTCGCCTGCACGGGAATGACCGCCGGGAATCCAGGTGGAGGCGGACTGGCGGCCCGCATAGCCGTCGTGGGCCTCGAGCATCATGGCGTCGAGAAGCAGGGTCCCCGGCTTGGGAAGGGTGACGACGAGCTGGAGCGGATAACTCTGGCTGGTGGCATCGGGATCGGTGATAAGAATCGGCTCCGGGTGTTTCCGAAGATGAAACGGCAGTTCGATGCGCTGCCACCCCTCGCCCAGTTCCACATTGCTTTCAGCCACGATGACGGGGCGCGGCTTGGGCGCGCCGTCCGTGTCGGCAAGGAGATCTTCAATCTCATCAGCAGCCGCCGGTACGATGGTCTCCACCCGCAGTTGCACCGCTTGCCCGATACTGCCACGGAGGTAGATCGACCAGACGTGCGGCGCCTCCAGCCCCACCGCCACGCCGGGTATGGCAACGGTGGCGCCAGCCTGGCTGCCGACAAGCCGAAGCGCCTGCCCCTGCAGACCCGCGAAAGAATCCACTTTGCCTCCGCTTGCCGACACGGCCAGATCATCGAGGGCGGCAACATCCGCCGGCAGGAGGTTCTGGCTGGACTGTGGGGTGCTGGCTGCCCGGCCATGCTCGATGAAGATGGCCTCGCCGAACTTGCCCGGCACATAGCGGGGATGATTGCGCGGAACAAGCGTGAGGTCGGGAAGGGACGCCAACGAGCCGCGATCGAAGCGAGCGGTCCCGCTGGTGCTGCCACCACCAAGAGTCAGCAGGTGACGATCGAAGGTGAGGCTGTCGCGGAGCCCCTCCAGAAGCGCCGCATCGAGCGCCTGCTCATGGCGCGTCGCCTGCGCGTCCGGCAACTGGCGGGGCGGGTCGGCGACAATTTCGGCGGAACGGGAGAGCATGCATCCGGCAAAGGCGAGAAGGAGAATGAGGCGGATCGATGGCATCGTGGATTCCCTTTGAGTTGGCGCTATACCGGCGCGTGGAGGTGCACCGGCCCATCCAAGAGTATACCCACCTATCTCACCCCATGCAAAGCAAAGCTGCCCGACGGTTCGGTCATCCGCGGAAGGGCGGCCTGCGCATGCCTCATGATTGGCGTCTTCCACGACGTAGCGTCCACCTGATCGCTTGTCCACAGTGTAATCGCCATGGCGCGACCAAGCTACCCGCTGCAGTTCATGCATGCAGTAAGCTCTCGTCGTCGGCACAAGTACCGTAAATCCCACTCGTTTATTCCTGTCTCTGATCGGTAGACTTGAAGCTCGGCTCTCACGTTTCGCCTCGCGGGCGCTTGGTCGATGTACTGCCGCGGTTCAGTAAGCGACGCAGGAGGTTTCCGTATTGACAGGTCCTTACAGCCTTCCTCATAATCAGCGGGTCGCGGGTTCACGTCCATCCGTGTCAAGTCCTGAAGAAAAGTTGACACATTTTGATACAGGGTGTTCTTACGGTTCTACTTCGACTCCCTTCACTGCTTCAGAAGCCGTGTGACCTTCTCTACGCAGGCACTCATGTTTTCCCGTAGCTCGAAGACCCAGAAGCGAACAACTCGCCACCCGGCAGCCTGCACAGTGACGTCACGCCAGAGATCGTCGGCTTTGCGCCGTCCGGCGGAAGCATCCCAGTGGAACTGTACGCCATCCACCTCGATGTCGATCTTGTGCGACGGAATGGCCAGGTCGAGGTAGCGGCCGACGAGGGGGTACTGGGAGACGGTATCGATACCTGCTTGCCGCAGTGCCTCGTACAGGGCCCGCTCCCAAGGAGACTGAAAATCGACACCTGCTGGAGGGCGAGGGGGCTGGATGTCCGCGGCCAAAGCCTGCAGGTGAGCTATGCCGCTCTCTTGGCAGGCCTTTCGATTGCCGACGACGTGCAGAACAGCACGAGCCCGGCTCGCAGCGACATTCATCAGATTGCGGTTCTCGGCATCACCGATCGCCCACCTTGCCCCCTTCGGGAGGCCAGGCTGGAACACGGGGCTGAGGTAGATGACATCGCATTCGCCGCCCTGAAAGGCGTGTGCGGTTGAGCAGACGATACCCAGCGCTTTACTCTGCTTCTCCGTAATCCTGTGGCTGAGCAGCTGCCCAATGCGTTGGGCTTGCTTCACGAACGGGGAGATGATGCCCACGCTTCCCTGAAAGTCCTGCGACACCAACTCCGCAACCAGTTCGCGGATGCGCTCGGCTTCGATCTGACAGGTAGCGCCCCTGCCTGCCCCGACTGCCTCACCTTCGACATCGGTCCAGAGGATACCGGCTTTGGCGCCGGCAGGCACTTTCAGCTTGCCTTCGTCCGTCAGCACGCGCAGGGTGCCACTGTAGAAGGTGTTGTTGCAGTATGTCGCGATGTCTGAGTGACAGCGGAAGTGGTCCTTCAGCTGGACCCGGGACAAGGCCTCGAATGGCGCATTGTCGGCAGCATCGAAGAGGCTGAACTGCTTGTAGTCATAGGCAACCCCCTCGCGCGCCGTCAGTCCATGCCGCTCCATGAGCAGGCGGTTGCGCGTACTGTGAAGCGTGATGACGGGCCGGAACTGGTGTGGATCGCCGATGATCACGGCGCGCTTCGCGCGAAAGAGCACTGGTAGAAGGGCGGGGATTTCACACTGGCTGGCTTCGTCGATGATGGCCACGTCTACCAGGCCTGCACCAAACGGCAGCGCGTGGCGGGCGGAGAGGGCCGTGACCGCCCACATCGGGAAGGCGCGCAGCAGACCAGCGATCTCTTCCTCAAAGAAGCGCTCCCACTGCATGCGCGCATCGTCAGAGAACTCGGTTGCGTTGCGGTTGGCGAGGATGCCGCGAATCTGCATCAGCCGGTGGCGCTGGTCCTGGCTGAGCTCAGAGCTGCGACTGGCCAGCATCGCCTTGAGCAGAGGTTTCGCTTCGTCAGCGATCGCCGTATTGAGGCGCTGAAATTCTGCTGTCAGCTCGGTGAGCGGCTCGCGCTGCCGTGCCTCGTCCTCAAGGGCCGCGATCTTGTGTGTCAGCTGCGCTAGGTCACCGCAGCACGTGAGCCGCTCCGTGCAGACACGCAGGTCATCCAGCAGCTCGGGCAACGGGGCCATGGGACGCACTGCTGTCTCGATGGCTGCCAGAAGCTGCCGTTGCTCATCCAGGTACGCCTTCAGCTTCTTCCGCTTGAGCAAGATCCAGCGCCACCGCTGCAGGTGGCCAAGCAGGCCTGCGGTTGCCGCCTGGTCGGGGGGCGAGAGTGTTTGCAGTGCTTCCGCGACCGCATGATAGTCCCCTGAGCGCTGCTTCGCGATCGCCGCAACACCTGCCGGTAGCAGTGCCTCCAGATCCTCACAATCATGGCTGACGCGACCGAGTTCAACCTCGATCTGACTCCAGCGCTCAGCGCGTTCCATAACCTTCTCGCGGGTCGCAGTCAAGGCACTGACGCGATTCGAGCGGTGCTGCAACTCCTGACCGTCACTGTGAGCATGCACATTGTTGAGCAGGATTCTAACGGCCTGGTGCCAGGTGAAGGTCGTGCCGCTCTCCTTGTCGGCTTGGCGAAAGATCAGCGCGTCGCCGTCGACGAGATCGTTGGTGCGAGGCACGACGGCATCGATCGCCTTATGGTTCTTGCTCGAGAATACGGCTGTCTGGCGTTGCCATGTCAGGTTGGCCAGCAGTGCCGCGGCGACCTGGGATTTGCCGGTTCCTGGCGGTCCTGTGATGACTGTCAGGTCGCCCTGGACTGCCGCCCGGACGGCGGCTTCCTGCTCATCATTCAGGGGCAGAAAGGGGGCGGCCACAGGGGGCTGTTCGCTCACCGGATCACCCTGCTCACGCAAGGGGGGGAAGCCGAGAAAGAGCGGACGAAGGCTGGTGCGGTTCAGCGCACTGTCCGGCACCGCCTTGAGCTGCCGAAGCTCCCGCAGCAGCCCGGCGCTGTACTTGACGCGTTTGTCGGTATAGATGACGGCGCAGTTGTGGATGCCGCTTTCCAGCTTGCTCACATCCAGGATCGGCAGCGTGTGCGTGGGGTTCAGCCCTTCGCCCTTGATCAGGTTTCCGACGAAGGTTCGCAAGGCGTTGACGACTGCCTGCAGCGACTGGCGGGAAAGCAGGCCGACAGCATCCTCCGCCTCGTCATCCTTCGCCAGCAGCCTGGCGTGGCGGAGAAACGGCTGGATCTGCTGCTTCTCCAGGTACTTCTGCAACCACTCGCTGTTCAGGTCGGCGTCGTCGAAATCGATTGCCAGTGACAGGCGATTGGACTCCGGCCGTTCCAGCAAGACCGGGATACAGCAGATCGGCAACAGAAGCGTGTCCTTGGCCTTCTTCCCTTTGCTGGAGAAACGCACTGCATGGACGGGGTAGCCGATATAGATCCCGGTGTTCTGGTCCGCGGAAAGTGCCTCCCGGAGGAAAGGTGCATGGTCGGGCAGCGTGGGGATGCGCAGCGTCGGCGACCCAGGGCTGTCACCCTCCGGCCACCAGGATCCGACAAGGTAGGGGACCATGAAACGCTGGTTCTGCTGCTCGGCGTACATCACCGTGGATGGACGCTCGTCCAGACGCACACAGTCGATGTAGTAGTTGACGGCACGGCGGAATACAGCCCAGGGTGAGTCAGCATCGCGAAGCTCGGCGGGCGTTGCTTCAGTGGGTCTGGAGGAGAGGCTGTCACCCCATTCGACGGTGGCCGGAGCAACAGGAACCACAGGAGACGTGGCGTCGGGGCGTCGGTTTGGCGCGACCGCAGTGGCCATAGACGTTGCACCCGCGGCAGGTGCAGGGGAGAGGGGGCGTTGCGGAAGTTCTGGGGGGGAAAGCATGTCGCGACGCTTGCGCAGGCCTTCCTTCGTCAGCCGCCATCCATTGTTGTCGCTGGTGATCAGCTCCCGAGCCAGCAGCACGCGTAGCTCTTCTGTGACGCCGCGTAACCCCAGATGCTCACCACGTTCTCGGATCTCCGACATGCAAAGGGCACTCCCGTCCCGCGGCCAGCACTGCAGCAGAATTTCAGTCTTGTCAGCCATCGTCGATTTTCCGCATGATGTTGACGAAGCCCGCCAGCGAGCCCCGGCTCTTCAGGAAGCTTCGTAGCTGTAGCGATAGTTCCAGCATCAGCTTTGCGCGATTTTGGGTCGAGGTGTTCTGGTTGGCATCTTGCGTTGCACGGCGTAGCGGCTCCCTGATAGTCCAGAGCAGAGCCAGCAGGCGGGCGAGTAGCTCATCATCCGAGCACAAAGTTCTACATTGTCTTGGAGTGAAGAATAATGTCTGTTGGCGAAGGTGATCAGCGCATCGCTGCACCCTTTCGTCGGAGTACTGGAGAAACTCGGTATCGTAGCGTCGTCGACGAAGCATGAACAGAAGCGCGATGAGCGAATCTTTCATCCGGTTGCCGAAGTTGGGCCTATGCATTTCATACTCGATCAGTCTGCACAATCTTAGAATCAGAAATCGCACCGTGTCCGAGTCGGCGTGCTGAAGTGCATCAGGCCGATAGGTAACGAGCTTGCGCAGACCGTTTGCATACCAGCCGACGCTGTCCACATCTCGATCATCAAACACATCCAAGATCGCTAGTAACATGGCTTGGTATTCGTCAGGATGGTGAAAGAGCTGGCCGCAGGCTGTCAGCTCTTCCTGCGCAAGGGAGCCTGGCTCCTGCTGGAGCTTGTCGACCAGATACATCCGCAGCTTCGGAAAGGTCTCGCCTTGGTACGTCCAGGCGATAGCACGAATGAGCTTCAACCTGTTATCTGGAATCTGGGCAAAGGCGTAGTCCTCCTGCAGCTTAGTCAGATAGTCCTTGGCCTTCAGGCGGTCTGGGGGGAGCCCGTCGGTCATGCTGGACCCGAACGTATTCTGTCTTGCCAGGCTGTCCTTTCGGTTGGGGTCGTACCGTACGGCGCCGCACCGCTGGAAAAAGTAGTCCCCCAGCACCTTACCTAACGACTTCTCTTTGCCGCCAAGCAGAAGCGACGTCTCCAAATACCGATCCACATACGGCTCGAACAACTCCCACAGCGCCGGGTCGGGCTCTACGTCGGGCATGTCCGGCGGAAAGCTTCGTGGGCGCTCCCGGTTCAACGACTCCAGCGTCTTGTGAGTCGTTTGCATGCGGCTCCAGTCAAGCAACACATACCCGCCGGTAAACAGACGCTTATTGTGTACCTCAATGCGCGCGTGTCCCCGCGCAGGCTGCTGCGTTGGCCGAAGAACCAGCTCCTCCTGACGATCCGTGCTCACCTTGAAGACCTGTTTCAGCTCACGCAGGCGTTCTTCCTGCTGCATGCGCAGGAGAAAGCCCACGTGCTGCTCATGCTTGTTCAGGGAGAAGCCCGATTGATCATCTCCCACGTATGTGCTGTCACCATCCACCTCGGCATCGGGTATAAGCTGTTTCGCGATGATGTCCTCAAACGTTGCCGACCCAGGATCCTTGTCCTGGACAATGATGTCCAGCTGGCGTAGCTGGTCGAGATAGGTAGGCTGCCCGAGTTGCGAGCGCTGGGCGAGCAGCACGCAGCCGCGGGCGACCATGTGGTCCGGGACACCGTCAGCAGCCTCGGTAGCACGCAGCATCGGCTGGGCAGGAAAGAATGCTTGATCCAGCTGGCGGCTGATGGTCGCTCCCAAGGTCGTGTCGTCGATGGGCAGGCAACTACCGGCGCCGTGCAGGAGAAAGCCGTCAGGCTTGGTCTGGTGGATCAGCTTCTTCAGCGCGACTGTCACCTGTGATAGCCACGAACTGCCGTCGTTACTCTTCTGGATGCCGAGAAGCTTGGCTACCTCCTTGGCCGCGGTGTCTGGCAGTTCATGGATCACCTCCCCAACTACCAGCGGCAGGTCATCCGGTGATATCTGCAGGTGCTGCCAGCCACGTTGTGTCGGCAGGAGGCAGGCTCGTTCGCTGGTGCCATTCGCTTTGGCGGACAGCAGCTTGTAGATTGCATCGCCCCCCAACGCGAGCGACCAGACAAGATCGCTGGTAGGGGGGATTGCATGGTAATCCAGCAGCCCTTCCGCCAGCACGAACGGCAATGGAAGAATCGGCTGGAAGGCACAGTTGTCGGCCCGGGGGAGACGGCGGACCGGCACCAGGTAGCTTTGCCCTTCCCTGATGACCTGCTTCAGCCGAACCTTGCAGACGGTGATGCAGTCGTAGCGCACCTCGCATACGGCCAGGTGTTTGCCGTCGTACTGCTTGTGGAGATGCGCCGGCTGTGCTGCCCCCCAGGTCATGGCTGCCGCGATCGGCCGCCAAAGGAGCCGCGACTGTGGCCCCAGGGCCGCGAGCACATCCTCCTGGGCCCACTCATCCAGCGTATTGGGGACGGCCATCACCACCCGTCGCCTCGCCATGCTGTCGCGGAACGGCGCGAGGAAGCATTGCAGCAGATCGCGCACACGCACCTGGCGGTCAGCACCTTTGGCATCCTTATACGCATGCTCCCGTGTAGACTGCCCCATCAGGTAGCCATTGTCCTGAAGTACAGGCTCTTCACCCAGGAGATCCCACAGCTTCCACACCGGCAGTCTGGCTGCGTTACGGCCCACGCTCGCGTGCTGGCGCCAGCCATGACCGCAGTTCCATGGCGATGCCACAGACTCCGCATCGCACGCAGGGCGCAGGCCACGCTGCCAGGGCAGGACCACCAGGGGGCGGCTGTCCCCCCAACCTCGCCACTCCACGGTCGCCAGGGGCGAATCAGCCTGCAGCAGGGGCTGCTGCCAGCTGTCCAAGTCGATGCCCATCACCGGTTGCAGATCGCTGTTCATCCTACCGCACCAGCTCCAGCAGGCCAGTTGCATGTTCACGCAGAAGCTTCATCAGATCCCGGCCCCATTCGTCCGGCTTGCCCGGCGCCCGCAGACCGTGGACCTGCGTCTCCTCATGCTCCTCGCAATGCAGGGCATCGATGCCGCTGTAGGTGCCAGCATAGTCACTCAGCACCATGAGCCCGGCAAAGCGACACGGCACACTGTTACGCACTGCAGCTTTCTGGATGAGCGAGAGACGCTGGCTGGCGTCCCGGCACATGACCTGCAGATCCTCCTGCCACTGCGTGCGCAGTTTGCTTGAGTGCACGCCCCAGACCATGAGGCAAAGGTCTTGACGGTCGCGATGGTGAGAAAGGATCGAGAAGTGAATAGCAAAATCCACGCCCAGCACACCGACCCACGGCGCCAGATCGGTGCCCAGGTATTTTCTCTTCTCGGTCATCCCCGCGGGCTCCAGGCATTCGGCGACAACCTGGCGCCCCCGGTGCTCGATGATCAGCGGTCCTGGCCAGTCCACATCGGCCAACCAACGACCGTACTCGGGGCGCTGGCGAATCCACAGCTGGTGGTGATGCATACCGAGACGGCGTTGGTCATCAGTGACCAGCCGGAGTACTGCGGCGGCGAGGTAGAGACGCACCGTCTCGCTCCACAGGCGTGACTGCCATGGCCAGACCGCGTCGGTGTCGTCTTCCTGTTGGACAATACGCAGGTACCACTGCCACAGCTCCCGATACCCCGGGTCGTGTTGGAGCACGTAGTTGGGGGAAGGCACAATCTGCAGAGCCCCGACCGCCCCGAACAACGGCTCCCGGAGCTGCCGCTGACAACGGCGCTGAAAAGTCTCAACCAGCTTATACTTCTCGTGTGTGTGGTGGCGGCGGTTGTCATGCAACCACTGGCCCGCCAGAACGACGCAGCGGCGTAGCATGTCCTTGAGAACCCGGTTCTCCAGCGTGTCGAAGTTCTCCTCCCGCTCGACGGCGAGGATGCGCTGCCGCCCGCCGGCTTTCTCGCTAGCCGTGCGGCCAGGCTGCCGGACCAGCCACTGCAGGCAAGCGGCGTCCACTTGCTGCACGCGCCCGATGGGCGCTTTCTGCCGGACCCGGCTGAGCACGCGCCGGGGGTGCTCACACAACCGGAAGAGGCGCGTCGAAAACTCGTTTGCGACGCGCACAATGAGGCCCATCATCGGCTGGTCGACACTGTTTTCCAGGCGCTCCGGCAGCTCGCGCCAAGGCAGGGGCAGCAGCGCCCTGTTCCCGGCGTTCGTACCAGACTCGCGGGCAATTGCCTGCTCTTCGGCGGTCCACCGTAGTTCCTGGGCATTCCGAACAAGATTGGAGAGAAAATCGTAGAGGGCCAGGTCTGGCGGCTTAGTGCTGACCTGAGCGTAACTGCGTATGCGGGAGCGAGTAGGTCTCGCCAGATATCCATGCTGAATGATGTCCCACGTAGCCTGGCCACGAGAGTCCTGTACATGCAGGGTCTCCCCTGTAGTTGTGGGCCAGGGAAGATCGTATGACGAAAGCAGCTCAGTTCGCGTGCCAAATGGTGCACACCGCCGAGGAAGCCCAGCAGACGCGCCCGAAATCATGGGCTCGGCACCCTTTGGTAGGAGCGCAATTGCTGCTCCTCCCTCACATGTCTGTGGCAGAGGGCACCCAACGTCGCTCATCAGCTCCCGGATCAACTGCCAAGGCTGTTCCAGGACCCTAAGCAGGGACACTCTGCGCTCCATATCGCGTCTCCCTGTTAACCCCGCTCCACTGGAAGACCGGCAACTCTTTTGCTGCACCAAACGCACTCAGGAGTTCTTTGTCCTCGGTTTGCTGGATGAGCGCCTTCATGGCGTCGAAGGCCACATGTACACCCTCAGCTCCAGTGTCCAACCCCAGCAGCTTCGGGATAAGCTTCTGTTCGATCTGGTCCGCCAGCGCGTGATTGAACTGCTCCGGTTGCTGGCTACCCGGGTAAGCAGCGACGTACGCCTCCACCGCATGCTGAATGCGGTAGCCGAACGGCCGGCCGATGCCCTGCATAGCACCATTCGCCTTGCCCAACGCGTCGCGAACCCGCTGGGCCTGGTCGGCCGGCATGGCGTGCTGCCGCCATGATTCCCAAGTCGACGCCTTCAGCCATTCGCTCCGTCCGAGACTTTCCATCTTCGGTGCGCGTTCAGTGGGTTTCTCCGGCTTACCGAAGCGCAATACATTGGCCCGGTCCACCACCTTGGGCGACAGCATCTGCGTCGTTTCGTCTTCGTTCATGGTACCCGCAAACAGAATGTTGGAGCCCACAAACAAGCGCGTGGAGTGCTTCTTCGAGCCGACACCATTGCCATTGCCCGTTTCCGCAAAGGGGCCGCATTCGATCTCGATTTCGGCTTGCCGCCGTTTCTCGTCATCGCCCGGATCAAGTCCGCGCCGTACCTCCAGTTTGCTCAGCAGCTCGCTGAAATAGTACTCGATACGTGCCAGATTCATCTCGTCCAGCAGCACCAGCGCCAGCCCCTTCTGAAGGTCCCACTCAAGGGAGCCCTCCGCCGGCCTGCAGTTCCACTTATCCATCTGCCACAGCAGGCGGGCCAGCTCCGTCGCCTTGTAGCGGTTCTCCATGTAGTTGTAGAACCCAAACAAGTCCTGCGGGCCGTCC
Organism: Lentisphaeria bacterium; assembly: GCA_041690595.1. GTDB lineage: Bacteria > Verrucomicrobiota > Lentisphaeria > JABSQK01 > JAWLHB01 > JAWLHB01. The sequence goes on from JAWLHB010000018.1 coordinate 122,353, forward strand.
CATCGCGGCTGCACGGCCACATTCAGGAAGTGGATGCCCATGAAGTCCGCATACAGCCGCGGGAGCAGGCTCTTGCCGGTGCCGGAGATGCCGGCAAGCACTACCAGCGGCGATTGGTCGGCGATCTTCAGGCTCGTATGGAAGGCGCGTATCATGCGAGGGGAGAAGGCCAGCTCACGCTCCTGCAGCGCGTTCTCAAAGGCGCTCAGCAGCTCATCTTCGCCCTCGTGACTCCAAGCCAACGTCTCCTTCCCGGGCGTTATGTAGGGACGATGCAGGTCCTGTAGGCGCTTCTCCAGAGTCGGAGGCTCAACTGCCCGGCTCCAGTGTTCTAGCCGCTCAATGATCGCCTTATGCTGGCGCTCCGCCGCTTCCACAGCCGCTGCCAACTGCTTCAGTTCGGCCTGTTTACCACCAATCTGGCCCTGTAGCTCATGGCTCTTCTGAATCAACTCCCGCTGCTCGCGCTCTGCGCGTTCTACCTTCTGCTTTAACTCCTCAAGTTGAGCTCGCGACTTCTCGATCTCCTCCCAGATTTCCGCAAGGCGCTTTTCGGATGTCTGAAGATCCAATTCCTTTTCATTCGTCAGTCTCTTCAGTGCGTCGAGACGGCCTGTAGCCAGCTCGCACTTCTCTTCAGTTGCCGTAAGGGTCGATGTGAGCTGGGACAGCCTTGCCTTACCATCCTCTAGCTCCGCCTGCAACGCACGGTTCTGTTGTTTCAGCGTGTGGTGCTCACGCGTAGCACCATCCAAACGATCCTTGGTCTCCTGCAACTGTGCCCGCGATGTCTCGACGTCTTTCGATATCTCCGAAAGCTGCTTGCTGGCAGTCTGAAGGTCCAACTCCGCCTGATGCTTCTGCTTCTTCAGCTCTGCAACGGAGTTCTCGGCAGTCTGGATGTGCTCCTGCAAGCTATTGTGCTGCTCACGCAGGTCCTTCAGGTGGCGCTCTATAGAGTCTAGCTTTTCTTTTGAGTCGTTGCGGTCCTTGATCGTGTTCCGCAGTTCATCCTCCTCCTTCTGGCGCGCTTCCTGCGCCTTCATCAGTGCGGATTCTACCTCATCCAGAGCTTGGCGGGCGTTTTCGTGCTGGCTCTGTAGCTGTCCAATCTCGGAACGCAACTCGGCCAGCGTCATGCCGTTCTCCTCCAGCCACTGTTGCGCCTTTTCTGCCCGGTCCACCAGCTCCTGCTTTGCCTGTTTCTCGGCTCGATGGTCGCTCCTTAGCTGCTCCAGCGCCTGCCCCAGCCGCTCCTCTTCCGAAGAAAGGGCGCCCACCCGGCCCTCCAGCTCCTTGAGTTCCTTCCACTTGGGCATCTGCTGGCACAGGCGGAGGTACCAGGCGAACATGCAAGCAGCAGCTATCAACGTAAAGCATGCTGCCCCGAGGGCGAGGTAGAATATCTGTACGGATGTCATTACGGGTTCTCCTCGCCAGCCGGCTGTTCAACGGGGGCGGCCTCCGCTGCCGCGGCTTGTCTCAGTGCTTCCAGTGCTGCTGCGAGCTCCTGCTTCTGCTTTGCCAGGCCCTCAACTTCATCCGCGAGCTGCTCACGCTGCTTGCGAATCTGGTTAAGCTCATCGCTTTCGGCTGTCTTCAGCACGCGCGACCTCGCCAGCTCGCTGTTGGCCAGTTCCAACTGCTGCTGAACGGTGGCCAGTCCCATCGCCTTGGCCTGCAGGGCATTCACATCGTCCTGGAGTGCCTGACGGCGCGCCACCAGCGCCCCCACCTCTCCAGCCGCTTGGCCCGACGCCTGCCTTTGTTCCTGGAGCGTATTGTTTGCTTCCGCAAGCTGCCGTTTGACTGCAGCGAGTCTATCCTCTTCAGCTTTCAGCATCTGCGACACCGCCGCGAGCGCCTGCTGAGCTCGCTCCTGCTCTGCGACGGTGCGCTTCAGCGCCGCTTCCTCAAGACGCAGCGTCTCGACTCGGCTGCGGAGGGCTGTCAGCGTCTGTTCCTGTTCGCGCACCGCGTCCTGCTGCGTCTGCAGGGCCGTTGTCGCAGTGGCCAGCTGCTGTGCTGCATCCTGGGCGGCTTTCTGCTGTGCCTCAGCTCGGCTCTGCGCTCGCTCGGCCGCCTCCTCGGCTCGCGTCTTCTCCTCGCCGAGGCGGTGCACAGCGTCCGTCAGCGCTTCCTGTTGCGCCTTGCCTGCGGCAATCGCTGCCACCAGGCGGTCACGCTCCGTATGCTGTGCCTGCAGGTCCTCGCGGGTCTTCTCCAGCTCGCTGCTGACATCGGCAGTGGCCTTAAGCCGTGCCTCGCGGATAGCCTCGAGCTGTGCAAACTCCTTCTGCGCCTCGGCCACCTGCTGGGTCAGCTGTTTCAGCTCAGCAGCCTGCGAGGCGCGCGTCTCCAACTGCTCTTCCGTTTCAGCCAAGGCTGTCCGCTTCGCGCTGAGAGTCTCCTGAAGCTGTTGGTCGGTCTTCCGCAGTTCATCTACCCGCCCCTGCAGTTCCGCGGCAGCGGTCTCCAGCTCGTGCTGCGCTGCTCTTGCGCGTTGAGAAGCGAGTTCTGCATCCTTTTCTCGCGCTTCCGCGTCCTGCGCAGCAAGGCGTGCATCCTCCAGCTTTTGAGTCGCTTCGTCAACAGCGCGCTGAAGCCGCGTCAGGCTGTCATGGGCCTCCGCGGCGCTCTGCTTGCTTACCGTGGACAGCTTCTGCAGCCTGTCCAACTCCACGAGTTGACTGGCGATCTCCTCACGCCGGCTAGTCAGGTGCTCACGGGCCGTCGCCAGCTCTGTCTCAAGGCGCGCCCGGTCGTCATCAAAGCGGGCCGACAGATCAGCCAGGCGCTGGTCACGCTCCTGCACCAGCGCTTGCAGCATGCTAAGGCGTTCGTCGCTGTGCTTCTGCCAGGCCTCCTGGTTGGCGCGTAGATTCGCCGCGTCCATGTCCAACTGGATCACGCGCTCACCCACCGTGGTCAGCGAGAAAACTGCAACGCCCGCTACCAGAAGAATGCCGAGAGCACCTGGCATCCAGGCTTTGCTGCCGCCTGGATCTGGCCTCTGTCCCGCCTCCCTGTGCGTGCCTGCACCATCTGCCGAAGGAGATGCCTTGTGCTGGTCCCCATAGTAGTCACCCTTCTCCATCTGCTTCTCCTGAATAATCCCCCTACCATACGTGACCGCCGGTACGCATCAAGCGGGAGCGACCAATTTCCTCGATCTACCGCAAGATGAATCAACTGCATCTTCAGGCCACTCTACGTCACAGTTTTGCCAGCTCCAGGCGCTCTTTGCGGTGCTCGTAGTCGGGCATAACGCGGCGGAGAAGGGACCAGAACTCGGGACCGTGGTGGGGGTGCTTGAGGTGGCAGAGCTCGTGCACGATGACGTACTCGATGCACAGCAGCGGTGCCTTCACCAGGTCCGGGTTCAGCACGATGGTTCCGGGGCGCGTGTAGCTGCCCCAGCGCTGCGGCATCTTGCGAAGCTTCACCTCCGGCAGGGGGATGCCCTCGTGGCGCAGCTTCTGGTGCTCGCGTTGGACCCGGTCGGCGAAGAGCGCCCGGGCGTGCTGGCGGTACCATAGCTCAACCCGCTGCGCGACCTTGCCGGCGTCCGTGGTGTCCTGCGTGTAGACGTGCAGATAGCGGCCGATCAGTTTTACCGCGGGTGCATCGGCCTGGTGCAGCTTGAGGCGGTACTGACGCCCCAGGTAGTAGTGCGACTCACCACTGACGTACGACTTCGGCGGCGGCAGGGGCTGGAACTGCTGGAAGAAGTCGAGCTGCTTGAGAATCCAGCGTCCCTTGCGGTGCACCTGTTGCTCGATTTCTGCCAGGGGCGTGCCCTGCGGCGCCCGCACCTGAACAGTCAGGTCGGGCTCGACGTCAATGCGGAGCTGGTCGCGCTGGTGGCGCTCGAGGCGAAAGCAGATCGTCTCGGAGCCGAAGGCGATGCGGTGGGTCGCGTGGGGCATGGCATTCATGATGCGTAGCGGATCGTCGCGTTGCGGATGCAGCTCTCCATAATCGCGTCGATCTCGTCGAAGCTCAGGCGAATACCATGGTCGTCCTGCAGCTCGAAGAGGCGGTCCTCGATGGCGTTACGCATGCGGTTCTTGATGTCGTCGTTGTCCTCCCAGTGGACGATGCGCAGCTTACGGATGATGCCATCGATGTCCAGCGCCGCCTGCACCTTCAGCTCCTGGAGGCGCTCCTCCGCATCCTGGCGGGCCGCCAGCGCCTCGCCGATGAGCCCGTAGAAGGCCACCGCCACCTGCTCGCCCTGCAGGCGTTCGGGGATGTCGTCGCCGGTGCGGTTGATCACGTGGCTCATGATCTCCTTCACCTTCTGCAGGTACTCGACGTCGCTGATGCGGTGCTGGCGGAAGTCATCGATCGCGTCCTCGATGAGGCGGCTGAACTTCTTGTAAAAGGCCGGGTCTTCCTCCGACCACTTCTCCTTCAGGGTCCGCTTGGTGCGGTGGGCGATGGTGTCGGCTTTGGAGGCTGTGCCGGTCACCTTTTCCACCTCTTGGGAAAAGGCCTCGGTGTTGAAGATGTCCACCTGTTCGGTCAGCTTCTCGACCTCCCGGGTACCCACGTGGGCGTCGATGAGCTTCTGAATGCGCCGCTCGTACTCGCCGCGGGTTGGCTCCTAGTCGAAGTCAACGATGAGAAAGTGCGCCCCGACTGTGAAGGTCGTTGCCTTCTGCACGGAGCTGAAGATGCTTGTGGCGAAGTGACGGGCGTAGTCCCTGAGATCCAGTTCGTCCCTGGTGATGGCCATCACCGGGAGCATGACGCGCGTGTGACGTTCGCACTCGAAGTCGGGATCCAGCTCAAATTCGATACGTTACACTATTCGTTTTCCTTGTTGTGTAGGTTCTTGCAAGAAACTGGATCAGCCGCCCAAAACGGCTTTCTTCAATTCATTGTTCTGAAAAACCCACACGAGCCGCTCTTCTGCGCTGAGAGCCGCAGTGATAGGCGATTCAACGCAGCCTTGCACCATGAACAAATGGCACGGCAGAGCTCCTGGCGCTTGCCGGAGGGGCAGAGCAGTCTCGCACGCCATCTCCCAGGGAGACTGCCTGCAAAGGCATGTTCGGCGTGCTCGCCCATAGGGTGCAAAGCGCAATGCAGCGAAAAGCGTCGGAAAGCGGCCCTTCCGGTCGTCTCCGGGGCAGACGGGGCAGTGGTAGCTGCCGCGGGGCAGATGCTGTATGAAGGCCGCTTTCCGCCCTCAAGGCGCCATTCCCCGGCGACTCCGCCGAAAGGTCCAGCATACGACCGGAGCGGGCGTTTTTCATGCCCCAGATGCCGCGAAAACGGGGGGCCGCTTGCGGCAGAAAAAGCCTCGGAAATGAGGCGAAGGGGGAATGGTGGGACCGGAGGGACTTGAACCCGCGACCCGCTGATTATGAGTCAGCTGCTCTAACCGACTGAGCTACGGTCCCACTGGGAAGGCGTAGGGGAAGTTACGTGCTGTTGGGGGCGTAGTCAAACGGGGGTGGCGCTTTTCGGTGGGGAAGCATATAGTTGACGACGCGGATGAAGGTCGGAATTGTCAATGACGATACTGGAGCGGCGAAGTATGGTGAGCGGTCGGTGGATGATGGTGGCGGCGGCGATAGTGGTGCTGCTGGGACTAGTGAATCTGTCGTTTGTGCATGATCGGCTGCACTATGCGTCGGATTCTCGGGCGTATATCGGTGGAGCGACGTCGTTGCTGGCGGGTGACGGATACCTGGCGCCGGAGAGTGACGAGCCCCAACGGATCTGGCCACCGGGGTATGCGGTGTCGCTGATGCCGCTGCTGGCGCTGTGGGATGATGCGATCTGGCCGATGAAGGTGGCGAATGTGATTTTCGCGACGCTGGCGTTGTGGCTCTTCTGGCTGGCGTTCCGGCGGTTGGAGGAGGTGCCGGGGCGGTTGGGGATCGTGGTGCTGGCGGGGATCTCCTTTCCGTGGGTTTATTATACGCAGTTCGTTGGATCGGAGGCGCTCTTTGCGCTGGGTGTGGCAGGCTTGCTGGTGGCCTTTGGGCGGCTGGCTGCGAACGGGGCGGTTTCGCGGCGCTGGTGGTGGCTGGCGGTGGTGCTGGCGGGACTGCTGCCGCTGGTGCGGCTGGTGGGCGTGGCGAGCCTGCCGGCGCTGGCGTATGTGGCGTGGATCGACGGGGGGCGCGGACTGCGCCTGGTGCGTGAGCGGCAGTGGAAACGAATCGCGATGCTGGCGGGGGGATGCCTGCTGGCGGGGCTGCCGCTGCTTTGGTGGATGGGGCGGAACATGGCGCTGGCGGGGGAGGTGAGTGGTTACTCACTGACGAGTGATGAGTTTCGGCTGAATGCGCTGAAGGTGGGGGTAACGGGGAGCGGATTATGGAGCCGGACAATGGTGAATGTGCTGGGCTATGCGCATGTCTTTCTGGTGCCGGATCTGGGGATGGTGGAGCGCATTGCGAAGCTGCCGCTGGTGGTGCGGCTGGCGTGCTGGGGACAGTTGGCGTTGATGCTTGTCGGCTGGGGAGTTTCGTGGCGGTGGCGAAGGTGGCGCCCTCTGGCGGTGCTGGCGAGTTGCTATGCGGCGATGCTGATGACGGTGGGCTGGTACGACATGCGCTACGTGATGCCCTTCCTGCCGGTCTATTTCCTCTACCTGGCGACGGGGGGCTGGCTGGTGCTGGCGGCTATGTCGGCAATCTGGCGGCGGGCGGCGGCGCCGCGGCTCGGCTGGATGAATGTGCGGCTCTGCATGTGGGGCATCATCGGTCTGGCCATCGTGGGCAGCTCGGCTCTGACGCTGGCGGGTGGGCAGGCGAAGCGGCTGCGTTCGCGCCAGTACGAGGGCAAGGCGCAAGGGCTCTACCAGGCGGCACAGTGGATTCGCGCGGCGGAAGGCGAAGGGGCGGTGCTGACGTGGTCGCCGGGTTTTCTGGATCTCTGGACGGGGCGGCCGGTGCTGTCGCTGAACGTGCTGACGCGGGTGCATGGCGACGCGTGGCCGGAGGCGGTGGGCGAGGAGGCGCGCTTCCTGCTGGTGGCATCGGGATTGGTGGATTACAAGGCGGAGTACGTGGCGCCCTTTCTGGCTGCGCGGGGGGAGGAGTGGCGACTGGCGTATGACGAGGCGGAGGTGCGTGTCTACGAGCGGGTGGGGCGATGAAGGGGCTCTTCGTGACGGGGACGGATACGGAGGTGGGTAAGACGTGGATCACGTCCGGCATGGCGCAGGCGCTGCGGGAGGATGGCGTCGATGTGGGGGTCTGGAAGCCGGTCCAGAGTGGCTGCCAGCGGGGAGATCCCGGGGCGGACAGCTTCCTGCTGCGCTCGGTCTCGGGGGTGACGGATGCGGAGGCGGAGATCTGCCCGCATTCCTTCAGGATACCGTTGACACCTCTCCTGGCGGCGCGCATGGAAGGGGTGGAGCTGACCATGGAGATGCTGCTGGCGGGCGGCGAGGCGCTTTTCGCGCGCCACGACAGCCTGCTGGTGGAGGGGGCGGGAGGACTTCTGGCGCCACTGACGGCGCGCGAGACGGGGATCGACCTGGCGGTGGCGCTGGGGCTGCCGCTGCTGCTGGTGGCGCGTCCGGGGCTGGGCACGATCAACCATACGCTGCTGAGCGTGGCTATGGCGCGGTCGCGGGGGCTGACGGTGGCCGGGGTCATCTTCAACGGCTATCGGGGTGAGCTGCCCCCAACGGCAAGCTCGCTGGAGGAGGTGACGACCGCGCCGCTCTGGCACCAGAGCGAGGCGTCGAATCCGCTGCTGGTCCGGCTCTTCGGCGAGGTGGAGGTGCTGGGGACGGTGCCCTGGCAGGGCGAGGTGCTGAGCCCGGAGCTGCATGGAGCGGTCGTTCGCCGCCACTGCAACCTGGACGCGCTGGCGGCGCTGCTGCGCTGAAGGTCAGTTGCGCTCTTCGACGACTTCGCGGGTGGAGAAGCGGTAACGCATGTTGCGGTAGGTGCCGATGTCGGTGATGGTGGTGGGGGCGCCCGCGGGCACGACGCGAAAGTTGCAGGAAACGCGGGGACGGTCACGGACTGCAAGGACGCGGTGCCAGGTCATACCGTGGAGGAGAAGGATGGTGCCGGCCCGCGGCGCGATGACGAGCTGGCCGGGAATGTCGCCATCGGGCTCGCCGGTAGGGATGATGCCGCGGCGGTGGGAACCTGGCACAACGACGACTTCGCCGCCATTGTCTCCGATGTCGTGGGTGTAGACGAGGCGGTTGAGGTTGTAGTGGGCGGGATTTTCGCAGGGGCAATCCTGGTGCCATGCCTGGCCGATAGTGTTGGGGGCACTGTACATGACGAGCGACCCGACCAGGTCGAAGGGGCCGCCGAGGGCAGCGCGGGTAGCATCGGCAAGAAGGGGCAGCCCCGCAAGCCTGACAAAGGCATCGACGCCTTCCTCAACCGGCCCCCAGCTGACAACGTCGCATTTGGCGGCGGCGAAGTTGGCGGCGCTCAGACCCTCGCGCGGGATGCCGAAGTGATCGCGCAGAAGGCGGTCACACTTGAGCAGGAGAACCGGATCGACGGCGTCTTCGAGAATGACATAGCCGTGGAGGGAAAAGTGGCGGTGAACAGCGTCTGGATCGAGGGGCAATGCGGTCATGATCGGCTCCTGCAGAGTGAATGGGGGCGCTTCGCGAGGAAGGGTTGAACGGCTGGAGTATGAAGAGACTGTAGGCGCAATTGAAGAGGATTGGCAGGCTGTCGTCTTCAGGTTATAGTATATACCCTCAGGCAGGCGCATGTCACGGATGCTTTAAATAACCCCAGGGGAGAGAGGTATGAGACCAAGCCGTCGCCGACATGACGCCCAGCATGACGAGCAGCCAGCGCTCCCGGTGGATGGTCCCGTCGATCCCACCGTGATCAATAGCCGCACGCTGGCGTTGTTGATGCGCTCGCGGGGCAAACAGCGCTACCTGGTGGACAAGGAGCTGGCGCATGGCGGCATGGGCGTCATCTATGCGGTGGACGATCAGGATCTGCAGCGCACTTCGGCGATGAAGGTGATCGCGACGAATCTGGTGGATGACGAGCGGCGGCTGAAGGCGTTCGTGGAAGAGGCGCGCATCACGGCGAAGCTGGAGCATCCGAATATCATCCCAGTGCATGAGATCGGTATCCGGCGGGATTCGGGCCAGCCCTATTACACGATGAAGCTGGTGGAGGGGGAAGCGCTGAGCGACATCATCTTCGAGCTGAGTCGTCGGCGCCCGTCCTACGTGCGGAAGTACACGCGTCACGCGCTGCTGGATATTTTCCGAAAGGTGTGCAATGCAGTGGCCTTTGCACATTCTCGCGGAATCATACATCGCGACATCAAGCCGGAAAACATCATGGTGGGTGATTACGGCGAAGTGCTGGTGATGGACTGGGGGCTGGCGAAGTATGTGGAAGAGCCCGATTCGCCGTCGTATCTGGATGCGATCGGGACCACCACGCATCACCGGCTGGAGCGCACACAGGACGGGACCATCAAGGGCAGCCTGGCCTACATTTCTCCAGAGCAGGCTTTCGGTGAATTGTCGGAAGTGGATCCGCAAACCGATGTCTTTCTACTGGGTGCGACATTGTATCACATGTTCACCCATTATCCGCCATATGAAGCGGACAATATCCAGGATATTCTTCGGAAAGCAGAGACGTGTGATTATCAGGCGCCAAGTGTGCGGAATCCCGAGGCACAGATCCCACTGGCACTGGAGCGCATTATTCTCAGCGCCATGGCGCCGCTGAAGGAAAACCGGTATCAGACAGTTACTGAACTGATCGAAGATCTGGATGCATTCATTGCCGGAAAACGGGTCTGCGGGCGCAAGATTTTCTCCCCGGGAGAAGACTTGATCCGCATCGGCGACGAGAGCCGCGACACGTTTATCATCATCAGCGGCAAGGTGGATGTGTACCGCTTTGTGGATGGTCACAAGAACCGGATCGCCTCGCTGGGAAAGGGGGAGATTGTCGGAGAGATGGCGGGTATCACGCACAAGCAGCGCTCGGCAACGGTGACAGCGGTGGAGACGACCGAGGCGCTGATGATCTCACATGAGCTGATGCTGGAAGAGCTGGAGAAGCTGCCGCCGTGGATGGAAAAGATCGTCTTTTCGATGGCGGACCGCGTGCAGACGCTGGATACGCAGATTCACCCGTATCTGCTGGCCAACTGCGCGTATACGGTGCTGAACCAGATCTACCTGATCTATGGGGCCAACGCGGGCAGCTCGCGCGGACTGTCGCGTCCCACGCACAACCGCGGCAGTCTGGTGCGCGAGATCAGCATCAACTTGGGGCTGGACGAGAGCCGGATCACCGCGGTGCTGGAAGCGCTGCTGCGGACCAATCTGATTGTGCTGACGCCGGAAGAGACCGTCTACATCCCGAATCTGGATGTCTTCGAGCGCTTCGTGGACTATTGTCGGCACCGCTTCGACGTCAAGGGAGGCATCCACGCGATGGAGGAGATGAAGCTCTCCACGGAGCAGGATGCGTATTTCCGCGGCATTGTCCGCAAGCTGCGCGAGCTGCAATAGCTCTGCCGCCGGGCGAGTTTCGGAAGCACTAGACGGCGCGGTCGGCCGGCCCTTGCAGGCACAAAAAAACAGCGCCCCGGAGTGTGGCCTTTCCACCGGTAGGGGAGAAATGGCGACACGCGAGGCGCTACACGAGCCGTAAGACGAAAGGAGCTTACTTGTTCCGCTTGGCCAGCTCTTTCTGCTGCGCTTTCAGCGCTTCGATCTTCGCTTCGATCTCTTTGATCTCGGCTTCGGCGCGTTCGTCACGGACGCGTTCGATGACCTTCTCGATCCTGTCGATAAAGTCAATGTCGAAACCGCCGAAGAAGTTCTTGAGCTGCTGGTTGGTCATTTGCTCGAGGGTATCACGCATCTCGCGATTGGCGTGACGTGCTTCCGCACGCTTTTGACCGGCTGTTAGTTCTGCCATGTTGACTCCTGCAGGTTTTTTTATTACTGATGTGGCGGCTTTAGTCCCATTCCGGAAAGGCCGCGGGTGATGAGAAATACTCGGAATTCGATTGGTAAGATACGTGCTAACTGCTTGTATTACAAGATAGTTGCGCATTATAACGATATGGCGGGCCGCATGGATGTGTGCCGACGAGGAAAACGCAGCGGATCTGCACCACAAAAGGCTTGAAGGGCATGCAGAGTGGCGGTGGCGCCAGGCATGCGGCCGTTGAATGGGGATCCTGCCGAAGGGGTGATTGGGGCGCTTCGGCAGGCGGGGCTTTGTGCTTCAGAGGCCGGCGGCCTGGGGGGTGTGGCCGCGTTCGTGGAGGTAGTCGTAGATGCGTTCGATGATGTGGGGTTTCTCGCGAATGTTGCTGAACCAGAAGGACATGGCGGCGTCTTCCGGGGTGGCTTCGCACATGTAGCGGAAGAAGTCGAATTCGTCCTCGAAGGTGCGGTTCCAGGCCTGGGCGCCTTTCTCCTTGTGCATGTCGATGACGAGATGGGGGGCGAGGAGGGCTTTGCCGCCGAACTCGTGGGCGATGATGGAGAAGTCGACGGAATCGCCACAGGCCCAGTTGTAGCTGCGGACGTTCTTTACCTGATGCACGTTGTCGAAGTATTGCTCGCGCCAGGTGCAGGAGTGGTAGTAGATCGGGCCGCAGCTCTCGGCGATGCGATTGACGTAGGGGAGGCTGAATTCGGCGTGCATCTGGGGGGAGACGAGGGACATGGTGTCGTCGGCGATCATGCAGCCGGTTCCCTCGGCCCAGATGAGGGGGAAGCCGCAGGGATTGTAGCGGTCGCCGGCGAGGCGCTGGAACTCGTGTATGAAGGCGATCTGAAAGTCGGTGATGTAATCGAGAAAACGGTGGACAGCTTCGGGTTGCTCCATAAGGCAGAAGTAGAAGGTCTCGTTCCACATGAGTTCGGCGATGCCGAGGGGGGACTGGATGTCGCAGCAGCGAACGCGGTCGCCTTCGGGGAGTTGGTGGAGAATCTGGCGCAGGTTGTCGAGGACGATGCCCGTCTGGCCGTCATGGATGTCGACGACGGGAAGGTCTTTGATCTGGGCGATATCCTTGATGAGGGGCTCGATCCAGATACGGGTGTCGTCGATGGGTTTTGGCGGGCAGCCGAGGGCGAGGGGGAAGAGGCAGGTGGAGGCGCCGGGTACGCTGTGGGTGCGGGCGGGGGTCCAGTCCCAGCCGGGCAGATCGTTGAGGCGCTGGCTGGCGGTGGGGGCGCTGTTGGCGGAGTAGAAGCGGCCGCCGGTGGTGGGGGTGTCGAAGGCCTGTTGGAGGCGCTTGCGCATGGCATCGTTTGGCATAGGATGACCTTGTGGTTTCAGGGCCTGGAATCGAGAATGGTATCGCGGATGTCAGCTTTGCGAAGGATGGCGCCCTGGAGATTGGCCTCTTCGAGGCGGGCCCGGGTGAGGCGGGCACCCTTGAGATTGGCGTCGACAAGGGAGGCGCCACGGAGGTCGGCGCCGATGAGGTTTGTATCCTGCAGGCGGGCAAGATCGAGGCACGCGCCACGCAGATCGGCACCCTCGAGGTGAGCATTGCGGAGGCTGGTATCGCGCAGGTTGACGCGCAGCAGGATGGCGCCTTCGAGATTGGCGCGGTCGAAATTCTGACCGCTGAAGTCGTGGCCGGACAAGTTGGCGCGCTCGAGGTGGGCGCTCCGAAAGTCGACGCCGTCGAGGCGGGCACCGTCGAGAATGGCGCCGCGGAGGCTGGCGCCGGCGAGATCCGCGCCGCGCAGGTCGGCTTCGGTGAGATCGGCGTCGGTGAGGTCGCTGCCCTGGAGCTGGGCGCCGCGCAGGTCGGCATGGCGTCCGATGATGCCGTTGAGCCTGGCGTGACTGAGGTCGGCGCCGCGGAGTGGGGAGGTGGAAAGGTCGGCTCCTTGGAGGTCGAGCCCGGAGAGGCAGTCGCGAACCAGCTCGTGATGATCGATCATGCGGGCAAGCCAGGAGCCCAGATACTCGGTTTGTCCCGGGGCTTCGGGGATACCGGTGGCGAGGCAGCAGCCTTGCAGCGTGGAGAGCAAGGCGACCTGAGTGTTGAGGGCGTGGGCCACTTCATCGCTGAATCTGAGGCGGGGGACGCGATGCTCCATGGGCATCCCGCTGGCGATGATCTCAGCGCAGAGGGTGCTGAGGTGGCGGGGCCATTCGCGGCGCTGGTCCACGTTGGTGGCGGCAATGGCCTGCCGCAGCGCGCGATGGGCGGAGTGGGTGAGGGGGGCGGGGCCGGTGAGCGTGAGCCACTTGAGGAGCCATGGGAGCGGCTGGCGATGCTGGCGCGGCAGGTCGGCGATCAGCTCGATGATAGCATGAGCGATGGCCTCCCCGTGTGGGGCAGCATGGTGGCGGGGTGCGGCGAGGCTATGCCAGCTCACAATGGCCTCGGCGCGACTCTCGGGCGGTTGCCGGTCGAGCTGTCGCAGTGCGGCCAGCGAGAGGGCGAGTGGGCGCGGCGGGATCCCTTCGGGGGGTCGTTCGGGCAAGCGCGGGCAGAGCTTCCGCCAGTTGTTCCAAAGTACTGTGGCTTCGTTGATCTGGAGCAGGGCGTCGGGATCTTCCCAGGCGCGGCTCTCCCCTTCGCCGGCGAGGGGCAGGAGCTCGAGTTCGACGAGCTTCCGGCCCAGTTCCGGCAGATCGGTGGTGACGAGTGCCTGCAGCCGCAGGCCGCGATGGTTGATCTGGGTCATTGCGCCGAGGAGGGCGGCAAGAAAGGCGTGACGGCGATTGAGGCCGACGGTGCCGGTGCCGGCCCAGGTGTCGAAGCCGTCGACGATCAACAACATGCGGGGCGGGGTGGCTGGGCCCGCGGTCAAATCCTGGCAGCACATGAATCCGGCGAGGGCCTCCGCCACGGACTGAGCCGGCTGCAGTCGCCCCAGCTCGATAGCAATGGAGTCGGGGGCCTCGGCGGCGAGACGCACGGCGGCGGCGAAGCGACCTGATCCACTGGGGCCGCTGAGGACGCGCAGCGTATCGTGAACATTGGGATGCTCGAGCCACTGACGAAGATCGGCCTGCAGGTCGACGACGCGGGAGTGGCCGTCGCGCCGCTTGAGGGCGGGTACGCGTACGGCAACATCGGCGAGGGCGAAAGGCGCCCCCAGTACGCCGCGGGCATGCCGGCGATTGCACGTGGCACGCTCACGCTGCCACGGAGATGCGTCGGCCTGCCCAAGGCAGGAATACTCGCGCTCGTGATGGTGCAACTCGCCATGAAGAGCGTCGGCAAGATAGGCGGGCAACCTTGCGGCGAGGCAACGGGCCGCGTTCGCGTCGAGTCCGCCCTGCACCGCCAGTCGTCGCACAGCTTCCGCCAGCAGGTCGGTGAGGGGTGAGGCGGCTGGATCGTGGAGAAGCGCCGTCGACAAGGTCAGCTCGGTTGAGGCGTCGATGGTGACGGCAGGTTCGGGGATGTTGCCGAACCAGTGGGCGGATTCCGCCAGCAGGGCGCCGATGGCGCGCAGGGAGGCCCGGCGCAGGAGCAGCCAGAGGACGACGCCGTTGCCGTCGATGCGGGTTGGCCGGATGGCGTCGACAAGGCGCTCGAACTGGCCGGGTATCAGGCGTTGCGTGGATGTCATGCAGCCGAAGAGCTTCTGGAGGGAGGCGGCCAGCTCCTCGGTCAGGGTGCTGTCCCAGGTGGCGATCGAGTGGGTGGCGGAGATGGAATAAGCTACGGGTGTGTCCATGGTCGCTCCTTTACTTGCCTATGCAGAACTTTCCGAAGATGGTGTCGAGGATGTCGGGCTGCAGGGTCTTTCCGGTGATGTGGCCGAGTGCGCCGAGGGTGGATCGCAGGTTGACGGCGAGGAGTTCGAACATCTCGGCTTCGACGATGCCAAGTGCCTGGTCGAGGTGCTCGCATGCCGCCTCCAGGTGCTGGCAATGGCGGGCATTGATGGCGATCTCGGGTTCGCGATAGTGGGGATGGCCCCACACCTCGGCTTCGATGCGGTCGAGCAGATCGGTGAAGCCCTGCCCGGTGAGGGCGGAGAGGCGGATGACGGTGGCTGCCTCCACGCCCGGAATCACGGCGTCTGGAAGGAGGTCGATCTTGTTGGCCACGATGAGGAGGCCTTTGCCCGCCAGCCGCTCGCGTGGTGGCGCCTGCGCCACGATGTCGCCGGTCACATCGATCAGCCAGAGGACGATCTGAGCCTGCTCGATGGAGGCGTAGCTGCGGGCGACGCCCAGGCGCTCGACGGTGTCGGCGGAGGCACGGATGCCGGCGGTGTCGACCAGGTGAATGGGGATGCCGCGCACGGTGGCATGCTCTTCGAGGGTGTCGCGCGTGGTGCCGGGGATCTCCGTGACGATGGCACGATCACGCCCCAGGAGGCGGTTGAGCAGGCTGGACTTGCCGGCATTCGGTGCTCCGGCGATCACCAGGCGGATGCCATGATGCAGAACCTCCCCCTCATGTCGATGTGCCAGCAGCTCGAGCAGATCCGCGCGCACCTCCTCGAGGCGTCGCCGGATGCTTGCGCTGGCCTCCCAATCGAGATCTTCCTCGACAAAATCGAGGCGCACCTCCGTCTCGGCGAGGATCCTGGTGACGGTATCGTAGGCGGCATCGATGCGCCGTCCAAGGAGACCGTCGAGCTGGCGATTTGCGGCATGCAGGGCCATCTGACTCTGAGCCTGGATGATGTCGAGCACCGCTTCGGCCTGGGTGAGGTCGAGCTTGCCGTTGATGAAGGCGCGGCGAGTGAACTCGCCCGGCTCCGCATGGCGCGCGCCGGCCTGAAGGAGGGCGCCCAGGACGGTGCGGGCCACCATCGTCCCGCCGTGGCAGTGCAGTTCCACTACGTCTTCCCCGGTATAGCTGTTGGGGGCCGGCATGCTGACCGCGAGGCAATGATCTTCCGCCGTTCCACTCCGGTTGACGATCCGCCCAAGGGTCATGGTTCGCGGCGGCAATTCGGCCAGCGGCGTTCCGGCCCAAATCTTTTGACAGCTTGAGATGGCATGTGGTCCGGAGAGCCGGATGATGGCAATGCTCCCTTGCACACCCGTCGAAATGGCAGCAATCGTATCGTTCTGTTGCAAGCCCATCACCTGCTGAAAGTTGAATTCTTGGCAACGGCTCTTACATTAGTCCCTAGGATAGCAAACGCTAATCCAAGCGTTCCCTCGCCTCAGCCATTTGCATTCACGCACCCAAGAGCGATGTGGCTGAGCATTTCTTCGCGATGATGAATCAACGATCAGGTGATGTATGGACGGGGCCTTTGCGGTAAAGAGTCTGAAAGAGATCGACAAACGTCTGCGCAAGGTCTATGACCGGGGGGAGGAGGCCGCGGCGAAGAACAATCTGGGCTATGCGATCACCATGTTTCGGGAGCTGTTGATGAAAGAACCCGGACTGCTGGAAGTTCGCCAGCGGCTCCGCCAGATGCAGTTTCAGAACCTCGGGGGCAAAGTCTCGGCTTTCCACCAGATCGTCACCAGCATCCTTACCATTCCCGCCTGGTTCCTTAACATGTCCCTGCTGAAGAAGGGGGACAAGAAGAGCCTGCTCAAGGCGATGGACAATGCGGAGGGCATGCTGTCGATGGATTGTACGGCGATGCTGCCGCTGATGATGCTCGATCGCGCCGGTTTCGAGGCGGATCTGCCGGAGGTGTCGGTGCAGGCGCTGGAATGGGCGGTGCAGTTCTACCCAAAGAGCGTCTACCTGTGGGACCGGCTGGGCCAGGGCTATTCCGCGGCGGGCATGGGCAAGAAGTGCCTGGCCGTCTATACGAAGCTGAGCGAGCTGCAGCCGAACAGCGTGCGTTGGCAGGATGCCATGAAGGATGCAACCGCTGAAGCGGCCATGGACGCCGGCGGCTGGAACCGCGTGGAACGAGGCGAGGCGGACTATCAGGACCTGATCCGCAACAAGGGAGAGGCTTCGCGCCTCGAGCATTCCGGACACACCTTCCGCACCGCCGAAGGATTGGCCCAGTTGATCGAGGCCGCCAAGGAAGACATCATCGCCAGCGATACGGCCGACAACCGCCGCCGACTGGCCGAGCTTCTTGTGGAAGCGGAACGCTTTGAAGAAGCGATCGAGGCCTACCAGAGCGTGCAGGAGAAGCTGGGGTTGACCGATCCTGCCATCGAGCAGGCCATTCTCAAGGTGCAGATCATCCGCTTCGATAGCGGCATCCGGGAACAGGAGGCCCTCGCCAACGACGAGCATCTCTCCGACAACGAGCGCGAAGCCGCCCGCGAAGAGGCCGATCGTCTGCGCAAAAACAAGGTGCATGCCCTGCTCGACAGCATGCGCGATCGCGTTCGCCGCTTCCCGAACCAGGTCGAGGACCGCTTCCAACTCGCCCGCATGCTGATGGACGATGGCGAAGTGGACGAAGCCATCTCCCATCTGCAGAAGCTTCAGTCGCATCCCAAGCTCTCCGTGACCGCGACCCTCTATCTTGGCCGCTGCTTCTACAACAAGCGGGTCTATGACCTGGCGGTGGAGCAGTTCCAGAAGGTGATCGAAGACCTCAAGAACATGACCACGGTCAAGAAGGATGCGTATTACGACCTGGCGAAGACGTACGAAGCATTGGGGGACACCGAGCAGGCCCTCGCCTGCTACAAGACCATCTACGCGGTTGACACGAGCTACCGCGATGTGGGCGAAGTCATCGAGAACCATTACAAGGAATAGGCGGTACGACGCTACCGACTTCCCACAGCAAGAGCGGAGCGCGACCAAGCCTCCGCGATGCCAGGATACGCCATGGCGGTTAAACCCAAGAGCACATTCTCCCAGCGCCTGCGCGACTGGTTGCGCCTCGACGACGCCAGCAGTACCCCGCAGCCCATGACCGAGATCATGGACATCGAGGCGCAGGGGCTGCGCAGCATTCGTCTGCCGGAAACCATCCGCGACCGCTACAAGGTTCTGCGCATCCTCGGGCGCGGTTCCTTCGGTATCGTTCTGCTCGCACGTGATCTGATGATTGGGCGCCTGATCTCCATCAAGCTCCTCTTTCACCGCCGCGAGAATCAGGAGATCTACCAGCAGTTCCTGCAGGAAGCGCGCATCGCCGGCCAGATCGAGCACCCCAACATCATCACCATCTATGACGTGCATGAGGACCGCCGCAGCGCCTGCATCATCATGGAGTACCTCCCCGGCGGCAATCTGGGCACCATCCTCGACCTCGACGGGCCGCTCGACGAGGAGAGCGCCCTCGGCTACATGGTCGGTATCGTCGACGGCCTCCGCGCCGCACACCAGATGGGGGTCATTCATCGCGACATCAAGCCCCCCAATATCCTCTTCGACCAGAACGGCAATCCCGTCATCTCCGACTTCGGTGTCGCCCATCTGCCCCTGGAATCCGGCGGGAAGCTCAGCGCCAACTCCGGCAGCGACGAGATCCTGCGCGTTGTCGGCACCCCCGAATACATGGCTCCGGAACAGATGGTCTTCGGCGCCACCATCGACGGACGGGCCGACCTCTATTCCGCCGGCCTCCTCTTCTACGAAATGCTGGCCGGGCGCCGCCTTTTCAACTTCGGCCGCGTGCGCAACATCGAAGAGATTGCCCGCCAGGTGCAGAAGCTGAACCCCAGCGAGATTGCCGAGTTCCCCCCGGAGATCTCACCGGGAGTGCGCGACATCATCGTCAAACTGATCGACAAGTCGCCGGCCAATCGCTATCCAGATGCGCGCTCCCTGCTCACGGCGCTGGAGACCGAGCGCGAGGCGATGCGTTCACTGGCCGTGGCCGAACCGATCTCCCTCAACAGCGAGAGCGCCACGACCCGCCAGGAGATGTACCAGGACATCCTCCGCCTCTTCCTGGTCGATGGTGTCATCTCACCGCCCGAGCGCCGCGGTCTGGCCAAGCGCGCCGAACGGCTCGGGGTTTCCCTGGATATAGCGCGCGATCTGGAAGAAGAGATCCGCCGGGAGCTGGGCCTGCCGCTTCTTCACGGCCTGGTGGAGTACGAGTCCATGGCCGAACGCCTGCTCAGCGACCGCGACTTCTCGGAGAGCGACAAGCAGGCCCTAGCCAGGCTGGCTCGCCAGTTCAACATCCCGGCCCGCGAGCAGCGCAAGATTCAGGACCGCGTCATGCTCAAGTTCCACATGAACGAGAGCTGAGAGCCGGCCCGTCGTCAGAAGCCATTCGCATGGATGGCGATGTCGAGGGTCTTGTGAAGATCGGTGTACTCGAAGCTGAAGCCACTCTCCACGAGTCTGGCCGGCTGAACCCGGAGACTGGCGAGCAGCATCTCCCGCGCCATATCGCCCAGCACCAGTTTCAGGAGCGAGGCAGGCACCGGCAGCACCGTCGGCCGATGAAGGACATCCCCCAGAATCCGGGTAAACGCCTCATTGCTCAACGGCGATGGCGAGACCAGATTGACGGGGCCACTCAGTTCCGGATGATCGAGGATATGCTGCATGGCGCAGATCAGGTCCGGCAGGGCAATCCAGCTCATGTACTGCCGCCCGTTGCCCAACCTGCCGCCGATACCGAGCTTGAACGGCCGCACCATCATCGGCAGCGCCCCGCCACGGCTGCTGACGACCAAGCCAAAGCGCATCGGCACCACCCGGATCCCTTTCTTGCGGGCTGGTCCCGTAGCCGCCTCCCACGCTTCGCAGACATCCGTCAGAAAGCCTTCCCCCAGCCCGCTCTCCTCCGTCAGCACCTCGTCATCGCGATCGCCATAGTAGCCGATGGCGGAGGCCGTGAGCAGCGTGGCCGGGGGGTGCGGCATCTCCTCCAGGCACTGGCAAAGGAACTGCGTCGCCTTCACCCGGCTGTCGAAGATCTTCCGGCGCTGCTTCTCCGTCCACCTGCCGGCGGTCAGCGGCGCGCCCGCCAGGTGGACGACGGCATCGCACCCGTTCAGCCCCGTCCAGTCCAGCAGCTCATGCTCGTAATCCCAGAACAGCTCGTCCCGCCGATCCTTCGGTTTGTCACGCACCAGGCGAAGAACGTCGATCCCGGCGCTGGCGCAGTAGTCACGCAATGCCATGCCGATCAGACCCGAGCTGCCGCTTATGGCGATCTTCATCTTTTGTACACCACTGAGACAGATGTCAGGTTGCGGTTATAGTAAAGCTGAAACTCTCTGCCCGTTCTTCTTCAGGAGGTTGAACAAAGCATGTTTGGATACTATCGCGTTGCCTCAGCGGTTCCCATTATTAAAGTGGCGGATTGTGCTTACAATGTCAACCAGACCGTCGAACTTCTCGAAGAAGCACGGGCGGCAGGCTCCGCCCTCGCCGTCTTCCCGGAACTCGGCATCACCGGCTATTCCTGCGCCGACCTCTTCAACCAGACGACCCTCCTGAGGACAGCCCTCGACGGGCTGCGGCGCCTCCGCGAAGCCACGGTAGGTTCGCCCATGGTCACCATTGTCGGTGCGCCCCTCATGCACGCGAACCGCCTCTACAACTGCGCCGTCGTTCTGCAGGATGGCGCCTATCGCGGCATTGTCCCCAAGAGCTACCTGCCTACCTACCGCGAATACTACGAGAAACGCTGGTTCACCTCCGGCCGCGACCTCCGCGACGCCACTCTCCAGCTGGAAGGAATCGACGTTCCCTTCGGCGTCGATCTCCTCTTTGCCGGCGGCGATCCCTTTCTTCTCGGCATCGAAGTCTGCGAAGATCTCTGGGCCATCATTCCCCCCTCGTCGTATCAGGCCATGGCCGGCGCCACCCTCGTCGCCAACCTCTCCGCCAGCGTCTCCGTCGTCGCTAAGCACGACTATCGTCGGCAGCTGGTGAGCAGTCAGAGCGCCCGCTGCATGGCCGGCTACGTCTATGCCGGCGCCGGCGTCCACGAGTCCACCACCGATGTCGTCTACGGCGGCCATTCCCTCATCGCCGAGAACGGTCATATCGTCAAGGAAAACCTTCCGTATCAGCGCCGGAACAACCTCATCCATGCCGACCTCGACCTGGAGCGCCTGGTGATGACCCGCCAGGCGGAGACAGCCTTCGCCGACCATCCCCAGCCGGCCTTTCGCCGCATTCCGCTGGCAGCCGTCCCCCAGAGCGAGCAAGTCGAGATTCATCTGCCGATGCATCCCTTTGTCCCCTCCGATCCAGCCGTGCGGGACGATCATTGCCGCGAGATCTTCCAGATTCAGTCCGCCGCCCTCGCTCGGCGCCTTCAGCATGCCATGGCCACCAGTGCCGTCATCGGCGTCTCCGGCGGCCTCGATTCCACCCTCGCCCTCCTCGTCTGTATCAAGGCCTTCGAGCTGATCGACCGGGACCTGCGTCACATCATCGCGGTGACCATGCCGGGCTATGGCACCACTGACCGCACTTACCGCAACGCCGTCGACCTCTGCCACCTTCTTGGTACCGAGTTCCTCGAGATCGACATCCGCCCCGCCTGCGAGCAGCACTTCGCCGACATCGGCCACGACCCCGCCATCCACGACACCACCTACGAGAACGTCCAGGCCCGCGAGCGTACCCAGCTGCTCATGGACATCGCCAACAAGCATGGCGGCCTCGTCATCGGCACCGGTGACCTCTCCGAGATCGCCCTCGGCTGGTCCACCTACAACGGCGACCACATGTCCATGTACGCGGTCAACTGCGGCGTCCCCAAGACGCTGATCCGCTACGTCATCGGCTGGGCGGCTGAGCAGCATCCCGAGCAGATCCGCAACCTCCTCCGCGACGTGCTGGACACACCGATCACCCCCGAGCTGCTGCCGCGCAACGAGGCCGGTCAGAACCCCCAGCACACCGAGGCCGTCATCGGCCCCTACGAGCTGCACGACTTCTTCCTCTACCACGCCATCAAGTATGGCGCCACCCCCGCCAAGATCGCCTGGCTCGCCTCCATCGCCTTCAGCGGTCACTACCGCGACGACGAGATCCGCAAGTGGCTGCAGACCTTCCTCCGCCGCTTCTTCACCAACCAGTTCAAGCGCAGTTGCGTGCCCGACGGCCCCAAAGTCGGCACCATCAGCCTCTCACCCCGGGGCGACTGGCGCATGCCCTCCGACGCCGACTCCACCGCCTGGCTTGCCGACCTGCATTGATCACCCCGCTTTCGCCCTGACCTCTCTCGTGTACAGTTCCAGATAGCTCGCCACCATGGCCTCGACCCCAAAGGTGCAGACGCGCTCCCCGCGAGGCTGCCCAGCCAGCCGTTCGATCGCCTCCGCCACCTCGCCGCTGTTGCCCAGCGCGAAATCGATCGCCTCCCCCAGCGGGTAATCCTCCAGCAGCTCCGGCAGCGAGTCCACCCGGTTCGCCAGGATCGGGATGCCATGCGCCATCGCCTCCGCCAGCACCAGCCCAAAGCCCTCGTAACGCGACGGCATCAGGAAAAGATCGAACGCCCCGGCGCAACTCGCCGCGTCATCCCGGAAGCCCGGCAGGCAGATCCGGAGCCGCTCCGGCGCCGCCGAAGCCATCTGCTCCAGCCGCTGTCGGCAGGGGCCTTCCCCCAGCAGCACCAGCCCCCAGCTCTCCCCCTCCGGGATCCGCGCCGCAATCTCCTCCACCATGCCCAGCAGCACATCGTACCCCTTCTGCGGCGCCAGCCGTCCCACCGACCCCAGCACCCGGCTGCACGACGCCATCCCCCACTCCCGGCGTAACTCCCCAATCCGTTCCGCCGACGGCGACGGCGGCGCCACGATACCGTTATAGATCACCGGGATCCGCTCCGAATCGATCCGCAGCTGCTCCGCGTGATACCGGCGCACCGCCTGCGACACCGCCGTCTGGCAGTCGCAGCGCCTCAGCGTCCACCGATCCAGCAGAAAGTGCCACCACTTGTCGCCGCGCCGCTCCGCGATATGCACCGAGTTGATCAGCGGATACCCCCGCTTCCCCGGCACCGCCAGCCGGCTCGCCAGGTTCGCATGCAGCAGGTGCGCATGCACCAGGTCGGGCGACAGCTCCCGCAGCAACCTCCGCAGCCGCAGTACGCGCCACGGCCGATGCTTCTCCATCGCCAGTGCATGAATCGCCGCCCCCGCCTCCCGCAGACCATCCACCACACTCGAAGAATCCGGCAGCGGCCGCAGCGAGATCACCGTCACCCGGTGGCCCGCCGCTATCAACCCGCGAACCAGATTGAGCAGGATGATCTCCGCTCCCGCCGGCCGCAGTTCAGTTGTGATCTGGACAATATGCATCGTTCACCCGACCGCCCGAGATCCAGGCCGCCCCCAGGCCAGCCGCAGCCGTCCGAGGAACATCGCCGCCATCACGCACATCAGCGGCAGCGCCGGCAGCTGATACCGCGGCATGACCACCGGCCCAGGCAACACCAGGTAATAGACCACCAGCCCCAGCACGACAAAAAGCATGTACCACTCTCGCCGCCACAGCAGCAGCTGCACCCCAGCTCCCAGATACGTCACCCCGACGATCGCCAGCAGCGGCAACAGCGGCAGCAGCAGCCACAGCTTGTCGCCGAAGTAATGGCGCACCGCCGCCATCAGCCCCTGCCGCCGGAGCACATCCAGCGTTCCCCGCCCCGTCTGCGTCATCCCCAGCAACTCCAGCAGCGTCGGTGCATCCGGCAGAAGCACCATCGGCTGCACGTGCAGCCGCGCATAGAGCAGCGGATCCTCCGCTATATATCCCTTCGCCCGCGCCACCTGATAGGCACTCCGCTCGCGCACACTGGCGTACCGCCCCGGATCAGCCGCAAACTCCGCCTCCGCCTCCGCCACGAAGCGCTGCCGGATCGTCTCCGACGACTCGCCCGTGCTTACCGCCAGCATCTGCGGCACGTTGTGGTAAAGCAGCGTATTTCCCGTATTGCTATCCAGCACCGGCCCCGCCCCCACGACCGCATTCCGCACCAGCCACGGCGACAGCACCACCACGTAGATACCCACCGCCACCAACCCGCCAATCACCCGCTTGCGCCAGCTCTTCCGCGGAAAAACCGCAATCAGGAAGAGGCACGGCAGCAGCCACATCAAGCCAGTCGGCCGGATCAGCGCCGACACCGCCGCCGCCCCCACGCTCAGCCACAGATCCACCAGCCGCTCATGCCGCACAAAGCGCAGAAAGTAGAAGCATTGCCAGGCCGCAAAAAAAACATACCACGTATCCGACAGAATCAGCGGGCTCGCCGAAATCGCCGTCATGTTCAGCGCAAAGAGCCCCCCAGCCACCGTTCCGCCCCACGTCCCCCCGTACAGCACCCCCGAGCGAAAGACCGGAATGCACGTCAGCGCCCCGATCACGCAAAGCGCCACCACCAGCAGCCGCCAGCTCTTCCCCGTCACCCCGTAGATCGCCGCGATCAGCACCGAAAAGCCAGGCGGTCGCAGCGTCGCCCGAACCTCGCTGCCCGGCGCCTCTCGATACGCCCCATCCTCCAGCAGCGCCAGCGCCGGCTGCACATACGTCACCGTATCCGGCCGCCAGAAGCGCTGCTCGTCCCCGGCCAACCCCGGCGCCGCCACCAGCAGCCGCACCAGCAGCGCCAGCAGCACCACGCTCCACATCGCCGTCAGATACTGCCGCCGCGCCTTCCCTTGCGCATCCGCATCCGGCAGCCCCGCCAGCCGCGACCGCACCGCCCCCAGCGGCCGAAACCGCCACACCAGCGCCACCCGCAGCGCCTCCAGACCGTCCTTCCACGAGATCTTCTTCCCCTCCGTCACCCGCCGCGGATGATACGCAATCGGCGCCTCATGAATCTCATACCCCAGCCGCAGCAACTTCGCCGTCAGCTCCGGCTCCCAGTCGAACGCGTTCCCCTCGAAAAGCAGCCGCCGGATCAGCTCCCCATCGAACGTCTTGTAACACGTCGGCTCATCCGTCATGCTGCTCCCGTACAGCAGGTTCATCCAGTACGTCACCACCAGGCCACCGATATAGAACGCCCACGACGAATGCGCCCGGTTCCGCGTGAAGCGCTCCCGCGACCCGTACACCACCTTCGCTCGACCCTCCAGGATCGGCGCGATGCACTGACGATAATCCTCCGGGTCGTACTCCAGATCCGCATCCTGTACGATCACCACATCCCCCGTCGAGACGCCGATCCCGGCCCGCACCGCATCACCCTTGCCGCCATTGACCTTGTGAACGATCACCACCCGGTCCTCGCCATCCTCCCCGAACGCGTCCCGCCAGCCATCCATGATCGCCGCGCTGCCATCCGTCGAGCCATCGTCAACGATGACAATCTCCTTGCGGACCTCCCCAAGGTCCACCGCCGCCACCCGGTCCAGAAGGGTCGCCAGCGTCTCCTTCTCATTATAGACCGGTATTATCACCGAGAGCGTCTTTCCCGCCATCTGCCAGACTGCTCCTCTTAACCCGAGACGGTTGAAAAGCCGTACTATATCACGCCCCACCAAAAAGACGAAGCACCCGATCAAGCCCAATCCATTGCCTCCTGCTCGTTCTTTGCGATTCTGGTGGTTAGCCCAACTTCAGCATAAGTGACGGCTGAAATGGCGATTTTTGAGCCTTTTGTGCGGACCACAGGCTCAAGCGGTTTCATTTCTGGCGAAATAGTG
>JAWLHB010000019.1:0-142148 GCA_041690595.1 Lentisphaeria bacterium
TGCTCATCCTCATGATCTCCTGTAGGGGGTTCAAGTCACAGGAGATACTGTGCGCACGAGCAAGCGAATATTCACCATGGGGTATTTTTGACGCTTACAGGATGAGGACGATATTCAGGGGCGCGTCGCCTGCTTCCGCAGCGAAAAGTTGGCCAGGCAGCGCCTGCAGGCAACAGAGCCCAGCCAGCCCGCGCCCTACCGTCCCGATGAACTCCCGCCGCGTGCTCATCATGGCGCTTCGATCGCATCCTTGAGGGCGGCGAAGATGGCTCGGCTGCTGCCGCGGGTAAACCAGTCGCCGTCGGGGGTCGTTCGCAGATAGACCCACAGCTCGTAGAGGTTGAGCGCGTCGAGGCCGCCAGCCCGGCACAAACGGAGCCGTTCAACTGCCCATTCGGCGGTGCGTGGCTGGCTGCGCGGGTCGCCGACGGCGGCGATTGCATGCACCGGGATGCCGCGGCGGCGGCAACGCGGCAGAATCTCGCGTTCGACGAAGGGGTTGCCCGGGGCCAGATACTTGAGGTTGATGCCATCGACAATTCCCTCGTCGATCCAACTGGCCCAGTCCCAATGGATCTGGGTATAGGTGTCGTGCTCGGGCGGCGTCTTCATGCGGGCTTCAACATGGACTTCGAGCCGCTTGCCGGCGGCGCCGAGGAGGGCTTTGGCGTCGCGCAGGAAGCGGGTGTGGAACTCGCCGCGCAGGCGCCGGATCGCAGCGTAATCGGCGACGGTCGGCTCGGGCTCCCGGTCATGGCGCTCGCGGAAGGCGGCAAGGACTGGCTCGGCGTACATGTAGGCGAGCCACTCGGCGTTGCCGTGGTGGTGGGCAATGCGGATGTCGACCCCGTCGGCACCGGCGGCGATGGCGCGGCGAATCCAGTGATCGAGCCAGAAGGCGCGCACCTGGGGATGGCTGGGGTCAAGCATCGGCACGTGGTAGGGTTCATGACCGAAGCGCACGCCGAGGACGCTGCCGCCAAGCTCGCGGCGGAAGGTCATTCCTTCGGAGCGGTCGGCCCAGCAGGCGGAACCGCCATCCTGCGCAAAGTCGAAGCCGTTGGCACGGAAGTCCCCGCCCCGAATGGAGCGATGCAGGCCGACAGGGTAAGCTGCCTCGGCCAGCAGAAAGTCGCGGTTGCCGAAGCAACCTTGGCCCTCGCCCGCGGGGAAGACGATGGCGGCATGGCGGCCGGTCAGCGCGAAGCCGCTAAGGCGTAGCCGACGCACCCGGTTGGTGCCGGTCAGCGGTTGGTTGCCGGCGGGAGTGTAGGCGGCGTGGGGACGCTCGACCACCTCGTCACGCACCGTCAGGCCAGTCACAGGCTGATAGTCGCGGTTGTCGTCACTGATCAGCAGGCGGATGGCGGCTGGATCGAAGGGCAGCGGCGCATCGCTGTCGCCGTAGAGGGTCAGTTCGGTGATCGGCGCGGACGGTGTGGCGCCCATCCAGGCGGGATTCCGGCGGAAACAAAGCTCCGGGTGCTCGCGGGGAAATCGTTCGCCAGCGCCGAGGTCGTACGGCTTGGCGATGGTGAAGAACTCCAGCCCCTCCTCGTGGGCGAGGCGGCAGGCGACGGCCATGATGTCGCCGCCGAAGGCCTCGCGGGTGAGCCGGTAGTTGGCGGCCATACGGGCGTAAACAGGGGAATCGCCCGGTCCCCAGCTCTCGCGGCCGGGATAGTCGAGGAAGTAGACGCGGCTCATCCCGTGGGACTTGAGGAAGCGCAGCTCGTGGCGCAGGGTGTCAGGAGTGTAGGGGCCGCCGACCATCTCGTCGGGCCAGTCGTAGGTGCCATGCAGCTTGACTGCGGGAGATGATGCCGGCTGTGCTGGCGCTGGGGGCGGAACCCTATCGTCGAGCAGGAGCCAGCCGCAACTGGTGGCATCGGGAAAGCCGCTGCCGGTGCAGGTATTCCAGGTGGCGCTCTCGTTGTGGCGAAGCTGGGTGCGCATGACATTGAAGCCGATCGGGCCGTTGTAACCGGGCTGGCGGATGGCGTCCAGCGCGAAGCGGAAGCAGACGACCCAGGCGAGGTCGGCCTTGAGGTGCTCGAAGTGGAACGAGGCGCTCCAGTCGGGAGCCACAGTGAGGTCGGCACGGCCGTCGCGGTAGGGCCAGTGGTGGTTGGACCAGGTGGCGTCGCCGGGACCGGCCCCAAACTGGAGGAAGCCGATCTGGTCGCCGCATGGCCCGATCATCACTTCGACGCAGTGATTCCCCGCGCCGATGTCGGCAGGTCGCTGCTCGCCGGTGCCGAAGTATTCGCCGGCCTCCCAATAGAGGACGGAGACGAAGAGCTCATGGCCGTCGCTGGCGACGTCGAACCAGCTCTCTGCCGAGGGATAGGCGACCTGCTCGACGATGCGGAAGTCGCCGTGGACGCCGTCCTGAGCGAAGAGGCGGCGGACGACCTCGTCGCGGTCGAAGTGTGCGATGCGGCGGGCGGTACAGTGGCGCGGCAGAAGACGCTGGCGAAGCTGCAGGTCGTTCATCCGTCAGCTCCAGAATCGGGGGAATTGTTTGCGGTACTCGACGAGCAAGGCATCGCCGATGTCGCGGAGTCACCCTCGGCGGCGACTGCCCAGACAGCCAGCAAGCCGACGCCGAGATGAAGCAATCGTCGTGTCATGTGAAGATTCCAGACTACAGGTCGTCGCGGTCGCGTTCGAGGATGTCGTTGTTGGGCCAACGGGCGATGGAGGAGTAAGCGAAGCTGCCAGCGTGACCGTCCAGGAAGCCGAGGTTGCCCTTCTGGTCGTGACGAAAAACGGCGCCCTGCTTGCTGGCGTCGAGTGCGATCCATGAGGGATGCGTCCAACCCCACTGTGCCCCTTGGCTGCTGCCTTCACCCCAGAATGAAATACGCTCGGCGCGCCGCACCGTGGTGAGCCGCACGTAGTAAGCCCCGTACGAGGGCGTGGCGTTGTTCTGGTAGCTCATGTACGAAAGGACGTGATACCCCCCGGTGTAGGCCCTGGAGTACGTGGGACTCTCCTCCGGCCGCACCAGATTCGGACAGGTGAAGCCTGCCTTCACCAGGGCCGGGAAATAACCGCCCGGTGGACGGGACAGGTAACCGCGCAGCATCAACGCCGGCACGGGGCCTTTCTCGCCATTATGCGCACCCCAGTAGGGATGGGCGAAACCGTCGTTGTCGCCAGCATACATCAACGTGGTCGCCACGAGATTCTTGACGGTGCCCAGGCACTTGGTGGTCCGGGCCTGCTCCCGAGCCTTGGACAGCGCCGGCAGCAGCATTGACGCCAGAATGGCTATTATCGCCACAACGACCAGGAGTTCGATCAGGGTGAACGTACGCTTCTTCATGAGGTCACTCTTTGACTTGGGGGTTGAGACTGCTCAGCAGGGCATCCTGTTTGACGACCCAGTAGGCATCGTCGAGTCGGCCACGGAGTTCGCCCAGCTCGCGCCGCATGGCGGCAATGCGACCGCGAGGCGGGACGGCTTCCGCGGACAACTCCTTCTCGATGGCGGCCAGCGCGGCCTCCTGCTCTGGCACTACGGTCTTGGCGTAGTGGCCGGAGTTGGGCACCGGCTCGTTGGCCAGGATAGCCTTGACCTGGTTGCACAGGGTGCGCACCGCTTTGGCTTCCTCGCGCACCTGCACGTCGAAGCCGACCTGGCTGGCCTTGCCGCCGGCGAAGACCAGGTAGCCGTCGGGCGTCTGGATCATCAGTGTCCGCTTCTCCAGATCGGGGTACGCCAGCCGCAGCCCGGCTTCGAGGCTCTTGGGCTCGTCATCGACGAGGATGAAGCGGCCGTAAAGACGCGGGTCGTGATGGCTGTCGTCGTGGGTCGACCAGGTGACGAACTGCCACCAGTAGTTCGTGCCGTCGCCGGCGCGCGAGTCGGCCCAGTCGAACCAGCAGGGGTTGATGCCGAACATGGCCCCGACCTTGGGCGTCACTTGGATGTCCGCCAGCGCGATACGCATCTCGAAAGCCCAGTGATCGTCATGGAGCTTGGCCGCCACGTCCCAATCGGCATCGAGACCATAGTCGGAATTCTCCAGAATCCCCCAGCCGAAGTCGTAGTGCCAGATCATCATCTTCTCGTTCAGCGGATTGATGATCGCTTGGAAGCGTGTGGCGTGGTCGAGATTGCCATCGATGTGAATTTCGACACACTCGCGGGCATAGATCGCCGCTGCCCGGTTGCTGACGTTGCGCACCAACTCCTTCATGTCGTTCGGGTGAAGCTGGTGGTAGCAACGGGCCGCCAGATAGAGGTAGGTGTCGTCCCAGGCAGCGCGCAGGTCGATCTTGCCGGGCACGAAGTCTTTGCCCAGGTTGGCCCGCTGGCGTCCGTAGTTGGTGACGCCCCAGTCGCTCAACGGCTGAGCTCGCGTCCAGATCGGCTCGTCGAGCTGTCCGTCGATCGTCGGCGCCTCGGCCGTCTTCACCAGCCAGTAGACCTTGAAGTTGTCGGCCGCCGTGGCATCGATGAATTTGGGCGTTGCGGCTTGGCCGATCATGGTACTCAGCAGGCAAAGCAGCAGCAGACAGGGCTTCATCGGGTCACCTCCAGGTTTTTCTCGATAGCACGCCCGGTGGTGACGTCGGTGACGACGACTCGCCAGGTGCCGACAGGATCGTTGTGGGCGAGCGGCACGGTGACCGCCACTGCGCCGTCCTTCCCCTCCAGCTTGATCAGCGGCCAGAGGCGCGTGCCATCCGGCCTGAAAACATCGACGCGTACGGTGTGCTCCGCCGTCGTTCCGAGCTGCGCTTCGAGGCGGACATCGCTGCCGGCGGCGGCGCTGGCGGGCAGGTCAACGACCAGCGCCCCGGGTTCTTCGGGCAGCAGCGCGTAGAGGTAGGTGCCCAAGCCGGTCAGCGTCACTGGGATCTTGTCGGTTCGGCCCAGCGCCTTGCCTGCCCGCATGTCGTAGACCGCATAGGGCTGGTCCAACTCGATGGTGCCAGCGATCGGGTACTGCTCGAACTCATAGGAGTTCTTCTCGATGCTCAGGTAGTCGATGGCGCCGCGCCGGAAGAGGGCGATCTCGGCCCCGGCGGCTGGCCCATACGCCTCGGTGACGATCCGGAAGCGCGGCACGATCCCCGCTTCCGCCAGCAGCCCGAGGTACAACTCGCGTAACGGCTCCGCCGCGTGGCGTCCGAGGAGGATGTTGTAGGTGGTCGGCGAATGATTGAGGAAGATCGTCCGGCCTTCGCCGACCCGATTGACCAATACCGCCGGCGTCTCCCCGAGCGTTGCTCGCGCTTCGGCGCCGGAAGCTGTGACGCTGCCGTCGCCGCGCAGGTTGGCGATCTGGCGCTCGCCCCAGGCGAGGTCGGCTTTCAGTGGCACTGCCGCGCCAGGGGCCTGCCTGATGCCGAAGAGAGCGTCCAGCCGGCCTTGCGGCAGTGGCTTGCCGGCCCAGTCGTGGGTGGCGCAGCGCAAGTCGGCCAGGACAGTGCCGCCGGCCCGGACGAAGCGCTCGATGGCGGCCACTTCGTCGTCGCTGAGGATCTGGGTGTAGGGGAGGATCAGTAGCTTGAACTCACCGCTATCAAGGCCGCCCGCCTCCACCTCGGCAGTCCATGTGTATCGGTATTGCAGGCCAAGATCCTCGATGATCCGCTGGAAGCCGACCTGGGACGATTCGAGGCTGCCGAGCTCCTTGTGGAAGGAGCCGAGCGCCCCAGCCCTCCGGCTGTGCAGGATGGCGATGCCGTCGTGCTGCCGCTCCGCCTGGATCAGCGCCCGCGCCAGGCCGCTCTGCATCTCTCGGATGGTCTCCAGCATGTAGCCGGAGCGTCCTGGATTGATGCTCAGGTCGCCCTCGATGCCGCCGACGATCATCGACCAGAACCAGATGAAGTTGCCGCCGGTGAGGACAGTCTCCCACGCCTGGTTGGCGCGCGCGGCCTCGGGCACCGCCTTGCCGCCGTAGACGCCGATCGTCTGCCCGCAGTACTTGTGCGGCACCGACCGAATGATCTCCAGATCGCGGTCGCCCTTGTAGGGCATGCTGGCGTTGATCCTGGTCAGTACTTCGGGGATGATGTTGCCGATCGAGGCCGCGCCCATGCCGATGCCGATCTCCCGGCTTGTGGCCGACCGCACCCCGGAGCCGGCGGCCTCCATGTTGCGAAGGAAGAGCTCCTCCAGGTAGGTGACCTTGTCGAGCTTGGCGGAAAACTTGCCGGCGGCCAGCAACTCGTCGATCAGGTTGTTGCCGATATCGGTGAAGGCGCTCAACTCGGTGCCCCAGGCTGCGTTCAGAGACGCGATGCTGCCATACTGCGCTTGCATCGCCTTCTGGAAACCGAGCAAGCATGGGCTCGGCGCGGTTGCCGTGGCGACGACTGCCAGGTCAATGGCATCGAAGCTGGCGAAGGCGGTGCCGTGCGCCCGGTTGAAGGTGGCGATATCCGCATAGTTCTCGCGCCAGGCCGCGGCCAGCAGCGGCAGCTCCTCGGGCAGCGGGGCGATTCCCGCGACCGTCGCCAGCGTCCCCTGCTGCATCATGTAGCGGAAATTGCCGAAGGGCCGGGGAATCCCGTGCGCCTTGGCGTAGGCATTCATGTCACCGGCGTAGTGGGCCGCCAGCTTGACGACGTAGGAGCGCACCCAGTTGGGCGGCGACGCGCAGAAGTCGCTGGCGACGCCGCTGTCGTCGCCGATGGAGAAGAAGGCCAACCCGTATGGATCCATAAGGCGGGTCATGTGGGCGAAGGCGCCGCTCAGCGCGGCCGGATAGGTGTGGCTGGAGATGCAGCCGCCGGTGTAGCTGTTGCAGTGGGTCGTCCAGATGCGGTATCCAGGTTGCAGGCCGCTGGCCATCGCCTGATCCAGGTACGGCGCGACCCCGTCAACCCCAAGTTCGACCGTGGTGATCCCCAACTCGCGATAGAGATCCAGCCGCCGCTTGCCGTTGAGGTTTTTCGCTTCCCCGTCTGTATACACGAACAGGTCGTCCTCGACCGGGCGCGGCGTGAAGACCGGCACTTGGGCGGTGGCGACGACAACATCGCCTTCCATCAACTCCACGGTCAGCAGGTGGCGCAACTCGCGGGTGCGGTCGAGCGGCAGATCGAGGCTGGCTCGGCCGTTGGTGACGGCGATACCGCCTTGGCGCAGCAGCAGCCGCTCCTCAGCATCGCTCAAAGAGGCGGTCAGCGTGCTGCCGACTGGCGCGTTGGTGACGGTCACCGTTCCGGTCAACCGCTCGCCGGGTGCGAATGTGGGCTTTGCCAGCTCGATGGCGTCGATGGCCGCTGCCGCCGCCACAGTAAGATGGGTCGACGCCCATTCCACCGTCTTGCCGTCGCGCCGCAGCCAGACATCGGCAAAGTAGCGGCCTGCCGGCAGTCCGGGCAGCGCCAAG
Source organism: Lentisphaeria bacterium (assembly GCA_041690595.1). Classification (GTDB taxonomy): domain Bacteria; phylum Verrucomicrobiota; class Lentisphaeria; order JABSQK01; family JAWLHB01; genus JAWLHB01. The sequence goes on from JAWLHB010000019.1 coordinate 7,362, forward strand.
GCCAGCTTCTCGCCCGCCGGCAGCGGTACGGTCTGCTGATATCTGATCTCGTTGCGGTGGGTGCGCAGAACCACAAGCGCCTCGCCAGCGAAGGAGGCGGAGAGTGTGCCGTTCAGCGTTGAGGGCGATCCGGGCGAGGTCGTGGCCGGCGGATCGAGGGTCAACCGGACTGCTGGCGGCATGCCCGCTGCTTCCAGGATCAGCTTCGCCGCCAGGCTGTAGAAATACTCGTTCTGGGTCAGCTCCTCGGGCGACTGGTGGCGGCTCGGGTGCATCGCCGGACCGCCGAAGTAGTTGGCCCCGCCCGGCGCCACGTTGAAGACCAGCCCCTTGCCCACCCGGTAAGCGGCAATCGGCGCCAGCGTATAGGGCTCGGCCGGATAGCGCACGGTCGTCGGCAACATCACGCCGCGCATGTCCGGCACAGCCTTGCCGACCTCGGCGGCGACCGCTGGCAGCGACAGACCGGTCAGTGGCAGTACTTGCGCGGGGATCGCCGTCTCCGTGAAGGCGGTAACTCCCTGGTAGCGCCAGTTGGTATTCCAGCGATTGGCCATGAAGGTCACTACGCCAGTGCCGTCCGTCACCTTCTCCAGCACTCGGAAATGCAGCTCGCGGGGTAGGTTGATCGGGTGGAAATCGACGAAGACGACGACCTGCCATGGCTGGGTCAGCAGTTCGGTCAGCTCCGCCGTGGCCGCCGGGAGCAGCCGGATGCCCTCGTGATAGTAGTCGGTCTCGGGCGCGAAGATCCACGGCTGCGAAGTATAGAACACCTCGAAGTCCAGATCCATGCGCAGGGTCAGGGCGTAGCTGTCCCAGGCGCTGACCTGGTTGGCGATAAAGAGCACCCGCGGCTTACCGCCGGCGTAGTCGCGGCACCAGTCGATGTGTGCAAAGCTACGTGTTCCTGGTTTGGGCAAATTCTCTGCTTCTGGACGTGCCCCCGAAGCCATCCCTGCCACCAGCAACCCGATCAGCCAATACCAACATGCCTGGCGCATTATTCCCATCCTCATGAATCATCCACAGAGTTCGAATGCTGTATTATAGACTACCGCAAAATAATAAGCAAGCAGAAATTAGAGGACATTTCTATCATTGGGAAGTGCAGGCGACCCACTGCTGTATCAGTCAGCTCAACGAGCCATCGGCAAGGAGCCGGATCCAGATGTTGCTCTCTCTGCCTCCGTTACGTCTTCGACGATCAGCTCCTCGATGAAGAAAAGCGCCTCACCCTCGTCGTAGACGCGCATCAACAGGGGCGCCAGGGTCACGACCTCCGCGGGCAGTACATTGGCGGCGCCCGCGGGCCCGATGGTCGTCTCGAAGTCGCTGAATCCATCGGTTGGCCCTTCCATCATCAGCGACCAGGCCCAAGTCTTCCCGGCCGTCGTTTCCACGTTCTTGCCTGCCACATCGCCGGCATAGGACGAGAGGTAGACACGGTGATTGCCGGGGATGCTGACGCGGGCGCGCACACGCATGGTGGCTTGCGGATCCACGACCAGCGAACCACGCGCAAGCAGTAGCGCGTGGCGCCACTTACTGGTGGAGGTATCCAGACAAACGACCTGTTGGCAGGATTCTCCCTGCAGCCCAAGCGCAGCCAACTCCGGGGATCCCGGCAGAAGGGTGACGCGAAACTGGCTGTCGACAGGCTGCTCAGGGAAAATATCGGCCCCGCGCAACCTTACTTTGGGGCGGTGGATGCTCTGCGGCGCCCCGTCGGCGGGCGGTGCCTCGATCAGCCTTTCCTCTCCGTAGGTAATCTCACCGGGTTCCAGGAGCGTGAGCGTGGCTTTGCCGCCGACGACTCTAGCCATTCCGGCGGTTCCCTGAACGTGCAGATCCCCCTCGCGGAAGTCAATTGGCTCGTCCGACATGAAGACATAGTCGGTGGTGTCGCCAGCCGCTATTCTGAATCCCCGGCCTTCGGCGATGGCTGTAACAACCGGGGCTGCTGTGCCTTTCCGGCGCGGGATTATCAGGGTCAGGAGGCGATCGAAGCGTGGCACCTGCATGACGATGCCTGTCTGTGTCGCAGGTACGCGGCCACGGTACTGCCCCTCGGCGTTGAGACCGTATGGCTCGCGGGTCTTCTCCTCGCTTCCCAGTGTGGCATCCGGTGGCAGGTCGGCAAAATGAATGTCGGCGTCCATATGCTGGAGGCCCGTCAGGACGGCATGCCGTTCATGGATCTGCAGCTCCTGCCCTGTCAGCCACAGGCGCCAATCGGCTGGGGCGGCGGTTGAGAGCGCATCGTGGATGACGAAATAGTTCAACCCTTCGGGGGCGGCCGCCTTTACGAGCATGGCTCGGCGCGTCCACGCATCCTTCACGCCGCGCACGAAATCCGCTTGCGCCGTTTCGCGAAAGGTCTCCACGTGCATGAGGTTGCGGGCGGGCGCTGCCGGCGAGTCAAGCATGCTGTGGTCGGCGCCTGGCGCATATCCGGTATAGCCGAAGTCGTCGGCGATGATCTCGCCCTGGCCCCAGAGGGTGATACTGCCGGAATCCATGTCGTAGTGGCTGTGACCGTCACCGGCGATCATGTAAAGCATGGTTTCGTGTGGCGTGTTGTAATGATTGCGCAAGATCACCGACGTGCCGGTCCAGTGGCGGCTGGTGAAGGTCGGCTCTACCGGTTCCACATCGTTGGCCATAAAGAGTTTTCGGTACCCGGCGAAAGCGGGGACAAAGCCGCCGACCGCCTGGTGAACCTCGTTGCCCTGCTGCAGTTGCATCCACTTCATCCAGCCGGCAACCTCGGGATCGCGCTCGCGATAGAGATGCGCAACAATGGCGAAGAGGCCCGGGGCCGCGGAGAATCTGTAGACGTGGCCGACGGGCGGCGTGTGGCGCCAGTCGCGGATACGGGCGTCGCGCGGGGTTGCCGAGTGCACCCACCAGAGCGCGAGGTTGCGGATCCCCGGATGGAAGAGCGTCTCGCTGTCAGCGCCGCTGGTGTAGGCCCGGTAGGCGGCACCCAGTACAATGTCGTAGATGAGGTACTGATAATCGAGAGACTCCAGCTGATCGCCCCGAAACTGGCCGTCTTCAGTAGCCCAGGTATCGAGAAATGTCACCTGCAGATCGCGGCTCGCCTTCTGCAGCCAGCCTTGCTGCTCGGGGTGGGCCGGGAGGACACCGGCGAGCGCGGCCCGCACGCCGTAGGCGCAGGCGGTCATGTTGGGGAAGCCGGCATAACCTCGCTCGGGAGAGCAGAAGGCGTCGCTGTTGAAGATGTAGGAGAGAAAGGCCAGGTGCCCCTGCAGGCGCGTGCGCTCCGCCTCGGTCAGACTGGGGCTGTCGTAGACCAGCGAAAGCACATTGCAGGTAGTGATGAAGCCGCGGTAGTGGTGCGGTGCGTAGCCGATGGTGATGACATTATCCTCGAACCTGCTGAGCTGGTCCAGCCGGATCTGCACATCGTTGATGACCAGATCGATCAGCTTGCGTTCGAGCTCCGTGTCGCCCGTTGCCAGGTAGGCGGGAATCAACTCCTCGGTGGCATGAATGGTTGCCTGCAGTCGGCGCAGTTGCTCCAGCCTCTCTGGAGAGAGCGAGTAGTTGCGCATCAGCAGGCGCTGATCATTAGGGCTGAGGAAAGGCGTGCCGCTCCGCTGGGGCGACTCCCAGGCAAGCACGTAGTCCTTGATGCGATCGAGAGGAAAGTCGCCGTAGCGCATTTGCTGGACCTGCGCCTGTGCAGGTACTCGCCGATCCTGCTGCCAGTTTTCGCGATCGACATCCGCGGGGGCGGCTCCAATCAGGTATTCGCGCTCGCCTCGCTGCAGTTGCCACGCCATGCTCAGGCCGCCGTCCGCCTGGCGTTGCAGCCAGGAGCTGACCTCGGCCCGCTGGTGGTCAGGACGTTTCGGGTCCACCCAGAGTGCTGGATTCGTGGCCGCGACTAACAGGCTGTCGTTCCACGCCTCATCCACAAGGCTGAAGGAGGAGACCCGGGCCGGGTGCCCTCCCCAGTGGACCCACGGCTCAAGCAGCAGCACGTTTTCGGTCTTGCTCAGATTTCGGACCAGGTACTTGCCGTCGTGCGCCTTCTCGCCATCGATGTCGTGACGCGAGGAAGCGCGCATCAGCGCGTATGCGGGGGCAAAGCCGTCGTCCGCGCTGAAGATCCACTCAACGGACCGTGGCACGGTGCATTCGAAGCGCTCGTGTATCTTGACGACTGGTTCGTCCGCCAGCAGCTCGCAGGTGATGATCCAGGTGTCGCCGTTGTCAAACTGCAGGCGAGTGACCGTCTTCGCGCGGACCGGTCCATCTTCCTCCATCAACGTCACGCAGCTGGTCAGCCCGGCAGGCTCGGTGAACTGCGTCGTACCCGTCCACGCGCCGGACGTCAGTTTCCAGCCCAGGATCGGCCCCTGCCGCGGATCGTTGGGCAGGCCCTTCAACAGACGAACGCCGGTTCGGTCATTGGCCAACTCGATATAGCTCGCGGTCTCGGTGACGGTCAAATCGGTGCTGGCAGACGCCACACCTTCCGCAAAGATGTAGCGGCTGGTGCTGTAGGGCTGCACATCCGCCTGAAAAGCGATCCGCCCAGTCTGTGGGTCAAGTTGGTAGACGACCTCGCGGCCGTTGCCATCCGTCAGCTTGTGGCCGGCGATGGCCTTCATGGTCGCAGCATTGAGTCGATACTGCACCAGCTCGTGCTGCCAGTGCCGACCGATGTAGTCGCTCAGCTCAAACTCCGGAACCTCTGCAGCCGCAACCGTCCAGCCGGCAAGCAGGAGAGCTACCCAACAGCTCAGGGTAATGTATCTGATGGTGGTCATCAACTCATCCTTGTGCGCAAATTACGTCGGAAGTTCTGTGGTAAGAGGTTGATGATCCACAGCAAGTTTACAATCTAAGAGTGGCTTCATCGCACTATATGCTAAGCAGGATTGACGGCATTGTCAATCGGGGGCTCAGCGTTTGCCGATGGCGGTGAGGCGATACTTCTGGTTGCGCGCCCGGGGGGCGTCGGGCCGGGTCATTTCGATCAGCCCGGCGGCCAGCGCCGGTTGGAGGTAGGAATAGAGGAAGGTCGGGCGGTGCGAAAGACCAAGCTTCTCCATGATTTGCCTGGCGGAGAGAGGCGTCGCGTCCATCACGGCAAGAAGGCGGACAACTTGTTCGGTTTGTTGTTCGGTTACTTGTTCGGTGGCGATGAGTTCCAGCAGGGCATCACGGATCATGGAGAGCATGAACTCGACGAAGGGATTGCACACGACCGCCTTGTTGCTGGCGTTCAGGGCGGCGTAGTAGTCGGCCTGATGTTCGCCGGTGAGCGTCTCGACGGAGACGGCGGCAAACAGGGGATTCCAGCGGCTCAGGATGAGCGTCTGCCAGAGGCGGCCCATGCGGCCGTTGCCGTCTTGAAAGGGGTGGATGAACTCGAACTCGTAGTGAAAGACGCAACTGGCGATGAGTGGGTGCTCGGGGGTGGTTCTCAGCCACGCCAGGAGATCAGCGACCAGAGCGGGTACGCGGTCGGCGGGGGGGGCAAGGTGGACGATTTCTTCTCCGCGCTGGATGCCCACACTGCCGGAGCGGAAGTGGCCGGGTTCATCGATCAGCCCGGCCATGAGTATGCGGTGCGCTGCCAGCAGGTCGTCGCGGGAATGGTGCGACCACTCAGGCATGTGTTCATAGGCGACGAAGGCGTTGCGAACCTCTTGAATCTCGCGGGGCGTACCAAGCACACGCTTGCCGTCCAGTACCGCGGTGACCTGTTCGACGCTGAGGGAATTCCCCTCGATGGCGCAGGAGGCCTGAACGGAACGGATGCGGTTGCCGCGCCGCAGGTGAGGCGCAACAGGACCGCTCGCGGCCCGCAATCGGCCCAGCGCTTCGCCAATCTCCTCGACCACGCAGAGCATGGCCGGGGTCAGACGGTAGGGCGGCGAATAATCTGAAGAGAGGATGGGGCTATCTCCCGACTTTCGCTTGTTGTGCTTGCTGGGCTTCATGAGCTAATCATGAGTTTCCTGGCGATGCACGTTGTGCATGTAAAAGGAGCCGATATACCCGTTCCTGTGTGGAAGTGAGAATCTCAACCATCCGCATTGGAGAGATGGATAGGAGAGGATGAGATGCAGTCCACCAAGGCGTGTTTTCTGGCAAGTTCATCGTTCATGACGATCACCGCGGGAACTGACATAGCCCAAGCTTTTACGGTTGGATGCAGCGATTTCTTCAATGCATCCTGAAGCGGTGGCAACCACGAATCTCGGTGCCCATTAATGATGAGAACAAGGCGAAAGTCGATTGCCGACAAATCGAGGCTACGATACGGCTCGGGCAACTCAGGGTATGTTTCTGGGTGCCGTTTCAGGACAGCCGCAAGCCCGAGTGATAAGGCGTTGCACAGCTTGTCTCGGATCTCCTCGATGAAACCATCGAAGCTTGGCTGTGTCTCCGGGCGTGGGCTGCTCGACTTCGCTTCGACAATCCAGATACAGGGCGACTTCCCCATCTCTTGACGCAGAAGTAAAAACTCTGCAATCTGTACACCCTCCTGCACGTGCCTGTACGTCTCACTCGTCTCAATATGGAAGCAGAGAGGCGAAAGGTACGGCCCGAAGCTCATGTTCGACTCGGTGAAGCTGGTGGTCGTCATGACAACGCCACCTCCACCTCCTCCTTGTAGAGCCTGATGGACTCGTCGATAATAGGGTTGTCAGGCATTCCCTCCTTCAGGTCCGCGCAGATCCATCCGCATTCTCCGGTGCACAAGAGCGGAACCGACATTTGCTTCTCCAACGCGAGCAAGTACAGCTTCTTGACCACGAAGTAGGAGTGGCTGGCCATGACGAATTGCACGCCCCGCCCCGCGAGTAAGGCGATGATGTCGAGAAGCTTCGAGATGGCCGTCGGATGCAGCGCCGCCTCCGGTTCATCGATGAAGACCACCGAACCGGTGTCGAGGTAGCGGTTGCCCAGCAAGGTGTCCAGAATGGCGATCTTCTTGATTCCTTCGGCTGTTGTCCCGATGGGGTACTTCTGGTTGCCCCTGCGAAATGTCCACCGAACGGCCGTTTCGTCGTACTCCACTCTACCGCCAAGAATCTCTTCAAGCTTCTGACGAGACTGGGCAAACTCCGTGTAGTTCTTGCCCTTCTGGAGGGGCTGACGGAGCGCGCGGGCCAAGTCGAGATAGGTGTCATCGAAGCCGAACACCTTGTCCTGTTCGCGTGAGCGAAGGATGAGATGATGCAGGGAAAGCACCTCCTTGGCTGGCAGGAAGATGGAATTGCTCGACCGGGACGACACATGGTTCTCCAGCGTGGCGATTTGCTTGGTTGTGTCTTTCCCGAAGCTGAAGCGGAACTCCTGCTTGTCGAACTCCATGGCAAACGACAGCGGCTCATCGGCCCCCTTGGTCACCAGATCGCCGATACGCTCAGGTTGAAATGTCCAGTAGAGTTTGTCCGCCAGTATCTCAGCCGCCAAGCGCTTGTCGTCCCCCCGCCGGTATTCCTCAAGTGTGCGCATGGCTGAGTAGAGGGCCTTCAGCAGAAAGGTCTTTCCGCTCGCATTGGCACCGATGATCAGGTTGATCGGGCCAAGGCATGGCCACCCAACCTGGGTTAACGGGCCGAAGTTCTTCATTTCAAGTTTTGTTATCATTCTGCTTCTCCTGCAGACAAGTTCTTGGGGCCTGCCATATCGGTAACAATCGTTTCGACGGCCATGCGGACACGAGCGCGGTCGCCCGATCAATTCCAGTACGTACGGCGGGCTATGCTGGGGGTCCAGATAATATTAGTTGTATCCAGATGGTGTCAAACTGCAAATGCTGAAGTATCGGGCTATACCGTGGGGCAAGGGGACGGTGGATTGGGCAGCGTCGAATCGAATGGGAAAGTGCCTGTCTCTGGTTGAGGGTGGTGGTGCTTCTTGATAGGATGAGCGGGGACGAAGATGAGTGGAGGGCTTTTATGGCGGGTGGAGGTGGAGTAGATTAAGCGGGCGAGCGTGTGAGTGGATCTTTCTCAATGGAGGCGATATCTCAGGATGATACAGATAACGAAGGTGGTGGAGTGGGACATGGGACACCGTGTGCCAAACCACAAGAGCAAGTGCCGCAACCTGCACGGGCATCGCTATCGCATGGAACTGACGCTGGCGGGCGACCTGAATCAGCAGTCTGGGGCAAGCTCGGAAGGCATGGTGCTCGATTTCAGTGACGTGAAGCGTCACATGATGGAACGGGTGCATGATGTGCTGGATCATTCATTCATGTTTCATGAGGAGGACGAGCTGCTGGTCCACCTGTTTGAGGAACACGCGACGGATGGCGGATTCCGTTACATTTCGGTTCCTTTTATCCCGACGGCGGAGAATCTGGCGAAATGGTGTTTTGACCAGCTCGAGGGCTGCTTTCCGCCGGCCATCCAAATCGTCCGGATTCGCATTTACGAAACGCCAAATTCCTGGGCCGACTATCTGCCCGACTGACCCGGAAACTTTACCTTATGCTTAGACTTGGCGCTCACATGAGCATTGGCGGCGGCTTCCACAACGCCTTCGATCGCGGCGAGACGACTGGCTGCGATACGATGCAGATCTTCACCAAGAACAATCGTCAATGGAACTCCGCGGCGATCACGGCGGAGCAGGTGGATGCGTGGCTGGAGCGACGGGCGACGAGCAGCATCGCGCCGGTCTTCATTCACGGGATCTACCTGATGAACCTGGCATCGCCGACGGATTCCGTGCGGGAGCGCTCGATCGAGGCGCTGGTGGACGAGCTGGAGCGTGCGCACCTGCTGGAGTTGCCGTGGGTGATCATCCACCCGGGGAGTCATGGCGGCCTTGGCGAAGAGCGGGGCTTGCAGTTGATCACGGAAGGGGTGCTGCAGACGATCGAGCGGACGAAGACCTCATCGGTGCGGATATGCCTGGAGACGACGGCGGGGATGGGAACGTCGATCGGGTCGAAGTTCGAGCACCTGGCGGAACTGTATGCGCGCATCGACGCGCCGGAGCGGCTGTGCGTCTGCCTGGATACGTGCCACATTTTCTCGTCGGGGTATGCCTTCGATACGCCCGAGGCGTACGCGGCGACGATGGGGGAGTTTGACCGGATTGTGGGCATCGACCGACTTGCGTGTCTGCATCTGAATGACAGCAAGACGAAGTTCGGGCTCAACAAGGACCGGCATGAGCATATCGGCGAGGGGCATATCGGCCTTGAGCCTTTTGGCTATTTTCTGAACGATCCGCGTCTGGCAAAGGTGCCGATGGTGATTGAGACGCCAGTGGAGAAGGACGAAGTGGCCGAGGACCGGCGTAACCTGGCGGCCTTGCGCGGCCTGATCAAAGCTTGAATAGGAGAAAAATGATGAAGAGAATGCAACTGATGATTCTGACGATGGCGCTGCTGGGGCTTTTGATGATGCCGACCGGGTGCGGCGACGGTGAGAAGAAGGACCAGCCAACGGCGCCGGAGGTGAGGACGACGGCGGCTGATGCAGGGGAGATGGAGACGTTGGAGGTGGAACTGCCGGAGGGGACTCTCCTTTTTCCGGAGGAAGAGTTCGCGAAGGCGGTGGATCCGCTGGCCAGCGCAAGCGCGCTGCGTGGAGGAACGCTGCGGATGTTCATCGGGCCGAACCCGAAGAGCCTGAACTATTACCTGGAGACGAGCACGCTGGCGGCAACGATTTTTCCGCTGATGTACGAGTCGCTGCTGAGCAGCAACCCGATCACGCTGGATGACGAGCCGGGGCTGGCGCGGAAGTGGGCGGTGTCGCCGGACAAGATGACCTTCACCTTCTGGATGGATCCGAAGGCCCGGTGGAGCGACGGGAGACCGATTACGGCGCACGATGTGAAGTATACGTTCGACGCGGTAATGGCGAATCCGAGCACCGGTGTGCATCAGGTCTATCTGGGGCGCTTCAGCGAGGTGAAGCTGCTGGACGACTACACGATTCAGTTCACGGCGGAGAAGGAGCATTGGAGCAATCTGCAGAGCGCGGGTGGCTTCATGATTCTGCCCAAGCATATCTGGGAGACCCGCAACTTCACGGAGATCAGTTTTGACTTCCCGGTAGTCAGCGGCTTGTACAGGATCGAGGAGTTTCGGGAGAATCTATCGCTGACGATGTCGCGGCGTGAGGATTACTGGGATCGGGAGTCACCCAACCTGCGCGGCAAGTACAACTTCGCGACGATCGTCTTCCGTTTTTATGGCGACCGCAAGAATGCGTACGATGAGTTTCTGAACCGCAATATCGATGTTTTTCCGGTGACGACCGCGAGCCGATGGGCGGAAGAGGCGCAGGGTGAGCGCTTCGACAAGAACTGGGTGGTGAAGCAGGCGATCTATAACTACAACCCCATCGGCTTCCAGGGCTTTGCGATGAACATGCGGCGGGAGCCGTTCCGGGATCGGCGGGTGCGCCAGGCGATCGCGCATCTGATCAATCGGCGCAAGATGAACAGCACGCTGATGTACAATGCGTACTTCATGCTGAGTTCGTATTATCCGGATCTGTATACGCCGGAGATTCCCAATCCGAACCCGCTGTACGAGTTCGACAAGGAGCAGGCGCGGGCGCTGCTGCGGGAGGCCGGCTGGGTGATCAATCCCCAGACGGGGCTGCTCGAAAAGAATGGGCGCTCCCTGACTTTCGAGATCCTGACCCGCGATTCGAGCACGGAACGCTTCCTGGCGATCATGCGGGAAGACTTCAAGGATGTAGGTATCGCCTTCAAGACGGTGCTGAAAGACTGGTCCGCCTGGATGAAGGACATGGACGACTTTAACTATGACATGACGTGGGCGGCGTGGGGCGCCGGAGTTCTGAAAGATCCGGAAGGCATGTGGAAGAGCAGCGAGGCGGAGCGGGTTGGCGGCTCGAACATCACGGGCTTCAAGAGCGACAAGGTGGATGAATTGATCGAGGCGCAGCGGACCAATTACGATGTCGGAGAGCGGCATGACATCGTGCGCCAGATCGACCAGCTGGTCTATGCGGAAGTGCCCTATGCGCTGCTGTGGAATCTGAACTATCAGCGGGTGCTGTACTGGAACAAGTTCGGCACCCCGCCGCAGGTACTGAGCAAATACGGCGATGCGGATTCGCTGATCGCCTACTGGTGGATCGACCCGGATACCGACGCCGACCTTGACTACGCGATCGAGAGTGGAGCATCGATGCCGAAGATGCCGTCGGAAGTACATTTCGACGAGGTGTTCAATCCTTGAGGCGGATGTATGTATAGTAGGAGAGTCGTCTCCCCGACCGCTCTTTCGATACCCCCAACCTTCTGACTGCCGTACCGCATGCAACGCCTGGACTACTTCATCAAACGCCTGCTGCTGATCGTGCCGACCTTCATCGGCATCACGCTGGCTGTCTTCATCCTGATCCAGTTCGTTCCCGGTGGTCCGGTGGAGCAGCAGCTCGCGCAGATGCGCGGGGCGGGGAACATCGGTGGGGCGAATGTGCAGGCGATTGCGGAGGAGCAGCGGGAGGCCCTGATGAAGGAGTTCGGCTGGGACAAGCCGATCCTGGTCCGCTACTGGGACAACATGGTGGTCAACAAAGCGGCGCTGACGATGCATTCCATCCAGTACCGCGAACGGACCACCTGGGAGCTGATCCGGAGCCGCTTCAAGGTGTCGCTGATCTTCGGCATCACTGGCTTCGTCTTGACGTACCTGATCTGCATTCCGCTGGGCATCGCCAAGGCGTTGCGGGACGGGGGGGCTTTCGACATTGCCAGCAGCATCGTCGTCTTCACGGGTTATGCGATACCCGCCTTTGCCTTCGGGATGCTGCTCAAGATGTTCTTCACGGGGACGGTGGAAGGCTTCTGGGACTTCTTCCCGGTGGCTGGCTTCACCTCGCCACACTATGCGGAGTTGAGCGCGTTGGGAAAGGTCAAGGACATCGCGTGGCACATGTTTCTGCCGGTGCTCTGCTACATGGTCGGCAACTTTGCGGTGCTGACGCTGTTGATGAAGAATTCGCTGCTGGAGCAGATTGGCAAGGACTATATCCGGACGGTGCTGGCAAAGGGTGGCTCATCGCGTCGGGCCATCTGGGGGCATGCGCTGCGGAACTCGATGATTCCGATTGTGACGGGCATTGGTGGCATCATGACGGTGATGTTCGCCGGATCGGTGCTGATCGAAAAGGTTTTCGAGATCCCGGGCATGGGGCTTCTTAGCCTGGAGGTGATCGTAAACCGCGACTATCCAACTTTCATGGCGATACTTTCTCTCACCTCCATCCTTGGCCTCATCGGCAATATCGTGTCCGACATGGCTTATGTGCTGATTGACCCGCGTATCAATTTCGAATGAAGCTTCCCCGGATCTTCAAACTCAATCCGATCACCCACAAGCGATTGCGCCGTTTTCGGCAGCGGAAGCGCGCGTACTGGTCGTTCTGGCTGATCCTGGTCATCTATGGGTTGAGCCTGGTGGCGGAGTTGTGGGTCAACAGCGTGCCGCTCTATGTGCGATACGAGGGGGTCTCCTATTTTCCGGCGCTCAAGTCGCTCTTCGGCGGAGTCTATTCGGAGGATATCTTCACCGGTAGCGGGCTGGCGTCGCGGACGGATTACAAGATGCTGGAGCAGATGCCGCGGTTTGGTTCCACGCCGGGCAACTTCATGATCTGGCCAGTCGTGCGGAGCGGTCCGCACGAGATCTTTACGGACGAGAAGCTGCGGCTGCCCGAGGAGGTGACGGTGATGCTCACGCCGGCAACGCAAGTGGGACGGGTCAACATCGACCAGGTTGACAAGGTGGTGCGGGCGCTGAATGCGGAATGGTTCTTCAGGGCAGATACGGCAGCGGAGGTGATCGGCGAGACCTTTACCGAGCATTGGCCGTTGCCGGGCGCGATTCGGCAGGGGCTCCAGAAACGGTTCAGCAACCAGCCCGCGGAGGCAGTCAGTCACGTGGTCGCCAATGATGCGGGCCAGGAAATCGAACTGCAATTGTCTCCTTATGCGCCGCGCATGGAGCCGCCGGAGTCGGTGCGCATCACGCTGCGCGAAGTGGCCGATTCGCAGTTGACGGAGCGGTTGGTATTTGATGGAGATGGGGAGATTATCGAGGGTGAGTCGGGGACGCGGTGGCAGGCGGCGAGCGACGATCAGCGTAAGACGATCCGGGAGGCAGTGGCCAAACGTGCCGACGGCATGCTGATCGGGGATATGAGCATCTTCATCAACGGGGTCAACCTGCGGGTCGACTTCCAGAAGGAAGACTTTCGGGTCCCCTTCCGGCCGGTTCGGGGGCATTGGCTGGGTATCGACCATTCGGGGCGGGATGTTTTCGCGCGCCTGGTTTACGGGTTGCGCATCGCCATGAGTTTCGGCTTGCTGCTGGTGATTCTGACGATGATCATCGGGGTGGCGATCGGGGCAGTACAGGGCTACTATGGCGGGCTGCTTGACATCAGCGCGCAGCGGCTGATCGAGATCTGGAGCGCGATACCCTTCCTTTACGTGATGATCCTGCTGGGTTCGATCTATGGGCAGAGCTTCATGCTGCTGCTCGGGGTCTACGGCGTCTTTCACTGGATCGGGATCTCGTACTACATGCGAGCAGAGTTCCTCAAACTGCGGAAGGAGCCTTTCGTGGAAGCCGCGCGATGCATGGGCATCCCGACATGGAAGATCCTCTTCAAGCATATACTGCCGAACGGGCTGGTGCCGATCATCACCTTCTTTCCCTTCTCGCTCGTGGGGGCGATCGGCGTGCTGACCGCACTGGACTATCTTGGCTTCGGGCTGCCGCCGGGAACGCCAAGCTGGGGTGAGCTGCTGGCGCAGGCGCAGGACTACAGCTACGCGTGGTGGCTGGTTCTCTATCCTTTTCTCATCCTCTTCATCACCATTCTGCTCTGCGTCTTTGTCGGTGAGGGCGTACGCGCCGCCTTCGATCCGCGCCGCTACTCACGCATGCAATAAGGAGCTCTCATGCCCGACCTGATTACCATCGATGATCTGCGTGTCTCCTTCGTACTGGACGAAGGGGTGGTGCGGGCGGTGGATGGCGTCTCCTTTGCCATCCGCCAGGGAGAGGTGCTGGGGCTGGTGGGGGAATCCGGCTGCGGGAAATCGGTGACGGCGATGAGCATGCTGCGCCTCATCCCCCAGCCGCCGGGGCGCATCGACGGCGGCAAGGTCATGTTTGGGGGCCGAAACCTCCTCGAGCTGCCGCTGGACGAGCTGCGCAAGATCCGGGGCAACGACATCAGCGTCATCTTCCAGGAGCCGATGACGGCCCTTTCGCCGCTGCACCGGATCGGCCGGCAACTGGTGGAGACGTTGCGCATTCATCAGCCGGATCTGAGCAAGAAGGAAGCGTGGCAACAGAGCGCCGACTGGCTGCGGAAGGTGGGCATTTCGGATGTGACGGATCGCCTCTACGCCTATCCGTTTCAGTTCTCCGGGGGCATGCGGCAGCGCGTGATGATCGCCATGTCGATGATGCTGCGCCCGAAACTCATCATCGCCGATGAGCCGACGACGGCACTGGACGTGACGATTCAGGCCCAGATCTTCGAGCTGATGCTGGAGATGAAGGCCGACGACATGAGCCTGCTGCTGATTACCCACGACATGGGGGTGATCTGGGAGATGTGCGACCGGGTGATCGTCATGTACGCCAGTCAGATCGTGGAGCAGGGCAGGGTGAAGGAGATCTTCGAGTCGCCGCGCCATCCGTATGCGGAGGGGCTGCTGGCGGCGGTGCCGCGCCTGACGGGCAGCGCCGGCAAGCGTCTGTCGACGATTCCGGGGCAGGTGCCGTCGGCCATGAACTATCCACCGAACGCGTGCCGCTTCTGTGACCGCTGCCCCTACGTCTTCGATCGCTGCCGGAAGGAGGCGCCTCCGCTGTATCATCTGCCGGATGGCCGTCGCGCCCGCTGCTTCCTCCGCGAGAAGGATGCCATCACCCCACCGGAATGAGGGGAGGCAGCCCTGCCGACCCCGGGCAGATAAGGACTACTGCGTCAACGCGGCCTTCGCCTCAAGGATAAGCGCGGCAATCTGCCGCCGCCTTGCTTCGAGCAGGTTCGGATCCTTGGTCCAATCGAAGACTGAGGAGATGATCTCCGGCTCCAGGACCAGCGCGGTTTGCAGGCGATGACGGAGGTCAGTATGGGATGGCTGCTTCAGCTGGCCGAGCAGGTCAGCGAGGAGGGCCAAATACTCGTAGTCTTCAAGACCTTTCCGCACATTGGCCAGACGCATGCCGGGAATAATCGTGAAGTCTGGGCCGGGGTAGATCAGGGTGCCACTCCCTTTCTCCTTGCCATCGGACCATGTGGAGGCGGGCCAGCGCGCCGCTGGTTCTTTGCCGGTATTGGCATCGGGAACGGCATTGAGCATGAAGATATAGAAGCCGTCGAGCTGGTATTTCCACGCCATCCATGCGTGGATGCGCAGGGCGATGTAGGGGCGATGGTACAGGCTGAATGGCGAGTAGTGGTCCTCGGTATGGCGGGTGGTGTGGGAGACGCTCCCATCTGGATTCTCGCGGAACTCGATGCAACTGTACGCCCATAGCTTTTCGCCATGTTTCTCACGCCGTTCCAGCATGGCCGCCATGACCTCAGGGCGATCGAGCTGTTCGAGATGGGGAGCCCACCCATCGATCATGCCGAGCGCATTCTGGCCATTGACTTCCTGGGTCGGGTACTGACCGAAATTGAGCAGTTGCAGATCCGGCACCAGCTCCCGGAAGAAGCGGTGGTGGCGTAACATCTCCAGGTAGCGTTCTCCGCCCGGTTCATCGAACAGCTCATACCAGGCATTCTCATTGATGCCAAGCTCCTTGAGGTGGGCAACATAGGCGATCAGGAAGTCCCGATAGAGGCGGTTTTCCCGGTATGGCATCTTCTCCAGCGGTACCCAACCTTCGCTCAGTGACGGGAGACAATCCGCCAATGGCATCTGCTTACCGCTTGCCCGGTCGATGACGGTGGTCTTTGGGTTATGCAGGTATCGGGTCCAGCCGGAGTTACAGCTCAAGGCGCTCCAGAAGGCGGTGGTGCCGTTCGCCAGAGCGTTCCTTACATATTGATCATAGGTGTTCCAGTCGAAGCTGAAGCTGCCATCGGCTTCAGCGTAGATGGTCACCTGCCTGCAGAGGGTGATCCAGTCGCATGGGAAAGAACTGATGCGGTATCGGCCAAGGAGCGCGGCATGTTGCGCATGCAGCTCGGGGGTATAATCCATACGTCCATAGAACTTGCGCCAGTTGCTGGGCGTCCACCAGAATTCATTGGCGATGGAACTGGTCCTGGGGATGTCAAAGCCGTATGACTGGACGGTGATGGGGAGCGTGATCGACTGACCGTTGGCGGTCACCGTGACGCCGCCGTTGAAGAGGCCCGCGGGTGTGCCGCCTGGGAGCAGGAGATCGACCCATACCGCGGCCAGGTTGCCTGCCTGAACGGCAAATGGCGCTGCCGGCAGGAGGGGATCGGGTTCCTGGGCATGGCTGTAGTTGAGCGCGAGCCAGGGTTGGGGATCCTCAAGGGTTACATGGCCTACCCGAAACCACTTACAGTTGGCAGTCGGGATTGTCACGTCACCTGGCCCGCGCAGCTCCGAGAAGGTCACCTCGACTTCGGTGAGATCGGTCCAGAATGGAATGACGGCCAACTGAAAGGAGCCATACTCATTGCCCGCAAGAGCGAGGGCTATGGGCGTTTCGGGCTGCCCCTCGTACAGGGTGTCAGGATAGAGTTTGTCGCTTTCACTGGCAACTCCCAGCGTGTAGGAGCGGACAGGTTCGCCGCTGCGTGCCGGATAAAGGCGCGCCAGATGCAGGTCGCGGCGCAAAGCCTGTGGATCTGCATCGGGCTGAAGCAGGCGTTGGACGATGGCCGCGAAGTGGGGGTGGTTGTTAGTGGCCAGCAACGGCCGGGCGGCGATCCGTTCCTCTTCGGTTAGTGGTGCCGCCGCTGGGCCTGCATCCTGCTGGTCGGGAGGGGGCGCCAGTGCGAAGCTCACATCTCGCACCCACATGGTGCCTTCGGCCACGGCATCCGGCCGATGGATGCAGTATGGGCCGACGATGACGGTGGCAAAGGCGGCATTGGCGGGAGCGGTGACGATCCTGCTGAATGGCACGAACTCCGCATCATAGCCACCATCGATCGCCATGGTATAGTCGATGCCCCGCTGCTCTTTGTCCCTCCACTGGATGGCCATCTTGAAGTAGAATGAGGCGAGCTGTACCCGCTTCCAGCACTGAAGCTCATACTGCTCCCCGCTCGTCACGGGAATTGTTTGGGTCAACTGATGAGCTTGCGCACCGTCGGTAAAGCGGACCGCATCCTGATCCCGACTCAGCTCTCCCTCGCGCAGGGCATGATCCCAGGGTCGCCAGTGGGCGGGTAACGGAGAGTCGGCCGGCCAGTCGGCGAACGTACCGTTCTTCAGCAGATTATCGCCCAGGACGTTGGCGGCACAGCAAATGCTGAGGAGGAAGGGAAGGATGGGCCTAAACATGGTCTGCTCCTTTATGTTCACTGGCCGAAAACGAGCCAACCGCGGGAGTCCGGCTCCTTGTGGGCGGCCGGCGAGGGAAACCATGTACGGCCGCTGAAGCCGCCGCTGCCGAGATTGCGTACAAGGTTGATCCGCAGGTAGCGATGGTCGGTCGGCAGAAGCCCGAGCTGCCGCAGGTCGATCTTGAGTTCCGCCTGCCATGCGTCCGCGTCCTCCGTAATGGCATGGGCGGCCATTGCCTGGGGCGCGTCACCGATACTGCCGCCACCACTCTCCATGAAACCGCCGCCGAAAGCGGGTATTGCCTGATAGTACGCGAGCTTGTCTCGCTCCACTCCGGGTTGGTCGGCATTGAGGAAGAGTTCGATGCTGGGGTACTGGAAGGCGCGGCTGCCATCCTTTGGCAGGCAGCGCGGCTGGGCCGCCAGGTCCGCCTGTGGGCAGCGCACCGCGACATAGAGGAAACGATCATCGTGGGCGAAAGCCATCGACGTCCTGGTATGTGGATCCTCGACGGCACTCTGCCAGTTGAACCATGGGTGCTGCTCTACCCATTGCCAGATCGGTTCATCGAAGTTGCCGTCGATGGTCGGCGGGTTCTGCGTGCGCGGTGCCATAACGATGCGCGACGCCATGGCGCGGAGGCTTTGCAGGCGTCGCTGTTGTGCCTCGGTGCGGGATACTCCCGGCGGGACCACCGCCATCAACGCCTGTTGTGCGGCAGCGATCAACTGCTCTTGATCCGCGACTCCTTCCGCCAGCAGGTCGGCAATGCGTTTGCCGGCCGTCTCCAACACGATCTTGCGCACAGCCAGGCCGCAGCCGTCAAGCAGGATGGTGGGTCCATGAAACCTGGTGTGGTCCGCGGCCATCATCCGCTGGGTGAACTCGAGCACGTCAACGGGGTCGAGGTTGTCTTCACCTTCCAGAAGGGCGGCCATCAGCTCCGCCGGTCCGGCGCCATTCCACTGCCGCTCATTCAGGCCGGTGTACGCATGATAGGTCTTCGATGCGTACTCGGTGAGCTTGAAGGTGGAGGCAAAGTACTCGATACGTTGCCGCACGATGTCCTGGGTTGCCATGGCGCGGGCCTCACTGAGAAGCTGCTGGCAGTGGGCGACGTCCTCTGGTGGAAAAAGCAGCAGTTGGCAGGACTTCTGCCACAAGCCGAACTTGTTCTGCAGGTCGAGTGGTTCAGCCTTGCCTTTCCACGGAATATACTGGGTGATGCCCGACAGGCGCCCGGCATTGTTGACGCGCATCCGCTCCAGCGTCTGAAAGTAGCGGATCATGGGCGCGGCGGCTTCCTCGAAGACTGCTTCGCACCACCGGCGGGTAAGGGCATCGACGTCGGCTTCGGGATTCCACAACAGCTTCTCCAAAATCCAGACCTTCGGTCCATCCATACCCCAGCTGGCATTGATCTCGCCGAAGAAGGCGACCTGGCCACTCCGCGACTTCCCGGCGACATGCCGAAGATAATCGGCCATATCGTGCGAGTAGAGCATGGGAATGGCGAGGCTGGCACCATAGAAGTACTCGTACACGCCGATCTGATCGACGCGATCCAGCCAGGCGTCGGTAATCTCGAGGTAGGTGCGGCGGACTTCGGGGTCGAACCAGGTGGAGCGGGTGGCGCAGAGAAAGGGCATGATGTTGCGCTCCACCGCAATGTCACGTGGAGGCAAGTCGCATCTGGCATAACCGAGCGTGGTGATGATCCTGCCAGGATGGCTCTGCTGGATGGCTACGGCAACCTGATTGAGGAAGCTGTACCAGCGCTGACTCTTGCTGCTGTCGACCGTGCAGCCGGCAATCGCGATGGCGGGCCCGTCGAGCGCCTGGCATTCGGGGCATTCGCAGAAACCGCCATCGGTCATACCCAGGCTGAACGACTCTGCCTGTGGATGCTGGTCGAAGTACTGCCGGACTTTGGCGATAATGATGGTAACCACCTCGGGATTGGCGATGCAGGGCGCCTGTTCGTGCCCGGAATCGGTGATCTTGCGCTTGCCGTCGACCATGGGGAAGTATTCTGGATGTGTCTGGCCGAACTCCTTCACCGGGATCAGGGTCTGGATGGTGTGCGAGGCCTCGAAACGGCGTTGCTGCATGGGCGTGCGC
Source organism: Lentisphaeria bacterium (assembly GCA_041690595.1). Taxonomy (GTDB): domain Bacteria; phylum Verrucomicrobiota; class Lentisphaeria; order JABSQK01; family JAWLHB01; genus JAWLHB01. The sequence goes on from JAWLHB010000019.1 coordinate 27,000, forward strand.
CACGGGATGGTTCCCGCGCACCAGCCGCGGCCTGCCTTACCTTCGGCGTTGAAGGCCCAGAAGCCGCGGTTCTTGTAGACAGGCGATTCCAAGCGTGTTTCCACCGGAATGCGTACCGTCGCATGCTTCGGCACCACGAGTCCCAAGCGGTGCGGAAAATAGGCGTCCACGCCAAGATACTCGCGCAGAAAATCGTACTGAGCCCACGCGGTCGTCTCCGCGGTGGCTCCGACCAGTACCACAAAGGTGGGGTACACGGCGACGATGTAGTCGTCGATGCTCATCGTTCGCAGACGCTCTCCGAACAGCTGTTCCGCACGACTGGTGCGCCCAACGAAGATCGCGTAGGGCATGGTTGTCTCATCGTAATCCTTCTCCGCGACGCTCTCCAGTCGCCGGCCCGTGGACTGCTCGACATACGCCTGCAGCAGATTCTTTGGCCCCTCGTACGGCCAACCGGGAGTGAGCACATCGCCGACGATGACGGCCGCGATTTCCCCATCCACCAACGGAAAAGTCTCCGCGGCGTGAACGCCCGCCGCCAACACCAGCGCCAACGCCATCATCCTCATTCTTTTTCCGCCACCGGTCTTCATGCCATGCACCTCCGTTGGTTGTAGCCGTCAGTTCACTTTCAGTATCGTAGCTGGCCGCAGATTGATGAGGGTGCCGGCATGCCCGTCGGCATACCCCAGCGTATGCCGCACTCCCCCATGGTGGGGCGACGGGAAGAGGTAGGGGCTGCCGACCGCGGCTTGGTTGTCCACCCAATAACCAGGCCAAGTACTGCCCATGGTGGTGCTGGCATCGAGCACGAGCACATTCGCGTCCGCCTGCCGCAGCCCGGGAAGCTTGTGCAGCGCAGTCCCGAGTCCGCCCAATACCGTGCGATTGGCCACGTAGTTGAGCTGCCCACCATAACTATTGGCGTTAGCTGGGCACCAGAAGCTGCTCCGTTTGCCGTACTTCGGCCCCAGATACGGCAGCAGCGCTCCACTGTTGCCTGGCCAGGCGACAAACCAGACCGGCGGACCAAAGACCGGCGGCAGGAAATCGTCATTTTCGTCAGCGTAGGTCAGCATGGCGAGGCTCACCTGCTTCAGGTTGTTCAGGCAGGTGGTGCCGCGCGCCGCATCCCGCGCCTTGCTCAGCGCCGGGAGCAGCATCGACGCCAGAATCGAAATGATCGCCACAACGACCAGCAGCTCGATGAGCGTGAACAGATAGCGGTGAGATCTTACCGGGCCGCGGAACTGGGGCTGCATGGTTTTCTCCTGTGCCTTTTCGTGAATGCTTTCGCTGCCGAAGGTAATGCAATCCTTCCATTAGATCGTTACAACACTACAGAATACAGTTGCTTTGGCGATTATCCAAACCGTCTGCAAGAAAAAAAATCCGCCTCGCTTGTCATTGGCGATGCTCGCTGGCCTGGGAAATAAAATTCTCTCTTGTAGAAAGAGAAAATGTATGTATATTATCTTTTATGGAAAGTGAATTCAAAGGAACTATACGGTCCAAGGTTATCGATGGACTGGGGATGGCCATCCCGGACTATACCCGGAGGGATGTGCATCTGCCCGGCGTGCGCGGGAAGGCCATGGCCGTGATCGGGATGCGCCGGAGCGGCAAGACCACCTTCATGTGGCAGTGCCTGGCCGATAGATTGAGTGCCGGAACTGACCGCGAAGCTCTGCTTTTCTTCAACTTCGAAGATGAGCGGCTGGCGGGCATGACGGCGGCCGATCTTCGGTGGGTGGTCGAAGAATACTTCGCGCTCCACCCGGAGCGGCGAGACCAGGCGGTAGTGACCTTCTTCCTGGACGAAATCCAGGTGGTGCCGGGATGGGAAGCTTTCGTTCGACGACTGATGGACACGGAGAAGATCGAGCTGTTCATCTCGGGCTCTTCGGCCCGCCTGCTAAGCCGTGAAGTGGCCACCAGCATGCGTGGCCGGGCGATGGAAGTGCTGGTGCACCCATTCTCGTTCCGCGAAATGTTGCGCCACGTTCAGGCCGAACCCGACAGACCTTTGTCCCAGGTGGGGAAGGCGGGGCGCTCGGTCATCGAGAAGCACTTCCGCACTTACCTGGCCGAGGGAGGGTTCCCCGAAGCCCAGGGGCTGGCCCCCCGCGACCGCACGGCACTGCTTCGCACCTACGTTGATGTGGCCATCCTGCGGGACGTGATCGATCGACATGGGGTGACCAACACCGCCGCCCTTCGCTGGTTGCTTCGCCACCTGCTTGGCAATCCGGCCTCGACGTTCAGCGTGGAGAAGTTCCACCTTGCACTGAAATCGCAGGGGCTGGCTGTCGGGAAGAACACCCTCCATGAATACCTTGCCCATCTCGAGGATGCATTTCTGGTGCGCACTGTCTCCCTGCACACCGCTTCCGAGCGGCAACGGATGGTCAACCCGCGCAAGGCATATCCGGTCGATCCAGGGCTTATACCGATCTACGAGCGTGCGGGTCGCGCGAATCTGGGGCGTGCCCTGGAAACGGTCGTGCTGCTCGAACTGGAGCGGCGAGGATGTGAGATTGGCTACGTACGAACGAGCGAAGGCTACGAGGTGGATTTCCATGCCCGCGATCCCGATGGCCACGTGTGGCTGATCCAGGTATCTGCCGAGATCCGTGATCCGACAACCTGGCAACGCGAAATCCGGGCCCTGGCCAGCGCGGCGGAAGCCTACCCTGATGCAACTCCTCTTCTCCTGACAGCTGACAGCCAACCGCCGACTGAGGCGTTGGCGCCGCGCTTCGTGTGGCAATCCGCCGCCTCCTGGCTGCTGGGAGAAGCGGTAATGGCCTGACAATGACGCGCGTCAGCACACGGTGGCGAGGCGGCGAGCGGTCCAGACGTGAACGTCGTCGACCATACGGCGTGAGGCTTCATCGGAGGAGGTGTTGATGATCATCATCAGGCCACGTGGGTCGAGGTTGTCAATGAAGAACTCGGCATCTTCGGCCTCAACGCAGCTGATGAAGAGACGTTTGCCGGCCGCCTGGATCTTGCGCATGTTGTCCAGCCCCTGCCGGAAAGGCGGGCTGTTGGGATCATGACCATACTGGATGAGGTCGATCTCATCTACGGCGAGCAGATTGTCCAGATGCAGATGGCAACCGTCGTGCCAGTGCAGGACGGTACGTTCCGTATGGGCCGCCATGACTTGCAGGGCCGGCAGGAAGACTTCGCGATACATGGTGGGCGAGAGGTTGATGGCGATATCGTCCTGAACGGTGCCCATGGGCCGGTCGCTCCAGACAGGCATCCAGTTGGCAGCACCGTCATTGGCGGCGGTGACCTGTGGGCGCACGAGGTCGAACGCGCGGTTGCACTCGTGGGCAAGGCGGATGGCGAAGTCGCGCATGCGGTCGGGCTCTTCGATGGTGGCGATAAGGAAGTTCTCGGTGCCCATGAGGGTAGAGATCCAATCCGCCGGACCGCCGAAGTCGGTCATGGCCAGTTGGCGCACGCCGGCACAGCGTTCAGAGAAATAGGCAAGGGTATCGAGATGGATCTTCCAGTAAGGGTTATCCTCCTCGAAATGTACGCGGTCGGCCTGGTCAAGGGAGTCCATGACGGGTTCGTGCCAGACAGTATCGGCGCCGAACTGGGGGCGTCCGCCGCAGAAGCCGGCGAAGACGTTGGGGCCATAGGAGGGGGTGAGGTAGCGGAAGAGGTCGGCGTACCAGTTCCAGCTTGTGCGGCGCCACCGGGAGAGCTGGTAGAACTTCTCGGGGTTGCAGTACTTGCCGTCGGACTGCTCCAGCATCCATGGTGCGGGGGGGGGCTGGTGCGGGTTGGGATTCTGCACATGGGCGATGATCGCCTCATCGCGGAGCTGCATGTCCCAGAAGGCGCGGTAGCGCTCACGAAGTTTTGGCCAGTTGGGGATCTCGGAGTAGGAGAATGGGGATGCCATGGATCTGCCTGCGGTCGTTGAGTCAGTGGCGTTCGAGAACAAGGGGACCAAAGGCACCGGCGGTAAAGGGCTGGGAGCTTGTCCACTCGCCCGCCACCTTCGTTCCGGTGTCCGGGCAGATGATCACCTGATGGCGCTGGCCATTCTGTTCGACGTAGCGCACGGCAATTCCTCGCCCGGTTGGTGCACCGTCCACAAGAAGCGGCAGCTGCTCGAAATCGCGCAGCCGCGGCGCGTGGCCGGTATAGGGCTCCAAGATAGTGAGGAGTGCGCCGCTTTTCGCGTGGATCCGACGAATAAGTTTCGGGGCCATGAAGTCGGAGCGGTCCTCGGGCTGGGTACGGTTCAGTTCCAGGCGGGTGTAGCCGGCGGCATCGATGTCGCCCGTCATGCCTTTCCAGTCGGATACCACATGTGGCGCGTTAACGCGCAGGAGAACGCCCGGGTCGCCAACGGCAAGCTGCGTCAGACGCATCCTGGCATCTGGCTTGGCCAGATTGTCCCACTCGACATGCAGCCACTCCGGCGGCACTGCACTGGCGGGATCTTGCAGGCTGGCATAACCGGTCGGGTTACCCTGGCTGTTGGTCTCGGTGCCGAGCGGCCGGTCCAGCGGCTCGAACGCGAGCGACGAGTGGAGGGTGCCGGCGTTGCTGTAGACCATGTCGTAGTCGTGGGCGGTCGCGCTGTCGAAGAGGTCGAAGAGGAAGATCAGCCCGTCGTAGAGCATGACGGTCCGTGTTATGGCGACGCCCGGATAGAGGGCCGTCGAGTAGAGAACCGCCCCCTGCACCGGTCCCTCGTCGACGAATTCCCGCAGTTCGCATGGGATCTTGAACTGATCCCGGCCATCGACCAGGAGGGTGTTCTCGTGGACGGCGTGATGGCGTCCGCGGCTGCCCTGCTTCTGGGACATGGTCTGGCCAAGCGCCCACCATTCGAGATGAAGGTTGTCGTGATGACCGTGGCCGAGTTGCGGACCATAGGGAAGCGCGGCCCAGAGCTGGCGGTCGCCCGTTCCCTGGTTGAAGACAAGGAGGCCGTAGTCGGGGAAGTTGTAGCTGCCCGTGAAGGGAGGTGGGTTGCCGCGCGGGATATTGTCGACCCCGGCAAAGAGCACGTACCCTTTGGCGAGCACGGCGTTTCCGCCCTGACGCCCGATGCTCTCCCATGGGGTCAGCCAGCGGCTCTCCTGCCATTCGCGGAACATGCGTCGCTGCACGCCGTTGATGCTATCGAGATCACCATACCAGGCGTAGCTCAGTTCCATGTGGTCCTCCAGCCGAAGGCTTACCGATGCCCGCGCGTCGCCCAGGCTGGGAGAGAGCCCGTCGGGATTGAGCCATTGCTGAATGGCGACGGCGTACCGCCTCAGGCCGGGGACCGGCTCCGTCAGGTCGATGCCGGCGTTGCGATAGGTTTGGAGCACCGGCATCCAGGCCATCATCACGGGCTCCATGTACTGGCCGGCCATGTAGTTGAGGCCATCGGGAAGCATGGTTGCCTGCAAGGCGGGCAGAGCGCCCATCCGCGGGTCGCGGAGGACGTAGCCGAGCATGTTGGCGTCGCCGCTGAGCAGGCCGACGGCCAGGCCGGCCTCGTTGATGCGGTGATGGCCCGTGTTGATCATGCGAAAGCGATTGACGGCCATAGCTTGAAGCTCTGCCAGCAGTGCATCCCGATCAGTCGACGCGAGCGCCCCCGAATCCCAGATCAGGTCCAGCGAAGCCGCCATCTGATGCAGCCAGCCGCACTGGGAGAAGTAGTTGCCGACCTTGTAGGAGCCCTTGGTGTTGAAACGGGTGAACTGCAGAGCCCCGGGGGCGAATGCATAGGGATACGTGGGGAGCACCCGGGCATAGTTGCCGAGAGCCTCGGCTGCCTTGTCGAGGTACTTGCGCTCACCGGTCAGTCGCCAGGCTACGGCCAGATCGAGGATGTTGCCGCCGCGGTTGAAGCTGATCGTGTGCCCCGGGCGTGGCGCCTTGTCGTTGCCCCCGGCGGTCCACCAGTATCCGCTCTCCTGATAGCGCCATCCTCCTTCCGCTCCCGGTTCCAGACGTGGACTGAGCATCTTGCCGCAGGTGAGGCACTGATAGCGCCAGATCGCCTCGGGGGTGGTCACCTCGTGAAGCTCGGTCTTGTCGCCGCAGACAGTGCACTGCCTGTCCCCCGGCTGCTCTTCGCGCGGCTCATAGGCGGGCAGCTCCGTAGGCAGGGTCAATGCGTGGTCAGCGCGCTTGATGTACCAGTCGGAGGCGCTCTTGGCCCATCCCCACTTGCCTCGGCGCTCCTTGGCCCTGGCAAACTGCTCGCCGGTGGCGAAGAGATAGGGATGCTGTGGCGTGGCATGCGGCACGGTGGCGAGCAGATCGAGCGCGAAGGCCAGCTCGGGGGCTCCGTTCGGGATGACGCGCAGGCGCACCCGCTCGCTCCATGCCGGCGGGAGTCCCTCCCGTGCCGCCGCGGGCAGCGTCAGCGTCACGGTGGCGGTTGATGGTTCTTTCGGGTCAATCGTCATACTCGCTTGCGCCAGCTCGGCACTGAAGTGCGTCAGCGTCGATTCATCCGCCACCAGCTCGACCGGTACGGCTTCATCGCTCTGGTTACGCAGGATCAGGTCATAGGTGTAGCGCACCCCGCCATCCGGCAGCTCCTCGCACGTGCCCCAGTGCTGGTAGAGATCGGCGATGCAATCGACTTTCACCGGATAGCGGATGACGCGGATGTTGTCCATGTAGAGGCGCAGGGTCTGGCCCGCATCGGCCGCGCCATTTACGTTCAGGATGAAGGTCGGCTCGTCGCGGCGATAGGTGCCCGCCCAGTTGTTCTCGGAGGCATGCATGCCTGCGACATCCGTCACCCACTCCTTCGGACGATAAATGTCGTCGATCTGGTAATAGAGGCCGAGGTAGCCGCCGAGAAATGGCCACTTGCGGATATCGGTGCTGATGTTGACGCCGCCGCCTTCGACGCGAAAATCGAAAGCCAGAACGTCATAACTGTCGAGGTCGAGCGAATTCTCCGGAAAGGTGGTGAGCGTCCAGCTGAACTGGCCCCCTTGGCCAAGATCGAAGAGCAGGCAGGTGCGACCATCCGCGTCGGTGACGGCTTGCGGAACGAGGGTCCCCTCCCATTCGGCGGGATCGTCCATGGCACTGATGACCCCATACCCGTCGGCGCCGATAGCGGTGCCGCCGACGGCCAGGGAGAGGACGAGAAGGAGAAGGGCGTGCGGAAGCTTCATCTGGTGTTGACCTCGGTTGATCATGGGGTGACAGGAAAGCGTGCGGCAGCTTCGAGGGAGGAGGACAGGTGCCGGCCTGAGACCCGCCAGCTGCCCGCGAGCGCCGTTGTGGGCAGGCGCAGGCGAACCGTCGTCTGGCCGTCCGTCAGGCGATAGATGGCGGTAGCATCCAGTGGCTGACCATCGGGATCGATAATCTCCAGCCGCACCCCCTGGCGTCCCTGCAACGGTTGACCATCCGCCCCGAGCAGGCGAATACGCAACTCGGCGATCGCTCCGGGTCGGGCATCGGTGGGGCAGTCGAAGAGCAGTTTCGTGGCCTCTCGCGGATAGATGGCCAGAACCGCCGCAGCGCCCGGATCGAGGGGCAGGTGCAGGAGCAATCTGCCGTCGGCGTCGACCTCCGGCATGAGCCGGCGCCCCGCCCGCAGATCGTAGATGACCGCCTCTGGACTCTCCAGGAGCGAAAGCGTGATGGTCTGCGCCACCCCGACATCCTCCAGCTTGCCGCTGAGCTGACGGACCCGGCCCGCTTCCTTGAATTCCTGCATCTCGTCGACAATGTCGGAGCCGATATCTTCACCGCTAAGGTTGCCGGCGATGCTGGCCTCGCTCCACTGGTTGTTGATGGCAAAGACGAAGCGGCTTCCAGGCAGCTCCTTACTCAGGACGATAGCCTGCCCCTTTTCCAGGCGGGCGTGGGGTTGCAGCTTTGGCCGGAACTCCTCCACCCAGGCGGCACAGGCATCCGCGTCGATGCTGAATGCCATGCCCTTCCGCTCCGCCGCGATCAGGGGAGCCACGATATCGGCCTCGAAGGCAGGCGATGCCTGGTTATCGAGGATCAGCGTGCCTCCATTGCCGCGCCAGGCCTGCACGGCCGCGTCGACAGCGGCCATCTGGTAGCGCAACCCGGGAATGTAGAGGTGTCGATAGTGCTGAAGCTCGCCGCTCAGCACCCGATCCTCATGGAGAAAGTCCACCTGGAGGTCATGATTGGCAAAGAAGCTGGTCACGTCATAGACGAGGCTTCTGTAGGCGTGCCACCACTCGTCATGCCCCCGCCCGAGCTGATTCGTCTCCGGCATCAGCACGGCGAGATCTGCACGCCGCAGCGGCACATTCCCAACGACCGGGCCCAGGCGTGACAGCTCCGCGATGGTGGCCTTGATCCGTTCGGTGCTGCCGGGGCGCAACTGCTCGTGCTCCGCCCAATCCTTCTGCCACCAGCCAAAGCAGCGGACCTCGTCGGCGGGCATGGCCAGCCCAGTCCACAGGAAAGCGGCGGCCATGTCGCCACTAGGCGGAACTGGGCGTTTCTTCTCGTCGTCCAGATAGATGGCCGGGGAAAAATAGCAGTGCCCAGTCAGGGGATAATAGGCTTTGCCGGTGGCCTGGGCGGCGGCCAATCCCTGCTTCCAGACGACCATCATGGGGGCCGGGCTGTTGGCGTATCGCCAGTTGCTCAGCGTATCCGCCCAGGATGCATAGTAGTGCCGGGCCGGTTCCTGGATCATCCGCACCCATGGCGCGGCAGCATGAAGGCGATCGGCCAGTACCGCGCTGGACAGATTCATGCCATCGCCCTTGTTCATCAGCCACTTGACGTACCGCAGCGGCGCATGATCGTCTGGAACGATACCCGTTTCAGCGAAGGCCGTGAGGTCGACCTTGGGGCGCACCGCCAGATCGCCCCAGCCGTCCTGTGGCGGGAGGAGCGGCTCCTCCATCGCCAGCTCCGCCTTGAGGGAGGCGAGCGCGGCCGGCGAGAGATGAACGTCATCGGTGCCGTGCCCTTCGCTGTTGTGAATGCAGGAGATTACCCAGGGAAAGGGTTGTACTGCCTGCGCCAGCCGCGCCGCATCCGCCCGTGCCAGAGTCAGGTGCTCCGGCGTAGCGGGATGCGGTTCGATGCGGATGTTCCGGAAGTTGACGGAAGCGCGCAGGCCGTGAAGGGCGACGAGGTTCAGGTAGTCGGCGCCATGGTTGCGACTGTCGATCACCCCCAGCCCGATTTCGCTCGCCCATTCGAGATCGGCCACGGAGCCCGGCGATCCCCAGTTGCCGATGGGAAAGCGATCCCGCGCCTCGGCCGGCACAATTCGCACGGGCCACGGCCATCGCTTCGTCGTCCCGTCACTCCGGCTCAGGAGGATGGCCCCATCCATCGTGCCCGGTGCGTAGCTCCACGGCTCCAGATGGAGGTGAACGGCGGCCCCTTCCGGTTGCCGGGAAAGGCTAGCCGAGGCCCCCGGAATGCCCGTCAGTTCGACCGTGAGGTCTTGGGGCACCGCCCCCTGCAATGGCAGCACGACGGTTACCCCCTCCTCATCCCTCCGGAAGACATAACGCGCCGGCGGAGTCATCCAGGGACCTTCGCCCAGCCCCTCGCCGGTCACCTCATCCGGGGTGATTGATTCATTGTAGAAGTGCAAATCGCGGATGGCGCCGCCGACATTGCGGGCGCGCGGATTGTGCGTCCCGATCCACACCCGGTAGCCCATTCTCTCGCGATCGGGGCGGGCCTTCATCTCGCTGCGCCCCACCAGCTCGCCATCGGCAAAGACGCGCGCCTCGCTCTCGTCCCACGCGAAGAGGAGGTCGTGCTCCTGTCCGTCCGCGAGAAGCTGCCGCAGCCTGGGAGTGCGAACGGTGGTCCCCCCTATCCACGACTGGTCGATCAGCATCTCGAGGTCGCCCTGCCAGAAGCTGCCGACGAAGAGTATCGTTCGCTCGCCGCTGATGGGCGAGCCCGGCAACTCGTCGAGCTGGAGCTTCAGGGCGACCGCCCCCTGCGTCCACTCCATGGGCAGGAGCGTTGCCGGCAACGTCGGGGGACGTGCCGTCCGTACCGTACCGCCCGGCATCCATGGGGTTGGCGTAGTCTGAAAAACGGGATAATCTCCCCATGGTTCGAGCTGCAGGCCGGCGAATTCGATTGCTCCTTCGCTCCGGATGCTCAGTGACGCCGTGCCCTTCACCTCATGGACGGCAAAGGGAAGGCGTACGCTGAGGCGCTGCCACTCGTTGGTGGCGGCAAGCTCTTCCCATGCTTCCGCTTCCGCGGCCTCATCCGCGGCAGGCACCCAGGCAAGGCTCATCTCCACCGGCACGCGGGCCCCCTTGGCGGCTCGCGCGTAGACGCTGAAGAGGAGACCGAAGCGGCCTGGTGCCGCCATCTGCTCCTGGAACTTGTGCTCAACCGGCACCGGCGGACTCTCCCACGCCTGTGCGCCATCGAGCGTCATCGGCCGGAGGCGATCGTCGCTGCCTGCCACCGCTTCCGGGAGGAAGTTGCGCCCGGGCAGGGGCATGTGAAGCGCGTAGCCGCCGTTCGCCTGGCTGCTTACGGCCTGATCCGGCAGCATGACCTCATGCCACGCCAGTGAATTGACCACCATCACCAGCCGATCCGCCCGCACCTCGATGCGCGCAACCGGTTCCGCCCCGAATGTACAGCTGGCAGCCAGCAAGAGTAGAGACCATCTCAATCCACGCATTTCGATCACCTTTCAGTTGGTTTGAGCGGTTGGCTATTCCGCCAGCCCCATGGGCGTGGCATTGAAGGACGCTCTCGTACGAATCCCGCCATACTCCTTGATGCCCGCCGACGGACAGATCATGATCAGATGCACCAGGCCGTCGATGACCATTCTGTATGCCACCCCCTCCGGGGCCTCGACCAACGCACCATCGAGCCGCAAGTCCACTGGCTCCACGCTGGTAATGCGGGACTCTCCACGACAGGGCTCGAGAAAGCTGAAGAAGGCTGCGCGCTCACCCTGGCGTCGAGCGATCAGCATGGGGCCGCGCAACTGCGTCTTGACGTCTTTCGGGAAGGGCTTCTCTTCACGGTAGACTGCGGCAGGATCGGCGACCAGTTGCGACCAGCGCGTATCCAGAGGACCCTCAGCCAGGAACAATTCGGCGGGGTTTCCGGTATCGGCGGCGAGGAAGAGACGCACCTGCACCTCTTCGCCGGTCTTCAGCCCGTCCCACTGCACCTTCAGGGGGGAGGTCAATTGGGCGCGCCGAATGTCGGTCAGGGTCGCATAGCCGGTGGGCGCGCCGTGGAAGGAGGGAATCTCACTGCGTTCACTGCCAAGCGCTGGCGCGGGAGCGGCGTCGAGGTCGGTGATCATGCGTCCGGCGTTTTTGTAGACGAAGTCGTAGGTATGGGTCCCTTCGGACGAACTCAGCCGATCGAGGAAGAAGATGAGGCCATCGTAAAGCATCACCGTGCGTTCGACGGTGGTACCCGGGTACATGCTATCGTGCACGACCACTGCCCCCTGAACCGGGCCCCGGCCGGACCATTCGGCGACTCGTCCGGCGACATTGCGCTGATCCTGCTGGTCGACGAGCAGGGTGTTGTGGGTGACGGGGTGGCTCCACCACGGGGCGCTGCACGCGGTGGCATAACCACCTCCCTTCTTGGTCATCTTCTGCCCCATGGCCCACCACTCCACGTGCAGCTTGTCGTGGTGGCCATGCCCGAGAGGTCTGCCATACGGCATGGCCAGCCAGAGCTGCTTGTCACCGCTTCCCTGGTTGAAGATGAGGATGCCATAGTCATGATAGTCTCGGGAGAATCTGGTCATGTCGGGCTTGTCGCGGGGAATGGTTTCCGCTCCGTAGAGCAGGACCGGCGAGAAGCGGGTGACGCGGGGAATCTCCTCCCAGTTCAAGCCAGGCCGCCTCTGCCAGGTGGCAAAGAGGCTTTCCTGCAGGGGAAGGGCCATGCGCGGGTCACCGAACTTCGCGTATCCCTGTTCGAAATACCAGAGAATGCTCGCCTCTCTGTAGCTGACCCAGGTGCTGTCGCCCAGATCGGGCGAATTGCCCTCAGGATCGGCCCATTCGTACCATGCGGTGAAGAAGCCGCGCAGTTCTTCGCTGTAGAGGTTGATGCCGGCATTGTCGTAGCGGGCGACGGCAGGGAGAATGGTGCTCATGAGCGGCACCTGGTACTGAGGGGCCATGTAGGACATGCCATCCTTCAGCATGTGCGCGGCGAGGTACTTGCGAAAGCCGAATTCACCTTCCACGATGAAGGCGGCGAGGGGGGCATCGTCAGCCAGAAGGGCATATCCGCCGGCAAACTCGTTGACCCGGTGAACCATGTAGTTCTCCAGCCGCAGGCGGTTGTGGATGATCGGTCGCATCACCTTCTCCAGGAAGTCGCGCCGCTCCGTCTCCGATAGGCAGTTGCTGTCCCAGATCAAGTCGAGGGCGTCGGCCATTGCCGCGCACCAGCCGAACTCGGGAAAGAAGTTGCCGACGCGGCTGGCCGTCTTGCTGTTGAAGATGGAATAGGCCTCGAGCCGCACCACGGGATAATCCGGCACCACCCGAATCGCGGCGCGAAAGAACTCGGCGGCCTTCTCGGCGTACTTGCGGTCACCGGTAAGTTGCCAGGCAAGCGCGAGGTCGACGATGGTCCCGTTGGGCGAAATGGCAAAATTCTGCCCCACGGGCTCCTCCGCCGGCACGCGGTAGTCGGCCCACCAGGCCATGCTGCCTGGAGCGCGCAGCTCCCATTTGGGGCTCAGCATCTGGCCGCATGTCAGGCACTGGAAGCGGTCCAGCGAGATCGGGTCGGTGACGGTGTAGAGCTTCGTCTCGTCCTTGCATGCGGGGCAGATGCGGTCCTCGGCAGCTTCCGGACGGGGCTTGGCCTCGGGCAGGTTGGTGTCATAGCCCATGACCGTCTCGGCCCGGGTGATGATCAGATTCGCTCCCTGCTTTGCCCATCCCCATTTCCCGATCCATCCTTTTACCGCCGCCAGGTGAGCGGAGGTTGTGGAGAGGCAGGGATGAGGTGGCAACTTGTGTGGCACGGCTGGCCACAGTTCCAGGCCGTAGTCGCTGTCCACCACGCCGGGGATGTCGAAACGTATACCGCAGATCTCGTGGTAAAGCGGCTTGAGCATGCCGCGTGCCGACGCCGGCAGCGTGATCGACACGGGGAATATCTCCGTCGCTCCGGCCGCCATCTGGCGTTCCGCGTCTGCCGTCTCCAGGACGAATTGCTCCAGCCTGCTCCCGTCCACGCGCATCCGAACCGTCTGCTGCACCGATGACCGATTGGTGACTTCCAGATCGTAGCGGTAGGTCACCGAACCGTCGGCATGATCGACACGCTCGCCAAACTCCAGGAAGCGATCGTCGATGTCGCAGGCAACATGAATGAGCCGCCTGACGAAGCGGACATTGTCGAGGTAAAGCCGCACATCGTCATCGTCTGCCTTGGCGTAGATGCTGAAGTCGAAGAGTTGCTGTTCTGGATCGAAGCCGCCGCGGATGTTCTCTGCTTCCCGGAGGTTGACCACCTTCTCCGTCCACTGGTCGGGATAGACAAAGGTATCCTTGAGCGGGTAGTACTCGAGCATGAAGCCGCCCAGAAAGGGCCACTGCCGGATGAGATGATCCAGCGTCACGCGCCCACCGTGGACCTTGTAGTCGAACTTGATGATGTCGTAGTCGCTGAGCTGGATTCCTTTGGCGGCGAACTCCCTGAAGCGAACTTTGAACTCGCCGCCCTTGCCCATGGCGATCAGCATGGCCTGCGTTCCTTCGGATGCATCTTCAGTCGCTTCAAAGGGGCCTTCCCAAACGGAGAGATCTTCCATGTCCGACAGGATGGCCACATGGGGCTGCTCGGCGGCGACCAGGACGCCCGCCAGAGCGAGAAGCACCACGATCCTGTGTGCACCCCTCGAAAGTGCCCGCGTCGCGCTGATCGGCTCAGCCATGAAGGACCTCGCTGATTTCGCGCAGCATGAAGGTAAGCTGGCCCGCATCGACGACTCCCGAAGGCCGTACGTCTTCGCCGAAGGTGACTCCGGTCACCACATGCACGAGTCCATCCACCGGAGAACGAAACTCCTCTACCAGCGAGAGATCGTCCAGGCTCCACAATCGCCCCAGCAGCTGCCCTGCCGCAACCTTGTCACCGATCTGCACCAGCGGCTCGCAGAGCCCGCAGCGGGCGCTGTGCAGCTCGTGATGCTCCCCGACGACGTAGTACTCGTCCGGCAGTTCCAGTGGTCCTGGCCACATCCCCAGGTGCTTCATGACGTTCCAGATACCGCGCTCGCCGACATCCACGATGGCGGGATTCAGCTCGTTCTGGGGCGCCAGTTCCACGGTCATGTTGGGGATACCATGGCGCTCCGAATGCACCTGAAACATGCCCGGCATCGTGCTCTGCCCAGGCTCATGCAGATCGTTCGCGCGAATGCCGAAGGCGAGCAGCAGATCGCGCCACTGCTTCCCGACCCACGCCTGACTCTGCGACGACCACCCATGCAGATCGATGATCGCATCCGCATGCCGCCCATAGCGCTCCCACACCAACTCCGTGACCTGCCCCATCCACGTATCGGAATCCTGGCCCCAGACCCGGTTCATGTTCCAGACATTCTCCAAGCCCCGCCTGTAACGGCCAAGCTCATTGGGATAATCCTGCTGCCGCATCCAGACGGCGGGCGGATTGAGCAGGGGAAGCATGATCAGCGTTCCCTTCAGCTTCGCCGGATCGAGGGCGTTGAAGAGCCGCGCAATGGCGGCAATGCCATGCAGCTCGCGGCCATGCTGGGCCGCCGTCACCAGCAGGAGCGCGCCCTCCTCTCTGCCCCGTGCCATGAGGACCGGCAACTCCGGCCGGATGCCCTGCCGCGCCACCTCCGGGCTGATCGAAAAGCGTACCTTGGCGTCCCGTTCGCAACTGCCGGCCAACGCCGCTTCCATCTCCTTGTTCATACCCTCTTCACTCCCTTGAGTATTAAGCTACCGCGTGCGCGAAACCACCGCCGCGTACACCGAATTGATCCACAAATCGACGATTGGCCATGTGCCGAAGCTGCAGGCCACGCAACGCATCCAGAATCCCCTCCCGCGCCTCCGCCATGGTTGCCGAACCGGCCAGCACGTCCGAGAGGAGTACCCACAGCACCGGCCGCAGTTGGCGCAGTAACGGCGGCTGGCGAAAGCAGCAGCGCTCCAGCCCGAAGGCAAAAACCTCATCGCCAGCCACCGGGTGCTGGAGGCTGGTGTAGCGGGCAGATGCCAGCACGGGATAGCCGTGGCGCGTCCGGCCGATCGCCTCCTGTGCCGACGGCTCCACCAGGCTCTCGCAAATTTCGAAGAGACGGCCCGGCGAGGGATGATCCCGGCCCACCAGCAGCGACTCCGAAAACGGGATGCCCGACCACGGTGATCCCGCTGGCAGCGGCACCACCTTGACCGGAAAAACCAGCTTTTCGCGCGCTTCATGGTAGACGACCGTCTGCCGGCACACGATGCGAAAGAGCGCCTTGCCCGTGCCGAAATCCCGCATGCCACCAGCAATCAGCTCCGCGAGAACCTCCAGCGCCTGCCGCACCGCCTCCGTCAGCCCCTCCTCGCCATGATCGTACATCAGGATCAGGTGCATGATCATCGTGTTGTAGAACGCCGGATCCAACAGTGCCGCACCATCCTCCCGTTCCGCCAGCTTTCGGGCCATCTGGAACATGCGCGGAATGTCGAACGCTCCCCCCGACTCTTCGCCCAGTTCACCAAGCAGCGCGAGGTTGACCTGCATGCCCCCTGCCGATGCCAGCACCGGCACTCCATAGTACCGGCCCGCGTTGCGATGGATTTCCAGCGTCTGTGCAGAAATGCCGGGATTACCCCGCAGGCGCTCCACCAGCTCATCCGGCAACGGCATGAACCAGCGCTCGTAGTCGTGCGGCAGCGACGTCGGTGTCATCATGATGTCGCAACGACCGATGACCGCCTCCGCCGACTCCGTCTGCAGGAAGTCGAACGATTCGCCAGGGAAACGCTCCCGCAGATGTCCCATCATGACCTCGCGCACGGCTTCGCAATGGCCGCTGTAGATGCGGATTGGAGCCGCGCGCTGCACAATCTGGGTCACGCGGCGCGGACGTCGCAGGATGAGCCCGTCCTCCTCCAATTCCGTCAGCGCCCGGCGCACCGTCATCTGGGTCGTACCGAACTCCCTGGCCAATTCCCGTTCCGAGGGCAAGGTCGTGGCTTCGTGCTGGCGGATGCGCTCCCGAAGCGCCTCCGCGATCGCCGCGTACTTGGCGTTGGCTTTGGTCATGGCTTCACCTTCTGAGCTATAGCAGGCTCGATCATCAATAATTGGCGCTCCAGATGTGCGGTTCGGTATTGTTGCGCGCATCCCAGACATAGGTGTTCAGAAAGTAGGAGCCGTGACCGTCGTAAGCGGCAATATTGGCGCCGCGGCCGCCGTGATGGTAATTGATGAAGTTGGCGATCTTCTCGGCCCGATTGGTGAAGGCGCTCTGGCTGCTGCTCGACCCATCCGGCTCTCCCGCCTCGAAGAGGTGGATCTTGTCGGATGGCTTGAGGATGGAGCCGAGACGATGTGCCACCGTCCAGCCGCCTGCCGGCTCGGCCACAAGGGCGCTGGCATTGCGCACGTACCCCGCCCCGTCATAGCCCGTCGCCGTCTCGTAAATCCCAAAGTTGGCCAGTCCATTCATCGTGTAGTGCGCGCCGTAATTCCAGATCGTATAGCCATAGCGGTCGTTGACATTGCTGGTCTCGCGTCCCACTTCCGGGCAGAGCAGCGCCTTCTTGGCATTGACGTACTCCAGGTCGTGCAGCAGAGCCCGCCACGGACTCTTCATGTAATACTTCCCGCTCAGATCGGTCCAGGTGGCCGTCGGCAACAGAAAGTCGTCGTTGTCCCCCATGTACAACGCCGAGCCCATCACCTGCTGGCGCACATTCGAAAGACACGAACTGCGCACCACCGACGTCCGCGCCTTCGCCAGTGCCGGAAGCAGCATGCTAGCCAGAATCGCGATAATCGACACCACGACCAGTAATTCGATAAGGGTGAAGAGCCGGTGTCTCTGTCGCGGCGACGTCAAGTTCATAACACTTCTCCTGGTTAGCGTGTATAAAGAGTCGCTACTTGATATATAGCAGTTGCGGCGTCGCCTTGCAAGCGCCATCCCTGAAAATGTCGTTTCCGAGCGGCGAAATGCCGTGTGGAAAGTTGACCGAGCCAACCTCCGCGCGGCTTGCTCTCGACCGATTCGATTCATTCGACTTCCATGCAGTCGCGGCTACGGAATGCCCCCTGGGAAGGCCGCTGGGCTGAGCAGGGCGCTTCCTTTACGTAATCTTCAACAAACACGATTGTATGGGCTTTCGGAAGACGCTAAAGTGGTTCTGTGCAGTACAGCTCCTGGCACAATGGCCGGCTTTCCATCCCGAATCCATGGTGATCCTCATGCGTACCAGAAAACCATTCACGCTGATCGAACTGCTCGTGGTCGTGGCCATCATCTCGGTACTTGCTTCGATGCTGCTGCCGGCACTCGGCCGCGCCCGAAGCGCGGCACGGGCCATCGACTGCAAGAACCGCCTCCACAATGTCATCCTCGCCACCGTCGTCTACGCCGGCGACTATGATGGCTGGTCCATGGACAGCACCGGCGGCTGGTACAATCCCCTCAGCCAGACCGGCTACATTCCGACGGATCTGACGCTGGTTCGCTGCCCCATCTGGTCCCCCTCCGGCCCCGGAGACGCAGGCTACACATCGACCTTCAGTTCCTACGGCATTCGCCGCATCATCGACGGCACGAATCGCCATCATCCTCTCAAGCGGGCGGATAACTCATCCGATTACCTGCTCTTCGTCGACTCCATTTCGTTGCAGAGCAGCAACGCCTATTATCTCACGCAGCGCTCCTATGTCTATGGCAACGACGGCCAGTTCCTGCAGCAGGCGCATTGCCGCCATCGCCGGCGAGCCAATGCCGCCTTCCTCGACGGCTCGGTGCGCGACGTTGGGCAGAAGGACCTTTTCGGCTACGCATGCCCCAAAGTGTATGTGGAGGTCGAATGATGCGAATGTCACTGATAGGGGCGACTCTGCTATGCGTGTGGGGAGGCACCATGACGAACCATGCGGCTGAACTCATCGTCGAGGGTCGAAGCGACTACCGGATCGTCCTGCCGGATGAGTCCACGCGGCTCGTCTTTCCTCCAGGCGCCACGACTCACTACGCGGCGGACTTCCTCAATCAGTACCTCGAACAGATGACTGGTTGCCGACTCCCGGTGCTCAGCGAGAGCGAATCGACTGGAGATTCCCCGACGATCTACATCGGAGCCACCCGGCACGCCCGCGACACGATCGGCGACCTCTCGCAACTGGCGCCCGAAGCGCTCGTCATCAGGACGCTCGGACGCGACCTGCTGCTCTGCGGAGAGACCACCGCCGCCGGTCTCGACCGGGGCACCCTTTTTGCCGTCTACGAGTGGCTTGAACGTGCCGCGGGTGTCCGCTGGTACTTTGCCGACGAAAGCTGGTATCCGGCCGGCTTCGGAAAAGTGGTGCCGCGGCATGACGTGCTGCGTTCAGGCGAATTCGAAGTCGTGCAGGCGCCCGTGAACCGCCGCCGTGAAGGTGGCCTCAGCTACTATTCCGGCTCTATCGAACAGCAGGCGAAGTGGCATCCCGTCCTGCGCTTCGGCAGCTCCATCCCACACGGCAACGCCAATCATACGCAGGTCACCTGGACCGATCTTTACGGCGAAAGCCACCCCGACTACTTTGCCGTCACGTCCAGCGGCCGGCGTCAGATCAACTTCCGCTACAAGCACCGCAGTTACGTCTGCCTGACCAATCCCGATGTGCTCGAGCAGATGCTTGCCAATGTCGAAGAGGTGGATCGCAAGGGGACAACGGGACTCTTTCCCGCCGGCGCCACTCCCGATGCCACCCACGTCTATTTTGCCTGCAACGATGGTCTGACCCCCCAGAGCGCCTGCCACTGCGAAAGCTGCCTCCCCTGGCATCGCCCGCAAGCACCCACCGGCGGCCAACTCAGCGAGTGGTTCTTTCAGTTCGTAGATCGCTATGCCACCGCCATCCAGGAGCGCTGGCCTGGCAGGCGTCTGGCCGTCCTCGCCTACGGCCACTATCGCGCGCCGCCAACGGAATCGCTGCTCCCCGACAATGTCGACGTCACCTTCGTCGGCCCCCCCGTCCAGTACCTGGGCGATCCCGCCGAATATGCGCGCTGGGATGGCTGGCTCGACGAATGGTATCGCCTCGTCGGCGAAAACCGTCAGCGCCTCAGTTGCTGGATGAACATCGTCAGCCCAACCCGGTACACCTCCTGGGTTCCATTCATGTATCCGAACCTTCTGCAGCGGTGGCTGCTTGAACATAAGGACGAAACCGAAGGCTATTTCATCAATGGGCTCAACCTCTACTTGCGGCGGCTGGGCGTACAGGGCACCCATGGCGGCATGCAGACCTTTCCCATGGTCTGGCTGCAAAGCCGGCTCCTCTGGAACCCCGATCAGGACGCCGAATCCCTGATCGCACACTATTGCGACGACCTGTACGGACCGGCCAGCCAGGCGATGCAGGAGCTTTATCGCCACATCGTCGCCCGCTGGGAAGGGCTCTATCAGGGGGAGATGAATATGGCCGAGATCGACTTCATCCACACCGTCCGCTATCCGCCTGAACAGGTGGCTCACTTCCGCCAGTTGCTCGATGCAGCCCTCCAGGCTGCCCCGGAAGAGTCGATATACCGGCAGCGCATCATTTTCTGGCGGGATCGCATCTATTCCTTCTTCCTTCAGGAGAGCGACGACTATCATTACTGGGCTGGCCGCCTGCCCAGCTACCTCTGCTATCGCGTTGCCGAAGCGCCGAACCTCGATGGCGACGCCAACGATCCATGTTGGCGAAACGCACCCCCCATCCGCCTCGCCCGCCGTCAGTGGGGCAAGCCCTCCGACCGTGAAACCACCATCCGCATGGTGCACGACAACCAATCCCTTTTTATCCTTGCACACATGCACGCGCGTGCGACCACTCCCTTGGCCGACGAAGAGCTACGTTTCCAGGTTGCCCGAGTCCTCGACCCAGTGCTTCAGCAGCATGCTCCCAACATCGATCGCGAGTGGGAAGCTTTCCGTGAGGTCCGCTTCCGCGCCAATGGCGAGATGCTCACGTACGGTGGCTTCAGCGATGTCGCTCACTCTGTCGTCCAGCAAGACGACGAGATCCTCACCATTGAAGCGCGCCTTCCGCTATCCGCTCTTTTTCCCGACGAAAAGAGCGGCGGTGGCCGACAGTTGCGCATCCAGCTCATGCGCTACTGGGGCATCTGGAACCGCTACGACCTCTGGTCTCCCACCCTCTCGCACATTTCCGATTATCCCACCTACCGCTTTGGCGTGCTGCAGCTGATTCCCGACGTTCACCTGCAAGACACAAAAGCCGACGAGTAAGCGCCCGGCCTGGACTGCACGGGGCAAACCTGATCGGTTCCCGCGTCTCCGCATACAGGTCTTTTTCGTGCAGAAAGATGCCGTCTTGGCAGCATGTCAAACGGTGGTGCATGGTGCCTGCATTTAAATCAAGAATATGCACTTGCATTCAGGAATCGTGTGCATATACTATGCGTCATGTCGTGCATCCTCGGCGGCAGTACAAGCGATCTGGTGTGAGCCTAGGTTCCTTTGGAGCGTGAGATTCTACCTGCACTTGGCGCATTCCGAAGGAGGCCGAAAGGCCCGGTGGCCCATCATGGTGGGGCCAGGGGCATCCGTCAACTAGTAGTCTCACAAAAGGAAACGTAACACACCATGGGTAAGAAACTGTTTGTCGGCGGACTGGCTTGGGCCACCACGGACGAAACCCTCCACAATGCCTTTTCACAGTTCGGCGACGTCGTCGAAGCAAAAGTCATCACCGAGCGCGAGACCGGGCGTTCCCGCGGCTTCGGCTTTGTCTCTTTTGACGACGACGACAGCGCGGATACAGCGGTCCGCGAACTCGATGGCTCCTCCCTCGATGGCCGCACCATTCGCGTGAACGAAGCTCGCGAACGCGAGGACAGCGGCGGTGGTCGCAGTAGCGGCGGCGGCGGCGGCTATGGTCGCAGCGGCGGCGGTGGCGGCGGCGGCGGTGGTCGCAGCAGCGGCGGTGCCGGCGGCTATGGCCGTGGCGGCAGCGGCGGCGGCGGCGGTCGCGATCGTCGTTAGTGCTCGCTTGAGCATTCGGGCAGCTTGATCTCAATCTGCCCACTCTTTCGACAGCGCTTTCATGGGCCAGTCCCGGAAAGCGCTGTTTTTTTGCCCTTGTGGCCGCCTCTGCGCGGTCCCTCAAGACGATCCTGGATGCGCACGCCAGCGTGGATGAACACCATCAGCCGGCATGCTCTCCCGTTCAGCGAAGCTTCAGATGGCTTTCGCTCACTTCTTCTTGTCGCCGGTATCCATGCCCAGCGCGGCAAGCAGGAAGGAACCCTGGTTGTTGATGCTGGCCATCGCGTCTTCCATGCGGGCAAACTGCTCCCAGAGCTGATCCTCCAGCCTGAGAATGCGGGCATCGATCTTGTCCATCTCGTCGTACATATCCGTGATGCTGGTCTGCATGTTGGTCGTTCGGGCCACAATGCTGCCATCGATGGGAGAGGTGAGGCTATTGAGGTAGCCATCCAGTTTGCGCGCAATCCCCCCTTCATAATCACGGAAGAGATCTTCAACCAGCGCGAAATTGTTGGTCAGGGCGTCTTCCAGTTTGACGCTGTCGGTGATTGCGAGCCGATTGTCGCGGCTCTCGGTCCAGATGCCGATCGTCTGAAGGCTGTTGAAGGCTTGATCGAGGGCGCCTGGATCGGTCACTCGGTTGGTGACGAAGGCGCGACTCTTCTGCTGTAGCGCGACGGCGAGGTTCTCCCCCTGAAGCAGACCGCGGCTGATCGCTTCGTCTCCCTCCGAGAGGGTGACCTTGGTTTGCTCTTCGGCCGCCTGCATCGTGCTGTTGTAGGTGGCGATGAAATCATCGATCATGCCGCGGATAAAGGTCGTATCGTGAGAGACGGTAAGCGTCGAATCGCCGGTGGCGGTGAAACTCAAGGTGAGGCCATTGACGATGGAGCTCAGGTTGGTGTTGGCGGAACTGTCGATCGCAATGCCATCGATCGTAGCGCTCAGGTTGCGAGCGGCTTGCAACTCGTTCTTGACCAGGTCGCTTGCGTCCAGAATCCCGAGGCTCTTCAGGACGCCGCTGGCTCCGTCGGCAAGGCTGATCTGGGTGTCGCCCGTTTCCTGGCGTTTGATGACGAGAGAGCTGTTGATAATCGTTGCCGATACCTTGTCGCCGGTTGCCATGTTGGCGGAGGCGGTATTGATCTTGTCCCGGATGCTGCTGAGTGTATCGGTGCTCTCGACGGTGATCGGTTGCCCGCCAATGGTGAAATCGCCGCTCAGGCTGAGTGCCTCCGCAGTCGAAGCCTGAGGGTCGCTGGCAAGGCGATGGGAAGCGGCAAGGTACTCCACATGGATGTCATACGTTGCCGGGTCGGCGGCAACTGTTGCCGTGGCGCCGACGATGCCGCTGCTCCCGGCCGCCACGCTCATGCGCTGCCAGTTGCTGTAGGAAGTCAGCGCCTGCGTCTTGCTGTAGAGGCTGCTGACCGCGGCATCCAGTTGCGTCCACGCCGCCAGCTTGTCCTGCGTCTCCGCAACCTTCGTTTCGAGGCGATATTTTGGGATACGCTCTGCCTCGAGCAGGGCCTGAACAAGGGCTTCGGTATCCATCCCTGAAGCAATGCCGCCCATGCGCATACCGTCATCTCCCAGTTGTGTGTGGAGGTTTGTTCAGCCAGACTTCTTCATTCCGTCGTGTCGCAGAAAGAGTGCCAGGTGCCAAACGCACACGAGGCACACCGCGGTTGCGGGGTGCCTCGTGAGGTTATTGCCGTCCGGCGTTGTCTTAGCCGATCAAGCGGGTGGCGGCGGCGGGCAGCTGCCCAGCCTGCGCCAACATCGCATTGCCGACCTGGCTCAGAATCTGGAACTTGGCCAGTTCCGTCGACTCGCGGGCCATGTCAACGTCGCGGATCTTGCTCTCGGAGGCACGGATGTTGTCCTCGTACGCCAGCAGGCCGGACCGCGTGTTCTCGAGCCGGTTCTGCTGGGCACCAACCTTGGCACGGCTGTTGGCGATGTGCTCGATCGCCTGCTGCACCTTGCCGATGGCATCGGTCGAACCGACACTCATCTTCGAACTGTCGATGACGCTGGCCCACGATACGGTCGTGTGGGTCGAGGTCAAGACCGCATGGTTGGTGCTGTAGGTGTAGCTGTGCACGGTGCCGATGGTGGCAGTGTTGGAGACCTGAAGATTCTCAAGACTGAGGTCGATCGTCTGATTGACGTCAGCCCCCACCTGCAGCTTGATTTTACCGGAACCAACACCATCGCCGGCGACCGTCGCCTGCCCGTTGCCACCGCGCAGCAGGTAGAGACCGTTGAACTTCGCCGCGGACGTGCTCTTCGACGTAACGCGAGAGATTTCATCCTGCAGCTCCTTGAACTCAGTCTGGATATTGCCCTTGTCGCCAGAGGTCTTGGTCCCGTCCGACGCTTCCACGGACAGCTCGTGCATACGACCGAGCATGTCGTTGACCTTCTGCATCCAGGAGTCTGCCGTCTGGAGCAGCGACAGACCATTTTCCACGCCGTTACGCGCCTTCGAGGTACTGCGGGCCTGGCTGCGCATCTGCTCGGAGATGGCAACGCCTGCCGCATCATCCTTGACCGACTTGACGCCGCTGGAGAGGCGGCTCATCGATCCGCGCAGCCCGTTCAGGTTTTGCGTGTAGCTGGAGAAGACGTTGAACGCGGTTGTATTGTTGTTGACGTACAGAGACATGGTGTAACTCTCCTTAGTTTGTTCTGCCGACTTCCTTGTCGGCGTTTGCGCGTACCTCCGGGAACCTCACCTCCCAGACTGGTGGCTCCGCTTCCGCGAAGCTTTCCCTGATGCTGACCCTCCTTCGTTTCTGGTTCTCGATCCGCGGCCACTTGCCGCCTCACCCACCATTTATCGGCCGACATCGCCAACTCTTTAGCCGCACCATGGAAATTTCTTCCCGGCCCCCAGCCCACGACTTCCAACTCCTTCAAAAGCCGCTCCCGCGAACCACTGATTGTCCCCGATCTCCACCTTGTATCGGACAAATTCAGGGGTAATTTCTGGTATAATAAGCATGCGGTCGTTGCCGATGAGGCGCAGCGGCACCAGGCCCGCGTGCGATCCGCTTCGCAGCCTGTATGGCTTCAGCAGTATTGATTTTACCTTTCTCGATGGTCCAACCGCTTCCCGGCGGTTGCGCGAAGCACGTGTCTCAGCAGCTTCCTCATCCGGTATGACCTATCTTCGCTGACTATTAATCTGGCGCCACCTTCGATGCCGAGTGCTCGAAGTGGCCAAACGTGTAGTCTCCAACGACAATCAGGAGGGCATAGATGAAACGACTGTCTCAATCCTCATTCGGCTTCGCGGTCTTTTTCTGCTACATCTTCGCCTCGCTTGTTGCGCAGGCAGAGAGCCGCTTCACCTATCAGGGGCGTCTGGAGAACGGCGGTACTATAGCCACCGGCACGTACGATTTTCGCTTTGCTCTCTATGATGCGGCCACCGCGGGAAACCAGATAGGCGTACTCATTCCAATCGAGGATGTGGCCGTTGTTCAGGGTCTCTTCACTGTCGACCTTGATTTTGGGCAGAGCAGCTTCACTGGAGCGGCCCGTTGGCTGGAGGTTGCGGTGCGGCCTGCTGCCGAAACGGGCGACTATCAGCTCCTGGCGCCGCGCCAGCCCCTCACCGCCACCCCCCACGCACTCCTTGCCCTCGCCGTTGCCGAAAATGCGGTGACCGGGGCCCAGATAGCCGACGCCAGTATCACCTCGGCGGATCTTGCGGACGGCGACGGTTCGGGGATCGATGCCGATCTGCTCGACGGCCTCGACTCCTCCGCATTCAAGCGCCGCCACAAGGGGGCCGTCATCCGCTGGGCCGTCTTCGATACCTGTCTTAATGAAGCAGGTTGGGCCCTGGATAATCGCCCCGAACTGTTCGGCGGCATCCCACCAAGCACGTGGAGCAACAATGGCGGCAGAGCCAGCGCGATGAGCAGCGACAAAGAGCAACTGACGACGCTGCTGAACGCCAAAGCCTATGCCGGTGCCAACGCCGTTGTCTATATCCAGCAATACATGGCCTACTACAGCTCCAACAGTGGCAGGCATGTGGTCGCGCTCTTCAGAATCAGGAATACCACCCCGAACGCCATAGCCTGGCGCCCCTATTTCTACTACACTGCTTATTCGAGTTGGAACGAGAGCGCCAGCGTCGCGTTGAATGGCACCGACATCTGGTATTACACAGGCAACACACCCTATCCCGCGACGGCCACTACCGTGATCAACCTCCCGGCCAACCGCACCAGTACGGTCATCTTCGCCGTCGGTTCAAGCGCCCCCTTCGTACCCAGCGGCACAACCGGAATCATGGTGCGGCATGTCGCGCTGGCCTTCTACAACAACAGCCTGGCTCTGCCCGAGGGTCTCGAGTATGTTGACGATCTGGACACCGCCACGGGGGGGTGGGAGCAATGATACTTCGGACGTACATGATGCTGGTGATTGGCCTGCTTGCCGCCGCGGTTCTGGACGCCTCGGAAGTATCCTGGTATAGTAGTGATGCTGGCACCGGCACCATCGCCACCGGTGGCGATTTCACCCTGTGGGGCAGCATTGGACAGCCTGATGCTGGGAGCATGAGTGGTGGCGATTACACCGTGGCAGGTGGCTTTCTGGTTGGGGCGGATCCAGCGGTTACGGAGCTTTCCCCCCGCATCCCCGTCTGGGCCACGGACACGGATCATACGGGAAGCGCGGCATGGATGGCAAATGGTACTGGCGCGGAGCCCGCCGCGAGCGGCCATGTTGTCCCTTCCTACCTGGTCGGCATCGAAGGCTATCGCGCCTACTATTATCTGGCGTCGCGCGACTATGATGGCATCGACCCAGCGTCGCCAGGCGCCGTGCGTGGCAAACCGGCCATCATCGGCTTTCCCGCCTTCTCCCAGGCCTTGGCCGATGGCGGCTGGACTGTCGAAGAGCTCACCGTGACCTATGGCCTCCTCTCCCTCGGTGCCGATCTTCAGGATCAGGACTGGTGGGTCGAAGGCACCCGCGAGTACCGCAAGTACCAGGCTGTCGCGCCGGAAACCTCCTTCACCATCTTCCTCGCGGATCAACCGCTGGTCAGTGGCCGAATGCCCCCTTTCACCTTCGTCATCGACTATTCCGGGCCGACCATCAGCGGCATTCTTGAAGCGGTCGCCATTCTCGATGCTTCCGCTGATCAGCCCGCGGCCGTTCGCACGGTTGCCGCCGCCCTCCTGGCCGACTGCGGAGCCGACCACGGCCTGCGCCTGGTCTTCGACTCCATTCAGTCTCCCACCCAAGTCGATTTCTCCGCCAATGGCCGCGAGGGTGGCTTCTTCATTACCCAGAGCGGTTATCTTGAGCGGATCGAGTTGCCGGCCACCGGCGAGATTGCCGGCACCGTCTGGGAAGATACCAACGCCAATGGCAGCCGCGACAATGGCGAACCGGGCGTCTGGGCCGTCACCGTCTACCTCGATACCAACAACAATGGCGATTTCGACCCCGGCGAACTGAGCATGTCAACCGCCGAAGGTGCCTATGCCTTCACCGGTCTGCGCCCCGCCGACTATGTCGTTCGCCAGATTCTCCCGGAGAATCGTCTGCAGAGTTACCCTGCTGACGGCGCGCCCCAGCTCGTCTACCTCACCGCCGGCCAGCTTGCCCATGGTATCGACTTCGGCCAGGCCCTGCCTCCCAACCGGCCACCGGTGGCAGTAGTCGGGGGCCCCTACATCCTCACGACGGGGCAGACCCTGCTGCTGTACGGAAGCAACTCCTACGACGCCGATGAGGAATACGGTCACGACGGCCACATCATCACCTCCTACGGCTGGGATCTGGACGATGACGGGCTCTTTGATGAGATCGCCTATCCGGATGCCGAGATTTCCTGGCAGGATCTGGTAGCGCTCCTCGGCGGCACCGTAACCTACGATACCCCTCTCCCGATCCACCTGCGCGTGCAGGACTCCGCCGGCGCCTCCAGTGTCGCCACCACTACCCTGACCATCTACGATTCCCTGCCCATTGCCGCCATGACCATCACCCCCCAGCAGGCGGCGCCCGGTGAATACATCCTCTACGATGGAAGCAGTTCCAGCCACATGAGCCCCACGCGCACCAATGTCCAATGGGCATGGGATTTCGACGGTGATGGGCAGGTCGACGCCCTCGGCCCCGTTCAGCACCATGCCTACGATCGCTTTGGCACCTACCGGGTCACCATGACCGTTACCGACGATGCCGGCTACTCTGCTTCGACCAGCTCCAACGTCTATGTCACCAAAGGCAACCATCCGCCTGTCGCCGATGCCGGCGGTGCCTATGTCATTAGGGTGGGCGACGAGCTGCTCCTCGATGCTTCCGCCTCCTACGATCCCGACCAGCCTTTCGGCGATGACATCGTCACCATCCGCTGGGATCTGGACGGCAACGGCGCCTACAACGACGCCACCGGCGTCAGCCCGCTGATCTCCTGGGACGACCTCCTGGCCATCGTTCCGGATTCGCTCTATCCGGCCAACCCCATTACCGGCTTTCCGCACGTCACCGTCGGCGTGCGGGTGACCGACAGCATGGGCCTCTCGGCTGTCGCCACGACCTCGTTGACCATCTATCGCTCCGAACCGATCGCTTATCCTCATGCTTCCCAAGCCATCGCCGCGGTAGGCACCCCCATCACCTTTGACGGCGCCGCCTCCATGCACGGCGATCCCGCCCACCAGCTCGTCGCCTACGAATGGGACTTCTCCTTTGACGCCGCCGCGGGCTTTCTGCCGGACGCCGCAGGCGTCAAGATCGAGCATGCCTTCGCAGAGCCCGGGGTGAAGCTGGTCGCCCTGCGCGTTACGGACGACTTGCAGCAAACCGCCATCGCCACCCTCACGGTGACCATTATCGCCGAGCCGCCGGTTTCTCTGGTGGTCGCGCCCGCTCCCGGGACGCGCCTGCCCACCGCGGCCCCCTTCACCATGCTCCTCACTTTCTCTGAACCGGTCTATGGACTGGAGGCGCTCGACTTCGCGCTGACCGGAACCGCCGCCGCGACCGCCCTTGTCGGCTCCCCCGTTACCGTCGATAACATGGTCTGGCAGCTTCCCGTGAGCGGCCTCCGGGACGGCGTGCTGACCGTGAGCATCATCGGCGAGGTACTCGACGCCACTGGCGCCGCCCTCGTCGTGGCCCCGGCTTCCTGGCATTACGTGATCGACTCCCAGCCGCCAATCCTCGTTGCGCGCCGGCTCGGCCAACTGGGCATCGTGGGTGAGGCCAACACCGTGCTGGAACTGCAATTTTCGGAAGCGGTGCGCGGGCTGGAAGCCACGGATTTCGTCCTCTCCGGGCCGGCTGCCATCGGCGCGTCCGTCGGCATGCCCGTCACCTCCGGCGGCGTCGAGTGGTCCGTCCCTCTCCACAATCTGAGCCCTGGTGAACTCACCGTCACCATCGCTCCTGATGCGGATGACATCGAGGATCTCACCGGTCACGACCTCCAGGCGCTCCACTTGCCGCTGCAGTGGACCGTTGTCGTGGAACTGGCCCCGCCCCGCGTGCTGGCGCATCAACTGACGACGAACAACCTTGGCTGGTGCTACGACATCACCTTCTCACGCGCGATCACCGGCTTCGATCTTCAGGACGTCTCCGTGGAGGGGCCTGCCGTCGTCGGTCACCCGTATCATCTTCAGGGAACAACCTGGCGTCTACCCTTCGGCCCCTATGACCGGGGGCTCATCACCGTCTCCCTCTCCGGCACCATGGTCGATGCCGCCAATCTCCAGGTGGAGCCGTACAACTGGTCGATCGACTGGCAATGGCAGAGCGGCCAGTGCGCCGGCGGGGCAGCGCCTGCCTACGAAGTATGTGACGGAATCGATAACGACTGCGATGGCGCGACCGATGAAGATCTCAGCCCGGTCGCCACCAATGCCGGCCGCTTGTCCGGCTCCAGAATCAACCAGAGCGCCGTTACACTCCAGCTTCACTTCAATACTCCCGCCCAGGATATCGATGCCGGCGATCTCATTGTCGCGGGCACTGCCGCCAACGGCGTCACCGTCATCGGCCCCTCCCATGGATCAGGACAGCAGACCAGCTACACCATCTCCGGCCTCCGAGACGGAAGGCTCTTCCTGACCTTTGCGCCAAACGCCTATGACGTCTTCGGTGGTTGCATGAATGGTATGCTCGGTGAACTCGATTCCGTTCCTCCCCTCTACGTCGCCTATTCCATTGACCTGACCCGGCCGGAAGTGCTGTCGGTTGTGCCGGACGCTGGCGCTACCGTCACCGAAACTGAGGTGGCTATCCAGTTCACCTTTTCCGAACCAGTGACCGGGTTGGCGCCCGACTCCCTGATCCTCTCCGGCACCGGCGCCATCGCGGCCCAAGTCGGACAACCTTCGGAGATCAGCGGCACCATCTGGACCTTCCCCATATACGGACTGCGCCGCGGTGAACTGCAGGTCGAACTCGTCGCCACCGCCATCAGCGACCTCGCCGGCAATGCCCTCCTGCCCCCTGCTTCCACATGGAACTATCAGCTCGATCTGCCGGAGACTCTCTCCTTCCTCCTCTCGGAAAGCGCCATTGCGGTTCCCGAGGGGGAAAGCCGCGCCATCAACATCAAGCTCTCTGGTCCACCCATCGATACCGTGACCGCCGACATCTCCCGCCTCGCCGGCGACAGCGACCTCCAGGCAGCCGCCTCCAGCATCTCCTTCACCACTATTACCTGGGACGATTGGCAGCCCATTACCGTCAGTGCACAGGAAGACAATGACGATACCGCCGACGATGCGGCCAATTTCCAGATCACCCAGACCACCGGCAGCAACCCGGTCAATGCCAGCTCCTTCACCGCTACGACCATCGATGACGACATCCTCCTGACCGTCATCTCTGGAACAGGCGGAACGACAATCCCGGCCATACCGACGATCGTCGATACCAACGACGCCATGCCCTTCCCTCTGCTGGCCGAGCCGCTGCCCGGTTACCGCTTCGATACCTGGCTGTCCACCGCCGGGCTCCTTGGCAATGCCACTCAGTCGGCGACCACCATCTCCACCTCTGTCGACACTACCGTCACTGCCATCTTCGCGGTGGACACCCTGCCCGACTGGACCGACCCATCGGGGTTTGCCAACTCCATGCAGCTCTATGCCCAGGTGACCCTCATCCCCGACAACGTGCCGATCCAAGCCGATGGTTCGCTTCTGGCCGCTTTCCGAGATGGCGTCTGCCGCGGCGTCGCCCCCATTGATTCCGGTCCGACCGGCCCTACCTGGTCTCTCCAGATCTTCAGCAACGAGTCCAGCGAATCCGACTTCTCCCTTCAGGTATGGGATGCCGCCACCGGCTGGACCCATGACCTCGCCGAACGCTTCGACTTTGTTCAGGACTACAGCTGGGGAACCATCCTCGCCCCTCAGCAACTGACCGCCGGCGTGGTGACGCAGACGATTCCCCTCGTGTCCAACTGGAACTGGATCAGCTTCAACATCCTTCCTCCGGGCGCCGCCACGGCGGACGTGCTGGCCAGCCTCAGCCCCCTGGACAACGACGTGATCAAGGGCCCCGACGGCATTGCCACCTACGGCGCCGGGCAATGGTGGGGGTTGCAGAACCTGCGCGGTGGCGTTCGCTACCTGCTCAAGCTTCAGGATCCCGCGCCGCGACCATTGTCGGTGACGGGGCTTCCGGTTCCCGTTGATCCATTGCCGCTTGTGGCCGGCTGGAACTGGCTTGGCTATACCCCCCAACTGCCGATGCAACTCCAGACTGCCCTCGCCAGCGTTACCCTGACGGATAACGACGTCATCAAGTGTCCGGCCGGGATCGCCAGCTACGCAAGTGGACAATGGTGGGGCACGCTTGACAGCATGGAGCCCGGCGTCGGCTATCTGCTCATGGTCAGCACCCCCAGTGTGCTCAATTATCCGGGGGCCCAATCCGCTGCCCTCGCCGCTTCCTCCCGCGCGGCCTCCGCCGGCCCAACTCCCACCGGTTACGCCAATTCCATGATCCTTTACGCTCAGGTCCTGCATGGCGGCAGCCTGGTCGAGGCTCCCGGCAGCACGCTGACTGCCTGGCAGGGCGAGACCCTCCGTGGCACCGCCACCCTCGACGACGGCCCCGCCGGCAAACTCTTCATGCTCCAGATCTTCAGCAACCATCGACGTGAAGCAGGCCTCACGCTCAAGCTCCAGCATGGCGCCTCCGGGGAGACCATCGACCTTCGTGAGACGATCACCTTTACCATGGACGGCACCGTCGGCACCCTTCAGGCGCCCCTCCGTCTCCATGCCTGGCAGCCCCCTCCGCCCCAGACCCGGAACCTCGTCTACGCCCTCTCCGTACGCGGTACCCGGCACGGCAGTCAGAACGGCCCCTTGACTGGCAACGGCTACCTTGTCCTCAACCTGGAGGAAACCCGCGCAGCCGCCCTCATGACCTGGGACAACGGCGCCACGCAGCAGCTCACCTTCTCCCGCTCCGATGGTACCTGGTACACTGCCGACATCGGGCGCAACTCCCTCTGGGTGCTCAACCTCGCGGAGGTGAGTGCTGCCTTTGGCTATGCGCAGCTGATCGGTGGCGAGACAACCCGCGACGTGACCGTCGGCGAGAAGCTCGCCATGCCCATCGCCCCCCGCTTCTCCGGCCCATGGCGAAGCGGCGACGGCCAGAGCGTCGCCATCGGCGAGATGGTCGCGCGTCTGCGACTCGATTCCACCATCGCCGCCAACAGCCGCTCGCTGACGGTCGATGAACTCCTCGTCGAGCTTGCCGGCGGTGCCCCCGCCGAGCGGCCGGAAGCCACGGTCGACCTTCCCCTCTCCGTCGATTCCGGCGGCCAAGGCATCCTCTGCTACTCCATGGCGTGGCAGCGCCTTGAGGCGGGCAACGGCGAACTCCGCCGCCAGCATGGTGCCGGCTATCTGCTCCTCGACCCGGCCTCCGGCGAGCTTCGCCTGCTGCGCGCCTGGCGCGAGGGAACCCGCCGGATGTACACAACCGAAAGCTGGGGCGGCAGTGAACGCTTTGCCATCCCCCTCCAGGTCGGTCCCGCTTCCGTGCTCGTCGTCGGCGGCCGCGAAAGCAGCGATGCCGGCCAGAGCTTCAGTTTCCTCCACGGCCTCGATCGCGACCCTGACTCCGCCATTCTGCCTCCCCATCTCAGCGGCAACTACTGGTGCCACGCGGATGGGCTGTACACGCAGAGTACCATGACCTGCACCATCAACGCCATCAGCCTTGCCATCCGAGACGAAGGTCTGAGCCTCGATGATGCCTTAGCCTGGCTCGAAGCGATGCTCGGCGATTTCGAGAAGCAATAATCGTCAGCATGGCAGGCAGCGGGTCGCGTGGCGTGCTATGGTAGCGCCTTTTTCGCATGCATCACCCGAAGTGAGGAAAGTCCCCGGTGTCCACTCCCGATAAAGTCGTCGACGTCACCATCGATCCCGCCAGCCTCGCCAATGTGGCTCCGGGAACTGGCAATCTGCCCGAGCGCCTTGAGCACTTTCACGACCTCGCCCTGGGCATGTTTATTCACTGGGGGCTCGACTGCCTCCTCGGCACCGTCCCCAGCCACTGGATGATCGGCGCCGACCCGCGTCTCGTCGACCGCTTCATCCACGAAACGCCCGGCCACTTCGCCCCCGGCGACTTCGATGCCCACCGCATCGCCCGGCTCGCCCGCCAGGCCGGCATGCGCTATGGATGCTTCACCACCAAGCACCATTCCGGCTTCTGCATGTTCGACACCGCCACCACCGACTTCAACGTCATGCGCACGCCCCACGCACGCGACGTCGTCCGCCAGTATATGGAAGCCTTCCGCGAAGTCGGTGTCCCTCCGGGACTTTATTTCTCGCCCCTCGACTTCCTCTGGTGCCATCAGCGGAAGAAACTCCTCCACTTCATGACTCCCGACGTCGTTCCCGCCGGTAATCCCGACCTCATGGGCTACAATCTCGCCCAGATGCGCGAACTGCTCTCCAACTACGGCCCCATCGAGATGCTTTTCCTCGACGGTCCTCCCGAGCAGCTCCGCGAACTCGCCTGGCAGCTGCAGCCCGAGATCGTCGTCACTCGCGGCGCCATGGAGACCCCCGAACAACACCTGCCCGACACCGCCCTCCCCGGCGTCTGGGAAGCCTGCTGCACCATTGGCGATGGTTGGAGTTACAAGCCCACCAACGACACCGTCAAGAGCGGCACCGATCTGATCGAGATGCTCATCCGCACGCGCGCCCTCGGCGGCAATCTTCTGCTCAACATCACCCCCGATACCGAAGGGCGCATCCCCCTCGAACAGGAGCGCGTACTCCAGGAACTCGGGACTTGGCTCTTCTTCAACGGCGAGGCCATCTACAAGGTCCGCCCATGGAAGGTTCAGCGCGACGACAACATCTGGTATACCCAGTCCAAGGACGGCCAGACCGTCTACGCCTTCGTCACCGGCGAACCATGGCCACACGGTCATTTTGGACGCAAGACCGTCATCCTCCCCAGCGTCGTCACCACCGAACGCTCCACTGTCGCCATGGTCGGGCAGAACGGCCTCGCCCTCGAGCACAGCCCGGAAGCCGATACCGAGACCCGCTGGCAGCAGCACGAGGATGGTCTCCACATCGATGCCCTCCGCACCTATCGTCCCTACGACAACCGTCGCTGGCCCAACCCCGTCGCCTTCCGCATCACCCATGCCGGCGTCGCCAACGGCCGTTGATACGCGGAGACGCGGGGGCCCGATCTCGACAGCCTCCTCAGCAGCCGCAGGTCGCCGCTCAGGGAGCGCGGCGATGCTTTATCGGCGGTCGGCGGGGGGATGGCGTTCGCCGGTGGTCTGGTCCACTTTGACGCGCCAGAGGTAATGGTCGCCTTCACCGGGAACTGATGGGGACTTGAAGTGCTGGGCAAGGGTGCGGCGCCACTGATCGGTGCTGTTGCCGCCCGTGCGATGCGGCGTTTTGCTGTGGTGAAAGGTGACGCTCCCGCGCCGAAGCGGACAACAGATGTCCGGCGACGCTGCCTCGTCGACCGGGCAGGTGATCAAATCACTCTTCACACCGGGGGGCTGATGGTGCGGGAGGATGCCGAGCTTATGGCCGCCATCCGCGAAGTGCATGCAGCCACGCTCGTCGCCGACGTCATGAAAGGGCAGCCAGCAGGTGATCCCCTTATCGTCGAGGTTGCGGCCCCAGTAGGCTTCATCCTGATGCCAGGGGGTCGGCTTGCCGATGCCGGGTGGCTTCGCCAGAAACTGGTCGTACCAGAACGCCATCGGCTCTCCCATCAGTGCCCCGGCGAAGCGGGTGGCCCACTGCCGCATGGGCAGCTGCTCGATCGCGGGAAAGAGCGGTGTGAGCTTCGCCTGGACGATGTAGAAGGTGCGCTTCTCCCGGCTCTCCCCCTCGGACCAGGCCCAATCCTTGGCCAGCTCTTCCTTCCTCTCCAATACCTCCTGGCCCCATGCCTCGAGCTGGTCGATCTCCTCCGGATCGATCACCTGCTCGACCACCAGATAGCCGTGCCGGTTGAAGAAGCGCAGTTCATCGTCAGTCGGGTCGCGATAGTACATGGGGGCCTGCCTTTGCCATCATGGCGGAAGTCGTTGAGAGTGAGGTTGGCGGGGGGGCGGCATCAGCCGGCCAGCACCGCCCGGGCATGGCGGGCGAAATGGCCCCGGATATCCCGCGCATACTCGTGCAGGATGGCTTCGCCAAGGCCGTCCGCATCGCCGCAGCGGAAGAGCGCCCGCGCCAGGACCAGCTCGCGCAGAGCCAGGTTGCGCGTCGTCGTATCCGTGTCGCTGGGGGGAATATTCCCCAGCTCATCGTCCACATCGTCCCACGAATGACCGCGTATGCCATCCATCTTCAGCAGCCTGGCGAGCGGCTCCCGCCAGATCGCCCCACCGGTCTTCTCGCAGAACATGCCGATGGCGCGATGATGCGAGAAGGCATCCTCGGGACCGAGCTGGCCCAGCTTCTCGCGTACGGCGGTGGTTGCTTCCGCGGCGCTGACCATGGCGAGGCAGACAATCGCATCGTCCTGCGGGCTCAGCGAACGGCCGAACTGCCCCATACCCGTATAA
Organism: Lentisphaeria bacterium; assembly: GCA_041690595.1. Lineage (GTDB taxonomy): Bacteria > Verrucomicrobiota > Lentisphaeria > JABSQK01 > JAWLHB01 > JAWLHB01. Next base: position 62,325 of record JAWLHB010000019.1, read on the forward strand.
TTCCATCCCTCGTCCCATGGGCCGGCGATGACCTCGATCAGCGTTGGAACGCCGCGTGCGTCGCCGAGAATCGCCAGCAGTTTCGCCAGCGCCACCTGTCGGTCGCCCGGTTCCGCGTGGGCATAGGCCCGGCGCAGATGCGGAAGCGCCCGATCGGGATGCGCCAGCACGATTGCCAGCTCGCCGTAATCGTCGAGATCCGACTGGGCGGCGGCCTTTACCCGCTTGTCATCGACCGGGAAGGAATCGTCATGCGTCAGGGCTTCTTCCGGCAGGATCCGCAGGTCCACAAGGCGGCGGCGCAAGCGGGAAAGATCGATGTCGCGGATCTCGCCATCGTGGGAGAGGGCCATGGCCGCGGCCAATCCGCAGGCGTAGGCATGGTTCTGCACGTCCGGCTGCATGCGCAGAACGGGCATCACGTCGCGATGGGCGCTCAGCGCCAGCCCCGTCACCAGGATGCCGGAGACCTCCCGCGGCATGAAGCAGCCGATGGGGACCAGCGCGTCGATGCTCTCGCGGTCCGGCGGCTTGACCAGGAAGAGCGGATGGATGGTGAAGCCATGCGTGTCGTAGTTGCTCCGGCCCAGGCAGATGCTGTCGGACCAGGTGCGATGCGCGTAGACGTCGAGGGGAGTGACCCAGGTTTCGCCGAGGATCTGCCGGCGCTCGCGCGTGTCGACCATCTGCGCCATGTCGAAGCAGCGGTTGAAGCGTCGCCGGCCGACGGTGAAGGCGCGGGTGGAATCAAGGATGTCGGCGTCTTCGATGAAGGTATAGTCGGTGTTGGTGTAGTCTGGTCGCAGGGGGCGGTAGGGAAGGCCGGCGCCCTGGACGGCCATGTGATCCCCGCCGGTGGTGGTGAAGGGGGCTCCCGCGGCCGCCGCGATATCCGCGTTGCCGGTGCAGTCGAGGACCGCCTTGGCGTGCACGATGCCGTACCCCCAGGGGGTGGCGACGACGATTCCGCGCAGCTTGCGTCCCCGCATCACCGCGCCCGTGGCGACGCTGCCATACCAGGCGGTGCCGCCTTTGCGGCGCAGCTCCTGGCGCAGCCATTCACTCTTGTGCTCCGGATTCCAGCGCCCCTTCTTCGGCGTCCCGGTCTGCCCAAGCTCCGCCACGCCACGATCCACCTCGCCCGTAAAGCCGTCCCGGTAGCCATGATAATAGATGGAGATGAAGCCCAGTGTGCCTACGCCGCCAAAGCCATGCAGGTATTCCACCACCAGACTCCTGGCCCCTTCGCCCGCCGCGGCGATGCCTGCCGGCGCACCGCCCGTGCCGCCGCCCGCCACCACCACATCCATCTCCGCCAGAATCGGCAGCAGGCAACCCGTCGCATCGATCGTCGGCAGTCGCTCGTCTGCATAGCGATCCATGCGCAGAGGCACCCGCACATCCAGATCACTGACGCCGATCGAATCGGCAAGCTTTACCTTGCCGGTCACCGTCGTGGCGGCAGCCATCTGCGCCGCCGCCTGGCCGATCCGCGCACCCAGCGCCACCCCGGCCACCGGCGTCAACAGCTGCTCCGCCCAGGCGCGTGGCACATCCGCGCAGCCGCTCAGTACCCACAGCCGCTCATCCCGCCCGCGGCAGCAGTCCAGCTCCAGCCCTTCCGCGCCCGGCCATTCCCCCTCGCCCGTCGTGCGCCCTACAATTGGATCAGGCGAGACGTAGAAGAGTCGGTCGCTGCTCCAGATCTGGTCCCGGTGCCAACTCCGGTCGCGTCCCACCTGCTCCGCCTCCGCAAAGCTCTGGGGGGTGCCGTCGGCCGCCGGCAGTTCGAAGCTGTAAAGGAAGGCATCGAAGGTGCCGTTCTGCGCCTTGCCGCGCTCCTCCACCTCGATCGTCAGCGGCCGCGCCATGGGGACGCCGACATCGCCGGGGTCATTTTCGGCGCGATGGCCGATGACGATTCGCTCGAAACGCAGGGTATCCACTTCCCAGGGGCGGAAGTCCATGCCGGTCAGACGCGCCGCCAGTGCCCGCGGCGTGGCATCGATGATCGTTTTGGCCCGAACCGCGAAGCGCCCCGAGCGGGTGGCGAAGATCAGCCCCGCGAGTTGACCCTTTCCATCTCGCAGCGCTCCAGCCGGATAGCAGCCGAAGAGAAACTCCGCCCCTGCCTCCAGCATGGCCCGATCGAGACTCTCCTTCACCTGCATGGGGCGCGCCACCACGACCTCGCGCCCCGCGTCAGCCCCGAACATCTCCCGCACCAGTGCCGGCACTTCGCCATCGACAGGGTCCAGCCACAAGCGTCCCGTGGCGCAGATATCCTCGCCGAAATAGGTCTCCATCGCCCCCACAAAGACACTGGCGCCGGCGCGCCTGGCGCTGATTGCCGCGCTTACCGCCGCGCTGCCGCCGCCGGCTATCACCACATCCACATCGTGAATGATCGGTACCTGGTTCATCCTGTCCATCATGCTCTCCCTGGTTGGCTGACGCTGAAAAGGTGCCTCTCAATGTACGCCCGCCTCGCCCCTCCCGCCAGTGCCCATTGCCGCGGATTGTCACGACGCGGCAAGTCATTAACGGACGCGGAATCACGGAGACACAGAAGTGCGGAGACACAGACAACCAGACAGCCCTTCTCACGGGGCTCGATATCGACGGATTCGACAGAATCGATTTGCTCGATCAAGTCGATTCCTTCGATCACCTTCGACAGCCTCCCCAAGGCAGCTTGTCGGTCGGGAGTGCGGCTCAGTGGGAGCAGGTGCCACAGAGGTCTCAGAGGTCGCTGAGGTAGACTCTTAATCTTGCCGGTGGTCTCCAGCTCAGGCCGCGTTTGGTCGTGCTCAGCCAAGCAGCACGTAATCCGCCGGGTTGGGAACGCGCAGGTGGTTGCAGAGTTCCGCCAGCGAGACCGGCTGCGTCGCGACCTCCACCTCGCTCCCGTCGGCGAGCAGGATGCGGGCGCTGCTTGCCGTGGGCGCGTGCAGGTGGAAGGTGTTGCGGGTGAGATCGTAATCGAGCAGGGCCACGTGATCGATCGAGGGGAGCCGCACGGTGAATCGCCGGGTGCAGAGATAGCCGGCGACGACGAAGCGTCCACGATCGGGCAGTACGGGCATGGTCCGGTGGGCGGCCAGGTGTGCCGAGATGCCGTCGTTACGGGCTGTCTCCTGCTCGTCGGTAATGCCGCCGTAATGGCCGCTGGCCCCGACGCCGGGCAGATTGAGCAGTTCGAGCAGCTCGGCTTTGCCATGGGCGTGGAGTGCGTCACGATAGGCGGTGGCCTGTTCATACTGAACGCGGTTGTCGAGTTCGCCGTGGACGATGAAGAGCGGGATCATCAGGTTCATGGCCGTGGTGCGGCCACCCCGCGAGAGGTAGGCTTCGGGATTGTTGGTGGGGTTGCCGCCAATCCAGCCGGCCCCTTCCAGCTCATCGCGAAACTCGCCGACGGTGTCGTGCGCATGCCACAGGGCATAGTCGCTGATGCCACATTCGCAGACGGCTGCCGCGAAGAGGTCGGGGAACTTGCCGACCATGCCGAGGACGTTGCCACCGCCGCCGCTGCCGCCCCAGAGCAGGGGGGGGACCTGCGCGTCGATCCGCTCTCCGAGGATCTCCCGGGCCGCCGGGATGGCATCGACCGCGTCCCAGAGCTCGGCCCCATTGGCATCGGGCTTGCCGGCGCTGTCACCGCGACCGCGCATCTCGGGCTGCACCAGATTGTAGTTGCCATGCCGGCAGGGCTGGACATTGTCGGTGTGGCCATGTTTGACATTGCCATGCCAGCCGTGCATGTGGATGAGCAGCGGTGCGGGCGGCGAAAGGGCAGGCTGGAAACGGGCATAAAGTAGCAGAGCGTCCTCGAAGGTCGAGGGATAGCTGGCATAGAGAGCGCCGGTCATGAGGTGTCTCCAGATGAGAGTGGTTTGGAAGAGCGAGACTATAGCACCGCGCCGTCCATCCGCACAGTAGTCTTGCAATGGAGGCGTAGGAGCCTATATTCAGCTTCCTCACGCTGCAACTTCACTGTAAGCCCGGGCCTGTCCATGCCGGAAGCGACTCTCGACGTCACTGTCGTTATCCCATGCCTGAACGAAGAGTTGACGCTCGGCGGCTGTATTGACGCGGCCCTTGGCGGTATCGCGGCGGCCGGCCTTCGAGGAGAAGTGATCGTCTCGGACAATGGCAGCACCGACCGCTCGATTGCCATTGCCGAGGAGCACGGTGCCCGCGTGGTCCCTTGCCAGCGGCGGGGCTACGGGAACGCCCTGCGGACGGGGTTTGCCGCCGCCAAAGGGGAATGGATCGTCATGGGCGACGCGGATCAGTCCTACGATTTCGGTGAGATACCCCGCTTTCACGAGCAGATCAAGGCCGGCTACGAGCTGGTGATGGGGACGCGGCTGAAGGGGAAGATCGAGCGTGGCGCGATGCCCTGGCATCATCGCTGGATCGGCAACCCGGTGCTTTCGGGCATCCTGCGGCTGCTCTTCCGCTGCCCTGTGTCGGATGCTCACTGTGGGCTTCGCGCCTTCCGGAAGGATGCCATCGAGAAGCTGGACCTGCGCACGACGGGCATGGAGCTTGCGAGCGAGATCGTCATCAAGGCGTGCAAGGCGAAGCTGCGGATAACGGAGATCCCCATCACCCTGCACAAGGACAAGCGCGACCGGCCGCCCCATCTGCGCTCCTTCCGCGACGGCTGGCGTCATCTCCGCTTCATGCTCCTCCTCGCTCCCAACTGGCTCTTTCAGATACCCGGCCTCACGTTGATGGGCATAGGCGCTGCGCTCCAGGTCTGGCTCTTCCAGGGGCCGCGCACCATTCAGCACATCACCTTTGACGTGCATACGCTCTACTTCGGCATGAGTTTCATCATCCTGGGCTACTTCATCGTTCTGATCGGCCTCTTTGCCAAGGTCTTCAGTTTTACGGAACGCTTTCTGCCCGACAGTACACCCACCATGTATCTGGCCACGCGCTTTCACATGGAGCAGGGGCTGGTAATCGGTTTCCTTCTTGGCCTGACCGGCCTGGTGGGCATTCTCTGGGTGGTCGTGCAGTGGGGGCAGGGCGGTTTCGGCGAACTGGACGTCACGGTGACCATGCGCCCGATTATTGTCTTCGGCACGTTACTTTGTGTTGGCGTGGAGACTTTTTTCGCTTCCTTCTTCCTGAGCATGCTCGGTATTGGCCGGGATACCTATATCGGGAATTGACCGATCTGGTGTGGCAATGCCCATTTGTGGCACTAGAGCGGCTATACTAAAGGAGCAGCATCCGCCTCGTCCCAGATGCGCACATGAACCACTCCATCAGAAGGTGAGCTTTTTCCATGGCCAAGGTAGTTCTTGTAACCGGCGGCGCCGGTTTCCTCGGTTCCCACCTGTGCGAACGACTCCTGCGCGACGGCTGCGAAGTCCTCTGCGTCGACAACTTCTTCACGGGCCAGAAGCGCAATGTCGTCCATCTGCTGGATGATCCCTTTTTCGAGGTGATCCGCCACGACATCACCTTTCCCCTCTTCATCGAGGTGGACGAAATCTTCAACCTGGCCTGTCCGGCAAGCCCTATTCACTATCAGCGCGATCCGGTGCAGACCACCAAGACGAGCGTGCACGGGGCCATCAACATGCTGGGCCTGGCCAAGCGGCTCGGTGCCCGCATCCTTCAGGCGAGCACCTCGGAAGTGTACGGCGATCCCTTCGTGCATCCACAGGACGAAAGCTACTGGGGCAACGTCAATCCCATCGGCGTTCGCAGTTGCTATGACGAAGGGAAGCGTTGCGCGGAGACCCTCTTCTTCGACTACCATCGCCAGCACCATGTGGCCATCAAGGTCATCCGCATCTTCAACACCTATGGACCGCGGATGAGCATGCAGGATGGGCGGGTGATCAGCAACTTCATCGTGCAGGCCCTGCGGGGAGAGCCGATCACCATCTATGGCGACGGCAGCCAGACTCGCTCCTTCCAGTATGTCGACGATCTCATCGAAGGGATGATCCGCATGATGGCCAGTCCCGCCGAGTGCACTGGCCCCGTCAATCTGGGCAATCCCGAGGAGTACAGCATCCGGCAACTCGCCGAACTCATCATCGAACTGACCAACTCGTCTTCGGAGCTGGTCTTCCACGAGCTGCCACAGGACGATCCCAGGCAGCGCCGGCCCGACATTTCGCGTGCCGCCGAGCTGCTTGACGGATGGAAGCCCTCGGTGCCCGTGCGCGAGGGACTTGCCAGGACCATTTCCTTCTTCGAAGAGCTGCTCGCCTGAATCAATGGCCTCCATCCTCTTCCAAAGAGGCAGAAAATGCCCTATAGTACTCCGGACAGGATGGGTCGGCGGGCTGGTGGTCGTGTATCATGGGGGAATCCTCAGCAATCTGATGACGCATGTTTTTCGGTCCATTTGAAGGGGTGTGGAGGCTAACATGGATTTCATCAGCATAGAGCGAATCGAGCCGACGGTCTGCATTCGCCAGGGGTTAGGCTCGCTGGAACAGCGGATCGATGTTGTTCTGGTCAACAGCAGTGAAGAGACGGAGGTGATTCTCGCGGCCAATGGGCAGGAGCACCAGCTTGTCTGTCCTCCCGGAGAAAGCACCACCGAACTCTTCCAGCCGCTGCCGCGGAACGACGATTCGCTGACCGTGGAGGTGCGCAGCGCGGAGCGGGTGCTGGGCTATGCCCAGTGCGCCTGGCAACCACCTCGTCGATGGACCGTCCACGTTGTCCAACTCTCCCATCACGATGCCGGCTACACGGATCTGGCCTCGCAGGTACTTCTCGAGCAGGACCGGTGGCTGGATCGTCTCGTCGACTTCTCCAGGGAGACGGCGGACTATCCGGAGGCGGCCCGCTTTCGCGCGGTCATCGAGCAGGGATGGTCGCTGCTGCACTACCTGCGCCGTGCCCCCGAGGAGCGGCGTCATGGCCTACTGGAGCTGTTGCGGCGGGGCGACATCGAAGTCAGTGCCCTCTTCGGCAACATGGTCACCGAACTATGCGATGACGAGACGCTGATTCGCGCGCTCTACTCCGTTGCCGAGCTCTCGCGGCAGCATGGCTTCCGTGTCCGCACCGCCGAGCACAACGACATACCCGGTTTCTGCTGGGGGCTGAGCGAAGCGCTGGTCGATGCCGGGGTGGAGATGTTTTGCCCGGGACTGCCCACCTACTACAACTGGGGCCATGACTGGCCCTCCTTCTGGGACGATGCCGCCATCTTTGGTCGCAAGGATGTCCCCGGCGCCTTCTGGTGGCAGACGCCGGCCGGCAAGCGGCTGCTTGTCTGGTGCAACAACCGTGGCTGTGGCGGTTCAAGCGATCCCGCCATGCCCGATCTTCCTCGCTGCCTGCGCAGCTACGAGCTGAACGGCTATCCCGGCAATCTCCTGCGCTGGCCGGTCGTTGGGGCCTCGCGCGACAACTCCCCCTACATTCGCGGCTTTGCCGACACGATAAAGGGCTGGAATGAGCGCTGGGAATGGCCCAGACTCATTTGCAGCACCAACAGCCGCTTCCTCGACGACCTGCTACCCACCCTGCCGGAGGATCTGCCCGTGCACCATGGTGGGCTGCCCGGCCAGGATTATCCCAGCGGCGCCATGTCGACCGCGCGTGCCAGCGCCACCGCGCGTTATGTGCAGGCGGGGCTGCCGGTGGCGGAACAGCTCGCCTGTACCGCCATGGCTCTTGCCGGCCACACCGTCAACCGCAGCCGCCTGAACGCGGCATGGGAAGCGCTGCTCTGGCATTGCGAGCATACCTGGGGATATCACTTCCCGGCAGGGCCAGTCGCCCGGACCGCCGAACTGGAAAAGGCCGTGCATGCCCATCGTGCCGACGCGCTCACCCAGGAGATCGCCAACAAGGCCGCCGCCTGCCTCGCCGATTCTGTCCGGCTCACCCGCGACGCCATTCATCTCGTCGTCTTCAATCCCTCCCCATGGCAGCGCACCGACCGCGTGCGACATCCGCTGCGCGAAATCGACAACTGTGGCGGCGAGCTGGTCACCCGCCTGGCTGGGGAGCAGGAGCCGGGAGCGATGTTGCGCCCCGCGATCCTGAACAACCGCTGGCCGGTGCATCCACCCCTGGATCTCGCCGCCGGACACTTCCGCCTCATCGATGTGCAGAGCGGGGCGACCGTTCCCTTCCAAGTGCTGCCCGTGAGCGACGCCCTGGGTGATGTCGTCGATGCGGCCCAGAGGGTAGGTCTCGGCAGTGGCACCAGGCGGCTCGGTCACTTCGATGAACCGCTGGGGCTGGCGCACGATCTTTGCTTCGTCGCCAACGACGTTCCCGCGGGCGGCTGGCGCACCTACCGCATGGAAGCTGATCAGGCCTCACCGTCCACGACCTACCTTCGCCAGACCACCCTCGAAAATGCCCACTATCGCATCGGCGTGCAGCCGGAGACCGGAACGATTCGCTCGATTATCGACAAGCAGGTCGAGCGCGAACTGGTGGCCTCCTATGCTGAATACCCTTTCGGCTCCCTGATTGTCGTGGATCCCCAGGGACGCGCCCACCTGAGTGCGCTGACCGCCATCCATCCCATGGAGAGCGGTCCCGTCCTGAGCCGCCTTCGTCTGGAATACGCAGCCCCCGGCCACCCGCGCATCCAGTTGACGCTGGTGCTCTGGCATGACCTGCCGGTGATCGAGATCGCCGCCCATGTCCTGAAGGCGCCAGACCCCCTTTTCAGCGTGCATCTCGCCTTCACCTTTGCCATCGCCGGCGGGAGGTTTACCGTCGACGAGGCGCTGACCACCATCGACCCGGCGCACGACCGACTTCCCGGCGCCTACCTGAACCGCCTTGCCTGCCGCAACTGGGTCCGTCTTGGCGACAGTACGTCGACGCTCTACTGGTCCAGCCTCGACTCCCCCATCTTCAGCCTGGGACGCCTCTGGCCGAGCCGCATGTCGCCGGCACACACATGCGTCGTCGATGCGCGTTACAGCGTCTCTCCGCAGGTGCCGGAGGATCTGGCGGGGGGAGCCATCTTCTCCACCCTCTACATGAACAATGTCGGTACGAACTTCGCCGTCTCGCAGGAAGGAAGCTGCCTCTTCCGCTATGTCATTGCCAGCACCGCCGCCGCTTCCGTTCACCCCGACACCTGCAATCGCTTTGGCGCCAGCGCCAGGCATCCGCTGACCGCGATCTATACCCGGCATGAGGGTAACCGTACGCTCCCGCCAACCTCTCCGTGGCTGCAAATCTCCGATTCATGCATCCAAGTCGTCACCCTTAAACCCGCCCTCGACGGCAATGGCTTCATCCTGCGTCTGCGCAACAGCAGGAAAGAGCCGGTGAGCGCCGGTATCCGCTTCGTCGGCAGCCCCCTGCAGTGGGTTCAGCCGGTCAGCATCACCGAAGCTCCCCTCGACACTCCGGAGTTGCCGCTGGAAGGTGACGGCTTCAACGTCACTCTGGGGCCGCGCGACATTCTTACCCTGCGTGTCTGCCTCCCGCTGGACTGACGGCTCATCGCTCGCGGGGAAAAGCCTCCAGCAGGGGCGTCATCACCTCGCGGTCGAAGTTGTCCGCCATGAGCAGAATGCCGTCCCCGTTGGGGTGGCACTGATCCAGCGTATAGGTGGCAATTTCGTCCAGGCTGAAGACCTTCAAGCCGTTCGTGTAGAGCAGGTGACGATCGCCGGCTTTCCGCAGGCGAACCTGAACATCCGCAATCGCTTCGCGCATGGCGCCGATCGTATAGTCGACCCGGTTGGGCGTCGTTTCATGGGGTGGATAGCCGATTGGCGAGACCAGGCCGACAGGGGTCTGCTCATGTTTCTCGCGGATGATTTGCACCAGCCCCATGACTGCCGCCGGAAAGGTGCGCGCGCTCAGCGAACCGCTCACCGTGTTGATTCCCACCTTCAGCGTGATGTAGTCGGCGGGCATATCCCGAATCATCATGGCCACCAGCGGATCCAAGTGACACTGGCCCCCGTATCCGAGGCTGGTCAGGTTGAGCCCGTGGCGCCTGGCAACGATGGCGGGCCAGATGCGCGACGGGCCATGCGCGCGGACACAATGGGTCAGCGAGCTGCCGTACGTGATCCACCTCGGCCGCACGTCGTCCACCGCCCGAGCATCGGCCTTGCCCGCTGTTTCCAGCCCCGTCACTTTCATGCCCACGTGCTGGGGCAGCCACAGCTCCACGATCTTTTCCCCTTCGGGAAGCTGCTCGAAGGTGACGCTTTCCCCGCCCGCGCCGACGCCTTTGCTGGCGACCAGCTCGCCGTCGATCGTCAGGTCAAAGATGTAGAGGTGCGAGGTCTCCGGCCGTTCGAGCGGTGGCAGCGGCTGAAAGTGCAGGGTCAGGGATGAGCTGTCCGTCAGAAAGCGCAGGCGAACGCCGCTGCAGTGCTCAGCGGCGTTGAACAGACCGTCATTCGGAGATGGAAAGAGGTGCCGACGGGAGCAGGGCAGGCGCCATGGCTTCAGGTAACCGTCGCCCTTTTCGATCTCGACCGCACCCTCGAACCAGCTTTTGTCCAACTCGATCTGCCGCATACCGCCTCTCCTGTGTGATGGTGTTGGCTTAAGCTGCCTCGCCTTGTCGTCATGTGCAAGACTACTCGACGGTTTCCGATTGTTTGGGCGGCACCATCCCTGCTTCCGGCAAATGGCGCCGAATGTGGTCCATGAGCTGTCTGGGCGTGATCGGCTTCGAGAGATAGTCCGTGCAGCCAGCCAAGCGAGTCTTTTCATTCCACCCGCCGAAGGCGTGGGCCGTCAGCGCGAGTATCGGCAGTTCCTCGAAGCCCGGGAGCTCTCGCAACTGGCGCGTCACCTCCAGGCCGTCCATCCCCGGCAGTGAAATGTCCATGAGGATCAGCATCGGTACCTGCTCCTGGCACCAAGCCAGCGCATCTTCGCCGTTGCTCTTGACGACGGACCGCAGGTTCATGTGATTGAGGATCTTGGCCGTCAGCTCGCTGTTGACTTCATTGTCCTCAACGATCAGGACGACGTTCACGGGCTCTGCCATGCTGGTTCTTCTCCATAGTATCTTGGATGGCCTTCATCAGCACTTGCGGTTTCAGACCGCACTTCCGCAGGATATGTTCGATCTGCTCCGTCAGGTGGCCGAGGAGGGAATCCTGGGGATCCGCATTCGAGATCACAATCACGGGCACCTGCGCGAGTTCGGCTTCGTTCCGCATGACCTGGAGCAGCTCCACGCCGTCCATCTCCGGCATCATGATGTCGAGCAGCGCCAGGTCGGGCCGGTCTGCCCGCATGCCCTGCAGCGCCGCGCTCCCGTTCGCATATTCGCTGATGCGGCAGGGACGGCCGCGCAGCAGACGCCGCAGAAGCTGCCGGTCGTCCGCATCGTCGTCGACGATGGCGATATGGACGCGGTCCGGCCCGAAATGATGGTGCACGATCTCCAGCAACTGCTCGCGGTTAACCGGTTTCGCCAGGTAATCAGTCGCCCCCAGGGTCAGCGCCAGTTGCCGATGGTTCATCATCGAGATGACATAGACGGGGATCTCGGCGGTGGCGGGATCCGCCTTCAGGGAGCGGAGTATCTGGAAGCCATCGCGATGCGGCATCATCAGGTCCAGAAAAAGCAGCTCCGGCTTCAGGATGCGAATCTGATCCAGCGCCAGGCGCGGATCGTGACAGCGGTGGACGTCGATATCGAGGTGGCTGAGCTGCTTGCGGATGACTTCCGTCACCGCCTGATCATCGTCGATCACCAGGACGCGTGGCCTGTTGCCGGGCGGCATCACGTCGGCACAAGCGCCGGCCGGCTGTGGCACCACACCCGGCTGCCCGAAGCAGAAGCGCGGGATCTCCAGCGTAAAGGTCGAACCCACATTAAGGGTGCTCTCGACCAGGATGTCGCCGCCGTGCATCCAGGCCAGCTTGCGCGCGATCGTCAGGCCGAGGCCAGTTCCACCGTACTTCTTGGTCGTGGAGCTGTCCGCCTGGGTGAAGATTTCAAATATGCGCTGCAGCGCTTCCGGCTTCATGCCGATGCCCGTATCGCTGACCGAGATGCTGACCCGCGCGTCGCTGGTACGCGCCCGCACCGTGATGTTGCCCCGGTGGGTGAACTTGGTGGCATTGCTGAGCAGGTTGAGGAGGATCTGCCGCAGCTTCGCCTCGTCCGCATGCACGGTCACGACCGGCGGATCGGGAAGATCAAGTACGAGATTCACTCCCTTCTCGCGTATGAGCGACGCCACCGTCGCCACGCAGCCATGGATGGTCGGCACCAGGTCGAACGATTCGCAGTGCAGTTCCGCGCGCCCCGCCTCAATCTTCGACAGATCGAGCACGTCATTGATCAACTGCAGCAGGTTCTGGCCGGCATCGGCCACCTTCTGCAGGCTGCCGCGCTGCTCCCCGTTGAGCGGACCGTCCAGGCCGTCGAGCATGCACTGCGTATACCCGATGATCGCATTCATCGGCGTGCGGATCTCATGGCTCATGTTGGCCAGAAACTGCGACTTGGCGCGATTGGCCTCTTCCGCCTGCTCCTTCGCTTCGATCAGCTCCGCCTCCGCTTTCTTTCTCCGGGTGATGTCACGGACAATGCCGGTAAAGAGGCTCGTCTCGTTGAGCCGCACTTCGCTGACGGATATCTCCATGGGAAAGGTGCTGCCGTCGCGCCGCCGCCCGCACACCTCGTTGTTACTGCCGATAACGTGGGCCACGCCGCTGCTCAGGTACCGTTGAATGTAATGCCCATGCTCGCTGCTATGCGGCTCCGGCATCAGCAGGCTGACGTCTTTTCCTTCGATCTCCGCCGCGCGATAGCCGAACATCTTCTCCGCCGCCGAGTTGAATGAAAGGACGATGCCCTGCGCATCGATGCTGATGATGCCGTCGGCCGCCGCATCGAAGATGGCCTGCAACCGCTTCTCGCTGGCGCGCAACGCCTCCTGCGCCTCATGCCGCTGGGTCACATCCTCCACAGTAGCGACATGGCCGATGATACGTCCCTCGTCGCGCATCGGCGCCGACTTCGCCGCACAGAGCAGCACCCGCCCGTCCGGGCGCTGCATGCGAAACGAATCTTCGTACAGCTCGCCTTGCCTGGCAGACGCATACCATTTCTCCGCGACGCGTTCCTGATCCGCCGGGTGGATTGCCGCTATCCAGCCGCGACCCTGCGCCTGTTCCGGGCTGATCCCGGCCATTTCCAGCCACCTGCGGTTGGTATAAATGGCCTCCCCCGCGGCATCCGTCACCACGATGCCCATAGGCGCGCTGTCGCTCACCGTGCGAAACTGCGCCTCCATGCGCCGTCGTGAGCGCTCGCTCTCCTTCTGCGCGGTCAAGTCGGTGGCAATCCCCAGGTAGCCGCTGATACTGCCGTCTCCGCCCCGCATCGCCGTCACCGTCAGGTTCACGGGAATGCGCGTTCCGTCCCGGTGGATATAGGTCCATTCGCGTTCGGCGGAGGCGCCATGCCGAACCGAAGCGACAAAAACCTCGAATCCCGGTGGGATTTCCTCTCCAAACTGCTTGCTCAGCTCTGCGGCTCTGCTGGCAAGCTCCTCCGGATCGTGAAGGGTAAGCGGCGTGGCCTTGCCGACCAGCTCTGCTTCCTTGTAGCCAAGAAGCCGTTCCGCCGCCCGGTTGAAGCTCTGGATGATGCCTTCCGGTGTGGTCGAGATGATGCACTGCACCGCGCTGCTGAGGATCGCCTGCCGCATCTCGGCCAGCGCCTTCAGCCGCTCCTGCGTTCTGCGCCGCGCGCTCACATCCACCACGCTGCCGACGAAGCCGATCAGGCGCCCCGTGCGCTCCGCATCGCGAATGGGCTCCAGGCTCAGATCGTTCCACCAGGTCTGCCCATCGCGGCGCCGCGCCAGCATCACCAGGCGGCAGGGCACTTCGGCCGCGATGGCCGCCTCCACCTCGTCCATCTCCGCGGATCCGCCTTCACCCTGCAGCAGGCTCAGTCTCTCGCCGATCGCCTCCCGGGCGGTGTAGCCGGTGATCCTCTCGAAGGCCGGATTGACGTACGCAATGGGGTTTCCCGGGCGGGTGGGGTCGGTGATGAAGAGTCCGTTCGGCGAATAGCGCAGGGCCCAGTCCTGGCGCCGGAGTGCTTCCTCGTACTGCTGACGTTCGGCCTCGGCGCGCTCCAAGCGCAGGAACCTGCCGATGCTCCTCGCCATCAGCTCGATCAGCTCGTTCCCCATCTCGTGAATGCCTTCCGGGCGCGGCTTGCGCGAGTTGAAGTTCAGCGTTCCATAGAAGTCGCCGTTCACCAGAATCGGCGTGCCGATATACGACTCCAGCCGCATGGCCTGATAGACCGGGTGCTCCCGCAGCTGCGCGTCCTCCCCTACGTGACGGTAGGTGATGGTACGCCTTTCCCGCGCCACCGCCGCGCAGTAGGTCGCCGTCAACTCATACACGCTGCCCACCTGAAGCTCCGCCAGATCCGACTTCACGGCGTGAATGATATAGCGGTCGCCATGAATCTCGCTGATGATACCCGTCTCCATCCGAAAGAGTCGACAGCCGGCAGCAAGATGATCCTCGAACGATTCGCGGCTTGGGGCCATCTGGTCGAGATTGAACCGACGCAGCGTCTCGGTAAAGGAGATGAAGGGCGACTTGTCAGGCTCGTTCGGCATGGCGCGGCCAGCCTTGGCGGAAGGTGGAAGGTTTCAGGGCCGGATTTCTGCTCCTGCCGCGGCAGAAGCAGCTTCGCCCGGGACCAGTATCAGAACACCGAGTTGTTCCCTGATCTCGTCGATAGACGGACGATCCCGCGGCTCTTCCGCGCACATGGCATCGATGATTCGCGCCAGGGGAGCGGAGATATGCGGCATCGCCTCCCGCAGCGGCTCCGGGCGACTGGTGCGCCGCTGCTCGATGATCTCCAGTGGTGTACCGTAGTAAGGTATGTCCGGACAGAGCAGGACGTAAAGCGTCAACCCCAGTGAATAGATATCCGAGCGCACATCCGGCGCTGCCTCGCCCGCCAGAATTTCCGGCGCCACGAAGATCGGCGTGCCGAGCACCATGTCGTCCTCCGCCAGCAGATGGTCCTGGTACGACTTGGCCAGCCCGAAATCGATCAGCTTGATCTGACCACCTTCCGTGATCATGATGTTCCGCGGACTCACGTCCCGGTGCACCAGGTGGCGGTCGGCAAAATACTCCAGCACCCCTGCTATGTGATAACCGATACTTGCAACCTGAGACTCTGGCAGAACCCCGTACGCCACCAGAAGATCCTGCAGCGTCTCCCCATTTACGTGCTCCATCGCCAGGTAAAAACGCCCGCTCGGCGCCTTGCCGAAATCCTTCAGTTCCACGATATTCGCATGGTGCAGCTTCGACATCTGATACGCCTCCCGCAGAAAGCGCGCCATCATGTCCTCCGCCTGGTACGAACGCAGGAAACCCAGATTGTAGATCTTCAGCGCCACCGGCGCCGACTCCGGCTGCGTGATGTCCCGCGCCAGCATTACCGTGCTCGAACAGCCCGCCCCAAGCTTGCTCCGCAGCTCGTAACGACCCGCAAAAAGCTGCGTGCCATTGCCAAAGCCGTTAAGCTCACCCAGCGCATGCCGACTGAAGATGCTTCCGACCTTCGCCAGCAATTCCGTCGGACGAAACGGCTTCACGATGTAATCCACCGCGCCCAGTTCCAGCCCTGCCACGATCGACGCCTCCGTCTCATCGCTCGACACAAACATGAAGGGCACCTGCGCCGTCTGCGGCAGCTGGCGTATCTTCTCTGCCAGCGTCAATCCGTCCGTATCGGGCAGCCGCATGTCGATGATGATGAAATGCGCGATCTCCTCATTCAGCAAGGCGAGCGCCTCGGCACCCGTGGTGCAGCCGCGCACCAGATAGCCGCGCTCGCCCAGCAGCGCCACATACATCTTCTGCAGGATCGAATCGTCTTCAACGCAAACTATTGTTCGCTGCATGCGTGTGCCTCCCCCCGGGGCATCGCGGCGCTCATTCCTGCCGCGGCCGTGCGTTGCCTGAGCTCGGATTGAGTTGGGCGCGCCAAGCGTTCAGCGCATCGCGAAAGGCAGCAAACTCTGCCGTCAGTCGTTCGAGGTCGGTGGCCAGACCATCCGCCTTGTGCTGCTGCGCCTGCAACTCGATCGCCTCCGCGATGGGTGCCATGCGCAGCGCTCCCAAGCTGCCGATTCCCGAACGCATGCTGTGGATCGAGCACTGCACCGCGTACAGATCCCCTCTGGAAAGGGCTTCCTGCGCCGCCTCGAGCTGCTCCGGCGTCAACCTCAGAAAGGTATCGATCAGATGGCTGATCGTCGTCCGGTCGCAGAACTTGCCGAGCTCCTCTAGGATCTCGACATCGACTACTGCAGAAGGTGATGCCATGTGAAAAATCCGGCGGTCGATTGACGGTGGCTTCGGGATTGGCTGACTGGCCTAATGTAGCCCTCTGCGTCCGTTTGTCAACCGGAGCTGTTATTGTGAGCCTCCTGCCGAATCCCGTCGCCGCCTCATTTCCGCCGCCTTCATACCTCCCAAAAAAAGGAGGCGCGGCCGGTGGAGAGAGGAGGGGGACCGGCCGCGCCTTGTGGGAAGATAGCCGTCTTATTCTGGCTGCGAAACAGCTCTGTTCATGCCCAGCGCCGTCTTCATGCCCATCAGGCTGTAGGAGGTGGCAAGCTCCGGCATCGATTCCATGAAGCGGCCATTGCTGTTTGCCCACGACCCGTCCGGATGCTGCAGGGCCATGTATTGCTTGAGGACTTCCTCACGCCACGGATGCGCCTTGCCGGCCTTGTCGGTAAGGATCTCTTCTCCATAGGCATCAAAAGCCCGCGTCATCACGTAAAGATAGTAGTAGAGCCCCTGCAAGCCCATGCCCGGATTCTCGCTCAAGGTCCAGTTGCGCATCAGGTAGTCCAACGCTCCCCGCACCCGCACGTCCTTGCGGTCGACCTGCGCATGCAGAAGGCTCATCAGCCCCGCATACGTCATGCTCCCCGAGCTGACCAGGCCCGACTGCTCGTCCTCGCCGCGGCTCCCAGCCTTGCTCTCGAACGGACGATACACAAAGCCCCCACGATCCTCCTCCGACTCGCTTACGTACGACTCCTTGTTGACCTCCGGCAGGTTCTGGCACTTGGTCAGGAAGATCGCGAACTTCTCCCACATCTCCCGCGTGCGAGCCTCTGCCTCGGGATCCTCCCGATCCAGGTGGTCCGTATAGTGCAGCGCCGTGGTCGTCCAGGAGGCATTCGAAAGATCCGCCCGTCCCGTCTTCCCGTAGCCGATGCCGCCATAATCGACGCTCGACGGATCGTTGAACTGCGACCGCTGCAGGTACCGTCTCGCCGCGAGCATCGCCTCACGATCTTCGGGCCGATTCAAGGTTGCCAACGCCATCAGCGCGATGGAGGTGGTATAATTCGGATAGTTGGCGCTGCTCGTCTGGCTCCACTCGGCCGGATAGATCGAGCCATCCGGCTGCCGGTAGCGCATCACGAACGCGATCGCCTTCGTAGTCGCCGCGTCCACCTCGGCCGGATCGAGCCCTGGAGCTTCGTGAATGCCCATGGCACACAAGGCCGCGATCGCCGGATGCGGATTCTTGTACTTGCCCCAGGATCCGTCCTCGTTCTGCAACTCCATGAGGTAACGGGCACCCGCCGCCACTCGCTCCTGAGCCAGCGTTCGTACTTCCTCCGGAAGAATGCCCGCCACCGGCTCCTCGCCACGCAAACCTCCCGCCAGCAGCCACAACGCACCGCAGATCGCCGAACATAACCGCATCGACCCTTTCATCTCACTTCCCCTCCAATGAATGAATTGCTGCCAGACTCCATTGCCAATATAAAGTCTTTATAAATACTGCGCAAGCAATTTCCCACATTAATCCTCTACTTTCCTTACGGGAGGCTCCAGATAGGGCAGGCCGGCAGCCTTGACATCCTCGGCATGGGCCCGATCCACCTTCCACTTCCTGTACGCATGCAGATCCCCCTCGATCATCATCAGGCATGCGGCCAGGATTGCCCCATCATCCAGCCAGCCGACGAGAGGGATGAAATCCGGCACCAGATCCAGCGGATTCAGCACGTAGAGCAAGGCCGCCACCACCGCCGCAATCGCCCGCCACGGTATCTGGCGATACCTGCCGTTGGCATAATCCTGCACCAGGGCAAGCAGCATCTTGCCATCGCCGATGAAGCGCCCCAGCGGACCGCTGGACCGAAATCGCTGCTCGATCAGATCCGCCTTGTCGACCACCTCTTTCAGGTTGTCCTTATCTACTCTTCTGCGATCGCTGTCGAGCCGCTCGCGCGCCCGCCGACGTGAAAAAGGAGAAAACATCCTCTACCTCCTGGTTGTTGATGAACTGGTCACTCCGTCACCCGTTCTTCCGTGTACTGGATACGGACAGCGCCGGGCGATGGCTCGATCGGTTTGCCATGCCGCTTCGCCCACGCCTCGGTGAATTCGGCTCCAAAGAAGACAATCATGGCGGAGTAGTATACCCACAGCAGGATGATGGCCAATGCCGCCGCCGCACCGAAAACTTCCCCGGGATTGCTCCGCCCAATGTAGAAACCGATGATGAACTTGCCACCCACGAAGAGCAGCGTTGTAAAGAAACCTCCCACCCAGACATCTTTCCACGCCACCTTCACATCCGGCAACACCTTGTAGATCGTCGCGAAGAGCAGCGTCAGCACCCCCAGGTTGATGACCGTGTCCAGTGTCCAGAGCGTCACTGTCGACAGGGTGCTCGGCAGCAGCGCCGAGATGCGGCCGCTGAAGGCGCTGATCAGCGAGCTGACGATCAACATCACCAGCATCAGAAAGGCGATCGCCAGCACCATACCCAGTGAGAAGGTCCGTTTGATCAGCATGTTCCGGATCCCGCCACGTTCCGGATCCGGCTTCACGCCCCAGGACGTATTGAGCGCTGTCTGCAACTGCACAAAAGCTCCGGTTGCGCCGAAGAGCAAGCCGCCGATGCTCAACACGAAACCCAGCGAAAAGCCAAACTGCAGCCGCTCCTTCGCATTGGCGATCATCGCCTCGATCTGCTCCGCCGCGGTAGCGCCCAGCATCCCGCCCACCTGCCCCTGCAGCCACTCCTGCACCTGCGCCTCGGTGATCACCGCACCCGCCAGCATCACGATAAGCACGAGCACGGGTGCCAGCGAAAAGATCGTGTAGAAGGCCAGCGCCGCCGCCATCCGCGGGCAATTATTCTCCAGGAACTGCACGAAGGTCTGCACCAGAACATTCCGCCGCTTCTCACCGTCATGACCATCTGCATTCATCTCTTAAACTAACCTTCTTCCCTCGCTTCCTGCAACCAACCTTACCCGGTCACCCTCCCCCGCCTTGCCACGCCCAGGGATAACGTAAAAGTGAATGTAGTGGGAGTAATATGGTTGGATTCCGGCCCTCGCAGCGCCTCTTGGAACTGCCGGTTAAGAATCAGCCTTGTCGCGCTGCTCCGTCCCTTCGCTCAAGAATCAGCCATGGACGCGACTGGGCAACACAGTGGGATAGCATCCACGCTTCGGCCACTCATGGCCCCGGTCAGCTTGGGCCGCAAACCAGTCTATCAACCTTGCGCGCATGTCGGAGATTATCGCTTCCACGCCGCGGTCGCCATGGCATAGGTTATTCAGCTCATGGGGATCGTTGTGCAGGTCGAACAACGTATCCATGTCTTGATCCGGGTATCGCGTGTAGGCGTAGCGGCTGTCGCGAATCCGATACCGCCCGGGCTCGGAATAGGTGACAACGAAATCGTCCCAGCCCGGTGCCTCTCCACTGAGCAACGGCAACAAGCTTCGGCCTTGACAACTGTTGGGAACGGAAAGCCCGGCGGCCTCGAGCAACGTTGGCATCAGGTTGACGCTCCCCGTAAATCGGTCACACACCCCCGGCGCCAGATGCTCAGGCCAGCGCATCAGCAACGGCACCCGCATATCGGCTTCACACGGCATATAGCCTTTGTAGAAAAGGTGGTGATCGCCCAGCAGATCACCATGATCCGCGGTGAAGACCACCAGCGTGTTGTCCGCCAAACCCTTTGCGTCCAGCGTGTTCAGCAACTCGCCGACCCACTTGTCGATCAGGGATACGTTGCCGTAGTAGTACGCGCGGATCTGCGCCGCCAGGTCATCGTCGATGGCGGTCAGGTTGATATGCTCGATGCCATAATCGGAGGCTTTGCATTTCGCGCTGGCCGGCAGACGGTCCAGTTCCCCCTCCCGGGCCACACGCGGTGGCATCTCTTCGGGGCGATACATGGTGTCATAGGGCGCAGGCGGATCGAAAGGATCGTGTGGACCGCTGAACGAAACCCACAGAAAAAAGGGATCCGCCATGCGTTCATGGAGCATGTCGACCCCGCGTTTGCCGACCCAGCCGTCGAGATGATCGTCCTCGTGCAGCGGCGAGGGCATCGCCTTGCACGCTTTGCCGAAACCGGGGGTGTGATGCCCGATGTGTTGCCCGAACAGCCCCTTCTCCTTGAGCATCCGGCTATAGTCATCGTCATCATAGCCTTCACCGGTTACCCGGAAATCGAAACCCCACAGGGCGTTCCAAGGGAAAAAGTGCATCTTCCCGACGCCCATGGTATGGTAGCCGGCGTCCGCGAGCCGGCTCATCAGCGTCGGGGTGCCCGGACGCAGAAAATGCTTCCCGGAGGTATTGATGGCGCCGTGCGTGTGCGGATACTGACCGGTGATCCATGTGGCGCGCGAGGGCACGCAGGCGGAGGCACTCGTGTAGCTGTGCGTGAAACGCATCCCCTCTGCCGCCAACCGATCCAATGCCGGTGTGCGGATGATCTCATTCCCATTAGCCCCGACACAATCCCAGCGCTGTTGGTCGGTGGTGATCAATAGAATGTTGGGCCTCGTCTTCATCTTTCGGTAATCCTTCGAAAAACTGTGCCAGCGAACGCAGTCACTTCAAATTCTCTTGAGTCGATTTCTCCGCGATCACATAGCGGAATCCGCTCTTCACCCAGTCGCGCACCTGGGGCGGGTTGATAAATCGCGTAGCACTGCGGTGGTAACTCTCATCCCAACTGCTGTCGCCACCCCGCAATACCTTCATCTGTCCGCGCTCGGGCCCCGTTGGATTGGCATCCGGAGAGATCTTGTAGTAATCATGGTCATACCAGTCGGCGACCCATTCCCACACGTTCCCGGCCATCTCCTCGACTCCGTATGGGCTTACCCCTTGCGGCGAGTTGCCGACGGGGTACATGCCAGTCTTGAACTGGTACTTCGTCCGTTCCATGCCCACGGCGCACGCGGGATTCCAGGTATCGCCCCACGGATACACGCGACCGTCCGTGCCGCGAGCCGCTTTCTCCCACTGAGCTTCGGTGGGCAGTTGCGCCCCGGCCCACTTGGCGTACTCGTCAGCCTCGAACCAGGACATCAACGCCGGATAATCATCCTCAGACGCGTCCGGATCGAGCCGCATGTCCTGTCCCCACGGCATATCGGGCATCTTCTGACCCGTTGACTGGATGTAGCTCTTGAACTTCCCGAGCGTGACGGGAAATCGGGTGATCCAATAGCCATCGAGGAAGATCGTGCGTTGCGGCCACTCGTCCGAACCACCCACTCCCGGTTTGCTGCCACGAAGAAAGTCACCGGCGGGAATCCAGACCAACTCGGCCCCGTCCCGTTCATTGACAGCGGTGCCTTCGCCCGTGATCAGAATCCGCGGCGATTCCCTCACGGTTTCCGGCTCAAGTTCGCGCTCCGGATTGAAACCCGCCCGATTCGCGACCGCTTCCACACGCACCGATTGAGGTGGCAAGACTATCCGGGTCGCCTCCTTCGTCACAGGCTGCGGTTTGGCCTGCAGCTTGACCAGCAAGCTTTTCTCGCGCGGCATCGGCTTCAACGTGACAGCTTCATAACCATCCACCGTCGTCAGTATTACAGCCTCCAGGCCGTCACCCCGGTCGAAACGTATTTCCAAATCACCGTCGCTGACATCGATCGGCACGACCGTCTCTTCGGTGGTCGAAACTGCCAGCACCGCTTCGAAAGCACTTTCCTGGTTGTCGCCGCCAGGCGCGCGTTTACCCACCGCTTCATCCTTCGCACCCCGGATCGAACCGAGCTTGATGTCGGAAAAGGTGATCCGCTTTCTGGCGCCCGCCTTGACGATGACAACCTCCGCGACCGCATGGTCGGGCATCGCCAGCCGCCAATGCGTGCTGAACCGCCGCGGAC
The DNA here is from genome assembly GCA_041690595.1 of Lentisphaeria bacterium. Lineage (GTDB taxonomy): Bacteria > Verrucomicrobiota > Lentisphaeria > JABSQK01 > JAWLHB01 > JAWLHB01. The sequence goes on from JAWLHB010000019.1 coordinate 84,521, forward strand.
GTTCCAGGTAACTGCTGCGCGGCCCGCCTTTCTGCTCGAACTCGCGCTCGATTTTCAGCCCTCCACCTGCCTCGTCTAACGAAACCGTCCGGGTCAAGTCACCCCGCGGCCAATCCCAGCGCCCCGGCTGCAAATCGACTTTCGTCACGACCTTCTCCGGGGTGGACTCAACTACGGAGTAGAACTGTCCATACGTGGCCGGGAACAGATCTTCGTAGCCCATTTTATTACCGAACGCCGCGAACACATCCGTCTTGCTCGGCAAGTGGACCAGACTCGTGATCTGGCCTGCCAGATTGGGGACGATGTCCGCCTTGAAGGCCTGGTTGTGCAGACGCTCCAACAAACCGCCATTCTGGCGTTTGTAGATGGTGCCCGGGCCGCGGTCATACACCATCACTTGCCCAAGCAGGTGGCGAAGAGGTTTCACCACGCCTGGATCGCCGCCGTGCACCATCCACAGTTCCCCGGTCGCCGGATCCACCGCCGGTGCCAGCCGTTCACTGCGGTCAGCAGCATGCCCCACCAGAACATCGGCAACACTGGTGGCATAGGCTTCCTGAACATGCTGCAGATAAACCGGGTTCGATTCCGTGGCGGCCAACGCCTCGGCCCGGTCAAAGAGCGCGGCCATCTGTTCGGCGACTTCAGGCGTAAACAGCTTCTGGCGGCTTATGCGCGGCCAGCTTTGCCAGCGTACGGTAGGGGCGCCATAGCCACTCTCGCGCCGAGCCTGATCGACATAGGTCAAATACTCCCACAGCACCGGTGCGGCCTTCTCCCCGTAGTAGGTGCGCAAGAACTCCTTGGTCGCCGCCGCCTCGTCGGTGTCCGGATTCCACAACATCCGGTGCCACACATAGTTGTACAGCCAGCTCCAGTTGAAATTGTGGGTGCGCGAGGCCACATGCAGACCCGATACACCCTGCCGATCCATGAAGCGGATGTTTTCGCAGTGCGGAAACAGCGTCGGCCATTCGCTGTACTCGCCATTTCCCGGATCCAACCCATCCCAGTGATAGACCGTGACCCGGCCGGGTGCGACTTTACACCAGTCGATCAGCGCCTTCTCGTAATCCCGATTGGCAGGGTTGTTCTCGATCAGATTCAGCTGGTCGCCAGCTTGATTCTGCGAGAGCGAACTGGAGACCACGTTGATCCACAGCTTCTCGTGCGGCCTCATGGTTTTCGGGGGCGGCAGCGTATCGAAATAGGCGAAGGTGATCAACCCCTTGTCCGGATGGCTTCCCGAGGCGATCTCAAGCACCCGGTTCAACAACAGGACAAACGGCGCCGCCTCCGTTCCTTCGGCTCGCACCAGAGCCCGGCATTCATCGCACAGGCACGGGGTGAAGCCGTCCCCCTGCGCGGCCGGAAATACCTCCGTCTCCGGATATTTTTCAATCAACCCGACAAAGTGTTTGGCGAACTGTTTGGCCAACTCCGCGTTGGTGGCGCACAGGCCGAAGGCCCAGTCCGGTTGGCGCGTTCCGTCCGCCTTCAAAGGATACCATTCGGGGTGCGTCTCCGCGAATTGCGCGGGTGGGGCGTACTCGTAGAAGTTGTGCTTCGCCGTCAGCGTTTCCACCGGCAGTCCCCCAGCGCGCTGACGGTACATCCATTCCAGGGTCTCGGCATCGCGGTTCGGCCAATAGATGTAGCCCCGAAACTGGAACCTTGGTTCCTCAACGTCATCGAGCTCATCGACAACCAATGTCATCTGCTTCGGCACATGATCATAGACGGGAGTCAGAAAGCGAACTCCCAGATGATCGTCCAAGAAGCCATAGACGCCATACTTCAGCGCTCGCTCGGAAGCACCGGTGATAACGAGCCGATTGCCTTCTGTATGCAGGCGATATGCCTGCGCGGCAGTGGGGCGGTCGCTGGCACCGGGCACCTTGTCAACCGTTTGCAGCACCACGGCCGTCTCCTCTCCGGTCGCCGCTTCGCGGATAGGAATCCTGGCGCCGGTCATCTCTTCAAGGTAAGCCTGGAGAATCTCCGCCTGTTCCACATGACCGTTGGCCACGATCACGGCTTTCGCCGTTCCATCCTCGATCAGAATCACCCCCCGTGAGGTAAGAGCGGACAGCGCAAGCGCCATCGTCAGCCACTTTATGCATGGTCGAGCAAGAAATAGGTGCTTCAGGGTCGTTTTCATGAAATGCTGAGCCTCCTGGAATTGTCTCTTTTCAAATGTTGTCGTCCCACGTTATCTCAATGGGTTCACGCACGGTTTCCCCAGTCACTTCATTGGTCAACAGTACGGTCCATCGTCCCTCCGGATCCGTGAGCCGCCCCAGATGCATCGTTACCCGACCCGTGCCGTCCACCTCAGTGCTTGTCTGCCTGATATACGTCGTCGGCCGACCGCCGGGGTCCAACAGCTCGACCCGAACGGGCCAGGCCGCCGGCACCACACGGTCGACGTCATCGCGCAGCGAAAACCGGATATGCACACGACCTGCATCAACATCCGCTTCGGCATGAAGATCCGCAACGGGTTGGGGAGGCAGAACGTAGGGCGCCCAGCCACCCGGCGGCAGAACTTCCGAAAACGTGACGCTGCCGTCCTCGTTCCGCAGGTTGCGTTCTTCGCCGGTCACCAAATGGAAGGCAACCGCACCGGAATGCCGGAAACGCACCCGGACTTCGCAACTCTGCTCCATCTCCGTGTTGAGAATGAACAGATAGGGGGTCTTGCCCGCCCACAGCAGATGAGCGCCGACCTGCCCGCTCGCACTCTCTATCTCGATATCGCTCCGAGTCAGGCGCGGCAATACCCTGGAACGAAGATGATTGGCCCATTTCCCCACCGCCCGCGTCCTCATGAGCGGACCACCACCTGTTTCGAACGTCTCCTCCCACGAAAGCTCCAGAGGCACCGAGCCGGCCGGAATGAGTTTGGACGTTGTGTCGTAAAACACAGAGCTCTCTTTACGGGCGGCGAAGCGCTCAATCTCCTGCCACAGGCTTTCAGACGAATAGTTGAACCCACACAACACCAGCGCTTCGTACTCATCCAGCACACCTTCGCGGATCATCCGATCGGTGATCACATCCGGCTCCGCCCCGATAGTGCGAAGTCCCGCAAATACAAGATGATACTCCGCCTTGCTGTTCGTCTTCGCTACGTGGCCGGCGCGATTCGTCTCGCTCCAGAGAAGCCCGACCTTCTTGGCGGGGCGTTTCTCCAGCCGCGCGAACAGGGGGCCCTTTGCGTTCAGGAAATCGCACCATTGCTCCAACTCTGTGCGAAGCCCGGCATGGCTGAACGGTCCGGATGCCTTGTTTTCCAGCGGGTCACTGCCAGCATGGAACCACATGAGCTGCTTGCTCCCCTTGGCAAGCGCCCACGCAGTGTTGAGGCGGAAATCGCTGACGCACCACTCAGGTTGTCCGGTCATATCGCCGGACCACCAGCCCAGCAGAGCCCACAACGGCTTGCGGGGACGCGCCTGTTGCCGCGCCCAGTGCCGGTCGAACACATAATCGAGGTACCCCCCTCCCTGGCCCCACCCGCCAGCGTTGGGTTCCCACAACACAGGGTAATTCCAGTCCAGAACAACGTCGTTCTTGCCATACTCGCCTCCGCTATAATTGCCGATGAGGACGTCCGGCCGATAGATCTGGACCACTCGCCCCAGGCGATAGTACAGCTCCTCCAGTCCCACCGTCGTGAAGTCGTTACCGGGAAGGCCCACCAACTTTATCCACTGGAGATAGGGATGGTCGTCCGGCCAGACCGTGCCCTCGGGATCAGTTGGAGGGAATGCGGGCGAGTCCAGGCCGCTACCTTCCTTGAAATGCTCGACGGCATAATAGCTGTAGTCGCCGATCTTCCATTTCCCGCTCTCGGTGTCCTTGTTCATTCGGAAGGGAACCTCGTCCTGAAAACTGACCGCCATCAAACCCGGATGATCGCCTGCCGCGGCCATGATCTGCTCGATCCGTGCGGTCATCATCTTCCACGCAATCGGGCTGAACGGACTCGCCGACGACAGCCCCCTGTGGTCATCCTCCGATCCATCGGCGAAGACCAGGGTCTGAAGGAATTTCCAGCCCCACTCCGGATCGACCCGCCAGGTGCCGTTCTCGTCCTTCCGGAAGTACGGCTCCCTTTTGAGGGACTCGTACTGTCTGCTCCATACATCCAGAATGTTGAAGTTGGGAAAGAGGCTGATGCCGTGACCAAACGCACGGTCGAGCTGCCTCCAAAACTGATGGTCCCCCTGAGGGCCATTGCTGGACAGGTGCGAAATATGCAGCCGTTCGTACAGCGCCAATGCCTCATCGGACGCCTGGAACGAGGCACCAAGCCCTATGGGAAATTCCGGTTGACGCTGGTCGCGTACCATCAGCGAGTACGGCTTGCTGACTACGGCTTCGTTCTCCCGCACCGGCATTTCGGCAACCAGTACGTACTTGCCGGGACGAAGCAGCGCCGTGTCGACCGTGATTTCAGATATTCCTTCGGGCGCGATTGGTCCCAGGTCAATCCGCATTGCATCATGCAGGCCGACCAATCGCCCTTCCGCCGTGGCGGCAAAAGGGGTAATTGTGACCGTGGCCTTCTCGCCTCGCAAGTAGGCATGTCGCGGCATGGACAAAAGCGCCCCGGTGGACAATGTGCCCAAGAATCCGGAAAACGCCGTCTCCTGTCCAGCTTCGTACAGGGCAGAGACCTGCTCAGCAGTGAGTGGCCGGGTGAGAATAACAATATCGTCCAACAGACCCTGTGCATAGGCGACCGGTGTTTTGCGCGCGCCTCCGGGCGGCAAGCTGCCGATGTCCAATCGGGCACGAGGCGCGGCTTCGAGCGGCTTCACGTCTGTCCGTTCCCCGATCATCTCTCCGTCAACGAACGCACGCACGGTCGAATGATCCCAGGTGGTGACAATCAGGTGCCACTGCTCTCGCCACGTCTCCGCCAAGCGTCTCATATCCGCATACACCGCATCGCGGTGATCCGCGGTCGCATGAACGCCAATGCGGCTGCCGCTTATCTGCGCCTGGAAACTCGCCCAGCCCATGCCATACAGCCAGACACCTTCCTCTGACAAATGGCGAGTTGGTTTGTACCAGAGCGCGACCGTTCCCGCATCGTAGGGGAAGGCGCGCACATCGACCACATACGCCAGGGCATCGCCAAGCCGTCCCTCACGCGGCACGCTGATCTCCAGCGCCCGTCCGGCAACCCCATCCCCAAACTTCAAGGATGCCTTACTTTCGTCGTCAACCGAATCTGTCGTCCATTGACGATGATCCACCTGTAGCACCGCGTCACCGACCGCGGGTTGCACCACCCCATCCATCGGCAGGTACAGCCAGACATCATCTATCGAACCTGCTTCCGCTTCGTTTTCTGCTCCGTCCGCCCCAGCCAGAAAGAAGAGGCAAGCGCAGGATATGAGGATACAAAGCCGAAAGATCACGGTCGTTCTCCTTGGGGTCTTCATCCAATTCTTTCGGGCGCTGCGGTATAGAATGCCCTTTGGCACTCTTGAGGGTCGCACCGTCCCTGTATTATAGACTACCCCAAAGTGAATGCAATTATCCATGCGAAAAATCCAGGCCGCTCTTTCCTGCGATCAAGGATGATTGCAGGGCGGGGTGCGGAGAGAACTCAGGGGCCGATGAAACGGGAGACGGCGCGGGTGACGCGGAGCTGGTCGTGGATGGCGACTTCGGGTAGATCGAAGTGGCCGATGTGGCGCTCGATGGTTTCGGAACCGTCGCTGGTAATAGCGTTGGCAACAGCGAATTGGCCGGGTGGGGCAACACAAGGGTCGAACTGGGCGGGGGAAGTGATTACCGGAATGGCGATGTGAGTGGCGGCGGTGGCGGCATCGTAATAGGCGAGGATGTCGAGGAGATCGGGGTGGGTGGCGGCATAGTCGATCACGCCTTGTCCGCTGCCGTTGCATGGGCATTGCAGGCGGATGGGCTGCTGTCCGAAGGTGGGAACATCGAGGACGGCGCGGGAATAGCGTGGCTCCCATGGCAGCATGAGGGCACCGAGGCCGCCGCCGAAACTGCCGCCGATATAGACAAAGTCGCGGGCATCGGGGAAGAGTAGCTGGGCGGCGTCGAGGGTGCTCCAAAAGGTGGCCACGCAGGCGCGGAGGATATAGGTTTCGCGGCTCTGGATGCCGACGGTGACGTGCGTCTGACCATGTTCGTGGCGAAAATCATCGCGGGCGGAGAGGTGAAAGCCGGGGGCGCATGGGAAGATCCAGGGTGCGCGGGCACGGCAAACGCGCGCATAGTCGGGGGCGGCGCGGCCGCCATAGCCGTGTCCGGCGACGACGACGGAGCTGGTGTCGACGTTGTGGTGGGGGATGACGACCCAGGCACCGACGCCGGTGTAGCCGAGGGTGTCGAAACGGATCTCGAAGGTCTCGAAATCGGGGTGCTGATGCTGGCTGGGTAGGCGCTGGAGGGAGAGGGGCGTGTCGCGGCAACGATCGTGAGTATCGCGCCAGAAGGCCTCGAAGTCGTGCGGGGCGGGTGGCGGGGGGACCGCGCGAAGGGCCTGGAGGTTGTAGCCGTAGGTAGGGTCGAAGGGGAAGGAATGGCCAATGGTCGAGACATCCATGTGGACAGGTAGCCGGTGGTCAGGGGGTGTAGATGTAGATATCGCTGCGGGGCAGACGGTAGATGGTGCATGCTTCGCGCGGTGGCGGCTCGGGCAGCCAGGCGGCGAGATGATCAAAGGTGTGCTCGGGCTTGTCGACGATTATGTAGAGGGTTCCGGGGCCTTCCTGGTAGAGGAAGGCGAGGTCGATATCGAGCCGCAGGAAGTAGTAGTGGAGGATGGTATCGACAGGGGTGATGGCCACGACGCGGTCTCCGGGCCGGAGACGTGGCTTGAGCCAGGCGGCGATGTGTGGCGTGTCGGGCGCATCCTCGACACCGAGCATGCCCATGTTGCCGAGTTGGAGGCGGGAGTAGCGACGGGATGCGTAGGCGTCGACGGAACGATGGCGGACGACGGCGCCACCAGAGACGATGGCGATCAGGAGGCAGGCGGAGGCATAGGCGGTACGTTGGCTGCGCCCGTTGCCCGGCCATCTGCTCAGGAGGGCGGTGACGCCTGCGTCGGCGAGAACGAAGAGGATGGGCAGGAAGTAGATCCAGGTACGATTGCCGGGTATGACGCGCATGACCAGAAGCAGGAGCAGTGCCCCCGCGGCCAGGGAGAAGGGGGCGATACCCCAGGCGGTCCGATGGCGGAGCAGCCAGCCGGTGCCGCCAAGCACGGCGCCGGCGACGATCACTTGCAGCAGGGGAGGTACCTCGCCCACCCAGAGCAGCCAGACGGCGATCATCTCCCGCCAGATGGCCAGAGGGAGCGCGTGTTCCGGAGGTGCATTGACGAACTTGTTGTCGAGCAGCGCGTCGAGGCCGGAGTGGACGATGACGGGAAGGTAGAGAATCGCTGTCAGGGCGATGCAGAGCAGGCAGCTTGTGGTCAGCAGGAGGAGGGTTTCGCGGCGGGCTGCGGGGGAGTCCCGGCGCCACGCGAGGAGGACGGCCCAGATGGCAAATCCGGCGAGGGCGAAGGTCATGGTCTGGAGGGTGACCATGCCGGCGGCACCGACGATGGCGGCGATGACGCCCGCCGCATGAGAACGGTGGCGGATCATATAGGGAACGATGAGGAGCAGAAGCAGGGTGAAGAGGGTCATCAGGCTGTAGCCCCGCGAGTTGACCGAATAGAGGACGAGGAAGGGAGCGGTTGCCACCATGGCGGCGGCAAAGAGGCCACCGCTGCCGCCGTTGAAGCGGCGGGCAGTGAGGAAGCTCACGGGGATGAGCGCCATTCCGGCAAGAAGGGCGGGAAGGCGGATAGCCCAAGGGGCCGCCCCGAGGAGCTGGACGCTGGCGTAGGTGAGGAGGGTATGAAGGAGATGGTTGGCGGGGCCGGGCCAGTGAAACAAGCCGAAGAGGCCGCGGCTGACGAAGGAAATATAGGCGGCGGATTCGTCGCCGCGCATGGGTTCATGCAGGTACATGAGCCGGAGGACGAGGCCGACCGCGAGGATGCATGCCAGCCCTGCCATGGCGGGGCGATCCATCCAGAGCTGGAGCAGAGCCCGTTTTGCGTCGGCGCGGAGGATGGGCAGTTCACGTCGGAGCCGATCGGCGGCCACCTGCACCATGGGGAGGAGGGGGCGGCGCAGGAGCAGCAGCAGGATGCCGGCCAGCATGAGCAGAATGCCGAGGATGATCGCCCGCGTACTGAAGTCGGTGTAGAGGCCGTGGATGCGGTCGCGGGAGGAGTTGTGGACGGTTCCCTGCAATCGTGCCCATATCCAGTGGAAGGGAAGGCGGGAGAGGGCGGTAAAGGTGGCTCCAGCCAGCAGGAGCAGGGAGGCAGTGAGGGAATAGAGGGTGCGGGTCAAGGGCGTAACGGACATGGACTCTCCGGCAGGTCGTGGTGGTTGTAGTATACTGGTGCCCACTGGCCTTGCAAGTGTTGGGCGCGGGCGGCGGAACGAGGAGGTGAAGGCGTCAATCTCGGTTGTCGGTCGAGATGGTTGGAGGCGGTCGGTGACGTTAGCCAGAGTTGACAGGGGCGGGAGATGTGAGTTTGAGCCGAGGCTAAAGGAGCTTGTGGCAGGATAGCTGCTAGGAGAGAACGCTTGGAAGGTCGTCCATGCAGCGACCTGTCGAGCGCGAACATGGTGAGAAGGGGAGGAGCCGATGCGAATACTCGTTGCCGAAGACGATCCGGTGAGCCAGGAAGTGATGGCGTGCTTTCTGAAGGATCTGGGGCATGAGGTGGTGGCGACGGGGAATGGGGTGGATGCGCTGGCGGCGCACCAGCAGAACCCGTTTCAGATCGTGCTGACGGACTGGATGATGCCGATCATGGAGGGTACGGAGCTGTGTCGTCACATCCGGGAGGCGCAGGGGGTGAGTTACACGTACATCATCGTGCTCACCTCGAAATGCGGTCGGGCGAATCTACTGACGGCGATGGAGGCGGGGGCGGACGATTTCGTGGTGAAGCCTTTCGATCCGCTGGTTCTGGCGGCGCGCTTGCGGGTGGCGGAACGCATTGTGGCGCTGCAGTCTCGCGTACGGCAGATGGAGCTGCTGCTGCCGGTGTGCAGCTACTGCAAGCATATACGGAACGAGCAGGGGGAGTGGGTGACGATCGAGGATCATCTTGTGGCGAGGTTGGGGACCTCCTTTTCGCATGGCGTCTGCCCCATCTGTTATCGGGAGCAGATTCAGCCCGAGTTGAAGCGGATGCGGGAGCGACCGAGCTGAGTGCTCCAGGGTGCCAGGTTGAATCTGCCGGCTGGAGGCGTTAACTTAAAGAGAGTTCCGGACCACCAACCCCGTTGGTTTCCCATGTTTCGTGTTAGCTGCCAATTTCTCCTGCTGCTGGCCATCGCGCCACTGGTTGCCGCGGAGATGCCGTTGCTCGCTCTGGACATTCGCACCACGGCGGGCGCAGAGGTGTCGGGGGCCTTTGTGTTGCGAGCGGACGGGGTGCTGCATGATGAGGTGGGGGGACGTTTTTACGCGTGGCAGGAGATCGTGCCGAGTTCGCTTCCCGTGCTGGTACGCCAGGCGGTTCGCAAGCGGCTGATCGCGATTGCGGAGCAGGCGGAGCGGCTGTACGCGGAGGGAAAGATCGCGGAGGCGCAGCCCAGGTACGTCTATCTTCATTCGCTTCGGCATTATCTGACCGCGGAGGACAAAGGAGTGGCGGCGTTGGTGGATCTGGAGCAGAAGCGGGAGGGGCGGGTACTGCATGAGGGGCAGTGGGTCACGCATGCGGAACATCAGGAGGAGCTGGGGCGGGTCGAGGTGAACGGTGACTGGGTGGACCGGGAAAAGGCGGAGATCTACCAAGCCTTCAAGGAGGCCTTTGCCCGGGCTCGCGAAGCCGACAACCCGGAGGATGGGGCGTTGCTCCTGGCCCGGGTCATCAGCGAGTATCCGGAGGCACCGTATGTGCAGGCAGCGAAGGCCCTGCACGACCGGTTGCTGGCGGAGGCCGCCGTACCGCTACCAGAAAGCGCCCCCGACACTTTCAATGGAGAGCTTGCCCAACTGCCGCCGCTGCCCGAGCTGCCGCGCAGCACCACCTACGGCTTCGAGTCGAGCACCAGCCGCTATCATACCTGGGATTACTATCCGCCCAAGATTATCATCAATGGCGACAACATCATTGCGATTCCGCCCACTCCCCGCCACTTCCACCGTCATTCGTATGGGTCGGGGCTGCGCATCCACGTGGGGAAGTGAGGTCGCCGGTGCGATTCTGGAGGTGTGGCGGGGATGTGTCGGGATCATTCGGCGCGGTTACTCTTGGCAGGGGGGCAATCCGGCGGCATATTGCGGGCGAACGATTTCAACCGCCACATTCGGGGTGCGCGAGTCGCGGCATACGCGGAATGGGGTTCAGTGAGGAACCATCACCGCTTGTCGTGACCGGCTGCCAGTTGCGCCCGGGGAGACTGTAAAGGGGAAACTCATGGCAAAGAAGAAGATCGACAGCGCGTCCAGCGACGGGACGATAAAACTACCATCACCTGATTATGTAAGTTCGCTGAGCTGCGAGCAGGCGCTTCGGCTGCGCCGTTCACGGCGAGAGTTCACGCCGGTACCGTTGAAGGTGAAGGAACTGTCGCAGCTGCTGTGGGCCGGCCAGGGGATTACCGGGGCCGGAGGACTGCGTACGGCGCCGTCGGCCGGTGAGACGTTCCCGCTGGAGACGTATGTGGTGATTGCGGGCGTGGAGACACTGGAGGTGGGGTTCTACCGGTACATAAACGACGGTCATCGCCTGCGCGAGCTGCGTCGTGGGGACTTTCGGCAGGAGCTTGCGAAGGTGGCGCTGGAGCAACAGTGGGTGCTGGATGCGGCGGTGATCGTGGTGCTGGCGGCAGTGGCGGAGCGGACGAGCGGCACCTATGGAGAACGCGGCATTCGGTATGTGCACATGGAAGCAGGAGCGGCCGGGCAGAATCTGAACCTGCAGGCGGTGTCGCTGGGGCTGGGTTCCGTCTTCACGGCGGCGTTCGACGATGCGGGCGTTTCGCGGGTATTGGAACTGCCGGCGGAGCAGAAGCCGCTGCTTCTGGTACCGATCGGCAACATTCCCTGAGCTGATACGCCGCAGGGAAGCCGAATTTTTGCGAGGTCGATTACCGACGTCGTTCAGCCTCGAAAAGTGGAGGCGGGAGAGGAAGCATCTTGTAAAGCTTCTGGCAGTTGACTAATCGTAACGCAACGGAACGAGACCCGGAATCGATACGCGGCAAAGGAGTCAGAATGTCACAGAGCGAATCCTCTTTCAAGCGCACAATCCTGTGCATCGGAGCGGGCTACGTCGGCGGCCCGACCATGGCGATCATCGCGGCGAAATGCCCGGACTACAAGGTGGTGGTGGTCGATATCAACGAGGAGCGGATCGCGCAGTGGCAATCGGACGAGCTGCCGATCTATGAGCCGGGCTTGCAGGAGGTGGTGGAGAGCGCGCGCGGCCGGAATCTCTTCTTTTCGACTGACATTGCCGGTAGCATCGACAGCGCCGATATCATCTTCGTGAGCGTCAACACGCCGACCAAATGCTTCGGTCGCGGCAACGGCATGGCGGCGGACTTGCAGTATTGGGAAAAGACAGCGCGGCAGATACGCGAGTGCTCCAGCCGCGACAAGATCGTGGTGGAGAAGAGCACACTGCCGGTGCGAACCGCCGAGGCGATGGATCGAATCCTGAATTGGGGCGAGTCGACGGTGCATTTCGAGGTCTTGTCAAATCCGGAGTTTCTGGCGGAAGGGACGGCGGTGCGGGATCTGGAGGTGCCGGATCGGGTACTGATCGGCGGTGGCCAGAGCGCGGCGGCCGCGCGGGCGGTGCAGGAGCTGGTGGATGTTTATGCTCACTGGGTGCCGCGGGAGCGTATCGTGACGACGAATGTCTGGTCGAGCGAGCTGTCGAAGCTGGCGGCCAATGCCTTTCTGGCGCAGCGGATCAGCTCGATCAACAGCTTGTCGGCGTTGTGTGAGGCGACGGAAGCGGATGTGGACGAGGTGGCCCGGGCAGTCGGCATGGACAGCCGGATCGGCTCTCGCTTTCTGCGGGCGGGGGTCGGTTTTGGCGGAAGCTGCTTCAAGAAGGATATTCTCAACCTGGTCTACCTCTGCGGCCATTATGGATTGGAGGAGGTTGCGGACTATTGGCGCAACGTGGTGCGGATCAACGACTACCAGCGGATGCGCTTTGTCGACCGGATGATCACCGAGATGTTCAATACGGTGGTGGGCAAGCGGATAGCGATCTTCGGTTTCGCCTTCAAGGCGGATACTGGGGATACGCGGGAAAGTCCGGCCATCCATGTCTGCCGGCAGTTGCATGAGGAGCGTGCCGACCTGGTGGTGACGGATCCGAAGGCGCTGGTGAATGCCAGGCAGGATCTGAAGGATATCGACGGGGCCATCGTCTATGAGGAGGATCCGTATGTGGCGGCGGAAGGCGCCCACGCGATCGCGGTGCTGACGGACTGGCAGCAGTATCGCGAGCTGGACTTCGAACGCATCTTTGCGAGCATGCAGAAGCCGGCCTTCGTCTTCGATGGGCGAAATCTTCTCGACCATCGGCGCCTTTACGAGATCGGCTTCAACGTCTATCCGATCGGGAAATCACCGTTGACGCGCACGCGACGGCAATCGTCGGGCGTGATGGCGTTCGAGTACGAGAACTGAGGTCTCGTGAGGCGGTTCCGGCGGCGTGGATGGACCGGATGGGATGGCTTGATCTGGGTTGGCGATAGAGGGGGGCATGAGGTGACCAAGCTGAGACACTCCCGGATTCTGATAACAAGCATCACCGTATAGGGTTCATCATCCTGCTTGGTCCCGGTTTGAGCAGCAGTTCAAGATCGGTACCTTATGCAATGGCTGGAGGTATCTTGCTGTTGCTCGTGGCTTTGCCGGAAATACTGAGGCACTTCCAGAGGTGAGGTGAGTGCCAGTCCCAGTGCGTGGAAGGCCTGGCGCGGTCGATTGGAGGGGAGACAAAGTCCCGTCGGGAAGCCAGGCGTCTTTTGTCAAGACTCCTGAGATCCGAGCGGTTGTGTTCTGCTTGTGTCGCGTGTGATTTCACACGCGCTCGACAGCATCGGGCCTGTCTTCGGTAAGCCCGCAGGATGCAAGGCGTCGGCGGGCTTCCGCAAGATGATCCTCGTCCGGAGGCGGCAGTCCCGGCAGGGGGTTCTTCATTCCAAGGGATTCGTACTTCGATCCGGCGAAGGGATTATAGGGAAGGAGTCTGACGCGCGGGCGCCGGTCAAGGTCTGCGAGGAATTGGCCGATGCGATCGATTTCGCCATCGTTATACCCCGGAACAAAAGGAATGCGGACTTCGATTCTGGCGCCTATCTTATCGAGATGTCGCAGGTTGTCGGGAATGGGGCCGCATGGCCTTCCGGTGCAGCGTGAGTGCACGACATCGTCAAGGGCCTTGATGTCGTAGAGAAAGTCATCGGTCCAAGGAGCGACACGGTCGATCGCTTCGCGCGTAACGAAGCCGCAGGTGTCCACAGCCGTGCGGATGCCCTCCGCCTTGAGTTCGCGTAGAAGTGGCTCGCAGAATTCGTCCTGAAGCAGGCATTCGCCGCCGGAGAGAGTGACACCGCCGCCGGAGTTGTCGTAGAATGGGCGGTCTTCGAGGAGCACTGGCAGAAGGTCTTCAATCGTCACATCGCGCCCACAGCGGACCAAGGCCTCATTTTGGCAGGCGGCAGCACAGACGCCACAGCCGGTACAGCGGTCGCGGTCCAGCAGAGGGGTGCCGTCCGGCCCGGTTGCGAGGGCGCTTTTGGGGCAAAGGCTTAGGCAGTCGCCGCATTGACTGCACCTTTGGCGGTGGAAGGCGAGACGCGGTTCTGGCGCAATGCCCTCGGGGTTGTGGCACCAGAGACAGCGCAGGGGGCACCCGCTGAAGAAGATCGTTGTGCGGATGCCGTCGCCGTCGTGAACGGCGAAGCGCTTGATGTCGAAGATGCGTCCTCGAATCATCGGATGTTCTCCGCACGCTCGATATAGGCTGCCTGCTCCTGTGGGTCGAGATTGTTCCAGAGGACGTTCCAGCCGCAGACACGCACCTGGAGGTTGCGATAGCGCTCGGGATGCTCCTGTGCGTCGCGCAGGATTGCGGCGTCCATCACGTTGAACTGGATGGAGGCCCCTCCTCCTTTGCGATAGGTTTCGAGCAGGGCGTCCCAGGCTTTCATGCCGTCCTCGCCGGCGACGGCGGAGGGATGGAGCATGACGTCGAGGCAGAAGCCTTCCATGTACTGCTGGGGATGAAGCTTCAAGGCGGAGAGGATGAGGGCTGTCGCCCCGTTTCGATCCATACCGACGCTTGGCGAGGCGTTCTTCGAGAGTTCATCGCCTTGTCGGCGGCCATCTGGGGAAGCGCCACAAGCGCTACCGAAGCTGCGGAAGTGAAGTGCGGCGTGCATTTCTGCCTTGTAAATGCCGCCGCGCGAGTTGGGCCGCAGGTTGATCCGCCCGAGCAGGTAGGAGGAGAATGCTTCCGCGAGGGCATCGGTTTCAGGCTCGTGGTTGCCGAACTTGAAGGGCAGGCGGCGCACGGCGCGGCGGATGGGTTCGTATCCATCCCAGTTTGCATCGAGGGCGGCCTTGAGTTCGTCGAGAGTGATGCGCCTCTCGTCGTAGACCATTTTCTTCACGGTCATCATGGTATCTACGGCACTGGCGAAGCCGATGCAGAGGAGGCTGCTGTTGTTGTAGGACATGCCTTCCGCGTATGCCGGGATGCCGCGGCGAAGGGCGTTTTCGCAGACGGGGGTGAGCATGATTGAGGGGTTGATGTCTTCAAGACGCCCCTCGTAGCAGTCTGTGAACCGTATCGCCTGGTCGATCAATGCGTCAAGCTGCCGCAGGCATGCGGTGCGGAAGTCCGAAAAAGTTTGTAGCGTGTGAATATGGCCGGTCGGTGGGCCGAGTTGAAAGCCGGTGTCGTGGTCAGTCCCATTACCGAAGACGAGTTGGACGGCTTTGAGCAGGTTCAGATAGATACTGAGGGTGACGTTTTCGTTGCCTCGAACGCGATACTCGTAGCATCCGCTAATGTCCGCGGTGCGCGCTTCTTGCAGCGTGGCGCCATATCCCATCATGGCGCGAATCATGGCGTCTTCACAGACGAAGACGATGCTACTGGTGCCGCGCCGGATCATGTCGAGCGCCTTTCGGCGAAAGGCGGCGGGTGTTCCGGCGCCGATCTTGATCTGAATTTTAGGGTTGTAGATGTGGAGCGTGTCGTAGACATCGAGAATGAGGTATGAGACGTCGTCCACGGTGCAGCGCCCCTGCTCGTCCGATCCGCCGAGGTAAAAGGGATGCCCCCAATAGTTTCCAATGGCCGAAAACTGCATGAGGAAGTAGGAGAGGAAGGTTCGAATATGCAGCTCCGTCCAGCGGCCCGAGGCGAGATCCCGCTGGATGAAGGGCCGGAGGGATGCATCCAAGCCGTTGCCGAGGGAGCGAACCTGATAGTGGTCGACACTCTCGCAGATCAGAAAGAAGAGATAGATCGTTTGAAGAGCCTCGTAGGTGTCAGTCGGGGGGCCATCGTGGAGATGGGCGAGGCATTTGGAGAGGATGGGGCTCTTTTCGAAGAGCTGCGCCTCGGCGCAGCGGCGCATTCTCTCAAGGAGGCGTAGAATGGCGCGGTATTCAATGGTCATGGCATCGAAGAATGCGGCTCGTTCCGGGTTGAGCCTTTGGGCGTTTCGATGATGTTCGCGGTGGTGGAAGATGCGCTGCAGCAGGCCTGGAAAGCCGAGCGAGAGAATGGATTGCCAGTCCGGCACCGAATGGTCGTAGTCCGGCCGCATGTCGAGAGCGCCGCCCTGTCGTGCGGCATACTGGAATTCGATCAGCTCGGGGGGGAGGGTGGCGAACACATCTTTTTCCCACTTCCGAATGGTCGTTTGGGCGATCATGCGGCACCAAGCGTCGATACCGACAAAGTAGTCGTGTGGGCTGACATACAGGCGGGTATTATCAAGGATGTAGGCGACAGCGTGAGCCTTCTGAAGGGAATGTGGAAGGTCAGCGTGCTCTGCGGCAAGGACCTCGAGGCCGGATCGGATGTCCAAGTCGTCCAGACCCGTTTCGGGGGCATATCCAGTGCCGTGGTACGCCATGCGGATAAATGGATTAAACGGCTCGTCCGTGCGGTGATACTTGCTCTCGATGAATGTTCTGTCTTTTTCGATGGAGTGTGTCATGACGGCTTCTGGCGAGCTGGGATGGGGGACTGGGTGCTGGCAACGATCTGATGCATCCTCTTCGTGACGAAATCACTCCTGATATGCCTCTGCCCGATGCTCTGCACATGATGCACCAAGTTGGTTCACTGAAACGGCGCCAGTGGTCGAAGCGCAAGACGGTCGACGTTGTGCAGGACTGAGCTTAAAACAATACGCTATCAGGAAAAATAAGCCAGGGCAAGCGTGGATTGCGATCCCGCGGCGAATGCCAGCGTGAAGAGGCTTGTCGCTTTTGGTGGCCGGCCGCGGAGTCACTTTCGGGCCGGTGTACCCTATGCGGCTGTGGGGAGCTGTTTACCAAACGAAGTCTGCTGGAAGGGAGTGCTACTGGCGAGATCTTCAAAAGTTCATGAACTATAGAGATCCTGAGTCGCGACAGCGTTGATCCCGGAGCGCGCGCATGACGTGGGTAACCGTCCCTTGGCTGAAGGGTGTTCACGCGGTTGCCCGATTCGTGCACCCACAAATTCACAAACGGATCGGTGCTTGCCAATTCCGGGTCAGCGAGGTAAACTGAATCTGTCCTGTGCAGGCAGGAATGGGTAGTCCGGGGGGCCGTCATGAAGAATGTGAAAGCAGCTTTGAAGGAATGAGCGATATGGGCATGAACAGTTTTGCGCACATGGTGCAGGAATACTATGTGCAGCGGCTCCGGGAGCGCTTCGGCATCCGAAAGGAGCGTCTGGCGTCGCTGCGAACACGGCAGGATGCGGAGGGGTATGTGGCTGAAGTGGCGGCGCTGGCGCCGGGGATCTTCTCGCCATTTCCGCCGCGTTGTCCGCTGAACGCGCAGGTGACGGGCAGGCTGGAGCTGGACGGGGTGCGGGTAGAGAAGATCACCTTTGTGAGCCGGCCGGGGTGTCTGGTCACGGCCAATCTGTATCTGCCCGCGAAGTTGGAGGCGCCGGCTCCCGGGGTGCTGGTGCCCTGTGGGCACAGCGCTAACGGGAAGGCCAACAGCGGCTATCAGGCGGCGTGCATGCGCCTCGCGCTGCATGGTTTTGTGGCGCTCATTTACGATCCGTTTCATCAGGGGGAGCGCGACCAGTATGTGCACCTGCGCGATCAGGAAGCGGTTGCGGGGCCGACGACTGGGCACAACATGATGGGCAAGCAGCTCGAGCTGGTCGGCGAATGGTTCGGCACGTGGCGCACCTGGGACGGCATGCGGGCGGCGGATCTGCTTGGTGAGCGTCCGGAGGTGGACAGCAGTCGGCTGGGTATCACCGGCAACTCGGGAGGCGGGACGCTGACGACTTGGCTGTGGGCGTGCGACGACCGCTTCACGATGGCTGCGCCGAGCTGCTTTACCACGACGATTCTGGCGAATCTGGAGAACGAGCTGCCGGCGGATGCGGAGCAATACCCTCACGGCTTGATAGGGGCGGGACTGGAGCGCACGGATTTGCTGATCGGGCGGGCGCCGAAACCCTTGCTTGTCCTGGGGCAGGAGTATGACTTTTTCGACCGGCGCGGCCTGCGGGAGGCGTATGAGGAGCTGCGGCATATCTATACGCTGCTTGGTGCGGAAGATTCGCTGGGCTTCTTTGCGGACACGAAGGGGCATGGCTTCAGCGCGGCCAACCAGATCGCGATGATCGAGTTTTTCTGCCGGCATTCGGGGATGCCGTGGGAGGGGGCGATCGAGCCGCCGGATCCGCGGCCGGATATCGACCTGCTGGCTACGCCGGAGGGGAGTGATATCAAGGCGGGCGCTCGCTCGATCCATGTGCACATCCACGACCGGGCCATCGAGCTGGCGGCGAGTCGTCCGGCGGTGAAAGGGGAGAAACTGCCCGCGATCTTCGCGAAGCTGGCGAATCTGCCGGCTGGTGGCGGAGCGGTACCGCATCATCGAGTCCTGCGGGCGGTGCGGCTGGCCGATCGGGTGGTGGGACGGTACGCGATCGAGACGGAGCCAGGCATCCTGGCGCTGGTCAAGCATCCGGTGAGCGACCCGAATCACGCTCTTGTGCTGGAGCCGGGCCCGGAGGTGACGGTCTACGTGCCGCATCTGTCGAGCGAGGAGGATCTGGAGCAAGAGCCGTGGGCGGCGGAGTTGCTGGAGCGGGATCTGTACGCGATTGACGTTCGGGGGCTCGGCGAGTCGATGCCCAACGTCCATCCGGACGAGAGGTTCATGTCTTACGCCGGCATGGACTACATGTACCATGGCACCGGCCTGATGCTGGGCGAAAGCTACCTCGGGCGGCGGGTTCACGACCTGCTGCAGAGTGTACGGGTGCTGCGCGCGGCCGGGGCGGAGCAAATTCACCTGTATGGCCGGGGCCAGGGATCGCTGATCGCCCTATTCGCGGCGGTGATGAGCCGCGACTTCGCCAGCGTGCACCTGCAGCATACGCCGCGGAGTTTCCTGGAGTGGACGGAGGCGCCGGTCGTCACCTGGCCGGCGGCCAACTTCCCGCGAGGCATTCTGTCCGTGGCGGATCTGGCGGACTTTCATCACCTGCTTGGGGAGTCGCTACACCTGTACGAGACATGGGATGCGCGGATGATGGCGTGGAGCGCGGGAGATGCTCAGCCAGAGCCGGCGGGGCTCACGCGGGCTGATGCGTAGCTTCCATGTCGGCGGGGTCGCTCTCGAGGATATCTCGGACCTTGCGGGTCAGACCGTGGGGGGTGAAGGGCTTCTGCAGGAAAGCCTGCTTGAGGTGGAGGTCGTCGAGTTGGCTGAGCCGGTCAGTGTAGCCTGACATGAAGAGAACGCGCATCTCCGGTCGAAATTGAAGGAGGGCCTTGGCGAGATCGGTGCCGTACATGCCAGGCATGATGACATCGGTGAGCAGGAGATGGATGGTGCCCTGATGCTGCTCGGCTTTGGCGAGTGCTTCGCCGGCGTCGGCCGCGGTGAGGACCCGGTAGTTTTGGGCGACGAGAATCTCCTGAGTGAGGGCCCGCAGCTCGTCCTCGTCTTCGGCGATGAGGATGGTTTCCTGTTCACCGGGGGTCAGGCAGGTCTCTTCGACCTTTTCGACGGTGAAGGTTTCGGAGCACAGGGGGAAGTAGAGGGAGAAGGTGGATCCTTTGCCGACTTCGCTGGTGACGTAGACATGTCCGTTGAACTGGGTGACGATGCCGTAGACCATCGCGAGTCCCAGCCCGGTGCCTTTGCCGATTCCCTTGGTCGTGAAGAAGGGTTCGAAGATGCGCCCGAGCAGTTCCTTGTCCATGCCGCAGCCGGTATCGGTGACCGAGAGAACGAGGTAGTCGCCCGGTCGGCCGCGGAAGGTCCCTTCGAGCATACCTGGTTTGAGGGGGCTCATGCCGGTGCTGATGGTGATCTGGCCGCCACGCTCCATGGCGTCGCGGGCATTGACGACGAGGTTCATCAGCGCCTGCTCGATCTGGCCCGGATCGGCCTTGATGCGGGGCATTGGGGCCTTCAGTTCAGTCACCAGTTCGACATCTTCGCCGATGAGGCGCTTGAGCATCTTCAGCAGATCCTCGATGAGGATGTTGACGTTGAGGACGCTGGGGCGCACGACCTGCTTGCGGCTGAAGGCGAGCAACTGGCGGGTGAGCATGGCAGCCCGTTGAGCGGCTTGCTGGATGCTTTCCAGGTTGCGCGTCAGCTTGCCATTTTCCTTGTCGTTCTTGATCTGGAGGAGCTGAGTCTGGCCGAGAATGATGGTGAGCAGGTTGTTGAAGTCGTGGGCGACGCCGCCGGCGAGCTGGCCGATGGCCTCCATCTTTTGGGCCTGGCGCAGTTGCCTGGAGAGATCTGCCTCGCGGGTGATGTCGCGTTCGGTGGCCACGAGGTGGGTGACGCGGCCGTCCTCGCGGACCGGGCTGATGCGTACATCGGCTTCGAAGAGAGAGCCATCCTTCTTCTTGTTGGTGAGGCAGCCGGCCCAGGCGAGACCATCCACCATGTGATGCCACATGTCCTTGTAGACGGCCTTGGTCGTCTGCCCACTTCTGAGCATGGCGGGAGTCTGCCTCATGGATTCCGCGGCGGTATAGCCGGTGATCTGCTCGAAGGCGGAATTGACGTACTGGATCTTGCCGTCGGTGTCGCAGATCATGATGGCGTCGGAGGACTGCTCGACGACAATGGCGAGGCGCCGATAGCGGGCTTCGGCTTCACGGCACTTGTCAATAACCTTGATCAGGCGCTCGTTGGTCTCGAGCAGGTCGCGGGTGCGCAGATCGATGACCTCCTGCAGCTTCCGCCGGTGGAGATCCAGTTCGAGGAAGATCTGCACCTTGCTCAGCAGGATGTCGGGGTTATAGGGCTTGGTGATGAAGTCGACGGCGCCGGCTTCGTAGCCGCGGAAGACATGGATGTCGTCGGAGAAGGCAGCGGAGAGGAAGATGATGGGCATGTTGCGGGTGGCGGCTTCATCGCGGAGGATGGCGGCGAGTTCGTAGCCATCCATGCCGGGCATGTGGACGTCGAGGATCCCCAGAGCGAACTCGTGATTGAGGGTGCTGACCAGAGCTTCGTTGCCGCTGCCGGCTTCGATCACGTCGACGTCGAGGGTATGCAGGAGGCTGCGCAGGGCAAAGAGATTGGCGGGTTTGTCGTCAACAATCAGCAGTTTCTGTTTCATGACGGGAATCCTTGCTCAGGCGTGACGTTGGCGGGTGGCTGGACGCGGTGGGTGGCATGCTCCGGGCGCAGGCGTTGATAGATGCGCCATGCGGAATCGATGACGCGATAGGCCTCGTCGAGATGCGGCCAGGCCAGGTGTTCCTTGTGGCCGAAGGTGATGAAGCCGTGGGGCGCTACGCTTTGGGCGAGCTGCTCCATTCCCCGGTGGCGCGACTCCGGGCCATAGTACATCAGCACATTGCGGCATAGGATGAGATGCATGGTGCCGATCGGCGGATCGGTGAGGAAATCGTGGTGCGCGAAGACGACTCCGTTCAAAAGCCGCGGATCGAAGTGCAGCTTGTCGTCGATGACCTTGCAGTAGTCGCCCAGCGCCGCTCGCCCGCCGGCTTCCTTGTAGGCCTTGCAGGAGGCGGCAAAGGTATCGAGGGGAGCGCAGCCTTCCTTTGCCAGACGCAGGCTGTGATCGTCGATATCGGAAGCGAAGATGGTGCTGCGGTCGAGCAGGTTGGCTTCCCGCAGGAGGATCGCCATGGAGATGACTTCCAGACCGGTCGAACAGCCTGCGTGCCAGATGCGGAAGTAGGGAAAGGTCTGGAGATAGGGGATGACCTGATCGCGCAGCAGACGGAAGCAGGCGGGATCGCGGAAGAGCGATGTCTTCTTGACGATCAGAGCGTCGATGAGCCGCTCCCGGGCGGCGCGGTCGTGCAGGATGCGGGGTATGAGATCGCCGATGTTGGCCAGCCCTTGTTCGGTGAGATGGCGAAGCAGGTGCTTGTAGAGGAGTGGACGGTCGAACGGCTCGAGATTGACGCCGGCGGAGCGCTGAAGCGCGGTCAGCAGCAGCTCCAGTTCGATCGTCTCTTCGGCGCTTGCACAGGGGTTGGATGTCGACATGTCCACCATCAGCTTGCAGCCTCGGCGATGGGGAGGGCCAGAACACGGGTGAGTGTGGCGAGCAGGTCGTCTTCGTTCAGCGGCTTGGTGAGGAAATCGCTGGCACCGGCCTCCAGGCATGCCTCCCGGTCCGTTGGCATGGTGCGAGCCGTGAGGGCAATAACGTGACTGTTGGCCAGACCGCCGAGGTCGCGCAGTCTGCGAATGAAGGCGAGTCCATCCATGTCGGGCATCATGATGTCGGTCACTATCACCTCTGGTCTGGGATCGTTCTGGAGAAGTTCGAGAGCCTTGGCGGCACTTTCCGCCTTCTCGACGTCGGCGCCATGCTGCCGCAGGATCCTTGCCAGCGAGAAGAGGGAGCGCATGTCGTCATCGACGATGAGGATGCGTCGATCCTGCAGTTGCCGGTCGGGCGGCTGGACTGGCGGCGTCAGGGGGGGGAGTGGAGTCTCCGTCAGAACCAGCGTTCGCTCCAGGAAGGAGTCGATCTCGTCGATGAGCCGCTCACGAGCCATGGGGCTCTTGACGATGATCGACTGCGCGTAGCGCTGGAGGCGTTGCGATTCTTCCCGGGTGAGATCGCGGGCGGTGTAGACGACGACGGCGGGGGTGCGTTCACCATAGCGGCCATGAAGCTCGGCCAGGAGTTGAAAGCCGCTCATGTCGGGGAGGGTGAGGTCGAGGACCATGCAGTCCAGGGTTTCGGCATCGAGCACCTCGAAGGCGGCCTTTCCGGTCGCTGCTTCGCGGATGGCGATGCCGTGCTGCTCGAGCAAGACCCGCAGGTCTTCCCGCTGCTCTCGCTGGTCTTCGACGATCAGGCAGGTGCGTACCGCCGTGCGCCCCGTGGACTGGATTTGCTCCAGCATGGCGTTCAGCGCCTCGCGGTTCACCGGCTTCACCAGATAGGTCACGGCCGTGCTCTGTTGCGCCATCTCCATCTCCTCGCCTACGGACATGACGTGGACCGGCAGCCCGGCAGTCACCGGATTCTCTCTGAGGCGGCGCATGGTCTCCCAGCCGTCGATGCCGGGAAGACGAATGTCGCTGATGACGGCGTCGATGTCGCCTTTCGCAGCACGCTCGAGCGCCTCTTCGCCACTGGTGCAATGAACGCTGCTCATGCCCCGCTGGCGACATTCACGCTGGAGGACGCGGGCAAAGTTGATGTCGTCCTCGATGATCAGGACGAGCGCGCTCCCTTTGTGCCTGGGTACAGCAGTCGGCTTTGGCGGGGCGGTCGTTAGGGCAGGGGGCGCCGGCAGAGGGGCCGCCGGGGGAGCGACGCGCTGGCTGGCGGCTTTCATGCTTTCGGTGGAGGGGCGGCGGGCGCTGATGGGGCCATCGCTGGGGGTCATGTCCATAGGCAGCAGCACGGTGAAGGTGGATCCCTGCCCCAGTTCGCTGGCGACATGGATTTCGCCTTGGAGCATGATGGCGATCTCGCGGCAGATGGAGAGGCCGAGGCCGGTGCCTCCGTACTTGCGCGACGTGCTTCCGTCCGCCTGCTGAAAGGCTTCGAAAATGGCATTGAACTTGTCTGGCGGAATGCCCACGCCACTGTCACTGACGGAGATGACAAGGAGCGGGCGCTGCGCCAGTTCGCTCTGCGCCAGCAACTGCTCCCCGCGGTAGGGGGAGAAGCGTAAGGTGACCTTGCCGCGCTCGGTGAACTTGATCGCGTTCGACAGCAGATTGCGCATCACCTGCTCCAGGCGCTTGCGGTCCGTGCAGAAGCTCTCGGGCAGCCCCGGCGCCAACTCCACCTGCAACTCCAGCTTCTTCTCCGCATACAGGTGGCGGAACTGCCGCTGCATGCT
Source organism: Lentisphaeria bacterium (assembly GCA_041690595.1). Taxonomy (GTDB): domain Bacteria; phylum Verrucomicrobiota; class Lentisphaeria; order JABSQK01; family JAWLHB01; genus JAWLHB01. The sequence continues at coordinate 108,151 of JAWLHB010000019.1, forward strand.
CTCCGCCAGCTCCTGACACTCTACCGACTCCAGGTACAACTCCATCCGTCCCGCCTCGATCTTCGCCAGATCCAACAGCTCGTTGATCAGCGAAAGCAGGTCGTTGCCGCTGCTGTAGATGATCGCCGCCGACTCTCTCTGTGCTTCGGATAGATTCTGCTCGACGTTCTCCGCGAGCTGCCGTGCCAACAGCAGCAGGCTGTTGAGCGGCGTCCTCAGCTCATGGGACATGTTGGCCAGGAACTCCGACTTGTAGTGGTTGGCCAGCTCGAGCTCGCTCGCCTTCTTCACCAGGGCATTGCGCGCCTGGGCCAACTCGCGATTGGTCCGGCTGACCGCTTCGGTCTGCTCCTGCAGGAAATGGGTCTTCTCTTCCAGCTCCTTGTTGGATGCTTCCAGCTCCTCCTGCTGCACCCGCAGCTCCTCTTCGCTCTCGCGCAGGCGGCGGGTCTGCTCCTGCAGCCGTTCATTGCTCGCCTTCAGCTCCTTCTGCTGCTCGGCAAGCTCGTTCGCCAGACGTTGCGACTCCGCCAGCAACGACTCCGTGCGCTGCCGTGCGCTGATGCGCACAATCACCGCCCCCAGCATGGCGATCGTCTGATCCAGCAACTCCCGGTGGAAGCCGCTGAAGCCATGCAAGGTCGCCAACTCCATGACCGCGACGATCCGCTCCTCGACGGGCACTGGCAGGATCAGGACGCAGCCGGGGGTGGCGGCTCCAAGTCCCGAGCGGACACCCAGATAGTCGGCCGGCACCTCCCGCAGCTCGATCGGCGCCCGGTCGAGGACGCATTGTCCGACCAGCGTTTCACCGAGACTGAGCCGCCGACCGCGTTGCGCCGCGCCATCCCGGGCGTAGCTGCCGAGCATCTCCAGTTCGGTGGGAGCTTCCGTCTCCGGATCCTCATGCACCAGATAGAAGGCGCCATGGCCGGCTCCCACCAGCTTCGCCAGATCGGCAATGACTGTCTGCAGCAGCTGTTCAAGATCGTTCAGCCCCTGGGTTTCCTGGGAGAGACGCGCCACCTGTGCCTTGATTCGCGACTCCTGTTCGCTGCGCTCCTTGGCTTCGACGGCGGCCCGCAGTTGGCTCACGTCGACCAGTACGCCCACCATCCGTATGAGGGTTCCCTGCTTATCGTAGATGAGCTGACCCTCGTCATGCACGTAGGCATAGCTACCATCGGCCCGGGCCAGCCGGTACTCGGAATCCCAGTATCGCTGCTGACCCCGGTGAAGCTCAGCCAAGGCCGTTTCGACCTGCTCCCGTTCACTCGGATGGACCTGGCTGAAGAGCCAGCTTGCGCGCGCCTCCTTCATCTCCAGCCCCAGCAGGCGATCCAGTCCCGTCCACCAGCAGGTCTGCGTGACCAGGTCGAGATCGTAGACGCTGGCGACGCGCGTCACCAGCTCGAAGCGTTCCTGGGTCTGGCGCAGGGCGTCCTCGCTCGTCTGTCTGGCAAGCGCGCTGCCGATGACCTCCGCCACGATCCGCACCATGGTGATCAGTTCCACGGACCATGGCCGCGGGCCGCTGACGGTGTCGAGGCCCAGCATCCCGATCGCCCGACCGCGGCTCAGTACCGGTACCGCCAGGATGGCCGTGATGCCGTTCGCCTTCCAGAACTGGCGATCCACGCTGGCCTCGACCGGCGCCTTGCCTGTGTCCGGCACATGCAGAAAGTCCCCGTTGAAGAGGAGGTGATGCGTGTAGGGCATCAATTCAACGGCAATATCGACCCAGCTCTCCATTCGGGAACTGGCGGCTGCCGAGCACCACTCCTGGGTCAGATGCAGATGCGTCGCTTCCTCCAGCCGCATCAGAAAGACATGATCCACCCCCACGAAGACGCCCATCGAACGCAAAGAGGTTGTCAGCGTCTCGGCGATATGCCCCGGCCGCGAGTGGATGAAGCCCGCGGAGATGGAGGCAATCAGCGACTCCACCTCTTCGCGGTACTGCACCTGCTCCTCCGCCTCCTTCCGCTCGCTGATGTCGATCAGAAAGCCGTCGTAGACACTGCTGGCGTTTTGATTGCCGCGGTCCGCGGTGCCCTGCTCGTAGACCCAGCAGTGCGTGCCGTCAGCGCGCACGATCCGATAGGTCAGCGACCAGGTCTCGCCGCTTTCAAGGCAACCACGGATGGCATTCTCCACCAGCGGACGATCCAGTTCATGAATCAAATCACGTAACGACACCCGCCCCTCCAGGAAGGCCTCGGGTGGATACCCCGTCAGTTCCCGGCAGCCTTCGTTGATCAGCGCCAGTCGCCACTCCATGCCATTGCGCATGTACCGGTAGGCCAAACCGGGCAGATTCCCCAGCATCGCCGAAAGCTCCGCCTCCTTGTCCGCCAGACGAAGCGCCAGGTCCGTAAAGGTCGTCGACAGAATCGCCACCTCATCGCAGCCATCCGTCTGGCGAGCGTTACCGAGACGCTGGCTGGCCACCTGCGTCACGCTCTGGTTCAGCTTCACCAGCGGCCGCGTGATAAGGCGCGAGACGTACCAGACCGAAAGGAGCGAGAAGACGATCAACGCCGCCAGGGCTACGGTCGCCCGCAGCGTGCTGGCGCGTACGCCGGCGGCAATTTGCCGCGCCTGAAGCCGTGCCACCATGGTCCATTCCACGGACGGAATTGCCACGTGCAGCAGCCACATCGGTTCGCCGCTCTGCCGATCGACGACCTTCACAATCCCCGACTGGCTGGCGAGTAGTTGCGCCATGATGGAGTCCCGATTTGCCTCGCCACGATAGGTGGCATCGAGCTCCACCGCCGCATCAGGTTCGCCTGCCCGTTGCGGGTCCGGATGATAGACGTAGTGACCATCATGACCGACGATGAAATAGTCGTCGGCGGTCTCAGCCGGTGGGATCCATTTGCGGCCCAGCGCCTGAAGCTTCAGATCGACGCCGGCCACTCCGAGGAGCTGTGCATCGCGGAAGAAGGGCACGCTGTATGTCACCAGTTGGGTTCCGCTTGCGGCAGGATCGGCGTAAGGTGCGGTCAGCTCTGCCTGACCGCTTCTCACAGGTTTTTCCCACCATTCCCACGTCCCATCCGTATAGGCGTAGCCGCCGCTACCGAGGTCCAGCCTGACCAGCGTGCCCTTGTCGCGGTACACATACGGTGCGCAAAGGCCCTCCACCTCCGGATGGCCATCCGGCACGAACGCTATGCCCGCGCCAAAGATCTCTGGAGCCTCGCGGACCGTGTCGCTCAAGATGTCGTGGATATCTTCCAGGCGCATCTGCGGGTTGTGGGTCATGAAGCGCGCGTTGCCATGCGCGATGCTCTGCACTTCCCGCAGGCTGGCGTCCAGCCGTCCCGCATGCTCACGAAGCGAAGCCATCAGGCGCTCCTCCGCGCGACCTGTCGCCTCCGCCTCCGTCTGCCGCAACTGGCTCACCTGCAGTGCCGTGTACAGAATGATCATGGGCAAGGCAAGGTAGAGGAGAATACGGCTGCGAATGGAAAGGCTCATGCGAGGCTCCAGGGTTGGTCGATGCTGGTGCCGTCAACCCCGCAGCTTTCATGCCCGCGGGAGCCTCAGTCACTACCTCGGGCTGCCGCCCCTTGCCTCGACTCTGCCACTATTTGCCCCCGAGACCTTCCCACTTCATCTCGGCCTGGCGCATGCTGGGATGCGAGACGATCAAGTGCCAAACGACTGCCTGGAAGGCCTCCGCATGCGGTGTCACGTTCTCCGGATTGACCGTCGGAATGACAATGCAGGTCGTGGCAGCCTTGGCCGTATAGCCGCCATCGCGGCCAACTATACCCCAGATATCCGCCCCGACCTCCTGCGCCAGCATCATCGCCTGCACCAGATTGCCGCTGATATTCTTCTCCTGATCCCCGCCGCCGACGGAGAAGACGAAGAGGCCGTCCCGTTCGGTCAGGCGACTCCCCCGCAGCCAGTTGGCATAGCTCGTCTCCCAGCCGTCGTCGTTGATACGGGCGGTCAACTCCGAGACATTGTCCGTGGGCGAATAGGATTCGATGCAGGCGATCTTGCGGAAGTCGTTCACGGCATGGCTCGCATGGCCCGCGCCGCCGCCGCTGCCGAGGAAGAAGAGCCGCCCGCCCCGATCCCGCAGCCCGACAAGCTCCCCCACCATCCTTTCGATCGCCGCGTCGTCGAGCTGCTCCATGATGCGGGCCATTTCCTGCAGGTACTGTTGCGTGAAGGTCATGTGGAGACTCCTTGGTTGAGTTGACGCAGAAGGGGGGGGAGCTCGTCCAGCGAGTCAATCCGGTAATCGGCGCCGGCATCGCTGTTATACTCGCGGACAAGCAGAATGGTGCGACAGCCGGCGGCAAGACCGGCCGCCATGTCCTTGGCGCTGTCACCGATAATGAAGGATTGCGCCAGATCGATGCGATGGTCACGCGCGGCCGCGATCAGCATGCCCGGCAGCGGTTTGCGGCAGTCGCACCCTTGCCGATCGTCGTGCGGACAGTGGCGGATGTCGTCCACCGGCACTTCTGCCCGAAGGTGCTCCAGCATCAGATCCAGCTCATCCTGCGTCATCAGTCCGCGGGCGATGTCCGGCTGATTGGTGACAACGATGGCCAGAAAGCCGAGCGCCTTGACCTCCCGCACCACGGTTGCCGCTTCCCCCATCAGCCGGAACTCCGCGAAAGACCGCGGCGAATAGGCCTTGCCGTCGCGGACATCGGCGGCATTGAGGACCCCGTCACGGTCGAAGAAGACGCAACGCCTGTCGTTGGAAGTCATCCTAATTTCCTCGCCAATGCGTGCCGGGATGGCTGCCTTCGGTCAGTCGCTTCAGAAAGCCGATCGGCCAGGGAAAATGAATGCAGGGGAAGGCCGCCAGCAGATAGGGAAAGAGGGCCGGCTGCCGCGCCTTCAGCGCCAGTGACAGCGACACGACCAGATCTGTCCCCACGTAGAGGGCCAACACGCCTCCGCCCAGCCACCAGAGCCACGGCCAGACAAAACCACCGATCGCCGTCACCACCAGACCCGCCACGAAAGCCAGCGGCACGAACTGGCGCCACGCCGTCAGCTTCCGGTACTTCAGGAAGATGTGCGCCTTCGCCCCGCCATAGATGAAATACTGCCGGGCCAGCGCCCCGAAACTCTCCTTCGCCGGGTAACGCACCACCAGCTCATGATTCAGGTATACCCTGCCCCCTGCGTCCCGGATTCGCCGATTCAGCCCAGAATCCTCGCTCACCACCGGCCCATCCTCATCGAAGGCACCGATGCGCGTGAATAGCTCGCGACGAAAGCAGCCGAGATAGACGGTGTCCACAAAGCCGCTCCTGTGCCCGATGCGGAACTGCGCGTTGCCGACCCCGAAGGGATGACTCGTCGCCAGGGCGATCGCCTCTTGCTTCAGGTGCTCGCCGAACTGCCGCTGCACGCCCCCGGCATTGTCCGCCCCCGTTCGCTCCATCGTCTCCACGCAGCCACGAAAGTACTCCTTCGGGATGATGCTGCGCGCGTCAACGCGGATGATGTAGTCGCCTCTGGCATGCTGGAGAGCGATGTTGAGGGCCGTATAGGGAAGGCGCTCCGGGTTGTCGTGAAGCTGAATCATCGGATAGCGCTCCCGATAGCTCTCGACCAGCGCCCGCGTCCCGTCACTGCTCTGCCCGTCGATCACCAGCACTTCCATCTCCTGCGTCGGAAAGTCATTGGCGAAGATGCCATCCAGGCAGCGCTCGATATGCCGCTCCTCGTTGCGCACCGGCAGCAGAACGCTGATCCTCGGCTGCGTTGTCACGCTCATGTGCCCCGCCCGCTGGTGAAGTTGACCAGCACCTTCGTCCCCTCCTGGTCGAAATTGTAGCGCATCTCCCGCAGCCCCAGCTTCAGCATCGCCTCACAAAAATGGCGGTGGTTCTTCTCCACATAGAAGACGAAAAAGCCGCCGCCGCCCGCGCCGGAAATCTTGCCGCCAAGCGCCCCGCTCGCCAGGGCCTGCGCATAGATCTCGTCGAACCTCGAGCTGCTCATCTGCGTGGAGATGCGCTTCTTGTGCTCCCAGTGCCGGTGAAAGAGCAGCCCAACATCCGTCAGGTTGCCGCTCTCCACCGCCTCCAGCACCTGGTAGCCGATCTCCTTGATCATGTGCATGCTCTCCGCCACGCTGCTCTTCGGATCCCGGGCTCCCTTGCTCTGCTCCGCCAGGATCTTGTCAGCGCTGCGCGAGGTGTTGGTGTAGAACATCAGCAGGTTGCGGTTGAGATCGTCCTGCGTCCCAGGGTCGATCGTTGCCTGGCGAACCGCCACCTTGCCGTCGCGCGCAATCTCCAGCACCGTCAGCCCACCGAAAGCCGCCATGTACTGATCCTGCTTCCCGATCGGCTTGCCCAGCCGTGTGATCTCCAGATCGCATGCCTGCTCCGCCAGCTCATGCAGCGATACATACTCCCGCTTCATCGTGTGCAGCGCATTCAGCAGCCCCACCGCGTACGAACTGGACGACCCCAGCCCCGTGCCCGCCGGCACGTCCGCCATCGAAATCACCTCGATCGCCCGCTCCACGTCCATCAGCCGCAGCGCCTCGCGCGCGATGTCGTGCTGCAGCTCGTCCCGGTGCTCCACGCTCTCCGACTTCGAATACTTGACCCGCACGCAGTCGTCGACAATTGGCCGGTTGAGGTTGATGAACATGTACTTGTTGAGGGCGGCCGCGAAGATGAAGCCCCCATGCTGTTCGTAGTAGGACGGCAAATCCGTGCCGCCGCCGCCAAGTGTCACGCGAAAAGGAGTGCGGGTAATGATCATGCTGGGCTATCACTGCTGGTAAGAATGTCGTAGTGGATGGCTGCCAATCTGCCATTTTTCCCGGCCTCTGTCAATGGCCAATGGCTCAACTCATCCTGCATCCGCCGCCAGACCTTCCGATTTTCGTTAGCTTCGTTCACGCTTCGTGCCCGCTCTTGTCTTCGCCGATCTTGCGCTCCACCACCAGCCCGTCTTCCAACCGTACGATGCGCTGCGCGTGCGCGATCACCCGGGAATCATGCGTCGAGAAGATGAAGGTGATGCCGTGATCACTGTTCAGGTTCCGCATCAGGTGCATCAGCATCTCGGCATTCTCCCCATCCAGGTTTGCCGTTGGCTCGTCCGCCAGAACCAGGCGGGGGCGCGAGGCCACCGCACGCGCCACGGCCACTCGCTGTTGCTGCCCCCCGGAAAGCGCATTGGGACGGCGGTCCGCAAAATCCTCCAGTCCCACCTGCGCGAGAATCTCCCGCGCCCGCCTGCGCCGCTCGCCGCCCACGCCCTGCAGCTCGAGCACAAACTCCACATTCTCCAGGGCCGTGAGGACCGGCACCAGATTGTAGGCCTGAAAGACGAAGCCCAGCTTGTGCAGGCGCAGCTCCGCCCGCGCCCGCTTGCTCAGCCCGCCGATCTCCTCACCCAGCACCGTCAGGCTCCCGCCGGTCGGCACATCCAGCGCGCCGATCATGTTGAGCAGCGTCGTCTTCCCGCTGCCGCTCGGACCCACGATCGCCATGAACTCGCCGCTCTCCACCTTCAGGTCGATGCCCCGCAGCGCCGGCGCGTCGACATTGCCGGTATGGTAAACCTTGGTAACGCTTCTCGCTTCGACAAGTGGTGGCATGGCAGCTTCCAGTAAGCAGTTAATGGTCAACCCGAAGGGCGGTCGCGGGATCCGTGCGGATCGCGTACCAGGCGGGGTACAACGAGCTGAGCAGCGTCGCGGCAACCGCCAGAAAGAAGGCCAGCGGCACCAGCCACCAGCCGAAATCGCTGTGGAATATCGGGTCGATCAGGATGTTCGACATGGCGATCGAATCCATCTTCAGCAGCTTCCCGAAGTCGACCCCGAAAGTCGCCACGTACCAGGTGGCCGGAACCCCCAGCAGCAACGCCACCAGCCCGCCCGCGCTCCCCAGCAGCAGCGCCTCCGCGCTCATCACCCGCAGCAGGCGGTGCCCCGGCATTCCCAGCGCCGACAAGACCCCGAACTCCCGCCGTCGCTCCAGCACCGCCGCCAGCTGCGCACTGGCGATCCCCAGAAAGACCACCGTCATGATGATGATCACCACCAGCCTGGCCCAGATCTCGTCCACCTCCACCCCTGCCGAAAGCTCCGGCCGCAGCTCGTCCCACGTGAGCAGCGAAATTTCCTCGGGCAGCGCTGCCGCCACCTCGCCACCAAAGCCCTCCACCTCCCGCGCATCCACCAGAGTCACCGCGATCTCCCCCGCGCCGGCCCGTCCCGTCAGCCGCGCCACCTGCGCCAGCGCCACGTGGCAGATCGTGGCATCCAGCTCGCGGCTCCCCGTCGCCACGATGCCCTCGATACGCAGCATCGCACTCCGCATCTCTCCTTCATGATCCGAAACCGTCACCATCAGTGGATCCCCCACCTCCACCCGCAGCCGATCCGCCACTGCCTCCCCGATCACCGTCACCTCCTCATCGCCCGCTTTCAGATACCGCCCTGCCACCACCCGCCGCACCAACCGGTTGCCGAGCGGTTCAGCCCGCGGATCGACCCCGACCATCTCGATGGCGGCCACCTGTGTGCCGAAGGCCAGCAGCGCGTCGACCCGCGCCCGAGGCGTCGCCACGCGAACCCGCGGCTCCGCCCGCAGCCGCGCCAGGATCCCCTCCCACCCATCGATCCGAAAATCGTTGGTGCGAATCGGAATCCATCCTTCCGGCACGATGCTGAAGTGCCCGCTGCCGCTCGCCGCCGCCGCATTCATCATCATCCTGCGCTCCCCACGCACCCAGCCGATCACGAAGAGGCAGATGGCGCAGCCAAGGCCGATGCCAAAGATCGAAAGCATCGTCCGGCGACTGTGGCGGCGCAGACTCCGCAACGCATATCGGGCTGCAATCGAGTGACTCATGCGCGCATCGCCTCCACCGGTTCCAGCCGGCTCGCCAGCGCCGCCGGCCACAGCGACGCCACCAGCGACGTCAGCAGGATGGCGAAAAGTCCGATCAGCGCGTTCCGCCAATCCATGCGCGGATGCACATGCAGCGGCAGATTGAGCCCCTTGATCGCAAGGTCCTGCACCTCCGCTCTGCCCCACATCGCGAAGTCGATCCCTCCCCCCTGCGTCAGCAGCACAAAGAGGTAGCCCGCCACCGTACCCGCCACCACCCCGACAACCCCGATCAGCATCGCCTCCGCCATGATCATCCGCCGCAGCCGTCGCGGCGTACATCCAAGCGCCAGCAGCATACCCAGCTCATGGCTTCGCTCGAAGGTCGACATCATCAGCGTATTCGCAATCCCCGCAATCGCCGCCACAAAGACCAGCAGCAGCACCACCAGCCCCACAAAGTCGCTCATTCGCAGCATCAGCTCGAACTCCGGCACCACCTCCATCCACGGCGTCACCTCCAGCCCCGCCAGCCCCGGATCCGCCGCCAGCCTGGCCGCCAGTTCACGCGCGATCCCGCTGCGCCGCGCCCGCACCACGATCTCGTGCGCCGCCCCCGGCATGTAGAAAAGCTCCTGCGCATCCTCCAGCCGCATCACGATCCCCGTCTGGTTGACCAGATCGACCGGGCTCCGGATGATCTCCTGAACGATGTACAGGTCATTCGCCAGCGCCCCATTCGGCGCCTGCCCGATGATCGCGATCTCCTGCCCCACCTCCGTCTGCATCCGCCGCGCCAGCCGATATCCCAGCAGCACATGCATCGGCCGTAACGCCTCGCGATTCCCCGACAGCATCCCGAAGTCGACTGATTCCCGCGCCACGTCCACCCCCACCACGATAGCGCTGAACGCATCCTGAACCGGCGCCGTCAGAACCGGTGCATAGAGTCGCGGCGCCGCATTCGCCACCTCCGCGTGAGCCTCGATCACCGCCACCCGAGGCGCCACATCCACGATCTCCTGATCGATCGCCCGATCCTCCCGCCACTCCGGTGCATGAAGCTGCACATGCCCCACCAGCGGACCCGTCACCGCCCGCCGGATGTTGTCGGCGTACCCGAGCATGATCGCCGAGGTCGCCAGCAGGGCAAACTGACCCACCCCGATGGCCATCACCGTCAGCGCGGTGCGCCACCGATTTCGTCCCAGGTTGCGCCAGGCGATACGAAGCGTGCTTCTCTCCATGGCATCATCGATTCCGTTCGAGTTCCGAGAGGCTGAAGGTACTGGACGGGATCTCCACGTCGAAGTCGATCGAGAGGTACTCCAGAATCGTCCGCTGGTTCTCCTGCCCCTCCGGCTCCAGCGTCATGCGCGTTGGCAGGCGGCGACCGTCCATCTCCTGCACATTGTCCCAGCTCATCGTCCGCGCCAGCCGTCCCCGGTGGTCAAAATACTTGGCATGGACAGGCAACTCCCCATCCGGCGAGACCACCAGCTCGATCCGTTGCCACAGCCCCACAATATCCGGCTTCGCCGTAAAGTGGATGAGCCAGCCGTCCGGCTCGTCGATCCGTCCCCTCAGTTCATAGGTGTAATCTTCGCTGAACGAAGCCTCCCGCACCAGATCGTCATTGGTGAAGTCGCTCCCCATCCAGCTCTGCAGCATCATCGATGGCGGTATCCGAATGGTCCGCTTGATGCGCGGCAGATAATTCCACAGGTTCTTCTCCACCTTCAGCGTCGCCGTCCCCCTCTCCCGCGGCGGATCCTGGATGACGATCAGCGACTTCTCCTTCCCTTCCGTCCAGCTCTTCATCCGCAACGACCGTTGCAGCCGCGGTCGCTCGATCGTCAACCGCGCTTCCGCGATGCTGCTCGTCGACCGATAGAGATCCTCGAAGTGGGCCACCACCTTATCCAGGTCCAGCGACCCATCCGCCAGCCGAAACCTCTCGGGAATCTCCTCCCCCCTGGCGCCGCTCCCAAGCAGTGCCACGCCAACAAACATCAACAAGAACCACCGCATGCCCCTTCTCCACTTCAGATTTACACGATCCCCTACCGTACAGTTGCCCTCTCCCCCATACAATACCCCAGTACGCGCATCCCATCCCTCCCGACAACGCCACCCGCCCGAATCCGTTTCCGCGATGCCACCCACTCGCGTCCGTTTCGTCCGTTTCGTCCGTTTCCAACGTGCCTCCTTCCACATTCCTGAGTGGCCTCTTGCGCATGGCCATCTCCCAAAACCTCGATTTCCCGAAAACGTCCATGCTCCTCGGCGGACCACCTTTCGCCTCGTTCCCTCCCCAAAACCTCGGTCCAATCCTCGGTCCCGCCCCCCCATCCTGCGCACGCCATTCGCCTGAGTGGCCGCCTCCTGTGCGTCGCCTGAAAACCTCGGTCGAGAACACGTCGCCTGCTCCCCAGCGCCAGCCTGCAGCCTCAATCCGCCGTCCGACCCGTCCGACCCGTCCGACTCGTCCGACCCCCTGCATGCACGCCACTCCCCCACCAAAACCTCGGTCCTGGCAGCCAAAGCTCACCGGCACCACCCGGGCACAATTACGTGCCCTCACTATAACCATCCCTCCGAAAAAAAGGCCCTCACCAACATATCAGCAATAACTCGAAAGTCAAGCGAGAAGGCCAACGTTTCTATCGAAATCGACTTCTAAAGTTCTCAAACTTTCTTAGTATTGTTGGCGGACAGGCCTAACCGTCCCCCCAACCATTGCATCCGCTCAACTCGCTGGTGCTTCCACACCGCGGGCGCACGCATTTCCGGATGCTTTGCTTATCAATCGTCAGATCGGTTAACAAATCACCATAACGAAAGTACTTTCGTTACCTGGGAAGGCGAAGACAACGCGACCTGAGTCTATCCTCAGCCTGTCGCGGGATCACCGCGTGCTCGCGCCCTTCAACCCACGCTCGTCAGTCGCACGAAAGCCACGCGCGCCACCTGCTCAAGCGGTACGATGATCGTCGCTCCGTCGCCATCGCGCAGAACCGGCAGGCTCAACGGCTCCGGCAGATCTGGGCTGAAGAGCTGGGCATCGTCGATCTCCGGTTCGCGCACGCTCAGGCGCACCTCCCCGGTCAAACCCGGGTAGGCCGGTTGGGCCGTGCGATGCAGCCAATCGCCATGCCGATGAAGCGCACCCGTCATGTTCAGCAGGGTCACCAGCCGATCGCCACGGTCGCTGGTGTCGCCAGGATCCGGCGCCAGGCGATGCAACTCGCAAAGCACCCCCTCCGGCAGACCGTCCACTCTCACGCGCGGCCGCGGCAGGAAATGGCGCACCGCATTCACGATCAGCCGCTGATACCCGTCGAGCCCCTCGTCCACATACATCCACTTGCCGTTGGCAGGCGTCCCCTTGCTCTCCGTGATCATCCAGCAGCTCTCGTCCTTTCGCACATCCTCGATTACGCGCTCATGCTGCGGATCCGTAAACCAGATCGGAAAGCCCCCTTCGCGGTAAGCCAGGCTGCCGACCATCGGCATCAGGTACAGCACCTGACCGTCACCAACCTCGTTCTCCACGATCGCGGGCGTTGCCGGCCACTCAAAGGATCGCCGACTCTTCTCCAGCCACGCAAACGCCCGTCGCCCGCTCGTCTCCCCATCCCAACGCAGCGGCACCATCGTTGGCATCGGCAGCCGCGGCGGCAGATCCGCCCCCACGGGATGCCCCACTCGCCGCCGGTCCAGGCAAAGCGACGACCGCAACGTCGGCGGCCGATCCCCCACGTGTACGCCCAAGATCTCCGCCAGGCCAAAGTCGCCCCTCGGAGCGCCACGCTCATCCAGCAACGAGCTGCGATGCGTCGCGATCAGGCGCCCACCCGAGCGGACGTAGTCGCCAAGCACCGCCACCTGCCGATCCGATAGCGACATCGCGTTCGGCAGGATCAGCACCGCGATCCCCTTGAGCCACGTCACATCCTCAAGGTCCGCATCGATCAGCACATTGAAAAAGATGCCCGCCCGCTGAAGGCTCTGCGCCCATCCCGCAAAGGCTTCCCCATGCGGCTGCGGATCCGCTCCCCCGTGGATTTTGCTCTGCAGCGAGAAGAGCAATCCCACTTCCGCAACCGGCCGGCAGTAACGCCAGAGCCCTTCGTGCCGTGCCTCCCAGTTCAGGTAGTCGTATTGCGGCTCCCATTCCGCGAACTCGTCCCCGTACTTGGGCCCTCCATACAGGTTCGAATCGCACCGCCACAGGTTCATCCCCATACACTTGGTGATCGCCCACGCGAACCAGCCGTCATCCGCATTCCCCGGATAGTGCATCTGCAGCGACGGTTGCTGATGATGCGCCGCGATCCCCCCGGCGTACTTCTTCTCCACGTACAGCCGCTCCCAGTTGTCGAAGAGATTGCGATCCCACTTCAGCTCGTTCCGGCAGTAAAGCGCTCCCCCCTCACTGAAAAGGCAATTCGTGCCCCGCGAAAACCACTCGAAGCTGCCACCCCCATGGTGCACATCGTCGATCCCAATCACCCCAGCCGACATGCAGCTGAAGTAAAGAAAATCCGTCGGCAGCTTCTCCCGCAGCGCCACGATCCGCTCCCCCGCCGACTCCACCCGGAAGCGAATCCAGTCCCGCCAGATCGCGCTGGCGTAGTCGTCCAGAGGCCACTCCCCCGGCTTCGGCATTTCGTAGCCGAACCTCTCCGCGAACTTGCTCCGGCAATGCCGGCAGCCGCACCCGTACTGCCCGCGATGGAAGTGAACGTCATCGTACATCAGCCCGTCAACCCCCGTCTTGGCGATCAGATCCAGCACGTAATGGTCATAGTGCTCCTGATACTCCGGGTTGTTGATGCAGATCAGCTTCGGCTTCCCCTTCGGCAGCGGAAGCCCCGTCCGGATGTCGACATTGACCGCGCTCTGCGGATCCCACCCACGGTAACGCCCCTCGATCTCATGCCACAATCCATTCGACGAATGATGGTCGTACACCCGCAGCCCCGCCGCATGCGCCGCCGCCGTGATCCGCGCATTCAGCTCCGTGATCCGCTCCAGATACGGAATCCACATGAAGCGCGCATGGAAGCCCGCCGTCTGGATCAGGTTGATACCCCGCTCCGCAAACCGCTCCACCCCCTCCCGGATCTGCGCATCGCTCATCTCCAGCAACGCCAGTTGCCCGCCATCGATTCCCTCTCCGGGAAATACCGCGGCACGCATCGACCACGCCCACAACGGCGCGTGCGGAAAACCATTTGGCGCATTCGACATCTCAGCGGATTTCCTTCAGATGATGGTGCAGCTCGACCGTCGCCTCCGCCAGCGCCCGCCGCACCGTCGGAAGGCTCTCCGGACGCAGGCTGTTGAGATAATGAAACCAGGCGCCGCCGATGCCGCCGAAATGGCTCTGCCGCACCTCACGCGCCCGCGTCAGCGCCCCATCCAGCTCCGCCGGTGCATCGGCCATCGCGAGGCGCTCTCCGGCTGCCGCCATCGCCCGATCCAGCGCCTGCAGATAGCGGACATCGTCGACACCTTCCCGAAACGCTTCCCAGCGCAGCGAAGGAATCGGCCGCCCCTCCTCATCCGGATAGCTCACGGCATGCATATGGCGATCCCCCGCGTAAACCGTCTCGGTAGTCGAATCCGCATAGCCCCAGGGTGCCGTCCCCGCGAAGCCGGCGGCGCTGTTGTAGAGACCCGCCAGGGCTCGATAGTAGCGCGGATACGCCACCGAGGTCACCCAGTACGAAATCGGCACGAAGCCCTGCTCCCGTGCATAAGCCGCTGCTCCGCTGTTTGCATGAAAGACATAGATGTTGAGCACCGGCCGATCAATCACATCCCGCAGCGCTTCCCACGCCCGCTGGCTGTTCAGCGCCGTGAACATATGAAGCCCCGCCTTCAGCCGCCGCTCCGCTTCCTTGCGGCAACGCTCCACCGCCTCCCCATGCGGTTCGTCGATCCCATAGTAATAAAGATCTGGAAAGCCCAACTCCTGAGCCGCCTTCACCTGCTCCGGCGCCTGCGAACTCGGCCACCCCATGATCACCGGCGACTCCGTCATGCCCCCCCGCCGGGCCAACTCCAGCGTCCCCAGTCCCCCATAGAGCGTCACCCCGTTACAGCCATGCCGCACCTGATCCTCCAACTCCGCCAGATATCGCTCCTCCGTGATGTAGTTGGCCCGATCGGCATGCACCGTCTGCGCCGGATAATAGACGCCGTACCATCCCTCCACCGGCAGCAGCTCCATCGCCAGCACCTCCAACTCCACCGGCACCCGCAGCACCCCGCGCTCTCCTTCCAGCACCAGCATCCCCTCATAGAGCCCCGGCGGCGACCCCTCCGGCACCTCGATCACCAAGTGAAACTGTCGGCTCGTATGCGCCCCCAGCGCCGTCCGGCAACTACCACCGCCGAATCCGCCCTGCTTGCCCGTCGGCGGCAACGCCGTCCGGTCGTCACGAAGAAGCAGGTCCGCCATCAGCCCCGGCCGTGCCTTCCCCTCATACAGCGCCATGATGCGCTCCCGAAGGTGCACTACCCGCGCATCGATCCGCGACGCCGCGATCTCCACCCCATCCGGGCCCCGCAGCCGCTCCAGGCTGACCGAAAACTCTCCCGTCTCCACAAGCGCCCGCACGCCAAACGCCGCGCTCACCCCCTGCCCGGCAGCGCCCCACATCCGCAGCACCGTCAGCAGCTCTTCCGGTTTCGGCACAAAGTCATTCAAGTGCTCCGACGCATCCTCCAACCGGGCAACCACGAAACCATGCTCGCCAGCCGCATCCCGCAGCGCCGAATCGTCCCGATAGCTCCGCGTTGCGCTTCGCACCGGCTCCTCCAGCGGCGGCGGCAGCGTCGCTCCTTCCGGCTCCAGCTCGCTATCCAGCGTCAGCAGCACCGCATCCAGCATCCCCCCGCCAACTTCGATATCCAGATGATACGCCCCCGCCGTCAGGCTGATCCGCCCCAAATGCTGCCAGACATACCACGCCCCGCCCGCGCCTCCGCGACCCGCGCTCAGCGGCTGCTCGTCCACCAGCACCCGCACCGAGCCATAGCCCCCATACTTGCGGCACCACACATGGTACTCCCCCTCCTCTGGAACCTCCACGATCCACGTCAGCCGGCCCGTTCCCCACGCCGCCGCGCCTCCCAGCACCTCGCTCCCCCCATACTCGGAGCCATTCGGATAGAATCCCCAGGCCGGCATCAGCGCACGGCCCGTTGTCCACAGAATGCCCGCTTCATCGTCGGCCGCGGGGGCATGCAGCGCCAGGCACAGCGCCAGTACACAGCCCATCCTCGCCAGTCTGAAACTCCTCATTGCGCCGCTCCGGTCGACGGTTCGCCTGCACCAGCGCTCAGAATAAGCCGCGCAAAGTTGAGGGCATTCCATTGCCAGTCTTCCCGATCCGAGGAGAAGGCGAAGCCCTGACGTCTGCCGCTGTTGATGAGGTCCAGATTGAAGCCGACATCCGCACCCGCCAGCGGCGCCACCAGGATATCCCGCAAGGGGATCGCCACCTCCATCGTATAGCCGCCATCGATCTCGCGCACCGCACTCCGCACCGACGCCGCCGAGAAGCCCGAAGGTCCCGTTCCATACTTGCGGCCGGTGATGCTCACCAGCAGCGCATTCTGCCCGGCATTGTACTTCGCGTCATACAAGGCGCCGCCCACGGTCAGGGGCGCGGTGTTCGCCGCGTTGATCACCAGATTGATCCCATCATAGTTCCAGACCCAGTTGAAGTCGCCCCCCAGCTCTTCCGTTCGCCGTGGCGTCTCATCCCGCGCGATCACCAGCAGATATAGATGCTCGTCATCCCATTGAAAGGCAAAGTCGCCGCCGCTGCTCTCCGTGCCCTTCACCGAGTACCGCGGCACGTGCCGCCATTCCTCCGCCACCCCATCGATCGTCACGCCAGTAGTCGCCCGGATCGCCTCGACTCGGTCCTGAGGATACGCAAACGGCGCCGTGAAGCCGCGCAAGCCAACCGCCTTCTCCATCAAGAGACCCGCCCGCTCGTAATAGCCCATCGACGCCGCCTGCAGCGAAGCGCTCATCAGCGCCAGCGCCTCCGCCCGAACGGGCGCCGACAGCCTGCCACCTTCCAGCCTCGCCTTGGCCATCTCCCACTCACCATGGCTCCACCCGCTTTGTCCCGCCTCGCGCGCCTGCCGAGGCGTGACACTCCCGCTGCCCACAAGCTCCGCATGGCCCAGCATCAGAATCGTTCCCTCCCCCGGCGCCAGCCGCAGGCGGATGATCGTCGCCCCTTCCTCAAGCTCCACCGGCACCCGCCAGTCGCCGTACAGCGTCCTCTCCGTCACCTGCCGATAGCGCCCCTCCACCGTCAACTTCTCCTCCAGCGTATCCCGTACCGATTGGTTGACGACCGCCAGGTACAGTCGCCCGTGCAGATCGCGTCGCGGCACCACATGAAAGCCGTCATCCAGCGTCTTGCGCACCAGCGGCGTCACCCGCTGCGCCACCTGGTTGAGCACGTACTGCCGGAGGCCGTTCTTCCCCAGCGGCCCCGTCGCCACCAGCACCTTGCCTTTCCCAAGCCGCCCCTCGTACACTATCGGCGTCCCATCCGCCAGGCTCAGGTCCACCCTGGCCTTCGGCTCCTCGGCCCCTTCCACCTTCCAGAACCAGCCGCCGAAATGGCTGCTCGCATAGTCGCCGAGCGACCGCAGATAGTCGATCGAGTCGCTGCTCAGCCGATTCTCCGTCAGCCGTTCATGCCCGCCATACGAGAACGTCACCTCTCCCAGAGCCTCCTGAAGAAGCGTCTTCAACGGCCTTCCGTACTCATCGAAGGCGCCTACCGGCCCGGAGCTGATCAGGATGCCTCCCCGCTTCACCCACTCCGCGATCTCCGTCGCCACGTCCGGCTTCAGCCAGGCCGCCCACGGCGCGATCAGCACCCGCAGAGAGTAGAGATCCTCCCGCCCATCCCCGATCGCATCCTCGTGCACCACCCGATACCCGTAGTCCGAATGGTAGAACCACCCGTGCATCGGCAGCATCTCATGCTCGAACTCGTTGTACGGCCAACTGTTGATGAAGGTGGTCGGCGAGTACAGCAGCCCCACTTGCGCATCCACCACCTGCGTCTTCCGGATCACCGAATCGTAAAGATCCGACTTCTGTCTGACTATCCGCAACGCCGCTCCGGAGCTGCTCACTGGCGACACGAAATCCGAGTCGTACAGGTACGGCCCACCATACGAATACGCCCGGAACATCGATATCTGCGATCCCCAGAACATGAAGAGACGCACATTGTAGAACGTCTGCAGCAGCAGGTGCTGTTCCGCCGCCGCACGCAGCTCTTCCATCCCCACGAAGCCGCCATAGTACGGCCCATAGATGTTGACCTCACCGTCCGATATCGGCGTGCCACTGTATTTCGACAGCGCGAGCTGCCACATCCGCTGCGCATCCTGGCCCAGCGACCCCGTGTGCACGCCGGCAATGTCCGCCGCGTCGAAAAGCGCCAGCTGGTCCATGCCATGCCGCGGCAGGTAGTCGTACCGGCCCCAGCCCTCCAGCCACATGCTGGCCTCCGGATCGGCCTCCTTCAGGTGCTTCTTCGCCTCCACCCACCATTGCGTAAAGCTTTCCCGCCGGAACGCCTCGAAGGTATAGGTCAACCCGCTTGCCTGCGTCCGCAACACCTCACCTGCCGGCGGCGGCGGTTCGATCGCCGCAAACGACCCATACTCCGCGCCCCAGCTCGCGTTCAAGCTCTCGATGCTGCCGTATCGCTCCTCCAGGTAGCGGCGGAAAGCGCTTCTGGCCGACTGGCTGTACCCTGTCCCTCCATTCAGCTCCGTCCAGCAGTAAAGTTTCTGAATGTACGGCTTGTCCTTCAGTTCCCCCGCGAGCGCCCCGATCGAGCGGTGAAAGTACGCCGCTGCATCCGGATTCCAGATGTTCCACAAGTACTTGCGCTCGTTGCCCTTGGCGTCCACGTCCCAAAGGCCATCCGCCGACTTCTTTTTCAGCCACGCCGGCGCCCAGGAGAGCGATGTCACATGATGCTCGTGGTGCCCCACCAGCGGCGCTACGTCCCACCCGTTCGCTCGCAGATTCCGCAGACGGTTCCGCAGATGCGCCAGACCCGCCGCGACGGGCTTCCCCTCCTCGTCGACCGCCAACGAACCGCCGAGGTACCCCATGGTCTCCACCCCGAATATCGACAGATACCTGCCGTTGGCATTGTACGGGTCGCGATCCTCCCAAGGGGAGTTGGCAAAGGCGGTGAACAGCACCCGCTCCCGGAACGACGGTGCTCCCGCGGGCCCCCGCGGCGCCACCTCCGAGATCGTGCCCTCACCTTGGAACAACCCCGGCACGCTCTTCAACCGCGCGAATCCGCCGATGCTGCTCGCCAGCAGAAGCTCCGCTGCCTCCCAACTCTTCGCCAGCGATTCCAGACTCTCCGACAGGACCGCCGCGTAACAACTCCAGTCACCCACAACCAGCGCAAACCTGCCGTCATAGTAGAACCGGTCCGCGGCCAGCGCCGAACGCTCCACCACCGCCGCCAACTCGGCGATCCCCTGCTCGATCTCCCGCCCGGCCGGCAGCCCCCGCACCCGTGTCGGCTCCCGCTCCATCAGCCGCAGCAGCGCCCGACCCGCATCCTCCGCTTCGACCCGGTGCGCGTAGACCTTCGCCTGCTCCACCATCAGGTCCGATACATCCTGGCGCCAGATCTCGAGCAGGTTCTCCGAACTCGCATACTCCCCATAAGCCGCCAGAAGTGGATGCCGTGCCAGGTTGCCCATCGCCTCCTCCCGATTCGGCAGCAGGTAAAGCTCGATCCGCTGCACGTACAGCGTTGTCGGTGCCTCCAGCTTCAGAAAGCCCCCCTCCAGCGCGTTGTCGAAGCTCATGCCATCCGCCACCACCATCTTCCGGACCAGCCTCGGCTGGAAAATCGGATCCTTCGAGTACGGATTCCCGGAAAGCTGAAAACGGCCCGATCCACCCTTCTCGGCCCCCAGCCAGGAGAGCGTGATGCTGTTGTTGCTCCGGTTGCTCTCCGTCGTGTCGTAAACCGTGATCACCAGCGCCACCGGCCCCGCCGCCACCCCCGACAGATTTCTCGTCGCCAGCACCAGCGATGGCGCCTCGATCCTGGCTCTCCGGCCGGCTGGATCCGTCACCCCGGGAAAGCCCGGATTCGGCATGTCCGCCGGCCATTCCAGCGGCTGTGAGACCGGTGTGGGCGACAGCTTGGCAAAGCGCCCACCTGCGTACTCCACCACCGTCGGCGCCTCGCCTACGATCTCCAGATTGTACGCCCCCCCTTCCGCAAAATCGATCCCGGCAAGCGCTTCCGCCAACAATGTCCCTGGCAGCGCCGCCAGCAGCGCCAGCAATGCAGGCAACATCCATGCACCCAATCGTCTCATCCCGAACTGCACCTGTCGGCCACTCATTCTACGCTCCTGTTGCGGTGTTCTTCAGCGATGACGACCAGCACTCACTTGGAGATATTGTAGGGCACCCACCAGCCATGCCGCGGGGCTTTGAGCGACGGATTGTTCCACTCATACTCATTGTAGCGATCGACCCGGTAGTCTGCCAGCAGCGTATTGATGCGAAACTGCGTGTGCCGGAAAATCGTGTCGTTCCCGTAAGTCCCCGGATAGCCCGTGCGGAAAGCATAAAGCCCCGCCAGCATGCCGGTACCCCCTTCCTTGTCTCCCGTGCCGTTCTGCCTGAATTCGCAGTCGAAGAGAATCGGCGCAAAGCTCGGATCCAGTATCCGGCTCTGCCGGATCGGCCCCCATCCCGACGGATTGTACCAGGTGCCATTGGCATTGTAGCCCATCCCCTGCTCGATCCCGTACGAGTGGTTCTTCCACACCCCGTCCACCTGCTTGAAGTTCATCGACACGTGCGCCGTAAAGAAATCCACCCCGGGTGTCCGCGTCCCATCCGCCGGACAGTCCCAGACCGCCATCGGCGTATAGCTGTCCCGTATCATCCGACCGAACAGATTGCGTACATCCGTCCATGTATTCCAGTACGACGGTGGCAGTACACTGTCGTTCTCATCCACCAACTGCGCATGACCCAGCCCGATCTGCTTTAAATTGTTCATGCACGCCGTCTCACGCGCCTTGTTCCGTGCCTGCGACAGCGCCGGCAGCAACATCGACGCCAGGACCGCGATTATCGCCACCACGACCAGCAGCTCGATAAGGGTGAAATAACGCTCATGTCGACAAGTCATGGCTCTTAACCTCAATTTCCATGGTTCCTTCATCCCGCGCATCGCGAAGTCGATACCCGAATCACACGTCCAGACAACACTCCTTCAAGTCTATCGGCTTAAACCGCGGTATACAAACCACCCCGCAAAAAGCATCGAGGGGTCTGGGGAGGTGCGCCTCCCCAGCGGGGTCCGGGGCGGCGCCCCGCCGATCGTCCCCGCGTCTCACCTATCCTCCTGGTCAAGAGCATCGAGGGGTCTGGGGAGGTGCGCCTCCCCAGCGGGGGCCGGGGCAGCGCCCCGCCGATCGTCCCCGCCTCCCCCTCTCCATCAGCTCAGCAGGCGCGCCACCAGATCGTCGGCGAAGGCTTCGTAATCCTGCCATTCCAGCGCCACCTCGAAAGGCTGCCCGGCGGCCGCCTCCCGCGTGTACCCTTCGTCATCCACCGCCACCCGCATGCTCTGCATCTTCAGCCAACGGGTCGTGTGCGCCAGGTGAACCGCCACGCAGTCAAAAAGCACCGACGTATGTTGCGCGAACTCGGCACTCTCCCCCGACCAGATCCTGTAGTTCTCGATCACCGCCCGCATCAGCGGATCGCTCGACTCGCGAAGACGCCGGTAGCGCTCCCCGTCGAGCACCACCCGCGCGCAGGTGTCCAGCGGCGTAATCGTCGCCTGCCGCCAAGGCGCCGAAAAGACCGTCTGCGCCGACGCCACATCGCAGAGCACATTCCATTCCGGCCGCTCACCCGGCTCCATGCTCAGCCGAACATTGGTGCCGATGTGCCAGTGAAAGCTGCCATGCATCCCCACGAAGCGGCACCGTGTCGCCAATCGCGGCTCCCGCCGCAGCGCCTCCGCGATGTTCGGCACGGGCCCGATACAGATCAGTGTCATCGGCTCTTCACTGCTCATCGCCGTCTCGATGATGGCCTCCACCGCATCCCCATGCACCCGCCCCGGATACCCCGCCAGATCATACTCCTCTACCCATGCCGACTGCCGTTTGTGCGTCGGGCGACCCACATTCGGGATGCCGATCCCCACCGGCACATCGCTGCGCCCGGCAACCTCCAGCAGGCGCGCGATCAGCTTGGCGCGATAGGTCGTGTCCGCCGTATCGGCCGCCACCAGCTTCAAATCCAGCTCCGGCGACTTGAGCAGCAACGCCAGTGCCCACGTATCGTCGATATCGTCGCCGATATCCGTATCCAGTATGACCGGTATGCGCTTCATGATACCACCCATAATAACCTCCTTTTCCACTTCTTCCACTTCTTCCACTCCGCGTCCCCGCCTCTCCGCGTCTGCCCTCAATGCGCCGGCCGATCCACCTCGATCTCTCCCCATTGACCGATCCCCAGCGTCGCTTCCGACGGGATGTCGTTGACGATCCCCGTCGCCTGGTTGAAGCGGTAGATGCGCGCCACCCGCCGCCCCGTCCGATCCGCCACGATGATCCCCGCATCCCCTTGCAGAATCCGCCCGGGCCAGATGAAGTCATGCACCAGCGCCCGCGTCGGCACCGCAGCCTCCACACGATAGCCGTCCAGCGTCTCCACGATTGCCACCGTTGCACCCTCGATCACTTCCACCTGGTCGAAATTCACCGCCCGTACCGGAGAGCGGAACGCCACCGGCTGCGTGGCGCCCACCACCTTCGCCCGATAGACGACCGCCACCCCTTTCCCATTGTGCCGCGCCAGCAGCAGCCGCGTATCCCCGATTATCGGCTCCTTCCGATCCGCCCGCGCTGCCGGGTCCGCTGCAAACTGCAAGTCGACCGCATCGCCACTCAGGAAAAGTTGCAGCGGATCTTGTCCATCGTTGATGTAGCCCCCCGCCTTGATCACCTCCCACGCCAGGTAAATGTGATCCTTGCCGCTCGCCAGCATCACTCGCGCCCGGGGCTCCCCGTCCAGTGGACCGATCGTCGCGGCGCTGCTCAGATCCCAATCGTCCAGCTCCCCGTCGATCACCGGCGGTGTCTCGTGAATGACCATGCGAATGGGGGCCGCCCCCGCCATCTGCCGGGAACGCTCCGCCAGCCGCTGGGCCGCCAGCGCCGACTCCGTTTCGCTCAGGCTGAAATCCGCGCTGAAGCGCCGCACACTCTCCAGACCCGTTACCTGCATCAGGTGATGCGCATTCTTGCCGTGCGCCAGGATGATCCGGCCGTCCTCCAACTGGTTGAGGTACTGCACCGTCTCCCCACGATAAACATCCGGACCCGGTTCGCCGCCGGCGCTCGGATCCCGCAGCAGGCGACCCAGAAAGAGACCGTCCGTCGTCATCAGCGGCACATGCCCACCGTGCCACTGGCTCAGCCCGAAGATCTCGCCCACCTCACCACCCGCGTTCACCGGCCCGAGAAAACCCTCGCCATTGATGTTGCCCATCGGTCGCACATCGCGATGAGTCGGGTACCGCCAGAGCAGCTTTCCCTCCGCGCTGTACCCTCGCAACGCGGGCTGGAAGCCCGGCTTCACCCACTCTCCCTGCTGATTGGTGAAGACCTGTCCGCGACTGTCCGCCGTCACCGCCACCAGCCGTTCCGCCGGCACCACCAGCAGGCTCCGCTTCGCCAGCTCGTAACGCGGTACGCCCTGATCCGTCCACCCCTGTAGCGCAAAGCGCCAGATATGCCCCTTGCCCGTGTGGCTCGCCAGCGTCACGCTCATGTCCGGTCCGATTCTCCCCGGCCCCCAGTGCAGCCCAAGGCACGGAAAATCCTCCGTCTGCTTTTCCCACTCGAACTCCTCCACCTGCACCCGCCCGTCGCCATTCGCATCGGTCCAGACGAAATTTTCCCCGGCATGCTCTCTGAAGAACGCCGGCACGAAGGTGTGGCGCCACCACCACTTCTCCGGCGGAATCACCAGCGGATTGTCACCCCGGTTAAAGACCCCGCCAATCGCCGCGCATGGCTGCCAGGTGTTGTCCTCCCGCCAGATCCCGATCACCATGATCCCCATCGCGCTGTTGAAGATGAAACGCTTCCCTTCCCCTTCCGCAAAACCATGATTATGCCCCCAGCCCCCGTGCAGCCCGAAAATCTGATCCTCGTGCAGCCGCCGCCACATCGTCGAAATCGGCCGGTAACCCTCATGCTCCAGGTCGATCGCGTGCAGATTCCCCAAGCTGATCGCCTGCCCCGGATTCCGCGGATCGATCATGCCACCACGCGTCGCGCCATACGTCGTCCCACCCACAAACTCCCGGATCAACTCCCCGCTCGCCGCATTCCAGACGCTGATCCGCCGCGGATAGTTGTCATCCTCGCATACCCACAACTGCCCTTGCGCATCGATGTCGATGCCGCGCGGCAGCAGCATCCCAGTAGAATCGTACGCCCCCAGGATCGGGCGCCCCCCAGCCTTGCCGATCGTTCGCAGCGCCTTGCCGGCCCCGTCGAAGACCGCCACGTTGTGGCTCCCGCCCCATTGTGACACATGGATGTTACCGGCTGCGTCCAGCGCCAGATCCACCGGTGCATCCAGTCCCGCGCCGATTACCGGCATCATCTTGCCGTCCGCGACCGCAATGGCCACCACGCTGTTGCCGCTGATCGCCAGCAGGCGCCCATCCGCCGCGAAGGCCAACCCCGCCGGCTTCGGAATCTCCCACCGCGCGACCTCCTCGAAGGTATCCACGTTGAAGACCACGATCTGTTGCGGGATACGCAGGCTCACATAGAGCTTGCCATCCCGGGCCGCCAGCCCGCTCAGATTGGCGCTCGTGCTCCGGCCGCTGAAGTAGTAGTCGTCGTGGAGGCCGTGGTTGTCCAGGTCATGATGCCCATCCTGCCAGAGTTGCCAATCCCAGTGCAGCGGCACCTGGCCGGTGTCATGTTCGGCTATCGTGCGATACGGCTGGTCGATGGTGAAGCCCCGGCGATGCCCGCTCTCCCGATCCAGACAGGCGATGATCGTCTTGAAGTAGGCCAGCTCCGTCTGTTCCTTGCTGCGCCCACGGTCGGCGGCAGCCACGATGTCGCTGGCAAAATAGAGGTAGCGTCCATCGCTGGCCAGCGCCGCCGTGCCGGCGCCGGAAGGGTAGGGCGTCTGGAAGAAGCTCCACCGCTTCCTCCCCTCGAAATCGCACCCGATGATCCCGTTTCCGTCTTCCGCGGCAGGCCAGGCCAGGTAGACGCCCAGCTCGTCGGCCGCGACCGCCTGCGGTGGGCAGTGATCGCCTCCCCATTCCCCCGTGCCGTCGTACGTCTGCCAGCTCGGGTGGCCCGGATTCATGTACGACATCAGGTAATCAAGCCCGATGCCCGTATGATGCAGGCCGCGCACGCGATAAGCTCCGGCCGGAACGGGCTCCCCTTCATCGTTCAGCCCATCCCACTCCGTCAGTGGCTGCCCCGCCGCCAGCTTCCGGTGCGCCAGCAGACGCCGCACCCGCTCGCCCTCGCTCGTCTCGATGACGGCCGTATAGAAACCCTCCCGCGGCGTCGTGAACGGCACCGCCATGATGCCGCTCAATGGCGCCAGCGACGCATTGACGATGAAGGGCAGCCGATTCCGCTCGATGCCGCTGAAGAAGAGATCCAGAATGGTCCGGAAGCTCTCCCCCTCCTTCAGCGCGCTCCCATTCGTCGTGATCAGGCTCCACGGCAGGAAGATCTCCTGCGTGTAGCCATCCGTCAGCGGCTCGATCGCCATTCTGGCCCCTTCCTTCAGCGCATCCGGAAGATTGCCCTCCGTGAACTTGGCCCCATAGCCGATCGTCATCGCCGGCCGCCATCCGCCCGTATGGAACCATGTATCGATGTGGCTCACCCGGTCCGTCCCCAGCCGGATCTGGATCGCATCCCCACCGTCGTAACCCCGGTTGAGCCGCGCCGGATTGTTGATGTTCAGATGCGATCCGCCCGAGTACCAGCGCAGCCCCACATACAGCCCCGCCTCGTCATACGCCCAATGCACCCGCGTCTCGTAGCGTTGCGGAAAAAGCGACGGCTCCGACGCGATCGTCGTCCCGCTCTCCAGCGGCCATTCCCCCGCACCCAGCCGGCCGTCGATCTCGATCCCTTCCGCCGGTACCGCGATCATTGCCGTCGTCCGCGTTCGCTCATTCCCCATGTAGAGCACCGCCGGATTCGCCGGCGCCCGCGCGCCCTTCTCTTTCAGCATCACCACCGCCCCATTCGCCGGATCGAACCCCGGATTCACCACCCCTTCATCCCGGATCCCGTCCACAAAGCCCCAGCAGATATTCCCGCCCCACCGGCTGCCTGATGTCCCCTGCGCCGCCAACTCCTCCAGCCATTGCCGATACCCCGCCGTCAGGTCGATCCCCCCGAAGACCAGCTCCACCCCCAGGCGCAGCTTCGCATCCGCCGACGGCCGCCCCCCGATCGCTTCCCACGGCAGCCGCACCTCCTGCGTATAGCTGCTCGCCCCCGTACGCGAAAAGCCCTGGGTCACAGAGGTCAGCGCTTCCCCCTGCGCCAGCTGCACCCGTCCCACGCTGCCCAGCGCCTGCGCCGCCTCGTCCTGCGGCACCTTCCAGAGCGCTACATGGTGCACCTTGCCCCGTTGCGGGATATGCAGGATCAGCCCATCCGTCGCCGGCGCCACGCCCGGCGTCACCTCCACCCCCAGCGGCGTCGGGTCCTGCCACCAGGCCGCCACGTAGAGCGCCTCCGCGTCATGACGGAAGGCAACCCGCGCCGTATATCCATCGAAGGCCCCCATCCCGTGGCCCGCATTTCCCGGGTTGCCCGTCGTCAGCAGGATCCCTTCCGACTCGTCCCACTCGGTCAACTTGCCATCCACCACGATGGCGCCACCCGCGGCCGGAATCACCGCCTCGCTCCCCACCACCCGATTGCGCCCACCTCCCGCAAGCCCCACAAGCGGCAGAAACAGCACCAGAAAAAGTGATAAACGACCCATGATTACTCCTCCAGAATGATCCTGATATTGTCAAAAGCAAGGGCGCCCGGCGCGCGAGCATGACCGCCCGGCAGCAACCCGTCGAGACGAAGTCCAACAAAGCGCGTCGACCCGGCAGTGTGCCACGGGATCGCCACCGCGGCACCGTCGTCAAGACGCACCTCGCAGTGACGCTCCGGTACGTCGATCAGCACCTCCACGCGAATCGGCGTCGACGGCTGGTAACGCCCAATCTCCGTCTTGCCGAAATGCATGCTCCCATCCTCCGAAAAGGTGATCTCTCCCACCCCCATCAGGGCAATGCCCCCCATCCGGGTCACATTGAGCATGCTCACCTCCAGCGACACCCGGTACCGCCTGCCGACCGCCCCGATGGCATGAGGGATGGAGAAGGTCATGCGCGGCCCCCAGTGCGGCTGCCGCCCATCCGGTGCCGTGAAGACGATCGGCTGCTCCTTCAGCCCCAGCCCTGCCTCCCGCACCAGCGCCGTCCGGTCCCGCGTCACGAAATCCAATTGCGTGTAGCTTCGCCATGGTAGCGTCCGCCAGGGATCGCGGGCCACCCCTTCCAGCCACGCCTTGTCCGCCCGTTGCGGCGTCTGCCCCACCTCCTGGTCGCTCCAGTCCACGTCAAAGACCGTCAGCGGCAGGCTCACCCCGGCCGGCAACTCCGCGCCCCGCGCCGTGCTCGCCACCGCCACCGCCAGCGCCAGCAGCAATGCCCATCTGCCCGTCACTGCGAACCATACCCGTAGAAAGGTCCCTTCACATTTGGTATCTCCAGGAAGGTCAGATCACCCGCGTGCCCATCCACGTACACGAAGTTGAGCTTGCCCGCGTGACGCACCGTCGCCGCCAGCCAGCGCGTCTTCGTCTGCGCTATACCCTGATGCATGCGAAAGTAAACATGATCCGTGATCATGAAGGTCGACGACGGCTCCTTGATCAGTTGCTCACGAACCATCGTCGTACCGTAGACTCCCGCCCCCGACCCCCATGTTCCCGGCGTCGTCACCGAATTGCTCGCCACACCGTTGATCCCATATTGACGCTGATCGGCGCTGCCATTCTGAAAGGGGCAGTACAGAACCCACTCCGGCGCGATGCCCCAGCCATACGTATTCCCCCCGTAACGCAGATCCGACATGCTCCAATCCGTGTAGATCTCCGCCCCCACCGCCGCCGTCCAGTAGGCATAGCCCGCCTGCGCGCTCGGATGCTTCGGCACATCCAGCGTCTTGTCGATGGCCGCCGGCGGCAGCGTCTGGTCCGAATGCTCCGCATAGCTGAACGCCGCCATCCCGACCTGCTTCAGATTGTTGATGCAGCTCGCCGACGTCGCCAGCGTCCGCGCCCGGCTCAGCGCGGGAAGCAGAAGGCTCGCCAGAATGGCGATGATCGCCACCACCACCAGCAACTCGATCAGGGTGAAGTTACGCCGGTTCTTCACTGCATGCATGGGCTCTGCCTCCTCTTCTGAGTTGGTATCTTTACCTGTCCCAATCCCTACTCTAACCAATCAACTACCACCATACAAGTGCTTCTTCCTCCGCAATTCATGTCTTTAACTTGTATCTTTTCGGGAGCGAGGTAGGGTACCTCATTACCAGGAAAAAGTCCCATGCCAAGACCCGAAAAATTCCATCTGCCCCTCGATGCCATTCGCCGCCGCATTCTGGACGGCCTCTACGCGGACGGCGATCGGCTCCCCGCCGAGCAGCAGCTCTGCCGCGAATTCTCCCTCTCCCGAAGCTGCATCCGCAAAGCTCTCGACCATCTTCGACAGGAAGGCCTGATCCTCACCGAAGCCGGCAACGGCCACTTCGTCTCCTGCCGCAAGCAGCACGCGCCCTGCGCCGATACCGCCCTCCTCATGCCCATCAACTTTGCCGACTGGAGTATCTCCAACGCCCACTGCCTCCTCTACTCTCTCCTGGAGCAGCAGGTCATTCAGCAAGGCTGCCGCTTCACCCACATTCAACTTCGCTTCGGCCAGAACGCCGAAGAGGTGCTCCGCCAGGTCGAAGACGCCGCCGCGCCATGGATCATCGTCGACCTCCAGGCCCACGCCGTTCTCCACGCCGACGCCCTTCTCTGGCACCTCCTCGAGAACCTCCGCTGCCGCGTCGTCGTCACCGGCTTCGTCGGCAGCTCCTATACCACCGGCTTTGACCAGGTGGGCATGGATTGGGCCGGAGGCACCCGCCTCGCCACCGATTATCTGATCCGCCAGGGCCATCAGCGCATCCGCTTCGCCGGCTACGATGGCGTTGACTGGAGCGACGATCGCCGCGCCGCCTTCCTTGCCGCCCTCCGCCAGGCCGGCCGCTGGCAGATCGGCCAGCCCCACCCCTGCATTCCCTTCCCCGGCGAAATCCTCTACGATCGCGTCGACCGTCCCTCATCCACCAACGCCCGCCGCGCCGCCATTAACCTCCGCGACGCTCTCGCCGCCTCCCCCGCCGACGCCGTCATCTGCGCCAACGACGCACTCGCCCTCGAACTCCTCTCCCTCGCCCCCCGCGATCAACTGCCCGTCCTCCTCGGCTTCGACAACTCCCCCGGCGCCAAGGAACACGGCTTCACCTCCGTCGGCATGGATCTGCGTCGCCACGCCGATCAGATCTTCGACCTCCTTGCCGCTCCTCCCGCTCCCGTCACCCAACTCATCCGCGTTCCCACCCTCCTCGCCACCCGCTGACCACCAACGGCCCATCCTGGGCACGCCACTCGCCTGAGTGGCCCCGGCGTCCGCCGTTGCCCCTCCCCAACCTCCCATCACCGCTCCCGCGCACCCTGGGCACGCCACTCGCCTGAGTGGCCCCGGCGTTGCCCTTCGCCCCTCCCCAACCTCCCATCACCGCTCCCGCGCCCCCCTGGGCACGCCACTCGCCTGAGTGGCCCCGGCGTTCGCCGTTGCCCCTTCCCCAACCTCTCATCTCTCCTCACTTCCCACCGCCCCCCGCTTCCTCTTTGCGATCCTTGCGTTCTTTGCGGCAAAAACCTTCCCTGGGCACGCCACTCGCCTGAGTGGCCCCGGCGTTGGACGCTGCCCCTTCCCAACCGCCCATCACCGCTCCCGCGCCCCCTGGGCACGCCACTTGCCTGAGTGGCCCCGGCGTTGGACGTTGCCAACGGCCCTGCCATCGCCATCATCCCCCCGCGTGAGCTCAATTCCACCGGACTCATTATACTCGCTTCCTCTTCGCGATCTTTGCGCTCCCTGCGTTCTTTGTGGTTAAACAGCTTTGCCCCTCGCCCTCGGCCCAACTTACGGAACGTCCCCACACCCCTCGCTTCCTCTTTGCGCTCCTTGCGTTCTTTGCCGTTATAACCGCCCGTCCAGCCCTTCCGCCCGCTCGCTTCCTCACTCCTGTCGCGGGCTTAGAAGGGATTGTTCAGGCTAATGACAGGAGAATGAATTGACCTATTACACGGATACGCTACCTTCTTCCTCATATACATGAACCACCCGCGCGCGACGAACAATCGCGCCACCCTCGTTCCTTCATACCAATTCCCAAACAGACCCCCATAGCATTCGGTAAGTCCGGTACCGAGATCAGAAACTGACGACGGATAATCACTTGAACAGATGAATCTGTCCCGTCGCTGTTGCCCATGATCCTTGCGAAATATGCACGTAAAAACAAACCTCCTGCTCGAAGGAAGTACGCTCAATGAAACGATATGGGGGGGTTAGTATTTGCTCTGCCATGTCATGCAATGTCAGGAGAGTCTAATAGCTTTGATGATCGTTTTGACAATTACATAAAAAATGTTAGAGCCCAGGTTGCTCTGTCAATGAACTCCTTTACCCGGGAAGCAATGTATGGCTTACAAATTTCCATTGATCCTCCTCATGGTGGCAAGTTTCTCAGCGGTTGCTGAAATCACCAGGGAGAGCCTGGACAAATTCTATGGTATCTTCTCCAAGCATTTGGCTGACGCGGGAGACGACTTTGAAAGTATCGGGCGAGAGCTGGTAAAGAACGCTAAGCTTGATATTGCTGAGGATTCCTCGGATTACCGGCAGCTTGGCATGATTGGTAAGGCATGGATCTTGGCTGCGGAAGGAAACATGGACAAGGCAAAGCAGGTGATTGGAGAGGTTGACGAGAATCTAATCGACCACCGGGTCGCTGAAGCGTATTATCTGTTGGCCAAATACGCGTTTTCCGGCGAGGTCGACTACATGATACAATGCTTGCGTACCGAGATTGGTTTCTTGATCTATTGCTCGGTGCTTCGTGACGACAGATTTGGAGAGGTGTTATCAGCTTTCAATGGTGATATTGCGGCCGAAATAGCACGGATTGAAAACCGTGGCGAAAAGGACGACTCTTCTGGCCTCGTAATACTACCGAATTACTATGAGGTTCTTTATATTGCCGCCCATAATGGCGTTGATGAATCGCAATTGGCGCCCTGGCTACGCTACTTTGACTATTTCATGGCGTCAAGGTTCTCGTCACCCGAACACTCGTCTCTTGGTTCACCTGAAGAGAACATTCATCGATTCTGGAGGCTAGTGGAAGCTGGCTCTGATGAGCAGAAACAGGCAGCCAAAGCTGTGTTGCGGAAAGTGTTAGTATTTGCAATGCATAATCCGGGGCCTGAAAATGACTTTTATGTTATGAATAGCATTCACAGGAAAGATGGAAGAGAAATGTTTGATGCGCTGCGTTTTGATCTCAACAGGTGGGTTCGGTTTCTTGAAGACTTTGATCTTAATAGGCGGTGACTTTCAGGGATGTTTATGATGCTGTAAAGCATCAAGCGTTCCTTTTTGTACCCGCTTCGTGCTCTTCGTGTGCTTCGTGGTTCAAAACTCTGGCGTTTGCTTACCAGATTCATGCATGAACAGGGAAAGTCAGAATACAGACCGGACGGATTTCATCACGAAGAGCGCGAAGGGACACGAAGGATATCGGCGGCGGGACCAAACTGTCTTTCTCTGCGATCTCTGAGACCTCTGTGGCAAACCTGCCCTCCTGGCCACGCCCGACCGGATCGACTGGACACGCCATAGGGAAGAAGATATGCTGCACGTAACACCTCATTGGGAAGTCGCCATGGAAAGCTTGCCAGGCCAAGTACGGTAAATGCTGCGACAACTAGGGAAAAGTGGAATGTCACCAAAAAAGACTGCGATCCTGGGTTTGTATCTGTTGTTTGGTTTTCTCTTTGCATCCGGTTCTGCGATCGGGCAAAATGACGGTGATGAGATTGCTGCCTTACGGCGCCTGGTGCCGGGTGTTAAGGGAAAACGGAATGTTGCCGTGTGGAGCAGCTCTCCTGGAGGTCTCGCGGGATTCGTGGAAGGTGCGGATAAGGCTTTCGAGCGCGAGCCACGACCTGAGTTAATGGAGGATAGGGTTTGGCTACTTGAATTGATGTACTCCGTGTTCTATGAACATGGAACCGTTGCCAGTGAAGCTACACCCCGTCTCAAGAGTATTGTTGAGAGCGATTCTCATTACTATTGGGATCGTGCCGACGCGGCCTTTTTGCTGTTTATGCATTACCGATCACTAGAATGGTTGCTTAAAAGCATGATTCATCATCCCTACTATGTGGCATCCGTGCCAGTTGTTTGCGGTAAAGACGAGATACTTTCCAAGCCGGTCCAGAGGTGGCTCTTGGAAAATGCGATCAGGGATTGCAGCAGCAGATTGCTTCCTCCAGATGTGGGCGGGGAGTCGACTTTCAAACCTGCTTTCCGACTAAACGTGTTGTCTTACCCTGAGTATGAGGAGTTCTGGCGATGGGCGATGTCGGGCTGGAAGGCCGGTGATGACCTGGAGATTTTCATGTCCCTGTACTTTTTTGGCTCTTATGGAAATCGTCAAGGTCTTCTTGCAGATGTTGACAAACTTATGAGATTGGGGAAGGAAAGCGGCCGCGGCGACGCAATTTCCTTGATTGTCAAGAGAGCTTTAGCCCGAGGCTTGGTTATGAAGGGTGAGTTTGTGCTCACAGATGACCGTTCACTCGATCTCAATCTTCCTGCCAGTGAAGTCGAATAGCGCCTGATCTCAATGACCATCGACCATCATGCATTTGTTGCCAAGGTTTAACCAACGGATAACACAGGCTATGCCAATACTCCTTTCAAGACTATGTGTCCTGCTTATGGTTTTTGCATCATCAAAAGGTGAAGATTTCGCGTCCGTGTTCAAGTCCAGGATACAGAATCCTATCAATGTTGAATACAGGGCTGTATTTGAATCGCATGTCGATGGCAAGATCACTGGAAAAACAAGTTGTCTGGTAGAAATGGTATCGGAACCAACAAAGTCTGCTGAAGTGATCCTTACCTTTAAAAACTTTCTTTCCCTGAAAGAAGATTCCGATCAAAGCCCTGCTGAGATAAAGATTGTTATTCTGTTGGACACTGAAACTGGAGTTCCAAGTCTAAAGAAAAACGATTCGCCAGTCGGCAAGCTGCGGCCGAGCGGCAGGCAGATTATGGCTAGCATAATCGCAGAGGCAATTTGTTCCACACCAAGATTCAATGGTTCAAAGGCATCTTCTGAGGCGTATTTTCCAGTAGTAGTAACCGGCATAACGTCCGTATCACCTATCAGGTTTATGAATATCAAGGGCTTGCTCTACTTTATGAAGTTTGAGGCCGATTCTCATGATGGTGATTCTGTTGCTGCAGGAATCGGTCAATCTTGGGAAGGTGGCTCACTTGTTGATAGCAGAGATGGTTGGCCAATTGCCATTTCGTGGTTTATTGAGCCGGCGACGCCCGAGGGCGTTTCGATAACGCGTCTAACAGTTAACAGATTGAAGTAAACCGGGGCCCCCATTAGCTGTCAGTTTCACCAACAATACCATATTTCGTGTAAAAACGCTGGCGTACTGGGAAGAGTATACGCAACTTCTTAGGTCTGATACCGAGATTTCCAGACCTCAACTAGTCGAGGCTAAAATCTCGGGTCGTCCCGCCAATTGAATGCTCCAGAAAGTTGGGGGAAAGGAGACGAAGTGCCAATCCTGAG
>JAWLHB010000020.1:0-141232 GCA_041690595.1 Lentisphaeria bacterium
TCAGTCACTATTTCGCCAGAAATGAAACCGATTGAGCCTGTGGTCCGCACAAAAGGCTCAAAAATCGCCATTTCAGCCGTCACTTATGCTGAAGTTGGGCTAGATGACGTGAAGATGGCGGCCGAAGAAGGACTCCGACTTGTTGGCGCCCCATGCATGCTCGCCCGCGAAGAAATCGAGTTCGAGATTATCCAGAGCATCGGCTGCCCTATAGATAGCCTCCAGCTGCCGATAGCAATCTAGGGAGGTGTCGACGAGGAAGCAGGTGTCATTGGCGCCAATATCGATCAGGAGCGGGCGCGGGGCGAGCAGTCCCTGTAGGTCGGGCAGGTCGACAAGCTTGTAGAGCCCCGGAGCGACCTGCATGCCGCAGTAGTTGACGTCGCGCATGCCGAAAGCCTCCCAGATATCGCTGTAGCACATGATCTCAATGGCTTTGAAGCGCGGATCGCATAGTGCCATCCAGAGCGTCATCGTGCCGCCGCCGCTCAACCCCATGACGCCGAGCCTCTCGCCATCGACGCAGTCGAGCGAGGTGACAAAGTCGGTGGCGCGCTGACCGTGAGCCACATTGATGGAGAGACTGGTCATCCCGAACATGGTGGCATGAAGATAGAGGATATTGCACCAGTCGCGGCTGCCGGCGGTGCTCAGCCAGTGGGGCTTGTTGGCGTCATTGCGTTCCCCGAAACCGATCCAGTCGATGGCATAGGTGACATAGCCGAGCCTGGCCATCTGGCGGCCATAGTCATAATTGAACTTGGCGATGCCGTCGCGTCGTTCCGGCGAACTGTCATTGCCCATGACCGCTTCCTTCCCATGCGGACCGTGGCCGTGGCAGCATAGAATGGCAGGGCGGCGTTCACCTTTAGTGATATCGTTCGGTATGTTGACCAGGCAGGTGGCGGAGATGTGGGGAGAGACATCGATGATCCAGCGCTGGGTGATCACCTTGTCCACGGTCCACTCGGCAAGGAGATGGGGATTGAGAGGAACTTCATCGGGAAAGTCGCCCAGGGTGGCGAGGACCTTGGGCCAGGCTTCCCGGTTCCAGGCCGTGAAGCCTTTCTCCCAATTGCGGAAGCGATAATGTGGCTGGTGATGCTTGGCAAGCTGCTGAAACATCTGTTGCGGACTGAGATTGCGGATCGACATGTAGGCCCCCGGCGTGGAGTTGAATGTTGGGCATAGCAGTAGCTTGCCAAACCCTCCTTGTCAATCCAGCCAACCCGCACAATTCCAGGATGGGCGGATTGACTTCCGGCCTTCTCCTGCCATCCTTAGCATGCAAACCAAACAACGAAAAGGATACCGGATCATGGAAGCGATTGAGGCCGTCCGCCTTCACCACCACCTGCATGTGCTGACCGAGCAGATTGGCATCCGGCTGGCCGGTACTGCCGGCGAAGCCGCGGCCCAGCGTTACATCGCGGCGGCCTTCGCGGAGCTGAATGCCGAGGTAACCGAAGAGAGCTTTCCGGTCCGTTGCCGGGAGGTTCTGGACGAGGAGCTTCAGGTACGGATTGGCGACCAGTGGCAGAGATTTCCCGCTTCGCTCTTCAGCAGCACCCCGGGCACGGATGGTCAGGTGCTTGAAGCGCCGATTGTCGTTTTCGAGGCCGCGGCGGAATATGGTCGCGACACGCTCGAGCATCTGCGCGGGAAAGCGGTTGTGCATCTGGGATGCCACATCGAGTCACGCGAGCACTATCGGCGGCTGATGGCGGCGGGGCCGGCGTTCATCCTGATGGTGGACACGCGCTATCCCGGCACCGTGGCGTTGGCCGACGGCATGTTCCCCGCCTACACAAGCTCGATCGGCGCGGTGCCCACGCTCAATGTTGCGTACTGGGATGCCTGGCAGTGGCTGGAGCGGGGGGCGGACCAGGCACGCATACGGGTAAAAGGAGGCATGAAGCCGTCGCTGTCCGCCAATGTCATCGCCGATCTTCCTGGCAGTCAACCAGGCGAGGTGATCTACATTGGAGCGCACCATGACACACAGGCTGGCTCGGTGGGGGCGGACGATAATGGCAGCGGTGTGGTCGGTTTGCTGGAGTTGGCGCGGGTGCTGGCGCCCATGCCGCGGAAGCGTACGTTGCGCTTCATCAGTTTCGGCGCGGAAGAGCAGCTGTCGGTGGGCAGCGCGCACCACGTGCGGGAGCATCGAGCGGAAGTCGCGGAGCAGGGCGCGCTGATCTTCAATCTGGACTCGTACGGCTCGATGATGGGATGGACGACGCTGGTCTGCAACGGTCCAGAGGAACTGGAGCAGCAGGTAGCGGCCATTTTCGCCGAGCATGGGCAGTATGCGCGGCGTTCTCGCGAGCTGGTCCCGTATGCCGATCATTTTCCCTTCGTTGCCGCCGGCATTCCCGGGATCTGGATGGGGCGCGCCAACTGCGCGGGCGGACGCTTCTTTCACCACCGTCCGGACGACCTCATCAGGCGCCTGTCACTGCCGCGCATGGCCTCGCTGCTGGATGCGGCGGCGGCGGTTCTCGGGAAGTTTGCGACCGCGGAGGAGCTGCCCTTCCCGATCGGTGTGCCGCTTGACCAGAAGGCGCAGGTGGAGGCGTGCTGGGAGGATCTGTTTGGCGGATGGTCGCCGCCGCCTATCGGTTGATCGGCAACTGGAAAGCCGGCCCCAACTCGATCTTGCCGGTGCCGCCGATGAACTCCACCGCGACCTTGCCGGTGGGAGGCGAGGAAAGGCGGCCGCACAACGACAGGCGCCCATTCACGAAGATGTCCACGAAAGCGCCATAGGCAACGAGGTCAAGCATGATGGGACGATTGGCGGGCATGGGGGTCCAGCGCACGGCCTGCGGGGGTAAGAGATCGTCGGCATCGACTGCCCGCAGGGAGAGCAACTGCTGCCGGGGTTCGATGGTGAGCTGCAAACCGCCACGAAGCTCGTCATCGACTCGCATGAGCAGGTGAATGCGGGTGTCTGGTGAGTCGACGCTCAGAGCGAGGCCGGCATGAAAGTCGCCATGTAGCTGCGGGATCATGAGGCATCCGCCGCTCTGACCGGTAGATGCATGGACATAGGGTTCAGGTTGTTCCCAGCGGCCGAGGAGTTGGCGGCAACCGAGGAGCAGCTCGATGGGAGCGCCAGTACGCTGCCATGATTCGACGTGGAGGGGACTGGGGAGTTCGGAGAGCGAACCATCCAGCTCGAGGCGAAGTTGCCTTGGAGTGGCCAGGACTGTCGAGGCATGCTCGGCGGCTGGTACTGCAGCCCCAGCATAGGGAAAGACAAGCCAGGAATCGCTGACATGCAACGGACGTGTACCGCCGCCCGCCATCTCGGAGATAAGCGTACTCCCCGGCGGTTGCCGGAATGGCCCGCGCGCGGTATTGGCGAGACGATGCTTCAACTGGCGATGCCGATAATAGAGATGCCATCTGCCGCGCGACATCTCCACCAGATTGGGTGCATGGCAATAGGGTTCGGTTCCCGACATCCACAGCGGAGAACAGAACTGCCAGCGCATCAGGTCCGCCGACTTCGCCAGCCCGACGCAACCTGAACGCTGGAGCGGTTGGTTCGGGACGCGGCCGCTGAAGAGCATCCACCAGAGACCTTCTTCCGCATGGTAGAAGACGGACGGATCGGCAAAGGGCGTGTCCAGATAGAAGAGGCCGTTCGACTGCAGGATGGGTTCCGCCGAACGAGGAGCCCAGGCGCGGAGGTCGGAACTCACCGCCAGATGAATGGCGTTGTTCTGGCTGTAGAAGAGGTAGAAGCTATCGCCGTGGGCGACGACGGAGCAGGGTGATGTCAGGTTTTCCAGGTTCGCCTCGACATCCAGCTCCAGCGCTACAGGCTCTTCATGCCAACACAGCAGATCGCTGCTGGTATAGTGGGCAATGGCATTGCTGAGGCGGACAAAGAGATGGTGGCTGCCACGATCTGTAAATGGCGTTGCACTGCCGAGACTGGTGTCGCTGGTCAGCATGGGCGAAGGGGCGGGCATGGTCAGCTCTCGGATTGGTGTTTTTCTGTGACGGTCCTTCATTACCTTATGCAAGCCGCGGTGCCATTGCAACTGATTGCTGGGAATGCTTGACGGTCGGCCGCCCCGCGGTTAGGAGGCTTCGGTGATCAACAGCGCCACAACCTCTTCCTGAGTCTGGGCGCTGAGCAAGCGTGACCGGACGTCCGCTTGGCGAAGCAGCCGCGAGATGTCGGCCATGAACCGAATGTGGGGGCCTGTCTGTGAGGCCGGCGAAACGGTGATGATGAAGATTCTTGCCGGTTGCCCGTCGACGCAGTCGAAGTCGACACCTTCCGGTTTGAGGCCGATGGCGACGTGCAGCTTGTCGACGGCGTCCGTCTTGCCATGCGGGATGGCAATGCCGTCGTGCAGGCCGGTGCTCAACTGCCGTTCGCGCTCCAGCAAAGCTTTTTCCACCGCGGCCTGGTCGCCAATGACCTTGGCATCGGCCAGGATCTGCACCAACTCCCGGATGATCGCCTTCTTTTCCGTATTCTCGAGGTGCAGCTTGACCAGTTCCGGGCGAAGGGCCGATTCAATTATCGAAGCCATATGGTAAGGATTCCCAAAAGGTTGAAGAAGGCAGGCTCACCGCCGCGCGGTAAAGGCCGGTAAGCCCTGAAGTTTTCAGCACAGACTATAGCATTGCCCGACGAGAAGCCAATCGGCCGCGACCGGCGCAATTCTCCGCGACGAGTGGGCGACGCTCAGAATGAGAGCCGGAGGCCGGCATACACATTGGAATTGTGCTCGAACTGGCTGAAGAAGGTGCGCTCGTTGTCGCCAAGGAAGATGTTGGCGCCCGCCATGATGCGCCAGTGGTCCGTGATCTTGTAGCTGACGGCCGGACGCGTGAAGGCATCGCGATCGGTCGGCGACCAGTAGGAGAACCAGGAAAGCTCCAGGTTCTGGCGCATAAGCAGTTTGGTGAGCCGCAGCGTCACCACGTGGCGATCTTCGTCGTTCGCGTCCCGCGGAGACGGATGTGACAGGATGAAGGCATCGTGATCCTGCATCCATTCCACATAGTACTGCAAGCCGATGTTGAGGTCGGGGGCGAGAAAGGCGAGATCCTGCTCGTAGCCGGCAAGGAAGCGCCACTCGCTGTTGCGGATGTTCGGATCGTCGCCGTCTCGGTCGTCGCGGGAGTCATAGTAACCGACCTCGACGTTGCCGATGCCCCTGAGAAAGGGGCCGCGAAGGCTGGCGCCATAGACCGCCAGCGCCGGGAAGGTGGGATCGCCGTTGACATCCTGGCCGGCCGGGCTCTTCCAGAATCCATGGTAACCGTAGGCCGCAAGCTCATACCCGCTGAGGTTGCGGTGGAGGCGCGCGGCCCATTCGTCGTCCTCGAACCACCTGTCGGGAGCATCCGATCGCGCCGGCGGGTTGTTGCCGACACGCCCGCCCGCGGCACCGCTGTAATAGGAGAGGCGGTCCCCGGTGATATGACGATCCGGGTCGAACTGGGGCGTATAGACAAGGTCGAGATTGGCGACACCGAAGTACATGGAAGCCTTGATTGCATCCGACGGCGCCTTGAGGTATTCCACGTCGCGACCGACAAAGAAGGATACCCAGTCCTTGGGGAAGTTGTCGTTGATGAAGAGAAGGTCGCCGGTGCCCCAGGTGAGAATCTGCCGCCCGATCTTCAGATCCACGTGGTCGAAAGGAGAGAGTGAGATGTTGGCCTGACGGAGATCCAGCCAGCCTTCCCCTCGATTGAGGTCGATGCCATGGTCATGTGCGATGTCATCGTAGAGGAAGTCGGCAACGATCTTGACGCCGACGGTGCGCAGGCGGCGATCGTAGTCGAGTTGGAGGCGGCTTTCGGTAAGTGTTCGCGATTCGTCCTGCCATGGATCGGATTGGGTGCGCCAGCCGATGCGGTTGTCCCAGAAGCCGATCAGACCCGGGGGAAGCTGCAGCCGCCAGCGCTCTTCTGCGCTGTCCGTCGCGACGGGCGCATCGGCATCCTCACCCAGTCCCGCCGGGAGAGCCGGTTCAGAGGGGCTTTCGGCAGTAGCCTCGCCGCCCAATCCCGCCGGGAGAGCCGGTTCAGAGGGGCTTTCGGCAGCAGCCTCGCCGCCCAACCCCTCGGGAAGAGCCGGCTCCTGAGCGACGGCAACGTTTGCAAGCAGCAGGACGACGACGAAGAGGCTGCGATGGATCATGAGATTCCTTTGGGTTTGAACTCAGCGAAGATGCTGCACGGGCGGACGACGCAGATAACGTTCCGTGAAAATATCGTCCGGCAGTCCCACATCATATTTCACATCACTGTAGTCGAGGATGGTGTGTCCGCCGAGACGACTGTCGCTCATGCGCGCTTTCATGACCGTCGGCTTGCCCTCGATGGTCTCCACCTTCAGCGCGTCATAGGTGCGATAGACGTTCCCCTCCTTGTCGTGGAACTTGGTCTGCGTGACCAGGAAGGTTCCCTTGTGCACCCAGGTGATGTAATGATCGAACTCGACGCTGGCCGGGTTCTTCGGCGTGTGCTTCAGAACGTAGAAGTTGTCGGTGGTTTCGATCAGTTCATGGTCGTCTTCGGTCTTGTAGCGCCCGGATACATCCTCATAGAAGAAGTGCGAACCGACAAAGCTGGTGCGCTTCTCGCTGGAGGCGATGCGCTTGACCAGATCCAGTGATGGCAGGTAGAGCCACCGGTCATCGTCCTTGTCCGTATGCTTCCAGACCATGAAGACCATCTTGCGCACGTCACTGGGGCGCAGGAAGTAGACGAAGAACTTCTGATCGCCGAGGAAGGTATCGTCGGGATCTTCCTGGCCTGCCGGCAGGTCGTCGCGGCGCAGGATAATGAACTCACGCTCTCTGGTGCGCTCCTGCGCATCGATAATCGTCATGGCCACGCGGGCACGCCCGTCGGCCCCACGATAATAGTTGGCATGCATCGCCTTGTCGACGATCTCTTCCGTGGTGAGGTCGGCGGCGCGGGCGCCGGGAGAAAGCAGCAGGGCTGCAAGAATAGCGACTGCCATGAGATGCTTCATGATCATTACCTCGAAACGTTGGGGTTGACTGTGACAGGGGTTTCCATGCGGCAGCGCTTGCTCTTACCAAGGAAATAGAAGAGCTGCGCCAGGATGATCAGCGTGATGAGGCTGACCCAGGTGATGGTGGTCCAGCCGACGGAGAGGAAGTGCCGGACATTGAGAATGATCGTGACCAGCACCAGTACTGAGATAACGATGCAGGTGCCCGTCTGGCAGATGATGCAGCACTTGCGCGTGCGCGGGAAGAGAAGCGGCTCCAGCACCGTGATGAGAGCCGGAAGCAGCAGCAGTGAAGCGAGACCGGCTGTCAGCAGAATGGCGGCAATGAAGAAGCCGACCGTCTTGTAGGGCATCAGCGGCGCGAGCAGCAGCGGCATGAAGCCGACGCCGATCACGATGGCATTGCGTGCGATGGCACGCGCCGGTTCGCCGAAGACCGGTGCAGCCGTTTTCTTCCAGTCCAGGTGGTCGCGATAGAGATCGCGACTGCGCGAAAGGAAGTGAATGGCATAATCCACGGCAAGGCCGAGGCTAAGGGCCGACAGCACCGCCACCGGCATGTCGTAGTCTTTGCCGACCAGGCCGATCAGACCATAGATCATGGCGATGGTGACGGTCAGCGGCAGCATCGACAAGGCTCCCCAGAGCGCGGAGCGGTAGAGGATCGACATCATCAGAAAGACGATGAGGAAGCTGCCCAGGAAGGCTTCCAGCATGCCGGCTACCATGCGCTCCTGCCAGATGACATTGATGTAGGTGAGGCCGAACCACTGATGGTTGAGCTCCATGTCAAAGGGCACGGGTGCATCCTTGAAGTAGGCCTCCATATGCTTCACGACCCGATCCATTTCGCGATTGTCGCCGCTGGTCAGTTGGACCCAGAGGACGGTCTTGCGGTAATCCGGGGTGACGAAGTGCCACAGATCCTGAGGGCGGTGGCTGTTCTGGTACTGGATCAGCGTCTCGGCGACACCGGCCGCTGTTTCCGGCACGCGATAATCCTCATCCTGACCCGTCAGCAACTCCCGATAGACCGTCTTGACGATGCTCACCAGCGAGTTGGACTTGCCGACCGTGCCGGTCTTCAGCAGCTCCGCTTCGGCGTCGGCGACATACCGCAGAACTTCCGGCTGCTTGAAGGCCTCCTGACGACCCAACTCCACGGCGATTAGCTCCATGGCGCGCTCCCATGCCTCGTACTGCTCGTCGCTGCTGAAGAGCTGTTGATCGCTGGCATGCTTCTCCAACTCGCGCAGGACTGCCTGTGGCGTCTCGGCGATCTGGCCGAGGCGGGCCAGCTCGTCGCTGATGGCTTCGACGACCGTCGCGGCGCCGGAGATCTCATCCTCCTTGAGGTTCTGGCGGAAGCGCCCGGTAATGGCTTGGGCATACGCTTCGGGAGACTGGGTGCTGTCTGGGGTTTCGATGGTCAGATAGGCCATGTAGGTGCCGCCGAAATGGCTGTTGAGCACACGGTCGGCTACCCGAATGGGGTGGGACGGCTTGAACCACTTGATGGGATTATCGTTGATGCGGATCCGGCTGATACCGAAGATCGAGATGACCGCCAGCACGCCCGCGACCACCAGGATCAGCTTGGCGCGATACCAGGTGAACGAGCCGGTCCGCGAAAGCTGCCGGGAAAGCCAGCTCTGCCCTTCTGCCTCATGATGATGCCTGGAGCCGAAATTCTTCAGCCAGCTTTCGGGGATGAACATGATGTAGGCGGGAATGAAGGTGATGGTGAGCAGCCAGGCCACGGCCACCCCGAAGGCGACGAAGATCCCGAAGGTCTGGACCGGTGGGATCGACACCAGCGCCAGGGAGCCAAAGCCGACCACCGTTGTCAGTGAGGTGTAGAGCATCGGCATGAAGAGGGTCTCCACCACCTCCACGATCGTCTCTCGCCGATTCTGCGTTGCCTGATACCGGTCGAAGAAGTCGCTCAGAATATGGACGGCATCCAGAACGGCTATGGGCATGATGAAGATGGGGATCATGCTGCTCATGATGTGAACGGTGTTGCCGGTGGCGATCAGCAGCCCCATCGTCATGATGACCGCGGCCATGGCCACGATCATTGGCGAGACGATCAGGGGCAGATTGCGGAAGA
Organism: Lentisphaeria bacterium; assembly: GCA_041690595.1. GTDB lineage: Bacteria > Verrucomicrobiota > Lentisphaeria > JABSQK01 > JAWLHB01 > JAWLHB01. Next base: position 9,135 of record JAWLHB010000020.1, read on the forward strand.
AAAGCAGCATGAGAAGGAAGATCACGAGCATGGCAACCGGCGCGGAAATGGCCATCTGCTTGAACATTTCCACCCCGAATACATCTTCGGCAACGGGCAGTCCCGTGATGTGGAACTGATCGTTTCCATCGAAAGTGGCAATCTTCCTGTTGAGTTCGGTGTAGATGCGATGGCTCAGATCCTTGGAGGTAATAGGCAGGTAGAGCGCTAGTGCCTTGCCATCTTCAGAAAGGAGGGTGTTGTGCAGGAAGGGGATGCGTTCGGCGCGGTGTCGTATGGCAAGCGCCTCTTCGGCGGTAGCCGGCGGTTCGCGCATCAACCATTCGAAGCTGATGGAGCCGGGCTGCTCTCCCTGATCGATGGTATCCACCATGGAGGGAGCGATGATGTCAGCCGATACGACGCCGATCTGCCGGTCTGGATTATTCGGGTCCGGCCAGCGCAGTCCCTTGGCGAACTCCGTCAGCTCATAGACACGGCGCAGGGAGTCCGGATTGAAGACGCCATCCGGATGCTCTTCATTGACGACACCCACAACCACCATGTCATAAAGCGACATCTCCTCCTTCATCTGGTCGTGGTAGACCCGCACCGGCGCATCCTTCGACAGCATGTTCTCCGGATCGGTGTCGACCATGAGCGGGTGAAGCGACGAAAAGCGTTCCGGCCACAGGGAGGGTAGGGCGGCAAGTAGTGCCAGGATGAGGGCCGCCTGGATCATGACGACAGTCACTATCCAGGGATGCCTGGTCGAAAAGTTGGCAATGGCGGAACCGGCTTTCATGTAAAATCCCTTCTTGTTGAGCGAATAAGCGGGCCAGCGGACCGGAGTGGAGATGGAGGCGGATTCCGGCCCGCTGCCCGTCAGAGCGTACTTAGATACTGATGGTTATCAACCCGCCCATGAGCATCCCATAGACCGTGCTGATGTACGGATTGCTGGTGAGGGGGCAGGCGCCGGTCGAACAGCCGACGATCTTGTAAAAGGCGAAGCCAACGACTCCGCCGATTACGACTCCGATGATGGTATGAAGCATGATATTTCTCCGTTGTTTCTCAGGAATGTACGCAGGGCTTGGCCCCTGCCTTCTGGAGAATCCAGACCATGGGGCACCAGTTGCTGATGCCGGACTGGAAGAGGTTGAGGCCGACAAAGGCCGTGAAAGCGAGCCACCACGGGCTGTGCCAGACCGCCAGAACAACGCTCGCCATGATGAAGAGGCCGGCAATCAGCCGCAGGTAACGTTCAATGGTCATGATTCTCTTCCTTCTCAGTTTATGCGTTGGCGGGTTGCCGCAGGTCGCGGATCTTGGCCTCGAGCTGTGCCGGCGCCATGAAGCCCGCCTCCAGCCCGACAACATCGCCACCCTTCATGAAAGCGAGGGTCGGCACGGCGCGGATATTGAAGCGCTGGGCAAGCCCAAATGCCTCTTCGATGTTTACTTTCACGAACTTCACCTCGCCCGCATGTCGCTCGGCCAGCTTGTCGAGCACAAGTCCCATGGCTTTGCATGGGGCGCACCATGTAGCAAAGAAATCCACGACCACGGGTTGCTCACTCTGCTGAACTTCCACATCCCAGTTGCTCTCGTCGATGGACATGACACTCATGATCTATCCTCCTGATGATCGGTTGGTGTTGTGCAGGGATAGATCCACGAACTCTCGAAACGTTACAAAAAGCTGCTAGTCCGGCGCGGGTGGTGCGTCCTCGACAATGGCAAGGCGAATGGCTTTGTACAGAACCCAGATCATCAGCACAAGCCCCAGCAGAAAAACGACGATGGAAGGATCGACCTCCTCGATGATGGGCTTCGGAAAGCCATCGCCCAGAACCTTTGTCCGGATCACCGCGCGGATCACGGCCACAATAGCCCCGATGCCGAAAAGGACACCGCCGCGCAACCACCAGCTGCGCGATCGAAGCCCGTAAAAAATGGCAGCCGCGCCTGTCGCCACCACCAAATGCGCCGCGGTCGAGTGCCAGAGCCATGGCGGCCGCTCACCGAGCCAGAACTGCTCCTGATGATGCTCTGGATAGATAAGCCCGTTATAAAGCGCCCCGAAAAAGAGCGCGAAGCACGCCAGCATGAGGATCTGAACGATCAGTATCGGCGTCAGCCAGCGCGACGAGTTGACGACGGCGTAGGCGAGATAGAAGAAGGCGATGAGCATCACCAACCCGATCAGCGGAAGCGGATAAAGGTTGATGAAAGCTCGGTAGAAGTGGCGGTGGTGAAGGGTCTGCGCGAAGAGAAATGGCGCGACACCGGTGGTGATGGTCAGCGAGACGATCACGGGATAGTACGAGCGCAGCATCTGCCAGGCGGCCCCATCGCGTTTGCGCAGGTGCTGCCATAACGCGAGCACGGGCGTGCCGATGATGAGCACGATGAAGCAGTAATGGAGGGCAAACGAGCCGACCAGGAAGATCTGATGGATCTTAGCGTGGAGCATGAGTCCTCCCGGCGTCGAATGGGCTGTCGTGGCGCGCGTGCAGCGACTGAATGTAGGCGGTGAGATCGGTCACATCCCTGTCGGTACCCACGAAGGGAGGCATGAAGGGCTTGCTGATGTGCTGGTTGCGCAACGCTTCCGCGGCAAAACCTTCATCGCCCCACGCACGGGTGAGGTGAAGGATGGCATTGAAGCCCTTGCGCGTATGGCAGATCAGGCATTGGGAGCGAAAGAGATAGGAGCCGCGTTCGGCGGGGCTGAGTTGAGCGTGAACCAGATCGTCGGGTAACTGCCAGCGTCCCGCCGGCTTCTCCTCCGCCGTGCCGGGATAAAGGGTATCCACCAACAGGACCGAACCCTCCTCATGGGCGCGCCGCCGCCACTCGGGCACGTCGTCCGCCCAGATGGCGTTGGAGTAGAGGATCGGAGCGATGATGTACGGCTTGCGAATCCCTTCGCGGACGAACTCCGCGCTCACGGTCGCCACCAGTCCCATGACCAGCAGCATCGCCGCGGCTTCCGCCTGCAGAATACGCACCCGCCGGAAAGCGTACCAGGAAACCACCGTGACGACCAGACTGAAGAAGGCCGTCCCCGCCAGAAACATGCTGATGGGAACGGACGAACCCTCCGCGAAAGAGGCCGCGGTCGCCGGAATCGAAAGCCGATACCAGATAGCGATCGGCAGCATCAGGAAGAACCAGGCCATGTAGCGGTAGACGATACGGTAAAGCGGTTGCTTTTCCTCCTTGCTGAAGGTGAACCATGGTCGGACCGTAGCCAGCGCCAGGATGACCAGGCAGGCCAGCGCAATGGCGCTGAGGGTGCGCAGCAAGACACTGGGAAAGGCAGACGGATTCAGCCACGCCACAATGGCATTGCCCTCGCGCCAGGTCAGCATGGCGCTGAGGATGGGCGTCACCATCAGCAGGGAGCCCCAGGTGAAGAGCATGTAGATGAGCGTTAGTTGCTTGCGTCGTTCCCAGGACAGACGGCGGCGGTTGTAGTAGTAGATGTAGCCGACCACAATCTCCACTGCGAAGAAGGTGTACTCGTTGGCCCAGAACCAGACAAAGGTCTGGATCAGGTGTTGTGTCGCATCCGGTGAGAAGAGGGAGATGCTGAACCATATGCCCACTCCCGTGATCGCCCCCAGAACGAAGCTCACGTAGATCACCGAAAAGCCCAGCAGATCGAGCATCCGCTGGATACTGGGGATCTTGCCGCCCGGATCCGACCGCTCCAGCCCATACAGCATGAAGCCTACCCCAACGGCATAGTGCGCCAGGAAAACATGTATCACCGCGATCAGGCCGATGCTCAGCCCCCCGCCGATCAATGGCACATCGATTATCGGAAAATCTCCCACCTGCATACTCCCTTGATGCACTACAAATAGTTGGCTTTCGCTATCGTGTCAAAAATCACTAATGCAATCCCCGCGTTTAAATCACCGTTCCAGTAGATTGCCATCGGAATGGCTTTCGGTATCGCCGCCACGGGAGTATGGTACCGCAGTGACTGAGGGACAATGCGACGCTAACATTGGATGAAGAAAACGAAGCATGAACAAAGCGGATCTGGAAAGCTTCAGAGAGCAGCTGCTGCACATGCGGACTGAACTCGAGGAGCTGGACGAAGCCGAACGAGAATCGACCGCCCCCGTCAAGCTGGATCAAACGAGCGTGGGCCGGGTGTCGCGTATGGATGCGATGCAGTCCCAGCAGATGGCGAAGGAGCTCGGCAGGCGCCGTCAGAATGCGCTGGTGAAGGTCGAGGAGGCTCTCTACCGCATGGAGACCGGCGAGTATGGCTACTGCCTGGCCTGCAATGCCGATATCGATCCGCGCCGACTCGCGGCCGATCCCACCAACAGCCTCTGCATTCGTTGCGCGGCAAGATAGCCCCGGCAGGCGTCGACTCAATAGCGTCGTGGCTGCTGAACCCGCTGGAGTTGCTCGGCCTGCTGGCGTCTGCTTTCATGTCGGCGCAGAGCTTCCTGCGTCAGCCGGGTCACCGTAAAGGTGCTGCCGTCGTACGCGGTCTGCACACGGTCCGCCACCTTCTCGACCGTCAGCTGCGTGTTACCGGCCTCGACAAGTCGATAGCTCTCGGTGCGCAGATGCTGCCCTTGGAAGAGACTCACGTTGAAGCTATCGCCCAGCACGACCTGAAACTGCCTGATGGCTGAACCATCGGGCGGCAGCACGACGAGCAGGTGCTCTTTAGGACCGTACCTGACCGTCTCCTTCAGTGGCAGAACGATCTGCTCATCATCGCGCGCGATGGTTGCTTGCGCAAGCACCTTGCGAAGGCCATTTGGCAGCCGTTCCGTGCGATGCTCGACATCGGTAACACGAAAGCCTCCACTGCCGGGGATCTCGGAGCCGATCCGCGCGAAATAGGAGCGCCGTCCACGATCGGTCAGCACGTCGAACTGCAGATCCCACTGTTCCTTATCCATGGGTGATGTCACGGCGATGCTGGCGAACATGATCGGCAAGGTCCCTTGGCGATGACCACGCAACCAGACATGGCTGATCAGGGGGTGCATCACCTCTTCCGCGCTCCGAGGCATCGCTTCCGGCAGCTCATCCACGGGGAGATCGGCCGATTCGCTGCGACCCAGTATTGGCGTATACCGTGTCGTGTAGTGAACCAGCAGTTCCGGTGCATTGCGGCTGTACATATAGAACGATGGATCGAAGAGCGATCCTTCACCATGCTTGCGGAGGTGCTCGCGCAGCTCCACTGAGACCGGCAGCTGCCGGTCGTCTGGAAGCTCGAGCCCTGGCACATGCGCCGGTTGCCACAGGCGTTCTTGCGGTATGCTGATCTGGACGTCGAATGGCAGATCCAGCTCAGGAACCGGCTTGTCTTTGAAGGTGGCTCCGCTGTACAGCGAATTGACCTGGCCGATCGTCTTGCGCAGATTGAGCGTCTGCATGAGCACAACCACAACCAGCGTACTCAACACGGCCCCCAGAACCACCTTGTCGTAGTACTCCTTCAGAAAGCTCCAACCAGCAATCAGGTATCTCATACTCCCAACCTCCTTGGTAAGCAGGCGTCCATGCCTTGAATATACCCGCGGTGGCCTCTTTCGTCAAATCCCGGAATTGCACCGAATGCACCGAATGGCACCCCAGCTGTTCGAGCTGACCGTCAATGGCGTTCGTCGACCAGTACATGTTCTTCCATGCTGCCTGCTTCCTCCGTCGGCAGATCTTCTCCTGATGCGCCGGCATTCGCATAGTCCGTGATGCGCTTGCTCGCCGCCCCGAGACCAGCCATGCTGCAGGGACCGGCCACGCAGCCTCCCTCACAGCACATGACTTCCAGGAAGTTGCCGGCGCCTTTGCCCTTGGCGTAGACCTTCAGCAACTTCATGGTCTTGCTGGTGAGGCCGTCGATGCTCATGGGCTTCAGCGGCACCCGCTCTCTTACGTGTGCGGCAACCGCGCCGGTGACGCCACCCGATAGGGCGAAACCGCGGCCGGTGCGCCGTGCGGGACGCGGGAAGGGGGTAGGGGGACAGGCCGCCACCTCGATCTCCGCCGCCACGAAGATGGCGCCGATCTCCTCAGCCGTCAGCACATAGTCCACCATCGCATCTCTGTGTGCCTCTTCCCGTTTGGCGATGCACGGGCCGATGAAGACCGTGATGCACCCGGGATCGAGTGACTTGGCAACCTTTCCGGCGAAGTGCATGGGCGTCGGTGTGCTCGAGACAAAGGGCTTCATGGCAGGTACATGGCGCTCGACCGCGGCCACGTAGGCGGGACAGCAGCTGGTGGTCATCAGCGCATCCCCATCCTCCATGCGCTCGACGAATTCCGCCGCTTCCTCGCGGGCGGTGTGGTCGGCACCGGCGGCCACTTCGAGAACATCGGCGAAACCAAGACGACGAAGAGCGGTATTCACCTTCTCCAACTCCGCCGGAAGATGGCCGGCCAGGGCAGGTGCAAGCATGGCCACAACCCGCTTGCCGCTTCTCAACTGGGCGAGCACATCCACCAGTTGCGACACTTCCATGATCGCCCCGAACGGGCAGGTCGTGACGCATTTGCCGCAGTGAATGCAGGCTTCCGAATCGATCTGCTCGCGCCCCGACGCATCCTTGCGAATGGCGCCGACCGGGCACGCCTCCTCACAAGGAATCGGTACGTAGATGATGGCGTGATAGGGGCAGACCTGCATGCATTTTCCGCAGTCGATGCACGCCTCGCGATCGATCTTCGCTTCACCGTCGACGACGTCAATGGCGTTCTTCGGGCAGTTCAACGTGCAGGGCCGGGCAACGCATCCACGGCAGGCGTTGGTGATGAAGTAGTTGCCGGGGACGCAGGCGCTGCACGCTTCGTCGATGACCGTCAGCACCTGGGCCGGCGCCTCGCTTCGGGCCTGCGCCTCGGCGGCATACTCCCGCAATGGCTTGAGTTCATCGGTTTCGTTCTCGACGGCATGGCCGAGGAGCGCCATGAGCCGGTAGCGGGTCACGGCCCGATCATGGTGGGTGCAGCAGCGCACGGCCCGACCGCGGCGCGGGTGCTGCTCGACTGGTATGTTGTCCACATCATCGTCGAGGGTGTGGCGCAGATAACGGCGAGCCAGCTCGATCATCAGCGTTCGTCTGATCCGGGTGGCATTATTCTCGAAGGTCATGGAAGTAATCCTGGTACAAATGGGCTGTCAACAGGTACAGGGGCGTCAGGCGGTGGCGGCGGCGTGGCGGCGGATGGCCTGAACCAGCTTCGGGATGGTCGCTTCGGAGATCGTTTCGCCGTTGACGCGAACGAAGGGAGCCTTGCCGAACTGACCATTCTTGCACAGTTCCAGGCAGGAGGCGCCATCGATCTCCACGCGGCTTGCCAGTTCCGCGGGCAGCGCCTCTTGCACTTGCAGCAGTGAGGAAGCGCCCAACACGTAACAGGTGGTTCCCATGCAGATTTCGACCTTGATCTTGCTCATGATTGGCCTCCTCGCGGTTACATGAACTTCACGTTTGCTTCTTTCAGATACTTCTCGTTCAGCGTACGCACGATCCGCTTGATCAGGTTCCTGCGTATGTCCAGCTCCACCGGCAGATTCGGATCCTGATGCGATTCGTTGATCCGCGTGCCGACGATAAACTCGATGCAGTCGCTCTCGAGGAGCAGTCGCAATAGCTTGACGGCGCCGTTGGCCTGAAGTTGCTCGGGCGAGGCGCCCTGATCGAGCAGTGTCGCCAGCCGACTCAAGGTCAGCGTTCCTTCCGTGACCAGATCGATGCCATCCATCAACGAAGTCGGCGGGATCTCCGGGTCGATGGCCGTCATGTCCAGTTTGACCTTGCGCCCCAGCTCACGAGCGACCAGATTTGCCGTCGTCCCCCCACAGATAACGCGGCTGCCCTGATAGTCGCGCAGCAGCATTGCCATCTCGATATCGCGCTCCTGGTTGATGGGCGGTCCGGTGAGGATCATGGTCCGGCGCGGCCGCCGGAAAGATATGACCGCGCAACTGATGTCATCCCGCGCCTTCCAGTTGTCATTCTGCTGGGCCCGCTTGACGAGGCGGCGGGCCAACTGCCGTGACGAGATCTCGCCATTCTCCGCCAGCAGGTCGTGGGCGAAGCCATTTACACCCGCGCCCCAGCCGAGGGGCATGTCGCGGCTCCCCATCCCCGACTGCGATACACCATCCGAGAAAACCACCAACCGGTTGCCGATCGTCGCTTCGAACTCACTGAAGGCGAGCTGCCGAACGCCCAACTGCGCGGTGCGTACGCTCAACTCCCTTTTCTGCACCGGATGACGATTCAGCAGCAGGTAGGGCGGGTTCTCGTATTCGACGATCCGCACATCCTGGCCGTGGCCGATGTCCAGAATCGTAAAGGTCGAGTAGCCGATGCGGCGCTGGCTGCAGACCGGAAGCGTCGCCATGATGATCTCCGAGGCCCGCTGCGGATCGATATCGGCCGAGACATATTTCAGCGCCATGCTGGCCGTCATGGTGGCCAGCACATTCGCCTTGATCCCGCTGCCCAGCCCGTCCGCCAGTACACAGACCAGACGATCCTCGGCGGCCAGCTTCCGCGAGAGAAAGACGTCGCCGGCGGCATGCTGTCCATGCTTGCTGACCTGGCAGAAGTCGACATCCACGAAGCATCCCCCGTTAAGCATCTTCACCCCTCCCGATCTGCTCCGGCGTGAACGACTCGATGATCGAGTTGAGGATCACCTCCGATTCCGCCGCATTCTCCCCCAGCAGGTAGGCGATCTGCTGCACCGTGTTGAGGTTCCGGGTGATCACGTCCTGCGCCTGCTTGATGATGCGTTCCTTCTGGACGGCAGGCTGCGTTATGTCCTGCATCACCGCCCCGACCAACCGGTGCGCCTCGATGGTGAAAATCGTCACGTGCAGAATGGCAGAGGTCAGGCGCAAGTCCTTTTCGAGCTTCTCCTGACCGCTGCGCAGCACCTGTGCGAAGAGGCCCGAAAAGGGAACCAGCTTGCTGAGGCTCGCCCCTTCGAGGCCGGGCTTCGCTTCGTATACCATCTGCACTTCGGCTCCCATCAGCTCCGCGAACCTGAGATTGCTTTCCACTACCCGCAGATTCTCGTCCACGATGATAACGCCCGACGGCATCGTCCGGATCAGCGCGTTGGCCTTCTTGGTTGCCAGCTTGCGCATGTAGCTGACGCACATGTTCCGCTCGGCCTTGCCGTCCAGCATGGCAGCGGCAAACTCGCGACACGAATCGTAGCCGCATCCCCCGCAATTCAGCTCGTCCGCCCGTACGAACTTGCCGACTTCCCGCAGGGCCTCGCGAAGGGTCTCTTCCCCGTAAGTGCAGGCACCGATCGGCTCCATGACCCACTGCAGCTCGAGGGGCAGTCCCCGTCGCGCCCGCGCGGGAGCCCCGGCTTCGGCCTGATCGAGGATCTGCAGTCGCTTTCCGAGTGTTCCCCCGGCATGGCTGACGCCGGCGCCGTTGACGCAGCCGCCGCTGCACGCCAGCAACTCCAGGAAGACTGGTCCGCCCGCCATGATGCTCTCCGTCTGCGACAGCGCTTCCTGGATCGCCTTCATCCCCGAGAAGGTCATCATCCGAACATTTCGCTTTACCCCGTGACGTTCGAGCCCGGCAATCATCCCCCCATCCACCGGATAGAGCACACCGTCGGCGGCTGCATCCGGCACAAAAACATCGTCGGCTCGCGCCTCCAGAACACCCGGCTGAAAGCTGCGACTGGTGAGCCACTGGCGCAGCTCCACAAAAGTGATCGCCACATCGAGCAATTCTGGATTCGCATCTGCTTCCGCCTTCTTGCCCAAGCACGGACCGACGAAGACGATGCCGATCTCCGGCCCGTAGTGCTGGCGCAGAATCCGGCAGTGAGCCAGAAGCGGCGACACGATCTTCGTCATGCTCGCGGCCAGTTCGGGCCGATACTTCTGCAGATACTCGACCACTGCCGGACATGCGCTCGACAGGTACAGCTCATCGCGGGTCGCTTCGTTGATCTGCTCGGCCAGCGTCGCCGACACTTCCTCCGCCCCCAGTGCCGTTTCCGAGACGCCCGCAAAGCCCAGCCGCCGCAGCGCCTGGATCAGCTCCGCCCGCGGCCAGTCGGCAAACTCCGTTACATAACTGGGCGCCAGCGACACGTAGACGCGCTGCTTGAGCGCCAGGAGACGCCGGGCACGCTCCACGTCCTGCCGCCCATGCTTGGCACCGACGGGGCAGACCTGCACGCAATGGCCGCAGTGGATGCAGAGGTCGGGCACCACTTCTGCGTTGCCATCGCAGATGCGGATCGCCTTGATCGGGCATTCGCGCAGGCACTTGTAGCAGTCCTGGCATTCCGCTTTGCTGGTACTGATGGGGCGTAGCGTGTCCATAATCAGCTCTCTCCGCCGTCGCTCGTGGGCGACTGCTCAAGGTGATGCCGAAGAAGGTCCAGAATCGTGGCCGGCTCCACCTTCTCATAATCCGTCTCGCCGATCCTCAGCATCGGGCCGCCGCTGCAGTGGCCATCACACAGCGCTCCCGAGAGGAAGACGCGTTCCTCAAGCCCATTCTCCTTCAGGTACTGCTGCAGCAACTGAAGCGCTCGGCCATTCCCACGCGAAAAACACGAACTACCAAGGCAGAGACGCACATGCAGCCCAGAGGTGACCGCGGTTGCCTGCATCATGGAGACCTCCCTTATCTGAAACGTGATAGTAGTCACAATTAAGATGCGCGTGAAACCACACACAGCGTTTACGCATTCACAATAGCAGCCTTCCGCTCTGCCTGCAACTCTGATTTCGTGATTTTTCTCACAATTAATAGTCCCACCTCTACGGGACTCAAAGGCTCTCCGATCACATGCTCCGCTGGTGCGGCGAGACGCTGGTAATGGCCATGCCGTTTTGATTACTTGTCGGTCTTCATCCTGTGATCTATAGTCTGTCATGGGATGAAGTAGCAAGTGCTGCACCAACCAGCTCGACAGGAGGCATTCATGAGTCAATACCTGAAGGTCATTGTCGTCTTCTGCTGCCTGCTTTCCCTCTCCTCAGCCCAGGATACATCAGCGCCAGAGGCGGTGGACGCTCAACTTCGGTTTGTCCTGGCAAAGTGGCAGACGTTAATGGAGAACCTGCCACCGCTCCGCGCCACGTATACTACTGAGCTACGTCAGGCGGGCAGCACCTACAATCACACGTATGACATCACGCTGCATAAGGGCGATTACCTGATACGACAAGTGCAGCTACCTGAGAGTCTGGATGACTGGGTGTTGGTCCAGCACTCGTCCTCGGAGGACCGGATGGAATACCTGTACGCGAAGGGCAGCGGCGAGGAAATGCAGTATCGGGGCGATGTATATCTATACAAGGAGATGTTTCCGTATCATCCACCCAACCCCTTCCAAACCCTGCCGCTGGATAGTGTGCGAAGTATTTCCCTCGCCTGGAGAGTTTCAGAAGTAGCCCGAGATGGAAGCGTGGTGACGGCCACCTTTGTGTCTGCTGGGGCTGCGGCGAACTCGGGGCGTCAGACAATCCTTTCCTTTGAGCCATCGCACGTACAACTACTGCTGTATCGCACCGTATGGCCTGACGGCGTGGGCGGCACTATCACCTATCAGTATGATGATGACGAATTTCCTTACCTGCCGAGCCATATAGAGCCTGATGGATTCAGCGTTCAGGAGACTTTCACCGTTGACTACAGCCGACTGGAGGATGATCCTGACGACCTGTACATACGCTTTCCGGAAGGGACGAAACTTGCGGTGCATCGGTCAGGGGAAGAGTTCACGGAGGTCATGATGGGCAAGACTGGCATCTTCAGCTCGAGCTTTGTCGCGGTCGCGGAGGAGTTGAAGGGTAACATTGCCGCCATAATCACCATCAGATTGCTTGGCCGCAGGGTTGAAGATTCAGATCTGGCGCCAGGCCGCCTCCAGCTTGGTTCGCTTCGGGACATCCACGGCTTCTTGAAGAGGCGGGGCATAGAGACGGTTTTGAGCGTGATGACCGATAAGGACCTGAATCAAGTGACCAAACCTGCCATTGTGGTGGGCTACCCAAAGGGTAAACCGCAATTCTGTGTCATCGCCGGGCCGCCTGATGATCTGCATGTCTACTACACAGACGAAGGTACGAAGTCGCCTTTGGATGAAGAGGCACGTCTGAACCTGAACTGGCGAGGGGGCGTTTGTCTGTTCCCAGGGGAAGTCTATGGGGAGGTGGAAGCCGACGCCAACGCCACTGATGAAACGTTCTCCCTTTCCCAATCTGAGTTTTTCGTGGACAAGGAGCAAGTTGGCGCCGGCGACAAGGAGCTTCGATTCTCGTGTATCGTTACCGCGCCGAAGTCCTATACTCCTGATGCGCCGGCCTTGGGCATCCACCTCCAGGATCATTATCTCTCCTTGCGGAAGGGCACGCAGGCGGTCAGCCTGCCCGTCGAGTATACTCCGGTACGAGGACTTGGATTGGTGAATAAATTCGAGTTCAGATTCAGCATCAGGACGGAGTTTCTCATGAGATCCATTTCCAATTGGAGGAAGAACTCCCGGGTCTTCAGTCTTCGCGACGGGGATCGCTTTCTGGGGCCGATTACCGTCCACACCAATGCATTGAGTTCCATAGGTCAGATACCCAGATTTGCCGTCCTTGAGTTTGAACGGCCAACCGCCGGTGCAGCATCCCACGCGCTCTTTGAGCTGCCCAGCGGGTTCGAGATGAAGTCGAGTGAGATCGAGACCGAAGGCGCACTGCGCGCCGTTCGGTCGGATCGCGGCACGATAGTGGCAGCGGTTTCGCCTGAGCTGGGTGAGGGATACCATGCTGCCTCAGTCTTACTCAACCTCGCGTGGGAGAACATCGAGGTGCCCGTCAGGATTTGGCTGTTCATGCATGTCCGATAGTACTGCGCGGAAAAAGAGTTCCGCCGTGCGGAAGTAGTCGTGCGTCATGATTCAGCCGAGGGCGACGTCGAGCGTCATCATGACGGCGAAGCCAACCATGCCGCCCATGGTCGCGAAGTCGGTGTTGCCCCCTCGCTGTGACTCGGGGATCAGCTCTTCGATGACGACGAAGATCATGGCGCCGGCGGCGAAAGAGAGTGCGTAGGGGAGGATGGGGCGCATGAGGATGACCGCGGCGGCGCCGATAACGCCGGCGATGGGTTCGACAATTCCGGAGGCCTGTCCGAACATGAAGGCCCGTCCGCGGCTCATCCCTTCCCGGCGCAGCGGCACCGAAACGGAGGTTCCTTCCGGGAAGTTCTGGATACCGATGCCGATGGCAAGGGCGACGGCTCCGGCCAGGCTGGCGCCCGGCAGATCGTGGCTGAGCGCTCCAAAAGCGACACCGACGGCCAAGCCTTCGGGAATGTTGTGCAGCGTGATGGCCAGGACAAGCAGGATGCTTCGCCGCCACTTCGTGGGGATGCCCTCTGCTTCCTCGAGATCGAAGCCGAGGTGCAGATGGGGCAGAAACATGTCCACCAGACGAAGGAATGCGCCGCCAAGCAGGAAGCCGACCGTGGCGGGTATCCAGGCATGCGTCATGGTCAGTTCGGCCATCTCGATGGCTGGTTTGAGGAGGGACCAGAAGCTGGCGGCAATCATCACTCCGGCGGCAAAGCCGAGCATGCCATCCAGGGTCTTGCGGCTGATGTCCTTGGCAATGAAAACCAACGCGGCGCCAAGCGCGGTTACTCCCCAAGTGAAAAGCGTGGCCATCAGCGCCTGCAGGATCGGGTGCAGGTCGCGGAACCAGTCAATCATGAACATCTCCCCATGTTTCGATTCCTGTAAAAATACGAGTAGATGGCTGCCCTGTCAACTGGATGCGTGAATCGTGGGAATAAGCGGATTTTTTCCTTCGCGGCAAGGTTGACAAGTGTTTCAAACAAGCGTATGATTACAACGGTAACACAATCTTCAAGAACGGGAGGATCGCGAGATGGCAGGAAACGGGAAACTGATGAAGAGCAGCACCAAGGATCGGATCCTTGAAGTCTCTGAACGCTTGTTCGCCACGCAAGGGCTGGAGGTGACCTCGCTTCGGCAGATCACGCGTGAGGCCGATGTGAACCTGGCGGCGGTCAACTATCATTTTGGCTCGAAGGACGGCTTGATCCAGGCGGCGTTCGAGCGCCGGGTAGGGCCGATCAATACCGAGAGGCTTCGCCTGCTGGATGAGTACGAGGGGCAAGTGTCCGCGACTGAACCGCTGGAACTGGAGCGGGTTCTGGATGCGTTCGTGCGCCCGGTATTCTCCTTGACCTGCAATGGCAAACCACAGGACATGCTCTTTCTGCGGTTGATAGGGCGGACATATTCGGACCCGTGCGAGCAGATGCGGCAAGTCTTCCTACGTCATTTTGCGGAGGTGTTGATCCGGTATCGGATCGCTTTCCGGCGGGCTCTGCCGCGATTGCGGGAGCCGGAGGTGACCTGGCGCATCCATTTCCTGGTGGGCATCCTGGCGCACGCCTTGCTCACTGGTCACAATCTGCGAGAATACACGCAGGGCGTCTGCGAGGTTACCGATGTGGAACAGGTTATGAAGCGCATTATTGACTTCGCCGCGGCCGGCATGCGTCAGGGGTTGTCGTAAGGTGGTGGGAGTGCGGGGAAGTTCGAAGATTAATTGAGATGTCGGGAGATCGTTTGCGATGACAGAGAAAGAGAATGGGCAGGCTGAAGAACAACCTGTGGGCGAGATTTCAGCGCCGTCGGGGGTGCCGGAGCTTGGGGAGCCCGAAAGGAATCGTCGTACCATCACCACGACGGCAGCGGTATGGACATTCACGGGCGTCTGTCTGCTGCTGATCGTCGGACTGGTGGCCCGGGCGGTGACCCGCGATGCCAAACCGCTGTCCAAGCCGCCGGTCAAGCTGTCGAATGTGGAAGTGATGACGGTGCAGGGGATCCGGTATGAAGAGGAACTGATACTGCCGGCCAAACTGGTGGCAGACCGGGAGGCCGCCGTGAGCTCGGAAGTCCCCGGCCTGCTGGCGCGCTGGCTGGTGCCCGAGGGGGCGCAGGTGGCCGAAGGAGAAGTCGTGGCCGAGCTGGATACGTCTTCCGTGAATGCTGCACTGCGCGAACTGCAGGCACAGGAGAACTCCGTGCAGGCAGCGGTGGAGTCCGCCCGCAAGGAAGTCCAGATGTCGGAGGTGGCGGCGCGCCATTCGCGGCAGGAACTTCAATCCCGCAAGCTGGCTTTGAAAGCGTTGGAGTCTGATCTGGAACTGGCGGAGAAAGAGGTGGTTCGCGCGCGCCGTCTGACCGAGGAAAAGGTGCAGACGCAGGCGGAGTTGGACATCGCCGAGAATCGCCTCACGCAGCGGGAGTTGGCGGTGGAGCAGGCGAGAGAGGCCATTGGCATGGCCGAAATCGGCGTGCAGTCGGCGGAGGTCAATATCACGAAGCAGGAAGCGGCCGTGCTCGAACAGGAAGCCCGCCTGGAAGAGACTCGCGCGCGAATCGAGGCACTCCGGATCGAACTTGCGAAGAGTTCGCTCACCGCCCCGATCAACGGCCGGCTGGAGGCGTATCTCGCCCAGCCGGGTGAAGTGATCAGCGTCTCGCAGCCACTGGCGAAAATCTACGATCTCTCCCATATTCGTGCGCAGGTGGATGTGGCGGACCGCTTTGCCCCCTTTCTCGAGAAGGATTCTCAGGTCATCGACCAGTTTGTTGCCTACTCGATGCCCGGGGCCGAACGCCAGTTGAGCGCGCTGGTGATCCTGCCGGGGCTGCCGAAGTTGACGGGGGGGACCTACCGGGGCCTGGAGCTTCCCGCCGAGATCTACCTGGTCGCGCAGGCGGCCGACGTCAATAGCAACACCTTTCGGGTGGAGTTGCGGCTGGAGAATCCGGGGGGCGCGCTGAAGCAGGGGATCCTCGGCCAGGCACGCATCACCTATCTCTGCTATCCATCGGCGATCGTGATACCCATTCGCGCAGTGCAGGTAACGGATCGCGGGCCGCGGGTGCTCACGATCAGGGATGGGAATCTGGAGCGGGCGCAGGTTCAGGTTCGCGATATCGTGCCCGTATCGATTCAGAAAGACGACATGCTGGTAAGCAGTGGCTTGGAGATCGGGGATCGCCTGATCATCGCCGGCGGCAAGGGATTGGTGGATGGCGAAGAGGTTCGGGTCATCGTCGTGGATGGTGAACCCTTTGCCGCCGCCCAGCCAGCCGCTGTGCCGCGGGCGGAAGCCGAGTCGCCGATCCGCGATGCCAGCGTCAAAGACGAGCGGGAGGGGATGGAACTATGAAGCCTTCCCTCCGTTTCAGCCTCACGGAATTCAGCGTCCGGCACCATGCCGCCGTTCTGGTGTTGTGCGTTGGTCTGTTGCTTGTCGGCATTCATTCCTACTTGACCCTGCCGCGCGAGAATTTCCCGGACATCGAAGTGCCGCATGTCTTTGTGACGACGGTGCTGGATGGGGCGAATCCTACCGACGTGGAGATATCCGTCACCATCCCTCTGGAGACCGAACTGGACGGGGTGGAGGGAATGAAGGAGATGCGCAGCAGCTCCTTCGAAGGGATGTCGATGATCAGTATCGAGTTCTTTCCGGAAGTAGGCAACATGGTGGCCCTGCAGCGGGTCCGGGATCGCATCGACATCGCGAAGGCGGAACTGCCTGCTGAGGCGGAGGAACCCGTCGTCAAGGAGTTCTCCTTCAGCGATATCCCGATCCTGATCTACAACCTGGTCGGCGGCGATCAGGTCAGCCGTTCCGAGCTTCATGATCTGGGGGAAAAGCTGCAGGACCAGATGAAGTTGATACCGGGTGTCCTCGATGTGGAGACCTTTGGTGGTCGCGAGCGGCAGGTCCTCATCGAGGTGGATCCGAATCGCCTGCACTACTTCAATCTCTCTCTGGCGTCGGTGCAGGAGGTGCTTCGCGGCACCAATCGCAACGTCTCCGCCGGCACCAGCGAGAGCGGCCGCAGCCGGATTGTCATGCGCGTCCCAGGCGAGTTCAAGACCCCGGGCGAAATCTTTGAACTGGTCATCGGCACGACCCCGGACAATACGCCGATCTATGTACGCGACGTGGCGACCGTCCGCTTCGATTTCGAGGACGAAACGACGCGATCGCGCTCCTACGACTTCAGCGACGGCGGGTATGGCGGCGGCGTCAACAAGTACGTGCAACCCATGCATTCGGTCAGCCTCCACATCAAGAAGCGCAGTGGCGAGAATACCCTCGATGTGGTGAGCAGCGCACAACGCATTATCGACGCCTATCCGCTGCCGGCGGAGGTGAATGTCATCAAGACGCTGGACATGTCGAAGTTCGTCAACATGATGATCAGCGACCTGGAGAACGGGGTGCTCTCGTCGCTGATTCTGATTCTGGTGGTGATCTTCATCGGCCTTGGGGGGCGCAACGCGCTGCTGGTGGCGATCGCGGTGCCCTTTTCGATGCTGCTCAGCTTCGTGTTGCTCAAGGCAATGGGGCTGACGTTGAACATGATCGTGCTCTTCAGCCTCATCCTGTCGCTGGGCATGCTGGTGGACAATGCGATCGTCATCGTCGAGAACATCTATCGTTACCATGGGCTGGGGCACTCGCGAGCCTCGGCGGCGATGAAAGGGACGGCAGAGGTGGCATGGCCGGTGATTGCCTCCACGGCGACGACGGTGGCGGCCTTCTTTCCGCTGCTCTTCTGGCCGGGAATCATGGGCGACTTCATGGGGTACCTGCCGCGCACGGTAATCGTCGTGCTGCTCAGCTCGCTCTTCGTGGCGCTGGTGGTCAATCCGACTCTGGCGGCGCTGCTGATGAAGGTACGCAAAGGAGAGTCCGGCAAGCATGATCCCGAGAGCGAGCGGCCGACCTATCGGGCCGCCCTGATCTATCAGCGCCTCCTCGAGTTCATGCTCTACCGGCCATTGTGGACGGCCACGACCGCGGTGGTGCTGCTGATTCTGACAGTTGCCGCCTACAGTGTCTTTGGTGCCGGCGTCGAATTCTTCCCCGAATCGGAACCCGATACCATCACCTGCAGCATCACGCCGCCTGAAGGCATCTCTCTCGACGAGTCCGATCGGCTCTCGCAGGTGCTGGAAGATCGTATTTTCGGCGCACCGGGCAGCCCGTTCGATGCGCCCGTGAAGAACCTGCTTCATGCCAGTGTGACCATCGGCCTCGAAGGGGTGGGCGGGGTGAGCGATCCGCTTGGGCAGAGCAACGCGGGTCCCATTCGTATCGAACTGGAATTCGTCGACCGGGAATTTCGTCTGGAATCATCGACGCGCACCATCGCCCAGCTGCGCAACCGGATCGAGGGACTGAATGATCGAGGCGAGCGTGTAGCGCCACCACTTTTTGGTGCGGAGTATGACGTCATCACGCCGGAAGAAGGGCCGCCGACCGGCAAGCCGCTTTCCATTGACATCTTCGGCGAGGATCTCAATGTCATGACGCGGGTGACGCAGGATATGAAAAGGCTGATCGCAAACACGGAAGGCGCCGCCAAACCGACGGACAATGCCTCGACCGCCCAGCCCACCCTGGAATGGCGGGTGGATCGGCCACGCGCAGGCGTTTTCGGGCTGACGCAGGGCCATATCAGCAGCGTCCTGCAGATGGCCGTCGGCGGGGTGCGCAGTGGCACATTCGGCCATGGTGACGACGAGCAGGATATCCTGATCCGCTTGCCGGAAGCGTACCGCAACGACACCAATCTGCTCAAGAGTGTGGGGGTGCCGACCTTGCTCGGGGGCTCCGTGCCGATTGCCAGCGTCGCCAATGCGGAGGTGGTTCCAGGACCGGTGACCGTTCGTCATTACAACCGGCGGCGGGTGGTCAATGCCTCGGCGGAGGTGCAGCCGGGGATACGGGCCGATGCATCGATTCGCGATGCGTTCCAGAAGGAGGCGGTGAAGTATCCCTTTCCGGCCGGGATCACGTACCGGTTTGGCGGAGCCGCCGAGGAGCAGGAGGCCGCACAGTCCTTCCTGCTCAAGGCCTTCGGCATTGCCATCCTGCTGATCGTCCTGATACTCGTCATCCAGTTCAATTCGGTGATCATGACAGGGATCGTGATGTCCAGCGTGCTGCTCTCCCTCATGGGAGTGTATATGGGGCTGCTGGCGCTGCGTGCGCCGTTTGGCATTATCATGACGGGGATAGGCGTCATCTCGCTGGCTGGTGTGGTGGTCAACAATGCCATCGTGCTGCTTGACGCCGTTCAGCGTTTCGAGGCAGCCGGGCAGAGCACCTACGATGCCATCGTTACTGCCTGCATGATCCGCTTCCGGCCCGTCTTGCTCACCGCGGTCACCACGATCCTCGGCTTGATACCCATGGCCATCAAACTCAATATTGACTTCGCCAACTTGAGCTACCAGTACAACACCGCGACCTCCCAGTTCTGGCAGTCGATGGCTTGCGCGGTCATCTTCGGCCTGTTGGTGGCCACCGTGCTCACTCTCGGTGTCGTCCCCACCCTCTACCTGCTCTTCGCCCGATTCCGCGCTTTTCTCCATGCGCACTTTGGATTTGGCAGAATCGGCACGGAACTGGAGCAGGCCGAAATCGCGGGTGAGATCAGCTGAAGTTTTGGAGTGCACCCAGTTTTATACTCCGTTGGCATGAAGACCAACTCCACTCTTTGAGAAGACGACGCCCGTTCTTTGGGTAGTCGAAAAAAAAGTGTGGAAATCGTTTGCATTAGCGATTGGTAGATCTTATAGTGATCCCAGAAAGCGAAGATGACCTTCCCAATCCTACCCCGACAGCGCAATGCTGTCACCTCCCCACTGAGCGGCCCTTCCCCAGGCCGCTCTTTTTTTTGCCCAGATCCGGCAGGTGCGCCTCCGCGTTTGGCTATTTGCGCTTTCTTTTGCCGGTGGGGGGTGGTAGTTTAGGCCATTCCATATGGAGAGAAACGGCATACTACAGGAGGTCAGCATGGGCATGGATACTATTCGTGTGGGCGTGGTCGGCGCGGGCGGCAATACGCGTGGACGCCATATTCCAAACCTGCAGGCGATTCC
Organism: Lentisphaeria bacterium; assembly: GCA_041690595.1. Classification (GTDB taxonomy): domain Bacteria; phylum Verrucomicrobiota; class Lentisphaeria; order JABSQK01; family JAWLHB01; genus JAWLHB01. The sequence goes on from JAWLHB010000020.1 coordinate 29,116, forward strand.
CGGCGTCGAGGTCGTGAGCGTCTGCAATCGTTCGATGGCGTCGGGAAAGGAGGTTGCGCGGGAGTTCAAGATACCGAAGGTCTACTCGCATTGGACACAGGTGGTCGAGGATGAGGAGATCGACGCGGTGGTGATCGGCACGTGGCCGTACATGCATGCGCCGATTACCTGCACCGCGCTCGGCAGTGGCAGGCATGTCATGGTGGAAGCGCGCATGGCGATGAATGCGGCGGAAGCCCGCGAGATGCTCGATACCTCCCGACTCTATCCCGAGCTGGTAGCGCAGGTCGTGCCCTCGCCCTTTACGCTGGAGTTCGATCGCAAGCTGCAGGAACTGATTGCGGATGGCTATCTGGGTGAGCTCTATGCGATCGAGGTGAGAGGCCTCAGCGGCACTTTCGCGGATCTGGAGTCGCCCATGAGCTGGCGGCAGGACATCGACATGAGCGGGCTGAACGTTCTGTCCATGGGCATCTACTACGAGGCGCTGGCGCGCTGGGTGGGGCATGCGACCACCGTGATGGCGATGCGCAAACGGTGCGTTCGGCAGCGTCCGGCAAAGGATGCCAAGCGGCTCGACACTGTCCGCGTTCCAGATCATGTGGTCATTCTGGCGGAGATGGACTGCGGTGCACAGGCGCATTTCACCTTCAGTGCGGTGATGGGCGCGGCGCAGGACAAGGCAGGCTTCTGGCTCTATGGCAAAGACGGAACGCTCTATCTGGATATCGCCCGGAACAAGCTGTTTGGCGCCCGGCGCGGCGATGGCGAGCTGGCGGAGATCCAGGTGGAGAAGAAACTGCGGACAGGCTGGCGTGTGGAAGAGGAGTTTATCGGCGCCATACGCGGCAAGGAGCAGATCCGGCTGACCACCTTCACGGAAGGCGTGAAGTATATGGAGTTTACGGAAGCGGTGGCGCTTTCGGCCGAGCTGGGTGAGAGCGTGGCGTTGCCATTTCTCGACTGATCAGATCCCTTTGCCCTCGAGCATCGTTCGCACGGAACGATAGAGGATCGAGAGGTCGAAGAGGAGCAGGCCGAGCGGTGACTTGGTGCGATAGGCCTCGATGTACTCCAGGTCGAGCTTGGTGCTGTCCAGATTCTTGCCTTTGCAGCATTGCACGAGGCCGGTGAGACCGCAGGGAATGACGCCCTTGGTGTTGTAGCCCTGGCGGCGCTGTGCATGCCAGTCTTCCTCCGGCCAGGGACGCGGGCCGATGAAGCTCATGTCGCCGCGCAGAATGTTGAGAAGCTGCGGCAGTTCATCGAGGTAGAAATCACGCAACCAGCGCCCGGTCCAGGTAAGATTCTGGTTGTCTCTTTCGAGGAGCTTGACGGTTTTGAGCCCTTCCGGAGATTCGCGGCGCGCCTTGATCAGGGGCTGTTTCACGGTGCGAAACTTCAGAATGGTGAAGAGACGGCCGCGGCTGATGCGTGGTTCATGATAAAAGAGGGGGCCACGGTCGGCGGGCCGCAGGAGAAAGTCGATCGCGGTGACCACGAGGAGGAGCATCCAGATGGGGCTGGAGACGACCAGGAAGGTCAGACTGAAGATAATGTCCATGACGCGCTTCGAGGTGCGGATCGGATAGGGGGTGTCGGCTGGAATCAGCATGTCAACCGCGCAGGATTGCCTGCCACTCCGCGATCCTGGCGGGGGCGACAGCGCTTTCGAAGATGTGGCGGCCGGCGTCGGTAATCGTCGCGTCGATGGCCGTGGTGAGGATCGTGCAGCGCATGGTCATGACCCAGGATTCGGTCAGCGATCGGACCAGGTCGCTGGCCTCGATCGGGTGACCGAGCTCATGGCGATACGCCTCCAGCGTCGCGCGACAGCCGGCCCAGTCAATCTCCACCTTCGGGTTGGCTTCGCGTTGGGTTTTCTCTGACGGCTGGAGCAGCACGCGGGACGGCCAGTCGATGAAGGCGGAATGGGTCAGAAAGTATGCCAGGTCGAAGGTGGGGACGTTGAGATGACAATCTTCCCAGTCGCAGATGCCGCTGATTCGGCCCTGATCCCAGATGAGATTGTACTGATGCACGTCGCCATGGATGGGCTGCAGGGGATCGATCCGGGGTACAGCCAGCAGCTCGTTGACACGCGCGATGAAATTGACCATACCAGGGATATGTGCCCCATCGTTGGCCAGCAGCTTGAGCCACATGCTCATCCAGTTGGTGGTGGCGACGGTGCGACGGGCGTGCGGCGGCAGCGTCGCACTCGCGAGGTATCGATGCAGGCGTCCCAGGGATCTGCCGACCTCTTCATACTGGGCAGTCCGGGTGACGGCGCAACTCTCTCCCGGCAACCAGCCGATCAGTTCGAAAGCGCGCTCGCCGACTGTGACGAAAGCATCTCCACCGCGGGTGTGCAGGAGTGGCGGAATGAACGCCAGGCGCGGTGCGGCAGGTTGCAGGTGGTGGTGGAACGTCCAGTCTTCCAGAGAAAGGTGGCCCGGCTTCTCGCGGAGGTGAAAGCCAAGGCTGCCCGTCGCCATCACCCGTACGCGCAGGTGATCGCCATACCACTTGGGGAGAGGCGCGAAATCCGTCCACGGCAGGTCGTAAGCCGACAGCACCTGGTGGATGAGGTCGCGCTCTTCGGATGTCATCACTGAACTCATGCAGGCTCCGGCTGGTTGGAAAGCCCCGACTATACAGCCGTCGGCAGCCCGCTTCAATCTGGCGCGGGCGACACGGGGCCGCACGTGGAGCAGGGGGCTTCAGTTCAGGTGCATGAACTCGAGGCTGTGATCGGCAATATCGCAGTCGCGCATCTCTTCGACCAGATCGACCACCTTGTCGAGCACCTGATTGGCAAAGCGTTGGTCGTTCGTGATGATGCAGACGCCGAGGCACGCATAATTCCACACATCCTGATCTTCAATCTCGGAGATGGAGACGTTGAACTTGTTCCGGACGCGGTCCTTGATGCGATTGAGCACCGACCGTTTCGCTTTCAGGGACATCGCGTCGGGGATATTCAGTTCGAGGGTGAGTAGTCCGATGAGCAAAAGCAGCACCTCACGATGGATTGGCGTCCTTGGTTATTGATATTTTACCGCAACTTCGGTATGTTAGCGAATTGCCTTCGGCATGAAGTGCATTGAATCTGCCCGGATCTGGGGTTGTGCAAAAGCAAGATGATTAAAGATAATCGGAGGGGCCTTTCATGAAAATGAGCGTGAAGTTAGTAGAAGCACTGAGCGATCAGGTGAACCGCGAGATGTACTCGTCGTACCTTTACCTGTCCATGTCCACCTACTGTGACGAACAGAACTACTCCGGCTGTCACCACTGGCTGGCGCTGCAGGCGTCAGAGGAGTGGGAGCATAGCCTTCGGCTGATCAAGTTTGCCTCCGCGAGGGAAGCGCGTCTGCATCTGAAGGCCATTGCGGAACCGCCGCGCGATTTCGGCAGCCTGCTGCAGCTTTTCAGCAATGTGGTGGAGCACGAGGAATTGGTGACGCGTCACATCCACGACCTCTATGAGCTGGCTTTGAGCGAAAAGGACTACTCGGCCCAGGTGGAGTTGCAGTGGTTTATCAAGGAGCAGGTCGAAGAAGAGAAGACGGCCAAGGAAATCGCGGAGCATCTCAAGCGGGTGAAGGACAGCCCGCAGGGGCTGATCTCGATAGATCGCTGGCTCGCGCAGCGTCAATAGCCTGACGCCTTGACGTCGTTAGTTGTCGAAGGACCGGCGCCCTCGTGGATGCCGGTCCTTTTTTGTGACCGGATCACGGGATCATCTGGCATGGCAGTTGCTCATGATCTACCGGCTGTGGAATCGCCGTCAAGCAGGGCTCGACTGTAAAGGAGTCTTTACATGACGTGTGACAGTATTTCCGCACAGCCTCAGGATCAGGAGGACTCAAGTTGGATGCAATGACTCAGCTTCATGTGCTGCTGCAGGTGGCGGCCGCAGCTCTGCTTGGGGGGCTGATCGGATTGGAACGTGAGTTTGCCCAGAAGGAAGCAGGGCTTCGCACGCACATGATCGTAGCGGCTACCGCGGCGCTGCTGGTGAGCATTGGCCAGGTCCTGGTTCGGGATTTCGAGGTGGGCGGGTTGCCGATTCGCAGTGACCCGATTCGGCTCATCGACGCCATCGTCACCGGCATCAGCTTTCTGGGAGCCGGAACCATTATCCGCTCCAAGCAGGGGCAAGCCGTGCAGGGGCTGACCACGGCTGCCTCGGTTCTGCTGAGCGCGTCGATCGGCATTGCCGTAGGCGTCGATCTGTGGGTTATCGGGGTGGGAGTCACCGTCCTCGCGCTGCTGGTGCTGCGCGGGCTGGTCATCGCCGAAGGGTACATGATGCGGCGCAGCCCAACCCTTCGGGAGAAGCTTGACGACCGGCCGGAGAGCAACGGGGACGCCCTGCGTGACTTGGATGACTGATCGAGTCGGACTAACCGAGCCGAGTCATGTGCAGGCCACCGTCGACCGGAATGATGGCGCCGGTGATGGTTTCCGCCTCGGCGAGAAAGAGGCAGGTGCGGGCAATCTCCGCGGGTGAACTCTCCTGCTTCATGGGCACCTGATCGATCTGCAGGCGACGGGACTCCATGCTCATGTCCTCCGGAGCCAACGTCAATCCGGGGGCGACGGCGTTGACGCGGATGGTGGGAGCCCAGTCGAGAGCGCAGGCCAGGGTGAAATCGCGCAGGGCCATCTTGGCGATCGCATAGGCGCCGACATCGGGATTGATGCTGGCGACGCGTTGATCGAGAATGTTGACGATATTGCCGTGGCCGATATGGCGGGCAAAGTCGCGCATCAGTACGAATGGCGCGAAGCAGTTGATGCGGAAAGTGCTCTCGATGGAGGCCAGGCTGTGGTCAATCAGGCGCTCGCGGGGGAACGTGCCGGCGCAGTTGATGAGACAGTCCGGAGGATGGCCGGCGTCGATCAGGCGCTGGATCAGGCTCTCGAGTTGCGCGTCGTGATTCAGATCCGCCTGGATGCAGTGATGGCCGGCGCTTTCGCCGCCGAGCATGTCGAAGAGAATTCTGGCCGGAGACTCGGAGGTGCGGTAGTGGATGATGACCTGGTGGCCAGCATCGGCAAAGCTCCTGGCAATGACCCTGCCGACTCGAATGCCGGCGCCGGTGATGAGGACCTTCATGGGAATCTCCGGGGTTGTATCTGGCTAGCTGCGTCTTGGCGCGGCTTGCCATGATCTGAGGCTGGCGGACTGGCGGCAGGCTTCCAGCAGGCGCTGTATGTGAACACCGTGACGAAGATCCGGCTGGGCAGGCTGACCCGTCGCGACGGCGGTGGCGAAGTTGGCCAGGCAATGCTGGTGACCGCGCATCCAGCCGATACTGCACTTGGGTGACGGGAAGCCGTTGGCGGGTTGAGGATAGCGCTGACCTGTCTCCACCGCTGTCCAGCCCCGATTGCCGCCAAGCGGAGAGCCGGAGGCGCGCGTATCGAAGATCTCCAGTTGATGGGGGTGCATCAGGTTGAAACGGATGGCGCCCTTGGCACCGAAGATCTCGAAGCGCAGCTCGTCTTCCGTGCCGGTGGCCAGCTTGGTCGCGTTGATGGAGCCGAGCGCCCCATTGGGAAGGCGGGCCAGCATCGTGACACTGTCCTCCGCATCGACTTCAACCATACGCTCTGGATCGTCGGCGCTTGGACGCCGCGGATAGGCAATGTGCGTAGAGACCATTAACTCGGCAAAGTCGCCGGTGAGCCACTCGAGAAGATCGATGACGTGGGATCCGAGATCCGCGATGACACCACCTCCGGCAGCGGCCGAGAGCTTCCACTTGAGCGGGGCAGTGGGGCTGACGCTACCGCTGTGATGGAAGGCGCCATGGAACTCCAGGATCTCCCCGAGGAAGCCTTCTTCAACCAGTTGCCGCGCCCGCATCGTGGCCGGAAAGAAGCGGCTCTGAAAGGTCATCTGCGAGATGCCGTGGTAATCGTCCAGTGCGGCCTCGATGGCAAGCGACTCGTCGAGGGTGGCGGTGAGAGGTTTGTCGCAGTAGATGTGCTTCTGGTGCGCCATGGCGGAGAGAAGCTGGTCGCGATGCAGATCGTTGGGCGAGCAGATGTGGACGATGTCGACAGCGGGGTTCTCGGTGATCTCGCGCCAGTTGGTGGTCGCGGTCTCGGCACCGATCAGGCGGCGTCCCGCTTCGGCGGTCTCGGCGCGGCTGGTACAGACGTGGGTGAGCCGGAACTCCGCGCCGGGAATGTCATAGAAGAAGGGAAGGTTGACGTAGCCGTACGCATGAACCTTGCCGATGAAGCCGAAGCCGATGAAGCCGACATTGTAGGTCTTGGACATGAAGAATACTTTCGCTGAGGGTTGCGGGAGGGTGGTACAGTAGCAGCGCCAGGTGGCGCTTGGCAATTCAGGGGTGCGAGATCGGCTCGAGATCGGCCGGCAACAGAGGCTGGATGGCGGCGATCATCATGTCGACCGTGAGTTCATTCATACAGCGATTGCCGGCGACACAGTGGCGCTTGCCGCAGCCGGGATCGCAGCTTGCGCCGCGAATGGTAGTCAGCCGCTCCTCGCGAATAGGGCGCCAGATCTCCTCATGCGTCGGGCCGAAGATGGTGATGATCGGCAGGGTGGTGGCGGCGGCGAGATGCGTCGGGCCGGATTCGTTGCTGAAGAGCAGACTGGCGCTGGCGAAGAGGCCAAGGAGCTGCATCAGCGGGAGCGAAAGGAAGCCGGCCTGCTCTCGCGACTGCATGGCGCTGAGCACCGTCTCGCCAAGCGCGGCCTCGCCTGGAGTGCCGATGATGACGAGACGTCCACCGTACTGCTGAAGCAGCCAGTCTCCCACCTGGGCAAAGCGTTCCGGCGGCCAGCAGCGCATCGGTGCGCCGGCTGATGGATGACAGACAAAGAGGGGTGCCGGCCTGGCGTCGCGAGGCGGTATCACCAGATCAACTGCCTGCATGGCGGATTCGATCGCCTCCTGTGGCGGCTGCAACGAGGTGAAGGGGGGCCGATAGCCACTTGGCTTGCCGATGATGCCCAGCATCGCGCAGTAGCGATCGAACGCGTGCGGCAGGTCGGGGGCGGGAATCCTCATGGTGTAGCTCCAACTGCGCGGCGCATCGGCGAAACCCACGCGGCGGCTGGCGAGATTGCAGAGCGTCAGCGTCGCGGCCCGGATGCCGGAGGTGAGATCGATCACCGCATCGTAGCGTCGCTGGAGCAGGCCGGCCATGAGACGCAGGGGGGCCAGATTCCGGCGGAGACCGCGCCGCTTCCTGGACTGGGCGGGGTAGGGGATCAGCCTCGCCTTTGGCAGGGCAAGGGTGGCCAAGTCTAAATATCGTTCGTCCACCAGCACATCGACATCGGACTGGAAGTAGTCCGCCAGCTCGCGCGCCACCGGCAGGGTGATCACCGTATTGCCGAGGTGGTGATCGATCAGCAGAAGCAGGACCCGGCGGAGCGATGGAGGGAGTGTCGGAGGCATTTTGGTCGTGGACATGGTGCTCGGGCAGCAGCTGAAGGATGTTGCGGAAAAGCCTTTACTTTAGGCCGAAGCAGGCTGAAGGCAAACAGCGCCGTCTGAAGGTGATCAATCGCCGAGGCGGGTCAGCTCGAGGTAATCGAGCATGATGCCGTCTTCGAGAGCGACAATGCCGATGTGCATGGGGCCGGCCGGCAGCTCCACGGTTTCGTGGACCGTGAGGACGTGCCATTGTCCGAACAACCCGCTGCTCAACTGGTACAGCCGCTCTCCAACCCGCAGGCCGACGCTGTTGCCGCAACCATCCCGCCAGTAGACGCGGGCGCTGAGGCGGAAGTTGCCCGCCCGCGGGATGTCGACCTCTCCAACGATGTCGGCATTGCCCTTGCCGCTGCCCTCGGGAATGTCGAGGGCATGATTGCCGGAAGTATCATTGGCCGGAACGGCCTGCATGGGCTCGGCGAGGTTGAAGGCTTCGGCTTCCAGCCGCAAAGGGGGATCCGCAAGCTCCTGTCGCACAAGGACGACTCTCGGTCCCTCGTCGAGCGGCATGGCAGGGCTGGACTGCCAGAATGCGGCGGCACGCTGCAGGCGGGTTGTCTGATCGATCGGATGGCGTCGATCATTGATCGCCAGGGCCACAACGAGGGCGAGAATGCCGGCCGTCACGGGCAAGGCGAGTCGGCGCAAGGTAAGGGGATGCAACTGCGTTTGCAGCCGATGATGCGCCAGCCCGAGCAGGAGGCCGCTCCAGATGCCCAGACCCCGTCCGAGCACGGTGCAGAAGAGCGCGGCGAGGGCCAGGCCGATCATGGCGCCACCGACGCCTGCGGCGGTCAGCCTGTCGGCGTCGCTGCGCGGCAGGTACATGGCCGCATGCCAGACACCGAGCAGCATGACCGCGACCAGCGCCAGCATCGCGGGGAGGCCTGCTTCGACAAGGAGCACCAGGTATTGATTGTTACTCTCGCGAGGGACCTTGTTGTCTTCGGGATGCGGGATGACCGGCAGGCGCTGACGCAGGACATTGATCGCCTCCTTGTAATGGCCGAGGCCGCTGCCCAGCGGATAGACGGCGGGGGCGTCGAGCGCGGCCAGATACTCTATATTGAGCCGCTTGGGATGGGTGGCGTCGTAGTTGGGCGAGAGGGTGTGCCACGCATTCGGCGCGGGTTGAATAGCCGAAAGAACCAGCGCGAGCACCAGGGCCGGAACGAGAGTTTTGGCATGTCGCGGCTGCACGGCCCAGGCCGCCACCAGCACCGCGAGGCAGAGCGTCAGCAGGAGGCCGCCATTCTCGATCCGCATGGCCGCGATGAGCAGAACCAGGGCATTGGCGAGCCAGCCCCAGCGGCCGAACCAGTGACTGGCGAAGGCGACGAAGAAGGGCAGGGTCAGCACCAGCAGCGTGGCATAGCGGGCTTCGCCCAGATTCCAGATCGGCGCCGTCAGGGGACCGCCGGAACCAATGGCCAGGAGGAGGATGCCCATCACGCCAATGGCGCTGCCGAGGAGGCGGCGCTGTTTCTCATCGGCCATCTGCCCGATCAACCAGGCTGCAATGAAGATCTCGCCGAGCTGCGCGATCTCCTTGAGCATCGCCGGTGCTTCGGCGCGGCTCATGCCGAGCAGTCCAATTATCAGCGTCGTCAGCAGCAAGGCATGTCCCCAGCTAATTCGCGGCCATTCCCGGCGGCGCCACCAGGCGACACAGTAGAGGAGCAGCGTGATGGCGAGCAGCACCGTGGACGGGGGAAGGGCAAGACCCCGAAGCTCACCGGTGGCGCTCATGCTCTGGCCGATGCCATAGTCGGTGTAGGCGGCAAGCAGGACCAGAATTGGCAGGACGATCATCCACGATGGCACTGGCGAATGGGCGTCCCTCATGGAGCATCTTCCCCTGTCTGTTCGGCGAAAAATCTGGGTGTGCCAACCGTATACCAGGAGCGGGCGCGATTGCCACCGTTACCCGCCATCAGGTAGTCGGCATTGCTGCTGTTGCCGATCGTGATGCTCCGCAGCAATCGCTTGGCGGGAAGGGGGCGCATCGCGTCCAGCATGGCCCCGAGATTGACCCTGATAGGGCCCGGCTCGACTTCGCCGAGCAGTCGGGTCCGGCGAAGGGTTGCCTCACTCATTGGCCTCAATTGGAACTGCTCGCCGCGCTCGAAATCCGGCGTCAGCAGCGCCTTGGTGTTCTCCAGCGGCGCGTTGATCCGCATCAGATACCCCTTGCCATCGATATCCAGGTGCAGATTGACCTTGACGCCGGCACCGAGTTCGAGGGGCAGGTCGAGCCAGGGGGAGACGGCCAGGTCGATCGGGGCTTCCGGGCGCCAGCGAACCGCTTGGAAACCGCCGCCGCGCGTGGCGGTGACGCGCGTGCTCGCCGCGCCGGCATCCTCCAGAACGACATCATCTGTCACCAGGGGCTGCCAGGCACTCGGTGCGTCGTCGGCGACATAGAGGAAATGCGGCTCCCGGGAAACCGCATCCGCGGCACTGCGGCAGCGGGTGATGGTGAACGCATTGCGCACCCCCCAGATGCTGGTATGCCCACCGGCAAGCGGCGCCTCGTCCACGTAATCGAAGAGGATCTCGTTATCGAGAAGCACCTGAACTCGCGGGCCGATCTTGCGCACATGGAAATGCCACCACTTCCAGTGGACCACTCCATGGGATTCGTCCCGGGGAATGAAGTGCTCGCGCGTGGAGGCCACGACCTTGCCATGCCGAAGCAGCATCGTCTCCTGATTCTCGTTGCCGGCAAAGATGACGCTGTAGCCAGACATGGGATCGAGGCCATTGGTGCAGAAGGAGAAGTTGAGGTTGTGGCGATTGTACCAGCCGTTGTGCGAGATGAAGATGGCCCACTTCTCATCGGTGGTCGGATCGTAGCTGAAGGTGGTGTCTCCGGCATCCCACGGAAAGGCGGGCCGCAGAGAGAGGAAGTATTCGTGTTCCTGATCGCCCTGATAGACATGCTTGCCGGTCAGGGCCGGGAGGCCGGTGGCAGCGCCGACAAGGAGGTTCCACATGTTGGCGCAGGCCCAGCGCTGATCCATCCGAAAGGCGCCTTCAATCCAGTTCCATTCCGTGGGCGCTTCCTCGAAAAGCTCCTGGACCAGATTCCGGCTGTAGATCGCGTGGTGATCGGCCCGTGGATAGGCGCCGCGCTCGCCGACCCGGCTGATCGCCAGGTGAAAGGGACCCGCGACAGCCGGCCCCAGTGGCACATACTTCCCGCCGACCTGCACCATCAGGCGGTTTCCCTCGTCTTCGTCGCGCTTGAGGCGCAAGGTGAACTCGGCATGATCCGTGGGCCAGACGAAGGCGGGGAGATCGACGGGGTGCCAGCCCAGCTTGTCATATTGGAAGCGCAGGTCGAGCTTGACGTCGCCCGCCATGAGATCCTTCAGCGTCGCTTCCGAGCGTGCGATGACCCTGAACTGGTAGAGCCCGAATGGCAGCGTGCCTGCCTCTGCGGTATGCGGGACGGACTCGTACAGGACGGTCCCGAAGAGGGGCAGACGGGTGACGATCGTGCGAAGGCGTTCACCTTCTTCACTGGTCGTCTTCTGGACGAAGGTGTCGATGGCGCGTGTCCACTGCTGGAAGATCTCCGAATCACGGTCCTCGTGCAGTTCCTTGGGCGCGAACTCGCGACTCTTGATGTGGATGGGAGTTCCCTTCTCGGGTACCAGCGGCAGACTGGCGTAACGAACGTCGTCGACTTCGATGAGGCCCTCGCCACCGCGGATATGAAGGGGACCGGTAAGGCGGTAGGGGAGCGGTGCCTCGATGATCGGTACGCCGTCGAGCAGCGCGGTCAGATGATGGCCATTGCGTAGGTGCAGGCCGAGGGTCATCCAGTTGGTCAGCGGCGGCCGGCGATCGAAGTCGCTGGCGATCACCTCCCATGGATCGTCGGGGGAAGCGCGATGGATCAGGACGAAGGTGCGACTCTCTCCCTGCCAGCCAAAGGCGGCCTGGGCGCCCTTGGGATCTCCAAGCATGAGCTGAATATCTGTACCCAGTGGCAGCGTCATGGTATCGACGACATTCGTTGTCTTGGGAATGCCGAAGTAGAAACGCGCTTCGGCGGCCAGGTGCGGGAGCGGATCGAGTTGACAGCTCAGGATGCCGTTGTTCGAGCCGATAACGGAAAAGGGGTTGACTGCGCGGGGATGGTGGACATTGGCGGCATCCTCGTCTGTTTCGGCCATGCCGGCGCCGTGCTGATTGAGGCGCCAGGTGCCACGCTCGATCTTCCAGGGAGCTTCCTCCAGCTTGGTGCGCATGAAGCCGTCGGCGAAGCTCACCGGATTGCAGGTGGTCGTATCGACGACCGGCTCGGTTGGCGAAGCGCTGGCCCAGAAGATCTGCCAATCGGCGAGATCGACGCCGATCCACTTGCCGTCGATGAAGAGGGTAAGGCCATCCTCGGTGAAGAGCAATTCGCCCCTTTCCTTGAGCGTGGTCATTTCGCCCAGTCCGGTTCGGATCAGGCCGCTTTCGTCGATGTAGATGTAGCTGCCCTGCGGATTGGGCGGCTTCAGGTAGAGCGTGTGGGTGCTGAGGGTGGCATGATCGAAGTAGAGGCTTCTGACGCCGTCGGCGGCTTGCGGGTCGCCGGCAACCTGAACCAGATACAGCCCCGCGTCCGTCAATCGTTTCTCCATCTTGCCCTGCAGATCCTTCAAGGACTGAACTGGCCGCCAGAACGAGTGCCAGACGAACACGCCCGCCGATCCGATTACGATCAGCAGAAACGCTGCCACGATGGCCATGCTGATCAGGCAGCTCGCCTTACCTTTCTTCTTCATAATGCTCCCGCCGCTTGGTTTGCATGGTTAGATCACAGTCGACTGGCAAAGTGTCATGGCTGAAGTGTCTTTTTTCAATGTGCCACGAAAAAAGATCCCAAATATATATGTATTTAAGAAGCGCGGATGTATCTTAATAGCTTCTCTTGAGGCGCAATCGGGTGCCCACGTACCACCAGTAATCAGCAGGAATTGACTATGTATGTTGTGAAGCGTGCCACACAGGCACCAAGTCTCAATGGTGAACCGCAATGTCCGGTGTGGATGGCTGCGGACACCCTGTGGCTGGAGCATTTCCACGCAAAGAGCAGTACGCATCGGCCACGGGTCTCGGCGCGCGTGCTGTACGGAGATGACGAGCTTTACCTCTACTTCCTGATCGAGGATCGGTATATAAGGTCGATTCGGACGACCTACCAGGCCAGCGTCTGCCGCGATAGTTGCGTGGAGTGGTTTGTTCGGCCCAAACCGGACAAGGGCTACTTCAACTTCGAGATCAATGCGGGTGGAACGCTCCTGCTCTATTACATCAGCGACGCGGGCCGCACAGCCAAGGGCTTCAAGGAATGGCAGCCGGTCGATTGGGAGCACGCCAAACTGGCGGAGATCCATACCTCCCTTCCCGAAACTGTCGAACCCGAGATCACCGAGCCGCTCACCTGGTGGATGAAGGCGCGCATCCCATTGGCCCTTTTCGAGGCCTACGTCGGCCCCATTGGCGACCTTTCCGGCCAGACCTGGCATGCCAACTTCTACAAGTGCGCTGACGAGACCTCGCATCCGCATTGGGCAAGCTGGCAGGAAGTCGGCGATCCACTCGACTTCCATAAGCCGCACTGCTTCGGCCCCATCACCTTCGCCTGAGTCGGCGATCAGTCTTCCGCCTGGGAGGTGACGAGGACGTTCATCGAGCCGGAGCGAAAGCCAGTCAGATCGATGGTGACGAAGGCAAAGCCGATGCGTTTGAGCGCGCGGCTGAGGGTTTCGCGCATCTCGAAGGCGCGGCCCATTTCGTCTTCGCCGACCTCCAGCCGGGCCAACTGACCGTGACTGCGAACGCGATAGATGCGGAAGCCGTGCTGCTTGAGAAGGCGCTCGGCTTCTTCCACCCGGCGCAGCTTCTTTTCGGTGATGCGTTCGCCGTACGGGAAGCGTGAGGCGAGGCATGCGTAGGCGGGCTTGTCCCAGGTTGGCAGGGCCATCTCCCGGGAAAGCTGGCGGATATCGTCTTTGGTGAAGCCGGCTTCCTGCAGCGGATGGCGAACCTCCTGCTCGTGGGCTGCCTTCTGGCCGGGGCGATAATCCTGGAGGTCGTCCGCATTGAAGCCGTCGGCCAGTTGATCCATGCCCTCGCGCCTGGCGATCGGCCACAGCCGCGTGTACATCTCGGTCTTGCAGAAGTAGCATCGGCTGGGCGGGTTGTCGGCGTAGGCGTCGTTCTCCAGTTCCTTGGTCTCCACCGTCAGGAGCCGGATCTTTCGGGAGGAGGCAAATTCCTGGACAAATCTGGCTTCGTCTTCGGGAAAAGAGGGGCTGAGGGCATTGATGAGGAGGAGATCGCTGGGGGGCAGGACCTCCTGGGCAAAGGCGGCAAGGAAGGTGCTGTCGACGCCGCCGGAGTAAGCGATGGCCACTCGCCCATACTGGCGAAGGATGGCTGCCAGTTTCTCGCTCTTACCAGTCAATTCGTTCATGGTGATCCATCATGGCAGGTTAAAGGTTGGGTTGTACACTACAACCGCCCCGCGCAAAAGCAAAAGCTGTGAATTGCGGGAATCACGGATAGACGTGCGGCGGCGGCGCGCTACATTACCTCCTTGATCCCCGCGGGCACTTTGCCGGCCGGGCGAACCGACCCTTTCCCTCTCTTTTCAGCCAGATGACGCAGCAGCTCAAGATACAGTTCGAGCACCGCAACACCGTTCGCCAGAACCTTCGGGACGGCACCTTCAGTATCTTTCTGGAGTATGCGCCGCCAACGGCGGATCAGCCCTTCAAGCTTGCCATGAAGCCCGGCATCGAGCTGGCGGGCTTCGCCGAGAAGGATGACCGCATCGCTTCCCTCGCCATCACCCACAATTACAGCGGCTATCCGGGCCACGATCTGGTGAAGGTGGCGGAATACCTTCACGAGCATTGCCGCAAGGAATCGATCGTCTATCTCTCCGGACGGGGCATGGATGCGCGCGAATGCCGCCGATTGCTGGCGGGGCTGGTCTCCCTGGGGATCAACACCGTGTGCGCGGTATCCGGGCTGGCCGGCGCGGATCACCCGCGGGACAAACGTGGCCGCGCCCTCTGCGAACCGGGCAGCTATCTCGATGCGTGTGACCAGTTGCGGCTCATCCGGGCCGATTATCCAGACATGTTCCTGGGGGCCACGACCAATCCCTTCAAGTACAACATCTCCGACGTCTACCTGCAGTACAGCAAGATGGTGAAGAAGCTCAATTGCGGTGCCGGGTTCGTGGTGGCGCAGGCCGGCTGGGACATGAAGAAGTATCAGGAGCTTCAGTGGTACCTGCAGAGCCGCAACGTCAACGATCCCTTCGTGGCGCGCCTGCTGCTGCTGGCGCCGCGGGACATCGCCCCGATCCTGCGGAACGGGCAGGGCGGCATCATCATGTCGCGCGAGTTTGGCGCTCTCCTGCAGCGCGAATCGCAGGTGAGCGATGCACAGGCGCTCACGGCCCAGATCCGGCGCATCTCCCTGCAGGCTGCCGGCTGTCGGCTGCTCGGCTACAGTGGCATCCAGTTAGCGGGCCTGCACGATGTGGGCGTGGCGCGTACGGTCGTGGATCGTGTGGTGGAGGCCCTCGCCGAGTTCCAGGACTACAACAGCTGGCTGGACGCGTGGAGCGACTTTCACAACAGGATCGAGATGGCGCCGTACCCTTACCGCTACTATGCCTTCAAGCAACTTCTCGAAAAGGATGCACCCACCATCGACCCCGAGGCGGATCTGCACACCAGTTTCACGATTCCGCCACCGGGGCTGGCCGACAAGGCTCGCTACCGGATGGGGAAATTTCTGGGGCTTGAGCGGCACGACGGCCCGATCGCCCGGGCAGCGCGGGCAGTGGTATGTCAGGGTGGGATTCAGCGCGACTGGAAGGTGAAGGGCACCTTCTACCTGGCTGCATCCTCATGCCCCAAGGGGCTGCAGGCCGGTGCGTGCGGTGGTTCATGGCCGGATGGTACCTGCGAGCTGGGTGGCCGGCCCTGCTTCTATCACCGCGTCCTCTCCCTCGCCGATTGGCGGAATCATCTCGAGGCACTGGAAGAACGTGATGCGACTCGATGAAGATGCGTTCCTCGCTGCCCTGATTGCCGGCCTCCCCACCAGCGACGAGCTTCTCATTCCTCCAGGTGACGATTGTGCCGCGATCGCCTGGGGACCCGACGAATGGATGCTGATCGCGGTCGATCAGGTGGCCGCCGATGTGCACTATCATGGCCGCCAGGCGCCTGACCCCACGCCGCCGGAACTGGCTGGACGAAAGCTGCTGGCTCGCAATCTGAGCGACATAGCCGCCATGGGGGGGCGCCCGCGCTTCGCCCTGCTGGCCATCGCCGCGGCCGCTGACTGCTCACGCGAGTGGGCCGATGCGTTTGCCTCGGGCGTCAACGAGCTGGCCGTTGCAACCGGCACGCTGATGATCGGTGGCGATCTGGCCAGGGGCGGCAGCGACGTGGCCAGCCTGACCATCCTGGGAAGCGTGGCGCCGGATCGGCTCCTTCGTCGCAATGCCGTGAAAGCGGGCGACCGGATCTTTGTGACCGGCAGCTTTGGCGGATCGCTGGCAAGCGGTCATCATCTCACCTTCGAGCCGCGTCTGGCGGAGGGCCGGTGGCTGGCCGGTCGAGGAATCCGGAGCGGGATCGACGTGAGCGACGGACTGCTGAAGGATCTGGAGCGGCTGTGCCATGCCTCGGGGGTGGGGGCCTCTCTTGACCTGGAGGCGGTGCCCCGGCGTTGCCTCGGCGGCGAGCCGGTCGGGATTGCGGAGGCGCTTCTGGGAGGAGAGGACTATGAGCTGATCGTGTCGGTTCCGGAAGCGATGGCGGAGACAATTGTGCCGCAGTGGCCTTTTGCCACTCCACTGACCCCGGTTGGCCGCTTTGTGGCACGGCAGGACTCCATGACACCCGTGCATGACAGGCACGGCGAGGAGTTGCGCCGCCGCTTCGGCACGTCGTTCAACCACTTTGCCTGATCAACTGGTGGCGAGGCGTTCCTCACCGACCACCTGCAGGCTGTGGGCAAAGAGGCGGCTGCCGCGAATGAGCTGGAAGAAGTCGTCCTTCTCCAGCACCAGCAGCTCCGTATGCTCGGCTGCCCGCACCGTGGCCGTCCGCGGGATATCCTTGAGGAGGGCGATTTCGCCGAAATACTCGCGCGGACCAAGCTCGCAGATTCCCTCCTCCTGGTCGCCCATGATGGCGATGACGTTGACGCGCCCGGACTTGATGAGGTAGAACTCCTTGCCGATGTCGCCCTGCATGATGATGTCGGTGCCGGCTTCGAAGCGCATGGCCCGCACGCGCGGCAGGACGGTCCGCAGGAGCGTCGTCG
Source organism: Lentisphaeria bacterium (assembly GCA_041690595.1). Taxonomy (GTDB): domain Bacteria; phylum Verrucomicrobiota; class Lentisphaeria; order JABSQK01; family JAWLHB01; genus JAWLHB01. The sequence goes on from JAWLHB010000020.1 coordinate 45,969, forward strand.
GCAAGTCACCGAAGAGGGGGATTCGCAACAGGGTCTGGAGGTTGTAGAGCCGGTCGCGGATGCGATGCACCATCTCCGGATAGTACTGGGTGAACTTATCAAAGTCGTCGCGACGCAGCGCCAGGAGCCGGGTATCAGCGGCGGCTCGTACGCTGGCGACGCGCGGCGTGTGCTCCAGCAGGGCGGTTTCGCCGAAGAAGTCGCCGCCCATGAGAAAGGCGACCAGGCGGTGCTCGCCGATGGAGTCGCGTTCTTCGACCTGGACTTCGCCGTCGATGACGATGTAGCAGGTATCGCCAAAGTCGCCCTGGCGGACGATCAACTCGCCAGCCGGATAATGGCAGAGGATCGAGTGGCGCGCCAGCAACTGACGTTCGTTGGTGGAGAGTTCGGTGAACATGCTGATCGCGTTGATCAGCCGTATGCGCGCCCCGCTGTCCAGTTCCGCTTCGGCCCGATAGCGATTCTCCCACGGGCTGCCCGGCAGGAGGTACTGCTCGAGCATCAGCTTGCATTCCCAGTGCAGCATCCGGAAGACGCGATCCATGGCCTGGGTGGCAAAAAGGTGGCCATAGACGTTGCCGACAGTCCGCTGCACCTCGAGCAGCCGCCCGCGATAGATGGCGCCAATCTCTTCAGGGGTGCTCTCCTCCGGTACAAAGAGGCTGGAGAATCCGAAGACGGCGCTCTCATGGCCGCGATTCACCCGCTTCTCGATCGCTTCAAGTCCGTGCTCGCCGAACTTGCTGGAGAGCAACTGGGCGAGAGTCTCCATGACGTTGGCGAGAATGCGTTTGAGGGATTGTTCAGGCGTGTCCCGCGACATGTCTATGGCGAAGGATTCGAGCGGTACATCGAGGTCCCGCAGGACGCGCAGGATGACGGCACTGCCGATCACGATCAGGGCCATGCCGACGAAGCGATTGTTGTCGATGTGGGCGAGCAGCAGCGGGTTCCCCCGGAGGCCGCGCCAAGCGGCCGCGCCGAGTACAATGGAACCGACAAAGACGGTCAGCTCCGGCAGCAGCAGCCGGGTCTTGCGGAAGGCGATGGGATGAAGCTTGGCGGCCAGCCCGATCAGGTAGCCGATGACCAGCAGGGCAAGCACGACGGCATGAGCGTTGCGCGCCAGGTGCAGATTCTGCGTGACATGATTCTCCAGCACCATGGCGCTGGTACTCAGCAGCATGGCAAGCGCCAGACAGATCGTCCGGGCGGTCAGGTACGACCAGCCTTCGCGCATGACCTCCCGGATCAGCAGCAGGGCACCGATCACACCCAGCAGGATGGTCGCCCAGTGGAGATAATGCACGGCGGATTCCGCCGTGGCCAGATGCAGAAAGCTGAGCAGGTGCAGGAAGCCCAGGAAGACGATGATGGCGCCCAGCCCGCAGCCGATCAGCACCGTTGGCCGGCGCCAGACCGGCAGGTCACGCAGCCATTTCCAGACCACGAAACCACCCCAGGCGCAGGACGCAATCAGCGAGCCAAGCAGCAGGAGCAGACCCAGAACGACGATGGCCATCACGAAATAACGCTCTTCGGAGAGGATCGCCAGATCGCTGCTGACGACGGTCTGCAGGTCACTGATATACAGGTGCTGCTGGACATCCCCAGCTCGATTCCAGACGTAGATGAGGTTGTTGAGCACGTACTGATTCGCCATCATCAGGCTGAAGATAAAGGCGGCTGCCAGTCCCAGCCAGAAGGCGGCGACCAGGTTGAAGGCCAGGTAGAACTTGTGCTCTACCGCCAGGCGCGTCTCCCCGCGAAAGGCCGTGGCAAGGCTGTAGCGCAGGAAGCCGAAGGCTTTGCGCCGGAAGTTCCGGATGTCGCTCAGCACTCGCATCAGCCAGGTGAACTCGCTCCCGGAAAAAGGCGAAAAGTGCAGAAAGGCGCGGAGGTAAAGGATATAGACGAACTTGTAGAGCAGCTCGCGCAGGGGATCCTGAAAGAGGTTGAAGGTGAGCAGCAGCGAGCAGAGGGCGGCCAGCAGCAGCTCGGCGCAGATGCCGGATCCTCCTACCAGCAGGCGGTAGCGCATCGGCAGGACGGCAACCCAGGTGCCGCGATGCTGGAAGACCGGGATCAGGTAGTTGAACGCCAGGCTCATGCCTTCCGCCTTCTCCTCGCCCAGAAGCTTGTACGTGTAGGCCGCCTGCATGGCGCCGCGAGAGAGCTGATGGATGAAGGATGCGACCAGATGCAGGAGCAGCAGCAGGACGAAACCAAGGACATACGAAGGCGGGATGACCCCGACCCCGGGTAAGATATACGTTTGCGACAGGCGGATCAGGGGATAGTCGTGAAGACCATCCAGATTGCTGAAGAGGCAGATCCCCGCGATGATTGCCACGATGCCGACAAGCATCGCCCATGTCTCGCCGAGCGGCAGGTGCCGCGGCAATCGTCCCACCAGCGACGCCAGCCTGGCGCTTCCCGGCACCGGCATGCGGCACCAGCCCGTCAGGTAGAGCGGCACTCTGCGCCAGGCAGGCAGACGAGCGGCACCTGACGCCATCATCGGGTCGCTTTCCAGAAAACCTTCCTCCCACAAGCGGTGGATCAGCGAGTAGAGGCGGGTCAGCACCAGGGTGCGATGGCGGCCCAGGTACTGCTGGCAGACGTCGTTGACGGTGCTGCGGCCGTCGAACATATCCCACAGCAGCTTGTCGCTGTCCGAGAGGGCGAGTTGATGTTCGCCATTCTCCCGGCTGAGCAGGTAGCGGCTCTCGGCGGGCTCGCTGGGGCCCCGGTCGTAAAGGGTGGCACCCGGCTTCTTCCGCGGTACGTAGACCTCGGGCTCGAAGCCGGAATTTCGAATGGGCGTGACGCTTTCCATGCTCATGAGTGCCAGATGGATGACTGAAGCTGTGGGATAAGCATGATGGAGTGTCTGGACTGGGGGTTATTCACTTAAGCCGCTCCCGGGGTAATCATGCTCGGGATGCCACATCTGATAGCCGAAGGTGCCGGGCCCCAGCATGAACCGCGGCCATTCCGCCAGAGCTTCGACATGATTGTCCATGAAGACGAAGTTGGCCGTCCCGTCGATGTGACGGTGATAGGGAAAGGGCTGCGCCGGATTGGGGGGCAGGGCATCCGCGTGGGTGTAGCCGAAGCGGCTGATGCCGGCGACCGTGGGATCCAGATTGGCGAGGCCGAAATAGTTGCTGCCGGAGCTGTCCGCTATAGTCACCTTGCTGGCGGGATCCTTGACGGCGTTGCGGTGCATGAGGGCGAACCACGGGGTGACATTTCCCTCGCTGTTGACCAGCTCCGAGGCAATGTGCTGGTTGATGCCGTAGTTGGTGCCGCGCCAGAGTGCCGTGGGATCGCCGTCGCCGATGCTGACGAAGGGCTGACTCGGGCACATGAATTCATTGGCAGGGGGGATGGTGGTGTCGAAGACGATCCGGCCGATCTGCGCGAGGGGAAGCGCCCAGCCGCCTTCGTAAGGCAGGATCGTGTCGTTGTTGCTTGCCGTATAGGTGTTGAGCCAGGTCCCGATCTGCGCCAGATTGTTGGAGCACAGCACCGACTTTGCCTGCAGGCTGGCCCGATAGACGACCGGCAGGATGATGGAGGAAAGCGCCATGACCAGCGTCAGGACGATGATCAGCTCGACAAAGGTGAACGGGCAACGCATGTGCGGCACCCTCCAGAACGGTCTGTGGTGGAGGTAACCGGGGGGGCGGCTATTGGCAAGTTTGTCGAGGCGTTTGCTTCGCAAATTCATCTTCGCATGCTACGGTTAACGTCTCTCCCGGCTGCCTGGGACTTTTCCGATCGTACGCTGTTGCATACATCTCGCATGTCGTGAACCACCCGGCGCAGCTACTGATCGAAGGAACAGCAGTCCTCACACAGATACAAAGTAAACATGCACTTAGCAAGTCGAATGGAGTGATTTATGCCGGAGAATTTCATTCAGCAGTCGTTTGCCGACCGGATTGGCGGAGCCATGTTCGGCAAAGAGACGAAGATCTATAAGTTCGAGAAGATCAAGCGTGCCAAGCAGGAAGCGCAGAAGGCACATCCTGACATCGAGTTGATCGACATGGGCGTCGGTGAGCCGGACGAGATGGCCTTTCCCCAGGTCATCGACCAGTTGTGCGTCGAAGCCGCCAAGTGGGAGAACCGCACCTACACGGATAATGGCGTCTCCTCCTTCCGCCTGGGCGTGCGCGACTACATGCAGGAACTCTATGGCGTCGAGCTGGATCCGCAGACGGAGATCGTGCACTGCATCGGCCTGAAGTCGGCGCTGACGCTGCTGCCGGCCTGCTTCATCAATCCGGGCGACATCACCATCATGACCATCCCCGGCTATCCGGTGCTGGGCACGTGGACCGAGTACCTGGGCGGTGAAGTGGTGAAGCTGCCGCTGACCAAGGCGAACGGTTTCTTCCCGGACCTGGAGTCGCTCACCGACGATCAGCGGCGCCGCGCCAAGTTGCTCTACCTCAACTACCCGAACAACCCGACCGGCGCCTCCGCCTCGCCTGCGCAGTATCAGCAGGCCATCGATTTCTGCCGCAAGCATGGCATCCTCATCGTCTGCGACGCGGCTTACGCTTCCCTCAATTTCACGGGCAAGCCACTCAGTATCCTCTCGCTGCCTGGCGCCAGGGATGTTGCGCTCGAGCTGCACAGCATGAGCAAGGGCTTCAACATGACCGGCTGGCGCCTCGGCTGGGTCTGCGGCAATCCCCTGGCGGTCAATGCCTTTGCGCACGTCAAGGACAATGCGGACAGCGGTCAGTTCGCGGCCATCCAGAAGGCGGCCGTCGCGGCCTTGCGCGAACAGGCGGAGATCACCCCCAGGATCAGCGAGAAGTACCGTCGCCGCCTGGCGCGCTTGACGGAGATCCTCCGCGGCCTGGGCTTCGACGCCAAGGTCCCGCAGGGCTCCTTCTACCTCTATGTCGAGATTCCCAAGGGTACGCGCAGCAAGGTCATCTTCGAGGATGCCGAGCAGTTCAGCCAGTGGATGATCAAGGAGAAGCTGATCAGCACCGTGCCATGGGACGATGCCGGCCACTTCGTGCGCTTCAGCGCCACCTTCGTCGCCCCGACCGTCGAGGACGAGGCGCGGGTGCTGGACGAGATCGCCAATCGCCTGAGCAAAGTCGAATTCGTCTGGTAATTCTGCCTGAACAGGGACCCGCGCCCTACCAGTAACGGTAGTCGCGCGGGTCCCATGGCGGGCTGCCGCCGGGGTAGAGATTGGCGGCCGTGTCGGCACCCGGCGGAATCTCCGTAGCAAGCTCGGCTTTGAATCGGCCGTCGCCGGGGGTGACCTGCAGGGCCAGCACGTTGTCGCCGGCATCCAACTCCACGTCGACCGATGCCGGCCCTCGTGGCGAGAGCCCGCGGATGTCGAGCTGAATGCCATTGAGCCAGGCGGTGCCGCGGCCGTCGAAGGTGAAGCGCAGGCGTGCAGGCTGGGCTTCCGCGGCGGCGATACGCGTCACCGCGAGCGCGGAGGCGTGCGTCGGACCGTCGTCAGCAGTGGAGAGGTTGACCTGGTTGGTGGCGTCGGCGGTCACCGGCTCCCAGGAGAGCCAGCCGCCTTCAGGGGTCGGATAGCGAGCCGTCGCGTCGATCGCGCCGCTCAACGCGTCCTCGAGGCCGGGAAGCTTCGAGCGATCCTGTACCGGCGCCAGCACCTGCCACTCGGTCAGGGGGCGAAAGCGCGGTCCCGGCTCCAGCATGCAGATGCGATTGGCGACCGCCGGGGTGCTGGCCACGCCGGCATTCGTCAGCACCTGCGCGTAAAGCCGGTAGAGGTTGGCCTGGCTGAAGGTCAGGGAACGCGCTTCGGCCGATTCGGGACTCCGGCGAATCGTCAGCTCATCCGGGGCCAGGTGAAAGGTGAAGATCTGGCCGCCGCCAAGCTGATGCCAGGAGAAGGCGCCATTGGCGATGGCATCGGGGGAGGCAGCCGGCACCGGCACCGGATCGCGCCAGCGCAGCAGCTCCGGCCCCACATCGCGCAGCAGCGGCGACTCCAGCGTCGGCGTGTAGCCATGGACAATCCAGCGCGGCTGGCGGCGCCTCGCTCCCGGCAACTGAATGGTGGTCCCGCCGCCAGCGATCTGCCGCGCCGCCTGCCGGGCATTGCCGCCGATCAGCACGGACGCCTCCTCCGCCGTCTCGCTTGTCCAGGCGCCCAGGACGGTCAGCAACTGGGCTTCGGCGGGTGTGCCGCTGAACATCGCCGGCGCGGTGGGCACGAGTGGATGCGATCCCGACTGGAGCAGCCGGTGGAAGATCTCCGTCGCGGCCGGATCGGTCCCCACTCTGCCGTCGAGATCGAGGGTGCAGAAGAGGATGCTTCCCCTGCCGTACCTCCACTCGATGAGGGGCGAATAGCCGAGGTCGAAGCCACTTGCCAGCAGCGGCTGAAAACCAACCACGCGCGGCACCGCGAGCGTCACGGCGGCAAGCGCCTGGGGTTCCTGCGCGGCTGGAAGCCCGACCGGCGGCCGCCAGTTGGCAAAGGCCTCATCGGCGAGGCCGGCGAGGATGGGATGATGCCGGCCGCGGACAACGGCGCGGTCAGCCGCCAGCGTGTTGGTATGGAGTCCGAGTGCCTGCCAGAGCTCCGGCCGCTGGGCCAGGATCAGCACCCGCAAGCCGGCCGCGATGTCGTCGGCGCTCCAGGGCAGGGGTTGGTGCGGAGTGAGAGCCCGGGGAGCGACGATCAGCAGCTCCGGTTTTGTCTCGCCGGGCCAGGGCAGGGCGTTGGGGATCCACGCGTTCAGCCAGGCGCCGTCCCGGTTCGGTGCATGCAGGGCGATGGCGCCCGGAGGATTGCCCGCGAGATGACGTGGCCAGAGGGTGCCCGTGAAGCGGTCGATCGTCCGCCCATGGAGCTGCAGCGTGATCGCCAGCGGCGTCCGCTCGCTCACGATCGGCAGCATGACGGAGATCGGGTCGAAGGCAATCTCCCCGGCCTGCATCTGCCGCGCGATGGTGCCGCCCGCGACCATGGCATCGCCCATGGTGAGGCGCCAACTGAGGCGGCCATGCCAGGATCCCGGTCCATCCCAGACCCAGGCGATCTGTTTGCGAAGCTCCTCGCCGCCGTACCAGGCGTCTCTCCTGTCGGTGTAGGGCCCCTCCCCGGCGAGCCAGACGAGGAGCGGCTGCATCAGGGGCGCGACGATGTCAGAATTCTGGTTGAAGGTGCCGTGGCTTTCCGTCCAGGTGCGGCGCCCCCATGCGGATGGATCGCCGTACCCAATCGCGCTTCCGGGCAGGATGCCGCCGGTGAGATCCCCTGTACGCAGGCTCCTGATGGTCGCCTCGGTGTGGCGGCTGTACGCCCGCCACCACGCGGGAAACCACTGGCTGAGCGCTTCATGGAGCGGCACGTCCGCCGGGGGAAAGAGTGCGAGGTGACGCAGGGATTCCGCCGGTTCCTGAAGGTAGGCCCGATCGCCCAGGACCATGGCCAGATGCTCCGTCAGCAGCACCGGCTCCGCGGTCATGGTCAGGGGCTCCTCCTCGATGAGAAGGGGTCGCTCATTCCGGCTTTGGCCGATGCCGCGGGCAGTCGCGATATCGCCATTGGCGCCGCCGATGACCAGCGGGCTGCCGTCGGAACGTGTGGCGGCGGGTGCATCGTTACCCACCCAGGCCAGTATGCTGGGATGCTCTCCATACTCATGCAGCCAGTCGGCCTGGTGCGCCGGCGGCGGCGCCGGCAGGCAGATGCCGATGCCGGCCTTGTCCAGCGCGTCGAGCAGCTCATGGGTCGGATCTGCGTCTGGTCGCCACGCGACATTGAAGCCAAGCGACTGGAAGAAGGCGAGGTTGTCGGGCGTCAAGCCGGCCATGGGATCCAGCCGCCAGCGGCTGACATGACCGTTGAGCATGACGTGGCCGCGCTCCGTCCACACCTCGCGGAAGCCGAAGCGATGAGCCGGCGGACGATCCATGATTCGGCCCTCCATGGCGACCACGGCCCGCAGGTGATAGAGGTGCGGCGCGTCCAGCTCCCACAGGATCGGCTCCGCCCAGTCCTGGCTGGTGCGCCATTCGCTGCTGCCGCGAGGCACCTCCCCCAGCCACGACCGCCACCGCAGCACCTGCCGCCCCTGATCATCCAGGACCTCCCAGTAGACCGTCATCTCCGCCACGGGATGATCCGCAAAGAGGCGGTAGCTTACCGTCAACTCCCGGAGTCGCCATGATGTCTCAATCCGCACCGCCGATAGCGAGACCGGCAGCGGCCTCGCCAGCACCGCGACGGGAAGCGCCGGGAGGCCATGGTCCGGCTGCGTCGCATGGATCAGGAGTTCATGCTCGCCGGGCGAAGTGAAGCGGGTGATCTCGATCTCGCCGCCCGGTTCGGCAGCTTCCTCCACGCGCCTGCCGTCGATAAAGATGACCGCGGCATCCGCCGAATGGGGGAAGTCGAGCAGGATCCTCCGGTTCCGCCATCGTTCCGGGATGGCGATCCATTTGCGGTACCAGCCGGATTGGGGCCGCATTCTTCGCGCTCCGGGAACGGTCAGGCTCCAGCGATGCGTATCCGGCGGCGTCTGCGCCGACTCCGCGGCCTGCATCTGCCATCGCGGCGTGAGGGCAAAGTGCTCCCGCGTATCCTGAGCCGCTGCAATCAGCGCCAGAATGAAGCCAAGGCAGACGATTAGGTGGCGAGCATGCATACCTCTACCTTACCGAAAGCTCCCCCCTTCTGCCAAACCCGCCTGGCCGGCCTGGACGCCGAGAACCCTGATTGCCCAACGCACGTCGTGGAGCAAGACCCGGAAATGCGGTCACCCAGAAGGAGAAACCAAACCGGATAGATTTTACCACGAAGAGCACGAAGAGCACGAAGAAGAGGATTATAAGATCTAAAAGTGAATAAAGATTAGTACAAAAGTCTAAAAGATAACTTATAATCATTATACATTGCTTTCAGGCATCTTCGTGCTCTTCGTGTTCTTCGTGGTGATCATAGTAGCGTCAGATATCTAAGTATGTGAACCGACGGTCCGAGCTTCATTCTGTCCAATCCATGGCAGCATCTCCAATTTCTCCTCCATCTTTCAATACCGGGAAAGGCGGCTATCGTACGCTGACCACCGCTGCTGACACCATTTGCCGGGAGCCCCCTTTCGTTGCATAAGCCACTCTTCAATCCCAACCTCCTCGACGAAACCCTCCAGGGCTTCGCACCCTACCTCAGGGGAGGTTTACGGACATGCTATTACCGATTGATGGTGATGGTGGCGCTGCTGCCGATATTGGCGATAGCGGATGGCAAGTATTATGGGGATCGCGCGATCGTGGCGCCTCCGACGATTCCGGTGCAGCGGGCGTTGATCCGCTGGGAGGATGGCGTGCAGACGCTGCTGGTGGAGTCGGGCGTAGAGTCGGCCAGCCCGCGCCTGGGGTGGATCCTGCCGGTGCCGGCGGAGCCGACCGCCTTCGACGCGGCCGAGCCGGGGCTGCTGGCGACGATGAGCCTGGCGCTGCAGCCGCACATCGAGACTGGCGGGGGCATGTCGTGGCTGCTCTCGGCCTTCCTGCTCTGGACCGTCGGCATGCGCGTGGCCCTCTACGCCTACCTGCGGCGCCGCCATGGCAACCAGGAGATCCGCAAGGTGTTGTGGGAATCGGTGGCGATCCTGGCCGTGTACGCCATCCTCAGCGGCATGCTGCTGCCGACGCTCGGCAAGTCAAGCGGCATTGCCTCGGGGCCGGGCGTGCCGCCCAGCGTGGTGGTCACGCAGGTCGTGGCGGTTGGTGCCTACGAGGTGCAGGTGCTGCAGGCGGAGACGGCCGACGCTCTCGCGGCCTGGCTGGCGGAGCATGGCTTTGCGGCGCCGAACGCGGCCGCGCGCTCGCACCTCGACGCCTACATCGCGGAGGGCTGGTGCTTCCTGGTCGCCCAACTGCAGCGCGAGGGCGAGGGCTACTCCGAGCCGCACCCATTGGCGGTGACCTTCCCCACACCGTCGCCCATCTACCCCATGCGGCTGACCGGCGTCGACGCGGTGCCGCTGCACCTGGACCTCATCGTCATCGGCGACCAGCCGGCCCGCGCGCCTCACCTTGAGCGCGTGTTCAGCCAGCGCATGTCGCTCTCTAAGGATATGACTTCCCTTCAATGGTACACGGCGCGCGTTTATCACCCCGCGCTGCCCGAGTATGTCGCCGACAGCGCGTGGGTCACGAGGCTGTCGGGCCGGCTGGAGCTGGCGCAGATGCAGGCGGACCTGCCAATTATCTTCGATGCGCAGCTGGGGGCTCACCGCGAGGTCCTCTACTCGCATCGCGCCGCCCTGCTGATCGCCGGCGCGATGGCCCTGCTTGCCTGCACGCTGACTGCGCTGATCATCGGCTTCAAGCAGCAGCGCGTGGACGACCCGGAGCAGCGCAACCGCCTGCCGATGAAGTACATCGCCACCGTGGTCCTGGTCGCGCTGGGGATCGCCGCAGCCATCTACTTGTACCTGCCGAAGGGCGAAATCGTGCAGGACAGCAGCTACCGACAGGCGGGTGAGGAGGCGACGAAGGCGCTGGCCGACATGGAGCGCTCGCTGCAGGAGCTGGCAGCGGATGGGGCCGATGACGCGACGGTTCTCGCGACCGCGCTGGCGGAGCTTCATCGGAAGGGCATCACCAACGCCTTCACCGGCCAGCCCATCCGCGCCGAGTACTCGCCCGGCAACATCACCATCCATGAGCGCTGGGAGGATGTGCGCGTCCTGTCCCTCATCGAGCGCAACGGCCAGTCGCACATGTACATCCTGCTGCCCGACGCCGAGCTGCCCGACGCCGAGCCCCCCAAGTAAAAGGACGTAAAGGACGAGCGACCGGATTCTTCCAGGGCTGTTCGGACGCCTGGAAATCTGTCAGGTGCAGCGCCTCAGAAGCGCCATAATCAGCCTGATGCGTTCATTCTGCTCCGGCGAATGCCGGAACATGTGAGGTCGAAGTCCAATCGTGGCGGATACGCCTGAGGCGTATGCATCGGTAGCTACCAGGCAATGCCCCACGTGCGGAGCGGACACGGCCAGACGTGGCGCAAACGCTGGCAATCAGTTCCTGGGCTGTAGCAACTACCCGAAGTGCCGCCAGATTCTGCAGTGCGGACCTGGGCCATCGACATGATCAAGGAGCCACCAGCCGAGCAATACCGTGAGAGCCTCCGCCAGCAACCGGCCGTTGCACAGCCTGCCCTCGATATGGCTCCGGAGCCGGTACCTGTCTGAAAACTCTGGGACTTTCATTGGCATTGCCTGGGGCAGAGGGATCTGGAGAGTAGGCGTCAAAAATACCGACGCAAAGTGCGCAAGGGGAACTGCACGCTGCAACTTCCGGACGATCTGGAGCGCGTCGTGCGGGTCATTGACGTTCCCGAAGCCGAGCGCACGCTGGCCGACGGCACGCCGCTCACGCGCATCGGCCAGGACATCACCGAGCAGCTCGCCGCACCGCCCGGCCGTCCCTGATTCAACTACATATGCATCTTTTAATGCCGTGAAACGCGGCTATCGTACGGTGACCACCGCTGCTGACATGGCCCCGTCAACGCCGCTTGCTGAGCAGTGCAGTCCACATTTCGTCAATAGCCATTATCAATCCGACGAGGTTCACGTGGCTGAAGGATATGTATACATTCTCCTGAATCCATCTCTGCGCGCTCATCGTTACAAGATCGGAATGACGACACGTACCCCTGAACAACGGGCAGCTGAGCTATCACGGTCTACAAGTATTCCCGAACCCTTCGAAGTGGTGTTTTCGAAGAGGTTCACCGATTGTTTGCTTGCCGAACGTTTGGTCAAGGTTCGGCTGCAGGATCACCGCATCAGCTCCAATCGGGAGTTTTTTGAGATTGCGCTGGAGGATGCAATGAATGTCGTGGACAGCGTCGCCCAAGAGATAGAAGACTCTCGCAACCTTGCCTTGGCTGCATCCTATCGACCATCAAGGGAACGCGGTTTTGATACTGCCTTTGAACTGGCCCTGGAGAATGAGCCGGGTGCCCAGTTGGATCTTCTCCTTGGCGACGAACTTACCGTCCATGTGCCGCCCCCGAAAATGCGTCGTGAAAAGGCTTCAACGGGTACCAAGCAGAAGAAGGACATCGAGGATCATCTCAATGTCTGTATGCCAGAGGTTCGGGAAGTCTTCCAACAGTTCCGCGTTCGCGTCAAGAACATAAGTTGGCAAGTGGCTGAAAACGTATGGACCTACGGCGTTGCTTACAAGGCAGGCCAGAACTTTGTGGAGCTGTATTTTCGCTCGAATCGTCTGGAAGTATGCATGCGGAATACTCGGTATGCTGACCCAGAGAACCTGCTGGGCAAAGTTCCTGATAGCTACAAGTGGACCTTGAGCCGCAGATTCCTTCTCGAAGACCAAAGTCAACTCGACTATGTTCTTGGACTGGTCAAGCAGTCGTACCACGATGTTGCGTGAGTCAACGCATGCGCCGGCGTGAGACGGGAACAACGGCCCAAGTTGCGGCTCTGAGAGCCCCTGCCACGTTGTCGGGCGTGTGGAGGCGAAGGGTCATGAAATTGAGGTTGCGTTGGGGGATGGCGATGGTTCTAGTCGCGGCTCGGAGAGCCCCTCCCACGTTGTCGGGCCTGTCGAGGCGACGTTGGGAACGTGCGCTTCAAGAATCACAGGTTTAACCACGAAGAACACGAAGAGCACGAATAAAAGAATAGATGGGGAATTAGAGATGTTAAAACTCGATAAAAACAATCAGGAGTTAATAATCTTCGTGCTCTTCGTGTTCTTCGTGGTGATCATAGAGCTGTCGGAGCTGTCGAGGCTGAAGCGGATGGAAGTGGGGCCAAAACGGACGGAATTAACCACGAATAGCACGAAGAGCACGAAGAAAGGGTTCGTTATGGTTATAAACTACAGAAAAAATATTTATTCGCTGCTATAAGTTACTATTTATCATCTTCGTGTTCTTCGTGGTTTCATTCTGCGGGGTTTTGCCTGTGTTCGATCTCTGCGCTCTTTGCGTTCTTTGTGGTTAATTCCATGGCGTCCATGGCTTCTGTGGAAGTGTGGCTGCCTTGATTTCAGGGAGGGTGTGGATAGAATAGGGGGGAAGGGGTTTCTTCGAGGATTCATCAATTCATGGGGGGAGAGCGTATGAAGCTGCGGGAGATCGTGCTGGATGCGGTGGAGCACCGGGAGTCGGCGGCAGTGCCGTATTCACTTCCGTTCGAGGAGAGCGTGGGGGAACGGCTGGATGCGCACTATGGGGGGCGCCAGTGGCGGGAGCGGCTGCTGCCTTACCTTGTCGGGGTGAGCGCTGTCGATACCAACCCGAAGACGCCGATCGACGAGCGGTATGTGCGCGATCCATTCGGGGGCATCTGGCGTCAGGATCTGCGGCCATGGCACCTGGAGAAGCCGCCACTGGCGGAGCCGACCTTCGACGGCTATGCGTTTCCGGAGCCGGAACGCTTCCTGCGGCCGGAGTGGAAGGAGAAGGCGCGTCGCACCTGCGACGAGAACCGGGAGAGCTTCCTCATCGGCAATCTGGGCTGGGGATTGTTCGAGCGCAGTTGGAACCTGCGTGGCTTCGAAAACATCCTCATGGATGCCATCACCGAGCCGGATTTCTTCGAAGAGGTGCTCGATCGCCTCATGAACCTGTACCTGGCCTTCGTCGAGTACACGGCCGATCTGCCGGTCGACGCCATCTTCTTTGGCGACGACTGGGGTGATCAGCGGGGAATCATCCTGGGGCCGGAGCGCTGGCGGCGTTTCCTGAAACCGCGCTGGGCACGGATCTACGAGGCCGTTCACGCCCACGGCAAGTTTGTCATGAGTCACTCCTGCGGCTCTGTCGAAGCGATCATTCCCGACCTCATCGAGATCGGTCTCGACGTTCTGGAGAGTGTCCAGCCTGAAGCGGCCAACATGAACCCCTACGCGCTCAAGCAGAAGTACGGGGATAAGATCGCTTTCTGGGGCGGCATCGGCAGCCAGAGCATCATCCCTCACGGCACCCCGGAGGATATCCACCGGGAAGTTGCCCGGCTGCGTCATGAGATGAGTCGCGACGGCGGCTATATTCTCGCTCCCGCCAAGGGGCTGCAACCGGAGACGCCGACCAGCAACGCGGTCGCCATGGTGGAGGCCTTCACCAACGGCGTTTGACTTCATTCGGTGAATTGGTAAAGAATTGGTAAAGCGGGGGCTTGATGCCGCGCCAAAACATGTGTACTGTTGTGCCATGAAGGCACCAGTCAGCAGAGATCGCGCATGGGGCAACCACATGCGTGAGGGTACGCCGTGATGCCCAAGGGTGCATCATTGCTGCCGCCGGCTCTGGTCGCGCTGCTCAAGCGGCATGTGCGACGGTGGTCGGCATTACAGGCATGGGGCTGGGTGAGCCTGGCCCTGGCGGCGCTGATGGGGCTCTTCCTGCTTTCGCTCCTGCTGGACCGGGTGGCGGACCTGCCGGCGGGGGTGCGGGTGCTGCTGCCGGTGCTGACCCTGGCGACGCCCTTGCTCATGCTTCTCTGGGCGGTGGTGGTCTGGTGGCGCAAGCCGTCAGCGGACTGGGCGGCGGGGCAACTCGACGCTGCCTTGCCGGAAGGTCGGGACATCCTGCGCAGCAGCCTCAATTTCAGTGGTCGTGAAGAAGGGTCGATTCAGCCCTTCATCCTGTCGCGGACACAAGGATTGGCGCGCGATGCCGCGGAAGAGCTGGCGCGGCGCACGTTGCTGCACACGGGCTGGATCTGGCGGCGGATCGCCATTGCCGCGGCGCTTGGCGTGGTGCTGGCTGGGTTGGCCGCGACGCCGTGGCTGCCGATGCGCCTGATGTGGCAGCGCTTTCTCGATCCGTTCGGCAACCATCCGCGACCGTCGATGACGGTGATCGGGGTTCAGGCGCCGGAACGCCAGGTGCTGGCGCAGGGGGATGATCTGCGGATCGAAGTCGAGTTGACGGGGCGCCTGCCGGATCCGGCGCGGGCGGAGCTGGTCGTGCAGCGCGCGGACGGGGAGCGACGCTTCATGATGAGTCCGCTTCCGGGGCACCGGTTCACGACGGAGCTGGCGACGATCCACGATTCGCTCTCCTTCACGGTGGAGGCGGGCGATGGGCGCAGCGCCAGGTACTGGGTGGATGTCGAGCCCCGGCCACGGCTTCAGGAGATTGCGGTGCGCTACGACTATCCGCGCTACACGCGTCTGCCGCGACAGGAGGAGGAGCTGAAGTATCGGGAGTTGAAGGGGGTGCCTGGAACGCAGGTCTGGCTCACCTTCAGCAGCAGCCTGCCGGTAGCCGACTCGTGGGTGGAGTTTCCCAACCGGCGCTACCGGATCGCCTGGGATCGCGATCGGCGCGAAGGCTCTTTCCGCTTCTCCATCGAAACCGACACCATCTTCAAGATCCACCTCCAGGCCGACAATGGTCACGCCAACCTGGGCGAAACACCTTTTCGCGTGCGGGCCTTGCCCGACAATCCCCCGACCGTCACCGTCCGCGGCCTGCCGGAGCCCGCAACCTTCTTTCGCGAAGACATGCTGACGCTCGACTACAGCGCCAGCGACGACTTCGGCATTTCGGAACTCTTTCTGCGCGCCTGGGCCGGCATGTCGAACGCCCCGAAGTTCTACAGCATCCAACTGGACAAGTCGGTGACGCGCAATGTCGAGGGTTCCGTCTCGGTGAAGCTGTCGGAATTTGCGGGTGACGACGACACGTCCGTTCAGATCGAATTGGTGGCGACGGATACGCGTGGGCAGGAGAGTGCCACGCCGCGCATGGAGCTGACGATCATCGCCGAGACGCCGGATCGCCAGTTGGCCGAGCTGATCCTGATCCACGAGGAGTTTCTCTCCCTGGCGTATCGCTCGCGCCTCCGCGAGAATGTGGAGCGGCTGCGGGCGCAGGAGGGGCAACTGCGCATCCTGCTCGACGGCATGGATGCGAGCACGCCGCTGGAGGGTACCCGGCTCACCATCTTCCAAGGCGTCTTCAACAACCTGCGCGGCATCGACGTCTTCAGCAAGGATCCCTGGCTGATCTGGTCCAGCGAGTTTCCCTACCTGAGTCAGCGCATCACCGAGTATGCCATGAGTGTGCCATGGATGCTGCGCACCTATCATGACTACAATCCACTTGGGCAGGCGATACTGCAGGAAGAGGCCGGACGGTATGAGCGGCTGAAGGCACTGCACGAGATCGTGCGCAGTGAGATGGTGATGGCCGAGCTGATTCTCCAGGCCAACGAGGATATCCTCAAGGAGTCACGCCTGCGGCTGATCGGCTTCCTGGCGGAGAAGTCGTGGCAGGTGTTGAGTCGTGCCGAGACGACCGACGAGGAGGTCCGTATCCGCCTGGTGCAGCAGCGCCGCGAGCTTATTCAACAGCTTCTGGAGATCGGTACGGTCATTGATGACGAGGCGCTGAGCGAGCTTCTGGCGCCGCTGCGGGAGCTGGCGTCCGCTCAGCTGCCGGACGAGGCGAAGGTGGTGCAGGCGCTGGCCGAGCTGCGTCTGACGCTGCTGACCGGCAGTTGGCTGGATGGCCATCTGGGGGCGGCCGCGCAACGCCTCAGCCGGGAGTGGCCGTGGGCGCGCCTGATGCGACGCGCCGTGGAGATCGGTCTCGAGGAGCGGATGATTGTCACCCTCGACGACTACCTGCGTTTCCGGCAGGATACGCCGGTGCCGGAAGAAGCCGAGCATTTCCTGCTGACCCGCGCTCTGGCGGCGATGAATACCGGCGATGCCGAGCGCATCGAGTCGGCGGCGAAGGCGCTCGACAGCCATTGGCCGTGGGCGGAGCGTTATGCGTTGCTGGAAGTGGCGCAGCTTCTGCGGCTGCGGCTGCACGAACGGCGGATCGATGCGCAGGTGGGGCGCCGGCTGCCCGAGGATCCCCACTTCGACCGTGCCTGGCAGGAGATTCGCGAGCTGTATCTGACGCTCGAGCGGGGACGGGTGGCTGGCCGTTGGTCGGAGAGTGAAGCACCGGTCGCGGCGGCGCTTGCGGCACTGTCGGCCTACAAGGAGGCCTTCCTCCCGTGGCAGGCACGCCTGGCTTGGAGAGAGCCGGAATTTGGCACCCGGATGGCGCGCCTGGACGAGGAGCTGGGTGCGTTGATTCGCCTGATCGAGCCCCAGGTCGTCACCGGCACGACCGCGGCGCTGGCCGAATGGCCGCGGCTGGCGGAGGATCTGGTGATCGGCATGCGGCTGGAGTTTCCCCGGCTGACGGCGGAGCAGGCTGAGTACCGGCGCGAGGTCGAGGAAGGATTGAAGAAGAAGCCGACGCTGACGAAAGTGGAGCAGCAGGACAGCAAGTGGTGGTGGGCACGTGCCGAACAGGAGCGATACGAGTACACGATCAGGCTGGTCGGTCGTATGCGTGGCGCCTTTACGGCGATCGATCGCCTGCTCGCGCTGCGGGAGTGGCTCTGGGTACGCGCTCCGGACGGGGCTGCCCTGGAAGAGCTGAAGATGGTGGCGCTGCTGGTCGGTCATTTCGAAGCGATGGACGAAGAGATCTACGACCTCACCTGGGCGGCTCACCTCAACCGGCCGGGTGGTCAGTACCCCAACTGGCTGAATCCGATCCACGATTATCTGGGCAAGCTTCGCGACGAGATCCTCCCCCAGTTCATCGAATGGTACGAGCTGGTGCGCGAGAATCCGACGGCGCTGGCACGGAACGAGCCTTTTCTGGAGGTGACCGCCCGCCGGGCCGCGGCGCCCCGCTACACGGAATGGCTGCAGGCCCTGAAGGGGCATGTCGACTTCCTCGCCCTGCTTCGCGAACCGCCGGATGAGCCGATGCGCCAGCGCCTCTTGCTGGAGTACGCGTCCGGTCCGTTGCGCTCCGTCTACTGGGATCGGGTGGCACTGGCGCTCGATGGCTTGAGGGAGAGCGTGGAAGGTGGCCTGCCCGCCGACGAGGCCCAGCCCTTCGCTGGTTTGCCGCCGGAGCGGATGGCTGCGGCTGCCGCGGCAGGAGCGTACCTGGCGACGATCGTGCCGGCCGGCGATCAGGGGGCGGAATACGAGATGGTGCAGAAGGTCCTGCGGGATTGGAGCTATTACGCGGGGGAAATGGCACCGGCGAAGGTGGCCTCGCTTCCCGCTGAACGGCGGACCATGCTGGTGGAGGATGTGCGGGAATGGCTGGGACGGCTGGAAGGCACCCGCCGCGGTCTCGAAGACTTTCTGCGTGTGCCGCCGCCGAACACGCAGCCGCGCCGGCGGTGGACAGGGCAGCAGCGCTACGACGTGATGAACGTGCTGGGGCGCCTGCTCCGCTCGGAAGCGCGCTGGACGGAGCGAGTCGCGGAGGCGGAACGCTGGACGCTGTCGCAGCGGGCGCAATGGCTGGCGCCGCTTGGCCAGGCCCGCCCCGAAGATGACGATCTTGCCTGGATGGTCAGCCTCACGGAACGCTTTCGGCGGCAGGGGGCCAGCGTGATTCGCCGCCAGAACCGGGGACTGGGGGATGAGCAGGAAGGACCGAGCGCCCTCCTGCTGAAGATGCCCAAGCACCTGTACGATGAACTGATGCGCGCCGTTGCCCGGCCTTATCCGAGCCAGTTCAAGGAGCCGGGACTGAGCTACATCAAACGACTCGAGCTGGAGGCGCGATGAAACTTTGGTCGCTTATCGTCGGGTTGTTGTGTGTGTCGGCGGTCGTGGGCGCGGAGCTGGTGCTGCCGCCTCCACCTCCACGTGCCGCGCTGGAACGCAGCCTGCGGGAGGCGCTGGCCTACATGCGCCAGGCGCAGAATGAAGATGGTTCCTACGGCGCGCGCCAACGCCGGTTGCAGACGGGGCTGGCCATCCTGGCTTTCCTCTCTCACGGCGCCATGCCCAGTCAGCCGGAGTCGCCCATTCCCGCCGCAGCCGCCTGGCTGCTCGACAATACCTCCGAGGATGGCTTTCTGGGGGACAGCGATTACCCGATGGAGAGCAACGCCGTGGCGGCCCTTGCCCTGGCGGAATGCATGGGGATGATCGACGATCCCGTGCTGGCGCGGCGCGTCGCCCAGCGTGTCGAAGCCGCCCTCGATTACGCGCTCAATCTGCAGGACAAGGCCGTCGGCGCCGACTACTACGGCGGCTGGAAACCCAACCAGAAGGCGAAGGCGAACGATCGCCGCGTCACCGCCTGGTACCTCTTTTTTCTGCGCAGCATGGAGATGCGCGGCTACGAGGTGCGCCAGCGCGCCCTCGATCGGGCTCTCGACTTCATGGAGGGGAGCCAGAAGGTTCCCGACAGCGGCCACCACTTTCCGCGGGAAGATACGGGCGGCTTCAGCTACGATGCGGCCGGACTTCCCGTGGTCAGCATCACCGCCGCCGGCCTGGCCGTCATGTCCCTCTACGAGCGCGACCGGAACCGCCGCGCGCTGGCCGTCGACTGGCTGGCCCGCAACCGGCCCATCTGGTATGGCCCCAATTTCTACTACTCCTATTACTTTGCCGCGCGCGGGCTGACCCGGGAACGGCTGCGCAGTGGCGAGATCGCGGCGCGGGAGCGGGCCTTCGCCAATCGCATCTGGGAGTTGCTGCGCGAGCACCAGAACCCCGACGGTAGTTTTCAGATCCCGCCCGGCAATGCCGAGAATACGCAGGAGATGGGGAAGAGCTATGCGACCGCGATGGCGGTACTGGTGCTGAATGCCGGCCGCGATCTCATGCCCATCGATGCCACACGCTGATTTCCATGCACGACCCAACCAAGGAGCGAAGATGAAGCGAAGCTGCCGCACCATCATGACCCTGCTGACTGCCCTGATCGCCGCCTCCGGCATCGCCCAGGAGGTGCCGACCGACTGGAGTTGGCGGGGCGCCGATCTCGCCTTCCCGGAAGGCCGCAACGCCGCCTGGATACCCACCGAAATGCTCCGCCTCTACAAGGTGCAGGAAGACGAGGATGCGCGCGACGAGGAGGCCTTGCGCGTCTATGTCGACCAGCGAATCCTGGCGGAAGCCGACATCCCGATCCTGCGTTCGCCCTCCCTGCGGGTGCCCGTGGGCGTCTACCGGGTGACGGTACGCATGAAGATGACGGGGATGCTCAACGCCATCGGCAATGCCGTGCGCTTCACCTCCGTCGGTCGCCTTCGGCAGCCGGATGTAGGGGGGCACGAGTCGGTCGCCCTGCGCTATTGGGAGCCAACGCTGCATGGCTATCACTTCATGGACGAGGATCTCTATCAGGAGTTCAGCTACCTGCACGAGGTGGTCGAGCCCGACTACGTGACGGGTCGTCCCCTGCGCCAGGGCGCAAAGAATCCCTTCGGCGCGCTCTTCGCGAAAGCCGACATGGAGGCCTGGGCGAGGGGGGAGGGCAACCCGTGGGAGCGGCAGGCCGCGGCGGCTGCCCAGGTCGCGCCGACGGAGCCGGCCCAGATCGAAGCCCTGCGCCAGGGACCGTTGACCGTCTCCATGGACTTTCTGCAGACGCCAGAACGTGGCTTCGGCCGCATTCAGCCGACGATCCGGCATTTCACCATCGACTGGCTCAAGGTCGAGCGGGTGCCGGAGCCCGAGCACATCGTGGTGCGCAAGGTCGTGCCGACGAAGCTGTTGATCCATCCCGCGGCGGAGACGGAGTTCCAGGTCTGGCTGCACAATCGCAGCGGCGAGCCCCGCCAGGGGAGATTGCTGCTGACGGTGCGGAGCGGCTTGAACGACGAGCTGGTCGTGGGCGAGCGGCAGGTCGAGCTGGGGGATCATGCCTATGCGGTGGAGAGCTTCACCTGGAGCGCGCCGGACCGGGTGCTGTGGGGGTGCCACGCGGTGGCCGAGCTGCTGGTCGATGGCGACGCCGTCAGCAGCGCGGAGGATGTTTTTACCGTTCACTGGAACCCGTGGGCGGTCATGAATCTTGGCGGCGCCAATCGCTGGACGAACCCCTACAGCCGCCTCCCCAGCTATCAGACCTACATGGAGATGTTCGGCGGGACGCCGGGGGATGGGCTGAAGCCGTGGCCCGACGATCCGAGTGAGCCCTACATCAGCGGCATGAGCGATTTCAAAACCCACATGGACGTGCAGAAGATGTTCGTCCAGCACAATCGCTCCGTCGGCGTGGCGAGCTATCTGTACATCCAGCCGGCCAACGGCACCAGTGTCTTTCCGCAGTTGCTCTACGAGAAGCATCCGGAATGGTTCAGCAGCCCGCTGACCTGGACCGACCAGATCCACGATAACTGGGTGAATGGCATCGCCAATCTGCGCAAGGCGTGGCATGCCGGCGAAGAGCTGGTCGACCCGCCCGGCCTGTTGCACATCGAGGCGCCGGTCAACTATGCCGTGCCCTACATGTTCGAGAATCTGCTGGATGGAGCGCTCAAGAACCTGCTGCATGTGGGCTGGGATGGCATCCGCTGGGACGCGGACTTCCCGGTGCGCACCGTCGTCAACAAGCACATTCCCTTCGGCCCGGGATCTCCCGAAGCGGACCGGCAGATGTCGGCCGCCTTCACGAAGCGCTTCAAGAAGACCGTGCGGGAGGTGCTGCCGGGGTACACGGAGGGAGCCAACATCGGGACACCCGAGCAGGTCTGGAATCGCAAGTTCGTGGACGATCCCGAGGAGGTGCCGACGGACTACCATGACGCCTTCCTGGCTGACGGGGCCAGCGCCATGAGCGAGGACTGGATGAGCGCCTACATCTTCACCGATCCCCGCAACATCATCCGCGACTACTACTGGGGCGCGCGCCGGTGCGCGGAGTGGTGCCGGGAACGGGGCGGCTTCTGGCATTCCTTTCCCCCGGAGCGCGATTCCACCCCCTATTTCACGCAGAGCATGATCTACTACAACCTGCTGATTCCGCTGGCCGGCGGGAGCTATCCCGGGCGCTACAGCTGCACCCCCGGCAGTGAAACGGGCACCGCCCATTTCGTCACCCGCTTCAGCGAGTTCCTCTACGATCTGGAGTTGCAGCCTCTGGAGGATGCCTTGGATCGGGTGCGGATCGACGCCGATCAGGAGCTCTGGTACGCCGACGGCACGCGCTGGCGCGATCTGCCGGATGGCAGGCGCCGCTACATCATCCCCCTGATCAACCCGCCGACCATCGAGCGCTTCCTGCTCCGCGACCGCTTCAGCGAGCTGCCGGAGCCCTTGCGGGAGCCCTTTGCCGTCGAGATCGATACGCCCGAGGGCTTCAGTGGCGCGCGCGTTCACATGCTCACGGCCGAGCCGCGCACGGCGGTGGTAGAGTTGGCGGCCGAGGCCGACGACGAGCTGGTTTACGTGGAAGTGCCCGACCTGACCATCTATCGGGTTCTGGTGGTTGAATTCAGCAAGGAGGCGAACTGATGCAGCGACTGTCTTACCTGATGACGATCTGGCTGGCGGCCGCGACCCTGGCCATGGCGCAACAGCAGCGGGAAGGGTGTCACGTGGAGGAGATCGTCGACCAGGATGGCGACCCGCAGGTGCTGATGGAGAGCGAATGGATCAGCATGCACCTCATGCCCTCGATGCAGAGCATGGTCGTGCGCTTTGTCTTTCGTCCCACCGGCAACGATATCCTCGACGAGGTCAATCCCAAGTTTGTCATGGGGGGCCATGGGCTCCTGCAGGACAACTTCTGGGGCCAGGACTGGCGCTTCAGCGAGTTTCGCAACCGCTACTACGACTACCAGATCGTGAAGAATACGCCGGAAGAAGTGGCCGTGCGCTTCGAGACGCTCAGCGAGGGCTGGATGCAGAGCGCCGAGAGCGGAATCCGCAGCAAGTTGTGGAGCAACATTCGGCTCAAACGTACGGTTCGCCTGCGCAAAGGGGCTCCCTACTTTCTCTTCGACCTCGAGCTGGCGAATGAGGATGAGAACAGCAAGCTACCGCTGATGTGGGTGCACAACGGGAGCCTGGTGGACCCGGTGCAGGGGGATTTCGTCTTTCGTCCGAGCACGCGTGGCGTCCGGGAGATGGGCAAGATCGGTGAGATCAAGCACAGCGAAGGCGATCACTACATCTACGATTTCAATGAAGGGTGGAGTGCCCGCATCGCGCCGGTGCGGAAGGAGGGGCTGGTCTATCTCATGGACTACGACTACGTGCAGTTCCTCTACAACAGCGGCACCAATACGGCGGAGTGGGTCCACGACAACGTCCTCATTCCACCCGACCGCCCGTGGAAAGGGCGCACCTACATCCTGCCGGTGGTCGGCCTTTCGCGGGTCGACTTCGCCAGCGAGCATTTCATCATCGCGGTCCACCCGCGGCGGGAGAAGGGGCAGCTCGAGCTGGTCTATCGGGTCACCGGCAGCTATGAGCAGGTCAAGCGGATCACCTTCAACACGGAGATCGGCTACGACCATTATCTCGGCGAGGGGATACCGGACGATCCGAAGACCCGCAAGGTGGATCCGGTCATCGTCGAGGGGCTGGGCGTGGCGCCGGTGGAGGGGCGTGTCGTGATCAACGATCCGCCGGCCGATCCGCTGCTGCTGACGATCAAGGCGCACATGGAGCTGCCGGACGGCACCATCACGACGCGGCAGTTCCAGGTCTTTCATGTCGGTGAGTACAAGTTCGGGGCGAACATCCGGCAGGACATGTCGACGCCGGTGGCACGGCTGGATCGCCCGGTGCAGAAGCCGTGGGTGCCGATGCCCAAGGCCAACATGCAGGTGAACCGCCAGGGCTGGGATGTCTTTGCGCTGCTGGGCAATCATGCGCGGCTGCTGCAGCTTCGCGAGATCCTCCGCGGCATGGAGGGGGTCGATCTGGCCGAGGAAGAAGATATCGGCTATACACCCGGCTTTCAGGCGTACGATCTGGGGCTGACGGATTATCCGTACGACTATGAGCGCCTCTTCAACTACCGGGTGGTGGTCTGGCACAATTCGCGCCTCGACGTCGGTCGCATGGTGGGCGCTTCGGTGCTCGCCGCCTACTGCGACGCCGGGGGCGGGCTGGTCATGACCGGAGGCGACAACACCTTTGCGTGGGAGTACAGCGATCCGGAGAATCCCCTCAACCAGTTCGTGCCGATCAGCGCCAGGCCCGACAACCTCTATCGCGGGGCGCTCCAGCTCAACAG
The DNA here is from genome assembly GCA_041690595.1 of Lentisphaeria bacterium. Lineage (GTDB taxonomy): Bacteria > Verrucomicrobiota > Lentisphaeria > JABSQK01 > JAWLHB01 > JAWLHB01. Next base: position 70,021 of record JAWLHB010000020.1, read on the forward strand.
CCCCGAGAGCAGCCACCCGATCTTCAAGGGGATCGACCTGGAGAATCTGCCATGGGCCTACTGGACTCATGATGTGGAGCTGAAGGAGGAGGCCGGGGCTCGTGTCCTGATGCGGGTTGGAGACCGGCCCTTCATCGTGGAGAGCAATCGCGGCGACCAGCGGACCCTTGTCGTGCTGGCCGCCCCCTTCGGGGATCCGGCCGAGTTCGACAATCTGCCGACCTTCTGGAGCTGGTCGCAATGGCCGGCTCTCTTCGCCAATATCGTCCGCTATGCGGGACATGATCTGAACTAACGGGATGAGACAATCCATGAACGAGAATTCCAGCACATCGGCGCCGGCGATAGATGAGGCGCGTTTCGACGAACTGGTCGGCAAGGTCGGCCAGGTACGAGATGAAGTCGGCAAGGTCATTGTCGGCCAACGGGAAGTGGTCGACCAGCTTCTGATGGCGATCTTTGCGCGGGGGCACTGCCTGATGGAAGGGGTGCCCGGCCTGGCCAAGACGCTCCTGGTGAGCACCCTCAGCCAGGTCCTGAACCTTTCCTTCAAGCGCATCCAGTTCACCCCCGATCTGATGCCCGGTGACATCACCGGCAGCGAGATCATCCAGGAGACTCCCGAAGGGGGGCGCCGCTTCACCTTCGTCAAGGGACCGATTTTTGCCAACATGGTCCTGGCGGACGAGATCAACCGGACACCGCCGAAGACGCAGGCTTCGCTGCTCGAAGCGATGCAGGAGCACAGCGTCACCGTCGGCAATACGACCTATCGCCTGCCGGAGCCCTTCTTCGTGCTGGCGACGCAGAACCCGATCGAACAGGAGGGGACCTACCGGCTGCCTGAAGCGCAGCAGGATCGCTTCATGTTCTTCGTCAACGTCGGTTATCCGGAAGCGGCGGAAGAGGTCGAGGTGATGAAGCGGACGACCGGCAACCGCAAGGTGACGCTGGAGCAGGTCATGGACGGCGCGGAGATCGAGGAATCGCAGAATGTGGTGCGGGCGATCCCCATTGCCGACCACCTGATCGACTATGCAGTGGCCCTGGTGCGTTGCTCGCGTACGGACCGCGGTCAGGAAGGCGAGTCGCAGGTGCCGGACTTCATCCGCCAGTATCAGCAGTGGGGCGCGGGACCACGAGCGGCCCAGTACCTGATCCTCGGGGCGAAGGCGCGCGCCTTCATGAACGGCCACACCCACGTCGGCAGGGAAGATATCGACAGCGTCTCGCAGCCAGTGCTGCGCCACCGCATCATCGTCAATTTCGCGGCGGAAGCCGAAGGGATCACGTCGGCCAAGGTCATTCAGATGATCCTCGACTACGTGCACAACCATCACGCCTGACGCAGCGGAGCGGGCCAGCATGCCAGTCACCTCCTCATCAGATCCGATATCGAGCATCCTCACGGGCGATCTTGTCGACCGCTTGCGGCGGCTGGAGCTTTTCAGCCGCAATCGCGTGGTCGGCAATCGTACCGGTGACAATGCGAGTCCGCTGCGCGGGTTCAGCAGCGATTTTCTGCAGCATCGGCAGTACTTCGCCGGCGACAGCCTGCGCTACCTGGACTGGCGGGTGCTGGCGAAGTCGGATCGGCTGGTGGTGAAGCAGTTCGAAGAGCTGACCAATGCGCCGCTTTACGTGCTGCTGGACGGGAGCGGTTCGATGGGGTATGCCGGCGTGAGCTACAGCAAGCTGGAGTACGCGATTCGCTGCGCCGCCATCCTCTTCTACCTCATGCACCTGCAGCAGGACACCTTTGGCCTCTGGGTCTTCTCCGAGAAGGTGGCCGACCGGGTGCCGAGCGGCGGCAGTCGCCGTCACCTGCGCCACATCTTCGAGCGGCTGGTCTCCGTGCAGGCGGCGGGAGAGACGAACTTCGAAGGCTGCCTGCGGCAGGTGGAGATGCAGGCGACGCGCAAGGGGATTGTGGTGGTGCTGAGCGACTTCATGGCGCCGCCCGAGCGGCTGGCGAAAGCGATGGGCCGCCTCCGCCTGCGGGGGCACGATCTGCTGGTTTTCCACATTACCGATCCCACCGAGCGCCAGCTCGACTATGTCGACTTCACCCGCTTTCGCGACCTGGAGAACGGCGAGGTGCTGGGCGCCGATCCGCTCACCATCGGGGAGGAGTACACGCGCCAGTTCGACCTGCATCAGCTCAAGCTGCGCGAGGAATGCCTGGCGCACGGGCTGGACTTCGTCGCCCTGCCTGTCAGCGACGATTTCGAAACGCCAATGGGTGATTTTCTGCGCCACCGAATGGAGCTGATGCTGTGAGGGTAAATCGATGACATTCCTGCAAAACGGGCTTCTCTGGTTCCTGGTACTGGCGCTGATCCCGATCATCCTCTACCTTCTCTTTCGCCGCCGTCGCAACGAGGTGGATTGGGGGGCGACCTACGTGCTACGCCTGGCTCTGGCGAGCGGCCGCCGGCAGACGCTCTGGAAGCAGCTCCTGGTCATCGCCCTGCGCACCCTGCTTCTGCTCCTCCTGATCCTGGCCTTTGCCCGCCCCTTTCTGGCACGCGGACCGGACGAGATGGGAGGCGATCTGCCGCACGGCCTTGGCACCCTTCACCGCATCGTGCTCATCGACAACAGCCTCAGCATGAATGCGCAGCATGGTCTGGGAACCCGCATGGACGAGGCGCGCGAGGCGCTGGCACTCCTGCTTTCCACCCTTCAGGCCGGTGATACGGCCCACTTGGTGCCCATGTGCCGTTCCCGCGACGAGGAGATCCTCGCCCAGGAGCTGGACGCGCCGATGAGCTGGAACGACGCGGTGCAGGTTGCCGGCAGTGTCGAGGTCCGCGGCGCGCCGCTGGATATGGCGACCGCGCTGCGGGTTGCCGTCGAGCGCTTCCGCCAGGGAGCCGCCAACAATCGCCAACTCGTCATCATGACGGATCTCTCCCGCGGCGATCATCCAGAGCTGGCCGATTACGAGATGTTCGGCAAGATGCTGACGGATCTGCAGGTGCGGGTGGCCGTGCTCAACCTCGGCGAGCGCGACCGCTTGAACCTGGCGCTGGATGGCGCGGGCGTCGGAACGGAACGGCTGCTGGCCGGTCAGCCGACCAATGCCTACGTGGAGGTCGTCAACTTCAGCGACATTCCCAGCGAGGATGGTCACCTGCGCTTCATCGCCAATGGCGAGCTGGTTGGCGAACAGCCCTGCATCCTCGCGCCGGGCCAGCGCCGCCGTTATCGCTTCGAGGTGACGCTGCCCGAGGGGGAACACGTGTTCGAGGCGCGCTTGAACGATGATGCGTATCCGGCCGACAATCGGGTGGAACGTTTCGTGCGGGCGGAGAGCGTAGTTCGCGTCCTGCTGGTGACGCCGGCCGAGAGCAAGGCCGAAGGTTTCGAGGCGCCGGGAGCCTTTCTGGAGCGGGCCCTGAGTGCTGCGCCGGAGATGCCATTCCGCTTTGCCGTCGAGAGCCTGCCGACCGATCGGCTGATCCCGGGGAGCTTCGCCCGGGCGGACGTGGTTGTCCTCTGCGATCCGGAGCGGCTGAACGAGTCGCTGCGGGAAGAGCTTGCCGGCTTTGTTCGGCGCGGCGGTGGTCTTCTGATCGGCGCCGGTGCGACGGTCGAGGCGGAGGTGCTCAATCGCCATCTGGGCAACCTGACGCCGGCGCGGCTGGAAGAGCCCTTCCGGCCGGAGTTCGACGCGGAGCGGTACCAGGAGATTCAGGCATCGGAGATCGGCCTGCCGATGCTGCGCGAGTTCGAGACGGCCTTGAACGGCGATCTGGGACGGGCCCGCATCTACAATCACTGGCTGGTGTCGCCGGTCGAGGAGGCGGAGGTGGTGCTGCGCCTGAACAATGGCGATCCGCTGCTGCTGCATCGCGCCTTCGGCCAGGGGAGGGTCATCCTCTGGGCGACGAGTCTGGGCGGTGCCTGGAGCAGCCTGCCGGTGCGCCAGGCCTACCTTCCCTTCATCTATCGCGTCCTCACCTGGGCCGGCGGATTCGGTCGCGCCGCCCGCAATGTGCAGCCGGATGAGCCCCTGATCGCGGCCATTCCCGAAGGGCGCGAGAGTGCCTACCTGACCACCCCCGGCGCCGAGCTGCGCGAGGTCGAGATTCGAAGCGGGGACGGCCGCGCCTTTGTGCGCATCGACGACAGCAGCCAGCCGGGCACCTACGATCTGCGGGACGGAGAGCGCAACCTGCTCGCCCGCTTCTCCGTGGCCATGCCGCTCGCCGAGAGCGACCTGCGCCTGCTCGAAGAGGAGGAGCTTCAGCGGCTGACCACCATTCTGGATGGCCGGCTCGCCGCGAACCGGGCGGAACTCGGTAAGGCCCTCTGGCGTGAAGGGGACGGCCGTGAGCAGGCCGCGTGGCTCCTCATCGCCGTCTTTTCTCTGTTTATTCTGGATGCACTGGCTACAAGGTTCTTCTTTTCATGACGGAATCCATTCGAACGAGTTGGGATCTGCTCTTTGCCGGGGACTTGCCGCCATGGCTGGTGCTGGTGATCATGGCAGGCGGTGTGGCGGCGGTGATCTATCTGCTGCGCCGGGAGTTGCGCCGCCGGCGGGCTCGTGGCGCCGCGCGCTGGCTCTATGTTCTTCGCGTTGCCATCGTGATCCTGCTTGCCCTGGTGCTGGCGCAGCCGATCCTGGCTCTGCGGCGTGAACATACGCGACCGGGACCGCTGCTGGTCGTGCCGGATCATTCGGCCAGCATGCTGCGTACGGATGGCTGGCATGGCTCGGCGCTGCTGGATCTGGCGGCAACGACGGGGGAGCGGCTCGACGATCGCGAGAGTCGGCCCAAGGCCGCCGCCGCCCTGCTTGGCGCCGCCGAACCGCGCCTGGTGGAGGGGGGAGCGGAATTCCGGAACCTCTATGAACAACTTTCACAGGGGTTGCCGTGGGGCGAAAGCTTCGATCGGACACTGGCGGCGCGGCGCGCGGAGTTCACCCGCATGCTGGAGGAGATGCAGGCGCAGCGTGAGAGTCTGCACACCCTCGAAGCGGCCATGCGCGAGCAGGCGGAGTCGGTCGGCGATAGCCAGGCCACGCTGCCCTCCTTCACCCCGGAGCCGTTTGCGGCTTTCGCGGCGACGGTCGAGGCGTTCGAAGCGGTGGTGGCGCGGCTGCGGGAGCAGGGTGATGAGGCGATGACGACCGCGGCCATGGAGCAGTTGGTGAGCAGCCTCGCCATGACGATCGAGCAGGCGGGCGAGGCGCGACAACTACTGCGGGAGCTACAGTCGCGCGCGGATGAGCTGTACTGGGAGCAGCTTCCCGAGACGGCGCGCGAGTCGCTGGCCGCCCTGGCCGCCAGGCCCCGGATCGAGTTGGTCGAAGCGGCCTTTGCCGAGCTGGTGCGCCTGCACCCGGAGCTTCCATTCGAGGCTCCCGACTGGGCTGCCGCCGCGGCTGCCGCCTTGCCGGGCACGGATCTCTATGCGCAGCTCGCCGCCCTGCTCGAAGACGAGCTGACCCAGCGCCAGGTGAGCGGCATCGTGTTGATCTCCGACGGCGGGCAGAATCTCCCCGAGAGGCCGGAGGTTCTGCGACAACTGCGGAAGCGGGGAGTGCCCCTGCATACGGTGGGGGTCGGCAGCGAAGAGCCGGTGCGGGATATTGCCATCGTCGACTATACGATGCCGGCGCTGGTGCGGGCCCGGCATGAGGTGCCGCTCTCCCTGCGCCTCAAGACGGCGGTTCCCGAGGGGACCCGCATCGAGGTCATCGTCACCGCCGGCGGTACGGAGTTGGCACGGCGCGGCCTGGAAGCGGATGGCGCCGCTGAGATGACGCTGGAGTTGATGCTGCGCGCGCCCGAGGAGGATGTCGGTCCCTTGACGCTGAAAGCCGCCATGGAGGCGCCCGATGCCGCGCCGGACAATGATGAGGTACGCGTACCCCTGCACGTGGTGCGGACGGAGGCGCGGGTGCTGCTGGTGGCTAGGGCCCCACGCTGGGATCTGGTCTACCTGATGCGGGCGCTCCGGCAACTGCCGGTCAACCTCGACACGGTCTTCTGGGGAGCGCTCAAGGAGGACGAAGAGCCGCGGCGCGGCAGCGGCTCCGGGCGCATCCCCGACCAAGCAGCGCGTCTCAAGCGGTACGACCTGGTGATTCTCGACGGTCCGCTTTTCCCCGGCTATGGCGACGCCGATACCACGCTCTTCCGTGGCTACGCGGAGCAGGGTGGGGCGCTGCTGCTCAACATGGATGCGCAGGGAGGATCTTACTTCGCCGAGCTGGGCGATGGCGCGGTGGGGGAGCTGCGGACGGGCGAGCTGCGTCCGGCATCGACTCCTCCGGCTCCGGCCGTGGCGCTCAGCGCGGATCCATCGCGGACGCTGGCGTTGTGGCGCGAGCTGGCGAGCCCGTCGGCCATAGCCGTGGCGCCACCGTCGGATGTGCCGCTGCTGATCGCGAATCCCGGCGAAACCCCAGTTTTTGCTTTGCGCTTCGTGGGCGCCGGGCGCATCTATACGCTCAGCATTGGCGATCTCTTTCGCCTGCGCGAGTGGGAGGGCGGCCCGTCGGTCAACCGTTTCATGGCGGCTCTCACGGCCGATCTGCTCACGCCGCTGGCCGGCGGAGAGGAGCTGCCCCTGATCTATCCGTCCCTTCCGCTGCCCGGGGGGCAGGCATACGTGGTGGGCGGTGGCGCCTGGCGCCTGACGGCGGCGGGGAACGAGAGTCCTCTGGCGGTGGGCGGCGAGGCCACGGTTCAGCCGGTCGCTCTCCCCCGTGAGGCCGAACTGGCGTTGAGCCAGGGGGAGGTGACGCGGACCGTTCATCTTGCCAAGCCGGTTTCGGCCGAAGCGCTGGTGCTCAACCTGCAGTCGGCGGTGCCCCGAGCGATGAGCGCCGCCGCCGGCGGGAGTTACGTGTCGCTGGCGGAACTCCAGCAGCTCCCGGAGCGCATCGAGATCAAGCCGGACATCGAGGTCACCTTCCGGCAGATCCGCCTCTGGAATCTGCCCTTTCTCCTCCTCCTCGTGGTGGCGCTGATGACTATCGACTGGGTCCTCCGCCGTCACTGCGGCCTCATCCTCTGAGCGACGCTGCTTCATGGATCGAGACGGCGGTCCGGGCCGGTGAGGAAAGGCGCAATCAGGCTCATGGTACTGACGGTCCGTGCGTTGCATGCGATGGCACGAATCATGCGAGAAAAGAGGTAACGACTCGTCGAGAGGCGTGGGGCTCTGGTGAGCCTTGTATGTGCGCTCAGCATTGACTGCTATGCCTCTCGACAAGTCGTTACAAGAGAATGTAGTATGATTCAAGAGGATTTGAGTTCCTATATTCTTTTTCGTATACTCATCAGGTGGACGCTGCGGATCATGGGGAATGATCCACACGCGCCCCAGGACATGCAGTAGAAGGGGATCGGGGAATGGTGTCGACGCGTGCGGGGATACGGGGGCTTTTGCCAATAAGCATGGCGGTTGTACTCGTGCTCAGTGGTGGCATCGTGGGGTGGCTTGCCCATTCGACTGAGCAGGCGTTTCAGCATGCCCTTTTGGCGGCCGCGGCTGCCGGCGGATTGGTGAGCGCTGCTCTGGCTGTTGTGATTGGTTTGCTCTGGCAGCGCCGTCAGGATCCCGAGCGACAGATCGCCGAGCGCACCACCTCACTCCAGGCCAGCGAAGAACGTCAACAGCTGCTCTTCAACAACGCTGTTTTTGCCGTTGCCGTGCAAGAACTCGTTCTCGATTGCGACAACGTGCCTGTCGATTACCGATTCATCGAAGTCAATCCGGCGTTCGTCGACCACACTGGTCTCCCGATCGAGGAGGTCGTCGGTCGCTGCGGCTGCGAAATCTTCCCCGACGCCACGCATCAGGAGTACGTATCCATCTTCGCTCGTGTCGCCATGCAAGGCGAACCGATCAGCTTCGAGGGCCATGTTCCACGTCTCGACCGTTACTTCCAAATCAACGCCTACCCCCTTGGGCAGAGGCGCTTTGCCACCGTCTTCACCGATGTCAGCGAGCGCAAGCGGAGCGAGCAGGCGCTACGCGCAAAGACTGAAGAACTCGACCGCTACTTCACGCTCAGCCTGGACCTGCTTTGCATTGCCGACACCAGCGGTCACTTCATCCGCGTCAATCCGGAGTGGGAGACGGTTCTCGGCTATCCTCGCAATGAACTCGAAGGTCGCTTGTTTCTGGAACTGGTACACCCCGATGACCACAAAGTTACCCTCGCCGCAATGGGCAAACTGGGCGAGGGTGAGGAGATCCTCAGCTTCGAAAATCGCTATCGCTGTCGCGACGGCTCCTGGCGTTGGATAGAATGGCGGTCTCACCCCCTGGGCGACCTCATCTATGCCGTTGCCCGCGATATCACCGAGCGCCGCCTCGCGGAAGACGAGCTGCGCGCCGAGCGCGACCTCTTCTCAGCTGGGCCGGTCATGACCATCGTCTGGGAGATCAGCGAAGGCTGGCCGGTATGCCACATCTCCAGCAACGTCATCGACGTGCTGGGCTACATGCCCGAGGAACTTACGACTGATGGTTTTCGCTATGCCTCGCTCCTGCACCCCGACGACCACGCCCGCGTTTGTGCGGAGGTAACCGGTCATCTGGCCGAGGAGTGTGGCGACGCCTATGAGCAGTCGTACCGACTTCGCCGCAAGGACGGCAGCTATTGCTGGTTTTACGATTTCACCAAGCTTATACGGGATGACCGAGGCAAGCTCTCCGGCATCCGCGGATACGTCTTTGACCAGTCACGGATAAAGCAGATGGAAGAGGCGCTTCAGGAGCAGCGCAGGCGCCTGCAGGGCATCATCGAGGGTACCAATGTCGGCACCTGGGAATGGAACGTCCAGACGGGCGAAACGACCTTTAACGAGCGCTGGGCCGAGATCATCGGCTATAGCCTTGAGGAACTGGAGCCCATCTCCATTGAGACATGGATGCGCTTTGCCCATCCGGGAGATCAGGTGACCAGCGGCGAGCTTCTGCAGGCCCACTTCCGCGGCGAGACGGAGTACTATGCGTGCGAAGCGCGCATGCGCCACCGGGACGGCCACTGGGCCTGGGTGCTTGTCCGCGGCAGAGTATCGGTGTGGACCGAAGACGGGCGACCGCTGCTCATGCAGGGCACCCATCAGGACATCACCGAGAGCGTGCGCGTACGAGAAGCCCTCAGCGAGAGCGAGGTAAATTTCCGCTCCCTCTTCCAATCCATCGGCGATTTCACCCTCGTCACCACCGCCGACGGCAAGATCGTCTACCATAACCAGGCCCTCTGCGGACGGCTCGGATACAGCGAAGAGGAACTGGCAGCCATGCATGTGCTGGAGTTGCATCCAGCCAACCAGCGCCAGGAAGCCGAAGCCGTCTTTGCTGCGGTGATTCGCGGCGAGCGCCAGGACTGCCCGCTGCCTCTGGTCGCCCGCGACGGCACCACCATCCCGGTCGAGACCCGAACCTGGGTCACCATGTGGGACGGTACCTCCTGCATCGTAGGCCTCTGCAAAGATCTCAGTGGCGAAGTGGAGGCCCAGCAGCGCTTCGAGCGCCTTTTTCGCCGAAACCCCACCCTCATGGCCCTGAGCAAGCTGCCCGACCGCCGCTTCAGCGACGTCAACCAAGCTTTCCTGGACTCCCTCGGCTATGTCCACGACGAGGTCATTGGCCGCACCCCTGACGAACTCGATCTGATAGCAGATCCGGCGGAGCAGAAGAAGCTGCTTGACGCCATCACGACTGGGCGCCCCGTCGCCGACTTCGAGTTCCGCATGCGCGCAAAGGATGGAAGCATCCTCGATGGGCTCTTTTCCGGCGAGACCATCACCAGTCAGGGCATCAGCTACTACCTCTCCGTCGTCATCGACATCACCCGCCGCAAGGCCGCTGAACGCCAGCTCGGCGCTTACCAGTCCGTCGTTGAAAACAGCGACGACATCATTGTCGTCAAAGACCTCGACCTGCGGGTCATCGCCACCAACCAGGCGTTCGCTACGGCCAGCGGCCATGCCAGCACCGATGAGTTGCTCGGCAAGACTGACGCTGAGATCTTCAATATCTCGCCTGACAGCGAGCCGGTCCGCTCGTACATGGCCGATGAGCGCACTGCCCAGCGCCTGCCCCGTGGCCAGAGCCTGGTGCGTGAAGAGCCCGTTATGTACCCTGATGGCGACATCCACACCGTGCTCACCAAAAAGTACCCGATCTACGATGACGCTGGCGTCCTCCTGGGGACCGGCAATATCTCCACCGATATCTCCGCCCAGAAGCGAATCGAAGCGGACCTCCTGCAGACCAACTGGCAGCTTGAGGAAGCCACCGCCCGGGCCAACGCCATGGCGGTAGAGGCGGAACTCGCCAGCGCCGCCAAAAGCGAATTTCTCGCCAACATGAGCCACGAAATCCGGACCCCCATGAACGGCGTCATCGGGATGACCAGCCTGCTCCTCGACACCAGCCTCGATCCCGAGCAGCGCCACTACGCCGAAACCGTCGAGGCCAGCGCCACTTCCCTGCTCAACCTGATCAACGACATCCTCGACTTTTCCAAGATCGAGGCCAAGAAGTTGGAACTGGAGATTCTCGAGTTCGACCTGCAGGACATGCTGGAGGACTTTGCCGTCACTCTCGCGTTGCGGGCTCACGAGAAAGGGCTGGAGCTGGTCTGCGGGATGGAGCCAGGGGTGCCCGCCTACCTGCGCGGCGACCCCGGGCGCTTGCGTCAGATTCTTACCAACCTGGGCAGCAACGCCGTCAAGTTTACCGCTGCAGGCGAAGTCGCCATCCGCGTCCGTATCGAGCAGGAAACCGCAACCGGCGTACTTCTCCGCTTCACCGTACGTGACACTGGCATCGGTATTCCGCGCAGCCAACAGCACCTTCTCTTCGAGAAGTTCAATCAGATTGACACTTCCACCACCCGGCAATACGGTGGCACCGGCCTCGGCCTCGCCATCTCCAAGCAGCTTGCCGAAATGATGGGCGGCACTATCGGCCTCGAAAGCAAACCGGGCCAGGGCAGCCTCTTCTGGTTCACCGTCCACCTCGAACGCGCCCCTGGCTTGGCCCTGTCGGATACCACACCGCCCGAATCCCTCGTCGGTGTCCGCACGCTGATCGTCGACGACAACGGCACCAACCGGGAAATCCTCACCACCCGTCTGGCCGCCTGGGCGATGCGCCCGACCGCCTGCCCCGATGGCCCCGAAGCGCTCGCCTGCCTGCAACGGGCGGCCGAACTTGGCGACCCTTATCGTGTGGTGATCATCGACATGCAGATGCCTGGGATGGACGGCGAAACGTTGGGCCGCACCATCCGCGGCAACCCGCGGTTCGCCGACACCCGCCTCGTCATCCTCACCTCGCTTGGGGGGCGCGGGGATGCCCAGCACTTCGCCGATATCGGTTTCGATGCCTACCTCATCAAACCGGCACGCACCTCGGAGTTGAAAGGTGTGCTCGCGCAGGTTATCAGCGGCGACGGCAGTGGGGTGGGGGGGCGCCGTGGTCTTCTAGGTCACCGCCGCCAAAGCCACCCGATCGACCTCTTCAGCGGCGTCAAGGCGCGTATTCTCCTGGCGGAAGACAACCCGACGAATCAGCAGGTAGCGCTGGGCATCATCAAACGCCTTGGCCTGGCTGCCGACGCGGTTGCCAATGGCCATGAAGTCCTGCGCGCCCTGGCCACCATCGACTACGACCTCGTCCTCATGGATGTGCAGATGCCCGACATGGACGGCCTCCAGGCGACGCGGATGATTCGCGCCGGTGCGAGCGGCGTCCACAACCCGCGTATCCCGATCGTCGCCATGACCGCCCACGCCATGCAGGGCGACCGCGAAGCTTGCCTGGAGGCCGGCATGAATGGCTACGTCGCCAAGCCCGTTAGTGCAAAAGTCCTGGCTCGCGAGCTGCGCGAATGGTTGCTGCCAGCCGAAGCGAAAGCCCTGTCGCCGCCAGGAACGGCACCCGCAGCCGACAAGGCCGCGGCCTGGGATCGTGAAGCCATGCTCGAACGACTGATGGGGGACGAGGAGCTTGCCGACAAGATCGTCAACGTCTTCCTCGACGACCTCCCACGCCAACTTGACAGTCTGGCCGGGCTGCTTGCCAGCGGCGACTTGGCCGGCGTTGTGCGGCAGACCCACACCATCAAGGGAGCCGCGGCCAATGTCGGTGGCGAACTCCTCCGCCAGTGTGCCATGGATGCGGAAACGGCCGCACGGGCCGGACATCTGGAAGAGGTCGTTCGCGTCCTGCCCGGCATGCGCAGCGCGTTCGACGATCTCAAGCGGCACATGACCCGGCCACCAGCAGAGCTCCAGCCATGAGCTGATCCACCTCCAACCCCAGCACCATCATGCGAATTCTCATCGCCGAAGACGACTATACGTCTCGCACCATTCTCTCCGCCGTGCTGACCAAGGACGGCTACGACATTGTCGAAGCCACCGACGGCCCGGCGGCTTTGAACGCTCTGCGGCAGGACGACGCACCCCGCCTCGCCCTCCTCGACTGGATCATGCCCGGAATGGACGGCATCGATGTCCTCAAGTGCCTGCGCGAAGCGCCATCCGACTATCCCGCTTACGTGCTCATGCTCACCGCCCGCAACGGAAAGTCGGACATCGCTGAGGCGCTCGACGCCGGCGCCGATGACTACTTGGTGAAGCCCTTCAATATGAACGAGTTGCGGGCGCGTGTCAGCGTCGGACGCCGCATGCTGGACCTGCAGGATCGCCTGCACCGGCGACTGGACGACCTGCAGGAGGCGATTACTCACATCAAACACCTGCAGGGCATCCTTCCGATCTGTTCCTTCTGCAAGAAGATCCGCGACGACGAGGGCTACTGGGACCGGGTGGAGGCTTACATCAGTCGCCACTCCGATGCGATGTTCAGCCACACCTGCTGCCCAGAGTGCATGGAGCGGGAATACCCGGAATTCTGGGAGCGTCAGCAGGCGGCGTTGGCCCGCGAGAGGGGTGTCAAGAACAACGCCTGAACGACGCTGCTTCATGGATCGAGACGGCGGTCCGGGCCGGTGAGGAACTCGACGCGGCACATCTCCCGCAGGCGGGAGAGGGTGGCGGCGCCATAGCGTTCCGTCAGTGCCTTGAGGCTGTGGTTGGTGGTGAAGTGGGTCAGGCACGGGCCGCGGTCGCCCCACATGGCGGGGTCGCTCCACAGGTGGTGGCGCAGGCGGATGAGATCGCTCATGTAGTTGCGCTTGACCCCATTGAGGAAACCCACCTCCGGCTCGTCCCCCAGGTCGTCGATGACCAGATCCATATGCCAGCCCGAACCCCAGCTGCCGCGCCCGATACTGAGCGCCTTATCCTGATTCTCGGCGTAGCGGGAGCCGATCTCCATCGCGTCGAGTCGGCGTACGGAGCCCATGTAGCGGGTCGCCAGATCCAGGCCGAGACTCTTGCCGACCCCCGGGTTACCAATCAGGCAGAGTCCCTGGTTCATCTCGCCATCCCGACGTTTGTGCATCCAGTAAGTCAGTACGTCAAAGTTAGCCGCTTGGCGGGCATCGTAGCCGTGGCGCTGCAGCCAGCCGCGCGGGGTATAGGTCTGGCAGGGAAGGAGCCGCGGCTGGGGGCGGGGCTCCCCGTCCGGAGCGATCTTCAGCTGATCGGCGGTGATGCCCAAGGCGGTCAGAAGGGCGGTGCTGATGGTGGTGGTGGATGTGCTCATAGTGCGGACTCCTCGCGCAGTTGACGTTCCCGGGCTTCACGATCGTGGATGACCAGCGCTCCCTGGTGGGAGGACGAGCGGCTGCCTCTGGTGCCGCCACGCTCCTGCGATCGGGAGAGCCAGTTGGTGAGAAAGCGTGCGTAGTTGCGGCGTTTGCCGCGGTCGGGATTGACCGATAGCCAGACCTCCGCCTGGCGCAACTCCAGATCCAGATCCACCGCTGGGTAGGCCACCTCCCACTGGGCGAGATCTTCGCGGATAATGCCGTCGAGCCGCTGCTCCTGGGGATTCCAGCGGATCCGCTTGTGCGGCTTGAGGCACTCCGGCAGTGGCTTCTTCTTCTGTTGCGGTGCCTCCAGCAGGAAGGCTCCCTGCTCACTCTCGTTGCTCATGTCTTCGTTCCCCTCCTTCTTGGGCAGGCCGTCGCTTGCCGACGGACAAGAAGTAGTCTGGTTATTCTCATTAGTCTCGTTATTCTCTTTATTCTTATATGTGTCCACAGCTGGTTCACAGCTAGTCCGCGGCTGGTCCACAGCCTGTTCACAGCTTGTCCACGGCTGGTCCACAGCCTGTTCATCCGACCACTCGTGCATGGTGACGATGGTGTAGTGGGGATGCGGCTCCAGAGAGGCGAGCTTCAACTCGACCAACCGCTGCAGCACCCGATAGCAGGTCGATGGGGCCATACCCACCCGCTCCGCCACCGCGTCCCGCCCGAAGAGCCACTGCCCCGGCTCCAGCCGGATCACCTTTCGGCCACCGCCCGTCGTTACCTGCACCCACTGCGGGTCACTCACTGCCCGAATCCAGCCATACGCCGCCAGCCGCATCAGGTCGCCGTCCTTCATCAATGGACTGTTCATCACCGCGCGCTGCATCTTCACCCATCCCGTCTCCATTTCGAACCTCCCTATTAGTTATAGTTTTAAGTTGACACAACATAACCTATGAGTTTTCAGGGATCAAGGCCTATGGAAAACAAAAAAGTAAGAATTAACCGGAAATTTGGTTGTTCTTGGCTTCCTGGACGTGAAAATGCGTTCTGGTCTTGACATGGGCGTGGAGTAAACGTATTCTGAGAAAGAACCTTTTGACGGTGAGGATGGCACGATGCGCGTGGAGAGCCGAATGTCGACGTTGCCGACACTGGGTCGGCGATCGGAGCGGGTGCTGATCTCGCTGAGGCGTAAGCTGGCGGATGGTGCGTACCCGCCCAATTCGCGTTTGCCCACGGAGAAGGAGCTGTGCGATGAGTTCGAGGCAAGCCGGACGACGATCCGGCGGGCGGTGGCGCGGCTGGCGGCGGATGGGCTGGTGAAGGTGGTGCAGGGATCCGGGACGTATGCGCTGCCACGGCCGAAGCGGGAGGAGGCGGGCTCATGCACGCTCTCCGTGATGTTTCCTTTCGACAGCGGGAGTCTGGCGCATGTACAGACGCTGGCGATGGCGCAGGACATGCTGATCTCGGTCTTCACCCATACGGATTGGTCGCCGTTGACGGAGCGGAATTTTCTGAAGCGGGTCCTGCAGGAGCGGCATCGTGGACTGCTGGCCTTCTGCACGCCGCGGCAGCCGCTCAACGACGATGTGCTGGCGGAACTGGAGGCGGTGGGCACGCGGGTGGTGCATGTGGAGCATTACACGATGACGCTGCCGGAGCGCAGTTACGTGCTGCCGGATTACCGTGAGGGTGGGGCGCTGGCGGCACGGACGCTGCTGGAGGCCGGTTACGAGCATCTGCGATTTGTGCAGATCGAGACGGATGGGCCCTACTCGCACATCGCCTTCGATGGTTTTGTGCAGGCGCTGCGCGAGGCGCGAGGCGAGGTGGATCCGGAGTCGGTGCGCGTCGTGTTGCCGCGGGGCTTCGAGGTTCATGCGGAGGGGCAGCGGCGAGCCGAGGCGTTCATGGCGGAACTGCCGGAGAACGCGGGCATCGTGGCGCGCTCGGTGGACGATGTGGCGGCAGCGCTGGCGAGCCTGTTGCGCGGGCGCGGACGGTCGGTACCCGACGATGTCGGGATCATCGGCATCAAGCATCTGCTCAACTACCGCCCGTGCGGTGTGGTGGATCATATCGATTACGATTGGGCGGCGCTGCTGAGCCGGGCGATCGAGGCCGTCGTGGCGCCGAATTGGAGAGGGATTCAACGATTTGTGAAGCCGGAACTGGTACAAGTGGGCAGTACACGTTTACGGCAAAGCAGCTAATCATCATGACACATGGAGGGCGTACAATGAGAGTATCGGTCAGAGATTCGGCAGGACGAAACTTTACGTTGATCGAGTTACTGGTCGTGGTGGCGATTATCGCGATCCTGGCAAGTCTGCTGCTGCCGGCGCTCTCCAAGGCGCGTAGCTCGGCGAAACGGGCCACATGCATGGGCAACATGAAGCAACTCTACGCTTCGGCGATCATGTACTCGGACGATTTCGACGACCGACTGTGCGGCGGCGGTGCGTGGCACGACTATGCTGGCTCCGATGTCTGGCGCAACCAGGGCAATGTGCTCTACTGGATCATGGAGTACGTCGGACCGAAGATCTACAACACCGCGCTGACGGCGGAGCTGACGACAGGCGACCTGAATCTGGACGGCAACGGCGTTGGGCGCTTCAAGTCGGGCTCGGCGAAGGATCGTGGCGTCCTGCATTGCCCGGGGGCGGAGACTTCGTCCGTCGACCCCAACAACCAGAACTCGGTGGATTATGTGCTTGCGGGGTTGGGGGCGCCGGCTCGCAGCGGCGGCACCTACACCAAGATCTACAACTACCCGAACGTGAACCGCGCCTTTTCCGAGCAGAATGCGGTCTTCATGGACAATCTGCAGGTTGCCTCGTGGGGGGATCACCGAAGCTGGTACTTCACCAAGGCCAATGCGCATCTGCCAGGCTCTCCGGAAGGGATGAACCTGACGGATGGCTCCGGGGCGGCGCGCTGGGTAGGCATTCGCGACACCTACATCAATCTTGGCTGGGCCGGCTACCGGGCGTTGCCCCGCGGCTACAACTTTCAGCTCTCCGGCCACGGCAACGTCGGCACGGTCAACCCGCCAACGCTTGCTTATATCTTCGACAGGAGCGGCATCATGCGCGTCGATGCCAAGCATACCGCCTTGTATTACTGATTCGATCCGGAGAGGCTACCGCGCGTAGACGGCCGCCTGGAACTCGTCCGTCGTCATTTCTCCCCGCAGCAGGTGAAGTGCGAGGGCCGCGCTTTCGCGGGTATTCCGCTCGAACGCCTGCGTCAACGCCTGCAGCGCCGGTGTGGCCGCCTGGAGTTTCAGCGCGGCAGCGGCAAGACATGCCTGCACGGTCACTGGGTAAAGATCATCCGTCGCCTGGAGACGGTCGATGACGGCAGCGGTGCAACGGGCATCCCCGATGCGGCCGAGTGCCTCCAGGATAACGGTCTTCAAGCGATAGCGCCGCTTGGCGGTTTCCGGTTCATCGCCAGTGGGCCAGCCCAGAAAGGTCGTTTTCATCTTGGCAAAGGGCCAGTTGGCGGTGATGGGCGGGTAAAGGGGCAGAGCGTTCTCCTCCCGCAGCAGCTCGAGCAGGAGCGGCTGCGCCCACTCCCGGTCCTCCTCTCGCAGGGCCTGACAGGCGCCGATGCGCACACGCCAGTCGGGATCCCGCAGGGCCGCCGCCCTGGCAGCGCTATCGGCGGCCAGAAGCCCCGAATCGTAGGGGCAGAGTGCTATCGGCGGCGATGAGGGCGGTTGATGCGGCGGCGGCATCCCCGGCGAGGCGGGAATGTCGATACCAGGCGACGCCTGGAAGCGCACGACAAAGGGAAGATCTTCAACGGCTGTCACCCGCCTCCAGCTCCCGCGCCATTCTATTTCAAGGGGCGTCTCCGGTGGCCCAGCGATGAAGAGCTGCTCCCCATTCCATTCGACATCCAGCCGACTCTCGGCCCGAAAGGCACAGCCGTCGACTTGCCACCGGGCAGCGCCCGCCAGCGCGACGGTTCTGCCTCCGCGGATGGCGACTTCGGCATCGGCGCGGCAACCGTCTCCCAGGTCCAGCTCGGCATGTGCCAGGTTGTCGGGCCAGAGGCGCCACACGGCATCGCCGTCGCGCACGATCAGATGATCGTCCGCACGTTGCAGCTCCAACTCGGCAGGCAGCGGATCCACCAGCCGCAGAAGCTGAATGGGGCCGCGGATGCTCTGGCCGCGAAACTCCGAAGACGCGATGGCGATCTGGTTCTCGCCCTCATGGAGCAAGCCGGCGACGCTGTAGTGCGAGGGCCAGAAGCGCCCGTCGGGCTTCTGCACATCACGGCAGTTGGGGTCGATGGAGGGGTGCTCGAAAAGCTCTGGAGCCAGGTGGCCGTTGACGTAGACGGCGAGTCGCTCCACCTGCCCGCGGCGGATGCTCAGGCGCTCGGCGGCGTCCGTCTGCGCCTTGGTGAGATTGCACGTGCGGCCGAACCAGAGAGAGTTGCCGCTTCCCACCGCCCCGTGCAGCGCTTCGCTGGTCAGGTCGACGGCAGGTGGAGTCGACATGAGGGTGGGTGGTATCTCGTTGCCGCCTGGCAGCATCGCCCATGGGACGGAGATGTCGGCGACGAGCTGGGTACCTGGCTCGGGACGCATGACCACGGCCAACGTGCACTCGGTGATCGGCGGTGTATCGAACTGGAGGGCGTGGCAACGCTGCTCCATGCCGCGGGGGAAATCCTTGAACGCCTGCATGCGAAAGGTATGACTGGAGCTGGTGGCGATCCGCAGGAGCCCGCCTTCCCGCAGTCGCTGGGTGGCGCGACAACCGTCGATGGTGACCTCCGGTCGCAGCATGAGTTGCCAGGTCAGACGGTGTGGCTCGGGGGCCGCGTACCGGTCATGAAGCACGATCAGGCGGTCGCCCAGCACCAGCGAAGTGCGTTGCAGTGTCGAGACATTCCAAAGCTCGCTGTAGAGGTCGGAGACATCGCCGCGGAGTGCCTTCAGCGATGGCAGATCGACCAGGCGTCGCCCCTCTCCGTGCCACGCCTTCCGTGGGTGGCGATAGCCCTCGCCATCCACCAGCACCACCGAGTGCGCGGCCATGCAGCTCATGCCGCCGGGCTGCTGGAAGTAGGTCGGATCGACCCGCGGGCCGTGACCGTCGGCCGTGTGGAGGTGACCATGGGCGCAGAGTTCGATGTTGTTCGGATTGAGATGGGCGCGACCGGGCGGGCCGCCATCCACATGGTCCCACATCTGCAGCAACTCCATCTGGCCGCCTGCCGAGGTGAGCTTGCCGCAGACCTCCGGCACCAGCCAGGTCGCGGGGAGCGGCCGGGCATCACCGCTGCCCGCCTCCGGCCAGAAGATCAGGGTCCAGACCT
Organism: Lentisphaeria bacterium; assembly: GCA_041690595.1. GTDB lineage: Bacteria > Verrucomicrobiota > Lentisphaeria > JABSQK01 > JAWLHB01 > JAWLHB01. Next base: position 89,024 of record JAWLHB010000020.1, read on the forward strand.
TGTCGTCGTTGTACCAGGCAAGCAGCTCGTTCTCGCTCCACATGCCGTGTTGCACGATGGTCTCCAGGATGGCGGCATTGCCGGTGCGGCGAGCGGAATAGGCGAGGTGTGTCTTGAGTTCGGGCGCGCAGTTGCCGTACTGGTCCCAACCCGGCAGCATGCCGGCGCCATTGATCGTCTGGACGGCAAGCAACAGGGCTTCGCGGACGGTGGAGTTGCCGATGCGGCAATCGAAGTAATTTCGCCCGGTCACCTGTTCCATGAAGGCGGTGTAGAGGGCGAGGATCGGGCAGAGGACCTGGTGGTGATACGTCGAACCTTCGCCGCACCAACCGCCGTCGCCGAGCGAGGCCAGAAAGGCGTGAAAGCGCTGCACGCCTTCGGCGAACATCTGGCGAGCGGCCGGTGAGGCACCCCGTTTGACGCCAAAGACGTAGCCGGTCACCGCGCAGGCAAACGCCATCGACGCCTGCTGATTATCGCCGGCCGGGAGGCGTCCTTTGAGACGCAGGTAGCAATGGCTGTAGACCTGAGTGACGAGCCGTGACGCCAGCTCTTGCTGCTCGTCTTCGTCGAGGATGCCGCTTCCCCAGATCCAGTCGAGAAAGACAGAGAATCGCGCCATGGGCGCCCCCGCGGTGTAGGCATGGAGCTGGGCCTCCACCGAGCAGTCGGCCAGGGGCAGCACGGCAAGCAGGTCGCGCATCGCCAGGCGGGTGGCGTTGGCAAAACAAGGCTCTTGGGTAATCAGCCAGGCCAGTGCCGGCAGCGCCTGAAACTCGCCGATCGGCTCTGTCGCTGCCAGGTCACGGAAGTTCCGCCAATAGCCGTCCAGTGGCCGCGTCGCGGTCTGCACTTTGCGACGTAGCGCCGCCACGTCGTCGATAAGGAGAAAGTCGGGTTTTTTCATGATGTTTCACTTTATGCCCGGAAAAGAGATTGACAAATCATCTTTTAAAACGTATCCTGAAAAAATATCAATTTGGAAATCGAGGAGCATTGTGCATGTCAGCCGTGATGACAACGGGAGCGCTTCCCACCTTGGGCAGGCGTTCAGAAAGGATCCTGCAGACCCTTCGCACTCGGATCGACGAAGGCGTGTATGGGCCGAACTCCCGGTTGCCGACGGAAAATGACCTTTGTGTGATGTTCGATGCCAGTCGGACAACGGTCCGCCGGGCGATTGCCCGCCTGGCCGGCGACGGATATGTCGAGGTGGTACAGGGCTCGGGAACCTACGTCCTGCAGCGGCCGTCAGTGGCCGACCACCCTTCCTGCACGTTGTCGGTGATGTTTCCGTTCGATGGCAGGAGTCTCGCCCATGTTCAGGGGCTGGCGCTCAACCAGGATTACCTGCTCTCGATTTTCACCCATACCGACTGGTCGCCCGAGATGGAGCGAAGCTTCCTGAAGCGGGTGTTGCAGGAGCATCACCGCGGACTGCTGGCCTTCTGCACGCCTCTGGGATCCGGAAACGACGACCTGCTCGATGAGTTGGAAGCAGCCGGCACACGGGTCGTGCACGTGGAGCACTACAGGCTGGAGTTGCCGGTCCACAGCTACGTCTTACCCGATTACCGCCGCGGTGGCTCAGCCGCGGCCAATGCCTTGATGATCGCCGGCTATCGCCACTTCCGCTTCGTCGGTCTGGTCAATGACGGCCCGTATGCGGAGATCGCCTGCGCGGGCTTCGAGGAGGCGCTGCTGGAGCAGGGAGAGCCGGTGGACCCGACGACCATGCGGGTTCGGCTGCCGAGGAACTTCCAGGGCTCCGAAGAGGGCCGGCGAATCCTGGAGACCTTCATCGCCTCGCTGCCGCCCAATACGGGAATCGTCGCGCGCTCGGTCGATCTGGCCGAAGAGCTGCAGCTTGCGCTTCAACAGCACCAGCGCCGCGTGCCCGAGGAGATCGGTATCGTTGGCGTGAAACAGCTGCTGAACTATCGTGCTGACGGCTCGGTAGACCACGTGGAATACGACTGGCAGCACCTTCTGCGCCTGGCTGTACAGGCCGTCGTCGCTCCCGAATGGCAGGGCATACAACAGCTCATTCCCCCGCGACTCATTCGGCAAGGTACCCTGCGGCAACCGCCGGCACCATCGTTTTGAAGGTTCGACAATCAACACAAAGGAGTATGGACATGGAACGTTCTCGTCACCCGCGAAGTACCACCGCCACGCGCTTCACCCTTATCGAGCTTCTCGTGGTCGTGGCGATTATAGCGGTTCTGGCAAGCATGTTGCTGCCGGCGCTCTCCAAGGCGCGCGGCGCGGCGAAGCGGGCGACATGCATGGGCAACATGAAGCAGCTCTACGCTTCGGCAATCATGTACTCGGGTGATTTCGACGACCGGCTGAGCGGTGGCGGTGCATGGCACGACTATGCCGGCTCCGATGTCTGGCGCAACCAGGGCAATGTGCTCTACTGGATCATGGAGTACGTCGGACCGAAGCTTTACAACCCCACGCTGACGGCGGAGCTGACCATCGGCAACCTGAATCTGGACGGCAACGGCGTCGGGCGCTTCAAGTCGGGTTCGGCGAAGGATCGCGGGGTGCTGCACTGCCCGTCGGCGGAGACTTCATCCACCGAGTCCAACTACCAGACTTCGGTCGATTATGTGCTTGCCGGGCTGGGGGCGCCGGCCCGCAGCGGCGGCACCTACTCCAAGATCTACAACTACCCGAACGTGAATCGCGCCTTCTCCGAAGAGAACGCGGTGATTCTGGACAATCTGCAGATTGCTTCCTGGGGAGATCACCGCAGCTGGTACTTCACCAAGGCCAATGGGCATTCGCCAGGCTCTCCGGAGGGCATGAATGTAACGGGCGGCTCCGGGGCAGTGCGCTGGCTGGGCATTCGCGAGACTTACTCTAATCTCGGCTGGGCCGGCTACCGGGCACTCCCGCGCGGCTACTACTTCCAGCTCTCCGGCCACGGCAACATCGGCACGGTCAATCCACCGACGCTGGCCTACGTCTTCGACAAGAGCGGCATCATGCGCGTCGATGCCAAGCATACGGCCTTGTATTACTGATGAGCAGGGGGAAGATATCCGCCACTTTCGTCGATTTCTCGGAGGCGTGCAACGGCTACCACACACCGCTGGATCGCGACCAGGAGTGGTGGCGTCGGGAACTGCTGGATGCCCGCGACGCCGGCATCGAAGAGCTGGTCATTGCACGAAGCATGGTGCACGGTAAAGCCCATTATCATTCGGCGCTTTTCGAGGAGTGGCTGGAGCAGGATACCGTCGCCATGGTCATGACGGCGGCGGGGGAACTGGATCTGCGGGTGTGGCTGGGGCTGGACCTGAACCTCTGCTTCTGGGATCAGCGTCGGGACTTTGCCCGCATGCTGCAGCGGGATCTTCGCCGCAACCGCATCGTTCTCGACGAGCTGCTGACTCGCTACCGCCATCACCCGGCGTTGCGGGGCATCTATGTTTCCAACGAACCGGATCGCGACAATGTGGCGACGCCGGAGCGGGCCGAGGCCCTGCGCAGCTTTTTGGGCGACATGTACCAGTCCATCAAGGCTGCCTGTGGCCTGCCGGTCCTCTGCTCGCCTTTCTTCTCCACCTCTCTGGCGCCTGATGAACTGGCTGCCTGGTGGGAGAGCTTCGTGGACCGGCCGATGTTCGACGTGATCGCCATGCAGGATGGGGTAGGGTGCCGTTACCGCCAGATCGATCCAGCGACCATTCCGCCGCTGTACGCGCGCCTGGCACCCGTGCTGGCACGAAAGGAAATAGAGTTCTGGAACAATGTGGAAACCTTCACGCTTGAGCAGTACGGTCAACCATTGACACCTGCCGACTTCGAGCGGATCGATCGCCAGTACGAAGCTGGTCGTTCGTACACCGCCCGGGCCATCACCTGGGAGTACGGTCACTTCCTCGGACGTGGGCAGGTGAGTGAAGCGCGATACCGCGACTTCCGCGACTGGAACCTGTCAACTGAATATCGTATGGAGAGTCTCTGTGAACGACTATCTGGCGCTGATACCGAGACCGCAACAGCTGATTGAGGCTGAAGGGGTCTTCAATTTGACCGCTGCTACCCGTATTGTGCTCGACAATCATGCCGAGGCGGAGATGGGGGAGCTGCTGGCGGAGTATGTGCACGCCGCGGCGGGGCTGCAACTCGAGGTGACGTCGGCGGAGACAGCCGGCGCGATCGTGCTCGAGCAGACGGGCAGGGACGAACCGGATGCCAATGGCTTCCGCGACGAGCACTATGAGCTGGTCGTGGAGAAGACGCAGGTACGGCTGACGGCGCCCACCTCGTACGGTCTGGCCCGAGCCATCCAGACGCTGCGGCAGCTGCTGGCGCGGCAGGAAGGGGCGGTGCTGCCGTGCGTTCGCATCATCGACGAGCCGCGCTTTCGCTGGCGGGGCATGATGATGGACGTCGCGCGCCATTTCTTCACGGTCGAGGAGGTCTGCCGCTTTATCGACCTGATCGCGCTGCACCGCTTCAATCGGCTGCACCTGCACCTGACGGACGATCAGGGCTGGCGGGTGGAGATCCGCCGCTATCCCAAGCTGACCGAGGTGGGCAGTCTCCGGCCATGCACGCTGATCGGCCACGAAGGCAAGCGTCCCCGGGAGTACGACAGCCAGCCGTATGGGGGCTTCTTCACGCAGGACGATATCCGGCGCTTTGTCGAGTACGCCAGGCGGCGGCGGATCGAGCTGGTGCCGGAGATCGACATGCCGGGCCACATGCAGGCGGCCATCGCGGCCTATCCGGAGCTGGGCTGCCTGGACGCGACGATCCGGCCACGCTGCCACTGGGGGATCTCGCAGCACATCCTCAACGTGGAGCCGGCCACCGTTCAGTTCATGCAGCATGTGCTGGAGGAAGTGATGGAGCTCTTTCCGGGGCGGTACATTCACGTGGGGGGCGACGAGGCGCTCAAGTATGAATGGGCGGAGAGCAGGAGTGTACAGGCACGCATGCTGAAGCTTGGGCTGAGCCATGAGGATCAGCTTCAGGCGTGGTTCATCAACCAGATGGCGGAGACGATCACCGCCCATGGGCGCACGCTGGTGGGCTGGGACGAGATTCTCGAGGGTGGCAAGCTGCCGCCGAGCGCGGTGGTGATGAGCTGGCGCGGCGAGAAAGGGGGGATCGAGGCGGCGCACCATGGCAACGATGTGGTCATGGCACCCGGTTCGCATGTCTATTTCGACCATTATCAGGCGGAACCGACGGCCGAGGAGCCGCTGGCGATCGGCGGCCTGAGCACACTGGGCCACGTCTATTCGTATGAGCCGATACCCTCGGCGCTGCCGGCGGAGGAGCGCCACCACGTGCTGGGTTCGCAGGGGCAGTTGTGGGCGGAGTACATTCCGTCGATGAAGCAGTTGGAGTACATGGCTTTCCCGCGTGCCTGCGCGCTGGCGGAGGTGCTGTGGCTGCGGAAGGAGGAGCGCAATTTTGGCGACTTCCGGCAGCGGCTGGCGGTGCATCGTCGGCAGCTCGATGCCCTTAACGTCAACGCTCGTCCATGCAGGTAGGTGACCGATGAATATCGACTCCATCATGACTGCTGAACGCGTCGCCGAGCTGACGGCCTGCTATCGGGATGGTCTGCTGAAGGATGTCCTTCCCTTCTGGATGCGCCACTGCATCGACCGGGAAGAGGGCGGTTTCACCATGGCCCTCGACCGTGACGGCACGCTGCTGGACAGCGACAAGGGCATGTGGCAGCAGGGACGCTTCACCTGGCTGCTGGGCCACCTCTACAACACCGTCGAGAAGCGCGAAGAGTGGCTGGAGCTGGCGAAGCACGGCCTCGACTTCATCGGCAAACACGGCTTCGATGCCGATGGACGCATGTTCTTTCACGTGACGCGGGACGGACGGCCGATCCGCAAGCGTCGCTATGCCTTCACCGAGACCTTTGCGTGCATCGCCTATGGCGAGGCAGCCGCGGCGACCGGCGACAGCGCCCTCGCCGAGCGGGCCATCGCGATCTTCCGCCTCTATCAGGAGTACCTGGATAGCGGCCGCATGCCACCGAAGTTCACCGACACTCGGCCCACCCAGGGCATGGGGCGGCCGATGATCGACATCGTCACCGCTCAGAACCTGCGGCGCAGCGTGGCCTTACCCGAAGCGGATGCGGTGATCGAGCGCTCCATCGAGAAGATCGCCACCTTCTTTGTCAAGCCGGAGCTGGAGTGCGTGATGGAGACGGTGGGGCCGAAGGGCGAGATCTACGATCACTTCGACGGGCGGATGCTCTGCCCCGGCCACGCCATCGAGGGCGCCTGGTTCATCCTGGAAGAGGCGCGCCATCGCGGCAATGACCCGGGCCTGATCCGCCTGGGCTGCCAGATGCTCGACTACATGTGGGAACGGGGCTGGGACAAGGAGTACGGCGGCATCCTCTACTACCGCGATCTGCATGGCAAGCCGGTGCAGGAGTACTGGCACGACATGAAGTTCTGGTGGCCACAGAACGAGACGATCATCGCCACGCTCATGGCCTACCTGCTGACGGGTGACGAGAAGTACGCGCGCTGGCACAAGCTGGCCCACGACTGGGCGTACCGCTACTTCCCGGATCCGGAGCATGGCGAATGGTTCGGCTATCTGCACCGCGACGGGCGGATCTCGGTGCCCCTCAAGGGTAACCTCTGGAAAGGACCGTTCCACTTGCCGCGCATGCAGCTGGAGTGCTGGCGACTGGCAGAGGAGCTGTCACGAAAAATGGCAACGACAACCTAGGAAACAGATCATGGGCAATCGATCGAGCAGGATGTGGACGAGGTGGCAACCCGTGCTGATGGCACTGGTGCTGATGCCGCTGGGGAGGAGCTTGGCAGCGCCGCTGCCCGACGCGGCGACGGTAAGTCGCAACTGGCGGGTCAGCAATGCACCCGAAGCCAGTCTCCTCTTGATCGATGCCCGGCCGCGGAAGCTCTTCTCCTTCACTGGCACCAACATCGTGGGCATGGTCGCGGTGGGTAATCGTGGCGATGCGCCGGTGGAGGTGCTGGTGCGAGGCTGGCTGGAGCATGGGCTCGACGATCGGGCCCCGATTCAGGAGAAGGAGGTGACGGTGCCCGCCGGCGAGGCGGTGGAGGTGAGCTTCGAGTGGCCGCCTGTGCCGAAATACGGGCATGCACTGGTCGTGGAGTTGGAGCGGGATGGGCAGGTCATCGCCACCGGTCGCGACTACTTCACGGTCCATGACAGCGTCTGGGCGGTCGGCATCGCGGGCAATCACCCGGTCGGTTTCACGGCAGAGCACGTCAGCGACATGGCGGGCATCGAGCAGGCGGTCGAGCGCTTCCGTGACCGGTACACGAACACCTTCGAGAAGTTCTTCTGGGCACCGGATGACTTCGCCAACATGACCCCGGAGAAGGAGCAGTGGTTTTCTGGCCAGGCACGCTACCACGAGCGAAGCGACCGCCTCAAGCACCTCTGCGACCATGGCTGGCGGATCGGCGTCCTGCCGACGACATACGGCAAGTCGATCGGCAGCGGCACGGGGGCGAGGGACGTTATCCGCGAGCAACCGGAGCTGGTCTATGGCTATGGAGGAGCGATGGAGTTCTCGCCGGACACCGAGGAGCTGGCGAAGTGGGATATCGACGCCAAGCCGTACTGGCAGAGCATCGGCTGGGCGCACTACAACATGAACGATCCGGCGGTTGTCCAGCATGGCATCGACGAGATTCGCAAGTCGACGGAGATCTTCGGCTGGGCGGGGGTACGCTTCGACGGTCACTTCCGCGCCCGGGCGGGCAAGCAGCGGGTCGGCGAGGAAATGGTCGATTTCACCCCGGAGATGGCGGATGCGCAGACGGCGGCGAACCATCGTGCCTTGAAGGAGCAGATGGCGGCAGTCGACCCGCGATTCATCCATGGCTACAACTTTGCGGAGTGCGATTTCACGGGGCGGCTGGTGGACAACCCGCGGGAGAGCATCGAGTTGTGCGCCGATGGCGGCCACCTGATGGACGAGTATGCCAAGCAGAATGCGGGCGCCTCGCACCCCTTCCGCAAGTGGGCGGATTACGCCCACGCGATCGTCAAGTCGACGGAGCAGGTGCGGCGGCTTGGCGGACATTATTTTCCGATGGTGCACAGCAATGGCCCGGTCGGGCGCTACCAGAACATCTTCACTTACGCGGCGGGTGGACACCCGAATGGCACGCCTTGGAGCACCGACCACCCGTACAACGCCTTCGCCACGCGGTATGGCGAGTTGCTCTGGGGGGAGAATGTGCGCAACGTGTGGAATCCGTGTGGCATCGTCATCGTGAAACCGGAGGTGATGTGGCAGGATTACGTGCGGGAAGAGCGGATCGACGCGACGCACACGCGGCTGATCGTGCACCTGATCAATCCGCCGGCGCATGAGACGGCGACCGAGAGCCAGGCGGCGGCCGATGAGCTGAGGCGGCGGGAGACACGGCGACGCGAGATCAAGGTGGCGGCCGATGCGGCAAAGACGGCGCCGGACTACAGCGAGCTGGAGAATCTGGCTCCTGTCGTGCTCTATCCGGAGCCTCGCCGGGAGCTGGCCGTGAAGCTGGTCCCGCGGGCGCTGGGCGGGACATGGGCAATCAGCCGGGTGCTGCTGCTCGATCCGGAGACGGTGGAGCGCCGGGAACTGGCAGTGGATACCCGCGATCCCTACTTCGCCCAGGTGCGGGTGCCGGAAGTGCGCTTCTGGGCTGTGCTGGTGGTCGACCTCGAACGGAAGGAGATGTGATATGCGCTACTTGTCCATACTTTTTGCGATGGCGCTGGTGAATGGGGTGCGGGCGGACCTCTCCGCGACGCGCGATGCGGCAAATCCACAGCTCATCGTCATGCGGAATCAGGTGATGGAACTGACAATCGACCTGGCCAACGGCGCGCACGTGGTGAGCGTGGTCTACGCGGGCTTCAGCGGCGAAGAGCTGGTGCGCGACGTGAAGAACGACAACGGCGGGCTCTTCAAGGATCTGTGGACCACCCAGGGCTGGCCCGGTGAATTCGACAAGCGGCTCTACGAGGGCGAGATCGTCAGCAGCGGGCCGGACGAGGCGGTGGTGAAGACGTGGACGATCTCGACCGGTGATTTCAAGAACCAGGTGAAGGAGGATCTGAAGGACTTCCTGCTCGTGAAGACATTCACACTGCGGGCGGGCGAGCGCATGCTGACGGTGCGTTACGACCTGACCAACCAGGGTAACAAGGGCAAGCGGCCGGCCTTCTGGTCGCAGCACGTGCTCGACTTCGACGGCACCCGCAAGAACAACGTCTACTGGCGGCCGACACGCCACGCGGTCGATTGGATCGACGACGCGAAGCGGGTCTCGGAGCATGGCTACTGGTATGTGGCCAGGACGATCGCCGGCTGGAATGGCGTCACCAACCGCAAGATGAAGCGAGGCGTGATGTTCCTGATGGATTACAACGACCTGCAGCACGTCTATGATAACACCGCCGCGACGACGGTCGAATGGATGTATGACGACGTGGCGGTGCCGGCGGGCAAGACGTGGTCGACGGTGGTCAGGATGATCCCCACCGAGGGTTTCGGCACCTACACCTACGGCGGCGACAAGCTCGTGGCGGCGGTGGAGGTGACGGAGACGCCTGCCGGCTTGCGCATTGCGCATACGCTGACGGCGGCCGCGACACCCCTGCGCGACGTGACCGTGCGCACCGTGGTCAACGGCGTCCGCGCCGCATGGAAGGTCGAAGGTGAGACGGTGACGCTGCCGGAGCTGGGGCTTGGCGCGACGGAAAGGGTGGTGAACGTTGGCGGCGTGGAGGCCATGCCCTGCGTGGTTGAGGTGACGGTGAGCGCCGTGGACGGCTCCGGCGAGGCTTTTTCGGTGACCTATGGCGACTACTATGGCGGCAAGGCCGGGCGGAATCTGGACCTGGCGACACTGGAGCCGCTGCACGCGTTCCCGGCGCCAGAGAAGCGCAAGCAGTACCTGAAGCCGGACGAGATCGCCCTGAACCCGTCGACGCCGCCGAAGGTGCTCTTCATCCGCGGGCTGTGGGCGGAGTTCCAGGGGATCGATGAGGCGCTTCAGCGGCTTGGCGAGGTGACGATAGTGGATGGCTGGATGAAGAAGGGGGCACTGGGCGAGACACTGGGCGGCTTCCCGGCCGCTTACGAGGATCTGCTCTCGTACGACCTGATCATTCTCGGCAATGTCAGCGGGCCTATGCTGGCGGATGTCGGCCAGGAGATGTTGGCGGACTTTCTGCGAGCGGGTGGCGGGCTGCTCTTCCTCTCGGGCGACCGGACGTATGGGCAGACGACCTTCGGTAACGCCAGATTCTCCGAGCTGCTGCCGTTCCGGAGCGCGCCCAACGACTATGGGAGGCTGGGATCGCCGCTGGGACTGAAGGCAGGGGTGACGCATCCCGTGCTCGACGGGGTGACCTTCACCGCGAACGATGTGGTGCTGTACGCGCATCGGCTGGAGCCGGTGGAGGCGGAGGTGCCGGTGATGCTGGCGGACGGTACGCCGGCAGTGATTCTGTCGCGGCCGGGGGCCCCACGGGTGGGGACGGTGGCGGTGCTGCCATTCGGCAAGGCGACCGACGGCCAGCGGCTCTACTTCGAGAGCGAACCCTGGCAGGTGCTGATGGCGAATGTCATGCAATGGCTGCGGGGCCGAGACGGGGAATGATGGTGGTGGTATCGCCATCCTGGCCCGGACGCGAGCGACTGGTTGGCGTTGGCTGGTCGCTGCTCAGCGCGCTGCTGTGGAGCACCACCTTCGTCGCCGGCCGCTTTCTGCTGGCCGATGGCAAGGTGGACCCCGTGACGCTCTCGGCCTGTCGCTTCGTGCTGGGCGGTGGATTGCTGCTGGGCGTCGGGGTGCTGACCTGGCGGCGAACCTTCTTTGCGATCACCGGTAGCGATTATGCCCGGCTGGCCCTGCTTGGCCTGCTGGGCATCGTCGGCATGAGCGTCCTGCTCTTCCATGGGCAGCAATCGACGACCGCCACCAACAGCGCGATCATCATGCAGCTCAACCCGATCGTCATCTGCCTGCTCGGGCTCTTCATCGGCGAATGGCTCTCGGCGCGCCGTGTGCTCGGCATCGCGGTCGCACTGGCTGGCTGTCTGCTGGCGCTCGGTGTGCTCACGTCGCGAGGGGTGTCGATTGACAAGGCGCACCTCACCGGGGATCTCTATGTGCTGGCCTCGGCCTGCTGCTGGGCGCTCTACACGGTGCTCGGCAAGGGGGTGGTGACGCGGCTCGGTGGCTTCCGGGCGACGACGTGGGCAATGGTTTTCGGCGCGGTGGAGCTGCTGGTGTTGTACGCGGTGCTGCCGGTGCCGCATGTCTGGCCCGTCTCTGGCGGCGCCTGGCTGGTCATCGTCTACCTGGCAATCTTCCCCACCGCCATCGCCTTCGTTGCCTGGTACGAGGCCATGCGCCATATCCCGCTTGCCCTGCTCAACGTCATGCAGTACCTGACGCCGCCGACGACCCTGCTGCTGGCGTGGCTGCTGCTGGGCGAGCGGCTGACGCCGGGCGTTTGGATCGGCTTTGCGCTGATCCTGGCGGGTGTCGCGATTGTGGGTGCCGCTGACCATCGCCGGCTGGTGAAGCTGCCGGAACCGTTGCCGGTGGCGCCCCCGACCAACCTCTGAAAACAACATGGGATGCAGATCATGGATAATCGATCGAGCCGAAAGAGAATGAGCTGGCGGCCGGTGCTGATGGCGCTGGCGTTGCTGCCGCTGAGCATGGCGCAGGCCGCAACGCTGGAGGTGCGGGTGCACGTGGAGAAGGTGCTGTACGTGCCCGGGGAGGAGGCGCTGGTGACGTATACGGTGGTGAATGGAGAGGACGAGGCGTGGCAGGGAGAGGCGGTGGTCACCCATGTCACCGGCTTGGATGATGCTCGGGAGGTGATGTGCCGGGCGGTGAGCGTGGCGGCGCAGGGGGAGTTCGAGGAGCAGGTGCGTCTGCCGATTGGCGAGGCACAGTTCGGCCACGAGGTGCGAATAACGCTGGTGGCGGATGGGGTGGCGGCCGGTGAAGGGAGAGAGCTCTTCGCGGTGGCGGAGAATCTTTGGGATGTAGCGCTTGGGACGCAGGGCGGGGGCATCCTCCACGGCAGTGGCCGCTACGGCGACCGCCCCCCGGAGATCATCGCGGCCAAGCTGGCGGAGATGCGACGCCACTACAGCAACTGGTTCGAGAAGCACTTCTGGGCGCCGGACGACTGGGGCGACCTGACGCCGGAACGTGAGGAGTGGATCAGCGGCCAGGCGGCGCGATGGGAGAACGCCAAGTGGCTCAAACTCAACATCGACGAGGCGCACCGGCACGGCATCAAGGCGATCACCTACGGCAAGGGGATCGGCGGCGGGCCGGACGGATACGAGCTGTTGCGGGAGCGGCCGGACTTTTTCGTGCGCAATCCGTCTGGTACCTGGGGCGGCAACCCGGATCTGTGGGACTTCGACAACTGGCAGAACCCGCAGCTCAACCACTACCAGGACTTCTCCAGCGTCTGGCACCGCACCTATCCGGATCTGGCCAAGCTGGAAGCGCTCGATCATGGCATCGACGAGCTGATCGAGGCAACGCGACGCTTCGGCTGGGACGGCGTGCGGTTCGACGGGCAGTTCTCGGCGGTCGATGACGTAGTCTCCACGCGCAACATGCAGCGGCTCAAGCAGCGGGTGTGGAAGGAGTTCCCCGACTTCTTCTTCGGCTTCAACCTCTGCAGTATCTTCGATCGTGGCGATACCCTGCCGCACGAAGAGCGAGAGGCGATGGCCGGCGGCGGCCACTGGATGCAGGAGGCGATCGGCGACTACCAGTACCTGGCATCGGTCGCCTACACGAGTTGGTTGCACTACGCGGAGCAGGAGTGGACGGCGGCAAACCGGGTGCGTGAAGCAGGCGGCACCTATCACTATATCTATCGCCTGCGCGGCACGGAGACGCAGCAGTATTACAAGTTCGCCATCGGCACCCTGAACGGGGCGCATCCGGTCTATGGGGCGCACGAGGTGGCGCCTGGCGCGGTGAACTGGGGGCGTTTCCTGACACGCTGGAGCGCGCTGCTGTGGCATCCGAAGCTGACGCCGATAGAGCCCGAGGCGCTTGGGATCGGTGCCGAGGGGCTGAACGAGCGGGTGCTGTGGCGGCACTGGGCACGATCGATTCCGTGGCGTGCGGACGAGGAGCTGTTGGTCCTGCCCTTCCTGCGCCTGCCGGAGAGCGACGAGATCGCGACGACCGATGCGTGGCCGGAGGCGGTGACGGGAGCTGACGTGTCGTTGCCGGCAACAGTGGCTGGTCGGTTGCGGCGGGTGCTGTGGCTCGACCCGAAGGGGGAAGCGGTGGAGCTGGTGGTGACGGATGGGCGAGTCTCGCTGCCGGCCATCTCGCCGCTGGGTATTCTGGTGCTGGCGCTGGAGGGATGTCCATCCTACCGGCCGATCGAACGGCCGCGCTTCACCGAGCCGGTGGACGAGGAAGCGATTGCGGCGAGTCTCGCCAGCGGCCGGAGCAAGGTGGTGGTCGATCCGCTGCGGCCGGAGCTGAATATGCCGGAGGAAAGTCATCCTGCCGTCGTGAAAACCTATGCCGCGGAGGTCAGTTGGTCAATGGGGCGGACGGTGCGGGAGGATCCGGAGGCGGAGAAGGGCAGGGCGGCGGGGGCGGATACGTCCTTCCCGAATTGCACGGCCGGCGGCTATTTCTTCAACTTGCTGCCGGGCCGGTACCGGATCACCGGGCGAATGCGTCAGCTGCCGGCTTCGCCGAGCGCCCAGGTCGGGGTGAGTATCTACGAAAACGTGCCGGTTGGCCGTGGCTACAAGCTGCGCGAGGGAAGCATGGCGGTGAACGGGAGTGTCCGCTTCGACAATGACGATGGCGCGTACAGGGAGGTGGTCCTGACGGAGGCATACGAGCATCATGGCCTGGGCTTCTGCGCGGTCTTTGTGCGCGGGTCGGTGGCGGCAGATGCCGAGGGCGATCCGCGGTTTCTGCTGGATTGGGTGAAGGCGGAGCGGCTCGAAACGTACAACGATCGGGTGCTGGCCGAGAAGAGCGGTACGGCGGAGCCGGCGGGGACGACGGTGGGGCCGCCCTCGCGCGTGTTGTGGGTACGGGGGCTCTTCGACGAGCTGTATCGTCTGGATGCTGCGTTGGCGCTCGCCTTTCCGGATGGGCAGGTGACCCCAGTTTACCAGCGCCATTTCACGCCGGATCCGTCGGTGTTGGCCGAGTACGGTACAATCGTGCTGCCCAACGTGCCGGTGGGGCAGTTTGCCATGCCGGGGCGCAAGGCGCTGCGCGACTGGACGCTGGCCGGGGGGCACCTGGTGATCCTTGGCGGTCAGTTGAGCCTGGGCCAGGGGGCCATGCGGAATACGTTCATCGAGGAGATTCTGCCGTGCCGCCTGGTCCGTGAGGCGGATGTCATGCGGTTGCCGCAACCCGTTGCGCTGGAGGCGCCGGGCGGAGCGATCGGGCAGCTCTGGTATCTGCACGAGACCGAGGCGAAGCCGGAGGCCACTGTCACGGCTCGGTGTGGCACGTTGCCCATGCTGATGAGCGCGCCGGCTGGAATAGGCCGTTGCAGCGTCTTCGCGGGCACGCTGCTGGGCGCCCCCCGCAGTGCCGCCGATGCCTTCTGGAATCACCCCGCCTGGCCGGAGACACTGGCCGGCCTTTCCGCTCCACAAGATGTTATGGACTGAATCTGCTGCCATGATTCTGACAAATATTGATATTTCGCTGATGCGTTATATTTCCTTTTAATTTGACTGGCAAGAGTTTAGCGGTTAGCTTGCTGTTCCTCATGCGGCGTGAAAGCGTGCCGTAGAAAGGGCTTTTACGGTCTCCGCTGTTTTGAATTACTATCCGGGCAAACCGTTGTCCAAACATGATGGTGTCACGAATGAATGCTGGTCGAAGGTCATTTACGTTATTAGAGCTGCTGGTGGTTATTGCGATTCTCGGTGGACTGGCGGCCATGCTGTTGCCTGTCCTGGGAAAATCTCGTGAGGAGGCCCGGCGAACGGCTTGTGCCAATAATCTCAAGCAGCTTGGGACTGCATCACTGATGTATGCCGACGACTTTGACGGCTGGCTGCCTGACGATGAGCCGATACGGGAATTCTCACCGACGGAGTATCCGCATGGAGATCCAAACGATATCGGATCCAGCGGGCTTTACGATGGCAGTCCATGGAACCTGCACCCGAACAATCTCTACTGGTACAGCAATTCCCCCAATCTTGAAACGGAGTGGACACCGGGGTTTGCTGTTGTGTACATGTACATCAGTGGCAACTATGAGGGTGCCTACAGTGAGGACGATCTGGGACCATTGACGGTGCAGCAGAGCCAACTGCGTGATCGCCGCGAGGACGATCCATTCATTGCCGGCTCCTGGAGTATGCTGGGCAGCTGGAATTATCTTGCGGATACAGGCGACTTCTGGGCTTGTCCCAGTTCAAGGTCACCTTACAAGCGCGCCACCGAGAGCAGCTATTACTATACAGGTAAGGGCTTTCGCAACGATGGTCGTCTCCACGGCGGTGGATACGTGGATCCTGGCAGGTATCCTATCGGTTCGGACTACACCTTCAATCACCCGGGTGGTAAATGGAAGAACGCGATAATGGTCGACGGTCACAGCCAGGGCTTCCTCCAGAAGTTGTAGCTGGCTGTAGCTTATTAAGCCTCCGCCTGAGCAACATCGGCGCTAAGGTGCGTCCCAGAGGCAAGCCTTCTGGTTCTGACTCCTGGAGAAAGAGGTCCCCCCGCCCTGAGGAGTGGCGGGAGATGAGGGCCGGGGGGACCTGGGAGAGCGAGAGTCAGTGGACGACGGCGCGTGCCTTGTCCGAGTAGGTGCGAATGAGGCTGGTCACATCGTCGGGGGTAACGCGTTCGTAGACGTCGTCATTGATCATGATGACGGGAGCAAGGCCGCACATGCCGAGGCAGCGGGCCTGAACGAGGCTGAACATGCCGTCGCTGGTGGTTTCGCCGAGCTGGATACCGAGTTCTTCCTGAAAGCGTTCAACGATCTTGCTGGCGCCGCGCACGTAGCAGGCGGTGCCGGTGCAGATGTTGATGTTGTACTTGCCGGCCTTCTGCAGGCGGAAGAAGTGGTAGAAGGTGGCGACGCCCGTCACGGTGCTGGTGGGGATGCGCAGGAGCTGAGCCACCGCGGCCATGTCGGTGCGATCCAGATAGCCGCGTTCGCCCTGCAGCTTGTGCAGGACCGAGATCAGTTCACTGCGGGGATTGCTGGTGGCGAGGGCCTGATCGATGCGCTGGACCACCGTTTCGGGAAGCTGTTCGCGGGCATCCTGGAGGACGGCCTGCAGATTGTCGGTGTTGGCGATGTGCTTCATAGCTGTATCCCCCTGGGGGTGCGGGGCCGGTAGGTGGTGTGAAGGAGCTGGTGGGCGACCTCGCTGCCGGGCTTTTCGAGGAACTCGTCGTAGAGTTTGCGAATGGCGGGATTCTCGTGGGAACGCCGCAGCTTCTTCTCGGCGTCGATCTGGTAAAGGGCACTGGCCCGCAGGCGCAGCAGCTCGGGATCGAGCACCTTGTAGCCGCTCGGCGGGTACGGCTGGCCGCCGCCACCGATACAGCCGCCGGGACAGGCCATGACTTCGATGACGTGGAAGACCTTTTCGCCGCTGAGCACGGCATCGAGCACGGACTTGGCGTTGACGAGGCCATTGGCCACCGCGATGCGGATGGTCTTGCCGGCAATCTCCAACTCTGCTTCCTTGACCCCTTCCACGCCGCGAACCATCTCGAAGTCGATCTTACCGTGGGGCTCGCCGGTGAGCGTCTCGATGGCGGTGCGCAGGGTGGCTTCCATGACGCCGCCGGTCGTGCCGAAGATGTCGCTGGCGCCGGATGAAAGGCCGAGCGGACTGTCGAATTCGTCGTTCGGCAGGTTCCAGAATTCGATGTTGGGGAGGGTCCAGTAGTCGATCCCCCAGGACTTGATCATCCAGATCAGCTCGCGCGTGGTCAGGACGGCGTCGGTATAGGGCTTGCCGTTCTCCATGACATGCTCGGGCCGGGCTGCCTCGTACTTCTTGGCGACGCAGGGCATGACGGCGACCATGTAGATGTCATCGGGATCGATCCCCTTCTGCCGGGCATAGTAGCTCTTGGTCAAGGCGGAGGTCATGCTCATCGGGCTGCGGCAGGATGAGGCGTTGGGAATCAGCTCCGGGTAGAATTTCTCGAGGAAGGAGATCCATCCGGGCGAGCAGCTGGTGAGCAGCGGCAGCGGTCCCTTGCCGCCGAGGCGCTGGATGAACTCATGAGCTTCCTCGACAATGGTGAGGTCGGCACCGAAATTGGTGTCGAAGACGGCATCGAAGCCGAGGTGGCGCAAGGCACAGACCATCTTCTCGGTGGAGGGTGTTCCTGGGGGCAGACCGAAGCCTTCGGCAATGGCCGCGCGGATGGAGGGGGCTGTCTGTACCACGACATGCTTCTTCGGATCGGCCAGCGCCGCCCACACCTGCTCGGTGGCGGACTTTTCGAGGAAGGCGGCGGTTGGACAGACGTTGATGCATTGCCCGCACTGGATGCAGACCGACTCGTCCATCGGTTCCTGATTGGCGGGGCTGACGACAGTCTCGAAGCCGCGGCCATGGCGGTGCAGGTTGTGAACCCCCTGGATCTCCGCGCAGACGCGTACACAGCGGCCACAGAGAATGCAGCGGCTGGGATCGCGGATGACCGAGACGCTGGAGCTGTCGCCTTCGAGCTGCTTGCGCCGACCTTCGAAGAGGCGTTCGCGCACGCCCATGGAGTAGGCGAGGTTCTGCAACTCGCAGTGGCCATCGCGTTCACAGGCCTGGCAGTCCATGTTATGATTGTCGAGGAGCAGTTCGACAATGTCGCGGCGAGCTTCGCGGATGTCCGGCGAGTTGGTGCGGACTTTCATGCCCTCCCAACACTGGACCGAGCAGGAGGCCATGTAGTGGGCCATCCCTTCCACTTCGACGATGCAGACGCGGCAGGAGCCGGCGAGGCTGAGGTCCGGGTGGTAGCAGAGGCGTGGGATGCGGATGCCGAAGCGTTCCGCCGCGTCCATGATGCTGATCCCGGCGGGAACTTCCACGCTCTGGCCGTCAAGGGTGATGGTAATCGTTTCGCTGCTCATAATCGATAAAAAACCTTACATGCGTTTGACGGCGTCGAAGCGGCAGACGTTGAAGCACTGACCACATTTGATGCAGAGGCTCTGGTCGATGACGTGGGGCTTCTTGCGCTCGCCGGAGATACAGCTAACCGGGCACTTGCGGGCGCAGGCCGTGCAGCCGGTGCAGGCTTCCGCGTCTATCTCATAATGGATGAGGGCGACGCACTTGTGGGCGGGGCACTTCTTGTGAACGATGTGCGCTTCGTACTCATCGAGGAAATGCGTGATGGTGCTGAGGACGGGATTGGAGGCGGCGCGGCCGAGCCCGCACAGAGAGGCCTTCTTCATCAGGTTGCCGAGCCGCTTGAGCTTGACAAGGTCTTCCGGTACGCCTTTTCCTTCGGTGATGCGCTGAAGGATCTCGAGCATGCGGGTGCTGCCTTCGCGGCAGGGTGTGCACTTGCCGCAGGATTCGTCCTGAGAGAAGGAGAGGAAGTACCTGGCGATGTCGACCATGCAGTCGTCTTCGTCCATGACGATCATGCCGCCGGAGCCCATGATGGAACCGGCTTTGGCGAGGGTATCGAAGTCAACCGGTGTATCGAGCCACTTGGCGGGGAGGCAACCACCGGCGGGGCCGCCCGTCTGTATGGCCTTGATGCGCTTGCCTCCCTCGATGCCGCCGCCGATCTCGAAGACGATCTGGCGGAGGGTGGTGCCCATGGGGACTTCGATGAGGCCGGTATGGCGAACCTTGCCGGCGAGGGCAAAGACTTTGGTGCCGCCGCTGCCGGGGGTGCCGAGGCGGCTGAACCACGAGGCGCCATAGAGGATGACGACCGGTACGTTGGCAAAGGTCTCGACGTTGTTGATGACGGTGGGCTTGCCGAAGAGGCCGCTGGTGGAGGGGTAGGGCGGCCGGATACGCGGCTCGCCACGCTGCCCTTCGATGGAGTGAATGAGGGCCGTCTCTTCGCCGCAGACAAAGGCGCCCGCGCCGAGGCGGATCTCGACGTCGAAGTTGAAGCCGGAGCCAAGGATATCCTTGCCGAGGAAGCCACGTTCATGCATCTGGGCGATGGCTTTTTCCAGACGCTTGATGGCGAGGGGATATTCGGCGCGGACGTAGAAGTAGCCCTGGCTGGCACCGATGGCGTAGCCGCCGATGAGCATCCCTTCGATGACCGAAAAGGGATCGCTTTCGAGCATGCTGCGATCCATGAAGGCGCCCGGGTCACCTTCGTCGGCGTTGCAGATGATGTACTTGGTTTCGTTCTGCTCGCGGGCGCAATTTTGCCACTTTGTGCCGGTGGGATAGCCGCCGCCGCCACGCCCGCGCAACTTGCTGGCGAGCATTGTCTCGATCACCTGATTGGGGTCGGCGCCATTGAGGACCTTGGCGAGCGCGGCGAAGCCATCGACCGTCAGATAGGCGTCGATGCTTTCGGGATTGATGATGCCGGCGTTGCGCATGGCGAGTCGAGTCTGCTGATTGAAGAAGGACTGGTCGCCATACTGTTCGAAGAAACGCTGGCTGAGGGGCTCCTGCTGTACCCGGAGATCCTCGACAATCTTGCCGCCGACAATATGCGTATCGATGATGCGATCCAGGTCGGCTTCATGACGGGCCCGGTAGACAATGCGGGCCGGCAGAATGAGAATATGGGTGCCGACCGTGCCCCCCTGCATGTCGCAAAGGCCCATGCAGTTGGCGCGGAGGACCTTGGCTTCCTCGCCCGGAATGTCTCTCTGGACCAGCTTGGCGCGGAAGCGTTCGAAGAGGCTGGTCTCCTCCTGTTCGCTGCAACGCGGCGCTCCGCAGACGTAGATCTCGTGCCTGCTGCGATACTGGGGCTGATCGTCGAGAATCAGATCGTCTACCGGCTGGCCATCCAGCACATGGGAGGTAAAGATGCGATGCGCTTTTTCCAGATCGACAGACTCGTACTTGATGAGGGCTCGCCCCGGCGTGAGGATGCCGACAATGGGCTCGCAGCTGCACCGGCCGGTACAGCCTACCTCGCGCAGCTCGATGTCCCGGCGTCCGGATGCTTCCAGATGCTTGCGGAACTCGAGAAGAACGGCGCGCGAACCGGCGGCGTTCTCACAGGTGGCATTACCCACCTGGATGATCGTCTTCCCGTCATTGCCCCCACCTGCCGCGTTACGAGCAGCATTGGCAAGGTCGCAAAAACGTTCCAATGGCTTAATAGCCATAATCCATTCCCCTTCTTTTCGACATCCCACAAACTACATGCCTTCCCCAAGGCTCCCGTACTATACGAGGGGTCTTCCTGCCATTCAATACCACAAGCCAAAAAACGTTTCCTGGGAAACGCTACTCGCCTGAGTGGCCTCCGGCGTTGGACACTGCCTCGTCCCCGCGCTGGAGGAGCGCTCGGAAACGCCGACATGTGATTGGCATCCCTGCATTCTGCGTTTTCGCTCTTGCAAGGTGATTCGCTATTGTGTATAGTGCGAATGTAACAGTTATAGGACTCTATGATGACGACCATTTCTCTGGAAACATCTTCCGCGGGTTCCCGGCTTGAGCGGGAGCTGCGCCACTTCTGCATGCAGTCCGCGCCGAATCAGGCCATCCTGCCGGAGCGCAAGCTAGCAAAGAAGTATGATATCAGTCATGGCACAGTGCGGCGGGTTCTTTCTACGCTGATGGAGGAGGGGCTCATCTACAAGGTGCACGGACGTGGCACTTTCGTGGCTGAAGCGACGCGAGCGACCGTTGACCAGTCTTCTCTTACCATCATCTATGCGGACAGTTGGGGCAACCTCTGCCATCCGCATTACGCGCGACGGCTTGAAGGACTCTCCGCGGCCGCCGTGGATTCGAATCTGCGATTGGAAGTGCTCTACTGCGGGCACCATATGGAACGCCGCGAGCATCTGGCCGCGGAGCTGCTGCGACCGCAGGTGGCCGGGCTGATTGCACCCTGGATGACCGAAGAGTCCTTCACCGGTTTCAAACGGGTGAATCCACGCCTGCAGGTCGTGACCACGGCCTCGTTCGATCCGGCTTCCGGCACCTGTGCGGTCGGTATAGACTATCGGTGGATGGGCAGCACCGGCTGGCGCTATCTCATCGAGCAGGGCTCCCGGCGTCCGCTGTTCGTCTATCAGACAGCCGAAGCTCGCTTCGGCGTCGAATCCATTACCGATACGGCGATCGACCCGTTATTCCTGCGGGTGCGTGCCGGCGAGACGCGGGTTGACCCCATTCTTTCGATGATTCACGACCAGAAGCCTGATGCCCTGCTCTTCGATGATGATGTTGTGGCGCGGAGCACGCTGCTGGCGCTGGGCAGGCCGGGCTTTCCCGTGGCAAGCCACCACAATGTCGGCGATCAACAGATGCCGGAGTGGGTTGCAAAGCTGCAGATTGACGGACTGATCGTCGGTCGCCTGATCATGCGCAGCCTCCGCGCCATGATCGATGGCGATCCCCTGCAGGATACATCCATACGCGTACGTCCAAAACTAATCGAACCCTCATAAGGCACAATGGCAATGAAAACTCCGCGATCCGCATTTACCCTGATTGAACTTCTGGTCGTCGTCGCGATAATCAGCGTCCTTGCGTCGATGCTGCTGCCGGCACTGACCCGTGCGCGCGACAAGGCAAAGGTGACCAAGTGCCTCAGCAACCACAAGCAGGTAGGCATGGCCATGCAGATGTATTATGACGACTATGCGGACAACGGCTATACGCTCGGGTATGGCATCTATGACAGCCATGGCGCCAGCTACAACTGGAATCTGCGCGATTGGAAGGACAGCTATGCGCCGATGCATCTGGGTGCCGTGCTGGCCGACGGGTATGCGGGCATGGGCGAGATCTTTCACTGCACCGACATGTCCATTCTGCCGACCTCGTCGTACCCCACCTGGCCCATTCACTTCGGGCAGCCCAACTCCGCCAAGGATTTCTACAAGAACACCAACGCGCGGGTCATGATCAGCCTGTCTTACAGGCCTCCCCTCAACCATGCCGGCTACAATCATGGCTCCTACCAGAACACCACCCGAGCCCTCAATCGCACCCGCCACCGCACTATCTTCACCTGCCTGACTTACGGCGGGGTGGTGGCGCACAAGGCGCAGGGCGTTATCGCCAGTTATGAGGACGGGGTATCCGCCTGGATCCGAGGGGGCAACACCACGGGTGGCGTCAACTATGCCGTTACGGATGCCGCCGGACGCGGTCTTCGCTGAGGATCAGCGGCCGAAGCGGCGTTGGCGGCAGTGGAACGCGTGAAGTGCCCGCAGCAGGTCGACTTTGCGAAACTGCGGCCAGTAGCTGTCGCAGAAGTAGTATTCCGCGTAGGCGCTCTGCCAGAGCAGGAATCCCGAGAGGCGGACTTCGCCGCTGGTGCGGATGATCAGATCCGGATCGGGATGGTGAGAGGTGTAGAGGTACTCTCCCAGGGTCGACGTCTCCAGCTTCTCCGCCAGTTGTGCAAGGGTGGTGCCGTTGTGGCTGTGGTCCAGAAGGAAGCGTTTGGCGGCGTCGGTGATCTCTTCGCGCCCGCCATAGGCGATCGCGATGTTCAGATAGTTGCGGGAATAATGCTCGGTCGCCTGCTCGGCCGCCGCGATCGCCCGGCGCAGCCGCTCGGGCAGCAACTGCGTGCGACCGATGAAGCGTACGTTGACCTCATGCCGATGCACATCCGGATGCTCGATCAGCTCGTAGGTGCGGCGCTCGATAAGGTCGAAGAGACCTTTCACTTCCGCCGGCGTGCGGTTGAAGTTGTCCAGCGAGAAGATCCACGCGGTTACCACGTGAACATCCGATTCGAAGAGCCAGCTCAGCACTTCGTAGAGCTTGTCGGCGCCGCGGGCGTGTCCTTCGAGCACGGAGATGGCCCCGCTCTCCCTGGCATAACGGCGATTGCCATCGAGGATCATCCCGACGTGTCTGGGCCGGTGCCACGAAGGCAGCTGGCGGCTCAGGCGTCGTTCTTCGAGGCGGTCGAGTGGGAGCCGCAGGACGGCGCGTGCTTGCTGGACTAACTTGGTCATGGACAATGGAGCAAGGGGTGAAGGCGACTCGGAGGCACTTGGGGTAATGTGCGTCCTTCGGTCGTATTTTCAACAGGCCGTCGCGAATAGCCAGCGACTGGCACCGGAGCCCGCACCATGACTCCGGTACCTGTCGCCGCTCTGCCCGCCTTACACCAGACCTTGATCCAGCATGGCGTCCGCTACCTTGACGAATCCGGCGATGTTGGCGCCGGCCACATAGTTGCCCGCCAGGCCGAACTCTTCGGCAGCCGCGGCGGAGTTGTTGTGGATGTCGCTCATGATCATCTGCAGCCGGGTATCCACTTCTTCGCGCGTCCAGACGAGGCGCATGGCATTCTGCGTCATCTCCAGGCCGGAGACCGCGACACCGCCGGCATTGGCGGCCTTGCCAGGTCCGAAGAGCACCGAATGTTGCTGGAAGATGTCGACGGCTTCGGGATCGCAGGGCATGTTGGCGCCCTCGGCCACCAGGTGGCAGCCATTGTCCACCAGGGTCTGCGCGTCGTCGGCGCTCACTTCATTCTGGGTCGCGCAGGGGAAGGCGCAGTCGCACGGGATCGACCAGGGCGTCACTCCACTGCGATACTCCGCGCCCGTGAACTTGTCCGCGTAATCCTTGATACGGCCGCGATAGACGTTCTTCAGCTCCATGACGAACTTCAGCTTCTCTTCGTCAATGCCGTCCTTATCGTAGATGGTGCCGTTGGAATCGGAGACGGAGACCACGCGCGCGCCCAGTTGGATGAGCTTCTCGATGCCGTACTGCGCCACGTTGCCCGATCCGGAAACGACGCATACCTTGCCTTCGAGGGATTCGTCGCGGGTCTTGAGCATGTTCTGCGCGAAGTAGCTCATGCCGTAGCCGGTAGCTTCCGGGCGCATGAGGGATCCGCCCCAGTTCATTCCCTTGCCGGTCAACACGCCGGTGAACTCGTTGCGCAGGCGCTTGTACTGCCCGAAGAGGTAGCCGATCTCACGGCCGCCGACGCCGATATCGCCGGCCGGAACGTCGGTGCAGGGGCCGATGTGCCGAGACAGCTCGGTCATGAAGCTCTGGCAGAAGCGCATCACTTCATAGTCCGAACGGCCGTGTGGGTCGAAGTCGGAACCGCCCTTGCCGCCACCCATCGCCAGGGTCGTCAGTGAGTTCTTGAAGGTCTGCTCGAAGCCGAGGAACTTGAGAATGCTCATGTTGACGCTGGCATGGAAGCGCAGGCCGCCCTTGTAGGGGCCGAGGGCGCTGTTGAATTCGACGCGGAAGCCGCGGTTGACGCGAATGGTGCCGCTGTCGTCCAGCCATGGCACCCGGAAGATCAGGACCCGCTCCGGCTCGACGAGCCGTTCCAGGATGCGCTCGCGGCGATACTGGGGGTGCCGGTCGATGACGGGTGTCAGTGAGTCCAGAACTTCGTGTGCGGCCTGGTAGAACTCCGGTTCTCCCGGATTCCGCCGTGCGACCTGATCCAGTACTTCCTCGATGTAAGCCATCTCGTTTCTCTCCACTTGAAAAATGTGTATACGGCAAGTCATTGCGCGCCGCATCTCGGAAGAATTGCCCCCCCTCCAATACGCCAGCGTTCAATCGTCCATTCTGGACTAAGCTTGCCAATATAAATGGCTATGCTTTTCCGTCAAGCCTTTTGCTATATTTTTTTCACTACATGGTGGCAAGGTTATTTGCGCATGGTATCTTTTTATAATGGCAGCGTTGCCGTTTTGAGGGCGGAAGGCGAGAGGGGGATCAAGCGACCGAGCCTGCCACTGCCCACGGGGGTAAACAAAATCGAGCGGAGAGTTCCGGTGTCACTTCTCGAAGAAAAACCGAAGATGCTCATTCTGAGTGTCATGCGCGACTCGGATGAGCTGGTCGGGAGCAATGATATTGCCAAGGCTCTGGAAGCACATGGCTACAACATCAGTTCGCGAACCGTGCGTCTATATCTGCAGGAAATGGAAGACGAGGGGCTGGTCGAAGAGGCGAAGCGAGGGCGCAGCGGCGGCCGGCGCATTACCACCCATGGCCGACAGGAGATCGACGACAGCCTGATCTTCGACCGCATCGGCATGACCGCCGCCAAGGTCGACGCCATGGCATGGCGAATGCGCTTCGATCATCGGCGGCGGCAGGGACAGATCGTCCTCAATCTCACGATCCTGCATGCCGAGCACTTCGCCAGGGGGGCGGCGGAAATGGTCCCGGTTTTCGAGAAAGGGCTCGGCATGGGGCGATACGTGGCGGTGATCCGGCCCGGCGAGAAGGTGGGGCATGCGCAGGTGCCGGAAGGCTGCGTCGGCCTGGGAACGATCTGCAGTGTGACTGTCAACGGGGTCTTCCTGAATGAGCGGGTTCCCATCGTCTCGCGCTTTGGCGGCGTTCTCGAGATGCACGAAGGGACGCCGGCACGCTTCACCGACGTGATCTACTATGAAGGCACCTCCATGGATCCGCTCGAGGTCTTCATCAAGGCCGGTTTGACCAGCGTCCGGCAGATTCTCTCTCACGGGCATGGCCGTATCGGCGCGAGCTTTCGCGAGGTGCCCACCTGTGCGCTGGCAGCGGTCGAACGCCTGCGCGAGGAGTTGCGTGAGGTCGGTCTCGACGGCATCCTCATGCTGGGCAAGCCCAACCAGCCTCTGCTCGGCTTTTCCGTCCAGGAAGGTCGCACCGGCATGATCGTGACGGGGGGACTGAATCCCGCGGCAGCCATTCACGAGGCTGGCATTCCCACCCAGAATACCGCGCTGAGTTGCCTCTACGACTTCAACCAGTTGATCCCCTATTCGGACCTCGAACGCATCGGCCAGGAGTTCCAATGAGCAGCGAGCTCTTCCGCAGCACCGGTATTGCCGGGCTCGACCAGGTCATCCAGGGACTGCGCCTTGGCGATAATGTCGTCATGCAGGTCGAGCAGATCGAGGACGCACAGCCCTTTATCGAACCCTTTGTCCGGGAGGCTTTGGAGCATGGGATTCCCATCATCTACTTCCGCTTTGCCTTGCACATGGAGCCGCTCGTCGATGACGAACACGTGGAGGTGGTTCAGCTGAACCCCGAGTTGGGATTCGAGCGCTTTGTGACCACCATCCTCGACCTGGCCGAAGCCAGAGGCGTGGGGGTATACTACGTTTTCGATTCCCTCTCGGAGCTGGCTGTCGACTGGTGCAGCGACCAGATGCTCGCGAACTTCTTCATGATTGTCTGTCCGGCGCTCTACCGCCTGGACACGATCGCCTACTTTGCCATGATCCGCAACCGCCACATGCAGCGGACCGTCGAGAACATCAGCCGCACGGCGCAGGTGATTCTGGACGTCTATCGGAACAAGGAGCAGCTGTACGTGCAGCCGCTCAAGGTGCAGGATCGCTATTCCCCCACCATGTTCATGCTCCACAGCTGGGCGACCCGCGAGCTCATCCCCGTCACCAACAGTGCCACTCTGACGGAGATCATGGCCAATCTTCCCCACAGTTGGCTGGAGTTCTCTCTGCATCGCCCGGGCGTCTGGCGGCGTACCGTCATGCATGCCCAGGAGACGCTTGCCGACCTCAACAGCGGCAAGCTCACCCCGCGGGAAGCCGAGGATTGCTTCATGCGTCTGGTCCGCATGGCCATCACCCGCGATGAACGCTACATCCAGCTTGTCAGCCGCTATTTCACCCTGGCCGATCTGATGCGCATCCTCACCCGCATGATCGGCAGCGGACTGATCGGCGGCAAGGCACTGGGCATGCTCCTGGCCCGCGCCATGCTTGTCCGCACCGATTCCCGCTGGAATGATTTCCTCGAAGTACACGATTCCTTTTTCATCGGCTCCGACGTCTTCTACACCTACATCGTGCAGAGCGGCTGTTGGTGGTCCCGCCGGGTGCGACACGACCCCGAAGCGCTCTTCGACCGTATCGAAGAAGGGCAGCATTGCCTGCTCAAGGGTGAGTTCCCGCAGTATCTGGTCAATCAGTTCAAGGAGATGCTCAACTATTTCGGTCAGTCGCCGATCATCGTCCGCTCCAGCAGCATCCTCGAGGACAATTTCGGTAACGCCTTCTCGGGCAAGTACGAGAGCGTCTTCTGCCCGAATCAGGGGCCGCTTTCGGCGCGGCTGGAGCAGTTCATGGATGCGGTACGCCGCATCTATGCGAGCGCCCTCAGCCAGGAGGCGCTGGCCTATCGCGATCATCGCGGTCTGCTCGAGCAGGACGAACAGATGGCGTTGCTCGTTCAGCGCGTCTCCGGCACCGTCTATGACAAGATCTTCTTTCCTCACGTGGCCGGCGTGGGCTATTCCTTCAATCCCTATGTGTGGGACAAGCAGATCGACCCGAAAGCGGGCTTGCTGCGCATTGTCTGCGGCCTCGGCACCCGCGCCGTCGATCGCATCGAGGACGACTATACCCGCCTGGTGGCACTCAATGCTCCCGACCGGCGCGTCGAGACTTCGCAGGAGCAGGCGCGCCAGTATTCCCAGCAGCAGGTCGATGTTCTGGATCTCGATACCAATTGCCTGCGGAGCATCCCCTTCCAGCAGATCGTCGAGAGCGCGGATGGACTGCCACTGGAGATGCTGGCAGTGCGCGATCAGGAGCTGCTCAAGCGCGCCGCCCAGCAGAAGATGAAGAACGTCTTCCCCTGGGTACTCACCTTCGACGGTCTCATCCAGCAGACCTCCTTTGTCCCGCGCATCCGTCAGATGATGCAGCAGCTCGAAAAGGCCTACAACTATCCGGTCGACATCGAGTTCACGGTCAATTTCGTGGAGGGGCAGCGCTTCCGCCTCAACCTGCTGCAGTGTCGCCCTTTCCAAGTGCGCAGCGAGAGCGGCGAGACGATTCCGTTGCCAGGCGAGACGCTGAAGGCGGAAGATGTGATTCTCTCCACGACGGGTCCAGTGATCGGCCAGAGCCGCAGCATCCCCATCGACCACATCATCCACGTTGTCCCCTCCGTTTATGCGCGCCTGCCGAACAGCAAACGCTTTGCGCTGGCACGGCTCATCGGCAGATTGACGCAGGTAGAGGCGATGAGCCAGCGCATCCTGCTCATTGGGCCGGGCCGGTGGGGAACCACCACACCAGCATTCGGCGTGCCGGTAACCTTCCAGGAGATCCGGCGCGTTGCCGTCATCTGCGAAGTGGCCGTCATGCACGAAGGGCTGATTCCGGACATTTCGCTGGGCACCCATTTCTTCAATGACCTTGTCGAGCTGGACATGCTGTACACGGCAGTCTTTCCCGAGAAGGAGGGGCATCAGGTCAATCAGTCGCTTCTTCTCAGTCTTCCCAATCGACTGACGGAGATGCTGCCGGCTGCGGAAAACTGGCAGGATGCTCTCCGCCTGGTCAATGCCGCGGATCTCAGCCCTCGAAGCATCCGCATGTATGCCGATTCCGTTGAACAGAGGGTGATATGCTTCGTGCAGGAACGCTCTTCATAGTATCTTTATGGTGTAGGACGGTCTATTGTAATAGATCCTGATTCACCAGCCTAAAGAGCAGCTAACCGATCGCATGAGCCACGCCAAGCACCTTGCCCGCAATCCCTTCGACAAGCCATTCACCGCTACCTTTACCTGTGATGCCGCGGGCATTGTTCTCGACTGTAACCTTGCCCTGAACCGCTTGCTGGGGGAACCCGATGCCCATGCGCTCAATCTCGTCGAGCACGTGCAGACGCGGGAGATGGCCCAGCTTGTCCTTCGTCGTGCCCGGCAGTTGGGAAAGGTTGAACACCAGTATCTTCGCCTGAAGTCGACGCATGGCGAAGAGCGCCTGGTTCTCGCCAATATTGCCTGGATCGAGGATCCGACGACGCCCCATTTCAAGGGCGAACTGCTGGACATGACCGAGTATCACCAGGTGCGCCAGGAGTTGGCCAACGCCCAGCGTCTCGGGGCTGTCGGCCAGCTTACCTCCGCGGTCGCTCATGATTTCAACAACGTCCTCTCCATCATCATGGGGTATGCCGATATTCTGCTGGCGGAAGCCGGTGATCGGGAGGATCTGCGCGGGCTGGTCGCGGAAGTGGAGCATGCGGCAAGGCGAGGCGCCGAGCTGAGCCGCCAGCTGCTTGCCTTCAACCGCAAGCTCGTCGGTTATCCGCGCGTGCTCGACCTGAATCTCCTGCTGCGCAATTTTGAGAAGATGCTGGTGCGGGTGATCGGTGAGACGATTCAATGGGAAAGCCACTATGACGAGAGGGTGGGGAACGTCATGGCCGATGACGGGCAACTGGAGCAGGTCATCCTCAACCTCATCCTCAACGCACGCGATGCCGTCGAAGATGGCGGCAGGATCATCCTCCGCACCGAGATCGTGGAAGCCAATGCGCCCATGGTCGGCATTGACCGCACCCTGCCCGCGGGCAGCTATGCCACGATCGCCGTCAGCGACAATGGCCAGGGGCTGCATCCCGACGTCAAGGAGCAGATCTTCAAGCCCTTTTTCACCACCAAGGGGCCGGAGCGCGGTACTGGTCTTGGGCTGGCCACCTGTCGTACGCTGGTGCGGCAGTGGGATGGCATGGTCACCGTCGAATCCGAACCGGGAGAGGGGGCTACCTTCAAGGTCTTCCTCCCGCGGACACAGCTGGCGCCCGAACATGCGCAGCCTGCCTTGACCGCTGAATCCGTGAGGCGGCGGGATGCCACGATTCTGGTGGTCGAGGATGAGGCCAATGTCCTCGAGGTGATTACCCAGGTCCTGCGGCGGGCCGGTTATCGTGTCCATGGCGCCGCGGGGGCGGCGGCCGCCAGAGAGCTGATTGCCGGTCTTGACGAAGCTGTTCACCTGCTTCTGGCGGATGTCGTGCTGCCGGACGGCAATGGACCTGAGCTTGCGGCTGAGCTGACCGAGACGTATCCGCGCCTGCAGGTCCTTTTCACCTCCGGCTATTCGCAGAGCGCCACCGAGCGCTATGGCATTCAGCGGGATTCCCGGAACTTCCTGCCGAAGCCGTTCACGGTCAATCAACTGACCGCCAAGGTCGAGCAGACGTTGGAACTCGCCTGATAGCCGCCTCATCTTTCTTCCCCGGCCGGAGCCACTCAGCGCGGCGATCTGCTTTGCATTCGCCCCCGCCAAGAGTATCTTGTGGCGAATCACGCCGGCATTTCCGGCATCTTCGAGTTGATCTGGTATGCATGAAATTGAGTCTACACCGTTGATTATACATGGGTGCGATTGCTTCAAAACATCTGTCGACGCGGGACTACGACTGCCTCTATGATTCCGCCAGACTGGCCGATGACGAGGTGCGGCAGCTTCTCTGCAGCGGCCTTGACGGCATCCTCGGCGAAGCGAAGCAGCACCACGAAAGCCCCTCTCTCCGGGCTTATCGCGTGCAGCTGTATGAAGGGCCATGCTTCCTCCGCCGGCTGTCGGTGCACAGGCTGGGCAACTGCATGCGGGAAACGCTCCTGCAGCCCACCTGCTTTCGCATCTTCAAGAATGCCGTGCGCCTTCTCAACCAACACCTTCCTACACCGGCGCCCCTGCTGGCCGCTGTGCTGCGGGGCGACGATCGTCGCGAACAGATCTTGGTCACCGACTTCTGCCCCGACGCCGAGCCGCTCGATGCCGTCGTGCGCAAGGCAAGGAGTGAGAGCCGAGACCTCATCATCCCGGAGTTGGCCCGGTTGCTGTGCGATTTTCATGCCGCCGGATTTTCCTGCCGCAATCTGCAGGCACACGATATCCTGGTGGAGACGGTTGACGGCAAGCGCCGCTACTGGCTGACCGATGTGCGCCAGTTGCGCCACAGGCGATTGCAGTCCCGCCAGGCCTACATCCGGACTGTGCGGGATGCCTGCCGGGAGTTGTATGAGCATCTGCCGCGGCAAGAGCGCCGATTCCTTCTGGTCAGTTGCTTCGATTACGCGCTCAAGAGAAACATCTTTTCTGAACCCAGTCAGGAGAGGCACTTTGTGGAGGCGGTGATGGCGGGGTTGCGTGAGCCGCTCCAGCGCGGCTTTTTTCTCCGTTGGAATTGGTAAAGCTGCCGCCCTCATGTACATTGAACATTTCTTTTGGGGTCTGGCTGTCAGCCCCTGCACGACCATTACCCGGAGATGCTCTTCTGATGCTTCAATCGATCCCTACTTTCATGGCTCAGGCGCCCGGCGGCGGCGGCAGCGGCATGACTGGAATGCTCTTCCTTTTTATTGGTATGATCGTCTTCCTGTATGTCTTCAGCTTTCGCCCGCAGCAGAAGAAGCAGAAGCTCCACCAGGAGATGCTGCGCAAGCTCAAGGCTGGGGACAAGGTAATCACCACTGGCGGCATCTATGGAACCATCGTCGGCGTCAAAGACAAGAGTTTCGTCGTCAAGGTCGCGGACAACGTCAAGATCGAGGTCAGCCGGAGCAGTGTAGCGCTGCAGGTAGACGGTGACGAGGCTGTCGAAGAGGCGAAGAAATAGTCGGCGCGGCCTGACGGCTGTTGCCGCTCCGCAACGAGCAGAAGAAAGCGTAATTTTTACAACGACTCACGTATAGAAGGTGCAGGCATATTATGGGCAAGTTGACATGGCGCTGGATTGTAATCCTACTGGTGATTTTCGGCTGGTCAATCTCCTTGTGGCCTCCCACTGACCGCGATTTTCTCCAGACGATGGAGACGCAGGCGAAGAAGGAAGGGCAGAAGCCCGACGCCAAGTTCGAGGAGATCATCAATCGGGCACGCGTCATCATGTCCGAGAATTCCAGCATTTCGCCGATGAAAGCTGTGGCGAACGCCGCAGACGAGCTGCACATCGAGCTGAGCAACTACATACCGATTTACGGCCGGGACATGCCGAGCAATCAGGAGGTGCTGCAGTATGTCCGCCGCCTGAGCCGGGGCAAGCTTCGTCTGGGACTTGACCTGAGCGGCGGTACCGAGTTCGTCGTCGCCTTCAGCGAGGACGATATGCCCGAAGATCGCTCGGTCGGTGATATTCAGGACCAGCTCATGGAGATTATCCGTAATCGTGTCGACAAGAGCGGCGTACTGGAGCCGGAGATCGTCCCCTACGGCCCCACCGGCATCTCCGTCAAGATTCCAACGATCGACGAAGACGATACGAACAAGTTCAAGGAGCTGCTCACCCGGGCGGCCGTGCTCGAGTTCCGCATGGTGCATCCCGAGAGCGGCGACTTTGAGCAGCTCGAGCGGGAACGGCAGCAGGAAGATCCCGATTACGTCCATCAGGTGCTGGGCTATGAGCGCAAGGTTCATGAGTACGACATGAAGGGGCAGTCCCGCCGTGAAGTTTTATGGCTGAGCACGGAAGAACAGAAGCTGAGTGGCCAGAACATCACCGACGCTCATCCCACCGCGGGCGAATTCGGCCAGTTGCAGATTGCCTTCACCCTCGATACGGAAGGGGCCATCGCCTTTGGTGAACTGACCGGCGCGAATGTCGGGCAGCGGATGGCTATCGTGCTTGACGGCACCGTTTACAGTGCCCCCAACATCAATGACCGAATTGGTGGCGGGCGCGGCGTCATCACTGGCAGCTTCACGCAGGATGAAGCCTCGCAGTTGGCCATCGTCCTCAAGAGCGGCAACCTGCCCGTGCAGACCCGGCTTGAAGGTGTCAACATGACGGCGCCGACGCTGGGTATCGAGTCCATCCGCAGTGGCGCGATGGCCGCCGTTGTCGGTATTATCCTCGTCATTCTCTTTATGGTCACCTATTATTTCCGTTCTGGCGTCATTGCCACGATCGCGCTGGTGCTCAACATGCTCATCGTGATGGGGACGCTGCCAATTCTGGACGCCACCATCACCCTGCCAGGCCTTGCGGGTATCGTCCTGACGATTGGTATGGCGGTGGACGCCAACGTCCTCATCTTCGAGCGTATTCGAGAAGAGCTGAAGACCGGCAAGTCCATCCAGAACGCGATCAGCCGCGGCTACAGTTCCGCCTTCTCCACCATTCTGGATGCGAACCTGACGACCCTCTTCACCGCCTTCATTCTGGTGAAGTTCGGTTCCGGCCCGATCAAGGGCTTCGGTGTGACCTTGAGCATCGGTATCATCGCCAGCATGTTCACCGCGCTCTTCGTTACCCGCACCATCTACGACACGCTGCTCAAGTACGACCTGATTCACAAGCTGCGCATGATGCAGTTCCTGGAACCCGGCCATGTCCGCTTCTTCGACTATCGCAAGCTGGCTTACCTGGTCTCCGCCGGCTTCATCCTCCTGGCCTTGATAACCATCGTCGTCCGCGGCGGTAGCGCGTTGAGCGTCGATTTCCGCGGTGGCACGGCTATCAGTTTCCAGTACGAGGAAACCGTATCCAACCAGCAGATTGCAAAGACGCTCGAACAGAATGAGCAGTTGGGGGTGCGCGACGTCCGGGTGAACTATAAGAGTTCGACCCTCAAGGAAGGGCGCCTGATGGAAGTGGTCGTCACCAAGCAGTTCAGCGACGAAGTCGATCCAGGCACCCTGATTGCCGGCATCATCAATGCGGCGCATCCGGAGATGAAAGCCAGGGTTGCGTCGGTGGAACTGGTGGGTGCGATGGTCGGCTCTCAGTTCACCTGGAGCGCCATCAAGGCGGTCATTCTGGCTTTGATCATGATCATCATCTACATTGCCATCCGTTTCGAGTTCAGCTATGCTATTGGCGCCGTGGTCTGTCTGGCGCACGACGTGATCATCGGCTTGGGAATCTACCTGATGTGGGGCTTCGGCGATCGGCAGATTTCGCTGACCGTCATTGCCGCCATCCTCACGATCATCGGCTATTCGCTCAACGATACCATTGTGGTCTTTGACCGAATCCGGGAGAATGTGGGGCTGTTGCGTAAGACCAACTTCGCCGAGATCTGCTCCATCAGCATCAACCAGACGCTCAGCCGTACGATCCTCACCTCGTTGACCACCTTGCTCGTTGTCGTTATCCTCTACCTCTTTGGTGGTGGTGCGATCAATGACTTCTCCCTGATCATGATGGTGGGTATCGTCGTCGGTACCTATTCGTCAATCTTCGTAGCTACACCGGTGATGATATATATCCAGACTCGTGTCATGCACAAGAAGAGCTTGCTTGCGGAAGGTGCGAGCACCAGCAAGACACCGGCATAGCGGCGTTACGTGGACACTTCTCCGCCAAGGCAGGGGGTCGGCAAGATGTTCGACCGCATTGCCGGTCGCTATGATTTGCTGAATCACCTGTTGTCCGCGGGTCAGGATTGGGTGTGGCGCAGGCGGCTTGCCGGCGCCATGCGTCGCGGCGCTGCCGTGCGGGTCCTCGATCTGGCGACCGGAACCGGCGATCAGCTTCTGGCGCTCGACAGGCGACTCGACCTCGAATTGGGGATCGGCATCGACATCTCCTGGGGGATGCTTCACCTGGGCCACCGCAAGCTGCGCGACAGGAAGGTCCACGACCACCTGCACATGGTCCATGGCGATGCGTTGGCCCTGCCGCTTCCGGATCACGTTGTCGATGCGGTTACCATCAGCTTCGGCATTCGCAACGTCAGCGACATGGATCTTGCCCTGCGTGAGATGCACCGTGTCTTGAAACCCGGCGGTCAAGTGTATATTCTGGAATTCGGGTTGCCCGATAATCGGCTGCTGCGTCGTCTCTACCTTTTTTATTTCCGTCACCTTCTGCCACATCTCGGGGGCTTGCTTTCCGGGGATATCAAAGCGTATCAGTACTTGAACAAGACGGTGGAGACCTTTCCCTACGGTTCTGACTTTGGCGCCCATCTGGAACGGGCCGGTTTCACCGCTGTCTCGGCACGCCCCATGACCTTCGGCGTTGCATATCTGTATACAGGTACACGTAACTCCTGATGACCATCCTCTCCTATCTATCGCTCGATGAAGCACGCCAGCAGCTGGTGCGTGACCTGCGCGCCGCCATCGGCCGCGACCCGGCGGCCAGCATCTGTCGCGCGGAGGTAGAGATTGAACCCGTTGACTGCCTGCCCTGGCTGACGGCCCAAGGTGCCGATCACTCCATGTACTGGTCCGACCGCATCAACACCTTCGAAGTTGCGGCGACCGGCGAGTGCGATCGCCTCTGGTATCCGGATCGGGTGACGGTCGAGGAAGTCTTTGCGGCGGTG
This sequence comes from Lentisphaeria bacterium, assembly GCA_041690595.1. Taxonomy (GTDB): domain Bacteria; phylum Verrucomicrobiota; class Lentisphaeria; order JABSQK01; family JAWLHB01; genus JAWLHB01. The sequence goes on from JAWLHB010000020.1 coordinate 124,279, forward strand.
CATGAGCGCCTCGACGGCAGTGACCCGGAGGCGCGGTACTATGGCGGCATCGCCTTTGTCTCCGATGCGTGTGAAAAGCCCCGTGAAGAGAAGTGGAAGCCCTTTGGCGCCGCGCGCTTCTCGCTGCCGCGGCTTGAACTCATTCGGCGGGAAAAGCGCACCTTTCTGGCGTGCAACATGCGCGCCAGCGCGGCCGGTGGCTGGGAGGAGGAGATCGCTGCCAGTGAAGCGGCCTTGGCGAGCATGGTAGCCACCACGGCATCCGTACCGATCCTCCCGCCCCTGCACCTGGTCAGGCGCCACCATCAGCCGGAGATGGAGGGATGGAACGCGCTCTTCGAGAGGGTGGTGGACGCGCTGCGGAGCGGAAGCCTCGAGAAGGTCGTGCTGGCACGTTGCTCCACCTGCGAGCTGGATCGGCTGGTCACGCCGGCCGCCCTGCTGAGCCGCCTTGCCGCCATCACGCCCAACTGTTTTCATTTCGCTTTCCAGTATAACCGGGAGACGGCGTTCATCGGCGCGACCCCCGAATTACTTTGTTCCCGCCGCGGCCGACATGTCTGCACCGAAGCCATTGCCGGGACCCGCCGCCGGGGTGTATGCGCGGCGGACGACGATCGCCTGGGGCATGAGCTTCTGACTTCGGACAAGGATCGGCGGGAGCATGGCTTTGTGGTCGATTCGGTCGAAGCGGCACTGGCGCCACTTTGTCATGCCGTGGAGCGTGACGCGGTGGGGCTGCTGAAGCTGGCGAACGTTCAGCATCTCTGCCAGCACATGAGCGCGGAACTCAATCAAGGTGCCTCGGATGCCGACCTGGTGGCGGCGCTCCATCCCACTCCGGCCGTGGGTGGCTGGCCAACCGACGCGGCGCGTGATCTGATCGGTGTGCTCGAGCCCTTCGATCGTGGCTGGTATGCCGGGCCCGTGGGCTGGATCGGCGCGGGGGGGCTGCAGCTTGGCGTCGGCATTCGTTCGGGGCTGCTCTCGGGCCGCAGCCTCAGTCTCTATTCCGGCGCGGGGCTGGTTCGCGATTCCGTAGCCGAGCAGGAGTGGCAGGAGATCGAAGACAAGCTCTCCTCGTTCATCAAGGGGCTGCTGCACTATCAGGGAGGGGATGGCGATGGAGACGGGGGAGCGTAACTTCCTGTGGGCCAGGCTGATGATCGAGGAGCTGTGGCGTCTTGGCGCCCGCTGCTTCTGCCTGGCTCCCGGTTCGCGCTGCACGCCGCTGACCGCCGCGGTGGCCATGCATGGCGGCATTCGATCCGTTCAGCATTTCGATGAACGCGGACTCGCTTACCATGCTCTGGGGCAGACCCGGGCGACCGGGCTGCCGGCAGTGCTGATCTGCACCTCGGGTACCGCCGCGGCCAATTTCGCGCCGGCGGTCGCCGAAGCTGCCATGGATCGGCTGCCGATGCTCATGCTGACCGCTGATCGACCTCCCGAGCTGCGTGACGCCCAGGCCAATCAGGCCATCGACCAGGTACGACTCTTCGGCGGCTCTCTGCGCTGGCAATTCGATCTGCCCTGCCCAGACGATGAGATGGCTCCACAGGCCGTGTTGACGACAATGGATCAGGCCTGGCGGCGGGCTCTTGGCCCCATTGCCGGCCCGGTGCAGATCAACTGCATGTACCGCCAGCCCTTTCTGCCGGCCCAGTTGCCGTCCACGCTGAACTTCTCGTGGGCCACCGATGGTCCCTACACGGTGCACCGGCCATCGATCCCCCTGCCGGATGATGGCACCATGGCGTCGGCGGTGGAGCTGCTGCGCTCGGCGGCGCGGCCCATGGTGCTCATCGGAGGACTGCGCTCCGCGGCCGAGCAGACGGCCGTGCGGGAGTTGGTGCATCATCTTCGGCTGCCGACTGTCGCCGACATCACCTCGGGGCTGCGTCTTGGTCGACCCGATCCCTGTTGTCTGGCTCATTTCGAGATGCTTTGGAAGCAGCCGTCCTTTCGTGAGGCATGGCGGCCGGATCTCATTCTGCGGATTGGGGGACGCTTTGTCGGCAAGGCAGTCGAACTGCTGCTGGCGGCAGGCTGTGCGACACAAGGGATCCGCGTGCAGTCCCACCCGGAGCGCGATGACCCGTTTCACCTGGGGGGACTCGTGGTGGAAGGCGAGCTGGTGACAATCTGCGAGCGTCTGCGGGCTGCCGTGCCATCGGCGGAACCCGTTGAATGGCTGCTCGCCGCGGATCGCCGGATGGCCGACCGGTTGACCGCTTCCACTGGCGAGGTGGCGGCAGCACGCCTGGTGGAGGCCGACCTGCAGACCGGTGAAGGGCTTTTTCTCGGGGCGAGCCTGCCCGTGCGTCATTTCAATACCTTTGCGACTGGCGACGGCGCTCCGGTGCCGGTGGGGGCGAATCGCGGCGCAAGCGGTATTGACGGAACGGTGGCCGCGGCAGCGGGCTTCGCACAGGGGGTGCGGCGGCCGGTGACGCTTGTTCTCGGGGATCTGGCACTGCTGCACGATCTCAACTCGTTGGCGCTCCTGGGTGGCTTGGAGCATGCCGTGCGAGTGATCGTCTTCAACAATGGGGGAGGGGGCATCTTCTCCCTCTTGCCGATTGCGGATCAGGCTCAGCTCCATGAGCGCTATTTCTTCACTCCGCATGGTTGGCGCTTCGAACATGCGGCGGCAATGTTCCACCTGCCGTACTTTCCGGCGGATGGTGAAGGCTCGCTGCGGGAGATGCTGTCACGGTCTCGCCGGGGCGGGGGATCGTGCCTGATCGAGGTTGTCACCGGGCCGGAAGACTACAAGCGCACCATGGCCGAGCTGACCCGGTAGGGATCCACTCAGCGGATCATCTGCCGGCCCACTTCGCGATAGGCGAAGAGACCGAAGGCCAGCACGGTGAACATGCCGATGAAGAGGAAGATGTAGACGATCCCGAAGCCAAGGTAGTGCAGCGGGATCATCTTCCCCGCGGCCAGGGCATCGGCCATCCAGAAGAGCTGCCAGTTTGGAATCAGCGCGTGCAGCACATCGGCAATCTGGTTCTTGGTGACATAGATGAAGCGGGCCGCGGCCTGCAGGGCGGTTGAGGGCTCCTGCAGATAGATCTTGTGGTTAAGGGCATGTATGCCGCGTATCAGCAAGGCTCCATTGATCAGGGCGAAGCTCAGGTGCAGCTCCCATTTTCCAATGCGCTTCAGGCGACGGTCGGCAAAATGCTTGGCGGTGAGTATCCAGAAGCCCAGGAAGAAGGGAAGAAGAATGAAGTACCACAGGTGCATGGCCTGCAGCACCTGCTCCAGCTTCAGCTCGCGCAACTGAAGGTGAAAATAATCGGACATGAGGCCGAGCAGGAAGAAGATGGCGCAGATGCTCAGATTGGCGACCAGGCTGAACTGCGTGGAGAGGGCGGTGGCCAGCGTACCCATGGCCCAGACCGAAAACAACACCAGCAGGATTGCCAGAACCAGGTTCGCCGAGTAGCGCGGATAGTGATCGGTATAGCTTCCATAGCTGTATTCGGGTACGAAGAAGACGACAACCAGCATGACGCCGTAGAGGACGGCCATGCAGGTGGTGGCCTGTGCCGAAAAGGACGACTTCTTCAGGTAGTTCATCAGCGCGCCATAGCCGCATGCAATAAAGAGTATGGCGAAGAAGGTTGAGTAGATGTAGATGTCGAAACGGAACTGATCCACCGCCATGCGCAAGGCCAACATCACCGCGATCCCCGTGATCCAGACAAAGAGGGTCAGTGCCGTGAGAATCCCGATCACCTTGGCAATGATGAAGACGGCGCGATTCACCGGCTTGGAGAGGATGAGGAGAACGGTTCCGGTGTCGATCTCGCGGGCAATGGCATGGCTGGCGCAGAGAACCGCGGTAATCCATCCGAAGACCATGACCGTCGCCAAGGCGCCATCCGTGACCATTTTTTCCTGTTCACGAAAGACATAGAGGGCCATGACGGGGTAGTTGCCGATGATGGCCTGCGTGGTCAGCAGGAGGATCACATAGATCGGCTGACGTATGCATTCCCGAAAGGTATTGCGCGCGATGTGGTAAATGCTCTGCAGCACCGTTGCCTACAAGGGGCTGATGGTGGAAGTTCGCCGTCCGATGAGCGGCTCCGCGATCACTCTCCGGGGTCGGCTTCCGGCTGGGGCGTATCCGATGGGCCGAACCGGCGCCGTACACCCTCGACTCCCTTTTCCTTGATCAGGTTGTTCCGGTCGTCGAAGTGTTCCATCTGCTTCTTGTACTGCTTGGGCAGTTTGGGCAGATCGAGCAGGCTGGCAACCGACTGAGCGATACGCTCCCAGTTGTCATTGCGAAAGACGGTGACAGTCACATCGTTGCCCAACTGGTCGATATAGGATTGCGGGGCATAGCGCTCGTTGCCGAGGAAAAGCACCGTCTTTGGGCGAAGGGTATAGATGAACTCGGTGAAGCGGTCACTGCCAATGCCCATGGACTCGCCGTTGTAGTGAAGCATGTATAGCTTGTCATCGCTGCTGCTGGCCGGCAGGAAGAGGATCGGTAACTCGGTGTGGTATTGGATCAATTCCGCCAGGACACGAGACTTGACGAAGTTTCCCGTGACAATGATGGTATGGGGTGGATCCTTCTTGAACCAACTGAAAGGATTGTACCAGGAGGCTTGGGTCGTAGCGCCAAGCAGGATGGTTGTCGTCAAGACGAGGACAAAACGGGAAGGGCGGTGCATGTGAGAAAGACTCCTTAAGACTCGAACTAGTCCTGCCGAGCAGGGAAGATGGCTCCGTATGGACAATGGTTATCCGCGGGTATATTCTAAGCATCCATAGCAGTTGTGTCAACAAGCTTCGGGAGAAATTCCCGATCCATCCGCGGGGAAATATCTGCATGTCTTCGATTCGTCCGTTGCTGCCTGCCTTGAAGGGCGCGGTACCGCGTGCCGCCATCTTCATGAGCGGGAGTGGCTCCAACGCCGAAAAACTCCTGGAACGCTGGCGCCGTGAGAGCCCGCCTCTGGAGATTGTCGCGCTTGTCACCGACCGGCCGGAGAGCAGCCGGGCCATGGAACTCGGTGCCACCTATGACGTTCCAGTCATCCGCCATGATATCCGGGCCTTCTATTTCGACCGGGGCTGCCGGCGCATCACCATCGCCACTCCTGAGGGACGCCGGATTCGCCAGGAATGGACTGACGAACTTCGCGTCAGGCTCGCTTCCTTCGACATTGATTTCGGGCTTTTTGCCGGTTTCGTGCCGCTGACGAATCTGACGCGCCACCTGCCCTGCCTGAACGTCCATCCCGGTGATCTGACCTGGCTCAAGGATGGGGAACGCCACCTGGTGGGGCTGCACACCATTCCCATCGAGCGGGCCATTCTGGAGGGGCTCGGCTATCTGCGCACCAGCGTCATCCTCGCCGAATCCTATTCGGGCAAGGGCGATGACATGGACAGCGGCCCCATTCTGGGCATCTCCGGCAAGGTGATCATCGATCTGCAGGGAGCCTCGCTGGCTGAGCTGCGGGAGCTTGCCGCCGCGCGTCCCGTGCAGCGCCCGGTGGGGGGCTTTTGCGATCGCCTGGAAGCGATTGCCGAGCATAACCAGGAGCTACTCAAGAGAGGCGGCGACTGGGTTGTCTTTCCGGAGGTGGTATGGGCCTTCGCGGGCAATCGGTATGCGGTCGATGGCGGCGGTGGGCTGCTGTACCGTCAGGCGGACGCGTGGCAGCCTGTGCGCACCGTGATCTATGATGGCAATGGCGTCGAGCTGGTGGAGCGCGAAGGCGGTTAGGCCGGCTTTTCGCAGAGGACGAAGATGAGCGACCCGAAAAGGTGGCGTTGCGTCTGCAGGCGGAAACCCGCTCGCGTGAGGGTCTCGGTCAAGGTCGCCACCTCGAATTTGGTCAGATGACGGTGCCCCTCCCTGCCATGGCGCAGGGTGCGTTCATAGAGCCATTCGATTGCCGGCCACCAGGGTCGCCCATAGTCGGGCGTGCTGACGAGCAGCCGACCACCCGGCTTGAGCACGCGGAAGAGTTCGGCGATTGCCCGGCCGGCCTGTTGCGGTTCGAGGTGCTCGAGCACTTCGAGGCAGTAGCATGCGTCGAAGCTGCCGTCGGCCAGTGGCAGGTGCGTGGCGTTGGCTTCGAGCAAACGCCGCTTCTCGTGCCCCAGATAGCGCAGCACGCGGCGGTTCAAGTCGAGGCCGACGACCTGTGGATAACCAAGAATGATGCGGTCGGTGCCGCAGCCGACATCCAGCGCCAGCCCCTGGGGAGGCAGCAGGGCCATGGCCTGGCTGTGACGCTGGCGCTGCCAGTAGCGCTGCATGGGGATGCGGCTGTTGTAGGCGCGTTCGTCGTAGTCGCAGAAGGCGCGTGAGTTGCGAAAAGAGCGAAGCCGCATGCTGGACTTCAGAAATGCCAGACCGTAACGGATGACGGCGGCCTTGGAACGGCCTTCCAGCCGCGGCCGATAGTAGAAGGGCATCTCCTTCAGCCGGAAGCCGTGCCCGTACGCCTTGATGCCGATCTCCGACTGGATCTCAAAGGCCTCGCTTTTCAGCTCGAACTCCGCGAAGATCTTCCGGCGGTAGAGTTTGAAGCCACCGGAGAGATCCTGCACCGGAAGGGAGCAGACAAAGCCGAGATACCGGTTGAGCATCCGGCTGGTGAAGACGCGAAACCAGGAGGCATCCTGCCCGCCGCGCGGCAGGTACCGTGAGGCGATCACCAGATCCGCATCGTGCCGCCGGTCGAGCATCCAGCGAATGTAGACGGGATCGTGGCTGCCATCCGCATCCATCGTGGCAATCAGCTCATGGCTCGCCAGGCGAAAGCCGGTCTTGAGGGCTTCCGCATAGCCGCTCTCCAGCGCCACGTATCGTGCCCCGAGGCGTGCGGCAATCGCCTCCGTGCCGTCGCCCGTCGGTGCATCCACGATGAGAATCTCCAGCTCCCCGGTGACGGCATCGAGTTCGTCGTGCAGCCGCTCGATGACGAAGGGCAGGTTGGCGGCTTCCCCTTTGGTGGGCAGCAGGACGGTGAGGTTGGGCAGGTTGGTCATTCGGTTTGTCCCGGCTCAGCGGTTGCCGTACATGGTGGCGTAGTAATCCTGGTAGGCGCCGGAGGTGATATGCTGCATCCACTCCGCATGGCCACGATACCAGTCGAGGGTCAACGCGAGCCCTTCCGCAAAGGTTACCGATGGCCGCCAGTCGAGGTCGCGCATGGCCTTCGAGGCATCGATGGCGTAGCGGCGGTCATGCCCGGGGCGATCCTTAACGTGACGGATCAGCGTTTCGGGCTTGCCCAGATGGTGCAGGATGAGCTTCACGACCTCCAGATTGGTATGCTCGTTGTTGCCGCCGATGTTGTAGACTTCGCCCGCGGTGCCCCGCTCGTAGGCCGCCCAGAGCGCGCGGCAGTGATCGAGCACATAGAGCCAATCGCGCACGTGCAGCCCATCACCATAGACCGGAAGTGGCTGCTCTCGGCGGGCATTGTTGACCATGAGCGGCAGCATCTTCTCGGGAAACTGGTAGGGGCCGTAATTGTTCGAGCACCGGGTGGTGACGGTGTCGAGGCCGTAGGTGTGATGAAAGGCGCGGACCAGGTGGTCGGCCGATGCCTTGCTGGCGCTGTAGGGGGAGTTGGGCGCTAAAGGCGTGGCTTCGGTGAAGTAGCCGTGGTCGCCCAGTGAGCCGTAGACTTCGTCGGTCGACACCTGAAGGAAGCGTGTCAGGCCTGCATCGCGGGCCGCTTCCAGCAGCACCAGCGTTCCCAGCACATTGGTCTCGACGAAGATGGCTGGACCGGTAATGGAGCGATCCACGTGACTTTCGGCGGCGAAATTGATGATCCCCTCCACCTGATGCTCCGCCAGCAGCAGCCGCACAAGCGCCGCATCGTTGATCGAGCCCTTGACGAAGAGATGTCGCGGATTGTCGATGAGATCCGCCAGATTCTCCAGATTGCCCGCATAGGTGAGGGCATCCAGATTGATCACCGTGACATCCGGATGCTCGGCCAGAAGATGGCGAACGAAGTTGCAGCCAATGAAGCCGCAGCCGCCGGTGACGAGCAGGGTGCGCGTAGCCATCAGATTGTCGTCTCCAGGTAATGGATCAGCGCATCGTGCCAGTGCGGGCGCGACGGAGTTGCCAGTGAATCGAAGCGGGAGCAGTCGAAGCGGGAATTGAGCGGACGGTGAGCTGGAGCCGGGAAGGCGTCGGAACTGCATGGTTCCAGCCTGACGCTATAGCCGCGGTGAGTCGCAATAAGCTGGGCTACCTCAAAGCGGCTGGCATATCCCTGGGCCGCATAAAGGTACGTGCCTTCGGTCTCTTTGTCCACCAATGCCAGGATGGCGCTGGCAACCGCGGTTGTGGGCGTTGGCGCGCCAATCTGGTCCCCGACCACCTTCAGCAGGTCGAGGCGGGCGGCCAGCTCCTGGATCTTGCTGACGAAGTGACGCCCGTGCCGACCGTACGTCCATTCGATCCGCAGGATGGCATGGCGGCAGCCCGATGCTCCGAGCAGCTGCTCGCCCCGCCACTTGGTCTCGCCGTAGACATTGAGGGGGTGGGGCGGGTCGGCCTCGGTATAAGGCGATTCCTTGCGCCCGTCATAGACAAAGTCGGTACTGATGTGCAACACGTACTGGCCGCGTTCGGTCGCCAACCGACCAAGGTTCCCGACCGCGACGGCATTCACCTCATGCGCCAGTTCGGCGGCGGTTTCCGCTCCGTCGACATTGGTGTAGGCGGCACAGTTGACGATGATGCGGGCGTCCTTTGTCGCCTTCGCCACGGCATCTTGGTCACGGATATCCAGCTCCGGCAGGTCGAAGGGGGCGTGCGGCCGGTTCTGTTTGGCCAGCACGGCCTGAAGATCGCGGCCAAGCATGCCGCCGGCGCCCAGGATGGCAAGTTTGTTCACGGATGATGGAGGTGTGTGAGGTTGAAGGTTTCGGGTGTAGTGTAGCACACGGGATGCCCCAGTTACAGCTTTCCGCGCAAGTTGGGATTGCAAAAGCAGGTGGATAGTGCCACTATTTCCGCCTATAACAAGTGACCAGCCAGATACTAACGAGGGATTGCCATGAGCCGCCAGGCCATAGTTGAACGGAAAACGACCGAGACGCAGATCACCGTCGAGTGGAAAATCGATGGCGCCGGTAATGCGGAAATCTGTACCGGTATTCCCTTCATGGATCACATGCTGACGCTCTTCGCGCGGCATGGCTTCTTCGACCTGAAGGTGGAAGCCGAAGGCGACCTCGAGGTCGACGCGCACCACACGATGGAAGATCTGGGCCTGACCATGGGCAAGGCGCTCTCGCAGGCTCTGGATGACAAGGCGGGAATTCACCGCTATGGCTTTTTCTACCTGCCCATGGATGAGACTCTGGCGCGGGTCGTCGTCGACCTTTCCGGGCGACCCTGCCTGATGTACGATGTAGACGTTCCCCGCGGCCACATGCTGGGCGGCATGGACGTGCGGCTCTTCCGCGAGTTCATGCAGGCCTTTACCAATGCCGCCGCACTGAATCTGCACATCGACCTGATCCGCGGTGAGGACATGCACCACATTTTCGAGGCCATCTTCAAGGGATTGGCCAGAGCGTTGGACATGGCGACCAGGATGGAGCCACGCGAAAAGTCCATTCCCTCCACCAAGGGCACGCTCGTCTGAGCTGATGATTACGCACCAACTGGAGAAGCGTCGACGATGTTGAAAATAGTCCCGGCCATCGATATCCGGCACGGCAAATGTGTGCGCCTGGAACAGGGCGATTATGACCGGCAGACCACCTACGAGGTGTCGCCAACCGACATGGCCAGAAAATGGCAGGATAGCGGCGCTGAACTCATCCATCTGGTCGATCTCGATGGTGCCAAGGCCGGCCATCCCGTCAATCTGGACGTCATCGAGAGGATCTGCGCCAGCGTCTCCGTCCCCTGCGAGCTGGGCGGCGGCATCCGCACCATTGCGGATATCGAGGATGCGCTGGAGGCAGGCGTTTCGCGCGTGATTCTCGGTACGGTCGTTGCGGAGAACCCGACGCATGCGGGAGCGCTGCTGGAGGATTTCGCTGCCTGCGAGCTGGTGGCGGGGATCGACGCGCGTGGCGGCAAGGTGGCGGTTCGTGGCTGGACTGAAGAGTCGCAAGCCGATGCCATGGATCTGGCGCAGGAGCTCTTCCTCCATGGTATCCAGAATTTCATCTACACGGATATCCTGACGGACGGCATGTTCACGGGGCCTAACGTGAAGGAGCTGGTAAATCTGTGCCGGTCGCTGCCCGAGGCGCGGGTAATCGCATCTGGCGGGATTGGGACCGCCGCGCATGTTGCCACCCTGGCGGAACTCAATCTCGACAATCTTGACGGGGTCATCGTCGGCAAAGCGCTCTACGACGGTCGCGTCACCTTCGAGGAGCTGGCGAAAGCAATCCGCGGCGCCTGATCGCTCAGCGGGCGATGGGCTCCACGGGGACGACGATGCGCACCAGATTCTCTGCCTCTTCGATTTCCAGGGATTGCGAGGAAAGGGCAAGCTCCTTTTCCTCCAGAGTCTCTACCCAGGTGTCGTTGATGGTCCGATAGGCTTTGAAGGCGGCTACGCTGCGGTGAGCATTCAGGATGGCGATGATGCTCTGCTGGCGCGGCAGCTCGATGAGTTTCAGGGGAAGCTGCACGTCGGTGACATCGGCATCGTCCTTAAGGAGATAGCCGACGATGCTGTGGCGTTCCTTGAGCGGGATGCGCTCGAAGCGATTGTCGGCGAGAGCGCATGGCGTGCCAATGGCGTCCAGCAGCCCTTGCTCGCTCAACAGCGGCAGGACTTCGTCTTCGCGGACAACCATTGCCTTGTGCAGTGGACCATAGCGGTCTATACCCACGATTCGCCATGGACCTGCTTCGCTGAGGGTGATGTCGACCGTGCTGAAGAGCCCCAGGCAGGCGCCACCGCCGACAAAGAGGATCACGACGAGGGATAGAAAGACCAGCGCGATGACCGCTCGCCGATGTCGATTGAATGGGATGAACTTCATCCGTACCTTGAGCTGTCGGTTAAAGTAGATTGGCGGCGATCTCAGCCAGTTCACTCCGCTCGCCTTTGTCTAAAGTAACATGAGCAGCGATAGACTGCGAGCGAAAACGGTTGACCAGCGAAATAAAGCCGTTCGACATGGAGTCGACGTAGGGATTGTCGATCTGATCTGGATCCCCGGTAAGCACGAGTTTGGTATTCCGGCCGACGCGGGTGATGATCGTCTTGACTTCCAGGGGGGTGAGGTTCTGGGCCTCGTCGATGATCATGAACTGATGGGGAATGCTGCGGCCACGAATATAGGTGAGCGGCTCGATGCCGATCTCATCCGACTCCAGGATGTCCGCGGGAAGGGAACGCTGGCGACTGCGGCGGTCCACTTCGCGGATCAGCTCGATCGCATCATAGATGGGCTGCATCCAGGGGCGCAGCTTTTCCTCGATCTCGCCAGGCAGAAAGCCGATGTCTCGCCCCATGGGGACCGTGGGTCTGCTGACGAGGACGCGATTGTAGGCATCCTCCACCAGCACTTTGTAGAGGCCGGCCGCCACGGCCAGGAGGGACTTGCCGGTGCCTGCCTTGCCCTGGAGGGTAACCAGCTTGATGTTGTCGTCGAGCAACGCATCGAGGGCGAAGTTCTGGCCGAGGTTGAGCGGGTGAATGCCCAGGACGGATTCGCGGCTCTGCAGGGGTTGCACGGTGACGCCGTCACTCCGCAGGCGTCCGAGGGCGGTGATCTCGCTGTTCTCCCTGCTGATCAACTGCACGTACTCATTTGGGTTGTGGGGAGGCTGATCGAGCTTCAACTGGCCGTCCTTCAGGAAGGCCTCGATCTGGTCCGGCGGCACGTTCAGATGGTGGACGCCCGTGTAGAAATCCTGGAATCGAACCTTGTCATCCTCGTAGTCTTCGGCATAGATGCCCAGAGCGTCGGCCAGGAGGCGCAGGTTGATGCTCTTGGTGATGAGAATGGTGGGTTGCTCGGGGTCCGCCTGATTCATGTGGACGGCGAGGTTGAGCAGCTTGTTCTCGAAATGGTCGCCGACCTGCAGGCCGCGGTTCTGGAGGACATCGCGTGTCCGCTGGGCATGAACGCGCAGCATGCCGCCGCTTTTCAGGGAAATGCCCTCGCCAAGCTTGCCATGCTCCCGGAATTCATCAAGCATCTTGATGATTGTGCGGGCATTCCTGCCGAGATCCGTCATATCGCGCTTGAAAGAGTCGAGCTCCTCGATCACTTCTATGGGGATGATCACGATGTTGTCGTCAAAGCTGTAGATCGATTGCGGATTGTACAGCAGTACGCTCGCATCCAGAATGAAATTCTTTTGCATGTGGCGGGGGCAGTTCTCCCGGATGGTACGTGTGGCGGCTTGTAATGCGGTAGCTATAACTAGTACCTTGGCATGCTCAGATTTGCAACCAGGAGGCTTGGGTTATGATGTTTTGCGCTGGAGATCGCGAGTGGGATCTGCAACGGCAGGTGCTGGTCATGGGGATCGTCAACGTGACGCCGGATTCGTTTTCCGAGCATGGCGATACGTATCGGGTTGAGGATGCCGTGGCGCGTGGGCTGAAGCTGGTGGCCGATGGCGCGGATATCCTCGACATTGGCGGCGAGTCTACCCGACCCGGTGCCCAGCCCGTCGAAGCCGAGGAGGAGATGGCGCGGATTCTGCCGGTGATCGAGGGCTTGCGTCGGGTGACCGACTGCCCGATCAGCGTGGATACGTGGAAAGCATCCGTGGCCGACCGGGCCCTTCGAGCAGGGGCCTGCATGGTGAACGACATCAGTGGTTTTCACCGGGATTGTGACCTTGCTGGGGTGGCCGCCGAACATCGCGCCGGCTGCATTGCCATGCACATGCGAGGCACGCCCCAGACCATGCAGTCCCTGACCGAGTATGCGGACATTTTTGCTGAGATCAACGCCTTTTTTGGCGAGTGCATCGAACGGCTGGTTGCCGCGGGTGTCGAAAGGAGGTGTATCAGCCTCGATCCGGGGATTGGCTTCAGCAAGACGGTGGAGCAGAATCTGCTCCTGATTCGTCATCTGGATAGATTCGCCGGGCATGGGTGTCCGCTTCTGCTGGGAGTATCGCGTAAATCCTTCATCGGCCGGACCTTGAAGCTGGATGATCCGAAGCATCGAGTCTGGGGTACGGGAGCTGCGGTAGCCTGCGGAATCCTGCGGGGGGCACACATCGTGCGGGTGCATGACGTGCGGGAAATGCGGCAGGTCACCGATATGACCGTTGCCATCCGCGACGCTTAACTCTCCATGGAGCCTTATGGAACGACCTTTTGAGCTTTCGACCGAATTTGAGCCCGCCGGCGACCAGCCACAGGCGATAGACGCGCTGGTGCGCGGGCTTCAGGATGACCGCCATTTCCAGACCTTGCTGGGGGTGACCGGGTCGGGCAAGACCTTTACGCTGGCGAACGTCATCGAGCGCGTTCAGCGGCCGGTGCTGGTGATCTCGCACAACAAGACGCTGGCTGCCCAGTTGTACAGCGAGTTCAAGCACTTCTTCCCGAAGAACGCGGTCGAGTACTTCATCAGCTACTATGATTATTATCTGCCGGAAGCCTATATTCCACAGACGGATACCTACATCGCCAAGGACGCGCACATCAACGAGGAGATCGAGAAGTTGCGGCTGGCGGCGACCAGTTCGCTCCTCGACCGCAAGGATGTGATCGTCATTGCGAGCGTCTCGTGCATCTACGGGTTGGGCTCGCCGGAAGATTTCATGAACATGAGTGTGCCGCTGGAGGTGGGCCAGGAGTTGGTGCGCGACGAGATGCTCGCGAGGCTGATCGACCTGCAGTATCAGCGCAACGATCTGGCGCCGGAGCGCGGCGAGTTCCGGGTTTCGGGCGACACCGTCGACGTCTATCCTGCATATCGTGACGATGTGGTACGCATCGAGCTGTGGGGAGACGAGGTGGAGCGGCTGACCCGCCGCGATCCGCTGACCATGGAGGAGCTGGAAGGTCTGGAGCGCACGACCATCTTTCCCGCCAGCCACTTCGTCACTCCGGCCGAGCGCGTCAAGATCGCGGAGCGCGACATCAAGGAGGAGATGAAGGAGCAGGTGCGCAAGTTCGAATCGGAAGGCCGCCTGGTGGAGGCGCAGCGCATCTATCAGCGGACCATGTACGATCTGGAGATGCTGCGCGAGGTTGGCTTCTGCAGCGGGATCGAGAACTACTCCCGCCATCTGAGCCGTCGCAAACCGGGCGAGCGCCCCTTCTGCCTGGTCGACTTCTTTCCCGAAGATTTCATCACCATTATCGATGAATCGCATGTGACGATTCCCCAGTTGCGCGCGATGTACAAGGCGGACCGTACCCGCAAGGAGACGCTCGTTGAACATGGTTTCCGGCTCCCGTCCGCTCTGGACAACCGGCCGCTCACCTTCGAAGAGATCGAGAAGATCCTCAAGCAGACGATCTTCATGTCGGCCACGCCAAGTGACTACGAGGTCCAGCATTCCGTCCCGGTTCAGCAGGTCATCCGGCCCACGGGGCTTCTGGATCCCATCGTGACCATCCGGCCGTTGGATGGGCAGATCGACGATCTCATGGCCGAAGTGCGCGAATGCGCATCGCGAGGTGAGCGGGTGCTGGTGACGACGCTCACCAAGCGGACCTCCGAGGATCTGTCCGAGTACCTGGCGGAGCTTGGCGTGCGCGTCAAGTATCTGCATTCGGATATCGATGCCATCGAACGCGTGGATATCCTGCGCGATCTGCGCACCGGCGATTTTGACTGCCTGGTTGGCGTCAACCTGCTTCGCGAGGGGCTGGATCTGCCCGAGGTGGCACTGGTGGCGATTCTGGATGCGGATAAGGAGGGCTTCCTGCGTTCGCAGACGGCCTTGATCCAGACCGCCGGCCGGGCAGCGCGTCATATCGATGGCAGGGTGATACTCTACGCGGATCGCATCACCGACAGCATACAGGCGATGTTGACGGTAACGACGCAGCGCCGTGACGTGCAGGCGGCCTTCAACGAGCGCCACAACATCACCCCGACCAGTGCCACGCGCGCCATCCAGGAGAGCTTGCGACTGTACAGCAACCTTCCCGGCAGCAAGGCGCTGGCCATTGCGGAGAACACGGATGATCTGGATGTCGCCGAGGTACTGCGGCAGCTTGAGGGGGATATGTTCGAAGCAGCCGAGCAACTGGAATTCGAGCGCGCGGCGATGATCCGCGATCAGATTGCGAAACTCAAGCGCGAGAACGGCATCGAGACGGAGAGCGTCTCCAAGCCGCAGGGGCGCTCACGCGGCCGAAAGAACGTCCGCTACTGAGCCACGCGCCGGCACTCACGCTTCCAGTCGGGTGAATCGGGGCACCGTACGGCCCTCATGCTCCACCACTTCGGCAAACATGGTCGCAGGCCTCACCCACAGGCCACGCTCGCCATAGAGCTGGCGGTAGACGACCAACTCCTCCAGGCTTTCGCTGTGTCGGGCCAAGCCGATCACCTCGTATTCCTTTCCCTTGAAGTGTCGATATCGTCCTGGCAGTATCTCCATGATGGGCAGCGCCTCACGCGTTGGCTGGTTGATCAGTTGGTGGTACCCAGACTATACCCCACGACCAAGACCTTTTCCTGGGGGGAGGGATCGAGCCGTGTGCGTGCGGTCGGCTGCGCGGCAGAAGATCATGGTCTCGACCTTGACAAAAGGTGGCAGGGATGAGCATATTCTCTTCCATGGTCGAACAACCCAAGGTGGCCAGAGCGAAAAGTCAATTGGCCTCAGCGGCGATCGGAATCAGACTACACCTGAAATCTGGTGGTAGAATCGAGATGAACGGTTTGTGTTATCCGTTATCTTTTAAGGCATTACGGTGCCATTATTTTATTTCCATGGTTCCATCTATTTCTGTTATTGCACTAGCTTTTCTTTGTCTATGCGGGTGCTCATGGACTGATAGAATGATGAAACTAGATAGGATGCTTGAGCGGACGCTAGATCCTTACGTTACTGCCTATATGGCGTCCAGTAGTTTGGATGACCGGATCAATATCCTGAACCATCTAATAGCGGATATGAATAACCTTCGCCTGAAGCTTAAAACAGACCGACAGCGCTACTTTGTCGACGACACAATTGCTTTTTCGTACGCTCGCCTTTACTACATAAACGTGGATCTGCAAAGACCTCATGCAGCAGAGCAAGCCAGAGCCGAAGCAATCAAGCATCATCCCGACTGGCAGTTGCTACCAGATGACGAACGTGTGGTAAGGCTCGAAAGTCTTGTCGTATTCCTGCGCAAGCTTGACGCGAGGTATGGCGTGCCGGTGCCGCAGGCATCCCCCCAACAAAACAACCCTGCAATCCAGCAGTAATTTTGAGCGGTGAAGCCAAAGCTTACTGGCATCTTGAGTATTATGGTTTCGCCATAGCTATCTACAGGCAGATCGCCGCTCGGAGAGCGCCTCCCGCTCTATGGCTGGTCGCCAGCCGGCCGTTGCCCGAAAGCCGTTGCCGCCCCTGTGTTCAGGTCATTCCAGAGTCACGTGCATGGCCCCAGTTTTCGAAGTTCCTCATAGCCGATTCGGTGGTTCTTTCTTTCTGGTTGACTTGGTGGATGGGATGGGCTACAGTTTTTATGCCCGGTGACGGTGGTGCTTTAGATTGCGTGCGGCGTTGCGCCGTGCATGCTTATCTACCCAGATGAAGCTCAATTCATGAGCTTCGAGAGCTGACGCCGATGTTGTGAAGTTAAGCGTCCGTCACCGGGCCATTCCAGAAGGTGAGTGCCATGGGCTGGATCGGCAGACTGTTCGGGTTGGAAGTGTCGAGACGTCGTAAGCGTCAAAAATACCCCATGTTGTTTTTGGGGCCAGACGCCTACGCGGCTTGGGCCTTGGCTTCGCGCTTTGCTTTCCAGACGTCGGGGAGGAA
>JAWLHB010000021.1:0-140251 GCA_041690595.1 Lentisphaeria bacterium
GCTCATCCTCATGATCTCCTGTAGGGGGTTCAAGTCACAGGAGATACTGTGCGCACGAGCAAGCGAATATTCACCATGGGGTATTTTTGACGCTTACGCATCAGCGTGGGAGTCCCCATCCGGCCGTTGCCCGAACATTTTTCTTCATAAGTCAAAATCCATCGCCATCCCCCCCGCGTGAGCTCAATTTCACGGAAACCGGCGTCTCTTTTCGCCCCTTGCCCCAACGGGGCTGCGTCCCATAGCCCAGGGTTGCCCTTGAGGCTACCCTGGGTATACTGCCCGCTCATGCATCAACCCCAAGCGGGGTTGCGTCCACGGCGTCACTCACCTCCCCGTGTGCGCTCAATTCCACGGGACTTCGTAGTGAGACAGCCAGCACCCTGGTGCTGGCACGGCGCATCCGCGCAGCATCGGCGCCAACGCCATCGTTTGGCGCGGCTTCGCTTACTGTAGACCGGTTCCCCGCTTTCCCGGCAGAGCCGCCGCCGATCGTTGATGTGCCCGAAGCTGCAAACCTCCGTAGGGCCTGACTCCCTGTCACGCCAAACCGGAGAGCTTGCGCAGGCTCCAGTAGGCGGCCAGCAGCAGCAGCAGAAGAAGCCCCCACCACCACTGACTCCAGAGCATGAAGCGCACCTGCAGCGGCTCGCTCTCCGGCAGCAGGCGCACCTGGTCGACGACATCGCTCGCCCGCTGCGCCGTCGCGAAGGCTCCCCCCGTGATCCGCGCCAGCTCCCGCAGGATCGCATGATTGGCCGGTTGCCCCGTCCGTTCACGCGCATAGGGGGTGATCTCGATCGTCGTGGCAAGCCGCCGATCGACCTCCGCCGCTTCCACGACAATGTCGTGAACGCCAGCCGCCTGTGCGTCGAAGCGACCCGTGTAGACCCCCCAACCGCCGGGCTCCGGTTGCAGCAGCACCCGCGTCTGCCCACCTTCGCGAGCCGTGATGTCAGCACTCAAGCGCGCATTGCCCAGCGGGAATCCCGCCTGATCGAGCAGCGACGCGTGCAACATGACCGTCTCTCCCTGCCGCGGCATCTCCGGCGAAAAGACCAGGCGTATGCCCTCTTCCTGCGCCAGATGGCGCGGATGGGCCATCCAGCGGACCACCTGCCCCCAGAAGCGGTAGTGATAGACATCCTCCACCCCTTTCCGCCAGCGCCAGGCACTGTCCGTCCCCATGAATAGGACATTACCCTGCCCATGCGCGCGGGTCACCAGCAGGGGCAGACGGCCCCACCGGTTGCGCATGACACTGTGGACAGCCAGCACCTGCGCGCCCGGACGCGTCCGCACCACCGGCGCACACCAGTAGAAGCCCGGCAACTGCGACCAGAGGCGGCGGTTGATCGCGGGCGTCCGCGCCAACATTGTCAGAAGGTGGTCCGCGCCGTCGTTCGTCAGCTCCAGATTCGCCGCCAGCTCCGTCCCGAACCCCCGCGGATTCTTCTCGTCATAGAGGATCGGCAACAGCGGCCCCAGCGCACTATCCGCCAGTGTTAACTGGCGCCCCCGGCTGCCCGGCAGAAAGACCAGGCCGCTGCCCAACTGCTGAACCACCCCCGCCAGCAGCTCGGCCTGCCGCAATGTCAATTCCCCCTCGCCGATCCCGATGTCGCCAAGAAATATCGTGTCGTAGCTGGCAAGCTGCTCGCGCCCCTCCGGAAAGCTCTGGATGTAATCGGCACCCTCGCCGGGCGGCAGCAGCGGATGGAGCAGCAGGCACTCCAGCTCGATTCCCGGATCCCGCGAAAGCGCATTCCGCAGGAAGCGATATTCCCACCGCGGCCGCGACTCGACGATCAGCACCCGCAGCCGCTCCTGCCGCACCGTGAGGCGAAAAGCATGCTCGTTGTTCAGGGGGTCAATCTCCGATGGGTCGACCGGCAGCGTCACCTTCAGCTCCTGCTCCCCCAGCCGCGCGGCGTGCCACAGGATCGCCCCCTGCGAGCTACCCCCCGGCGGAATCACCAGGTTCTTCCGCGTCGCCACGCGCCCTTCCTCCTGAACCAGCAGCTCCGTGCGCACCTCCCGCGGAAGCCGGTTCTGCACCCGATACGGTATCGAAACGTGCTCCCCAAGCAGGCTGTACGACGGCGGCTTCACCTGGTCGAGAACCAGATCCGGAAGGTAATCGCTGCTGCCGATCCCGATCGTGAAGAGCCGAACCCCGTTCACCGCCAGCCGTGTTGCGGCCCCAGCCGGCGATTCTCCCGCATTCCAGTCCCCATCACTCAGCAGGATGACCGCCTCCAGGTTGTCGTAACGCTCCGGCAACTCCGCCAGCGGCGAGCTCAGGTCGGTGACCGCCGCATCCTCCGCAAAACGCTCCACGGTCAGTTGGTAGCGTGGCCGCAGAGGCGCGATGACATTGCTTTCCAGCACCTGATCGATCCACTCCCCGCGCCCGACCAGCCCCTCCTGTTCGCCGGGCGCAACCTGATCCCTCGTCTCCATGCTGCGGCTCCCATCCGTCAGCACCACCACCCGCGGCTGGCGTTCGCGCTCATACGTCTGCACCCGCTCCGGGCGCATCAGCGTGACCAGGATGACGATCACGGCAAGCAGCCGCAAGATCTCCAACGCCAGAATGCGTCCGCGATTGGCGCTCCGATGCAGGTGGCGCCAGCCCAACCAGAGCAGCACCAGCGCCAGCGCCGCCCCCGGCCAGACCCACATGCCTCCCTGGAATTCCCAATGCGTCATGCCCCGCTCCGCCGTTGTGCGGTCCCTGGCAGCGTCAGCATGCTCTCCCCGACCAGCAGCAGCAGCATGACCATCAGAAAGCCCCGCCAGACCTCGCTCTGCAGCCCCTGGCCCCCCCCACCGCCATCGTCGAAGACCCGCGCCGACAACGTGCCGAAGTACGCCCGTGCCTCCGCCCCATCCAGCGTGTACCAGCTATCCTCCGCCGCGGGACGATTCACCGCCACCGTCATCTCCCCCGCCCGATAGATCCCGGCGTGCGTGCGTGGATCGCTTCCATCACCGGGCCTGTCGAGCGCTTGCCAGGGCCCCGCGTAAAGATCCGCTGTCCCCGGACCGGTTGCACCTTGCGCCACCTTCGCCTGGCGCTTGCTCCCTTCCGCCAGTAGCCGCTGCACCAGCGGCACCAGAACCGGCCCCCGACCGAGCGTCGACCACGCCTCGCTCGGGACCGTCGCGCCGGCAACGATCTGGCCAAGCTCATAAGACCTTCGCATGAAAAGCGGGACCTCCTCATCGGCGAAAGCGGCCAGAACCTCCCCTTCCATGCCGATCCGGCAGCGACGCCATACCTCCAGTTCGTCCAGCGGAAGTGGCTCTCCCGAAGCGGCCGGCCGCAGCGGCCCCACCGCGCGCGCGGGTTGCCGGACCGCATACCCTTCCGCCGCCGTCGCTTCCTCGATATCGCCCCAGCTCACCAGATTGAGCACCGCACCCGTGTCGCTCTCGCCGGGAAAGGCCAGCATCGCCCCCCCGCTTTCCAGCCACTGCCGGATCATCTCCCCCTCCACTGCGTTCAGCGACACACCCTGCACGATCAGCAACGACGCACCTTCCAGATCGGCTGACGAAAGATCCGACGACTGCAGCCCCCGCGCCCGACGCAGGGGATCCTCCTTCAAAGGGGTGGCCGCCAGCTGAAGATGCGCCGCCGCCTGCTCATCCGTCGCCAGAATCAGCGTCTCGCGAACGCTCTCCGCCCCATAGGCGAACCACGCGCGGTTGTCCCGCTCATTCGTGTCCGCCGGCAGCGAGACGAAGCCCCAGCCGCCGTCACGACTCTCACCCAGCGGCAGCATCTCCTGCACCGTAAGCTGCTTGCCGCTCGGCTCCAGCAGCAGCGTCGTATCACTGCCGTTGAGGCTGAGGCGCACCGGGATCTGTCGACCCGCCAGATCCTCACCCTGTAGCCGAATACCCAGGTTCAGGTAGCGATACCCGTCCTGCCATGAGGTGGTCGCGTCGGTGATCCGGATGGCCGCATTGCCGGGCGACGCCGAATCGAGCGCCAGCAGGCGAATGCGCGGCGGCTGTGGCAGATTGCCGAACCTGGCACGCAGCATCGACCAGCGCTCATCGCTGCCGCGCCAGTTGCTGAGCTGCAGGTCGCTCGCGATCCACAACTCCGTAAGGCCAGTCCGATTCTCCTGCATGTACTGCGCGGCAATCTCCAGCATGCCGGGAAGGTCCGCCGCCGTATCGCTCCCCTGCGTCAGCGGCGCCTCCGACAGTTGTGCCGGCGACGACAGCGCCTGGGCCTGCGAGGAAACATTGTCGATCAACACCCAACGCGCCCCCGGCGTCTGTCCCGCTGCCCGCACCAGCAGCCGGGACGCCCGTTCCAGACGCGACGGCCCCCCAGCTGTCGCCGAACCCGCCATGCTCGCCGAGCGATCGAGCAGCACAATCACCGTCTCCGGCGCTCCCCCGACGCTCGCCCCTATCCACCCCCCCGCCAACGGACGGCTGAGCGCCAGGATCAGGCAGAGGATCGCAAGCACCCGCAGACCGAGCAGGAGCCACTGCCGAAGACGCGAATGCCGTGTCGACTGGCGCGTCGCCCGACGCAGAAACGCCATCGCCCCCCAATCGACGCTCCGGTAGCGCAGACGATTGAGCAGGTGAATGACGATCGGCAGCAGGACCAGCGGCAGGCCCCACAGAATGAATGGTTGCAGGAAAATCATGAACGACTGGCTGGCGCACCGCGAAAAGGGTGACGGAGTGTGCGAAAAGTACCCAAGCTATAGTAGCGCCAACTCCGCCGATCGAAAAGGCGCCACGTCAGGACTCCTCGTCCCCATCCTCGTCCTCTTCCTCCGCCGACTTCTTCTTGAGGCGTTTGTGGAGGGCCTGCCGCGAAATGCCGAGATAGCGCGCCGCGAGCGCCTGATTGCCGTCCGCCCGTTGCAGCGCCGCCTCCACCAGCAGGCCGGTGATCTGGCGAATCGTCGGCAGCGGACCGTCAGTCAGGTTGATGGAGTCGAACGGTGACGGCGCATCCTCCTCGAACGCCGTCGCATCCCGCGCCAGGATGGCACCCGTGGGCGCAAGCATGTCCAGAAACGATTCCGGCCGGATCGGCTCCACCGTCGAGCGGCTCACCAGATCATGGCACAGCCCTTCCAACTCGCGAATGTTCCCCGGAAACTCGTAGCCCCGGAGCATGCGCTCCAGTTCCACGGGTATCGTTGGAGGCTCGATTCCCAGATTCTCCGCTGCCTGCTCCACAAAGTGGTGAAGCAACAGCGGGATGTCCTCGCTGCGCTGGTGCAGGGGGGGGACCTGCACGTGGTGCGTCTTGAGCCGATAATAGAGGTCGCTGCGGTAGTCCCCCTTCAGCACCTTCCCATCCAGATCGTGATGCGTCGCGCAGATCACCCGCGCATTCGTGAACTGCCGCACATCCGAGCCGAGCGCATAGAACTCCCGCTCCTGAAGCAGCCGCAGCAGCTTCACCTGCGACGATGCCGCCAGATCACCGATCTCATCCAGGAAAAGCGTCCCATCTTCCGCGTCTCGCACCAGCCCCCGCCGCTCCTTCACCGCACCCGTGAACGCCCCCCGCTCATGCCCGAAAAGTGTATCCGCAAAAAGCGTGTCATCCAGCCCACCCACATTCACGACGACAAACTTGCCTTTCCGCGCGCTGGCATCGTGAATCGCCCGCGCCACCAGCTCCTTGCCCACCCCCGTGTCCCCGGTCACCAGGACCGGCCGCGAGCTTGGCGCAATCGCTTCGATATAATGGAAGATCGCGTACATCTTCTGGCTGCGCGTGATCATTCGCCGGAACACCTCCGGATGCTCCAGCTTGCGCGAGAAGAAGCGCTCGCGAAGGTTCGAAACCTCCTCCAGCGCTTCGCTGATCTCCCGATCCTGGTTGCGCAGCTTGAGGTGGACCCGAATCCGCGCCAGAAGCTCGTTTTCCCGTATCGGCTTGGGAACGTAGTCCGTCGCCCCCGCATCGAATATCCGGTCCAGCGCCTTACGATCATCCAGTATCGACACACAGATGACCGGCAGATCTTCCAGCCTCGGATTGCTCCGGATCCAGCTCAGCGTTTTGAAGCCGCTCACCTGCGGCATCATGATGTCCAGAAGCACCAGGCTGGGCGTTTCCCGCTTGAGAAACTCGATCGCCTGCGAACCGTCGTTACACACATCCACCCGATACCCCTGCTTCCGCAGAAGGGCACTCATCAGCATGACGGTGAACTGATCGTCTTCCACGATCAGAACACGGTCGCCCGTCGCTTCCGAATTCAGTGGGGGCAGAGAGGTCATGGAGTCAGGCATGCAAAAGGCGCTTTTGGTAAGGTAATCGCAAGGTTCCATCTCTAACCTACAGCCACACACCCGCCGATCAAGCATCTCTTGAAGAATGCTCACCTTTGTACCCCAATGCCCTCACCTCCGCCACCGGTTCAGCTCCGGCCGTTGCTCCCGACGGCCGGTCTCAACTCTGCAGCTGGCGGACTTGCCCGTGGCTGCCGCGTTCAATACCCTGCCGAATGCGTAAGGCCTCGCCGGCGGCATGACCGGCCGCGTGCGCATCGGGATCGATGCGGCTCCCCCGCTTCAGCAGCCGCACATTGGGATTGCGCTGCCGGAAGAAGGCCTTGAGATCGGGATCGCCTATCCACACCAGCGCTTTCTCGCTGGCAAGACGGCTCCTTTCCCCGCTCAGACGCGAATGAACCCCTGCATAAAGCCCCCGCAGAAAAGAGAGTCGCTGCTGGTTGCCCTTCAGTCGCATGCTGCGCTTGTGCTGCTCCCATTGGCAATCCGCTTGCTGCAGCAGAAAATAGTAGACATACTCCGCCATGTCGAGGTTGGCGGGCGTTCCGTACAGCTCGATCGCCCGGCGCGATCGGCCATCGTCACCCGTGTAAGGACGCGAAATGAAGTCCACGAAATAGAAGTCCGACAAGATGTTCGTGATGCTCCAGATGTAGATCGGCGTTCGCAGGTGCAGGGGCGCCACAAAGCGAAACGCATACGTGCCCGGCTTGCCACCGTCCATCTGATCCACGTTGTACTTGAGCATCAGCTCATGGGCCTTCGACAGCGCCGCTTCCGCCTCGTGACGATTGGGTGATTCGCTCAACGCCAGCAGTTTGTGGATGCGGCTGATCACCGGATGCGTGCCGTGGGGCGACCACGGAAGCTGTTGCTTGGCAATCGGATCGCACTCGATGAGCCGGCAGGCCTCCCGAAACGCTGGCCCGTGCGGAGGCTCACCAGCACCCCAGCCCAGATCGCTGACCATCTTGTGAGCCAACTCGTGCTTGAGGATCGCGACCACCTGCTCCCAGACACACGTCTCGAAAAGACAGGCAGCAAGCGTGATGCGCCGCGACACAGGATCCCACGTGCCCAGCGTCGTCGAAAGCTCCGCGTCTATGCCGAAATGCGGCGGACGATAACGGGCAAGCGGCGGATATCGGTAGCGAAGCTTCTGGAATTCTTGCTGCAGGGCAAGCAGCCACGTATGATAGAGATCATCCCGATAGGTGTGGTTCATGAAGGCATGGCAAGTTGATTATGGATGGATCGGCGCGGCGGGCCAGTATCTATAATTCAAGCCCCCCTTGCATGCAAGCAGCCTACCCGATTATAGTACCCCCCAATTTCAGCGACATGCATCACCAGATTGATTACCAGAAGGGACCATCATGGATATTGAAGCGCACTACCGCGAGATCATCGGTCAAGTTGGAGAAGATGTCAACCGCGAAGGCCTCCTCGAGACCCCCGCCCGCGCAGCGCGAGCCATGCAGTTCCTTACCAAGGGCTACCATGAAAAGCTCGAGGACGTCGTCGGCAATGCCATCTTCACCACCGATACGGACGAGATGGTGATCGTCAAGAATATCGAACTCTACTCCCTGTGCGAGCATCACCTCCTCCCCTTTATCGGCAAAGTACATGTCGGTTACCTGCCCGATGGCAAGGTCATCGGCCTCTCCAAGATCGCACGTATCGTCGAAGTCTTCGCACGTCGTCTGCAGATACAGGAAGTCCTGACCAAGCAGATCGCCGAAGCCATCATGTCCATGACCGCCGCGCAAGGATGCGGCGTCGTTGTCGAAGCCCAGCACCTCTGCATGATGATGCGTGGCGTCGAAAAGCAGAACTCCCAGATGACCACATCCTGCATGCTCGGCCGCTTCCGACGCGATGAACGCACCCGCGCCGAGTTCCTTCACCTCATCAAGTGACGGCGCCAGGTATCATGTCCGACACGCCCATCATCGGCACCATTCATGTCACGGATCTGCAACTGTCCGCCATCATCGGGACCTATCCCCATGAGCGCCTCGCCCCCCAGCCGCTCTTCCTCTCGCTCGAACTCAAGATAGACGCGGCAGGCGCCTGTCGGTCCGATGAGCTCGACGGTACCCTCGACTATGAGGCGCTGTGCAGCCAGATGCGCCGGCACGCGGCAGCCTCGCGGTGGCTGCTGATCGAACGGCTGGCGGCCGACCTGATGCAGGTGATCATGAGCAACCCGCGACTCCTCGCGTGCCGCCTCCGCTTGACGAAACCGGGCGCGATACCCCAAGCCGCGGCAATCGCCTTCGAACTGGCTGAAGAGCGACCTCAGGAAGAGTGATCCCGCACCCACCACCGCGCCAGAAAACCGTCCGCATAGATCTGGCCGAGATGAAAGACGATCGCCGGCACGATGGCAAGCGGATACTCCGCCTTGAATGCCATCGTCCAGACCGCCACCGCCACCGGAATCGTCTTCTGCGAACAGACGATGCTCAGCGAACGTGCATGTGGAATCTCCGCCTTCAGCGGCCAGCGGCTGACGCCATAGGCGATGATCAACAGCACAAAATGCACACTCAACGCAGCGACCAGCAGCACCAGCGCGTTGCGCCAGCCAATCCCGCTCAGATGGTCAACCTGCTCGCTGATCGAGATATAGACCAGCAGCCCAAGAAAGTAGACCGGAAGCTGCGTGATCGCGCTCGCATGCCGTTGGCGCAAAGCCGGCCGCCAGGCCGAGAACACATGCCCGATCACCGCGGGTACAAGGATCAGAAGAAGCAGCTTGCGCAAAAGCTCCCACTGATCGATCGCCACACTGCCGCCCAACGTCCACCGAAGATTGAGCGGAATCAGCAGCACCGCCAGCAGATTGAGGACGATGGTCAGTATCATCGCGCTGGTGCGGTTGCCGCCGCCCTGCGCTGCAATCACCACCCCCGATACCAGCGTCGGCGCCATGCAAGACATCATGATCAGCCCCACCCGGCTGTCGCCATCCAACTGAAACACCAGCGCCCCGGCGCTACCCGCCAATGGACCAAGCCCGTGTGCGACAATCGCTCCCCACAGCACCAAAGGCAGGTACATGCCGATTTGCCGCAGGTCCCGGCTCTCCACCGCGAAGCCCTGAAAAAAGAAAATCAGCATGATCAGCGGCGACGACACCGTCATCGTCTTCAGCCAGAGTCCTCCCTGGGGCCACTGCCACGCAAGAAGCAACGCCAAGGTAATGGCCAATACCAGCAGATTCTTTCTCACAAACTTCACGTTCCAGCCCCGCTTTCTTCGTCATCCAGTCCGTTGAATTCTGCATCAGCACTCGCCCGCCTCCCAACGAAACACAAGCTTACACCCCAAATTTCGCTGTGCCAGCGGCTTAGTGCACTTTATCCAATCACGGGCGGGAATGCGCTCGGAGCGAGCCATCTCCATCGGCCCTTTTTCAAGCCGTTTCGAATTGTATGTCACTGACTCTTCGTTATCTTATGTAATACTGGGCTACCATGCGGCCATCCTGTCTGCACTCTCTTTTACAATTCTGCATGGTACCATACCTTACTTTACCTTGAAGACCCTGCGTAAAAGCTCTTTTTTTGAGACTTTTCGCGCGCTTCATTGAAACATGCAAAGAGATGAGTACAATTATACACCACCTGCATCTCAATCAATCAAAGGATTACCATAATGACCAAACGTGACCTGGTTTCGCGTATTGCGACCGAAACCGACATCAATCAGCAGGACGTGAAAATGGTGGTGCAGCGGGTATTCGATCATATCATGAACGAGCTTGCGGCCGGCCGCGGCGTCGAGTTGCGTAGCTTCGGCATCTTCACGGTCAAGCAGAGACAGGACAGAATCGGCCGAAATCCCGCCAGCCCAGAGGATGAGGTCCCCATCCCAGGGCGCGCCGTGGTCAAGTTCAAACCCAGCAAGGCCATGCGCGAAAAAGTCGCCAAGCTGATTTGAAAGTTGCTGCGCCGGAAGTACGTTGCTCCCCTGAAGGGGTCATTCGCGTGCATTCCCCTTCCACTATGCGGCCCTTTATCCGGCCGTTTTTTTCATTCTCCCCCACATCCACCACCTTTTGCCTCCCTTGGAGATAGCCGTGGAGACGCGTAGTTCCGAACCACTGCCGGGTACAAGCGATTTGTTCGCTGACGAATGTGCCGCATGGCGCCTCCTCGAAAACGCCGCTCACCACCTCTTTCCCCTCTACGGTTACGGCGAACTGCGAACCCCCATTTTCGAGCGTACCGAAGTCTTCCTGCACAGCATCGGCGATGAAACCGATATCGTGCAGAAAGAAATGTACACCTTCGAAGACCGCGGCGGCCGCAGCCTCACCCTCCGCCCGGAAGGCACGGCAGGTGTGATGCGCGCCCTGGTCAATCAGGGCTTCTCGCAAGGTGAAGAAAAGCGCGTCTACTATCTGGGCCCCATGTTTCGCGGCGAACGCCCTGCAGCTGGCCGCAAACGCCAGTTCCATCAGGTCGGCACCGAATGCGTCGGCAAAATCGCGCCGGAGATCGATGTCGAGACCATCGCCATGCTCATCGCCTACCTGAGCGCCGTTGGCATCGGGCCGTCGCACACGCAACTGCGCATCAACAGCCGCGGCGTCGCCGAGGACAGGATACCGGTGGCTGAAGCCCTCCGCGAGCATTTCACCAACGTCACCTCCAGCCTGTGCGAAGATTGTCAGCGGCGATTGACCACTAACGTGTGGCGCATACTCGACTGCAAGATCGAGAGCTGTCAGCCCTTCATCAATGCCGCACCGTCGACTACCGAACTCCTGGGTCAGAGCAGCCGCGACTACTTCGCCGAAGTCTGCGCCGGGCTCGATGCACTCGGCATCGCCTACCACGTCGATCCCCGACTCGTACGCGGCCTTGACTATTATGCCCACACCGTCTTCGAGATCGTCTTTGACGGAATCGGAGCGCAGAATTCCATCGCTGGCGGCGGCCGCTACCAGATCCTGCCTCCGGGTGCGACCACGCCGGTCGACGGCGTCGGCTTTGCGGCGGGGATGGAACGCCTGCTGCTCAGCCGGGATCAACTCGGCGCCGCTGCCTCCCCGGCCGAACAGGTCGATGTCTACCTCGTCAGCATGGGCAAGGCCGCCATGCGACAAAATTTGTGCCTGGCCGCGCAACTGCGCAGCCGCGGCGTCAGCGTCCTCATGGATCTCGAAGGGAGGGGCATGCGCGCCCAGATGCGCGCCGCCAACAAGGTCAACGCACCCTATACCATGATCCTGGGCGAAAGCGAGCTGCAGCAGGGAGTCATCCTCTGCAAAAACATGACCACCTCCGAGCAGGTGGAACTGCCCATCCCGGAGGCTCCCGCCAACCTGGCTGCCAGGCTCGGCCGGAGTTAATCGCGCCCATGGCTGACCACGCGCCCCATTTCCGGACCCTGGTCAAGCCGGAAACACCGCCCCTCGCACTTCCGCTGGACACGCGCTTCCTCTTCATCGGCTCGTGTTTCAGTGAAGAAATCAGTGCCCGCTTTCGCACTGCCGGCCTGCCCGCAGCGTCCAACCCCTTCGGTATCCTCTATCACCCCTTCGCCATCGCGCGGTGCCTCCAGCACCTTCGCAACGACCGCGCCTGGGACCCTGAAGAGTTGGTGCGGCACGACGACATGTGGCACAGCCTCGATCACCATGGAAGCTTCTCCCGCCGAAGTCGCGAAGCATGTCTCCAGGCGCTGGCCGAATCCTTGCGGTGCGGCACGCACATGCTGCGCCAATGCCAGGTTCTGGTACTCACTCTGGGCAGCGGCTGGGTCTATCATCATCTCCAGCGGGATCAGCCCGTTGCCAATTGTCATCGCCTCCCCCCGGAATCCTTTGCCCGCCGCCTCACCCACGCCACCGCTATAGCCGATGTACTCGGCCGCGAAATCACCGCCCTCCACGAAACTCTGCCTGAGCTGCGTCAGATCGTCCTTACGGTAAGCCCGGTGCGCCATCTGCGCGATAGCCCCGCCGGAAATCAACTCGGCAAAGCGCATCTCATCGCCGCGGCCGCTCTCCTGGTTGAGCAACTACCCCATACGCACTACTTCCCCGCATTCGAGATGATGATCGACGATCTGCGCGACTATCGCTTCTATCGCGATGACAAGGTTCATCCTACCGATCTTGCCGTCGATTACATCTGGGGACATTTCCGCCGCTGGGCATATACCGGCGAGATCGAGACCTACTGCGACCACCGTGAGCAGCTCATGCGCCGCCTCCAACACCGCCATCGTGAGCCGGATTCCGCTGCCGCACGCGCTTTCGATGACGCCACCCGCGAGGCCGTTGACCACTTCCTCACCACCTATCCCTTCGCCGCCTTGCCCATCCGCAGTTGACAAGCGCCGGCCCGGCCGTCAGATTACTGCCATACCCCCACGCCCCAACCTTCTCCCATTCCCGGACCGGCGACATGATTCTCTCCATCTCGACACACTGGAATGCCGGCCGCCACGAAAGGGGAGAGAGCATTGTCGATGAAGTCTTGAACCTCGGCTTCACGCGCATCGAACTTGGCTACAATCTTCACAGCTTTCACCTGCCCGGCATCCGCGACAAAGTGAAAGGCGGGGAGGTGCAGGTCACCAGCCTGCACAACTACTGCCCGGTGCCACGCGAGGCCGGCGTCGGTCACCCGGAATGGCACACGCTCGGCGATCCCCGCGAATCATCCCGGCGGAAGGCCATCGAACATACCGCCAATACCATTCGTCTGGCCGGCGAACTTGGCGCACAGGTCGTCGTCATCCACTGCGGAAACATCCGTATGCGTGATTATTCCCGAAAGCTGCGTGTACTCTTTCGCGCCGGCAAACGCTACACGGAGAAATACGAGCGCATCAAGCTCAAGGCCGTTATGAAACGCGAGAAGAAGGTCAGGCAGCACTTGGCCCATGTACTGGACGGCCTCGCCCGCTTACTGCCCGTCCTGGAAAGCAGCAACGTCGTACTCGGCTACGAAATCCTGCCTACCTGGGAAGCGATCCCAAACGAACTCGAAGTCAGCGCCATTGCCAAGCACTTCAGCAGCCGCCACATTCGCTATTGGCACGATACCGGCCACGGCCAGATCCGCGAGATCCTCGGCTTCAGCAATCACCTCAACTCCCTTGAACTGGCATCCCCATGGCTGTGCGGCATGCACGTGCATGATGTCACCCCTCCCGCTGAGGATCACGTCATGCCCCCCAACGGGCTGATCGACTTCCAGCGCTTCGCCCGCCTCGCCAGACCTGAGCTGCCATGCGTTCTCGAACCGGCCCCATCTCTTGACGCCAACAGCGTCCTCGTCGGCGCCCGCCACATCGAGCAGGCATGGTTCCCCGCCGCTTCCGAAAGAACCGTCACCTCAACATAATTACCGCAAATAGCGGAATTATGGTTGACAGCCTGATGCGGATGCGATAGATTGCAATCAGACAGTTGCTCTAATTTTTCAGGGTCGGACATGGATTCCGTCAAACCCTGATCACTGGTAGTTGAGACTTGTGGGCTATCCATAGCCTCTTTTGAAGCTGAAAAAGAACGCTTTGTTGGGAAATACCATAAAAGGAAGAGAATCATGAGCAAGCTGAGTAGTCATATTCTGGTTGGTGTGCTGATGCTCGCCGCTCTGGGCGCGGCGGCGAAAACCGTGAGTGAAGCCGTCGATGGTTCCCTGATCGTCAAGTTCTTCGCGGCTAATAATGATCTCTACCGGGTCGAAACCTCCACTCGCACTGGCGATACGGCTTTCGAAACCCTGATTACCGATGCCAACGGCACCATGCTTGGCAAGGTTGAGCGGGTGGCCATCAGCGTCATGCAAAACACGGACGGCACCACCACGTACGTCACCCGAAATACCAGAACCGATGCTCACGGCAACTATCTGCGTACGGACTACTCCATCATTATTGCCGATGAAGATGGCAAATTGGCTCAGATTACCGATTTGGAAGGGCTCAGAGATGCTTCCGACCTGTCGGTAAGATCCTTGCTTGATGATCGCGATTTCACGCCGCTTACCGTTGGCGGCGATCTCAACGACAACTGAGTTGCCGTCCACTTTACGAGCGTACAGCAAGAACATTAAAGAGGGGCTTGATCATGCGGGTATGTTGTTTATTGACCGGAATGCTGGTGATGCTTGGAGTGCCAGCACTAGCTCAGGAGTTGTCACTCGGGGGTATCGACATGCGGCGCGAGACCGACGTGTTGACGCCCGAAGAGCGGGACTACAACGTCATTATCGGCGACCTGTCGCTTGAACTCTGGTATGTCGGCGAACTCAAGTACGATGACAATGTCAACCTCGCCTCTGGTATCGCTCCATTCGAAGAGGAAGATGCCACCGTTCTCAGCAACGGACTCAAAGTCGATGCCGATTACCCCGTCACCCCCTTCCTCCGCTTGTCCGGTGACATTTTCATCGAATGGCTGTGGGCACTTGACGGCGACCACCGCGACGGCATCTACCTCAGCAGCTCCGATCTCCTCGACGATCAGTATGCCTCCATTGCTCTCGACCTGCTGATGACCGATCAGCACCTCCTCACCCTCGAAGAGAAGATCAGGCGCGAAAAGGATATGGTCGATCTGAGCCTGCACGATACCAACGCCGATCTCGCCTACTGGGAGAACATCATCGGCCTCCAGTACGAGTATGCCATCACGCCCCTCGTCGAACTCGGCCTGCGCGTCGAGCGGGAAGATGTATGGGCCGACGACAAGCTCTTCGAGTTCCTCGACAGTACCACCTATCGCTACAGCGGTAAGATCTCGTACCAGGCAAACCGCAACTGGAAGATCGAACCCTTCTACAACTATGAAGATACAGAGTTCGACAACTGGTACTATCCAGAACAGCAGCAGAATGACCAGATCAACGGCAACAATGACTACGAGCAGCATGAACTCGGTGTCTATACCGAATACAAGCTCTCGGACACCTTCATCATTTCCGGTAGCATTGGTTACGAATGGCTCGATTTTACCATCCGAAACAGCTGGGAAGCCACCGATGATTCCACTGATGGTGTCTTTGGCAGCATTGGCATTGCTCAGGAAGTATCAGACGTTTTTCGTCATTCCGCCACCTTTGCTGTCGATCGCGATGGTTCCGTTCAGCCTGACGCCAATTACGCACTCGAATACGTGACCGTCTATTCCGCCGGCTGGCAGTTCGCCCCAGACTGGGTGCTCCAGGGACGTGCCGCATGGACGCATCGCAATGAAAGCGACGAGGGCGAAGGGACTTCTGATCTTTTCCAGGAAGAGGTAGTTCTCAACTATCTACTTAACGCGCAAACGACTGTGGCGGTTTGGTATCGCAGGGCGGATCGCGACTCCGACATACCAAATCGTGAGTACGAGCGGAACATGGTCGGGCTGCAGTGGATCTACAAGTTCTAGAGTCAACGAGCAAAACCTCAGCCTGCTTCTCTTCGATACGGGTGTTACAACGGCCGCGTTGTCACATCCGTTCGTTGTCTACGTCCATCGAGATAATCATCCCCATCCCCCCGGCAGGCTGTATTGCACCTGCCCGCGTACAGTGAGCCAAATACATACATCCTTCCCATACTCTCAGCGGCGCTTCGCGCCTCTTCTTACTCTCGTCACGCTTCTGATGCTTCAGGGTGCCTTCGCTCCTGCTCAAACGGCGGCAGAACCTCCGCCGTCCACCTATTCAGAGGCAGACCAACCCATCAGCGCGGGTGACATTGTCGCCATTGCCCTTCAGGAAGACAACGATGTGCGCTACGAAGGCACCATCAACCAGTCCGGCGTGGTCAACCTCAAATACCTGGGTGATTTTCGCATCGCCGGCATGACCCCACGCGAAGTCGAGAAAGCGTTGAAGACACGGTTCGAAGAGGATCTTTATCAGAGGGCGACGCTATCCGTCCACCTGGTCAGCCGTGCGCCAGGCAGTGTTTACGTTTATGGCGCGGTGCAGCGACCCGGCGCATTGGAACTGCCGCTCAACAGTCGTATCACCATCCTCCAGGCCCTCAGCAAGGCAGGCGGTATTACTGCCTGGGCAAACCCCAGAAACTGCACCGTCACCCGCGCCAACGCCGATGGCGTACGTGAGCAACTGCCCGTCGACCTCGAGCAGGCTTTCAAGGATATTGGTGGCCAAACCGACAGGGTGCTGCAGAGTGGTGACGTCGTCTTTGTGCCCGCGGCCAACCCTGAAACCATGCAAGTATTGACTACTGAGCCTTGCGAAGTCATCGTTGTTGGTGAAATCAACGCCCCGGGCATCATCCGCTTTGCCCCCGGTGAGAGTCGCACCATCATGCGAGCCATCTTCAAGGCAGGCAATTTCACCCGCTTTGCCAAGAAGAGCGAGGTGCGCCTGGTACGCTATTCCGATGGAAACCGCGATGTGCGCTTGGTCGATGTCGGCAAGGTTGTCGACGAAGGTTTCATGCAGGACGATGTCGAACTGAAGCCCGGTGACATGATCATCGTGGATCAGAAGCTGTTCAGCTTCTCCAACTAGATCCACCACTTTGAACGATTAACGATCCGTTTCACCTCGATCGGTGGAACTGGGACTGAGTCATATGCAGATTGCCAAGAGTAGCGACAGCATGGATACGACGCAACCGGTCACTGCCGGGGCCGCACCCAGGAATCGGGAAAACCAGCCACCTCAGGCTCCCGACCAGTTCGATATTCTGCTTTACCTCAGGGTTCTGCTGGCCCATTGGTGGGTGGTCCTGCCGATCACCATCGCCGGCACCGCCATCGGCTACCTCATCTGGGCCAACACCCCGCCAATCTACCGCGCAACCTGCCGCCTCGAAATCCTGCCCAACTTCAAGTGGGGCACCACAGCCGACCTCGTCACCACCAGTTACCGACAGCAATTCCTCGGACGACAGCAGGTCTTGCTGCAAAGCGACAAGCTGCACGGCGTCGTCACGGAACGTCTCCGCCCTGTATGGGAGTCGAAGCGTCCGCCAAAGGGCAAGAATCCCGAACTCACCATCGCCCGTGTCGGAGAGGCCTCCACCGCCATGCTGCGCCTCTCAATCGACTCCTTCAGTGCCCAGTATTCAAAGGAATATCTCGACCTGCTTCTGGAAGAATTCGCCCGATTCCGCTATGAAGAGGCTGCCTCCATGAGCGAGAGCACCCTCAGTGGATTGCGCTCCGAGCAGGCCAACTACGCGAGGCAGGTGCGCGAAAAGAACGACGAGTTGGTCGCCTTCGAGGGCGAACATAACCTCTTGTTCGAAGAAAAGAAGGCAAACTCGCATCAGACGCTTCTGGCCTCCATCATCAATCAACAGGCCCGACTCGCCGCCCAGCGACGCATGATCGAATATCAGTTCTCCTTCCTGAAGGATGCCGACCAGAATCCCGCCATCCTCAATGAAGTCCTCAATTTCGTCCTCCAGAACGCAGGATTTGGCAGCGACTCCGTCAGCAATATCGAGAGTGATTCCGACAAAAGCGGCTCCGATGCCTCCCCCATTGTCATCAACACCCCAAGCGCCGCCAGCGAAGGCGTCTCCTCAAGCGATTTTGCCGAATGGCGCGAAAGCGAAGCCCTGATCCTCCGCCTGCAGCATGAGTATGATCACATGCTCAAGACCTACAAGCCAAGACACCCCAAGATGGTGCTCCTCGAGGAGCGCATCGGAGAGGCACAGCGCAATCTGCAGATCTCCGCCCAGCTCACCCTGAAGCGGCTTCAGTCCAGATACGAAGCGCTCAAATTGCAGGAGGCGGCCATGGGCGCTGCCGCCGAAGAACTGCGGCAGCATTTCAATCCTAATACCAAGCTCCGCTCTCAGTACGAAAACCTGCGGGCCGATGCCGAGCGACTCGCCTTCACCAAGTCTGAAATCGACCGACGTATCATGGACTTGCGCTCTTCCGCCGTGGACAAGGCCCTCACCCACGTCTCCGAGGAACCCCACGCGTTGCGGAGACCGATCTGGCCCATCAAGAGCAAGATCATGACTGCCACTACCGCCGGCGGCGCGGGCCTCGGCATCGTCCTGGTTCTCAGCCTCTTCTTCCTCAAGTCTCGCTTGTACGACTTTGACACCCTCGAACAGTCCCTCGGCATCGAGTGCCTGGCGGGTATCCAGAAGATCTCGCTCGCTCGCAGTAACAAATTGAGTGGTACGCCGATCGTGGTAACCCGCGAACGCAGCAGCATCTTCAGCGAGAGCTTCCGTAATCTGCGGACAACGATCGAGCACAGCATGGGCAAGGAAGGCAAAATCCTCCTCCTCACCAGCCCTGAGCCTGCCGAAGGTAAGACCTTACTGGCCCTGAATACCGCCACCGTCTTCTCCTGGAATCATGCTCGCGTCCTGATCATTGACGGAGACTTCCGAAAACTAAGCCTGCGCAAGACCTTCCGGGATGCCCACTCCAAGGGACTCACCGACGCCCTCAATTCCCCGGATATCTCTATCGAAGAGTGCATCGTCAAATCCCCGCTCCCCGAACTGGCCCCCAATCTGGATTATCTACCGGCAGGACATCGCAAGGAGACCACGACTGAACTCCTGACCACATCTTCCGTCGGCGAGATCATGCAGAAGCTCCGCGATATGTATGACTTCATCGTCATCGACTCCGCGCCGGTCAATCGGGTGGTCGATACCATCCTCCTGGCAAACTATGCCGATGCGGTGCTTCTGGTGGCGCGCTCTGGGCGGACCACGGTCCCGGCCATGCGCTATTGCTACAGCCGCATCAGCTCCAATAACGTCCTCGGCTATGTGCTGAACGGCCTGGACCGCTCCTCGTCCCGCTATGGTTATTATTCGTCCGGCTACTATGGCCAGGCACGATACTACTACCACTCGTATGCCTACAAGGGGTATTACGGCGGATCTTCCACGGACAATAACGCAGACAGCTGATGAGTATTTTGCTGGTTCTGGCGGCTGTACTGACCGTGCTCGGTGTGGCAGCCGCGGGAATCGCGCCAGGCACCACCTATCTGGTGGGCTTGGTGTTAGCGATTGTATACGCGTTTGTGGCCCTGCGGCAGCGTCATCTGACCGCCCGTGTCAGGCGCTTTCCGTGGGTTCCGGTTGCCGCCGTCGCCCTGATCGTCTGGATGGCTTTCCTTGCTCTACCGCTACCGGACAGCATGCGCGATGTGGCCGGCTTTCGACGCGCGATGCAGAGCGCCCGCGCCGGCCACGCGGTCGAGGAAGCGGCCAACCTTGGTATCATCGATCAGGCTCCCTCGGCGACCGTCAGCCTCTCCCGCAACAGGGCGGGAACCTGGCGCACGATCGTCCTGGTCATCTGCCTCCTTCTGGCCGCGGGTCTCACTGCCCGAATCCCGGAGGAATGCCGGGAGTGGCTTTTCGATTTCCTGGTCATCTTCCTCACGGCATATGCGGTGTTGGGTTTCGCCAGCCAGTGGATCGTCCCTCAGGGCAAAGCTATCTGGTGGGTCTATAAGGCCGACTTTGGCAGTCCGGTCGGCAGCTTCGTGAACCGCAATCATTTTGCTGGCTTCATTGCCCTCGGTGCTCCCTTGGCCATGGGCAGAGGCTTGGATGCGCTGGCCCACTTCAGAACCGGCACCGCTCTCTGGCGGTTGGCCTGCTTCGCCCTGATGAGTATCGCAGTCGTCTCCTCCCTCTCGCGCGGCGCGTTTCTCGCCTACTTGGTTGGTATCCTTCTCTTTGCCTTCATCTATGCGGCAAGGCGCCATCATCGGCTCGCCATCATCGGCTCGGGCGTGATTGTGCTGCTGATCGCCGCCGGCATTGTGCTGCTGCCGAATGAGCAGGTGACAGCCCGGCTCAGCACCCTCCTGCACCTCCCGAGTACCAGCAGTGCGGTCGTCCGCGCCGTCTCCTGGCGAAACAGCTTCGACCTGTGGGCCGATTACCCCCTCGTCGGCGTTGGCCCCGAAGGTTTCCGCACGGTCTTCGGTATCTACAAGACCAGTGTGATTCGCGAAACCTTCTACAGCGCCGAGAATGAGTATGTACAGTTGCTGACCGACATGGGGCTGGTCGGCGTTGCTTTCATGGTGCTCCTCGGCTGCCTTTATGGCTGCAGCGTCTACCGTGGTCGCCACATGGTCCTGTACGATTCGGGCACCTGGGTGGGAGTGCTGGCAGGAGTGGCCGTAGCTGCCGCGCATGCGCTTGTCGACTTTGCCGTACGCATTCCCCTCTATGCGATTCTGCTTGGCATTCTTTTCGGCGCCTTGCTGACCTCGCCCGGACAGCAGGAGGAAGAGATGCAGCAAAGCACTTCATGGCACGTCGACTGGCGACGCTGGTCAGGCACCGCCATAGGCGTCGCCAGCTTCGTGATTATCCTCCTGATGATGTTCGTTTTCGGCAAGTCGATCTACCGATTCGACACCAATCCCGGCTTGAAGCACGCCGATACCAACACCGTCGCAACAGCCCTGATCTGGGCCCCCACCCACAGTCAGGCATGGTTTGTCCTCGGACAGCATGGCGCCCGGCTCGAGACTCCACAAGGACGGCAGTTTGCCGAAGCGTGCCTTACCGAAGCCGCCAGGTACAGTCGAAACGACTATGGCATCTGGGAGGATCTCGCCTTTCTGCGACAACAACTCGGCGACTCCATGGGCGCCGGCCTCGCCCTGCAGCAACTCTTTCGCTTGCGCCCGCACAAGGTCCTTCATTATGCCAGGTTGCAGGCGGAAGCCGGCGAGGAAAGCGAACCATGATGTCTTGCGCCTCCCCCACGCCCGGCTATAGTAGCCGCTTACAGGTTCTACACGACATCGCCAGGTTGAGCTGACACGTGAAAAAGCATTGGGTAAAGGTATTCGTCTCCTGTCTCCTGGACAGTCTACTCTTTTCAGGCGCGTTCATTGCGGCCATCATGCTCATTCATGATGAAGAAGCGCGCGACTACTTTCCCAAGATCTGGTCCGGTGTGCTCGTGGGATCGATCTCCATCGCCTGCGCCTGCTATACCGCCGGCATGTATGCCCGGCAACACCTGCATTTCCGCACCGCGACTCGTGAAGTGCTCAACGTCATCATGGTCGTGACCCTCTGCCACGGCCTCAGCGTACTCCTTCTCGTCATACAGTTCTACATCAATTTCTCCACCCGTATCGGGCGTGGCACCATGTTGATGGGCGCTACCCTCGCGTGGCTGCTGCTCGTCCTTCACCATCTCTACCTTCGACGTGCGTGGGGCCTGGGGACCGCCGAGAAGATCGCTTTGGTGGTGACCGGACGCAACGACGAGATCGAGGCAGGGCTGCTGCGCACCCTCAATCCCCGCTACTTTCAGGTCGCCGGCTTCTTCCACACCCCTCTCTACAGTTCAACCCTCAGGATGCCGCTCCTCGGAACGACAGAAGTGATGGCTGACGTCTGTGAGGAAGAGGGCATTGACCGCGTCATCTGTACGGACGGTGGACTCAATGTCGAATCGCTGCGCAGGCAGATCTGTCTGCTCCGCTACAAGGGCGTGTCCGTGCTCTCCCTGCTGCAGCTCTGCGAGGAAGAGTACCAGTGCACCCCAATTGCGCTGGTCACCCCCCAATGGTTGCTCAGCGCCAGCGAAGCTCCGCAGGTTCAGTATATCAGGAAGATCAAGCGCGGCTTCGATATCGCCTGCTCCCTGGCTGGTCTGCTCTTTCTTTCCCCGCTCTTGGCGCTGGCCATGCTGGCCGTGCGACTGACCTCGCGCGGCCCCGTCATCTATCGTCAGGAGCGAGTAGGACGGTTTGGTCACCGATTCCAGTTGCTGAAGCTACGTACCATGTGCGAGAATGCCGAGAGCGACGGCGCCGTATGGTGCCGAAGCAACGATTCCCGCGTTACCCCCGTCGGAAGGTTCCTGCGCAAGTATCGCATCGACGAGATTCCCCAGTTGGTCAATGTCCTCCGTGGAGAGATGTCCTTCGTCGGTCCACGCCCCGAGCGCCCGGAGTTTGTCGACATGCTGGCCAATGAAATCCCCTTCTTCGGCGAACGCCTGATGATTCATCCCGGCGTCACCGGCTGGGCTCAGGTCAACTTTCCCTATGGCAGCAGCGTGGCCGATGCCAGACGCAAGCTGGAGTACGACCTCTATTACCTGAAGCACATGGGCCTTTTTCTCGACCTCTTCATCCTGCTGGACACCGTACGCACCGTCATCCGCGGCACCCTCTGGCAGTCGCAGAAGCAGGACGTCAGCGCCATGCTGGGCCCCATTGAACCGGAAGTGCTCGAAAAGGTCGCTGTCGATTCCATCGAATGACCTCTGCGGTTGACAACGTCGGCGGCTCGCATGTATGGTGGGGGATTATAACCACTTGCCCAAAGGGACCATGCCATGGAGAGACTGTCCGGTAAGACTTCGCTGAGCGAGATGATGGGCGAGTACCCCTTTCTCGAAGAGTACCTCATCGCCCTCAACCCCCGATTCAAGGTACTCAGGAACAAGGCCATGCGCATGACCATCGGGCGAGTAGCCACGTTGGCACGCGTCGCCGCGGTCGGAGGCATGGAACTCAGCGAGCTGCTCGAAAAGCTCGCCGACAGGATCGCTGCTCAAACCGGCAGCCGCCCCCTCGTTGACGATACTCCACCGGCTGCCGAAATCGAGCGCATCGATGAACTCAAGGAGATCATCCGAGAGCTGCACCGGGGCACCCCCGTCCT
Source organism: Lentisphaeria bacterium (assembly GCA_041690595.1). Classification (GTDB taxonomy): domain Bacteria; phylum Verrucomicrobiota; class Lentisphaeria; order JABSQK01; family JAWLHB01; genus JAWLHB01. Next base: position 22,939 of record JAWLHB010000021.1, read on the forward strand.
CGAACTGCGCGAACGCTTTGGCGCCCTCCTGGCTGATGTGGACCCGCACGAGATCGCCGCCATGGAAGAACGCCTGATGCAGGAGGGCATGCCGGTTACCGAGGTGCAGCGCCTCTGCGACCTGCACGTCGAGGTCTTCTCCGAGTCACTCGAGGCGCACGAGGAGCTCTCCCCGCCACCCGGCCACCCGATCCACACCAGCATGGCCGAGAACCTCATCATCACCAGCATGGCCAATCGCTTCGATGCCGCACTGAAAAAGCTCGGGCAGCCTCCCCGGGAGGAACGGCTCGACGAACTACGCCCTGAACTCGATGCCCTGCTCGATGAACTGGACCTGCTCGATAACCACTACGTGCGCAAGGAAAACGAATTCTTTCCCCGCCTGGAAAAGCATGGCATAACGGGGCCGACCCAGGTGATGTGGGGGGTGCACGACGATATCCGCCGCGAGCTGAAAGCCGTACGTCATGCCCTGGAGGCCGGCTTTGCCGAGCCGTTCTTGCGACAGGGCACCGCCCTTGTTCGCATGATCGTCGAAATGGTCTTCAAGGAAAACCGAATCCTCTTCCCCATGTGCATGCAGTCATTCGAAGAGGCCGAATGGACCGAGGTGCGCCGCGGCGAAGACGAGTATGGCTACGCTTTTGCGCAACCCGCGGCACCATGGCCAAACGTCCCACAGCCGCCACCCCGCGAAGTCCCCGCCACCTTCCGCGACGGCCTGATCCCGCTGCGCACCGGCCAACTCACCATCGATCAATTAACCCAACTCCTCCGCCATCTGCCCGTCGAGATCTCCTTTGTCGATGCCGATGGCTACGTGCGCTTCTACAGCGACCAGCCCCACCGCCTCTTCCCCCGCATGCCCGGCGTTATCGGGCGCCACGTCGAGAAATGCCATCCGCCCAAGAGTGTCGAGATGGTGAAGGCAATACTCGCCGCCTTCAGCGCCGGCGAGCGCGATCAGGCTCGCTTCTGGATCCAGATGCAGGGGCGCTTCATCGTCATCAGCTACTATGCGGTGCGCGATGACGACGGCCTCTACCTCGGCTGCCTGGAAGTGACGCAGGACGCTACCGAGGTGCGCAACCTCCAAGGCGAACGGCGATTGCTGGAATGGGAATGAGTTCGCCATCCAGCACGTGTGCAATGACGCAAGCAGGGGGTATAGTCTGGAAAGTCAGCCGATTTTAGCAACAGGGAGATCGCGATCATGGTCGAGGGAGTCGTTTGCGTCATTCCGTCATGTCTGGGTGTTGGTGAGCTGTTCTCACTTCAGGTCAAGGTTCTGGGGGCGATCCGTTTGCTGCCCCCGGCGGGTGCCTGGAACACGCCCAAGCCCTCGCTGCACGGCCCCTTTAACGAGAACATTCAGCGCGGTATCCGCTATCATGACGACTGCCTCCCCGAGTGGAAGGGGAGCATCCAGATCGTGCAGGCTCCAGCCCTCGAGGGGCCGTCCAGCCTTCCTTTCGACGGCACCGCTCAGGGCGTCTTCCCCGGCGATACCCGCCCCATTAGCACCTTTTCCGGCTTCTCCTTCCGGGAGCCTGGTTTCCATTTCATCGGACTGCGCGAGCCCACCTCCGGCCTTACTGCATGGTCCAACCCCGTTTGGGTGACGCCGGAGTTGCCGAGTGAACGGCTCTATTGGGGCGATCCCCACTGGCAGACCTACTTCAGCGATGGCATCCGCTGTCCCGAGGAACTCTATGCCTTTGCACGCGACGAGGCCTTCCTCGACTTCGGCGCCATTACTGACCACATGGAAGCTGTAACCGATCGCCAATGGGATTACTTCCAACTGGTCACCAACGACTTCAATGAGCCCGGCCGCTTCGTCACCCTCATCGGCCAGGAATGGACGCACCACACCTGCGGCCACCGCAATCTCTATACCTTCGGCGACAACGCACCCCCTGTGCGATCGATCGACCCGCGCTTCAACAACCTCGAAAAGCTGTGGGCGGAACTCGACACCTGGACGGATCCCATCGCCGTCCCGCATCACCCCTCCAACGTCATAATGGGCTGTGACTGGTCGCAGGGATGGAATCCTCGCTACGAGAAGGCCATCGAGATTTATTCCGTCTGGGGCAGCAGCGAAATGCCGGCTGATGCCGGCAATACTCGCCCGCTGCGCCACTGTGGCGGCGAGCAGAAGGGAAGGCATGTGCGCGATGCCCTGGCCGCGGGGTACCAAGTAGGCTTCGTGGGCGGAGGCGACATTCACGATGGCCGCCCGGGACAATGCCTCTCCTACCTTGCCGGCCCTGCCGCCGGGCAAGTCTATCCACAGGGGCTCACCGGCGTGTGGCTCCCCGAACTGACCCGCGGCGCTCTGGGCGAAGCGATCAAAACGCGACGCACCTGCGCCACCTCAGCTTGCCGGGCCTATCTCGATTGCGACTGGCAGCCCGGCGGTGTCACGGTCAAGGCGGCCGCCGAGGATGGTGTGGCGCGCGTCGAACTCATCCGCGACGGCGAGATTGCCGCCACCCTCGTGCCATCCGAAACAGAACCTCGCGTCATCATCCAGCAGGTGGAAATGCCCCGCGGGGCCGACATGTACGCCTATTTCCGGCTGACCACGCAGACCGGCAATCTGGCCTGGAGCAGCCCCCATTATCCATCCTGACCGCAAGGACGCGCCTGATGCAGATGCAATGGATCCTGATGGTGATGATCGTGTGCGCACTGCTCTTTCTCCTCTGCCTCGTCGCCGCACTTCAGAAAATGCTGCGTAAGCGTCACGACAATCGCGAACGCCGCTTCAAGGAACTGACGCGCCGCTTCGAATCCATGGAAGATTCTGCCTTCCTGCAGGCACTGAACATTCCCGCCGAGGATCATGAAGCCGCGCTCGAGGCTCGGCGCCGAATCAGTCAGTGGGCAGGCTTGCCGCGACGCCGGATTCATCCCGATCTGGAGCTGCAGGAGCTGGCCGAGATTGGCCTCACCGGCCAAGCGCCCGAGCTGCTGGTGCTCGACCTGGAGCGAAGCTTCGCCCCCGATGCTCCATGCGAAGAGCCCCCTCAGCTCACCACCGTGCGAGAGGCGGTCCTCCATACGATCGCGCAAGCGAAGCGGGATCATGAATCCGCGTCGCCCATGCCGGATCCCGGAGCGGGTTCAGCGGGCCCTTGAGGAAGTGCCGGCGCCGCACGGCGATACTGGCCGGGCGAGGCACCCACAAGCTGGCGAAAGCGCCGGTTGAAGTAGGAGAGATCGTTGAAGCCACACTCCAGCGCGATGCTCATGATCTTCTCGTCCGTGTTGCGCAGGCGAAGCATCGCCGCCTGAATGCGCCGGTGAAGCAGATACTCGAAGAGCGTCTTCCCCGTGTAACGCTTGAACGCGCGACAGAGGTAGACGCTGCTCACCCCTGCCCGAGCTGCCAGCCCCTCCAGCGTATGCTCCGCCGCGAAATGCGTCTCCAGATGACGCCGCAGGCGCTCCACCCACGGCGTATGCCCAACCGCCAGCGGCTGCTCCAGCGGAATGCCGTTGCGCTTCGCCTGCCGGCAGAGCTGAATCAGGAAAAGACTGAACTGGTGCTGCCTCGCTTCCCGATGGCCGGGCGCCTGCTCCTCCTGCTCGCGCAGGATCGCCCGCAGATACGTCGCGGCCCGCTCCGGCTCGTCCAGCTCGAGACGCACCATGCGGTTAAGGCGGTTCTGAAAGCACGGATGCAGCGGCAGAATCTCCGGTAAAATCTCCGCCAGCTCATCAGGCAGCCGCGGCAATGGCTGATGCTCAGGATCGACGAAGACGTTGTAAATCTCCATCCCCGCTTCGTCCGTGATTACGTCGTGCAACTGCCCGTAGTGGGTGATGCCGACCGACCCGCCATGCTCCTCGTAAACGTCATCCCCGAGGACATGCCAGCCGTGCCCCCTCGCAATGAAGCTCAGCAGGACAAGCCGGGGATTGTGCAGCCGCACATCCCGGTTGACGTATCTTGGGTAGTGAGCTATCGCCACCCCGGATTCCACCAGATGATGCGACACATTCTCCCAATAGCTTGAGCTGCCCTTGGCCGCTGGAATGGGCAATATCGTCTTAGGCATAGGTTAAAATACTCCAAGTATCCTTGAAAGTAAGATGTAAATTATCCTTCAAGAGCAGAAAACCCGCACTTCACCTTCATCGGCCCGGAGAACGCTCATGCGCACCTCACTCAGCCCCGACCAGATCGAGAGCTATCGTCGCGACGGCTTCATCATGATCGAAGACTTTCTCTCACCCCGTGAACTGACCGAGCTGCGCCTGGCGGTGGACACGGCCGTTGCCCAGCTCGGTGACAGCCTCATCTGCGACGAAGAACGGCAGGACATGAAGCGCGATGGCTACTACGCCAGGATCTTCACCCAGCGCATCAACCTGCACCGGATCAACGAGACGATTAAACGCTTCTTTCTGGCCCCCGATCTCGGGCGGATGATGGCGGCTCTCGAAGGAGTCGATGGCTACCGAGTCTGGCACGATCAGGCCCTCATCAAGGAACCGTGGGGAAACCCCACCGCCTGGCACCTCGACAATCCCTACTGGTCCTTCCACTCCCGGCACGCGATCAGCATCTGGGTCGCCCTCGACGATGCCACCATGCAGAACGGCTGCCTCTATTTCATGCCCGGCACCCACAGCGAAGCCGTGCACGAGCGCAATGTCGGCATCACCCAGGAACTCGACGACCTCTTCAACAAGAATCCCGAATGGCGAGACAGGCAACCCGTCCCGGCACCCATGCGGGCTGGCAGCTGTTCCTTTCATAACGGCTTGACTGCACACGGTGCCGGCGCCAATATGAGTCCGGGACGGCGCCGCGCCATGACCTGCGCCTACATGCCCGTCGGCAGTACCTTCAACGGCATCACCAACATTCTGCCGCCAAGCTACATGGAGAGCTTGAAGATCGGCGACATTCTGGACAACGAGAAGCAAAATCCACTGGTATGGCAAGAATCCACCAATTGAGCGAGGCAGAGTGATGGGGAAAGTGGGGATGACGACACGCGAACGCTTCCACGCCGTGATGAACTTCCAACCTTTCGACCGGCTACCCATCGTCGAGTGGGCCGGATGGTGGACGGAGACGCTCGCCCGCTGGCACGCCGAGAAGCTTCCCCCGGAGTTGACCGATCGCTATGAGATCCTGAAGCACTTCGGCCTCGACATCTACAAGCAGGAATGGTTCTCGCCGCGCAGCGCCAAGGGTTTCCCGAAACCGGCCCATCACGGCGCCGGTGTCATCACCAGCGAGGCCGACTACGAGAAGCTGCTGCCATGCCTCTACCCCACCGACGTGGATGGTGCCAGATGGGAGCGCTGGGCCGCCGAACAGGCCCGCGGCGACACGGTTCTCTGGTTCACCTTCGACGGCCCCTTCTGGTACCCACGTACCCTGTTGGGCATCGAACGCCACCTCTACGCCTTCTATGACCAGCCCGACCTCATGCAGCGCATGAACAATGACCTCGCCGAATGGGCGCTGAAGATGATCGACAGGATCTGTTCCTTCTGCACCCCCGATTACATGACCTTTGGCGAAGACATGAGCTACAACAACGGCCCCATGCTCGGCAAAGAGCAGTTCGATACCTTCCTCCTCCCCTTCTATCGCAAGGTCGTGCCCCTCCTCCGCGAACGCGGCATCCTCACCATCATCGATTCCGATGGCGACATTACCCGCGCCGCCACCTGGTTCGAAGAGGCCGGCCTCGAAGGCATTCTCCCACTCGAACGGCAGGCAGGCGTCGATGTCGCCCTGCTGCGTCGACGTCACCCGCGCATGCGTTTCATCGGCTGCTACGACAAGATGTGCATGAACAAGGGGGAGGCTGCGATGCGCGCCGAGTTCGAACGCCTCCTGCCGGTCGCCGCGGGCGGCGGCCTGATCGTCAGTTGCGATCATCAGACACCCCCCGGCGTGAGCTACGACCAGTACCAGCTCTATCTCCAGCTCTTCCGCGAGTATGCGGAGATAGCTGGCGACCTCTCGCGCGCCTGACACTCCCCCCCGCACAGGATTCACCCTCCATACGCGACCTTGCAATTCGTGGCGATGGCTGGACATTACACCAAGTCCATTTCTTGAATTGCGGGAGAACCGGTGATGACTCCAGGTCGGAAGCGTTTTGGCGGGCTGCGGTCGCGCTTTGTGCGGCTCGTTATCCTTATCTATCTGGTCAGCGGAGTGTTGTCGCTATGGGCTTTCTACCTCGTAGTGCGTCAGACCACGACCACCCTGGCTGAAAAATTCGCCATGCAATATGCCATGCGCGAAAAATACCGCATCTCACAGCCGATCGAACGGGAAATCGCCCTGTGCCGCAAGCTGGCAACCACCCCCCTCCTGATCGACTGGACGCGTGACGAATTCGACCCGGAGCTGCGTCAGGAAGCGCTCGAGGAGCTCGAATCCTATCGTCAATTGTTTGCTGATCGAAGCTTCTTCTTCGCCATCGCTGCATCCGGCAACTACTACTACAACGATGCGGCAGCGACCTATACGGGAAAGGAACTCTTCCGCACCCTCGATCCCGATCTCGAACGCGACGCCTGGTACTATGCAACCCTCAAACTGCCCAGCGACTATGCCGTCAACGTGGACTATGATCCCGAAGATGTCCAGTCAACCCGGCTGTGGATGAACTTCCTCGTGCGCGATGGGCAGGATACCGTTGCCCTCGCCGGCACCGGGCTGACCCTCGGCCCCTTCATCGACCAGATGCTCCTCGAAGGCAAGGACGGCGTAACCACCATGCTGCTGGACCGCAGTGGCGCTATCCAGGCCCATCGCAATCCAGAGTACATCGATGTCGATACGATCCTCAAGGATGTTGCCGAGCGCAGCCGCGTCTTTCGTTTCCTCAGCGACGAAGTCGAGCAGCAGCGGCTGCGCGGGATCCTCACCGCGCTCGGAGAAGGGGAGGAGGAGGTGGCGATGATGCCACTTCACTTCGACGGCAAGGATCATCTGGCCGCCGTCGCTTTCGTCCCCAGCCTCGACTGGTATGTGCTCGTGCTGGTCGACCCCACCCAGGCTCTCAGCGCCTCACGATTCCTCCCCTTCGCCCTGTTGCTCACGATCTCACTTCTCGCCATGGTTCTGGTGATTGTCCTCCTCCTCAACCGGCTTGTGATGCGCCCCCTCGACGAGATGACCAACGCCGTCCACGTCATCGAAAGCGGCGACCACGAGCGCCGGCTCTCCACTGAGCATCCCGATGAGTTTGGCGAGCTGGCCAGTGGCTTCAACGCCATGCTGGATACCATCGCTCGCTATACCGGCGAGCTGCAGAAATCTCGCGATACCCTCGAAGAGCGGGTCACGGAACGCACCGCCGAGCTGCGGCACGAGATCGTCGAGCGCAAGCGAGCAGAGGCCGAGGCAAGATCCGCGGCCGAGACGAAAAGTCAGTTCCTCGCCAACATGAGCCACGAGATCCGCACCCCCCTCAATGCCATCGTCGGTCTCACCTACCTGGCGCGACAGGGAGAGTTGACGCCCAGGTTGAGAGACTACCTCCGCAAGATTCACTCCGCTTCCAATGCCCTCCTGGGCGTGATCAACGATATCCTCGACTTCTCCAGGATCGAGGCTGGGCGCCTGCAGATGGAAGTGGCACCATTCAATCTCGAGGAAGTGCTCAGCAACGTCTCCGATGTCGTGATCCCGCGCGCCGAGGAGAAAGGCCTCGAACTGGTTATTCACATCGAACCGAACGTCCCCCTCGACCTCGAGGGCGATTCCCTCCGCCTCAGCCAGGTCCTGATCAACCTCATCAACAACGCCATCAAGTTCACTGAACATGGCGATGTCCTGACCCGCGTCGCACTCCTTCACAGCGGCGAAGCGGATGTTCGGCTCCAGTTCAGCGTGCGCGATACCGGTATCGGCATGAATGCCGAGCAGAAGGCAAAGCTCTTTCAGGCCTTTACCCAGGCAGATGCATCGACCACCAGGCGCTATGGCGGCAGCGGTCTCGGGCTCTCCATCAGTAAACGCCTCATCGAGATGATGGACGGAGATATCGACGTCGAAAGCACCCCCGGCGAAGGCAGCACCTTTGTCTTCTCCGCCCTCTTCAGGACATGCGATACCAAGCCGCGACACCAGATGCTCCCGGCACCCGACCTGCGCGGCCTCCATGTTCTGGTCGTCGACGACAACGCTACGGCCCGCGACGCGCTCTCCGCCATGCTCCAGAGCTTCTCCTTCGTCGTCACAACCGCCTCCTCCGGCCAGGAGGCTCTCGATCTGCTGCGACAGCATTCTTACGATATGGTCCTGATGGATTGGAAGATGCCGGACATGGATGGATTGACGACAACCCGCCGCATCCACGGTGAGACGAACCTGCCTGCGCCGACTGTCATCATGGTCTCGGCCTTCAGTCGGGAAGAGGTGATGAAAGAAGCGGCCGGTGCGGGTGTGGGTGCCTACCTGCTCAAGCCGGTCAACCAGTCGATCCTCTTTGACACGATCATGGAGTTGTTTGGCCACAAGGCCACGCGGTCGCTCTTGGTGGAGGCGCAGGGGCTGCGAGGCAGCGCCGAGTTGCGCGCCCGCGCCGGCGCCAGAGTACTGGTGGCCGAAGACAACAACATCAATCAGCAGGTGGCCCGCGAGCTGCTCGAGCAGGCAGGCATAAAAGTGACCCTGGTGGGCAACGGCCTGGAAGCCGTGGCCGCGGTTCGCTCACAACCATGGGATCTTGTCATCCTCGACATTCAGATGCCTGAAATGGATGGTTTCGATGCCGCCAGGGCTATTCGGGCCGATGGCCGGTTCGCCCAACTCCCGCTGATCGCCATGACCGCCCATGCCATGACCGGCGACCGCGAGAACAGCTTGAAGGCCGGCATGAACGACCACCTCACCAAGCCCATCGACCCCGAACAGCTCTACGCCGCGCTCATTCGCTGGATTCAACCTACGCGCCGCGAAGAGACCGCCGACACGCCAAGCCCCACGCAGATACCCGTCGCCGCCAATGCACTGCCTCCCGCCCTTCCGGGCATCGACATCGAACAGGCCCTGCGCTCCGTCGGCGGCAATCGCAACCTCCTTGTCAGGCTCCTGCGTGACTTTCGCAATGACTATCGCGACTGCGACGAACGCTTGCGCGAAGCCGTCACGAAGGGAGATCTCCAGTTTGTCCAACGGACCGCCCATACCCTGAAAGGCGTGGCCGGAAATCTTGGCGCGCGGGCTCTGCAGGATTCTGCCGATTGTCTGGAAAGGCTGACCCAGATGCCGGATTCACTAAGCCCTGATGCATGCCGGCCATTCGTGGAGGCGATACGGGAAGTTGTCCAGGGGCTTGAGGCCCTGCCGGAACCCGCCCCAACCGCACCACCATCCCCCTCACCCGACGATTCGAGCAACCGCGATCTGCCGGCAATCGCGCACCGTCTTCACAACATGCTGAATGCCGGCGACCCCGAATCCGCCGACCTCCTGGAACAGCTTCATCCCTTGGTCGACTCGGTCGAGGATGAAGGGACCTATCGCGAAATAGAGCGCATGATCGCCGCTTTCGATCTGGAAGATGCCGCCGATCTCCTCGAGAGCTGGCTCAAGGCGCACAACCTGGAACTGCATCATGAGTGAAGATAAACCACGCATCCTGATTGTCGACGATGAGCGCTTCGATATTGCTCTCATCCTCGAAGCCCTCGAAGGCATCTGCAAGCCGATTGTTGCCAAGACCGGCGAACAGGCACTTCGTCTCGCCGCCAGCGAACCGCCGCCCAATCTTATTCTCCTCGATGTCACCATGCCCGACATCAGCGGCTACGAGGTCTGCCGACGCCTCAAGGACAACCCCAGGACCGCGGGCATCCCGATTCTCTTTGTCACCGGCCTGCAGGAGGAATCCGCCATCCTCCAGGGCATCCGCTCCGGCGCTCTCGACGTTATCGCCAAACCGCTCAATCCGCGGCTCCTTCGCGCCCGCATATTCAACCTGCTCCAGCTATTGCGCAGCCAGTTCGATCTCCTGCATGCCTACACGACAACTCCCCAGGAGAAGTGGATTGAGCAACTGGATCACATGGACGACGATCTCGATCACCTGCGCGGCAAACCCACCATCCTGATCGTCGACGACGAGCCATTCCTCCAGACCATCCTCGATGAGGCCCTTCACGACGAGTTCACCATTGTCACCGCAAGTTCTGGGGAGGAGGCGCTCGATCGGGTCCACCAGGAGCCCCGCCCGGAGCTGATTCTGCTCGACGTAGTCATGCCCGGAATGGATGGCTACACCGTCTGCCGGAAGCTCAAGGCCAATCCCCATACGCAGGACATCTCCATCATCTTCGTGACCGTGATGGGACACGACACCAACGAGTACAAGGGCTTGCAGATGGGCGCGATCGACTACCTGGTCAAGCCGATCAACCCGGTTATTGTCAAGACCAGAGTGCGCAATCACCTGCGCTTGCGCCAGGCCATCGGTGATCTCCGCTGGCGTTCACGTCAGCTCGAAATTGCCAACAACGATCTTCGGCGTGCCTTCGGCAACGTCAAGGAATTGAGCGAACACCAGCGCTTCTTTCTCGGCACGGCTGCTCACGACCTTCGCAGCCCCCTGACCTCCATTCACAGCTTTGCCCAGACTCTGCGAGATTCCGAGGAACGTGGCGATCCCCTCCTGCCGGCTGAACGACTCGATATGGCCCGTCACCTCGAAAAGGTGAGCGAGCACATGCTCGATGTCGTCGACAACCTGCTGACTACCGATTCCGTCGACAGCGGTCTGCTCGAACTCGATCGCGTCGAGGCCGATCTGACGGTACTGGTCCAGCCCGTCATCGATATCAACCAGAAGCGCGCACGTGAGAAGGAACTGCAGCTCCTTTACGAACCTCACCGGCCCGCCGAGGCGTGGGTCGATTCCACCCGCATTCGCGAAGTCGTTGACAACCTGATCGGCAATGCCATAAAGTTCTCACCGCCGGGTACCTGCATCCGCGTCAAAGTATGGCAGGAAGCGAGCGATGCCCGCATTGAGATACGTGACGAAGGCCCCGGCTTGACGGCGGACGATCGCGCCAGGCTGTTCGGCCGCTTCACGCGCCTCTCCGCCAAACCGACCGGCGGCGAAAAGTCCACCGGCCTGGGACTCTACCTCTCCCGCCGCCTGGTCGATCTGCATGGCGGTAAGATCCTGGTGGAGAGTGCCCCCGGAGAAGGCGCCACCTTCACGGTCGTCCTGCCGCGCTGACAGCTACGTCAGCCGTACGAATGCCTCAGTCTGCCTGCTTCTTCTCCCCGAGTCGCTGGAAGGTCTGACGCAGGAAGGTGGTCCCGACGACGAAGAAAGCTCCGCAGCTGATCAACGTCATGCTGTCACCCGAAACCGCATATATCTGGCCAATCAGGCTCACGAACGTGGTGAAGAGGAGCCAGCTTCCCACAATGATAGCCATGCCGAAGTTCCGCTCGAAGCAGAGCGAAGACCAGCCGCCCAGACTCATCCCCGCATAGGTGGCGGTGACATAGTAGGCAACCACGTACACGACCTCCTCCGCAAAGAAATCATCCACGGCATCTTTCAGCAGAACCACACTGGCAAGACCAATCAGGCCAAGCACCAGATACGGGAGCCCCGCCAGCAGCAACGCTCCATACTTCCCGAAGATGATCTCCCGCAGCTTCAGATCCGAGTTGACCAGCAAATCCAGCGTGCGCGACTTCTTCTCCTGGCTGAACATCCGCGATCCCCCGCTGAACAGATACCCCGGAAAAAGTGCCAGTCCGAATACCGCTACGGCGTACGTGGCGCTTTCGACAAAGAAGCCATCGGAGACCAGCAGCTCAAAAAAATCCTCCAAGCTCCTGCTGCCGGAGAAGTAGCCATCCGTAATCATCGTGGTCAGCAGCGGCAGGCAGGCGATCAGGCAGCAAAAGATCACGGCTCGCCGCCAGGTCCTCACGATCCCGCCACTCTCCTTATGAAACACCTGCCAGAACAACGGATTGCCGGCGATCGGCGGCGCCTTCCGGTCGGCGCGCAGCAGCTTCCGCTTCTGCAGCCGCTGGCGAAGACGAAGCAGCAGCGAGGGACTCTCGTAGTTGCGCACCATCCATGGAAGCAGGAAGCGCGTCACCCCCAGCAAGACGCTGCCGAACACCACATTGAAGAGGGGGTTCCACCATACGGACGATCCGGGAACGCCGGAGAAGATCAGCTCCGCCGCCGCAAAGCTGGATACGATCTGCATCACGCCCCACGACCTTATCGGCGAGGTTGCACCCGAATACATGTGCATCGTGAGGAGGAACGGCAGGAAGAGGTAGAGCAGAAGCAGGGTGATGGAGAGTAGGATACGCATCTGCCGGTCGTTCTGCCCGATCGTTCCACAGCACAATCCCAGGCTCGTCCCGAAAAAAGTGAGTGCCCCCAGCAGCGCCGTCAACTGGAGCACCTGCGAGGTGCTGATACCCCCGAACGACATGCCCAGCATCAGCAGGGGAAGGATCAGCAGCACAATGCTGTAAGCGAGCAGCAGGTCGGCCACCAGGCGGCCGATCAGGATGCCGGAGGAGGACATATCCGTCAGCCACAAGACAGGCAGGGTACGCTGCTCCTTCTCCGTGATCATGTCGCTCGCAGCAAGATAAGGTGCCGCGATGGCAAGCAGCACGATCAGCATATGCCCGGCGCTCTTCGCGATCAACAAGCCGAGAGTCGAACGATTGATCCCCCTCCAGGCCATCGCCAGAATGAGCGTAATGACTGCCACCACGGCCGCCAGCAGCAGGACGCGCCGCACATAGAACAACCGATGCCGCGGGCGCGCCATCAGCTCTCGACCGATTATCGTCAACAACGCCTGCATGAGCGACTCCAGAGATACCATTACACTATCTCATATCAATAGCCGCCATCAGCCGGATTGCGAACCAGCTTCCCACTATTGGGTAGTGAGGAATGAGGTGTTGCGGCGCGGCCTCCCAGCGGGGGCGGGGGCCGCGCCCCCGGGACCGCATCCAAGCCCCTTTTACTATAATTGAAAATAAACTCCTTGCACACCTTGCCCCTGCCTTACCAACCCGTTATCTTTCTGTGTCTTGCCTATCGGATCATTAGAACTGCTGACATGAGGGCATTGAGGAGATATGTCAAGAACTCTGGTTCAACATGCGTGTGCTGTCATGGCAACCGTGGTGTCGATCGTGGTCTGTCAGTCGCTGTATGGTGAAGATATCGGGGAGTTGCGGGATGTTGTGGTTGAAAAGACTGATGATCGGATGGTGGTCTCTTTTGTCATCAAAGAGGGTCAGTGCATCCTTCTTGGGATGTTGGAGGGTGATCATTCGTCCATTCGACCAATGAGTGGAACCGTCTTCGATATTGTTGCTTCGCCAGAAACTGGAGACATCATTCGGTTGAAATTCCAGATCATGTCTCCAGAACGCAAGGATCCAGAGCGAAGATGGTCCTTCGGCTGGGGGCATGACGTGGGACGATGGTGGTTGTCTTACAGGTGGCACAGAAGTATCAGCGAAAGCGAAGTGAGTGAAGTTGGTGGCATTATCTCCTTACCCGGAATGAACGCAGATAATGCCATTCATCTTTTCCCCTTCCGTAGATTGGCGGATTCCACTGTGGACTGTGTAGTCCTTCTTGTTGCACCTGACACTGAAACACTGAAGAGCCTCAGCACGTTCAAGGAGCATCCATACTTTGGTTGGGAGAAGAGCTTTCGGAAGATGAGTACGGGATTCCCTCTGGATATAATGAGTGGTGAGGAATGAAGTGCCGCGGCGCGGAAGTCGAACCACTCGAGTAATCCATGCGCCCAGTACCATCTTCATGATTCGCCGCCGGTCGAGACGTCAGCGGGGGGTGGTGACGGGTGCAGCCGCGGGATGCATCGCGATGGAGGTGGGGCGCCAGAGGGCGTCCAGCTTGGTGAGGGCATCCTCGAGGGCGGCGTCGATGCCTGGGGCCAGCGGGGCAGGCCAGTGATATTCCCAGTAGCTGTCCACTTCGTAACCATGCTCGGCAAGCTGGCGATCGACGGGCAGGTAGATCTGGCAACCATTGGAGTAGCCGAGGGGCATGGTGACGCCGTCATCCCGGTAGTGGTCGAGGATGAGCAGCCCGATCTCGGCAACGGGTTCTGCCTCCAGCGCGATCATGCGCAGGTTGGCGCCAAGCCGGATGCCGTGCAGGGTGATGGGCGCCGCTGCCGGCAAGGTGCCGTCGAGCGCCAGCCGTTTCAGCATATCGCGCGCCCATCGCGCCTTGTCGTTGGCGTCGGTCTGAAGCTCCTGGAGAATGGCAGGGTCGGTGGCGTCGCCCAGAGGGAACTCGATCTCGAACATGATGGTATGCAGGCTCGGTTTGACGGGTTTCCAGGCAGTGTCGGGAAGCGCGGCAACGGCGTCGGCTAGCTCCTTCCCGGCTTCCTGCATGGATTCCCAATTGCCCGGCACCCAGCGATCGGCACCGGCTACCTGACGCGGCTTGGTGTCGCCCGCGGCTCCCTGAAGATAGATGGCCCCCTGCGTGTCGTAGAGGCGATTCAGTTCCCGCACCGCAACCCCGGGAAACTCCGCCGATACTTCGCTCAGATAGATGATCGACGGATGGCATGAGGCCGAGATGACGATGCTCTTCACGCTGCCGTCCATACGACGGAAAAGCGTGGCCGGCAGATGGTTGCAGACGGGGCCGTCGGGATCCGGTGCCCACTGCGCCTGGCCCGCCGCATCGATTCGGCGGCGGGAGACGGGCAGCCGGGTCTCCGTTGCCGCGGTGCTGCAGGTGACCGGCTCGAGGTTGCCGATCGCCGCTATGGTTGCCTCCAGGATGCGGCTCTCGACCACCTTCAGCCACGCTGGGTCGGGTGCCCCCGAATAATGCCATTCACTCGTCCGCGGGCCGGCATGGGTATGACTGAAGTTGAGGAGAATCTGACGCGGACAGAGCCCGGTGCGCCTGCCGACCGCACCGACCAGCCGATCGCTCACGGCCCGATCGAAAAAGAGCAGATCGAGGGCCAGGATCAGGAGCCGTTCGCCATCCTGTTGGAGAAAGAGGGTGCGGACGTACAGGTCGTCATGAATGGCCTCGATGCCACCCTTCTGCAGGAGCCCTTCCATCTGCATGCCAAGGGGGGGCGTGATAACCCGACGATCGAATCCAAGCTGCAATGGGCATGACATGAGCGATCTCCTCTTCCCGATGTAGTAGGCTCAAAGGGCACGCCGCTCGCCGGCGAGCAACAGAGTGAACACGCCGGAATGGACGCATCCTGCTACACTATATCCCCGTTCCCCGCGCCGTCACCAGCCCAGCTGCATATCCGTCATCTCAGGGCCTCGATCTAACCGGTTTGGCATCGGCCCCGTTGGGGTGGAAAAGGGCAAAAAGCAGGGATATAGTATGGATTCTCCCGGGGAAGTATCTTTTACGATTTCTTATGTGAGGATGATTGAGCGGTGATGATCAACCTGTTGAGCGGCAAAATCCACAAGGCGCGGCTCACGGAGTGCGTTCTGCACTACGAGGGCAGCATGGCGATCGATCTGGATCTGCTGGACAAGGCAGGAATCCTGCCCTACGAGCGCATCCTGATCGTCAACATCACCAATGGTGAACGCCTGGAGACCTATGCGATTCCGGCGGCTCGTGGTTCGCGCGCCTTCATCCTCAACGGGGCCGCCGCCCGTCGCGGCCAGGTGCGCGATGTCGTCACCGTCATGAGCTTCCGCCAATTCACCGCTGATGAAGCGGCCAGTCACCAGCCGCGCATCCTGATCCTCGATGAGCGCAACGAGATCGAGCAAACCAAGGGGCCGGTACCATGAGTCTTGCAGCCGATACCCTCTATGCGGAAATGAAGCGCAAGCTGGCCAAGATCGTGCCCGACTTCGAGCTGCGCTACAAGGCCGAGCTTGCCGCCGAGATCAACGAGCTGAAGAAAGAGCGCAACGCGATCATTCTCGGCCATAACTATATGGAGCCCGCCCTCTTCAACAGCGTCCCGGACTTCAAGGGCGACTCGCTGGAGTTGAGCCGTATCGCGGCCACCACGGACAAGGATATCATTGTCTTCTGCGGTGTCCGCTTCATGGCCGAAACGGCGAAGATCCTCAGCCCGGAGAAGACCGTACTGCTGCCCGCCAAGCGTGCCGGCTGCTCCCTCGCCGCCAGCATCACCGCTGAGGATGTGCGCGAGCTGAAGCGGCGCTTCCCGGGTGTCCCGGTGGTCACCTATATCAATACCTATGCCGACGTCAAGGCCGAGACCGATGTCTGTTGCACCTCCAGCAACGCCAGCGCCGTCATCGAAGCACTCGGCACCGATACCGTCATCTTCCTCCCCGACGAGTACCTCGCCAAGAACGTGGCGCGGGAGACCGGCAAGCACATCATCTTCCCCAGCAAGATGCCGAAGGTCGGCGATGAACTCGACTATCAGTTGATCGGCTGGCACGGCCGCTGCGAAGTGCACGAGCGCTTCACGGTTGAAGACATCGAAAACGCGCGCCGCCAGTTTCCGGACATTGTGGTGCTGGCTCATCCGGAGTGCCCACCCGACGTGGTCGAGGCCTCTGATTTCTCCGGCAGTACCTCGGGGATGATCCGGTATGTTCAGGAAACGAAGGCACCTCGCTACCTGCTCCTCACCGAATGCAGCATGGGCGACAACATCATCGCCGAGAATCCGGACAAGGAGCTGGTGCGCCTCTGCAGCATGACCTGCCCGCACATGAAAGAGATCACTCTGGAAGAAACGCGTGACGCGCTGTTGAAAACGCAGTATGTTATTGACGTACCGGAAGAGATTCGCGTCCGGGCGAGGCGCTCCCTGGAGCGCATGCTGGAGATTGCTCCGGCGCCCAAGAATCGCCTTCCCGCCAATAACTGAACGTCTTCACCAAAGCGGGGCCTGCAATGTTTCGACGAATCGCGGGTGCGATTGTGTGCGTAACGGTGCTGTTCGGCATCAGCAGTTGTCAGAACTTCAACATGCAGGATGCCATCAGTGTGCTCGATGGCCAACGCGAGTTGACACCGGAAACCATTGCCTCCGGCCTCAAGGAGGCAATCCGCATCGGTGCCGAGCGCGCCAGCACCAGCGCCGCCGCCGATGGCGCTTACACCGGTGACACCGCCCTGCACATCCCCCTGCCCGAGCAACTGCAGACGGTCGCCTCCACCCTTCGCAAGGTCGGCCTTGGCGGACAGGTCGATCTCTTCGAGCGCAAGATGAACGAGGCCGCCGAACAGGCCGCCCTCACCGCCGCTCCCGTCTTTGCCGACGCGGTGCGCGATCTCACCTTTACCGATGTGAAGGAGATCTGGCAGGGCGGCCCCACCGCCGCCACCGATTACTTTCGCGAGAAGACCACGCCACGCCTGACGGCGCTCTACCAGCCGATCGTCGAGCGGAAGCTCGTCGAAGTCGGCGCCGTGCGTACCTACGATACCCTGATGCAGCGCTACCGGCAGATACCCCTCGTGCCGCAACCGCAATTCTCGTTGACCGACTACGCCACCACCGAGTCCCTGAACGGACTCTTCTCCCTGCTGGCACAGGAAGAGGCGCGGATCCGCCAGGATCCCGCCGCCAGGAGCACCGAGCTGCTGCGCCGCGTCTTCGGCAGCCGCTGAACGATCGCCGCGCTTCCCCCGGCGATAAGGCAAGAAAGAACCCCCGGCGCGATTGCCGCACCGGGGGTTCCAGGATTCCAAACAGCAGTAGCGCGATCGCTTACTTGCTGTAGAAGGTGACCAGGTCCTTGCAGGACCGAATCTTGATCTTGTCCGCCTTACCGGCCTGGCCGAAGGCTTCCATGCGGATCTTGCACTCTTCGTACATGGCCTGACGAGCAGGACCGAGGTACTTGCGCGGATCGAACTCGTCCGGCTTCTGCGAGAAGATCTTGCGGATGGCACCCGTCATGGCAAGACGATTGTCGGTGTCGACATTGATCTTGCGGACGCCGTGCTTGATGCCGCGCTGAATCTCTTCCAGCGGCACACCGTAGGCCGGCTTCAGTTGACCGCCGAACTCGTTGATGATGTCGCGGAGCCGTTGCGGCAGGCTGGAGGAGCCGTGCATGACGATGTGCGCGTTGGGCAGGCGACGGTGAATCTCTTCGATCACGTCCATGCGCAACACTTCGCCGGTCGGCTTCTTCTTGAACTTGTAGGCGCCGTGGCTGGTGCCGATGGCGACTGCCAGGGCATCCACGCCCGTGCGGTTGACGAAGTCTTCCGCCTGGACCGGATCCGTCAGGTGGGCAGCGGCTTCTTCTTCGCTCAGGCCGGCACCATGACCGTCTTCGATACCACCGAGGCAGCCGAGTTCGGCTTCGACCGTGATGCCACGGGCATGCGCCGCGGCCACGACTTTCTTCGTCACATCGACGTTGTACTCATAGGAAGCCGGCGTCTTGCCGTCAGCCTGCAGGGAGCCGTCCATCATCACGGAGGTGAAGCCGTTCTCGATGGCGCTCATGCAGGTTTCGAAGCTGTTGCCGTGATCCAGATGCATGCAGAGCGGAATGTGCGGGTAAAGCTCGGAAGCGGCAATCATCAGGTGACGCAGATAATTGTCGTTGGTGTAGTCGCGTGCTCCCCGGGACGCCTGGATGATCACCGGCGAGTTCGTCTCGTCGGCAGCCTGCATGATCGCCTGAATCTGCTCCATGTTATTCACGTTCAGGGCGGCGATACCATAGTCATTTTCCGCAGCGTGATCCAACAGGATGCGCATGGGTACGAGTGGCATGTTCGAACTCCTTTGTTTTGGTTGTGTCCCCTGCCTCCCCAGAACAAGGTCGACAAGAATTATCCACCGACGCGGCGCGTGGCCAGCGTCAACTCCTGTAGTCGTTTGGGGTCCACCGCCCTGCCAAGGCAAGGCTGGCGAGCAGGTAGTATACTACCTGGCGACGACATTTCCAGTTCAGGCTCCGCCATAACGAAATCGTAGTACCGCCGCGAGAGGAGATTGGCGCTGGGCAGCGTCACGCCGGGCAGCGTCGAAAGCGCAAGGTTGATGGCCGCACCGACTTCCGACTCCAGCATGCTGCCCACCCAGAGATCGACGCCTCCCGCCACGCAGAGGTCGCGTATGGCCAGGCACTCCTGGAGGCCACCGACCCTCCCGGGCTTCAGACAGATCGCCCGGCAGGCGCCGAGACGGATGGCAGCCTCGGCATCGCGCCGACAGGTGATGCTTTCATCCAGGCAGATGGGGGTGCGCAGACGCCGCTGCAGGATCGCATGATCGGCGAGATCGCGCCAGTGCAGCGGCTGCTCTATCAGGGAGAGGCCCAGCTCGTCAATCGCCTCGAACAGGGGGATGTCCGCCAGCGTATACGCGCCGTTGCAGTCCACCTGCAGGGGAGCGGCGGGAAAAGCGCCGCGCACCTCGCGAAGCATTTTCAGATCCCAGCCCGGCGCCATCTTCAGCTTGATGCGGGAAAATCCAGCCGCCAAAGCCGCCCCGATACGGTCGAGAACTCCCGACATCGGCGGCGAAACGCCGACAGCTTCGCCGAGCCGGACCGGACGCTCGTCGCCGCCCAGCAGCAGGTGCAGCGGCTGCTCGCGGCGAACGGCTTCCAGCGACCACCAGAGCATCTCGACCGCCGCCTTCGCAAAGCTGTTGCCGCGGTAGGGCGTCAGCAGGTCGTTGACCGCCGCCGCATCGTCCAGCTGCCGGCCCACGACCAGAGGCGCAAAGAGTTGCTCGATCAGCAGCGCGCACGTGGCCGCGGTATCCGGCAGATAGAGGGGCAGACCATGCGGGCAGCTCTCGACCCACGCTTCCGCGTCGCCGGCGCGCCCGTGAAGATAAACCGTCTCGACCGCGTCGATGATGCCCGCCGAGGTGCGCCACGGCTCACGGAGCGGCAGCCGGAGATGATGGATGTCCAGTCGATCGATGCGCATGTACCTTTTCCGGTTTGATGTAGGGTAGCCGAGGCGGCGCCAAATGCAACCGCCCACGACAGGGTCATTCCAAGACGAGCGACTCGACAATGGCCAGCTCGCCGCCGATCATCTGATGGTTGGGGGCGCCCGGCGGCACCATCGGATAGACCTTCTCCATCACCTCGATGGGCGCGTGGATCAGGCAGGGGCCACTGCTGCCGAGGGCATAGTCGAGCACCGCCTCGGGATTGGCCGCACCGCCCAGATCATGGCTTTCCATGCCGCAGGCACGCGCCAGCGCACAGAAGTCGGGCGTATGCTGGAAGTCGCTGGCGAAGAGGCGGTTCTCGTAGAAGAGTTCCTGCTGCTGGTGCACCAGCCCAAGCGAACGGTTGTTCATGAGCACGATCTTGAGATTGCAGTTCTCCTCCACCGCGGTGATCAGCTCCTGGAGGTTCATGAGGAGGCTGCCGTCGCCGGTGAAGCAGACCACCTGGCGCTCCGGGAAGGCAAGCGCGGCGCCGATGGCGGCCGGGAGACCGAAGCCCATGGTGCCGAGCCCACCGCTGGTCAGCCACTGGCGGGACCGGCGGAAGGGATAGGTTTGGGCGGTCCACATCTGGTGCTGGCCCACGTCGGTGGCGATGATCGCTTCATCGCCCACGCCCTCCGCCACCCGGCGAATGAGGCCACAGGGGGTGCGGGGATCGTCGCCACCGGGAAGGAGGAGCGGATGCGCCGCCTTGAGCCTGGCGATGCGCTGGAGCCACGCTCTCCGAGGCCGCGGATGCAGGCGCGGCAGGAGCGCCTCGATCACCTGTCCGAGGTCGCCGGAGATGCCCACATGAGCCCGGCGGATCTTGTTGATCTCCCCCGGATCGATGTCGATGTGGATGATGTCGGCGTCGGGGCAGAAGGCGTTGGCCTGGCCGATGGCGCGATCGTCGAAGCGGGAGCCGGCAGCGATCAGCAGGTCGCATTCCTGAAGCGCAAGGTTGGTGTAGCGGGCGCCATGCATGCCGAGCATGCCCAGAGAGAGCGGATGGTCCATCGGCATCGCGCCGAGCCCCATCAAGGTCATCGTCGTCGGCAGGCTGCACATTTCGGCCAGGCGCGTGGCCAGCTCGCCCGCACCCGAGGCGATGGCGCCGCCGCCGAGATAGAGGATCGGCCGTGCCGCGGCATCGATCATCGCCGCCGCGCGTGCGATGGCAGTCGGATCGAGTTCGGGAAGCGGCTCCGGTTCACCGGGTTCCGGCCAGGCCGCGACGTCGATGCTCTGCAGTTGCACATCCTTGGGCACGTCGATGAGCACCGGTCCCGGCCGACCGCTGGCGGCGAGTCGAAAGGCCATGGGGATGAGGGTCAGCAGCTCCGCGGCGGACTTCGCCATGAAGGCTCCTTTGGTGAAGGAAGCGCAGATGTCGCAGGTATTCACCTCCTGGAAGGCCATGGTACCGAGCAACGATGTCGGCACCTGCCCCGTGATGCAGATGATGGGAATGGAATCGAGCCAGGCATCGGCGATGGCCGTGAGCGTATTGGTGGCGCCTGGGCCGCTGGTGGCAAAGCAGATGGCCGGCCGCCCCGTGGCGCGGGCCATGCCCTGGGCCATGAAGGCTGCCCCCTGTTCATGGCGGGCGAGGATATGGCGAATCCGGCGACTCTGGCCAAGGGCGTCGTAGAGCGGCAGATTCGCCCCACCCGGAATGCCGGGAATGAGCCGAATGCCCTGCCGCTCGAGCAGGTGGATGATGATCTGGGCGCCTGTGTATCGCATGGTCTCTCCTTGTTGGTTGGTGGCGGAGAAACCGGCGGAGCGCTGCTGAGTCCAAGATCCGGACATAGACCAACCCCGCCGGCCGCTCGCGCCGTCGGGGTGCATCGCTTGAAAAGCGTCCCGCTACGGCGCGAGGCCGATAACGACCACGACAGCCAGCAGCAGGCTCCGAACCTGGCGGTTCGACGCATTTCCACATTTACTGGTCGTCGTCATCATGGGGCGGGTTCCTTCAGAGCGGTTGTTAAGTGCGTAGTATAGCCAATTCGTGCCGCCTCTGCAAATGCCGGCGGCAGGAATTTCCGCATCGAGTGGGAAAAAAGAGGTCGGCAAGGCATGGCGTGACCACGGCGGGTTCGCTGGCATGAGCTTTGCGAGTAGGGTCAGCAACAGCAGTTTTCGACACCCACCGGAGAGATACACATGGATGTGCAGGCCACCACGACCGACGGCGCTTACAACGGCTACGCGCCACTGCAATCGCAGATGATCGACAAAAGCGATTTTCTGCGCCTCCTGGTCAATCAGGTACAGCACCAGGATCCGCTGAACCCCATGAGCAATGAAGAGTTCGTGGGCCAGTTGACGCAGTTCAGCATCCTGGAGCAGAACCAGAATCTCAACTCGACGGTGCAGGCCCTCATGCAGCGGGGCGACATGCAGTACGCCGCATCGCTGGTGGGGCGGCATGTCGTCACCATGAGTGGCGAAACGACGATTTCGGGCCGCGTGGAATCCATCACCTTTGTGGATGGCGCTGAACCGCGGCTGACGATCAACGGGCAGCAGGTGCCACTCTCGGCAGTGATCGAGGTCACCGCCACAACGACCGAGCCGGCCACCGAGGAACCCGTTGTCGATGAGCCAACAAGTACGCAACCATCTGAGGAGACTGAGCTATGAGCACGAATGCAATTCTGGTCGGCCGCGATGCCATGTTGGCGCAGACCCTGAAACTCAACGTGATTGGCGATAATATCGCCAACAGCAACACGGTCGGCTACAAAGGGCGACGCGTTGTCTTTGCGGATCGCCTTGGCTTCTACACCGGCTCCACCTGGGCAAACGGTCTCCGGTCAAGTACCGGTCGGGGCGTCATGATCGGCGGCGGCACGACCGACTGGACGAGCGGCGTCATTGGCGACACGGGCGCTGCCACGCATCTGGCCATCTCCGGCGAAGGGATGCTGCCGGTCCAGTTGAACGGCACCACCTACTACACCCGTACCGGGGACTTCACCATGGTCGAGACCGGCCCCAACACCGGCGAGTACCAGCTGATGCGCGCCGACGGCTCCGTCCTGATGGGAGGAACCGCCGATGCCAATGGTGTCGTGACCTTGAGCGGCCCCGTCACCATTACCGGCAATCCTTCCGATCTGCGCTTCACGCAGGATGGGCTGGTGAGTGCCACCGGCGCGACGGTCACCAATGGTGAGATCGGCATTCAGCGTTTTGCCAATCCGGATGCCCTGACCCGCCGCGGCATGGGGCTCTACGAGACCACGGAATTGAGCGGCCCCGCCGGCCAGAATCCCGTTAAACCCGGTTCGGACGGTGGGGGTACTCTGGTGCAGGGCGCTCTGGAACAGTCCAACGTCGATCTCGTGAACGAGTTTTCGGAGCTGATCATTACGCAGCGCGCCTACCAGGCAAACTCGCGCACGATCACCACGGCTAACGAGATGCTGCAGGAAGTCCTGAACATCAAGCGCTGACGCCACGGGCACGACCGCGGCAAGGGTCGCAGCCGTAAGCGGCGGAAGCAGAGAGAACCAACCATGATATTAGTCACTGACATATCCGGATCGCGCATCTACCTCAACTCGGATCTGATCGAGCGGGTAGAGTGTGTGCCGGACACCATCATCTTCCTGGCCAACGGTCATCGCTACATCATCCGGGAATCGCCGGCGGACGTGGTTCGGCTGATCGAGGGCCACAAGCGGCGCAGCACCTTAAGTCACCACCAACAGCATACGCAACGGGCGCGATACAGACTGCATTCGACGGCAGCCTGCCGCCCATAGGATATTTCCATGGACATCGGTACACTCGTTGGCGTTCTGCTTGGCTTGAGCATGATCCTTGGCTCGATCCTGCTCGGGGGCGGAGCCTCCGCCTTCATCCACATTCCTTCCATGGCGATCACGCTCGGCGGGACCGCCGCCGCCCTGCTGATCACCTATCCGCTGGCAAAAGTGAAGGCTGTTTTCGCGGTAACCAAGAAGATTCTGAACGCGGGAAACCTCGACATGACGCCGTGGTACCAGACCTTGACGGGAATGGCTACCGTAGCCAGGCGGGATGGTTTGCTCGCCCTTGAAGCGGAAGTCGAGAAGATCGAAGACGAGTTTCTTCGCAAGGGAATCCAGATGATGATCGATGGCAGCTCCCCCGAAGTGCTCCAAGCGGTACTCGAGCAGGAGATCGTCAATCTCGAAGAACGCCATTCCATCGGCCACGGAATCTACAAGAGCATGGGCACCTACGCGCCCGCTTTCGGCATGATCGGCACCCTCATGGGGCTGGTGCAGATGCTGCGCAACCTCAACGACCCGAGCCAGATCGGTGGCGGCATGGCCGTGGCGCTGCTGACGACCTTCTATGGGGCCTTCTTCGCCAACCTCTTCTGCATTCCCATTCAGGGGAAGCTCGAGCAGCGGACCAATGAGGAAGTCGCCCTGAAGCGAATGCTCCTCTGCGGCATCCTCTCCATTCACGCCGGGGACAGCCCGCGCGTGGTGGGCGACAAGCTCCTCGTCTTCTTCGGCCCCGCCGATCGCGTCAACCTTACCAAGTAGGAGCCGTACATGGGCAAGAGCAGCGGCGAACCCACCTGCCCAACGTGGATGGTCACCCTCGGCGACTGCATGTCGCTCCTGGTGACCTTTTTTGTTCTGCTCCTCACCTTCTCCACCGTGAAGGAAGATCAGTTGATGGAACTGCTCGGCGTCATCAACGGTGCGCTGAATACGGTCGACGACATGCGCATGCGGGATCCCGAGAACAAGCAGAGCCTGGAGGGACGCCGCGAGTTGAGCGAAGAGACCGCCAGCCGCGGGCGGTGGGATGCAAACTACGTCGATCAGCACAAGGTCGCGCCGATGAGTGTTCGCGAAGCGGTCATCCAGCAGCGCTACAACCTGATGAGTTCACGCCTGCAGAGTCTTGGCTTCGGCAAGAACCTGACTTTGGTGCAACTCGCCGAGGGTCTGTCGCTTCAGGTGAGGCTGGACTCCGTCTTCATGCCCGATGGCAAGAACCTCAAACCGGAAGCGTACGCCATCCTGGCGGCCTTTGCCGACCTGGCGCTGGAGGTCTCGAACGAGGTCCGCATCTCGCTGCTGGTGGGGACCGGCGACGGCGCTGGTGGTCAGAGTGACAGCCAGCTCCTGCCACAGGCTCTGACCGTCGGAGCAGTCCTCTCACGCCGCTTCAAAATCGTGCCTACACGCATGTCCTATGGTCTTGGGCGTAACCCACAAGACGGCCAGGACCGGCTGGAATTGATGCTGATGGACGCCATCCGCGCTCACGACGTGGCCATGCGTGATGTCGTACGTAACAACACCGATGTCTGGTAACACAACACCATGCCTACACCGAAAAAGAAGAAAGTCGAGGACGGGGCGCCTGCCTACTTCGGGCTCTTCTGCAGTCTGATGACCGTGCTGTTGGCCTTCTTCATCCTGATGACCGCCATGGCCGACGAGCAGGAGAGTGGCTTTCACAAGGGGATCGGGGACATCCGCAACGCCTTTGGCATCCGCGGCGGTTTCGGGCTCTTCACCTATGCGCATCTGGTGCGGGGGAACATGAGCCATCGAACCCCCGAAGAATTCTCCGTGGACGATGGCCTCGACGCCCTGCACGAAGATATGGTCGCCGGCAAGGGCGGCGGGGGCAATACCGACGTCAATACAACGAGTACAAGCGACGCGCGCTATCTGCGGGTGAGAATTCCCCACCCCTATCCGACCAGTGAACACTTGGCGGCCAGCGAGCTGGGAAACTTCCTGCAGATCGCTGGCACGGCGCTTGCGTTACTCGAGTACGAGATCACCATCAAGGCGTACAACATGGACCAGGCAACCGAAGCGGAGAACTGCAAAGTGGCCTTCGAGCGGGCAGTAGCTGTCACCAGATACATCAACACGCGCTGTCGGGTGCCTCATGCGCGCCTGAAAGCAGTGGGCTACACGACGCTGCCCAGCCAGGGATTGCCCGAAGGGTGCAGCCCCGACGAACCGGCCTTGTGGATCGACATCTATCGGCCGCCGCAAACCGAAGTGCCTCCGCGGGACGCCCGCTGATCGCACCACCTTTTTTCAGGATAACCAGGAGGATTCGAAGATGGCGGAAGAAGGCACCAGGTCAGGAGACGATGTGGGTGCGGCCACCGGCAAGAAGCCGAGCAAAGGACGAAGCACCATCACCCTGCTCGTCGTGGTCTCGGCGGTAGTGATGATCCTTACCCCGCTGATCACCATCCTTGTGGTCCGTTCGCTGAGCCAGAAGAAGGCGCAGACGGTGCAGAAGCTCGATACCGTCGAACTGCCGCTCCCGAAGGTTCAGGTGAACGTGGCGGAGACGAATGGCACCCGCTATGCGCAGATCGATGTCGTCGTGGAGTTGAGCGGCAGTGATGTGCTCCCCTACTTCGAGAACCAGACCGCGCAGAACACCCACGGCCAGCTGCGCCGGATGATGTCGAGCATCATCTCCATCATCTCCAGCAAGGAACTCGATGGACTGCTGACCAGCGAAGCGAAGGAGACGCTGGCGGCCGAGATCCGCGAGGCGCTCAACGAGCACCTGCGATCGGTCGAAGCGCGCGGTCTGGTCACTGATGTCTATTTCTGCGGTTTTCTCATCCAGTAATCGAGCAGGCGGTACAAGATGGCGGGTATCCTTTCACAAGATGAAGTCGATGCACTGTTGCAGGCAGTGGAAGACGGCGATGTCGAGCTGGGCGCCGGCCAGGCCATGGGAGGCACCGTCGGCGATTTCGAGGTTACGGAGTACAGCTTCCGTCGTCCCAACCTGTTGACGCGTGACCAGCTGCGCCTCTTCAATACGCTTCACGACCACTTCACGGGCGAAGCCCAGTCACGCCTCTCACTGAGCCTGCGAACAACCAGCGAGATGCGTCTCGTCGCCTCGGACCAGTTGCAGTACGGCGAATTCATCCTTTCCCTTCCGGATGTGACCCATCTGCTGGTCCTCTCCCTGGATCCGGGGCCCGGCTACATCATTCTGGAGGTCGGCCTGCCCTTCATCTTCACGATTGTCGACGTGATCCTGGGGGGAACCGGGACCACGCCGATGGAGCATCGTGGCCTCACCGATATGGAGTCGGCAATCGCGGAACCGATTCTCGATGAGTTGGTGACTGAGCTGGAGCGCTGCCTTGCCCATATCACCGAATGCAAGCTGACCCGTCAGCGCGTCGAAAGCAGCCCGCAATATGTGCAGGCAGTGCCCGCGGACACCGCCTCGATGGTGATGACCTTCGAGGTGCGCGTCGGCGAAGGTGCCGGCGTCATCAACGTCTGCTACCCCATACCCGTGGTCGAGCGACTCCTGGTCAACGTGCATGGACGCGGAGGCGAAGGCGATCTCTTTCGCGAGGAAGTCGACACCAAGCAGCAGGGCGATCGGCCGCACATCGGCATCGATGATATTCCGGTTACCTTGACGGCGATCCTGGGAGGAGCGCGCATCACCGTAAGGGATCTGGTAAACCTGCGCCAGGGCGATGTTCTGGTCATCGACTCTCCGATCACCGCCCTGACACGTGTCGACGCGGAAGGAGTCCCACAGTTCTTCGGGCGCCCAGGCAATCGCCATGGCAAGCTCGTCGTCAAAGTCACCGGTTATTGTTCGAAAAAACAGCGGTTCTAGCCGCGGAGGAATAGAGAGATGGCTGACGATCCCCTTGATGCATTTGGCGGCGCTGATTTCAAAGGAATCAGCGAGGACGAACTGGCTGCGGCAGGCTTCGGTACGGAACCATGCAGCGATGACAGCTTCAGCGACGACAGCGCCGACTTTGGCGACGATATCGCGGCTGCCGGCTTTGGCAATGTCTTCGACCCCGAGGTCGGTAAGAGCTCCGGCGGCAATACCAATCTGGAGATGGTCTTCGAGATTCCTGTCCGGTTGTGCGCCGAGCTTGGCGACACGACCATTTCGATCAAGGATCTGATGTCCTTCGGGCCAGGCTCCGTCATCGAGCTGCAGCGTCTGGCGGGTGAGCCCGCGAACTTGATGGTGAATGGGGTGCTGGTCGGTAAAGGGGATGTGGTGGTGGTAAACGAAAATTATGGTTTGCGCATCACGGAACTGATCAGTGCCGAAGAGCGGGTGCGGCAGCTGGCGCAGTGATGTGGAGGTCACGGTGAAAGAGTGGGTGAATCTTCACGCATGGCTCAACTGCGTGATAGCGCTGGCAGCCATAACGGGCGCATGCCTGATCTGCTATCAGTTTCGCAGCCTGCCGGCCATCTATCTTGCCGGCGTCTGGATGGTGGCATGCTTCTTCGGTGTCCTGAACGCATTCTGCAACCATGGCACGAGCCGCCCGGTGCTCTCTCTCAGTTGGTCCCTCCTGCTTGTATACAGCCTGCCCCTGCTCCTGCTGCAGGCTGAGTATTCGGTGATGGATGCCATACTCGCCGGCGCCGCCGTGGCGGCACTTGTCTCCCTTTTCGGCCCGAGTCTTTGCGGCATCACCATGCTGGCGGGCACCGTGCAGAGCATCGCCTTTTACTGGTATATTCTGGGTGAGCAGCTCTCGCTCGATGATCTCGACTGGCAACTTGCCATGTCCAACGCCTTGTTGCTCGTTATTGCTGCCCTTGTCTGTCGCGCCCTCTTCTGCTGGCTGATCAGAAGCCGCGGGGGCCAACCCCGGGGGCACGAGCCGGCAGCCGTAACCGCCATCGACTCATCGGACGAAGGTAGTGTGCCCCCGGAGGTGACCGCATGATCCATCAGCCTGTTGCTGCCCCTGCCTTCCTCGAACTTCCTCGGCTGAGCCAGGTGATCCGTCACCGATTGCGCAATTTCAGTGGCGGCGCCGGCATGGCGCTGCATTATCTCGAGAGTTGCTGCTCGAAGGAGGACGCGCTTGCCGGGGATTTTCTGGCTGCGATGCAGGGTTCGGTCGAAGAGCTTTGCCGCTTCAGCGAACGCCTCGACCTGCTGGTCGACGTGCTGCCCGCCCCTCAGCCGGAGTATCTGGGCACTTGCCTCGATCAGCTACGCCTGCGCCAGGAGCGGCAGTGGCCCTACGCACATCTTGCGATTCACGGCGACATGCCGGAGCTGACGGTGCGCTGTGGCTCCTGGCTGGTGATCGTCCTTCAGGAGCTTGTCTCCAACGCCTTCGAGGCACAGCCGCGGGATGGCTCCCTGCAGATCGAGATCACGGCCATCGAGCCGCTCTGCATCAGCCTGATGAATCCTCCCGGAGATGCCGTTGGTCTGCCGCCTCTGCAGGCAGGCCCTTTCACCCATGCGCGGGGTGGGCATGACGGCATGGGACTCGCCCTTGCCAAGCGCCTGTGCCACGCCGTCGCCGGTGACCTCGCCACCGACTGGACGGACACACGCCACATCTGCGTCACCCTGCGCTGGCCGGAGCTGCCTAAAGGTGAAAGATCTTGCCCAGATCCACGACTTTGCTGAGCCGGTAGTGCACATACAGGAGAAAAAGGGCCGGGGGCACCAGCGAGCCAAGGACCGGCAGTGACCAGGTGGGTAAAGGCGCACCATGCAACTGTAAGCTGACGATCAGGTTCAGCACAAAGCAGAAGATCCCGATCCCCAGCAGGATCAGCGCCGTGATATTTGCCCAACTGGTGCGCACAAAGCAGGCAATCCAGATCACCCCCGCGATCACCAGCGACAAGGTCATCATGATGGGCAGGGCAAGGGGAAAGAACCAGTTGAAGCCGCCGGCCACAACATCGACACCAGCCAGCAGCAGCGTCGTTGTCAGCATACCGCCCCCGAGCAGCCAGGCGGGACGGTTGGTCATGAAGAGAATCAACCACGCATACCACCAGCCTGCTGCCAGCGCCGGCGCGCAGTAGGCCGCCCAGGTGAGTCTGTCATTCATGAGGTAATCGATGGCCAGCACCCCGAACAGCGTCCCGAACATCAACACGGTCAGGACCTCGATCATCAGGACGCGAATTCGCCGGCCGGGGATGCGCAGTTGCGGCGGCGGGTCGGGCTCCATCGGGTAGGGCGATTTGAGCACGGGTTCAGTCGTCTGCAGGTGGCCACGGCACAGAGGACAGCGCTCCAGTCGCGCCTCCACTTCCACTCCACAGCTGCTGCAGTATACCATTGATATCAGCCTTTATCGGAATTGATTGCTTTCGATGCGGACCGCCATGCCCTGAGCCGCGAGCAGGCGGAAGAAGTGAGCTTCCAGCAGGGGATCCTGCATGGTGCGGCCAAAGGTAATATAAAGATTGTCGCCAAAACTGACGACCCCGCACGATACCCGCCGTGCCGTCGGCGGCGGAGGGATGAACTCGAAGCGCTCCACATGCTCTTCCAATGGCGACGGCAGCGTCACCCGGCCAAGATTCGACAGGCCGCTGCTGGTCCGCCCCTGGGCCATCACGTCATAGACGACCGACAGAGCCCAGTCCTTGATCACAAGTGGCACAACCCGGATCAGCGGGTTGATCTCCGCCCGCACGTTGCGCCCCATCTGCTGCTTGAGGTACTTGTCGTCGATCTCACTGCGCATGTAGTGATGCACGCGGCGCAGGATCTCCGCAAAGGAGTAATCTCCCAGTCGGGGATCGATCGAGGGGAGGACGGGAAGAAAGAAGTTACGCATGGTGCGGGAGGGGAAGTGCTGGCGCAGGTTCACGGGAACGTCGATGCGTATCGGGCGTTGCAGACGGCTCCTGACCCGGGGCGGCAGTGCCTGGATCACCTCCTGAAACGCGTGCAGATAGTCCGCGATGAGCAACTCCCCCATCGACACGCCTTCAGCCCGGGACAGATCGCGCATCTTCTGGACGGATACAATACCGGTGGTGACGTGATAGACCCCCTTGGGCTCCAGAGGATGCGGCAGGTGAAACGCGGGCGTCTCTCGGCGGGGAGGCGGAATACCGGGCTGCCAGTAACGGCGAAAGGCATCCTCGAATTCCTCTGGATGCAGCTCATCGCCCGGCCGCATGAGGTCATTCGGTTCCTGGGGCACGACCCCGAGTCGCCGCAGGTACTCCGCCACCAACGCCCGCAGGAAGGCCAGCGCTCCCGTGCCGTCCGTCACCGCATGCGCAAATTCCACCGCGATGCGTCGATGGTAGACCCGCACGCGGAACGGATAGGTTCCCCGCTTCTTCAGTTCGTAGTCCATGCAGGGAAAACGCCGATCCTCCACCACCTGTGGTGACGCTCGATTCATAGCCAGGTGGTACCAGAAGAAACCGGGACGCAGATGCACCGCAAAGTAGGGAAAACGGGGCATCAGCGCTTCCAGCGCCGCCTGCAGTTCAGCCACCCGCACCGGCCTTTTCAGCGTGCAGGAGAGCCGGAACAAGGTCGTGATGCGCCGGGTGCTGATCGACGAGAAGATCTTGCCCGCGTTGTCGAGACGGAACCACGGATCATGTTGCGCAACAAGTTCTGGCATGCACGGCTAAGGCTGGATGTGATCCGTACGGAAGGGTGATACACATTAGTATAGGGTACTCCTTGCGGGTATCAAGTAGCCCAGCCTGAGGCCGCCTCGCCCTCAAGAGCTGGCGCCCATCGCCATCTGGCCGGCGCGGCGACTGGTTCGCGCGCTCTGCCGATACTTCAGCGACTTCACTGAACGGTAGCCCTTGCCCGTATTCAGGTAACGGTAAAGCCGCAGATACGTGTTGCCTTCCACCAGCATCATCAGCGGCTGTGGCACCTGATCAATGCACGCCATCGCCGCCTTCACCTGCGAATCCCAAAGTGGATGCAGCTTGTCCAGATCTCCGCCGGAGATCCGCTGACGACATTTGTCGGAACCGCATTCGCACGCCATGCTGTACTCCATGTTGAACATGCCATAGTCGTCGGTGACCTGTTCACCTGCCTGGATATCGCGGATGGCGATCTCGAAGCCATAGCCGGTGCTCAGGGTGTTCGGCTCGCACGAATGATTCTCGAATCGGGCCAGGTCCCAGCTCATGATCAGCTGCCCCTGCGGATCGCGATACGAATAGCGCTCGATTATCGGCCCATAGATTGGATGCTTCACCCGCTCGTCATCCGCCGCGAAGACCAGCTCCAGCTCGTCCTTGACGTAGACGAGCGTGCCGCGCGGAATAAAGGAGGTCGCAAACAAGCCGTTGCCGACGGTATCGCTGATATGACGCAGCTCCGTGTGGGGATGAATCATCGGGCATATCCTCAGGATGGTTGGGAACAGTGAGGTGGCGTTTGTCGGCCCCCGCATTCCCCTCCATCAGCCACACAGGATCTGGTGATCCGTCCTGTGCTCATCCGGGGTGGCATGACTGCGCGAGCAATGGATCGCTCCATTTGCCGACACACACAATGCAGTTTACAGGCGTTGCCGCGGCAACCTTGCCGCGTATCCCGCCAGGGGTTGACCAGGCCCGGATGAGAACGGTCGGAAAACCTGATGGTTTACGAATTGCCATACTATAGCGCCAGCGTTAACGCCGTCGCGTTCTTTTTTCGGTCACAGGCAATAATTTCTTTGGCCGGTTTTCCGTCGATGGCCAAGTCACTGCTCCACCAGCCAGCAGATCAGCTCATGTAGGAACAGCAATAATCGGTTACCGCGCGCACCCGGAGCTCGAACTTCGAATGCCCGGGCACCTCGAAGCACTGCCCGCCGGCAACGGTTTGCCATTCCGCCACACCGGGCAGAAGAACATCCAGATCGCCCCCCAGGATCTCCATGATTTCCGCCGTATCCGTCCCAAACGAATACTCGCCTGGCAGCATGATGCCCAGCGTCTTCCGCGAGCCATCCGCAAAAAGTATCGAGCGGCTCGTCACCTTGCCATCAAAGTAGACATTGGCCTTCTTCACTACCGTCACGCCCTTGAACTCATCCATGGCTTCTTCCTTCGTGATTGTGTCGATCGTTTCGTTGCAAGAAGCTAATGATCGATCCTCCCTGATTCAAACTCCCCACAATGATTTTCAGCTCCCGACAGCGGCCAACGACAGTAACGCGCTTGTCGCCGGCATTCTTCGGCGATAAGCTACCCCTCTTGGTTTTGGTCCCGCTGCCTTGGTAACCACATTTCACGAGAGGAGAGGCCGCATGTCCCGCATTCTGTTGCTTGGTGATTCGATCCGTTTGAGCTATCGGGAGCGTGTGAAGGCGTTGCTTGACGGAGAGGCTGAGATCCACGGACCCGATGACAACTGCCGCTTCTGCACCTACACCCTCTTCAGCCTCGAGCCCTGGCTCGGTGAAGGCCAGTACGATGTCATCCAGTGGAACAATGGCCAGTGGGATACCTGCTACATGCCCGATGGCAGGATCTTCATTCCGCTCGACAGTTATCTCGAACAGGAGCAGCGCATCGCGACCATTCTGCAGGCGCGAACAAAACGGCTGATCTTCGCCACCACCACGCCCGTTGGCGGCGATATGTTCGCCGCCAATCGCCCCCGTCCACGAACCAATGCCGACATAGCCGACTACAATGCCGCCGTCAGCAAGATGCTTGAAGGCATGGGCGTCGAGACTATCGACCTGCACACGCCGGTGCTCGCCGACCTGCGTAACTGCATTGGCGACGACATGGTGCACCTCACGCCCGCCGGCGTCGAACTCTGCGCCGGTCTGGTGGCCGATAATCTCCGGTAGATGAGACGCAACAGCGCTGGATCCAATGAAGATTCCAGCGCTGTTGACTGAGGGAGCTGAGCTGTTATACGCCTTAATCGGGGGTCGGAGCGTCTTCCATCTCGGTCTCGGTCTCGGGCACGGTGGCCGCATCAGGAGCAGGGGCCGTCTCGGTGGTTCCGGGAGCAGGAGCGGTCAGTTCCCGTTCTTCTGCCTGGATGCTGTCGGTCTCGGGCATGTCACCTTCGTCTGTCTGTTCCACGTTGCAACTGGTGACGCCTAAGGCGAGCGCGAGCGTGCTCATGAGTACGAGTAATCGCTTCAACATGATAGATTCTCCTGGTTTCTGGTTACGGGGCCATTGACTGCCCTTAACTTGACCCGGGAGTATAGCATATCGCGGGCCAAACCAACCATTCTGAGGCGGAATCGCACCGTTCCGCAACATCGGCACGCATGGTACCGCATGCAGGCTGTAAAGAATCCCTGACACTTTTTCAGTGGGCGCCGACCCGCTGCCTCCACTCTTCATAGAGTGTGGCCAGCCGCTCCGCGACGTCGGCATGCCGGTCGATCAGGTTGTTCAATTCGACCCGATCATGCTCGATCTCATACAACTCCCAGGCGCGATCGTCATTGCGTCGGTCGCTCACCAGTTTCCAATTGCCCAGCCGAATGGCACGGTTGGTGTAGTGTTCCCAGCAGAACATGCGCTCGGGCGGATAATCTCCTTCACCCGTGAGGAGTGGCATCAGGCTGGTTCCTTCGCACGGCTGAATCTCCCGGCCGCCGAAGCATTGCGGATACTCGATCCCGGCCGCTTCGAGGAAGGTCGGCATGAAGTCGATCAGGTGCGCCGGCTGATGGCAGATCCCGGTCCGCCGCAGCCGCTCCGGCCATGACACAATCATCGGCGTTGCAATTCCCCCCTCGTGTGCCCACGACTTGTAGAGGCGGAACGGCGAGTTCGACGCGTTGGCCCACGGCAGATCGTAGCTCATGAAGGTGTGCATGCCGCCCGGCGTGCGCCGTCGCGAGTTGCCGACCGCGACTGGTCGCCCATCCGTCGCGGCCACGCTGTAGAACTCGGGCCATCTGCCGGTCTCCCCGTCCTCGCGCAGAAACTCCGCGCAGCCGCCGTTGTCCGAGAGGAAGACGATGAGCGTATTATCGAAGACCTGATGGTGCTCCAGCCGCTCCACAAGGCGGCCGATATTCTGGTCCATGCGGTCTATTTGGGCTGCATAGGTGGCCATGCGCAGATCCTCCCACTCATGGTCGGGCGCATCCTGCCAAGCGGTGGCATCCGGATCTCGGGGCGAGAGGGGCCAGCGATCTTCCAGTATGCCCTCTTCCCGTAGTCGATAGTGACGCCGATGCCGGATCTCGTCCCACCCGCAACCATAGCGGCGCCGATACCGCTCGATATCCGCCGGAAAAGCATGCAAAGGCCAGTGTGGCGCCGTATACGCGAGATAGAGGAAGAAGGGCTTCTCCTCTCCCACGGCGCGGTCCACCTCCCGAATGGCATGATCGGTGACCGCATCCGTGAAGTAGTACTCCTCCTCATCTGGCGGCACGAAGCGATCGTCGTGCATCAGCGTAGGCGGATTGTAATAACTGCCCGCGCCGCAGAGCATCCCGTAGTAGCGCTCGAAACCGCGCTGCGTCGGCAGGGGATGCCCCTCGGTTCCCGCATCTCGCCGCCACTGCTGGGGATCGGGAATCGAATACTCCCCGCCCACATGCCATTTCCCCGACAGGATCGTCCGGTATCCGCCTGCCTGCAGCAGCTCGGCAATGGTCACCGCGTCGCTCCGCAGATACCCCTGATAAGCCGGACTCCCGCCGTTGCCGACCATGCCGCCGATGCCCGCCTGGTGTGGATACAACCCGGTCAGCAGGGTGGCCCTGCTCGGACAACAGCGGGCGCAGTTATACATCTGGCTGAAGCGCAGCCCCCGGGACGAAAGGCGGTCGAGAGCGGGCGTCGCAATCTCGCTGCCGAAGCAGCCGATGTCCGAGAAGCCCATATCATCCGCGAGGACCACGACGATGTTCGGGCGCCTGGCGGCGGCGTTCATGCTTCCCCCTCATCGGTCAGGGTAGTCCAGTCGAAGAGGGTAAAGAGCTCGCTGGTGCGATGATGCAGATGATCCTGATAGGCAGCCTGGGCATCATGAGGATCGACCAGGCGCCAGTGTCCCTCCACCTGCAGCCGCCCTTCCGCCAGCCACTCCAGGGCCGTGGCGAAGTTGCCGAAGATGGAGCAGGGCGCGAAGTCGGAACGCTGTCGAGGCAGTTCCCATTCCCAGCCGCTGCGCAGGACGACGTACTTGTGAAAGACGAGGTGCAGCAGTTCATGGGCGGTGGCCGTCGTCTGGGGCTGCCAGGGCACGCCCACCAGCACCACCTCCCCACGCCGGCGCACGACCTGACACGCATCCAGCACCGCGGCTTCATGACCCGAACACTCCACCACCAGCGCCACGTCCCCCTGCAGATCCGGATCCTTCACCGGTATCCGGGGATAAACCTCCGTGATGCCACAGGCCGGCAGCAGTTCCCGCCGCCGGATGTCCGGCTCTACCCCCATCACCGCATAGCCCGACAGATGAAAGATCTGAGCCGCAAGAAAGCCGACTGGCCCAAGGCCGGTGACAATGATCCGCTCACCCGGGCGCGCGGTCGTCGTCATCAGGGTGGTCATGGAGACCCCCATGAGCCGCGCCAGTGGCGCGACCTCCGGCGCCAGTTCCGGCGGCACGATGACGGCTTCCTGCGCCGCCACGCATTGCCACGTGCGATGCGCGCCCATGCAGAAGAGGATCTCTCCCGGCTGCAGTTCCTCGACCCCCGCGCCCACCTCCGTCACTTCAAAGACGGCGGCATAGCCGGGATAGCCGGGAAAGGTGCGGCCATGGTAGAACCACGCCAGCTCCGTTCCCGGGCTCATCAGGGAATACAGGGTGCGGCCGACCACCTGGCCCGGCCCTGGCACGGGTGGTGGATCGATCTCGACCAGGTCGGCCTGTTCATAGGCAGTCACGGCAATGGCGGCGTTCACAGTTGCACTCCTTCGCGTCGTGCCACCGAGCGAATGTGCTCCGCGGCCAGGTGATATTCCGTTTCGTTCGGCAGATGCTCCAGCATGAGCGGCACATCCGGGCTCAGCTTCGACAACTCCCGCAGATAGAGCCCGTAGTCCAGCGTGCCCAGCCCCGGCCGCACTTCATCCAGGTGCACCGTCAGGTGATTCTGCAGCCGGATGTCCTTGGCATGGCAGGACTTGATCAAAGGGCCCAGCTTCTCGAAGCACTCCCGCAGCAGCTCGCCGTTGCGGAAACAGCGCCCCGGCGAGTTGATCAGGTTCACGGGATCCAGATGAACCGCCACCTGTGGCCGATCGATCGCCTTGAGCAGGGCCAGATACGAATCGGCGGAATCCGGGTACATCCACGGCATGGTCTCGAGGGTGTAGAAGCTTCGCTTCGGCTTCACGTCGTCAACGATCCCACGGATGCTCTCGACAACCGCATCGAACGCTTCGGTAGTCAGATCCTCTGGGCAGGGGCCATCCCATTTTTCCCCAAGCGAACCCACGATGTTGACGCAGCAACCGGCCCCGATTCGCTCCGCCAGATCCAGGCAGGCGCGGCACTTCGCCTTGGCCGCTTCCCGAATGGCGGGATCACGGCTCAGCGGATTGCTCCAGGCCCCCACCTCCGCAATGAGGATATCGGCGCGCTCCGCGGCCGCGCGAAATTCCGCCACGCACGTCGCGTCCGCCTCTGTCGTGACCGGACAATACGCCGCTCGATATCCGGCAGCCCTCACCGCGGCCACCCAACTCTCCGCATCGTTCTCGCGTGATGCACGAACTGGTCCACCCAAACGCATAAGCACCTCCCTTTCCGGCTAAGCTGTTTTTACTACCACCGCAATGTAGCGCATCCACGCCGCGGGTGCAGCAAATTCCCCTCACAAAATTGAAATCCCCGGAAACGATTTCTTGGAATCGAGACATGAGCGCGTCATAGTCTTTGATCATCCCGGTTCAACCATCGACCGCTTGATCACAACCAGCAGGAGCCATCCTTCATGCCGCGCGTACGACTTGTCAGCCAGGGAGTCGCCTTCATGGGCGAGGCGGGGAGCCCGACCTCCAGTGCCTGCTTTGCCAGCTGCCATGTCACCGCGAGTGGCCGCTGGCTGGTGGCGCTTCGTGTGGCGCCGCGCAAGACGGATACTCGCCCCGAGCGGATTCTCATCACCTGGAGCGATGACGAAGGTAGCAGCTGGGCACCTCCTGCCGCGCCTTTCTCCGCCCCCGTCCATAACGACAGGCAAGGTACCTTTCGGCTGGCGAATCTGGGCGACCTCGGCAACGGCGTTGTGGGTGCCTCCCTGCTCTGGGTCGACGATTCGAATCCCGCGTTGCCATTCTTCAACGAAACGACCGAAGGGCTTCTCCTCTGCCGCCCCTTTCTCGCCATCTCGCGCGACGATGGCGCATCCTGGGAGGGGCCGCGGTATCTCGATCCCGCTCCGTTCAGCATGCCAACGCCAATCACCGGGCCGGTCCTCGTCAACCGTGCAGGCGAATGGCTTCTGCAGTTCGAGACGCAGAAGCCCTACGACGATGCCGCCCCCTGGATTCAGAGCGCGGTCATGATGCGCTCCACCGACGGTGGCCGTACCTGGCCGGCCTGCACGCGCGTCGCCCACGATCCCTCAGGACGCCTCTTCCACTGGGACATGCGCGCTCGGGTGCTGCCGGATGGGCGGATCCTGGCCACCTTCTGGATGTTCGACCGCGAGAGCGCGGCTTACCGCAACATTCACATCGCCGAATCCCGGGACGGTGGTCACACCTGGTCACCTCCCTGGGACAGCGGCCTGCCCGGCCAGCCCGCGGCCATCACGCAGCTCAACGGCGGCGAACTCGCTTTGGTCCACGTCGATCGCGAATCCCTCCCCTGCATCAAGATGCGCCTGAGCAGCGACGGTGGCCGAAGCTGGCCCGAGGAGAGCGAGTTCGTCATTGCCCGGGCGGAGATCACGCAACAAGGCGCGAAGGGCTCCATGCAGGATGCGTGGACCGAGATGCAGAGCTTCAGCCTCGGCCTCCCGCAGACGTCCCCGCTGCCCGATGGCGACCTTCTTGTCACCTGGTATCAGGGGCAGACTACCGATCATACCGCCATTCACTGGGCTCGACTCCGCCGCCACCAGGCACGCGGTTGAAGATCATGCGGTGCCCA
Organism: Lentisphaeria bacterium; assembly: GCA_041690595.1. Lineage (GTDB taxonomy): Bacteria > Verrucomicrobiota > Lentisphaeria > JABSQK01 > JAWLHB01 > JAWLHB01. Next base: position 61,750 of record JAWLHB010000021.1, read on the forward strand.
GCGCCGTCAGCTCGGCCGCCTCGCGGAAAACCCGCATGTTTCTATCCGAGGTACCCGGGGTGATTTCACAGCCAGCTGAGACGATGAGGCGCTCGTTGGCCTGCATCCAACAATCGGCGACATCCGCGGCAATGCGCGCCGGGGTGCCATCCTGGATAATGCTTACGGGATCAGTCTTGCCGCACAGGCGCTGACCAGGCCCCAGCAGCGGCGCAAATGGGGCCATCGAAGGGACCAGGTGATCCACATCGACGATATCGGCACCGGTCGCGATCATGCCCTCCAGGATGGGTTTCGTGTTGCCGCAGATATGCAGCTTGGCGATCGCACCCAGGCTGTGAATGTGGTCCACCATCTGCTTCTCACGCTCGAAGGCAAGCTGGCGATAGAGCCCCGGCCCAATCTGCGAGCAGAAGGCGTCGCCAATGCCGATGCAATGGGCGCCGGCTTCCACCTGCAGGGTGATGAACTCAAGGGCCGTGGTGACAATCGCATCCATCGCCTGGCTAACCGTTTCCGGATCGTCGAGGAAATCCATGGCGGCAGCCGTCGCGCCCCGCAGGTCGGCATATTCCGCCACGGGCCCCTCGACCCAGCCGACGATGAAATACCGATCGCCCACCCGCCGCTTGAACTCGGCAACCTCGGCGATGCGGTTTACGCAGCGGGCATGCTCAAGCGGCTTGATCGGGGTCAGGCGTCGCACCGCCTCCAGGTCCGGCAAGTGCCCGCCCACGTCGAGAGGAAGCGCGTTCTCGGGGTATTCGATCTCAAGGCCGAATCCCGACGCTTCGCAGTAGGCATCGGACATCACGGTGACCCAGTCGAGATCGAAGTCATCCGCGCAGGTGATCATTCCTTCACACTTGGCGCGATAGTCGGTGCAGAAGTCCCGATACTGGATTCCCGCATACTGGGCCGCCCACCGCATGATGATGGGGTGAAAGGGCAGACGATCCACCGGCTTGCCGGCGAGGAAGTTCAGGCTCCGTTGCAGTCCATTCATGCGCTCCATGTATCACCTCCGGAATCGGCCGTTGATATCGATTGATGGTCGTCTTTCAGGCAAAATAGCTGTCCGGCAAGGGAATGCAATGACGCAGCTACTCCACAGGCGCCACGGGGTGGACCAGCAGGCGCCCCTCGCCGGGCTTCAGCTCGATCGTCTCGCCGCTCCAGTCGAGGCCGGGCAACGCCATGGTCCGGGTCAGACTGGTGGTGACCGGCTTGTCGGTCGGGTTGTTGACCGAAACATGCCACAGTGGCGGCGCCTGGCCTTCGGCATCGCTCAGGCAGACCACTTCGATGAATAGCTCGCTGCCCGCCTCGTCGGCGATGACGGGCTGGCCGGCGACGAGGTGATGCAGCGCCGCCTGGCCGGTATGTATCGGGAAGTAGATGCGTCCGTCGAAGTCGGTGGCAAGGGAGCGGAAGCGATTCTGAGGTTTGCCGTAGCGGCCCGCGCCGACGTAGCCGTCCTTCTGCCAGAGGATGGCGCTCCAGCGTGGATTGAAGCCGCTGACACGGAAGGGCAGGTTGGCGTCGAGGTTGTCCCGCGAGCGGGGTACCTTGATCTCGACGGCGCCGTTGTCGGCGCTCAACTCGACGACGCCCGGCGGGGCGGCGATCCGCGCTCCGCGCAGCAGTTCCAGGCCATCGGGCTGCTCGAAGTAGCGGATCCAGCGCCGCAATTCCTCCGTCCCGGCAATCGGCCGATCCATGGGCCAGGCCGTCTGGAACCACTCGATGGTACGGCTCTCTCCTGCCTTGACGGCCAGGCCGCCCGCGGGCAGTTCCTCGGTCAACCCCGTTCTTTCAGGCGAAACGGAGAGGATCAGCGGCACGCCGCGGTTCACCCACAGCAGGGAGTTGGATTCATTGGGCGAGATGGCCGCAACCCAGTCGCCGGTGTCGATGCGCCAGTTCACCGCGCCGGGTGCGACGCGCGGCGAGACATCGCGGGCATTGATCAGCGTGTCGCTCCGGCCGTGTACGAGCATGACATTCACCGGCAGCGCTCTGCGCCACTCGTAGCCGAGCATGGCAAGATTCAGGTCAAGATCCTGCTTGAAGGTGTTGATCTGGGTATAGAGAGTGGCGGTCGGCCCCAGAGAGCGGCCCATCGGTCCCCAGCCAACGGCGGTGCCGTCCTGATACTGAGCCCAGAGAGTGAAGATCCCTTCCATGTCCACCAGCTCGATGGGCGCAATCGGTCCGAAACCGCTCCAGGGATTGCGGTGCGGTGAACCAGGCAGCAGCACCCCGCGAGTGACCGAGCGCCCGCGCCAGACCGTATCGTCGCCCAGCTCCTTCACCGGCGTCTGATAGACGGTCTCCTGATGGCCGGCGCTGGTCTGGAAGGTTGGACGAAGGTTACCCCATGCGAGCAGGGGGAGCTTGCCGACCGTCGAGCCCATGCCATCCCAGATGACACCCGGCTCCGGGATCTGTGGGACGAGCATATAGTTCGACCAGCCGGGGCCGCGGAAGAGCAGCATGTTGCCGCAGTCGTTGACGTGGTCGGAGCAGAAGACCGGCCCCGGCGAACCGTCGCGCCAACCGCGCAGCGGGTACGAGACGGCCTTGCCGCCGTTCACGTCGGTGGCGACCACGCTCATGCTTCGGTAGATCGAGCCGCTCAGAAAGAGGCGGGTCGTAAACTCCTTCTCACCACTCGGCAGGAAGCGGCGGAAGAGTTGCTCCCCCTCGTAAACCAGGATCTCTTTCAAGCCGACATCCGAAGTAATCCGCAGGGGGGCGGGGATCAGCATTCTCCGGCTGGCGAACAGCTCGCCGGCGTAGCTGCCCGTGCGGTAAGTGAATGGCCAGGAATGGATCATCGGGCCGCTGCTCGGGAAGGCGCTGGAACTTCCATACGGACCTTTCCAGCACAAGTGGTTGCTCCATAGCTGCCTCACCTCTCCCGCGACATAGGTGAGTGCCTGATCACCATCGACTGCCGCCGCCATCTCCGCCGGGGAATCGACGAGGTTGATCACCACCGGCACCGCACTCAAGGTCCCGGCATTGGTGCGCAGGAACTGGTCGGTGACATCCTCGACGAACTCGCCACGGTTGTAATAGACGAGCCCCACCATGCTGAAGAGGCGCAGATCGTGAACCGCCATGCCGCCGCTCTTCATCGGCCCCGTGAAGTCGAACCAGCCAAGTGAGTTCGCCTGGCCGCGCACGGACTGAAAGACAAAGTCAATAGCTTTGCTGGTCTCCCAGTAGCCCTCTTCGTTCACGGGCTGTATGATGAAGGTCTTCCGATCCTCGGAGAGATAATCGTCGTGGATGAGCAGCGGATCCTTGCCGAAGTTAAAGAACTGGTTTCCGAGGTTGCTCCGAATGCGGTAGCCCGCGATCAGCAGCAGGTCGTCGCCGCTGTGTTCCTTGCAGTCAGCCACCAGCTGTTCGAGTTCAGCCGCGGTCAGTTCTCCCATCTCTTCGAGGAAGAGGATGAACGAGAGGCCTTTCTCCCTCGCCATGGCCGCATAATCGCCAACGGTACCCTGGCCACCAGAATAGGCCGTGCGGGGGCCGACAATGCCTTTGAGCAGATTCGCGGGCGGAGGAACCAGCGCCGGATCGAGATTTACGGTGGCCGCCGCGCCGAGATACCGCTGGTAGTTGGGATTCTCCGGGCGCTCCAGGGGTCTCGCCCAGCGATCGGCCGGCGTTATCGCACCACCCAGGGAGCCCGAGGCCAGGCTGGGCGCCGCCAGCCAGCCGAGCGTGTTGCGCAACAGCTTGCCGAAATCCGATGGTTTGCTGTTCAGCCCCTTGTCGAGCATGGCACCGTTGTGGACCCAGGACAGGCCGGAGCCGAAATGGAAGTTCGGGTGCGCATGAAAGAGGGCCAGCCGTCCCGGCTCGAGGTCGCGAATCGCGAAGAGCGGCGGCTCCTCTACACCGTTCGGGCGGACAAACGGCGCGTCGTAATACGGCACGCCGGGCTTTTGGTCCGGCAGGGGCAGAGGTACGGTGCGGCTGCCTTGGGGGGCGCGCAGGACCGTGGTCCAGGAATCCTCCACGTCGATAGGACCGGCCGCCACCCAATGCCCCCCGCCGACAGGATACCAGACATTGCTGACCCCATCGGATACGGGTGAAGCCGCCACGTTGGCAGTCCGAAAGAAGGGCATGTCCAGCAGGCGCGAATGCTTGACAATCTGGTCAGCCGGAAGAACAATCTGTTCGAGCGGCCGCCGCGCGCCCCAGCGTGCCAGTGCCTTCTGTGCGGCATTGTAGAAGGGGGCATTGTTGGCATGTTGAAGCAGATTGATCATCACGCCACCCCCCTCGGCGAGGAAGCGATCCACGAGGACGAGCGTCTCCTCCAGGTTCGGCCCACTGCCGGGACCGCCGCTCGGCCCGTTAGTCACCTTGCCTTCCTGCGGGAAATCGATCAGGACCAGCACGTTGTAGGTCTTGAGCAGATCCCACGTGAGCTGATTATGGGTGATGGCCTCGACCTCGATGCCGGTTGCCTGCAACTGCTTCACGTAGGTCAGGTCCAGCTCATGATGCCAGTTGTCGATCAAGATGGCGGGCTTTCTGACGACATCGGCCTGGGGCTCTGCCTGGGCGAACAACCCGCCCGGCAGCGCGATAAGGAGAGCGGCAAGCGTGAAGAGTCGTCGCGTTATCATGAGTCAGAGCCTGGGTTGTGGTTGAAATTCCAGAGGTTTTCCTGTGGCGGTAAGGTAGGCATCAGCGCTTCGCTAATCAAGCGCGGCGCTCGGGTAAGGACTACCGTAAACCAAGGCAATGACCGTGAATCCAAAGGGTCCGAACCGGACGGATTAAACCACGAAGAGCACGAAGAGCCTAGCGCGGCCGTTGGCCGCAACCAAAGGTTTTCCATTGCGGGGTGACGTTTTACATACTTAAACCTCCGATGCTATGAATGTCACCACGAAGGACACGAAGAACACGAAGATTAATACAAGTAACTCCAACTGATCTTTGTAATGTTTCTAATCACCAACCGTATTTTCCATAGACAATCAACCTATCCTTCGTGCTCTTCGTGCACTTCGTGGTAAATCCGTTCGATTTGGATCCCTTCTGGGTGACCGCATTATCGGATCTTTCTTAACAAAGTATGTTGGAGGTGAGTGGACGCCTATTCCCCTGATCTTGAGGTTGATTCACCAGAAACTTTGTACAGAAAATAAAGTTGTGGCGGATAGTAGTACGAAAATGGGTAGGTAAGCTATAAAAACTGCCGCTAAATCATTCTACCCGTCATAACGATCATCGCAATTTGCTTCTAGCAACCTTTGTGTCCTTCGTGTTCTTCGTGGTGGTCCTGATAGCGTCGGATGTTGACGAATGTGAAGCTTCCCCCACGAGACAGAAAAGCCTTTGGTTGCGGCCAACGGCCGCGCCAGGGTTCTATCCGTTGCATGACGAAGGTGTTCAGCCATTCCCAGGCCTCAGCGCTTTACCTTGCGCACCGACCCAGAGCCACTCGCCGCCGCTGCCTTCCGCGCCGTCGGCAGCAGCCTCGGCCCCGTCGTCACCCGGGATGCCTGATCCTCGCGATAGTCCTCCAAAACGTAGTGACAACGTTATGTGACGGTTTCGTAAACCATTGGAAAGGCGGCTCTTACGGAAAAGCACTGTCGAAGTCGGGTCAGGGAAGGGGGAAGCGGCGGCGGCAGTCATTAACCACAAGGAACGCAGAGATCGCAAAGAGCGGGCAAGTCTTGGCTGGTCAAGGAATTGAGACAAGGCAATCAGGATGATTGCTGCCACCTCGGCAAGCTTGGCTACTTTGACGTTGGGTGTAGCCAGGGACGCGGACGGGCGGAGGTATGCAGGAGGATTAACCACAAAGAACGCAGAGATCACAGAGAAGGAGCCGGGGTGGACCGGCGGGCAGAGGGTCGGGAGGGGCAACATCCAACGCGGGAGCCGTCGGTGGGCGGACGTGGCCGCCCTTCAGGCGAGTGGCGTGCCCAGGATAACGACCGAGGTTTTGGCCGAGGTTTTGGAGGAGACTGGCAAGGTTGAGGACCTTCGCCGTCCGGAGGCCGGCTCACGATCGGCACTCATGGATTGGGTTCACGCGGTGGAGACTGGAGGCCGTGGATTCAGCTTCGAATGGGGTTGATGCGTGGGCGGGGAGGAGGTAGACCGTTGGGGCAAGGCAAAAGGAGATATGGACGGTATGGACGGTAATGGCCCAAGTCGCGGTTCGGAGAACCGCTCACTCAATCAGTCCCGTGGAATTGAGCGCACGCGGGGGGGCAATGGCAATGGCTGGGCCGTTGGATCGGCATCGGGCACACGGAGCGTATCGTGATAATGCGATCATTCGACCTTGGTGAAGCTGGGCAATGTGCCTTCGACATGGAGCATGGCCTGGTCGAGGGTCATGGAGCCCTGGTTGATGGTCAGAGTCATGGCTCCGTTGATGGCGCAGGTGATGGTGCTCTGCGTGTAGGTGCCATTGACGTGGCCCCAGAGGTTGCCGCTCAGGCTCAGCGGCAGGGTCTGCGGCTCGTTCGAAGGCAGCCCGATCTTCACCGTACGGTTGGCGCCGTACATGAAACGGAAGCGGTAGTCTTCCGGGTGAGCAAAGCCTGCCCGGAGGATACCGTCGCGGCCACCCAGGAAGGTATAGGTGCTGCCGGCGACCGTCAACGGATAGGCAAAGCTTTCGGCTGTACTCCAAGTCTCGATGGTGTAGTACCACTGGGTTCCCTGACGCCAGGCGCGCAGGGCCTGCATCTCACCCGTAGACAGGTCGAGAAGCAGGTAACCGGGATAACTGAAGCTCTGCACCGCATTCTCGCCGGCGTTGACACCACTCCAATTCAGGCTGTAGCAGGCGATACCCTGACCTTCCAGCGCGGCTGTTATCGCGGCGTCAGCCTCGGCCTGACGGTTGAACTCGGGAAGCTGGAAGCCGGCGTCAGCCGCCAGCTCGACCAGCAGCACCTCGAAGGGGGTGTTGCTGGTGTTCTCCTGCTTTGTGCGAGCATAGTCGAAGCGAGCACTCATGTCGCCCATCTCGACGAGCGTCGGCTGGCCGAAGGGAGCGCCTCCGCGCCAGGGGCCGGCAAAGCTGACTACCGCCGGCCCCGTGACGCCACCGCCAAGGGGCACTTCGCTCGGATGCATGGTCCCGAACATGTGCCCATAGTGGTACTCGCCAATCGCCACCGGAACGGCTTCGACATCGCTCACGTGGAGCACCCAGATGTTGCTGGCTCCGATGTCGGCCGTGTACCAGCCGGGGAAGTCGATCCGATCGCCGCTGCCATCCTGCCAGCGGACAACCGCCGACGCCTGATGATCGCGCAGGTCGATCACCAGATAGCCGTTCCCTGCCTGAGGCGCCACGCCGTCGCCGTACTGAGTGCCGCGAACGGTGAAGGTGTAGACCAGATTCTCCGCCTGCTCGTCGTCGAGGATCAGGATCGTCGCGGTACCGTCAGCATGGTCGGGGGCGGTGGCGGTAATCGTCACCAGAATATCGCCGTCGAAGTCCTCGTCGTCCACGGCGTTGACCGCAAAGGTGGCGGTGCTGGAGCCCGCCGCGATGGTGACGGTCGCCGGCACCACCGCTTCGGTCGTGTCGCTGCTGGTGAGGTCGACCACCAGCTCCGCACCGGTATCGGTGTTGCGGGTGACGGTTGCCACCGTCGTCCCCCCGTCTTCGCTGATGGCCGCCGCCGCCAGGGAGAGCGAGAGCCCGAGTTGGCCGTCGTTATCGCGAATGGTCAGGGTATGCTGAAGGATGGCGCCGCGAAGGGCGTTGATCGGTTCGCCGATGGTCACGATGACGGTCTCGTCGGGTTCGGGCAGGGCATCGTCGAGAATGGTCAGTTCCAGGATCGCGTGGGTCTGTCCGGCGGGAATCAGCAGGGGGCTTTCGGCCATGGTGTAATCGAGCCCAAGGGTCGCCGTACCGCTGACGGTAAAGGGTATCGTGACCGCCACATCGAGCGGTTGGGAGAGGAGCGCGACCATCTCGACCGTGCCGGCGGCCTCATCGCGATCCTGAGTGGCAGCCTCCCAGTCGACGGAGCTTGGTGTGGGGGAGGCGGCGACGCAGAGGCGGAAGCCGATCCCGTAGCTGTCATCGCCGGGGTAATACCAGTACTCGAAGCCGACACGGGCGTGTTCCGCATGGTTTCCCCAGCCGCCGCCCCGCAGAACCCGGAACGAGCCCTCGTAGTCCGGGTGCCAGTTCCAGTTCCACTCGAAGGTATTTCCGACCAGATCGTGCAGGCCATAGCTGTTTGCGGCGAAGGATCCCACCGGATTGGTATACGGCGCGCCACCTGCCAGATAGTCGGGATGGTGCCCGCGGGTGGGGCTGACGTCGTAGGCAAAGAGATCGCTGCTGTTGTAGTTGGCCTGGCTGTGGGAAATGGTATCGCCCCATGGAAAGCGCCTGCCGCTCAATCCGCCGCGCGCCGCGTATTCCCATTCCGTCGTTGTCGGCAGGCGATAGCCATCAGCGCCCCAGTCAACGCACGAATCATCGATTTCGGCCTGCCCGGTCCGATAGATAGTCGTCCTGGCGGAGGAGATGAAGTAACAGGGGGCTCTCCCCTCCTTCTCGCTACGGGCGTTGCACCATTTGATGGCATCATACCAACTGATCGAATTGACGGGGTGGTCATGATTCTTGCCATAGCCCTGCGCCAGATCCTCGTAGCCATTCACCGTCGCCCAGGCGCGCACCTCGTCCCAGAGGGAATGGGTGACTTCATGGCGACCGATATAGAAGGCCGTGACGTTCAGGGAATAGTCGCCAAAGTCTGGATCGGTTCCGATGTTGGCGCCCGCGGCAATGAAGGCAAACTCGGGAAGCAGGTCGGCGAACGCCGCCGGCGCCAGACCAAAGAGGAGGCAGAGGCAGCAGGAGGCTGCGAGCAGCTTGACGCAAGGCCGCAACAGATGACGATGACACGACATAAAGGCAAAGGTCTCCTCTCCCCGGGTTCACGCAGTCGCAGCCCAATCCGGCTGATCTGCGCCGTAATGGCGATGATCCATGAGCGCCTCCGCATCATCTACTATAGTGCATCTGGTCTCGCCATTTCATTCTGAGTGGTGCAGGCGACGGCAGCCCCCCGAATATGGCGGTATGGACGGCAGAGGACGCAGAGGAAGAATAGGACTGACGGGATGGACGGGATGGAGCGACGGGTTGCGCCGAAGGGGAAGGGCGGGTATTGTTCAGTTTGTGCCGTTGACGCGATGAAACCCACTACCCCTGCCACTATCATGAGCGATGCTTTTACCGTGCTCCAGGAACGGGGCTTCTTCTATCAGATGACGGATGAGGATGTTGTCAAGGAACGACTGCAGAATCATCAGGTGACCTTCTATGTCGGCTTCGATCCTACCGGGGCCAGCCTGCATCTGGGCCACTTGTTGCCAGTCATGGCAGCGCGCTTTCTGCAACAGCACGGACATCGGGCCATCATGCTGGTGGGTGGCGGTACCGCGCTGGTGGGCGATCCGTCCGGAAAGACCGAAATGCGCCAGATGCTCACGCCGGAGACGATCGCGGCCAATGCGGCGTCTATCAAGGGACAGATCGGGCGCTACCTGGATTTCTCTACCGCGGAGAAGGCCATTCTGGTCAACAATGCCGACTGGCTCAGCGACCTGAAGTACATCGAGTTTCTGCGGGACATCGGCAAGCACTTCAGCGTCAACAAGATGCTCGCCGCGGAGTCGGTGAAGAGCCGCCTGGAGACCGGACTTTCCTTCCTGGAGTTCAACTACATGCTCCTGCAGGCGTATGACTTCTACGTGCTGGCGCGCGAAGAGGCGTGCGAGTTTCAGTTTGGCGGCCAGGATCAATGGGGCAACATCGTGGCCGGGGTGGACCTGACCCGGCGAATGCTGGCGCGCCCTGTCTATGGGGCGACCTTTCCGCTGCTGACGAATGCCCAGGGGCAGAAGTTCGGCAAGTCGGTCGCCGGCGCGGTCTGGTTGGACAGTGCTCGCACGAGCGTCTTCGACTTTTATCAGTTCTGGCGGAATGTGGACGATGTGGACGTGCGCAAGCTGCTGGCCCTGTTCACCACCCTGCCGATGGACGAGGTGCGGCGGCTGGGCGCCCTGGAAGCGCCGGCCATCAACCGTGCCAAGGAGATCCTCGCCTTCGAGGCAACCGCGCTCGCCCACGGTGAGGAAGCGGCGCGGCAGGCCTACGTCGCGGCGTGCGGGCAGTTCGGCGCGGCCGATGCAAGTGGCGAGATCCCCACCAGCAGCGCCATCAGGGAGATCAAGCTCAAGCGCGTGGATGACAACCTGCCGACGGTGACGGTTTCAGGGAAGGAGGTCGGCGAGGGGTTGTGGATCGTCAAGCTGATGGTGGACGCGGGGCTTGCGAAGAGCAACGGCGAGGCAAGGCGCCTGATCCAGGGGGGCGGTGCCTATGTGAATGACGAGAAAGTGGAAACGCCCGATCGCGTGATCAAACCGGAGGATTTCGCTGGCGGGCAGTGCCTGTTGCGCTCCGGTAAGAAGACCATCCGCCGAGTTCTGCTCGGCTGACCCCGCGCGGGCTCACCGGATCCAACCATGACTGACAAGCTTCCTTTCGAGACGCCCGATCCGGAGAGCAACGCGCGGCTGGAGGACTGCTCCTTTCGTGAGCGCGATCTGCGCCGTCTGCGGCTGGCGCTGATGAAGGTCAATGGCCTGGTGCTCTGCAGCGGTCCGGCCGATTCCGGAAAGCGGACGACCCTCTATGCCTGCGCGCGGCACCTGGACGAACCGCAGCGCAAACTGGTGACGCTGGAACGCCAGTTGCGGGGCGAGCTGCCGACGGCGACGCGTCTTGAGCTTGGCGAAGAGGCGGCCCTGCAGGCGCCGCTGCTGATGCAATCGGCCATGCGCGCCGCGGCGGATGTCATTGTCCTGGAGGATCTTGTGGGCGAGCTGGTGCTGCCGCTGGCGCTGCGGGCGGCCTTGACCAGCCAGCTGGTGGTGGCACGGCTGGCTGCCGCCGATACTGCCGCGGCTTTCGAGTATGTGATGGTCCACAATCCCCTCCCTTTTCATGTGACCGACGTCTTTCGCCTGGTAGTCAGCCAGCGGCTGGTTCCCCGTCTCTGCCCATCCTGTCGCCATCTTCAGGAGCCGACCGCGGAGGAACTGGAATGGCTTGCCGCCGTGGCCTCCCTGCACAAGTTGCAGCCCGAGCAGCTGCCCACACGCTTCTACGCCGCCGACGGCTGCGACAGCTGCGAGCAAAATGGACGGCTGGGCCGGCTCCTGATCGCCGAATTGCTGCCGCGCTCCGATCGCCTGATGAATGCCGTTCGCGAGCAACTGCCATTCGCCAATCTGCGCCGCTTTGCCTTTGCGGAGGGGCTGACCGAGCACATCGCCATCGACGGCATCGAGAAGGCCGCGGCAGGGGCCATCAGCCTGAGCGATCTGCGAGCAGCGCTCCGCGATGATCCCTGCCTTTGACGATCATCCCAGCTCGTACTTCCGCAGCTTCGCGTGCAGCGTAGCGCGGCTGACGCCGAGCAACTTGGCCGCTCCCGTGCGATTCTCGTCCGCCATTTCCAGAGCGGCGGCGACCATGGCGCGATCGACCAGATCCATGAAGATGCTGTGCGCATTGTCGCCGGCATGGGTGGAGAGGTAGTCCTTGACAACTTCCGCCATCTGCTGCTGACGCGATTCGCCTTCGACGGGGGTAACCCCTTCGTCGGAGTTGAGCACATGCTCGACATCCTTCTTGCGGATCGGATAGCCGCGCGTGTAGACCAGCAGCCGCTTGATGCAATGTTCCAGCTCGCGGACATTGCCGGGCCAGGAATATTGCCGGAGGATCTTCATCCCCTCGGCGGACATGGTGGCCTGTTGGAAGCCGAGCTGTTCGCTGAAGAGCGAGATGAAGTGATGGACGAGCTGCACGATATCGTCTCGGCGTTCCCGCAGGGGAGGGACCGTGACCGAGAGAACGTTGAGGCGATGATAGAGGTCCTCGCGGAAGTTGCCTTCCCGGATAGCCACCTCCAGATCTCGGTTGGTTGCCGCGATAACGCGGACATCGACAGGTATGAGTTCGCTTCCTCCCACCCGCTCGATCTTGCGCTCCTGGAGGGCGCGGAGGATCTTGACCTGGGTGCTGGTGGGCATTTCGCCGATTTCGTCGAGGAAGAGGGTGCCGGCCTTGGCGCGCTCGAACTTGCCGATGCGGGTTTCGCGGGCGCCGGTGAAAGCGCCCTTCTCGTGGCCGAACAGCTCGTCCTCCAGAAGGGTCTCGGGAATGGCGGCGCAGTTGACCATGACCAGCGGTCCTTCGCTGCGGGGACTGTGTTCATGGATGGCGCGGGTGATGAGTTCCTTGCCGGTACCGGTTTCCCCGCGGATGAGGACGGTGGCATTGTTGCCGGCAACGCGGCCGATCGTCTTGTAGACCTCCTGCATGGCGGGGCTGTCGCCAACGATGCTTTGCTCGGCAAGCCGCCCATCCGCATTGCCGAACTCGATGCTGTCTCCTTCGATGCGGCGGCAATCGAGTGCATTCTCGATGCTCGTGAGCATCTTCTCGGGATCGAAGGGCTTCAACTGGTAATCGAAGGCGCCCATCTTCGTTGCCTGGATGGCACGATCGGTGGTGCTGTAAGCGGTCATGATGATGACCGGCAGGTTGGGCCGCTTTTCATGGACAATCTCGAAGACCTCGAGGCCGGTCATGCCGCCGAGGTGAATGTCCATAACCAGCAGATCGGGCGGATTGTCCTCGATCGCCGGCAGGGCGGCTTCTCCACTGGACGCCGTTCGCACATGATGATTCAGGTCGGCGAGAAGCGCTTTGAATGCCTCCAGAACGCGCTTTTCGTCGTCTACGATAAGAATGTCGGCCATGAAATGCTCCCTCGGGGAAGAGCACAAGGTTGAGGTCACCGGCAGAAACGGGTGATGGTCTTTCTCGTGCGTGCTATCGGTAATGGGTGTGGTATGCCGTGACAGTTGATATGTTGAGAGAGTGCTTGATATGGGTTTACTCGAGCGGCAGGCGAATCGCGAAGACCGTGCTGCCGGGACGTGAAAATTCGAGACGGAGCGAACCGGAATGCTGTTCGATGATCCGCGAACAGATGGCGAGGCCCAGGCCGGTGCCATCGTCGCGGGTGCTGTAGAAGGGATCGAAGATCTTTGCGGCATTGTCGGCATCTATGCCGGGGCCGTTGTCTTCAACGAAAATCACCACTGTCCGTCGTCCATTCAGGGAGTCATCAGTGCGACTGGAAATCGTGATGGTGCCATTTGACTCGACGGACTGCAAGGCGTTGCGGATGAGGTTGATCAGCACCTGTTTGATCTGATCGGGATCCACTTTGACCGCGGGCAGATGCGGCTGATCCTGCCGCAGGATGCGGATGGCGCTGGCCGACACCTGATCTTCGAGAAGCTCCACGGTCTGGTCGATGATCTCGCTGACCGCGGCCGTGATCAACTCGGGCTGCTTAGGCCGTGAGAAGGCGAGGAAATCCTGGATGATCTGCTCCAGGTAAACGATCTCTTCCGAGATGATGCGCAGGTGGTTGGACTCTTCGGGACGCCCCTTGACGCAGCGGCTCAGGGTGTGCAGGCGCATTCGAATGGCGGTGAGGGGGTTGCGAATCTCATGGACCACGCCCGCCGCCAGTTTGCCGACTGCTACCATCTTCTCGTCCGCCATCAAACGTCTCTGCGCTTCGGTAAGGCGCTCCTGGTGCTGCAGGAGGTCATTGATCACCTCGGAAAGATGGCGCCCCATCACCTTCAGCTCGCGCGTCACTACCGCCGAGGAGGGTTCACCGCCCAGCAGGTTGGCGATTCCGCCGATGCGTTGCCCGCCGGGCAAGGCGCTCGCAGGTGGGGCCACCACGCCCGCCACCACCGGCGGCTGCCCTTCATGGCTGCCCATGTAAACGCCCGTGATCAGCAGTGGCGTGTAGTGGCCGTCGGCATGCTTGAAGCGGTAGATGCCCTGTATCAGCGGCCATACGCCATTGACGTGTCGCTTGACGTCCCCCATGAAGAGGCGTCTGTCTTCCAGATGCATGCAGCGCAACCAGAAGCGGCCATCTTCGAAGCCGCAGAATCGCGGATAGCCCAGCAGTCCGCGTGCAGACGAGGAGACAAAGACCTGATTATGCTGCCGATCCCAGTTCCATACGCCCGCATTGTCCGGTGTTTGACCGGCAGGATGATTCACACTTGTCTCCTCGGACCAACTCTCGGCGCGTTCCATTTCTTGCCTGTGTTCCACGGAAAGGCCGCGGACCCGGAAGGGCCGGATCAGTAGCCAGTTTTCTTTTCAGGTGCTTGTCATACTATAGATGCAAAGCGATCGTGCCGGCCACTTTCGGCAGGCGTCTGTAAAGTTTTCTTTACATGCTTTCCGCCTTACGTCCCGTTAGACTGGCATGAGCTTTTCTGAGCCTGTAAAGAAGGATGCGGAGGTATCTTTCTTGGGGAAGTGGCAGGATCCCTGCTATGTTCATATGGGTCTAAGAAATTCTTGAAAAAAGTTTGCCAGGCGGCTGAGATTCTGCCATGAAAGGAGTTGCCGATGCTGAGTAGATGGCTTCCGTGGAAGTTTCTCGTTCGCCATGCGATGCGTCGCATGGGCTTTGTGGATCCCTTCACGTTGATGGCCAGATTACGTCGATTTGCCCAGCCCTCGAATGTGCAGGAACCGATCGAACTGCTGCGTGCCGGCATAGCGTTTCATGCCAGGGGTCTGATCAACACTCGCGCCATCCAGCACAATCTGGATTGGGTCTGGCCCTATTGGGTGGAGCGTCAGTTCAGCCCGGACGATCCATCTTTCATTCCCCGCGCCTTTTCCTTCAGTCACGTGAACCTGAGTCACCGGAATTGGACCGCCGTAGGTCAGCCGGACTGGCCTGTCTACCCGATCGTCGACCCCCGCGGGTTGGTGACGCCGCTCTACGACGGCTGGTCAGTGGACGCGTGGGTCCGAGGCGAGGAACATACGCTGCTGCCCAGCAAGCTGGCGGAAGCGGAGCAGGAGTTGCGACTCGACCCGAACCTGGAGATCATCACCCGCGCCAGCCGCCATGGCATGCAGATGTGCAGCAGTGTTCAGCTGCTGGCGGTCAACCGCCTGCCTCTGCTGCGGGTGGAAGTAACGGCGCAGGGGGAGGTGGGGGGAGCGCTGATCGTGGCAATTCGCCCCTATAATCCGGAAGGCATCCAGTTCATCGAGTACATCGATTACGTGCCCGACGCGCTCAGTGTGCAGGTGGAGAAGGAACACCGCCTCTGCTTCAACGAACCACCGGATCGCGTTCTGCTGGCGGACTACGAAGAAGGGGATGTGCTGCAACACATTGCACTGCCGGAAGCACCGCGTCACAAGGTGCACTGCAAGGTCGGCATGGCCACCGCGGCCGCGATTTTCGATCTTGGCCCGACCGGGAACCGCACGGTGTCGTGGGAGATGCAGCTTCCGATCCAGCCGATCGAGAGCACCGGAAGCCACAAGCATGAATGGCAACCGCCCGCCAACCCACGAAGTTGGAAGGAGGCGCTGGCAGGCATCGCCCGCCTGACGTTGCCCGATCCACTTTACCAGCAGCTCTACGACAGCGCCGTGCGTACGCTGCTGCTCCTTTCCGCCGATGAAATTGTCCCCGGCCCCTACACCTACCGGCGGTTCTGGTTCCGGGATGCCAGCCTGATGATGAATGCGCTGCTGGTTCTCGGTCTCAGCGAGCGATGCCGCCAGGCCCTGGCCCGCTTTCCGCGACGACAGGCGCATGACGGCTACTTCCGTTCACAGGAAGGCGAATGGGATTCCAATGGACAGGTGCTCTGGATCTACAACCGCTATCGGCGCTGTACCGGTAAGCCGCTGAAGGACGAGTGGGTGCAGGCCATCGTTCGCGGCGCCAGATGGATCGAGCAGAAGCGTCAGCAGACGTCGAATCAGGGTGCTCATGCGGGGCTCTTTCCCCCCGGCTTCAGCGCCGAACACTTTGGGCCGAACGACTATTACTATTGGGACGACTTCTGGGCGGTGGCGGGGCTGGCTGGGGCTGCAGAGGTGCTTACGGAATGTGGCAACGAGGTGTTGGCGCAACGCTTCCGCGAAGAGGGTGAATCGTTCATGAGGACGATACTGAGCAGCGTCGATGTCGCCGCCTCACGCTGCAAAGGCGCCTGGCCCGCGGCTCCCTATCGGCGCCTGGATGCCGGTGCCATCGGGGTGGTCGTGGCGGATTATCCCTTGCAGTTGGTCCCGCCAAATCATGAACCCCTGCAAAGCACCATCGACTACTTGAGCAAACAATGCTTTCACCGCGGCGCTTTTTTTCAGGACATGATCCATTCCGGCATCAATGTCTACCTGACGCTGACGATTGCGCAGGCGCATTTGCGCGCCGGCAACAGCGACTACCGCAACCTCATCGATGCCGTGGCGGGCATGGCGTCGCCGACATATCAATGGCCCGAGGCAATTCATCCGCGGACCGATGGGGGCTGCATGGGCGATGGTCAACACGGTTGGGCTGCCGCGGAGTGGGTGCTGATGATTCGAAATCTCTTTGTACGGGAAGAAGGGGAAGAGCTGGTGCTGGGCTCCGGGCTCTATCCCCGTTGGCTCACCCACGATACGGAATTGAGCTTCGGGCCGACGCTTACCCCCTGGGGCAGCCTGACGGTACGCTTTGCCTTGCGCGGTGGAGAGCTGTTTTTCAGCCTGGACAGCAACTGGCGCGACACCGCGCCACCCTTGCGGGTAAGCGTACCCGGCTATCGGGAGACAATCGTCAGAGAACCTGCGGAAGATCTGCTGATCGAGAGGAGATCTGAATGAAGATCGCGATGTTCACGAACACGTATCTGCCCCATGTGGGGGGTGTGGCACGCTCGGTGGAGACCTTTGCGGAGGAACTGCGCAAACTGGATCATCAGGTACATGTGATCTGCCCCACCTTCGCGGACGAGGTGGACAGTACGGAATCGGTGTTGCGGGTACCGGCGATCCAGAATTTCAACGGCAGCGACTTCTCGGTACGGCTGGCGGTGCCGGGCTACATAAGCGGCCACCTCTATGACTTCCAGCCGGATATCATCCATGCGCACCATCCTTTTCTGTTGGGCGATGCGGCGTTGCGGGCCGCTCGGGAGTTGGGGCATCCTCTCGTCTTCACGCACCATACGCTTTACGAGAAATACACCCACTATGTGCCCATGAATTCCAAGCGGCTGCAGCAGTTCGTCATCCGACTCAGTACCGAGTATGCCAACTTCTGCGACCATATCATCGCTCCCAGTGAAAGCATCGCCAGCCTGATCAGGGAGCGAGGCGTCCAGAAGCCGATCACCGCCATTCCGACCGGCGTGGATCTGGCCTTTTTTGCCGCGGGTGATGGGCGGCGCCTGCGCGAAGAACTGGGCATCCCACCGGAGGCGCAGGTCATCGGACACCTTGGACGGCTGGCCCCGGAGAAGAACCTCGATTTTCTGACCAGAGCGGTGGCCCGCAGCATGGCGCATGACCATAAGGAACGGCAACGGGTTTTTCTGGTGGTGGGCAGTGGACCCTCGGAAGCCGACATCGCGCGCCTCTTCGATGAAGCCGGCCTGCGCGATCGACTGTATCTCGCCGGCAAGCGAACCGGCAAGGACCTGGCGGACGCCTATGCGGCCATGGACCTTTTCGTCTTTGCCAGCAAGTCTGAAACGCAGGGGATGGTGCTGGCGGAAGCCATGGCTGCCGGCAAGCCGGTGATCGCCTTGGATGCATCCGGCACCCGAGAGGTCGTTCGCGATCCCGAAACGGGGCGCCTGCTGCCTGGCGACGCCGACGAGGCAGCCTTCGCCAACGCCATTGATGACTTTCCCATGGTGGGCGATGCCTACCAGCGTTGCGTCCAGTCGGTGCTCAAGAACGTCCAGGCGTTCAGTCGCGAGAGCTGTGGTCGTCGTCTAGCCGACGTCTATGAGGACTTGAGCGCGCGAGCCAGGATCGAGGCTCAAGAGAATGGCTACAGCGCGTGGGACTCCCTGCTGGCGCGGCTACAGGTCGAATGGGATCTGCTTATGGAGAAGTCCTCGGCGCTGCTGGCTGCCGCCGAGACGCACGATTCAACCGAAGAACCAGACGAGTAAGCGCGAACTTGCATGATATAGTACCATGCAAGCCTTGTGCTGTTCGTTTGACATTCAACAGAGGAGGATATCTCATGTTCAAGAAACTGGGCGACAGCCTGATGGCCGGTCTTGGCGCCGTGGTGCTGACCCGTGAGAAGATCGCGGAGGTGACGCAGCGGCTTGTCGATGAGGCCAAGCTGACACGTGACGAAGCGACGCGCCTGAATCACGAGTTGATGGAACGCGGCGAGACGGAATGGCATACACTTGAGCAGGAGTTGGGTAGCCGCCTGCAGGCCGGACGCGAAAAGCTTGGCTTTGGCTATCGCGACGAGATCGACCGCCTTGGCGCCCGAGTGGAGGATCTGGAGAAGAAGATCAGCCTTCTGGAGTCAGTAGTGGCGCGTCAGGCGGCGACCGCGCAGGCGCAGATGCAGGCAAACGCGCAGGATTCGCATAACGAGGGCAAGGAACCAATCTAAGGTGGAACTGAGACCTCTCGCCAATCTCGCCCGCTTCCGCGAGATCGTCACGATCCTCTTCAAGTATGGTTTCGACGATCTGGTCGATCGTCTCGATCTGCCGACCTTTCCCTTTCGCCTGCGAGTGGAACGGGCCGATACCAGCATGACGACGGGCGAGCGCATCCGCTGCGCCCTGCAGGAGCTTGGACCGACCTTTATCAAGTTCGGACAGACGATGAGCCTGCGACCCGATGTTCTGCCCCAGCATCTGATCAAGGAGTTGAGCAAACTGCAGGATGATGTGGCTCCGGTTCCCTTCGAGATGCTGCGCGCGGACATGGAAGATGACCTGAATGGACCGATCGAGTCGGTATTCAGCTTGTTTGACAGCATGCCCATTGCCGCGGCATCCCTATCGCAGGTGCATCGCGGCATCCTCGCTGACACCGGCGAAGTGGTGGCTGTCAAGATCCAACGACCCAACATCACCTCCATCATCGAGACGGATCTCAACATTCTCGAGGCCATCGCCCACCGCATTCACAACCACTATGCCGACCTGCAGATCTATGACCTGCCCAGTCTTGTTGCCTTGACCCGGCGCACCCTGCGGCGGGAACTCGATTTCCGGCGGGAAGCACGCAACATGACCATCGCCAGGAACAACCTCGGCGATATGAAGCGCATTCGCATCCCGATTCCGAACAGCCGACTCACGACCCGGCGGCTGCTCGTCATGGAGTACATCCACGGAAAGAAGCTGATCGACCTGACGCCAGGCGAGTTGCATAACCGCGAGCAGCTCGGCCGCGATGGCCTCCAGGCCACGCTGCGACAGGTCCTCGAGTTCGGCTTCTTCCACGCCGATCCCCATCCCGGCAATCTCCTTGTCTCCAATGGCGACAAGCTCTGCCTCCTCGACTGGGGCATGGTCGGACGGCTGACGCAGGAAGACCGTGAGCTGCTGCTCGATCTCGTCAAGGCCGTCGTTGAAAACGATCCCACCGCGGCTACCGACTACGTGCTGGCCATGACCCGGGCGGACAAGGGGAGGATCGAACGGCGCGACCTCGAGCGCGACCTCATGGACATCCTCGACGCGTATGGATCGATCCCACTTCAGCAGCTCTCTCTGGGACAACTGCTGATGGATGTGGGAGCCGTCCTGCGGACGTACAGGCTGCGCATGCCGCCAAACATGTTCCTTATGGTCAAGGCCCTGGCCGCGGCCGAGCAGGTTGGGCGCAGCATCTATCCGGAACTGAACGTCGTCGAAGAGGCGGAGCCGACCGTACGGCGCCTCTCTCAGCGGCGCTACCGCCCCGGCGCCATCTGGCATGAAGCGCGCAACCTCGCCATCTCTCTCTTCCGCTTCAACCGGAACCTGCCGTCGCAGGTCCAGGAGATCGTCTCCAAGCTGCAGGGAGGTGACCTGAGCATTCGCTTCGAGCATGAGAACCTGGAACCGATGCGGCGCACCTTGACCGATGCCAGTCAACGGTTGACGCTTGCCATCATCATCGGCTCGATGATCATTGGCTCGTCGGCGGTGATCACCGTCGAGGGCTATTCCGTCATTGGGATCGTGGGCTATATCCTTTCGGGCGTCATCGGCCTCTGGCTCGTCTATTCAGTCATACGCTCGACCCGCCGCTTCCGCTGATCACTTCTTCATTTTTGCCTGACAATCGGGGCAAACGGCGATGTTGGTCTCGCAATGAGCGCACGCGTGGACCTGCGCCGGACGGTGCTCGTAGGTCCACATGTTGCTGGCAGTCCGCTCGCACATGGGGCAGACAGTCTTGTTGTAGGCCACATGTTCGATCCTTTGTGCCTCACTGGCCGTGTTGCAGTATGGACAGGTGGTGGCCTTGGCGTCGGCAAGCCCGTCATCGGTCTGGCAGCCCGTCAGCACGCCAAGCGAGACCAGGCACAAGAGTGAGAGGGTGGCGGAGAGTAGTTTCATGATGCAACTCCATGGTATGTAGGTTAAGGCAGCCGAATGGATGTATGCGGGTTATGCCTCGCAAGTACCATAGCGACAGTTGGAATGCAATGACAAGATGGCTTGGACATATCAGCCGATCTTGACGGACTACATCTCTTCAATGCGCTCGTAAGGATAAATGGAGTCATGGCCGTCGCTCCAGCCAATCGAGACAGCATAATTGCCCATCGACTCGAGGCGGGAGGGGACGATGTCTTCCGGAACCGACGCGGGATCCAGCTTCGGCTTGCCGCTCATCTCGTCCACGCAATGGGCGCAGCGACAGGCCCGACGAAGCGCCGCCGGCGCGACGACGATTTCCTTGTCAGCAAGCGAATAGACGATTCCACGCTCTGGTGAGAAGGTGACTTCCGGCTTCTTGAGCCCGCCGTGCAGAACCTTGCTCACTTCACGTACCACGGATTCGCCAAGCTCACCATAAATGCAGCTCACCGGATGCTCGGGCTCCTCGACCACCATGGGGCTGCCGGTATCCGCATATCTGGCGATTGCCCCAACCATCGGAATCTCGAATGCAGCGTGAATGCCGAACTGCTCCACCAGGCGGCGCTGCGCACCCTCGCCGAAGATGTCATGGCGCGCATCGCACTTGTCGCAGACAAAGTAGCTCATGTTCTCGACAACGCCGATGACCGGGACATTGAGCTTGTCGAACATCTGGATTCCCTTCACCACATCGACAAAGCTGATCTCCTGCGGTGTCGTGACGATGAGCGCCGCGGTCATGGGGATGAGCTGACAGAGGGTGAGCTGAATGTCGCCCGTCCCGGGCGGCATGTCGATGATGAGATAGTCAAGCGTTCCCCAGTCGGTGCCGGTGACAAGTTGGTTGATCACGTTGCTGACCATGGGGCCGCGCATGATCGCTGGCCCGCCACCACTGCCGTGGCTGGCCCACCCGAAGGACATCAGCTTGATGCCGTCCTTCTCCAGCGGCACGATCAGGCTGCCATGCTGGTAAAGGCCATCGAAGTTGTCGATGCGCACCATGGTGGGCAGGCTCGGGCCATAAACGTCGGCGTCGAAGATGCCGACTTTGGCTCCCTGCCTGGCAAGCGTGAACGCAAGATTGACCGCGACGGTGGATTTCCCGACGCCGCCCTTGCAACTGGAGACGGCGATTATTGACCGCACGGCTTCCAGCCCGGGACCGACCTTGGCAAAGTGCCCCTTGCGCTTGGAAGCTGTCATGGTTACCTCGACCTTGGTTACCCAATCGAGTTCCCTGACCACTTCTTCACTGCGCAGCTTGAACTGATCCTTGACGGGGCAGGCGGGAGTGGTCAGTTCCACTTTGAAAGCGACTTCGCCACCCTCACTGATCTCGAGGTTCTTGATGAAGCCGAGGGTGACGATATCTTTTCCCAAGTCGGGATCGATAATGCCTCTGAGCTTGTCGAGGACTTGCTGCTTCTGGTCCATTATGTCAAAACTCCTGATGCCGTGATCATGGTATGGGTAATTCGCTGGGACTGCCGGGCACAACCGGGACAATCAGTCGTTCCAGTTCCTGTTGTGAGACTTCTTCGATGCTGATTGGAGTTGCCTGCTGGCGCTCTTGAGCAAGTCGGTTGCTGAGGGCGTTGAAGAGGAGCATCACAAGTCCAAGCAGGACGATGATAATACCGGCCCAGATGAGGCGAGAGCGCTGCTGGCGCTTTTCGGCGAGTGCCTCTTCCCCATCATCTTCGTCCTGCTCCGCGCCGGGATAGATGCTTGCGGTGGTCGTATCGGCAGAACGCTTCAGCAACGCATCCTGAGTGTCGCCCAATTCGTGACTGACGAGGCCAAGCACTTCGTCCTGGTCGAGGTCGTACGTGCGGCAAAGGCTCTTGACGTAGCTCTTGGTGTAGATTGGGGCGACGGGCAGATCGCGCAGGCTGCCTTCTTCGAGCATCCGTATGTAATCGGTTCGAATGTGGGTGGTGCTGGCAACGTCCTTGACCGCGAGCTTGTGCTCTTCACGGGCATTACGGAGAATATGCCCGATGTGCTTTGAGCCTTCGGTTATGGAGTGCTGATCGGTCTGCACCAATTGAACCTGCAACCGCGGCGGTGGCGGTGGCGGTGGCGAATCAGGCGGTTCCAAGGGGGCAGGCGTATCAGGGGGATCGACACTGATCTCATCGAGTTCGGCATCCGCCACCGCCGGTGGCGGCGTAACGGCGAGCCTGGCGAGTTTCGGCGGCGTCTTGCGGCGGGTGGGAATGGCGCGCACCAACTTGATCGGCGTGGGCAGAGGTCGTGCTTCATCGCTCTCCGCCTCGAAATCGTCCGCGGCATCGGGTGTGACCACCTCATCGGGTTCATCCGGCTCTGGCTCCGGCTCGTCATGATTCACATCTGCCCTTTGGCCTGACTCCGATTGAGAACCCTCCGTCACGGCGATGCCGCCAAGTTCTGGCTCTGGCTCTGGCTCTGGCTCTGGCTCGGGCTCTGGTTCCGGCTCTGGCTCCGGCTCCGGGGGTGGTTCGGGTTCCGGCTCGGGCTTGGCATTCAGTTCCGGCTTGGACGTCAACTTGGCTTCAGATTCGGGAACCGGGTCGGATTCTGGCATGATGTGCTCGATGGAAAGCTCTTCCGCTGGTTCGTGGGGTTCGGGTGGCGACGCTGGCGGTTGTCCGAGACCTGTCAAGTCTTCGTCACGGGAGGAGATCTCCGGCTGCTCCGGCACCGGCACGGCGGCATCGGGGAACTCCGGCTCGGCTTCCGGCAAATCGAAGGGGAGGCGCTGTTGCCACAACCCGTCAGCCGGTGTGTCTTTCTTTTTCCTGCGTGCCATGGCGGATAGCGAGCGGGTTGCTCAACGGGTTAGATATCGTCATCTTGCAGCTCTTCTTCTTCCTCCTGATCAGCATCGTCGGTAATCAGGATTTCACGCGGGTTCTGCCCGATCTGCGGGCCGACAATGCCCCGCTCTTCCAGTTCCTCGATGATCAGAGAGGCGCGGTTGTACCCAATGCGCAACCGCCGCTGCAGGTGACTGGTGGTGGCTCGACGGTCCCGCAATATAACCTGGATAGCCTGCTGGATCAACGCTTCTTCGTCATCGTCGGCAGGGATAATGCTGGGACCTTCCTCATCATTGCCAAAACTGGCGGCGGCGGGCCGGCCCTTGTCGCCGGAACCTTGGAAGACATCCTCGGCAAAGTCGGGCTCAGCCTGCGCGGCGCAGAACTGGACGATCTGTTCGATCTCCTTGTCTTCGACCATGGCGCCCTGGACACGGCTGAGCTTCGCACCGCCCGGTGGCCGGTAGAGCATGTCCCCCCGGCCGAGGAGCGACTCCGCCCCCTTGGTGTCCAGAATCGTACGGGAATCGGGCACCGAGCTTACCTGAAAGGCAATACGCGTGGGATAGTTGGCCTTGATCACACCGGTGATGATGTTGACGCTTGGGCGCTGCGTGGCGATAACCGTGTGTATGCCTACCGCGCGCGCCAGCTGGGCGATCCGCGCCAGAGAGGTTTCCACTTCCTTTTTCGAGGTCATCATGATGTCCGCCAATTCGTCAATGATGACGACGAGGAAGGGCAGCTTTTCGGGTATCTTCACGCCGTCGTCATCTATTTCCGGTTCATCGCTGATGCGGCGCGAGTTGAAGGATGCAAGATTGCGGACGCCTACCTTGGAGAGTATTTCATAGCGCCACTCCATCTGGTTGATGACCCAGCGCAGTGCGATCGGCACCTTCTTCGAATCGGTCACCACTGGCGTCACCAGATGCGGCAGCGTGGCGTAGCCGCTGAATTCCACCACTTTCGGGTCGACGAGGATCATCTTGCACTGGTCGGGCTTGAATCGGTAGAGGAGACTGAGGATCAGGGTGTTGATGCAGACTGATTTGCCGCTGCCGGTGGCCCCGGCGATCATCAGATGGGGGGCGCGGGACAAGTCGAGGATGACAGGCTTGCCGCTGATGTCCTTGCCGAGGGCAATGGGAATCTGGGCGCGGCTGTTCTGCCATTCGGAACTCTCGAAGAGGCTGCGCAATGAGACGGTGCTGGAGACGCTGTTCGGCGCTTCGATGCCGACGGTCCCCTTGCCGGGGATGGGGGTGAGTATCCGCAGGCTCTCCGCCTTCAGGTTCATGGCGATGTTGTTGGCGAGGTTGCTGATCTTCTCGACCTTCACCCCAGGCGCCGGCTTGATCTCATAGAGCGTCACGCGTGGCCCGCAGGTGGCGTCCCCAACCTCGGCGTCGATCCCGAAGCTTTCCAGCGTCTCCTGAAGGACCTTTTTCTTCTGCTCTATGTCTTTGGGGATGTCCGCCACATCCGCTTCCGAGAGGAGCTTGATCGGCGGCAGGGCGTAGTCGGTGTGCGAGGTGGGCATCGGCGTGGGCGTGGCTTTGACTGGCGCGGGTGCTGCCGTCGTGGGTGCAGCCTGTCCTGGTTTGCGGATCGCCTGTGCCGCACCGCCCACGGGTCGTGCCGGAGAGACGTTGCGCGGTTCGCTCAGCGGACGATCCGGCTCCAACTCCAGTTCGGGATCCGGCTCTGGCTCCGGCTCGGGACGCGGTTCAGGGCGCGGTTCGACTTCGGGCTCCGGTTTGGGTGGCGCCGTGGGTACAGGAAGGGGGACAGAAGCTCGTGGCGCTTCCCATTCGGCAACGTCGTCGCCTTTGCGATCGGCGGCCTTCTCCGCCTCCCGCTCGGCTCTGGCCGCTTCCCGAGCCGCGATTCTGCTCTCCTTTTCCGCCGCCTTTTCGGCCGCGCGTGCTTCCCGCTCGGCCTCTTTTTCCGCGGCGCGCAGCTCACGTTCCGCCGCGCGTTGCTCGGCCCGCGTCTGGCGGTCGGTGACGGCTTCCGCCTTGTCGCCGGCTTGCCCGTCACCCTTTTCACTCAAGGACTCGCGCCATTCCGAGAAGCTCTTCGTCCACAGGGCAGTGGTTTGCTCGCCCCAGTCGTAATGCCAGACGCTGATCAAGCCGGCCAGCATCAGGCCTGCCGAGATGATCACGCAGCCGGTGCTGTTGACAAAGAACCAGAGCCATCCGGACGGCATCGGCAGCCGCGCCTGATTTGCGAGAATAACCTCGCTGGCGGGCGCACAGAGACGTTGCCCGATGGCGCCACCCGGGAGCTCAAGCAGATTGTAGCTCTCCTGCCAGGAGAGGAAGAAGTCCGGGAAGACCCCCAGCAACAT
Organism: Lentisphaeria bacterium; assembly: GCA_041690595.1. Lineage (GTDB taxonomy): Bacteria > Verrucomicrobiota > Lentisphaeria > JABSQK01 > JAWLHB01 > JAWLHB01. The sequence continues at coordinate 87,490 of JAWLHB010000021.1, forward strand.
GCTCAGCCCGACGATAAAGGCGCCGATGCCCAGATAGTAGAGAGCGGAAACCGGGCGGTTCCGCGGGTTGAAGCAGCGGGATGCCACGCAGAAGAGCATCAGGAGGACGGCAGGATACGCTGCCAGCCCCAACAGATAGAGCAGGTGGTGAGAGAGAAAGGCGCCCACGCGCCCAATCCAGTTATGGATACGCGCATCGACGATCCCCTGCTGCAGGATATGGATGTCGTCGCGATGATTGGAGACCAGCGCGAGAAAAACCAGAAGGCAGATAACGCCGATTGCGGCCTTGGCAAAAATCTGGGCCGCAAATCCTCGCTCCGGTGATGCCGGTGGCCCACTCTTCGCTTTCCCGTTGCTCATGTCTCTCCCTCCACTCGATAATCTCTTCCGATCGCCAGAAACATCCAGCCTGCCCGTTTCTATTCTGCTCAGGTGTGCTATACTACCGCATCCTCCACCGCGGCCAACGGGGGCCGGTTTGCCGAAAGTGCCCCGGCGCCCGGAATATGGTTATAGTACTGCCCATTCCGCAGATTCCGAGCAGAGAATTCTCTTTTCCATGGAAAAACCTGCGTACCCGCTGAAGTTCGAGCCTCTCTATCGCCACCATCCATGGGGCGGTACCTTGATGGCTGAAACGCTCGATCGTCGGCTCAGCACCAATGAGCCGCTTGGCGAATCGCTCGAGATTGTCGACGACGGGGATATTCAGAGCATCGTGGCCAATGGGCCGCTCGCGGGTACCAGTCTGCGAGAGCTGGTCGAGAACCATGCCACGACGCTGGTCAGCAACCGCCATCGCCCCGCCGACCGATTTCCTCTTCTGGTCAAGTACCTGGATACCGGTCGGCGCCTCCCTGTGCTGGTACATCCCGATGAGCTGGCGAGCGACGCCCTGCGAGCCCGGCCCAACTCCAAGATGTGGTTCATTGCGGCCGCGCGCCCCAACTCCAGTCTCTATGTGGGCATCAAACCAAAGACGACCCAGCAGCAAGTCTTGAATCACCTCAATTCGCCGGATCTTCAGGATGTGCTTCAGTCCTTTCCATCGGAACCGGGCGATGCCTATTACATCTCCTCCGGCCGGGTACATTCGCTCAATCTCGGCAATCTGGTGCTCTCCATCGAGCAGGGGCATATCGATGCACTGATCGTCAGCAACTTCGGCGGCAACGACGGCGGTGCCGCGCCGACCGCGGAAGCGCTGGAGGAGTCGCTGGCGGCCATCCATTTTCAGGATCGGAGCATTGCCCGCATACGCTGCGAAAGCAACACCGTGCAGCGGAACCGAAAGCTGCCGCTGGTCAACCTGTGCCCCCATTTCACCGTCGACGAGCTGCGCCTCATTCAGCCGATGCACGAACGCACCGATGGCTCCTCTTTTCACATTCTCACAGCCATGGACGGTGCAGCCGAAGTCACCTTGGGCAAGCACGCAATCCTGCTCGATAAGGGGCAGTCCTGCCTCATTCCCGCTGAGCTTGGTTACTATGCCGTGGCACCGGCACGCGATCAGCTCACAAAGGTTCTCAAGTCATCTCTGCGAACGTGATGATGAGCACCATTCCCTCCCCCGCCCTCCGAGCCTCGGCAAGCTGGGTTTTGATGCCGGCAAGATGAGAGGCCATGAGCTTCGGCCTGCGGACAGGTACATCGAACTGAGGTGCCGTAGCTCCTGCGTATGTTGGCTTGACTAAGACGCGGGGACCGACCTTTGGTCCGAGTTTTGGGGTTTCGACCGAGGTTTGGACCGATCCGTCTGGGGACGGACGTGCCGTTTTTTGGGTTTGGTGACAAAAAAGTTGAGGTTGGTGAAGGTGATTGCGGGAGGGGGGGTATAGTATGGGCATGATGGTTGCCGCGGATGCTTCTGAACCTCGAATGGGACTGATGCGACGGCTGCTCGGGCTTGCCTGGCAGTACCGTTGGGGATGTCTGCGCATCATGGGGATTCAGATCGTGCTGTTGACGCTGGGACTCTCTGGGCTGGGATTGATGGGGCTGGGGATTGACTTCATCAAGTTTCAGATGCAGGAGGAGGTGGCGGTTGGGGCGATGGCGCCCAAGCCACCGCACTGGCCGTTCGGCTTCGAGCCGCCGGCGGAGATGGCGCCGATGCAGGTGCTCTACATCATCGCCGGCGGGATACTGGTCTTTGCGCTGATCCGGGCGGGCCTCAACTACTGCTACAGCATCTGGCTGGCGAAGCTGGTTCAGGGGCAGATCGTGGTGGATCTTCGGCAGAAGGTCTACCGGAAGATGCAGCGGCTGAGCTTCAACTTCTTCGACAGCAACGTGAGCAGCTCGATCATCAACCGGGTGACGGGGGATGTACAGAACGTGCGCATGTTTGTGGACAGCGTGCTGGTGCAGAGCCTTATTCTGGTGCTCTCGCTGATGATCTACTTCGTGTACATGATGAACATCCATCCGTGGCTGACGATCGCGTGTCTGGTGACTACGCCGCTGCTGTGGACAACGACGCGCCGCTTTTCGAAGACGGTCCAGCCAGCCTACCGGAGGAATCGGGAGCTTTTCGATGACATGGTGCTTGCCCTGAGCGAGAACTTCCAGGGCGCGCATGTGGTGAAGGGGTTCTGCCTGGAGGATGAAGAGGCGGTCAAGTACGAGCGGGCGAACACGGCGATAGCGGAGCACAAGATGTGGATCATCCGCAAGGTCAGCTTCTTCAGTCCGCTGATTGCGTTTCTGACGCACATCAACCTCTTCGTGCTGCTGGCGTACGGCGGGTTTCTGGTGATACGGTACGAGCAGGCGCCGGATGCGATGACGGCCGCGGTGGTGGGGCTGTCGGTGGGGCAGTTGCTGGTTTTTTCGGGGTTACTGCAGCAGTTTTCCGGTCAGGTGGCGAACATTTCGAACATCGCGAATATGATGCAGCAGAGCCTGATCGGGGCGCAACGCGTCTTCGAGGTGCTGGATGCGCCGGTGGCGATCGCCACGCCGCCGAATGCGGTCCGGCTGGTGAAGGCGCGAGGTGAGCTGACGCTCGAACAGGTGAGCTTCGGCTACACGGAGAACGACAGGGTCCTGCGGCGCATCGATCTGGAGGTGAGCGCGGGCGAGTGCATCGCGGTAGTTGGCGCGACGGGTTCTGGAAAGAGTACGCTGATGAGCCTGATCAGCCGTTTCTACGATCCGGACGAGGGGCGTATTGTGCTGGACGGTCATGATCTGCGCCGGCTCGACCTGGAGGATCTGCGCCGCAACATCGGGCTTGTCTTCCAGGAGAATTTTCTGTTCAGCACCTCGGTGTTGGCGAACATCGCGTTCGGACATCCCGATGCGACGCGGGAGCAGGTGGAGAATGCGGCGCGTGTGGCCTCGGCCCATGACTTCATCATGGAACTGCCGGACGGGTACGACACGATCCTTCATGAGAACGGCGGCAATCTCTCGGGGGGACAGCGGCAGCGGCTGGCGATCGCCCGGGCAATCCTGCTGGAGCCGGCGATCCTTCTTCTGGACGATCCAACGGCGGCGGTGGATCCACAGACGGAGGACGACATCCTGCAGGCGATGGAGCAGGCCATGGTCGGCCGAACGACCTTCATGGTTGCCCATCGCATGAGCACGCTTCGGCGCGCAGACCGGATCGTGGTGCTGGATCATGGTCGGATCGTGCAGATCGGGTCGCATGAAGAGCTGGTGCGAACCCCGGGTCACTATCAACGGATCGCGCAGCTGCAGATGGCGGGTCATGGAGGCTACGGCGCGGCGGCGGGAGGAGGCGCATGAAGTCGTCGCCGAAGATGCTGACGCAGGTGAAACAGGATGAGAAGGAAGCGGCGCAGAAGCCGTTGAGCTTCGGGCTGATACGGCGACTGCTGGGGTACATGGTGCCTTACGCCGGGCGGCGTAACATGCTGATCGGGATCGTGGTCGTGCGGGCGATTCAACTGCCGCTGCTGGCGTGGGCGATCGGTGCGGTGATCGGCGGCCCGGTCTCACGGCTGGATGGGATGGGGGTAATGTTGGGGGCGATCGGCTATCTGGCGCTGGCGGCCTTTACGCAGGTTACCCTCTGCTTCCGGCTGCGCTTTGCCCAGGAGCTGGGGGAGAATGTGATCCGGGACATTCGCGGTTTCATGTTCAGCCACCTGCAGAAGCTACCGATGGCGTACTTCCAGCGGGTAGGCACGGGCAGGCTGATCAGCCGGTTCACGTCGGATGCCGAAGCGGTGCGCAGCGGGGTGCAGGATCTGCTGTTCGTGAGCATCGTGGGGGGCGGCCAGATAATCGTGGCGGCGGCCTTCATGGCATATTACGACGTGGTGCTCTTCCTGGTGGTGGCGGGGATGACTCCGGTGCTGTGGGGGATGAATCGGCTGGTGCATGGGCGGCTGAGCCGGGCTTACCGGACGATGCAGGAGAGCTTCAGCCGGGTGACGGCGACGCTGGCGGAATCGGTGTCGGGAATCCGGGTGACGCAGGGGTTCGTGCGGGAGGATGTCAATGCGGGTCTCTTCCATGATCTGGTACGCGATCACGCCCGGTACAACATCGACGCGGCGCGGATCTCGGGAGTTTTTCTGCCGATGCTGGAGTTCAATTCGCAGCTCTTCATCTCGCTGGTGCTGATGATCGGCGGGTGGCGGGTCTTCAACGGCTTTGCGGATGTGCAGGCATTGTACCAGTTCGTGCTGATGTCGGCCATCTTCTTCGGCCCGATTCAGTGGCTGGGCACGCAGTACAACATGGCGCTCACCGCGATGGCGGGGGCAGAGCGGGTTTTCCGGCTGCTCGACACCAAGCCGGAGTGGAGCGATCCGCCGGACGCGCACCACGCTGACCAGATCGTGGGACGGGTCGTCTTCGACAAGGTCGACTTCGGCTATCTACCGGGAACGCTTGTCCTGCGGGAGATCAGTTTCGTGGCGGAGCCTGGGCAGACCGTGGCGCTGGTGGGGCATACGGGCAGCGGCAAGTCGAGCATCATCAACCTGATCGCCAAGTTCTACCTGCCGACGCACGGCAGGCTTAGCATTGACGGGATCGACATACTGAATCTGGAAACCCACTCGTTGCGCAGCCGCATCGGCATCGTCCTGCAGCAGAACTTTCTGTTCACGGGGACGGTCATGGACAACATCCGCACGGGGCGCCCCGGTGCCACGGATGCGGAGGTGATCGCCGCCGCGGAACGACTGGGGTGCCGGGACTCGATCGAAACGCTTCCGGCAGGCTTTGCAACGGTGGTGGGAGAGCGCGGTGCGGGCATCAGCGTGGGGCAACGGCAGTTGATCTGCTTTGCCCGGGCGATGCTTGCCGATCCGCGGATTCTGATTCTGGATGAAGCGACGAGTGCGGTGGATACCTTGACGGAAGCTCGGTTGCAGCAGGCGATGGATCGGCTGTTGAGCGGCCGCACGAGTTTCGTGGTGGCGCATCGGCTGAGCACCATTCTGCATGCGGAACAGGTGCTTGTGCTGGAGGATGGCCGGATCATCGAACGGGGGACACATGCGGAACTTGTGGAGCATGGCAGAGTCTATGCCAACCTCTATGAACAATTCATCCAGTCCACTTCGGCCTGAAGAAGGAGCGCCTGATCGTCCACAGCTTTTCTGAATGACGAAAAGGCGCGCATTGCAAAGCGGTGCTAAAGTACCCACGGACAACACCTGGCTAACAGTGATTTTTGGGAGGGATGGTGGAGAGACTTTCTTCGTCGGTAAGAGAAGGGACGCCGGTGAACCTGGCCAGCCTGGTAGCGGCGCATGCGAAGCGTACGCCGGGCAAGCGCGCGGTCGTCGTGCCGCATGGCCGGGATTCGCGCGGGCGGGTGGCGTATACGCACTTGACCTTTGGTCAGGTCGAGGATGAGATCGAGGCCTTCGCCCGCGGTTTGTCCGGCATCGGGATCGAGCGCGGGATGAAGGTGGTGCTGATGGTTCGTCCCGGCTTGGATTTTCTGCCGCTGACGTATGCGCTCTTCCGGCTTGGCGCGGTGCCGGTGCTGATCGATCCGGGGATGGGACGGAAGAACCTGCTGCACTGCATCCGGCAGGTGGGGCCCGAGGCCTTCATTGGGGTTCCATTGGCGCACCTGGCGAGGAAGCTCTTTCCGCGAAGCTTCGCGAAGATCCGCATCCATGTGACGATCGGCCGGCGCTGGCTGTGGGGAGGCTACGCCATGGCGGACATTCATCAGCCGACTGGCGAGGCGGTTCCCGCCCCGACGACGCAGCCGGAGGAGCTGGCGGCGATCATCTTCACCACCGGCAGCACCGGCCCACCGAAAGGGGTGGAATATACGCACGGCATGTTTGCCGCGCAGGTGGCGACCCTCGGCCAGGCTTTCGGTTTGACCAGTGACGACATCGACATGCCCGGATTCGCCCTTTTTGCCTTGTACACGCTGGCGATGGGGCTCACCGTGATCATTCCAGACATGGACCCGACTCGGCCGGCGCTGGTGACGCCGGAGCGCATCATCGAGGCTGTCACGGACCATGGAGCGACCTTTTCCTTTGGTTCTCCGGCACTCTGGAACCGGGTGAGCCTGCATTGTCTTGAGCACGGCATACGACTGCCGAGCCTGCGTGGCATCACCATGGCCGGCGCGCCGATTCCCGGCTACCTGCATGAGCGGATGCTGGGTCATATCCTGGGCGGTGGCGCCGAGATCCATACTCCTTATGGGGCGACGGAATGCCTGCCGGTCACCTCGTTCGAAGGCTCGCGGATTCTGGCGGAGACGCTGGGCAAGACGCAGGCTGGGGCTGGGTACTGTGTCGGGCGGCCGTTGCCGGGTATCTCGCTACGGGTTATTCGCATCCATGATGAGGCGCTGCCTCGCTGGTCGCAGGTGGAGGAGCTGCCCACTGGGGAGATCGGCGAGATCGTGGTGCAGGGGGCGGTGGTGAGCCGCCGTTACCATCAACTGCCGGAGAAGACGCGGTTGCACAAGATTTACGAAACGGCTGACGAAAAAGGCGGCCCTTTCTGGCATCGGATCGGCGATGCCGGTTATCTGGACGATGCGGGCCGGCTCTGGTTCTGCGGGCGGGTGGCGCATCGGGTGGTGACGGGGGACGCGACGCTGTACACGGTATGTTGCGAAGCATTGGTCAACAACCACCCGGCCGTGTATCGTTCGGCACTTGTAGGGCTGGGAAGCGACCGCTATCGGCAGGAGCCGGTCCTGATCGTCGAACCGGCAGAAGGTCACTTTCCCGCGGATGACGCGGGAGCGGCAAAGCTGCGCGAGGAGTTGATGGCGATCGTGCGGGGGAATCCCCTGACAGCGTCGATCGGCAAGCTGATGTTTCACCGGTCGTTTCCCGTGGACATACGTCACAATGCCAAGATCTTTCGGGAGAAACTGGCGGTGTGGGCGGCAGAGCAGCCTGAATGCCGCGGTGGGGTGAGCTAATGTATAAGCAGGATCAAGGACAAGCGCCATGCATGCACTGGTGACCGGAGGAGGAGGATTTCTTGGCCGATACATCGTCGATGAGTTGCTGGCGCGTGGAGATCGCGTGCGGGTTCTCGGTCGGCGGCCCTATCCGGACCTGGAGGTTCTGGGTGTGGAGTGCGTGCAGGCCGACCTGACCGATTCAGGGGCAGTAAGTCATGCATGCATGGAGGTGGATACGGTCTTTCACGTGGCAGCCAGGGCGGCGATGTGGGGGACGTATAACGACTTCTACCAGGCCAACGTAAAGGGGACCCAGAATATCCTGCAGGCCTGCGATGCGCGAGGGGTACAACGGCTTGTCTATACCAGCTCGCCCAGCGTTGTCTTCAACATGGAGGACATCGAGAACGGGGATGAGACGCTGCCGTATCCGCGCCATTACCTGGCCAATTATCCCGCCACCAAGGCGATCGCCGAACAGCACGTGCTGGCGGCAAACGGCGTCCATAACCTGGCTACCTGTTCGCTGCGACCGCACCTGATCTACGGTCCTCGGGATCCGCATATCGTACCGATGCTGATGACGCGTGCCCGGGAGGGCCGCCTGGTGCAGATCGGCGACGGCCACAACCTGGTGGATGTCACCTATGTGGGAAACGCGGCCCGCGCCCATCTGCAGGCAGCCGATCAGCTGACGCTGGATTCGCCGGTAGCCGGCCAGGCGTATTTTGTGAACGACGGGAAACCGGTGTCGCTGTGGGGCTTCGTCAATACGTTGCTGACGCAACTGGGTCTGCCGAAGGTGGACAAGAAGATATCGTATGGGACGGCCTACCGGATGGCTGCTATCCTGGAGGTGCTGCACCGGGCGCTGCCCTTCCTGGGCGAACCCCGCCTGACGCGTTTTCTGGCCAGCAATTTCGCCCACTCTCACTACTTCAGCATCGAGAAGGCGCACGATGATTTCGGCTACGAGCCGCAGGTATCCGCCGATGAAGCGATGGGGCGCACGGTCGCCTGGTTCCGGACGAATGAGCCGGCGGCGGGGAGGGCTGGATGACGGTCGAGATCACCTGCGGGACCTGCGGCACACGCAATGAAGTATCGGATGCGCTCCGTGGCCAGAAGACGGAGTGTACCTTCTGCTTTGCCACGCTGAAGGTGCCGTGTGACGAGACGCTGACGACGCTGCCGGGTTACCGTGTGGAAGAGCTGCTGGGATCGGGATCCATGGGGCGGGTCTACCGGGCGATTCAGTTGTCGATGGATCGGGAAGTTGCGTTGAAGGTGATACCGGCGGGGAGCATGAAGCGCAGCGAAGACCAGAGCCGCTTCATGAACGAAGTGCGGCTGTTGGCGAGGATGGATCATCCGGGCATCGTCTCGGCGTTCGAAGCGGGGGAGAACGAGGAGTTCTATTACCTTTCCATGTCGTATGTCAAGGGCGAGGCGGTGGACAAGCGACTGCTGAGACAGGAGCGCATCCCGGAGGACGAGGCCGTGAATGTGGCGCTTCAGGTGGCTCGGGCGCTGGCTTATGCATGGGACAAGCACCATATCCTGCATCGCGACATCAAGCCCTCGAACATCATGATCGCGGAGAGTGGGCAGGTGAAGCTGATGGACCTGGGCATCTCCAAGGTTCTGGGGCCGGAGCGTTCCGCATCGGTGACGGCAACGGGCATGGTCGTGGGCACGCCCTATTACATGAGCCCGGAGCAGGCAGTCTCAAGCCAGAGTATGGATCGTCGCTCGGACATCTACTCGCTGGGGGCGACACTGTACGAGATGCTCACGGGCCACAAACCCTTCGAGGGAGACAATCCGCTGGAGGTGATGGGGCATCATCGCTTCACGTCGCTGATTTCGCCGCGCTCCCGCAATCCGAAGATCAGCCGCGGCAGCGAAGCGGTGCTTTTCAAGATGCTGGCGAAGGACAAGAACGACCGCTACCAGACGTGGGAAAGTCTCATCGACGATCTGGAACGGCTGCGGGAGCACCGCCTGCCGAAACACGCCTCGCTCGACGTCGAGCAGGATGGCTTTGAGACCGATCCCTCCCGGACGCCGACCAAGCGCCGCATCGCCCCCCTTCCACTAACGCCAGGGGCTCCCCTCATGGAGCAGCCTGCCGCCAGGAAGCCGCTGCCTGCTCCGGCGCCGCAACCCGTTCCAGCTCGATCCACCACAAGTCCGCTGCTGGTGGTGGGCCTCACGCTCTTTGCCCTCGGATTGCTCAGTGCCGCTACCTACTTTGCCTACCTCTCGACTCGGCGGGAGACGAGGCCACGCCAGAACAAGAGCGGGGCGCCCCAAGCTCCGCCTCCAATGCAGGTGAGCGACGGTGTGATTCAGCCGCCCGCCGCTACGGAAGCAGCCATCGGCGGTTGGTCGGAGGCTATGGCCGCTGCTGAAGCCTGGTTCGCGGTAAACCCCGCTCTTTATGACGAAGCCAGCAGCCGCTTTCATGCCCTGGCTCGCCAAGCTCCCAACGAGGAGAGCGCCGCCAATGCCCGCGCGGCGGCTGAGGCCGCACAACGACAGAAGAGGGCCGCTATTCGCGCCATCGTCGAAACGGTGAACAGCCAGGCAGAGACGCTGCTCCGGCGCGGAAAGATGAAACCGGCGGTCAGTGCGATACTCGATTATGAGGGGCCACTGGCCATGGAATCCGCGAACGCCAGGGAGCTGCAGGCCGCGGAGCTGCTCATGGGATGGCGAGAGCAGAACCTGAGCGCGCTCCAGGAAGCGGAGCGACTGCGGGAGTTGCTTGAGCAACTGGCACGGCTGACGGTCGCCGACAAAACCGGCGAGGCCTTCGCCAGGTTGCAGGAAGTACGCGCGCAGAAGCCGGAGTTGCTCAACCAGCCGGAGGCCCAACGGGCAAGCGAACAGCTTGGAGTTCTGATGGACGTCGACCGGCGGTTGCGGGAGTCCTTCCGCGAAGAGATCGGCAAGGAAATACGGCTGGTCTTCCGCGATGGCCCGCGGCAGGTGGTGATTCGCGGAATTGGCGAGACGGAAGTGGATGCCTTCAAGGTGGTACGGGAAGGCGAAAGCGTCGTGCGCGTCAAGCGGCCGTTCGGCACGTCGGAACTGGATCCTTCCGAGCAGATCCGCCGCCTGGGGGCGAGCGATGATCCCGCCATTCATCTGGCCAAGGCCCTGGTCGTGTACCATGCCGGACGCCCGGAGCTGGCGCTCAGAGCCATACGGCAACTCGATTCCCTCTTCGCGCACGCGGTGGCAGGGGAAATCTCGCGGCGCAGCCAGGAAGACGGCGCCCATGCGCTGCAAGCCTTCCGCGACGTGCTCCTCCCCTTCGCCGTCACCATCGAGTTGCCGGTGCCGGAGTGTGTGACGCTGATCCACCACGCCTCCCCGCCCACACCGGTGGTGGAGAAACTGCAGCCGCGGCTTCAGCGCCTGCTCCTGCTCTATGGTACTTCGCCCGCGGTGACGTCGCGACAGGCTCTCTTCGATGCGGTATGGAACAAGGTCATGCTCTGGCCCGCGCTTCAAGCACCGCTGGCGCCCGGCGTTTCCGCAAAGCTTGCGATGAAGGCTCTGACGGAGACTCTGCCGCCAAAACAACGAGGGACTATCGAGCTGCTGCCGATCGATCAGGGGCAGAAGCTGCTGGCGGCCGACGTGAAGGGCCTGCGGACGTTGGCGCCGCTGCTGGGGGCGCCGCTCCAGGCGCTCGAGGTGCGCCAGACCGCAATCAGCGATCTTTCTCCGTTGCGTGGCATGCCGCTGCACAGCCTGGAGGCAAGTCATACCGGCGTAACCGACCTGTCCCCCCTGCGCGGCATGGCGCTGCACAATCTGGGGCTGGCTCATACCCCGGCGCACGATCTGACCCCGCTTGCCGGGCTGCCGATCCGTACGCTCGACCTGAGCTATACGCAGGTGCAGGACCTGGCGCCCCTGATTGGATCTCCAGTCGAAGCGCTCTTTCTGGAAGGCTGCGACGCCATCACCGATCTTCAGCCCCTGCTCGGCATGACCAGCCTGCACACCCTGGTGCTGCCACCGCGCGCGGCCACCTTGCCGGGCTTTGACAAGGTGCTCGGCATGCCCTCGCTGGAGCAGGTCGGCTTTCGCCGCGGCAGCCTGCAGAGTCCCGACGCACTGCGCGATGGGCGCGGTAACGAGAAACCAGTCCCGGAACAGGATTGACCGTATGCGTTCATCCACCACCGCCGATGCCCGTGGTATGCTCGGCGCGCTGCTGACTCAGTGGGGCGAAGCCATGCTCGGCTTGCAGGTGCGCCAACCAGGGCGGCGGGGACTCTATGGGGGTCTTCTCTGCCCGGCCTGCTCGCTCATCCATGGCCGTGCCTTCGAGGTGGTTCATCCATTCATGTACCTGGCCCGAACCACCGGCAATCCGCGCTATGTGCAGGCGGCCGTCGATGCGGTGGACTGGGCGGACCAAGTCTCCTGTGGCGACGGGAGTTGGCTGAATGAGGTGACCGGTCAGTGGAAGGGAACCAGCATCTTTGGCGCCATCGCGTTGGGAGAAGCCCTTCAACTGGGCGAGGATCTGGCGCCGCCGGCGATTCTGGCCGGCTGGCGGGAGCGCTTCCGGCGCGTCATGGCATTTCTCGACACCTTCGTGACCATCGAGACCGGCAACATCAATTATCCGTTAACGGCGACGTGGGCGTTCGCACTCGCGGCGCGCATCCTCGATGAGCCCGCGTACCTGAAGCGGGCAACCGAGCTGGCGCAAGCCGCCCACGCCTGCTTCAATTCCCCCAACCTCTTCATCCATGGCGAAGGAAAGCTCCGCTCGCCGCGCGGCATGCCTGCCGTCGATCTTGGTTACAGCGTGGAGGAGACGCTGCCCGCGCTTACTGCCTATGCGCGGTTGGCGGGAGACGAGGCGATGCTCGACCTGGTGACCCGGGCTTACCAGCGACACCTGGCTTTCATGCTGCCCGATGGTGCCTGGGACAATTCCTGGGGCACCCGCTGCTACAAGTGGTCCTACTGGGGCAGTCGCACCGCGGATGGATGTCAATCGGCGCTCTTTACCCTGGCGGAGCGCGATCCGGTCTTCGCCAGCGCGGCGCTGCGCAATGCGCAGTTGTACGCGACATGCACGCACGAGGGGTTGTTGACTGGCGGCCCGCACTACGCGAGCCGGGGCGAGAGCCTCTGCATGCACCATTCTCTCTGCCATGCCAAGGCCCTGGCCAGCGCGCTGCATTGGCTCGAGAACCATGAATTGCCCGATGAACTGCCGCCCCTCCCGAGAGAGCTGGCGCCGGCCGTGACCAGCTTTGCCGAATTGGACACGCACCTGCTCGCACGTGGGCCATGGCGCGCTACCGTGACAGGTTACGACGCGCCTTATCAGGATGGGGCCGGACACCCATCCGGAGGAACGCTGTCGCTGCTCTGGCATGCCACGCTTGGCCCCATCTTCGCCGCCGGCATGTCCATCTTCCAGCACTGGGAGCCGACCAACATGCAGTGGGACCGCCAGTGGGACACCCCCAAGGCGCAGCCGGTCGTCACGCCGCGCCTGGAGATGACCGTGGAGGGGATCCGGTATGCGAGCATGTTCTGCGAGACGCCGGCGATCGAGACGCGGCTGGAGAACGGGCAGGTCGTGTGCGAAGTCCGGGGGCAACTGGTGGATCGGCATCAGCAGCATCCACCCGAAGGCCCCATTGGCTACTATCTGCGCTACGGCTTCAGCGATCGTGAAGCGACGCTGACCGGGCGATTCGAGGGGCATGCGCGGGAGGTGCGGATGGCCCTGCCAGTGATCGCCAGCGCGGCGGAAGCCGTGACCCGTCAAACGCCGACAACCTTGAGCATCGACAAAGAGCACGGCACGCTTCTCCTGAAGGCCGATAGCGAGCTGCTTGCCAACGTCAACGAGCGGCACTTTGCGCATACACCCGGCTTCGAGGTCGTGCCGGTTCTCCTCCTGCTGACCACCGACCGCCCATCAGCCACCTTTCATCTTTCCAAACTCTGAGGGATTTATGTCTGCATCGTCAACTCCGTTTCGTCAGGTCCATCTGGATTTCCACACCCCTGGCTTTGTTACCGTAGGTGACCGCTTCGACGCGGAAGCCTTCGGCGCCACACTGGCGGCAGCCCAGATCGATGGCGTTACCGCTTTCGCGCATTGCCACCACGGCTACTCCTACTGCGATACCACCATCGGCACCCGCCACCCGGGACTGGACTTCGACCTCTTCGGCCGGATGGCGGAGGAACTGGCACGCCGCGAGATCCAGTTGCTCGCCTACTTCAGCCTCAACGTCAACGAAGTGTTGTCGGCGCGGCATCCGGAATGGCACGCACTCGATGCACAAGGCAAGAGCGTCAACAGCCAGATTCTACAGGATGGCACCGAACTTTTCTGGACGTGGCTTTGTCCCAATCGCGGGCCGTGGGCACGGGACTTTCTCTTTGCGCACATCGTGGAGGTGATCGACCGTTATCCGCTGGCCGGAGTCTTTGTCGACATGGGCTGCTACCTGCCTGGCTCCTGCTTCTGCGAGGTGTGCGAGGCGAAGATGCGCGAGCAGAATCTGGATCCGGCCGACACGGCCGATCACGAAAGATTCAACGTCCAGACCATTCAGCAGCTGGTTCGCGATCTGCGCGCGACGATGGATGCGCGGCGGCCGGGATTGCGGCTGCAGATGGGAGGCTTCAACAGCCTCGGCGAGGCGAACAAGGCGCCTGGTGCAATCAGTGAGTACTATATCGAATCCCTGGCCTTTCAGACGGGCTGGGAGTACTTCCCGATCACCGCGCGCTACCTGCGCAACTTCCCGCTGCCTACCTTGGGCATGACGGGACGCTTCCTCAAGAACTGGGGTGACTTTGGCACCGTCGCCTCCGCAATCCAGCTCAAGACACAGCTGGGCATGCATCTGATGGCCGGCGTTGCCAGCGCCATTGGCGATCACCTCCCCTGCCACGGCGAGGTGGTGCCGGGAGTCTATGATCTGATCGGCGATGCCTTCCGCTTCGTCAAGGCGCGGCAGCCCTGGTGTGTGGGCATGCGCCCGGCGCGTGACGCGATCGTCATTGGTCCCGCCGGTCTGCACGCCAATGCTGCCGGCATGACGAAGGAGACGCAGACGGCGGTTATCAAGGACTCCTATACCAGCGCCTGCAAGTTGATGCACGAATTGCACCTGCAGTACGATGTCACGACGCCGCTGGACGAGCTGGATTTCGGTCGGTGCGGCCTGATTGTCTTTGCCGGCGGCATGCTGACTGGGGCCTTCATCCAGCGCCTGCATGACTTTGTGAGTAACGGCGGCTTGCTGCTGGTCAACGGCGCGGGAGTAGTGCTGGACGATCCGACTCACAACGCGGACTGGCAGGAGCTGATCGGCGTCACCGCCTCTTCGGCAACGGCGGATGACGGCGAGTTCTACCGCGTCAGCGATGAGCGGCTCATGGATGCCGAAATCCCGGAAATGGCACACTATACCCACCTGCCTTCCATGGACGTGGAGTTCGCGGCGGATGTGGAGCCTCTGGCCAGCGCCTGGCGTTCACCGTGCGTACGCAGCCGCGAGCATCATTACGGTCATTTTCACGGACCTGCCACCCGCCCGGCCGGTACGGCGATCGGCGTTCGATGCGTCGGCAGGGGGCACATCGTCGTTATCCGTTCGCAGCTGCTGGCAGCCTACCTGCAGACAGGCTATCATGTCCACCGGACCGTCATTCGCCGCCTGATCGACACCTTCATGCCGGCCGACCGGCGAACACTCACCACCAATGCGCCGTCCGTCGTCGACATTGCCGTCGGTGAGAAGGCAGGTGACCTGGTGCTTCAGGTTCAACCCTTCGTTGCGGACCGTCGCTATCGCTATTCCTTCGAGTCCGTCAACGAGGCGATCGACTTCCACGGTCTGTGGGTGAAGGTGCGGGGATGTGGAGATGTCGAGCGCGTTGTCGACCCACTCACGGGTGAGGAGATCTCCTGGCGGTCGTCCGGCGACGATCTGCACATCGACCTCCCTCCCTTCCAGGAACACCGCGTCTTTCTCTGCAAACGGTGAGCTCATCGTCACGGTTTTCACCGCGGCAGAGGTAAACCTCACGGCTGGCGCTCTGATGCCCGGCTGGCGCGCTCGGCGCGTTCCTGGCGAGGCGTCTTGCGACCTTCGAGCCACGGAAAGGTGCGGGGCGTTTCCCGAGGCACCGGCGGCACCGAGCCGTTGAGGATAAGGGCTCGGCGAGGCTGATCGCTGCGATTCGGCGGGGCGAAATGGAGCATGTAGCCGCCGTGGAAGGTCGCGCCTCCCGGAGGAAGTGGGCGGGCGACCGCATCCTTGACAAGGTGGCGCTCGTCCGGGTGAAGCTCCAGCCCGTGGATTCGCGGATCGTTGTTGATGCTCTGGTGGCGCACGACATCCAGCTCGTGACTGTGCGGCACGAAGTGCATGCAGCCATTCTCCAGCGTTGCTTCCTGCAGCGGTACCCAGATGCTGATGTTGCGGCTGATGAAGGCGGGATTCCAGTACGATGCATCCTGGTGCCAGGGTGTCGCGGCGCCATGTCGGGCCGGCTTCAGAATCGCGTGGGCAATGCCGCAGTGCGCCTCCTCCCCCAGCAACTGCCTGACGGCGATGGTCGCATTCTTCAGAAGGCGTGACTCCAGCATCTCCGGCGCATAACGCGCGGGATTGAGAATCTGGGGCAGGGCCTTGGCGCCACCATCCTCATCTGGACCGGCAAGGTCGAACTCGTTGCCTTCGTCGCGGCCCGCCTGCTCCGCAAAAAGGCGGTCATAGGCGACGCGCAGGAAGGCGACATCCTCGGCATCGGTCAACTGGTCTATGGCGAGGTACCCTTCGCGGCGGAAAAAGGCCACCTGATCGTCGCTCAGAATAAGTTTCTCGTTCATGCGCAAATTCCTCGGCTCGATAATGGTGAAGTCATGACACTCTCGCAAGGCGCAATTCTCTGCTCACCGAGTTGGCCGCCGCGAGTGTCAGGCGATAATCCGCATCGGTAAAAAAGATGTGGCTGGATGTTTGAAAAGAAGGGTGTACCCTTCGCTTGCTTTCCAACTCTGCATGACTACAACTATAGTATACCTTGCAGGAGCAGTGGGGGGAACAACCAACCTGTAGGGAATATACGCTTTGCATGTGCTGATTGTCCAGGATACTTCTGACGAAGCGCAGACCCTGAGCCAAACCATTCAGGAGGCTGGGATCGGCGAAAGGTTGACCTGTGTACATTCCCTGATGGCCGCCCGTGACGCGTTGCGGCGGGTAACCCCCGATCTGCTTATCGTTGCCGAGCAGCTGCCGGACGGCAGTGGCCTCTCCTTGCTTCCCGGAATCGGTGAGGAGAGCAACTATCCCATACTCTTCCTGGCGGGGAAGGTCGCAAATGGAATCGGGGTGGAGGCGGTGCGAGCCGGGGCGCTGGAATGCATAACCAGTACGCCGGAGTCGATCGCTAATATTGAGCACGTCATCGAGCGCACACTCCGCTACTGGGAGCTGGTGCAGGACCAGCGCAAGCTGCGGCACAAGTTGCAGGAGATGGAGAAGCTGCAGGCCATCGGCCAACTCGCCGGCGGCATAGCCCACGACTTCAACAACCAGCTGGCGGTGATGATGGGATACGCGGAGATCCTCCTCATGAAGCTGGAGACCACCAGCCCCCTCCGCGATTATGCACGGCAGATTCGTGTCGCCTGCCGAAAAACGCAGTCCCTTACTCAGCAACTCCTTGCTTACGCCCGAAAGGGCAATTACCAGGAGGTGCCGGTCAACCTCCGGCAGCTTCTGGAAGGTCTCGTTTCCTGGGTGCGGGAGACGACCCCACTGGCCACGGTCAAAAGTGATTTCGCCAGCGAATCCTGTGCGACGCTGGGTGATCCCGAACAGCTTCACGATCTGGTCCTGCACATCGTGCGCAATGCGCGCCAGGCGATTCAGAGTGGCGGCACCATCCGGATCGGTTGTCGCAATATCGTGCTTGGTGATCAGGAGTGCCGCCGCCTGCCCTTTCGTCTCAACCCCGGGAACTTTGTGGATCTGGAGATTGCCGATGACGGTGTGGGGATGAGCCGCGAGGTAGCCCGCCATGCCTTTGAACCCTACTTCACGACGCATCCTGCAGGTCAGGGAACCGGCATGGGTTTGGCCGCGGCCTACGGTACGGTGGTGAATCACCATGGGGCGATTGAGATTGAGTCGGCTCCAGGAAAAGGCACCCGTGTCCACGTTTATCTTCCACGGCATTCCGAGACCGATGCGTTCGGCAACGCCACCGTCTCCCTGCCGGAGGCTGCGAGCGCCGCACAGATCCTCCTGATCGATGATGAAAAAGGCGTTGCTGCCGTCGGCCGGGAGATGCTGGAAATGCTCGGCTACTCGGTGACCGTCTACCATTCCGGGCAGGAAGCCATCGAATTCTACGAGAAGCATGGCCGGCAGGTGGACCTGGTGCTGCTCGACATGCGCATGCCGCGGATGGATGGCCCGCAGGTCTTTGCCCGATTGCGCCAGCTCGATCCGCATGTGCGCGTCGTCATCTGTACCGGTTACAGCATCAATGAGGCCATCGAAGAGATGCTTGCGGATGGGGCGCTTGATGTCCTCCAGAAACCGTACTCGATGGAAGCCCTGCAGAAGGTTATCGAGCGCGAACTGCCCACCTGAACCTCATCCCTCTTTCCCGGATGGCGGAATTCGCTCGATGTGGCTCTGGAGAATGAAGGCAATCGTTCTCGCCCGTTGTTTTGCCGTTTCCGCGACCGGACCGGCAAAATGCTCGTTCATGGTTTCGTCGAAAACCTCGAGCCACCGGGCAAAATGCTCCTGGCGCAGCGGCGAGAGGCGATTCAGCTCCGCGTGCGCTTCGAGCGGCGTCCCCTTGTAGCGGGGCACGCTGAAGAGAACCGTTTCCCAGAAGTCCCCGATTCTGGGCAGATGCGTCTCCAGATCGAGATGAACCACTTGCGTGAAGAGATATCCGATCCGCGGATCGGCCATGACCCGCTCGTAGAAAGCCTTGAGCAAGATGTCGATATCCTTGCGATCGCGCAGATCGTGCATGCCGATAACCACCGTTAAATGAGTGTTTCTGGAAGAGAGACACTACCACCCTCCCCTTGCCATTGTCAACTCCCCCAGCCCTTTGCGCCCCAGGCCGAAACGCACCAGCACAAGCAAAAATGGCTGGTTCCTCTTGTCAGTCCGAGAATCCGCGCTATAAAGTACCGACCTCTTGTCGTCCTTATATCCCAATTTCCGAAGTAAAAGAAGCACCACATGTCCCTACCTCACTGCAACCGACTGCTGGCACTCTTCGTCGGACTCTTCATCTGCAACGCTATCTTCGCCGATACCGTGGTCATTGCCGACGGATCCACGCTCAAAGGTACCGTCAAGAGGGTTGCCGATGGCAAGCTCACTCTGGTGACCGAATTCGCCGGTACCTTGACCATCGAGATGGAGAAGGTGCAACGCGTATGGACCGACGAGACCCTGCACATCGCCTTGGAAAGCGGCAATACCCTGGTAGGCAAGCTCACCGAGCGCGACGGAACGCTGGTCGTGGAGACGGTCAACGGGCCTATGACTATCGCCAACGACAAGATCACCTCCGTCTGGGGAAAAGGCGATCCCTCTCCCGCCGTCGAGGCGGTTCGCGCCACCATGCGCAAGTGGCGCTATGAAGCCAACTTTGACTTGAGCGGTCGCACCGGCAATACGGACCGCGTCTCCATGGCCGGAGGCGGCAAGGCGGTTCTCGAAGGGCCCGACGATCGCTTCATGCTCTACCTGCGCAAGCAGTACGCCGAGACCGAGGGCGAAAAGACCGTCGACGAAACCGTGGCCGGCATGGATTTCGAGCGTCGCTTCGCCAAGCGCCATTCCTGGTATACCCGCGGTGAAATTGAGCGCGACGACATCGAGCTGCTCAACCTGCGCACTACCGTGGCGGCTGGTTATGGCTACTATTTCATTGACGAAGACGATCATCGGCTGCGCGGACGCCTTGGCGGTTTCTACCGTCATCAGGCATGGCAGGAACAGGAAGACGATTCCACCTACGGTCTCGACGTGAACGTCCTGCACATGTATGAGTTCGGCACCCGCGCCCGCCTCAATAATGAGATTACCTGGACACCGAGCATCGAGGAGACCGGAGAGTTCCGCCTCTACCACGAGTCGTCCCTCGAGTTTCCGCTTACCTCCGAGCGCATGAAGATGGCGATCGGCGTCTCCAACGAGTACAATTCCGAAGTGAGCGGCGACACCAAGGAGCTGGATACCTATTACTTCGTTCGCCTGATACTCACCTGGAAGTAAAATTGACGTTCCTTCCATCCCCCCCGACTCCCTGCATCCCAGCTTTCTTCCAACTGACGTTTGCAGTGGGAAAGCCAGCGAGTATAGTATCTGGAAACCCATAATTGTTTACTGGTTTATATGCCTTTCGCTGCGGCCCCCATGGCCTCGACGGCACATTCAGGAACACGAGCAAGTAGAAGACGATGCAGATTTCAGCACTTGACACGACCACGAGTCCGCTGACGGCGGAACAAGCTGCCTTGTTGAACCAACTGGTGGCTTCGCTTAGCCCGACGCAAGTCGCCTGGCTTGGCGGCTACCTCTCCGGAGTGGCCGGTTATACGCAGAGCCTTTTGGGCCTCTTGCAGCCCGGGCAAAACGGCATGGCAACCGCGGGTACACTGCCCTCACCGAGCGCCGCTGCGTCCGGCGCACCCGAAGTGACGATCCTCTTCGGTTCACAGACCGGCAACGGCGAAAAAGTGGCAAAGAAGCTGCAAAGCGCCGCCCTGGCCAAGGGGCTCCAGGCAACCATTCAGGATATGGGCAGCTACCGCCCCACCATGCTGAAGCAGGCAACCTGCCTGCTGATCATCGTCAGCACCCATGGCGAAGGCGACCCACCCGACCGCGTCCGCGAACTGCACTCCTTCCTCTATGGAAAGCGCGCCCCCAAACTCGATGGCGTCGACTATTCCGTCCTCGCCCTGGGCGACCGCACCTATCGCCACTACTGCAAGATCGGCAAGGATTTCGACGCCCGATTGGAAGAACTGGGCGCCAAACGCATTCATGACCGGATCGACTGCGATGTCGATTATGAGGATGCAGCCCAGCTCTGGATCGACGGCGTTACCGCTCTCCTTGCGCGCAAGGCGGGTCCTGCGCCGGCCGGCGCTGCTCCCCAAGGCTTTGCCCTCGGCGCCATGGCGGCGGCCACCACCTCCGAGTACGACCGCAAGAATCCCTTCATGGCCGGCTTGCTCGAACGTATCGTGCTGACGGATGAAGGTTCCGAGAAAGAGACCCTCCACGTCGAGATCTCCCTCGAAGGCTCGGGCCTTACCTACCAGCCCGGCGATTCCCTCGGCGTCTTCCCCACGAACTCACCGGAACTGGTGGATGCGGTCCTGACGGCCTCCAGACTGGATGGCGATGCCACCGTGACCACCCACGAAGGTGAGGGTGGCAATCTGCGCGAACTCCTGACGCAACGCTACGAGATCGCCCAACTGACACCCGATGTCATCGAGAAGTACGCGAACTTCGGGAGCATCTCCGAACTGCAGGCGCTCATGAGCGAAGATCGCTTCGACGACCTGCAGAGCTACCTGCACGGCCGCGACCTCGTTGATCTCCTTCAAGACTATCCCCTCGACATGTATCCCAACGATCTCGTCGATATTCTGCGCAAGATGACCCCCAGGCTCTACTCCCTCGCCTCCAGCCTCGAAGCGTGCCCCGAAGAGGCACACCTCTGCATTGCCCCCGTCAGCTATGCCACCTATGGGCGCGACCGTTTCGGCGTCTGCTCCTCCTACTTCGCACGCCGCCTCGAGGATGATGGAAAGATCCCCGTCTATATCCATGAGAACAACTACTTCAGGCTGCCTGAGGATCCGCGGGCCGACATGATCATGGTCGGACCGGGAACCGGCGTCGCCCCCTTCCGCGCCTTCATGCAGCACCGCGAGATGCTCGGGCACGAAGGGCGGAACTGGCTCTTCTTCGGCGAACAACACTTCCGCACCGACTTCCTCTACCAGGCCGAGTGGCTCCAATGGCGCGCCTCCGGCCTTCTGACCCACCTCGATGCAGCCTTTTCGCGCGACCAGGATCACAAAATCTACGTCCAGCATCGCTTGAAAGAGCGTGCCGGCGAACTCTATGAGTGGCTCCAGAATGGCGCCCACTTCTACGTGTGCGGCGATGAAAGCCGCATGGCCCACGATGTCCATGCCGCCCTCGTCGAGATCGTCATGGAGCAGGGCCGCCTATCCGCCGAAGCCGCGGAAGACTACGTAAACGACCTGCGCAGAAGCAACCGCTATCAACGCGATGTCTATTGACCCCACCCCCTTTCAGGATCAGCAACCTTTGGAGGTTGATGCAAATATGGCTGCCAACGACAATCAGCATGGCCCACCCAGCGACATGGAACGCATCAAGGAGACGAGCAATTATCTCCGCGGTACCATTGTCGAGAGTCTCAACGATGCCGTCACCGGCGCTATCGCCGCCGACGATCAGCAGCTCACGAAATTCCATGGTACCTACCAGCAGGATGATCGGGATGCACGCTTGCGCCGACAGCACAAGAAGCTCGAGCCCGCTTTCACCTTCATGGTTCGCGTCGGTATCCCTGGCGGGCTTGCCACCGCCGATCAATGGATCGTCATGGACGACCTCTCCGTCAAGTACGCCAACAACACCCTCAAGCTGACGACCCGCCAGGCCTTCCAGCTGCACGGCGTCCTCAAGTCCAATCTCTGGGCCGCCATTCACGAGATCAACGCGGCACTCATGACAAGCATTGCCGCGTGTGGCGACGTCTGCCGCAATACCATGGCTACCCCCAATCCCGACGCCTCGACCATCCATCAGCAGGTCTACGAGGCCACCATGGACATTGCACGCCTCGTACGGCCCCAAACCAACGCCTATCACGAGATCTGGGTCGACGACAAGAAGGTGCTGACGAGCAAGGATGAGCGACCGCCGGAAGAGGTGGAGCCGCTCTACCTCAAGCACTACCTGCCGCGCAAGTTCAAGATCGGACTGGCGATCCCCCCGCACAACGACATCGATGTCTTCAGCCAGGACCTCGGCATGATCGCCATCGCCGAAGGCGACCGCCTCGTCGGTTTCAACCTCGTCTGCGGCGGCGGCATGGGGATGAGCCATGGCAAGCCCGAGACCTACCCCAATGCCGGCACCGTCATCGGCTTCTGCACCGCCGATCAGCTTTGCCAGGTGACGGAGCAGCTCGTCACCATTCAGCGCGACTTCGGCGACCGCTCCAACCGCCAACATGCACGCTTCAAGTACACCATCGACGATCGCGGCATCGACTGGTTGATCGGCGAACTAAACTCCCGCCTTGGCTGGCAGATCGAATCCGCCCGTCCCTATGCCTTCGAGAGCAATGGCGATTCCTACGGCTGGCTCAAGGGTATCGACGGCGCCTGGTACATGACCCTCTTCATCGAGAACGGCAGGGTGCGCGATGCCGGAGACCTGCGCATGAAGACAGGCCTCCGCAAGATCGCCGAGCTCGGCCTCTGCGACTTCCGCCTCACCGGCAACCAAAACCTCATCCTCGGCAAGGTCGCCTCCAGCAATAAGAAGAAGCTTCAGAAGCTGCTCGACGAGTACGGCATCACCGCCGTACAGAGCACCTCCGCGGCCCGCCTCAACTCCATGGCCTGCGCCTCTCTCCCCTACTGTGGTCTCGCCATGGCCGAAAGCGAACGCTACCTCCCTGACCTGATGACCCGCATCGAGACGATGATCAAGGAGGCTGGCATCTGGGAGGTGCCCATCACCATCCGCATGACTGGCTGCCCCAACGGCTGCGCCCGCCCCTACCTGGCTGAAATCGCCTTTGTCGGCAAGTCACCCGGCCATTACAACGTCTACCTGGGCGCCGGCTTCACGGGCGATCGCCTGAACAAGCTCTATCGCGAAGGGATCGACGAAGAGACGATCCTACAGGAGTTGGAGCCGCTCATCAAACACTTTGCCGCCGAGCGCCTGAATGGCGAACACTTCGGCGACTTCGTCATCCGAGCCGGATACGTCAAGCCTACGACCGCGGGTCTCAATTTTCACGACTGAGCTTCCGCCTCATTCCTCCGAGAAGAACTCGCCCGGCATGCCGTCAACCGGCACGTCATCCAGCAGACACCGAACGATGCGGGCCAGTGACGACATGGAGAAGGGCTTGGTCAGGATCGGCCCGATTCCATTGATCAGCACTTCACTCCGTATTCGCTCATGGGCATAGCCCGATATCAGCAGCACCTTCAGCCCCGGCCACATCTCGCACAGGCGACTGTAGACGCGGGGGCCGCTCAAACCAGGCATGATCACGTCAGTAATCAGCAGATCCACCGGCTTCTCCAGGCTCTCGGCAATAGCCAGCGCCCGGTGCCCATCAGGGGCCTCGATGATCTGGTATCCCAGCGACGTCAGGATCTCCACAAGCACATGGCGGGCCAGCGGCTCGTCCTCCACCAGCAGGATCGTCTCACTGCCCCCCGCAAACTCCGGCTCGGTAGCGCTCTTCCGCGCGCTCTCCGCTTCCTGCTCGCCGCACGGCAGATAAACCTTGAACATCGTCCCGATTTCCAGGCGGGAATCCACCGTGATGAGACCGCTGTGCTGCTTGACGATGCTGTAGACAGTCGACAAGCCGAGGCCAGTACCCCGATCCCGCTCTTTCGTCGTGAAAAAAGGCTCGTAGATATGATCGATAACATCCTGCGGAATCCCATGGCCAGTATCCTTCACGCTGATCATCACGTACCAGCCGACGGTGGTCAGCGCATTGCGCCTCGCCGTCTCCGCATCGAAGAAAACCTTCGACGTGGCAATCTCGATCTGACCGCCCCCCGGCATCGCATCACGCGCATTCACCACCAGATTCAGCAGGATCTGGCGGATCTGTTCGATGTCCGCCGTGATCGGCCCCAGCTTCTGATCCAGATTGCAGATCAGGCGCACATCCTCGCCAATCAGTCGTTCGAGCATGCTCGCCACCCCGCCGATCACCTCGTTCAGATCACACGGCCCCACATGAAGCGCCTGGCGACGGCTGATCGTCATCAGCTTGCGGATCAGCTCCGTTGCATGATTCCCCGCCTTCCGGATCTCCGTCAACTGCCGGTGCAGAGGATCGGTCGCATCCAGCCGGCGCAACGCCAGATCGGCAAAAAGCATGATCCCCATCAGGAGGTTGTTGAAGTCATGCGCAACTCCCCCGGCAAGCCTGCCGATCGACTCCATGTTCTGCGCCTGCCGCAACTGCGCCTCCAACTCCCGCTCCGACGTCACATCCCGCTTGACGGCGACGAAGTTGACGATCCGGTCATGGTCGTCGCGAACCGGTGAAATGGTCGCCTCTTCATGATAAATTTCGCCACTCTTGCGCCGGTTCACAAATTCACCCGACCAGACTTCCCCCCGGTTCAACGCACCCCAGAGCTGCTGGTAGAACTGCCGGGAGTGCTGCCCGCTGCTCTGCATGCTCGTCGGCTGCCCGATGCATTCGTGAACCTCATAGCCCGTGGTATGGCAGAAGGCGGGATTGACGTACTCGATGATGCCATCGGTCGAGGTGATCATGATCGACTCCGCCGCCTGCTCGATTGCCGTGATCAGGCGCCCACCTGCTTCCTCCGCTTCCCGCCGTCCGGAGGTATCCTGATAGACGCCCGCGATGCGTAGCGGCACCCCTTGCTCGTCATCCTGTATCGATTGCCCACGCCAGTGAATCCACCGCCAGCTCCCTTCACGATCGAAGATGCGCACTTCGCATTCCCGACACCCTGCGTGGGGCTGCCGAAGGCTCTCAAGGAAGGCGCTCCAGCGATTGAAGTCGGCGGGATGCAGAAAGCGCTCCAGATCCCCAAGGCTAGAGCTGTTCAGCCCCGAATGGCCGCGAATCAACCCGAAAGTGTTGTCCGTCAGCGTCACGATCCCGCTCTGCAGCCAGATCTCCCACCGGTCGAGCCCACCCTCATGAGTCGCTACGTCCAGGAGAAATTCCGCCTCATGACGTGCCCGGTCACCGCGTATGACAGCCATCGAGGCGGCAACCATGCCGGCGTGGAGAGGCAGCAGCTCCGCCATCCCCGCCGGCGCCGGCGCATCCGCAAACAGAATCGCCCGCAAGCGCCCATGCGCTCCGATCACCAGCGGATAAACCAGCAGATCCGGCTCCTTATCGAGGAATGCGGAAATGCCGCCGATCTCCTGGCTGGGAAAGGGATCGCCGCCACGCCGTACCCGCTCGTGCACATCGCTGAAGCGTTCCGCCGATACGGTAGCATGCAACTCCCTGGCATCAGCGCCCACTCGCCGGAAGGCAAAGGCTTCCCCCGGATCCCGGTGAGGATAGGCATCCCCTATCATCGCGATCACGTACTCGCTACCTGTCAACGACTGAAGTCGGCGCAACTGCAGGTAGATCTCGTGAGCTTCCGCCGTTTCCGTCTCCGCCGCCCCCTCCTGCGTCACCGTCAATGGCAGGCGGCGCCTCGCGTGAAGCCATTTCCGCAGCGGCGTTATTGCCTCGACCGACGGGCAGATCCAGACCAGCGGCCGCGCGCCGTCGCCATCCAGCGCCGCCAATTGCGGCGCCGACGCATGCTCCACCACCATCAACTCCGCCCCGGAAGCATCCGTGAAGCTGAGTTCGACTTCCCCCGCCGCCTGGCCAAGCTGTTGCAGAGCTTCACGGAGCGCGGTATCGGCAGTGGCGGCAAAGATCTTCATGCACATCGCAGGTAAGAGAGTGTTCACACCCGAATAGTCCCCAGAATATACTCACCCGAATCCAGGATGGCGAACCCTTTCCTGCACTCTCCCCGCATCAGTCTTCGACGATGCTCCATGTCCCGGGGGAAGCGCCGAACTCCGCCCGGACGATGCAGAGGCGGAGGAGACCCGCTTGCTCCGCCGGATAGAGGACGGTAGTGAAGACGCTCCGATCGTAGCGGAGCGCGATGCGGCGCTCCCCATTTCGCCATTGCCACCCGGTAAGCTCGGCGGAAGTCGGCAGCTCCAGTAGAGGGTCGCCATCCACGTCGAGCGCAAAAAGCTCGATGTTCGGGCCGGCAACCAGCGGAAAGATGACCGAATGCCCCTCCCACTCAGCGCTTTCGGGACGCTCGGATGTACTGGTGAAGATGCCATCCGCGATCCGATAGCGGCGGATGAGCGCCGCCGGCATGGTGCGAGGAGCGAGAGCGACGGCAACCTCCCCGGCTCCAGACTGAATCGTCCCCTGCCACTTGCCGGCAACCGCTTCGCGCCCCTCCTCGAGCCAGATGTCCGCAAACGCGAGTGGGAGCGCGGGCGTGTCGGGATGCTGAATGCGGGTGTCGCCACAGATAAGCGGGCCGAATCCTTCGTGCCAGAGCGTCGCAAGACCGCTGCCGGAATCACCCACACACCAGGTGTCGCCAGAGAAGAAGACGCCATACCACGGGCCTTCGCGCCAAGCAAGATAGCGGTCGCCAAACGTGCGCATCCATGGGCCGGGCTCCTCGCACGCCAGCGGAGGCGGCGATGAAGCGTTCGGCTGGCGATCGTTGTACTCCAGGCCGCCACTGCTCCAGTACTTGCGCGCATCAAGCGCGGCAGGATATTCGTGGCGCCAGGTGCGCGCCAGTTTGCCAGCCACGGCGGCACTGTCGGTCGTGTGGCGATAATCGTCACCATAGCGGCTGAGGAAGGTGGCGCAGGAGGGGATGGCGGCACCTGCCTTGTGGTCGTGCCAGCGAAATGCGTTGCTGTCGGTACGCGTATTCCATTGCCGTGCCGAGGTGAGACGACCATCCGGCAGCGTTACCGCCAGGTGGCGGAGAAATCCGAAATTGCGTTCCAGGCTGGCGCGGTAGCGCTCCTCGCCCGTCCGCCGCCACAGGTCGATGAGCAGTTGAGCGCTGTAGGTGTTGTAGGCCCCGTCAAGGCCACCCAACTCCTGGTAAAACCCGGCCGGCTGCTGCCCATGGTTGTCATAGCGGTACTGGTTGTTCAGAAAGGCCGCCATGACCCTCTCGAACCAGCCTTTCAGAACCCTGTCGTCAAGGACCTCATTGATGCGCCGGAGGCCGACAAGGATGTTGAGACCCTGGTTGCTGACATACCCGTCGAAGCAGCCGTCACGGCTCATCTGCTCGATGAGACCCGCGCGCACCGCCTCTGCCAGCTCATCGGGCATACTGGGCAACAGCTCGGCCACCGTCTTGCCGAGGAGCTTGTGGTGGACAAAATCCTGGGTCAGCGTCTGCTCTTCTGGAATCATCAGCATGATCTGAAAAAGTGCCGCGTAGGCACGGTTGCGCAGAATGGCATTGCCGGCCCATGGGTTGAGGCCATCCATCGAGGCGCAATAGAGCCCTGCCAGACCATGCGCATAGTGGATCTGGTTGTGGGGTGTAGCCCCGTCGGGATTGAGCATGAAAGTGGCGGTGGCGGGATCATCGGCAAAGAGGCCGAGGGCAGAGCTGGTGGGGTTGGCGATCTGGTTGTGGCGGAGAAGGCTGATGGCCGTTGCCATCCCGTGATGCCAGCTGGTGAAGGGGGAAAGGCGCAGAAGCTGCTCCTCGGGCAGCGCCGTCCACTCTGGAACCGGAAGCGAAATATCCGGAAGCGTCAACTCCTCGGCGCTGCGCGTGGCCAGCCACTCCGCAAGCGGACGCTGCCACTGGTGATCGATGCGGCGATTGCCGACATAGTCATAATCCGGGATGGCCGCCGCTTCCGCACTGGGCCAGAAGATGGCGGGAATGCCCACCACGTTGAGCTGCGTCTGCCCACTGCCCGCCAGCTCGAGGCGCCAGATCGCCTGCTGCTGCTCCCCAGAGAGAAGAATGTCGCTGTACTTCGCTCCATGTGCGTGCTGAGAGATGGAAAGTTGGCTGACTCGCTGCTCCCCGGAAGGCGACGTCAGTACCAGTTGCTGTTGGGCACGGATTGCGGTCGCCTGCACCGTCCAGTCGGCAACATCCGCCGGCACATGGAGGTACCAGGTACCAGGCGTGTTCAACCCGAGAGTCCCGCCGCCGCAGATGCCGATCTCGCTGGCCGGTTCGGTGTCCACCCGGCACCCGCCATGATGACCGACCAGAGCGATCCGGTAGCGACCAGGCGGTGCCGAAGAGAGGTCAACCGTTACCTCGTGGATCTGCGTGTCCGTCTGGCCGATGAGGGCGGCGGCCAGACAGCGGTCGTCAGGACCGAAGACGCGCAGCACCAGATTCGCGGGCTGGCCATCCGTAAACCGTCCCTGCAGGCCACGCGCGCGGAAGCGCAGGCGAGCGGTCTCGGGCCCCTCCGCCGTGCGCCTGACATAGAAGATCGGCCCCGTAAAGTTGTCCCGGTTGCCCACATAGCTGTCCCAGACCTGCCACTCCCGAGTCTCCTGATCCGTGGCAGCCACGACCGGCCCCAACTCGACGCCGCCGGTGCTCGCACAGACAACCAGCATCAGAAGAAAAACTCTCACCGTGGCACGTGCTCCAGCAACTGATCCCGCGTCAGGCTCTGGCGATGCGGCACGATGCGATACCGCAGTCGCACCGTTTGGCCGGCCGCGAGCTGGGCAGGAAGGACAATGTTGAAACCGCCGGTCGCCGCGGCCACGTCCCGGTAGCGGATCGGTTGCGTCTGGGTGGCGTCGTAAGTCTGATCGAAAACGATCGCTGCCCCAGCTCCCTGAGCGTTGACAATATCGATGGCCTGGAAGCGAACCTTCGGCAGCTCGTGCAGGTCCCCCCACATCTCGCGAGGCGGAGCGTGATTCGAGTTCGCCGGCGTGGTCAGCGCCTCAGGCTTCTCATACGCAATCGCAACGAGATCGTCTCCATGGAGCTTGATTTCCCGTCCCTGCACATAGACGGGGATGGCCTCGTAAAGCTCCTGCAACTCACATGGACCCGAGGCCCGCAACTCCACCGCTACATCGATGACCTCATCGCCGAAGCTGACGCGGCGCTCGACCGTCAGGGGGACATAGAGAAACTCGGTTGTGCGCGTCAGAACCCGCGTCTCGCCATCGAGGTGCGTCACCGGATGGTTGTAAGCTTCGCTGACGATGTGCCCATCCACCCCTTCTTCCCAAATTTCGCAGACCGGCTGAAGCCGACGCCCCCAGATGGCGTTCGTGTACATCACGTTGTGGTTCTGACAGGACCAGACGATGCCGCAGTCCGGCACCCAGATGCCGGAGATGGCGCCAAGCTTGGATGCCTTATGGCCGAGACCGCCATAGTGCATCCCCCCATAACCGATCCACTCCATCGTCCCCTCGCCGATACGTGGCTGCGTCCACGCGGTGTACCACGGGGCCGCCGGACCTGTGTGAAGGATCGAGTAGTAGGAGGGCGTCTTGAGGAAAGCATAACGGTCGTCGATCGTGCGCAGGAAACTGCCCTCTTCGAAGACCGGCCAGGGCTTGGCGTCGTTGCGTTTTCCCGCCCAGAGGTCCCCATAAACGACTTGGTCGGAAGCGCCTCCCAGACCTGACTTGTGCGTATAATAGCGAGTCCGGAAGTTGGTGTCCGAGGGCGAAACGGTATGCGCGAACGGATTGGCGGGCCAGATCCCGTCTTTGGGCATCGTCAGGTGTGTCTTGAGCAGGTAATACTCGTTGAGCCAGGCAACGATGCGCGGATTGGGGAGGATATCGTTCACATGACTCAGGTGGCTGACCGTCTCCAGGCAGTATTCGCCGTCGTGGCCGAACTGCTCCGCCGCGATGCCGCCCCCGATCAGACCCGAGTCGGCGGCCAAACCACCAAAGCCAACCCCGCTGCGATGGCTCCACGTATCCGCGTCGGGATTCACCCGGCCGAGCACCCCAGGCGTGCAGAAATACTCCGTCTGACGATCGAGAACATCCTTGATGGTCGCATCGCGTGTGGCCATGTAGATCGTGGCGAGATGCTCCAGCCCTTTCGCCCACTGGTTGGTGCATTCCCCCTGCTGCGCGGTCAGTCGGCCGAGCGCCCAACAACGCAGGCTCTGCACCCAGGCGGCATTCACCGCTGGCGGCAGCGACCAGCTCAACGCCTCCCGCACCGGCCCGAGCACAACCGCAAACTGCGCGTCCTGCAGAGGATACCAGTTCGAGCGCAGCCCGACACTCCATAGCGACTCTACCTGTTCCGGATAGCGCTTCGGCCCTTCCGAGGCAGCATACCAGAACCAGGCATTCTGCGTCGCGAAACGCTGCGTCGCCAACCACAGCATGATCCGACGCACCAGTATCGGATCCCCATGCCACGGATTGTCCGGATGATCGAAGGCCACCAGCCGCGCCAGCACTCCCCCCGCCGGCTCCCAGAACCCCAGCTGCTTATCGAGCGCATCGTTGCCGGTCTTCTTGAAATCGCCGAAGTTCCCGGCAGCCCGATCCAAGACCTGGGCGTCGAGCAGGGCGGGTACATCGGCAAGCCTGCACTTCACCCGTCCAGGCACCGCAAGATCCGGATCAGCAAGCGTCTTGGGCGACTGCAGCTCCTCCGGGTCGAGTGAATACGCCCACGAGAGCAGCTGACGCTGCGCCTCGTGCCAAGTCGTCCGCCCGTACTCGTCGAGCTGCATGCCGCCCTGCATCGATCGCGCGGTCGCCTCATCGGGACATAGCAGCATCGGCACCCCGAAGACGTGCAGACAGCCCCCCGGCGAGCCGCCGGTGATCCGCAGACGATAGACTGACGCCGGCTGCGCCGAGCGGATGAAGGCATAGTTGTAGGGTCCTTTCGGTTCCACCACCGCGACCTCCTTCCCCGTCTCATCTGCCACCGTCGCGTGCCAACTCCATGGCGCCACCTCTTCACTGATGCTCACGCCGATATCCTCTACATTGGCCGGCGCGTAGAGCCAGGCGTCGGCGAGCTGGTCGCCATGCAGATGGAGAGGCCCGGGTCCAGGATGAATCGCGGCTGCCACGGGGCGGCTGGGCGTCACCGAAATCCAGTGATCCCACGTGCCCACGATCAGCAGACGGTACAGGCCAGGCCCCACCGGCGGGACCGCCAGCGTGACCGTGCGCGCCGGCAGCGCCCCGGGCGCCTCCAGATGAGGTGAGCGGCTGCGTCCCGGCGGTATGCCCTCCGGGCTATGATGGCGATGCCAGGCGCGGTAGCGCATGTCTCCATACATGTCCGGTAAGCCATCATGGTGCGCCTGATTGCCGTCAACAACACCGTCATCCTCCAGCACCTGGTGCGCCACAATCTCTCCCCGCGGCCCAACGACAGTCATGGAGACGGCGCGCGGCCCCTGCAGGTAGGTGTTCATGTCGCGCACATCGATGGCCAGCCGGAAGCCTGTCCCGGTCTCATCCTGAAGGTGCCAGAGAAGCGTGTCCCGACACCGCCAGAAGCGATCCGGCCCCAGGAAGCGCGCCGAAGGGGTCGTATCTCTCCAGGCGGGAATTTCAGTGCCGCTGATCATGAGGACGAAGGCGAGTTGAACCAGAAGAGGCAGGAAGAAACGAGACATCGTGGACTCACTGTTTGAATAGGAAGTTGGACCAGGGTGGTTTCGTGGGATTGACATTGCCGAGGATGACGCTGTTGGCCGCCGCATGACCGTCCCAGTACAGCGTGCTGAGATCCCGGCCGTGGTAACTCATTGCCCAGTCACCGTACGACGATGCGCCATACGATGTGGGAACTCCGCTGCCGCTCCAGGCTGAAGTTTGCCCTTCGAAGTGAAATATCGTCGCCGAAGGATCCGGCACGGCCGAGGTGCGCGCCGCCCCCATGACCAGGTCCGAATTGGTGTAGCTGCGGATGAACTGGCGGAGATAGCGGGGATAGCTCGAGGTACCGCCCCAGATGCTCCGCCATTCGTCCTTCGTATCGGGGCAGAAGTAGATGCTGTACTTCCGGGGTCTGCTGTAAGTCGTGCCCGCTGCTGGCGCGGGAACGCTCATATACGTATAGAACTCTGGAAAGGCCCAGCGGTGCGGATAGGTGTTAGGTCGGGTGCCCGCCTGTGTCGCATCGAAAGCGAGCGCATCGTTGTCGTCCTCGTAATTGAGTTCCGCGACGAAGATCTGCTTGATATTGTTCAGGCAACTGGCCTGCCGGGCCAGCGTTCGCGCCCGAGACAACGCCGGAAGCAGCAACGAAGCCAGAACGGCGATGATGGCCACTACGACCAGAAGCTCAATCAAGGTGAACAACCGGCATGTCGTCTTCATACGCTCTCCTTCATGTGCATTCAAACATGGCGCACCGTGGTGCCGGCAGCCAACGACGTTTGGAAAAGCAGCGTCAGTGGCAACGCATCTGGATCCACCAGGCGGCGCTCGATGAGGTCAGGCACCGCACGGCCGATATCGTACATCGGCAACAGCACCGTCGTCAACTGGCGACCATCGGCAATCACCGGCGCCTCGAGGCCGTAACCCGCCACGCCAATCTCCTCCGGTACCTTGAAGCCCAGCGCGGTGAGCTGATGCACGACACTCTCGGCCGTCGGAGTGGACGGCGTGACGATGGCATCCACTTTGCCGTTGCGCAGAATCATGTCGATCCCCCGCGCAATCGTCTCGTCCAGGCTCTCCTGGTGCCAATCCCGGTCAAGCAGGTAGACGCGGTTATCGGGGCTGCCGTGGGTCAGGTACGTCCACGCCGCATACCGGGGGCCATGAATGGAAAAATGCTCACGTTCCCGCGCCGTCAATTGATCGAACAGCACCTCCGGCAGGCTGTCCAGTTGATGCCGGTCGAAAAGCCCCATCCATGCTATGGATTCACAGCCTCGGCGCTGGAGAAAGGACTGCATCTGAGTTGCCGAGCGCAGTTCATTCGTATAGACCGCGTCGATATCCCCATAAAAATCATGCGAAGACGCATACACCACCGGCCCACGCTCCCGAAGGCGCGCGATCCACTTGGCCGGCAGCTGCTCGCGCAGTACGATCCCGTTGCTCTTGTGGTCATTCCACGCCGCCAGGATCTCCTCCAGCGTCGCACACGGCATCACGTCCAGTTTGCCCGCGTTGATCGCGAGACGGTCGCGAATGCCCCGCGCCACAGCCTGGGCGATAGGCCCATCCAGCGCCTTCCGCGAAGGCGTCACCACCGGCAGCAACAACTGCAGCGAGTGATCCGACGTCCCCCGGTGCACCGGCTGACCGAAGACTACATCCGGCGAGCCCAGATAGCCAAGCTCACGCGCCTTCTCACGCACCTGCCGCCGCGTCGATTCCTTGACACGCCCCACACCACGCAACGCCCGCGACACCGTCATCTTGCTGATGCCGAGATCCTTCGCGATATCCTGAATAGTCGGATGAGGCACGATAGCTCCTGTTGCTTCACGTCATAATGATACTGTATCGCAACCCCCGATGCAAGATCACTTCCACAAGATTTTCCTGAACCGCCTGTCACTACACCACCGCCCACTGTGTCCACTGCGTCGCAATGTGGCACCCACCCCGCTTGCCGCGTCAAAGACCGGGCACCACTGGGGGAACGGGGGGATAGAGCTGGTTGTACTCATGCCAGTGGTCGAGCATGATCTCCGCTTTGCGCCGGAGCTGGGCCGGCAATTCGGGTGAAAAGGTCAAACTGTCTTCGCCGGACGGGTTTGCTGCCATGGCAATCACGGGAGCCTCCGCCTCTTCAATGAGCGTGGCCAACTCCAGAACGTTGTCCACCTCCGCCCGCGCCAACAGGCGCAGCTCATAGCTGGCCCGGTTGATGGCCCCGGTCGCATACTGGTCGCGGTACCACACTTCCTCTTCCAGCGGACCGCGACTGCTTCGGACGTACTCGTATTCGATGAAGTTCCGACTCGTCCGCAGGCAGCCCTCGAGGACGCGCAGCCGTCGTACCAGGAGCCGCAACTCCTCCGCGGCGTGGCCGTCGTCGGCAAGTCGAGTCGCGGCCCCGGCGGCCTGACGGATCAGGTTGATCGCAGTCGAGAGGGTGAGGCGGGCAAAGTCGGCCCCGGATCTGCCGGTGATGCCGGTCACGCCCAGGCAGCAGGAGTAGTCGAGAGCCTCCGCCTCGTTGCGGGCAACCCGTCCGCGCTCGAAGTTGGACCGCTCCGTTGCTGTCATCCGCGTCGGTTCCGGTACCAGGGGCATGGTCAGCCAACGCATCATGAGAGGACCGACCAGCGTCAGGCTGGCGCCACGCAGGCAATGACGGATCGTGCCGATTGCCTCCTCGATCTGCTCCCACACCTGGAGGAGCGCCTCGGCCCGGTCGTTGCCCACTCTGGCGGCGGCAATCCCGTGCAGGAGGGCGAGGCGCGATGCCGGCCCCGTCGAGGGCGAAGCACGGAAGGCCTCATGAATGTCGATCAGCAGGTCTGCACAGGCGCCGAAGCTGACCTTCAGCCGCGGCGTGCTGCTGGCGGCTGCCTGCTCCAGCTCGCGCAGAAAGGCAACCGGACGGGGAATACCCAGCACCGGAAAGACGCCACTGGGGAACCACCCATTGCTGCCGCTGCCAGCAGCAAAACCGGAACCGTCGGCTCCCTTGCCATCGATGTACTGGCGGTCGGCCAGACGCATCCAGTAGTAATGGTCGTTGTCGAGGTAGAGGCGCGAGTTATCCAGCGTCACCGTCAGGTCGGTGCCCGCCTCGCGCGCGGCCTTCTGGAAGAGGGTGAGAAAGGCGCGGAAGCGGTCGATGAGGGGCACGGCAGCGACCGCTGTGGGCCCATTCTCCCCAGGATAAGTGTGCGACCATTCGAAGCCACAGGACGAGTCGTTGGTGAAGATTGCCAGGATATCCAGCTCCGGCAATCGCCGGCAGAGTTCAGTGGTGGCCGCCCGATACAGGTCGCGAACCCGCGGATTCTCGGTCGAGGGACTGAAGTAGGGCAGTCGCGCCAGCGGCATGCATTCCACTTGTGCGCCACGCCAGTCGGGATGCGCACGGAAGACGGCCTCGGGAAGCCACATGGGTTCGTGCACGTCAAGGTAGGCCCGCAATCCCAGCTCGCGCAGGATGGCGCAACGCTCCTCCAGGAGGGCCAGGTTGGTCTCCGCCTCCTGGCGAGGCAGCCACGGCGCAAGCTCCTCCGGCAACACCAGCTTGAAGATTCCGGCATTGCGGCGCGACCAGACCGGCCAGGAGTCCCATTGCGGATGCGGATCCCGTTCATCCGCCTTCTGCCAGTCACTGGCGGGAATCTGGCCGATGGTGACATGGCTGGCGCCAGCCGCTTTTGCCCGTACGCAGAAGTGGCGGAAGCGAGCTGCATCCGAGCATTGATCGGGTATCTCGTTCGCGTCCCAGATGATGATGGTCTTGGCTTGCATGCGGCACCTCTGACTTCTGTGGCAATTTCACGACGTGTGCGTGGCGGATTACAACCCCCTCAGCATAGCGCTCCGTTCGCCCACTGCAACCCCACCCCACAATCCAAACCCGCCCGATCCGAATTGTATCCTCTCGTGTCCATTCGTGGCTCCTCTTGCAGCTTCGATCCTTCATCCTTGTGTTATGCTTGCTTACTCACCTTCTTGCGGTATGCTTGAACTGAAACGAATAGCCTCCGCACTTCAACGTCAATCTATTGAGGATACTTCGCATGCAGGTAAAGAAGAACGGCACAGTCCGTAGGCACTCGTCATTGCACGCTGTGCTTGCCGCCATCGTACTCCTGTCGATGACCCAACAGGCACCTGGCCAGATCTCCAAGGCTGACTTGAGAAGCAACATCGAAAAGCGCCTTCAGGAACTGATGGTTCAGCGAGCATCACAACTGGGTTCGGCTCTTCCCGAAAAACAGGTCGCGGAAGTTCTGAGCAGCTTCTCGGCAGTTGTTGACCTGATCCCTCAGGAGGAAGTGAGCGACCAATTGGCCGACTGGATCACGATAAGCCTGTCGGACCTTCTCCTGCGACAGGTAGATGCCTTTCTGGCAGAAGGAGATGGAGCAAGAAGATTACTTGCAGGCATAGAAAAACAGGGCAAGAAGGTCCTTAGCGGCTTGGACGCGGCGAAGGTCGATGCTCTGCTTGAACGCAGAGATGAACTGACTTCCCACCGGGGTGACTTCCAGAGAAGCCTCTTGGAATACACGGTGGCCGCGCTCTCCAAAGTGGAGTCATTCAGGCTTGACCCACGTGATGATCACCTGCTGATGGCTACCTGCAAGGTTACCGGAGATAGTGATCAAGGATATAAGACTCTTCTTGCAACAAAGGCAACCGCTACCGTCGAGATGGAGAATGTGAATGCAAAGCTTCTCACTCTCACCTTGGTTTGGCAGCTTGCTTCCATTTTTCGCCACCAAACATGGGCTGAAGATTTTGGGTTCGGCAATTTGTTCTCCAGAGCCTATGAACCTGATTCACCGCTGGAGCTTGGCAAACTGAAGAGATTCCACGAGGTCAAGGAAGATCTTGATCTGCTTTACGCCCATTACTTCGTCGTCAAAGATGGTGTAGTGGACATTGATGCGATGACGCTGCGTCTATTCGTGATGGCTGCCGGAGCGCTTCAAGTGGGTATACCGCGGCCTGGTGGCCCCTTCGCTGCATCCCCATCGTCGCCTGATGCCAGATCTGTGATATTCCGGAATGATCATACCATGTGGAGCTGTCTCCACAATGAAAGCAGCACTGCAGACAAGTAACCGCTCTCTGCGCTGCCGCCCTCGCCCGATCCGCCGGATCCGCCCGATCCGCCCGATCAAATGCTGCTGTCCAGGAGGCGGCGGCTGGCGGCTTCGAGCTGGGCATCCGCCGGTATGATGTACCGGTTACCATCGACATCGGTGAGGATGATGCCGTCACTGCCCACCCGCACGTTGTCGAAGAGATGACGCGTGCTGAACCTTACGTAGCCCTGGTCGGTCGACGCCTGCCATTCCTGCGTACCGAAGCGCTCGCGCACGCCGTACACCAGGCGAATGCGCGGCATCCGATAACGGCGCGCAAGCTCCTCCTCGACCAGCGCGCGACTCTCGGCATCCAGCTCGTCGGGATCCATGATCAGGCCGATCTCGCCGCCCTGGTTGTCCAGCACGCTGAGGTAGCGTTGCCCGGCGCTGTAGGGAAAGGCGCGGACCAGGCGCACCGCCAGCCAGGATTGGCGCTTCGCGACTGTCAGGCAGAGCTTGCCGGCGTTGCGGTTGAAGCGCAGCTCCCCCACCGTGAGTAGCCGCAACTCCGCGCCGAGCGAATTCTCCGCAAGCTCCTGTTTGACGGATGGCGATGAAGGCGGTTGCATCATCCGTGTACTCCCACGATGGCAGCCATTTCCTGCTGCATGTTGACCAGGCGATGGAACTCGCCTTCCTGCGCCAGCAGCTCCGCATGGGAGCCCTGCTCGATGATTTCCCCTTCCTTGAGCACCACCAGGCGGTCGGCATTGCGCAGGGTGCTGAGTCGGTGCGCGATGGCGATGGTGGTCCGCCCCTTGGTCAGGCGCGCAATGGCCTCCTGGATCTCGCGCTCCGTATCCGTATCGACCGAGGCCGTGGCTTCGTCCAGGATCAGTATACGCGGCGAATGCAGAATAGCGCGCGCAATGGCGATGCGCTGCCGTTCGCCGCCGGACAACTGGTAGCCCCGCTCTCCCACGATGGTGTCGTAGCCATCGGGTTTCTGGATGATGAAATGATGCGCGTTGGCGGCCTTGGCCGCACGCATGATCTCCAGCGGCGTCGCATCGCGCTTCCCGTAGGTGATGTTTTCGGCTATCGTGCCACTGAAGAGAAAGGTATCTTGAAGGACCACCCCCAGTTGCGAGCGCAGGTCGTGCTGACGGATGTTGCGCGCGTCGACCCCGTCGATCAGCAACGCCCCCTCGTTCGGATCGTAGAAGCGGCAGAGCAGGTTGATGGTGGTGCTCTTGCCCGCACCGCTGCGCCCGACGAGGCCGATCATCTCGCCCGGCTTGATGTCCAGAGTCAGATTCTTGAGCACCGGCTTGTAGGGATCGTAGCCGAAGGTGACGTTCTGGAAGGTTACCCGCCCCTCGATGTGATCCATGGCGACGGGCTCCGCCGCTTCGGGAACGTCGGGCGTGGTATCGAGCAGCTCGAAGACCCGCTGAGCCGCCGCCAGCGAGCGCGCCATCCAGTCCACCACGCGCGTCAGGAACTGCAGCGGGCCGAAGAACATGGCAAGATAGGCGAGAAAGGCCATCAGCGTCCCCAGCGTGAGTTCATCGCCTCCAATGATCTTTCGCCCCCCCACGTACCAGACAATGAGGGCGCCGCTGCTGGTGAGGAAGGTCAGCGTCGGGAAATAGGTACTCCAGGCCTGCTCAGCCCGCATCATGGCCTGCTGAAGCCCCCGGCTGTGCCCTTCGAAGCGGGTATTCTCTTCCCCTTCACGAGCAAAGGCCTTGACCACGCGCATGCCGCTGAGGCTCTCGTTGAGCGTCGCCCCAAGCTTGCCGCGGCGCGACCACGCCCCATGGAAAAGGCGGCGCAAGGTGCGGCTGATCAGGCGGGAAATGATCAGCACGATGGGCACCGGAAGGAGCACCAGCAGCGTGAGCTGCCAGTTCATGAAAAGCAGCACCAGGCCGATGCCGATCAGCGTCAGCACGTTGACGACGAAGAATTGCACGCCGTCGATCAGCACCGACTCCAGGCTGCCCGTATCGTGACCGATCCGGGACATCAGGTCGCCCGTCTTGTGCTGGTCGAAAAAGCGCAGCGAATGGCGCTGCACATGCTCGAAAACTTCCTGCCGGAGATCGTGCGCCACCTGGGTGCCGATCCTGGCCATCTTGCGCCCTCGCCAGACGCCGATCAGCATCGCCCCCAACTGCGCCAGCAGAAGCCCCACGACCAGCAGCCCCAGCATGCGCAATCGCTCACCCGGTGTAAGGGATGGAGGGCCGCCCTCCACTGCCCGCCGCTGATTGGTCGACTGTGGCGGGCGGCCGTCCATGGTGTACGGCGCGCGGCTGTCGTCAGCATCCGTCACGGTCATCGCCGGCACCAGAACGCGATCGACCAGCGGGCGGGTGAGGTAAGGCGGCACCAGGTTCAGCAGCGTCGACACCACCAGCAGCAGCCAGACGAGAGCCATCTGCCACCAGTACGGCCGCATATAGGCGAGTATGCGCATGAGCGCCTGCCCCTTGTCCAGACAGGCCGGACAGATTTCGCTGCCACTGCGGAGCATCAGTCCACATTGCGGGCAACGCGTTCGCCGCTCCAGGTCAATTGGCATCCGTGGCGTGGCGGGCGGCGGGCCATCCTCCGGGCATGGATCGATGCCCGCGTTCTTTCGGGCGAACTTGGCCAGCTCCCCCAGGTACTGGCTGAGGCGCTGAAAGAGCTGCTGCGAGGAATGGGTCATCCGCACCAGGTCCCGGTGCTCGCCGCGGATACTTGCCGTGATAGTGGCCGTGCCGATCAGCCGCTCCAGCTCCACCTGCGTGAGATCCGTCAGCGGCGCCTCGATCGCGGGTAAGGCATCCTGGGAGAGCTGGTCGAAGATCTGCAGCCGCTGCGTGGTGACGATCAGCCATTCATGACCATAGCTGCCGTCCGCCCTCAGATCGGTGGCGGCGGCAATCAGGCGCGGCTCGCCTTCATCCCCCGCCAGGCGCGGATTCTCCGCCAGCGCCGCCGGCAATGGCTCCAGATACGTGTATTCATTCGATTCCACATCAGCCATGCCTGACACATTCCTTCCTTATGGCAGCTGGATCGTCTCCCCGGAAGATAACATAGCAGCAGCCGGTAGGAAGTCGCGCCCGCCTCGCTCAGGAAGTCACGAAGCTCTCCCGCAGACGGTCCGTATAGTAGCGCACCAGATCCCATTCGGCATCCGGTGGAATACGATGATCCGGGCACGGTATGAAGCCGCCCAAGTCGACGAGACGGCGCAGCCGCTCGACCTCCTCGTCCACAGCCGCACGGTCGCGCGAGAATATTACCTTGTTCATCCCGCCGACGCCGCGGATATCCTTGCCGTATTTCTCCCGCCACGGGGCGATGCTGGCATTCCAGGTTCCAACCTCGATCGGAAACATGGTATTGACGCCATTCCCCAGCCAGGTCGGGATCAGAGCGTCGATCATCCCGTCACAGTCCAGAGAGACAATGTCGATGCCATGGCTGTTGACCAGCTCCGTCAGCCGACGGTAATGCGGCCCAACATGCGACTCGAAGACACGGGGACTGACCAGCGGTCCGTTCTTGAAACAGATGTCCTCCCAGAAATGCGCGAAGTCGAACGTGGCGCCCGAAGCCAGCGCGTACTCCACATTCCGATAGCAGACATCCGCGATTACTGCCAGGATCTCGCTGAAGAGCGCTTCATCATCCATCTGCAGATACGAACAGCCGACGATGCCGATGACGTTGCGGAAGTGACCGAAGAGGCTGCCGCAGTGCAGACCATAGGGATACTCGCGCTCGTCGGCGCGCAGGAAGTCCAGCCCGCCTTCGTTCCATGGGACCATCTTGTCGTTCACCCGCACCAAACCGTTGGTCACCCGCTCGGGCTTCCATTCATAGCGCCAGCGATACTGCTCTTCCCAGGAGCTGCGATCCGTGAGCAGGTGCTCGATCTCGGCCGGAATACTGCCCGCATCCGGATGCTGGAGCAGGACGACGCCGTCCCCATTGAGGTAATGACGGGTGCCATCGGCGAACTCGCGGATGACCTTGTAGTCGAAAGGGGGCAGCAGGGTGCAGTTCGGATGGAAGCAGGAATACCAGTTGAAGTCGAAGCCGAGCTTGGCTGAAACGGCGGCATCGGTCGGATTGCCATCGCCCCATTGGCTGGCCTCTTCGGCAGTGAGGTGCCCTTCAGCCGCCCACTTCTTCAGGGTCTCGCCCCAGAAACCAAAATGCACCACCGGCAGGCGGTCGTAGTGCTGGTAATGAAGCACCGCCATCGCTCGTTCACGATCCGTCATCACTGCTCTCCTGGCTGTAGTTGAAAAGTCGCCATACTGTAATCCCTTCGCGCGATTTCGCCCGGCAAATCGCTGGAATCGTGGCAAAAAGCCTGGCTCAACTTGAAATGCGGCCCTTCCAGAGCACCCTATGTGACGGTCCTGCCCCCATCACACCACCCCTTTTCCGCACCTACGGAACCATCCTCCGCGCATGATACTGAAGATTCTCAAGCTCCTCCTCGCTGGCTACCCCGGCCGCACCCTCTTCACCTTCTTCCTGATGGTGATCGAAACCCTCCTCAACAGCATCAGTATCGTCACCGTCATCCCCATGCTGAGCCTCTTCGGCGGAGAGCAGACCCATGATCTCGGCCGCGTGCAGCAGCTCTTCCACGACGGTTTCGCCGCCATCGGCCTCACCGTCACCTTCCCCACCATCCTCCTCTTTCTGATCATTGTCTTCTCCCTGCGCGCCGCCATCATCGCCGTGAAGGTCTATTTCATCGCCATCATGAAGACCGACCTGGAAACGGCTTACAAGGGCGAACTCTACTCGCTTCTGTTGAACGCCAGCCCCATGCGTCTCTCCCGCATGGACTTCGGCAAACTCAGCAATGTCCTCGTCCATGAGACCCAGATCATCGGCCACCTCTTCTTCTACACTGGGCTTTACCTGACCTACGTGGTCAGCGTCATCGGCTACGTCCTCATCGTACTTGTCGTCTCCTGGCAACTGACGGCGGTGACGGGTGGACTGAGCGCCATCGCCTATTTCTTCTTCCACAAGATCATCAAGGGCGCGCGGCGCAGCGGCTATGATCTCGGCCTGGAGAACGGATGCATTCAACGGCTCATCAACCAAACTCTCAACGGCATCAAGGTGATCAAGAGCTACACCCGTGAGCAT
Source organism: Lentisphaeria bacterium (assembly GCA_041690595.1). Classification (GTDB taxonomy): domain Bacteria; phylum Verrucomicrobiota; class Lentisphaeria; order JABSQK01; family JAWLHB01; genus JAWLHB01. The sequence continues at coordinate 129,685 of JAWLHB010000021.1, forward strand.
GCGCTCGAGAACGTGCTGGCCAGGAGCATGGAACGCATCCGCCGTCTGAACATCCGTCTGGCGGTTGGCGAGAATGTCTTCCCCAATCTCTTCGAACCCGCCGTCCTGGCCGTGGCGCTCGCCTGCTTCCTCCTCTTCAGATTCGACGTCACCACCTTCATTGTCTTCCTGGTGGCGCTGGCCCGCCTCTACCGCACCGTCCAGGTCCTGCAGGTCACCCATTACGCCGTCGCCCGCCATGTCGGCGCCCTCGACCTTTTCGAAAGCTGCCGCGACGAGCTGAGCGCCTGCCGGATGAACGACAGCGAAGGCAAACCCTTTCCAGGTCTTGCCGAAAGCATTCAGATCGAGCAGCTCACCTACGAGTACCAGGGCGCCGAGCATTTTCACCTGGGGCCGCTGGATTTCCGGATCGCTCACGGCTCTCTGGTCGCCTTCGTCGGCCGCTCCGGCTCCGGCAAGACGACGCTGGTGGACATGCTCATGGGCTTCGAGAGTCCCACCAGCGGCCGCATTCGTGTCGACGGCGTCGACCTCTCTACCTATCGTCTTCGCTCCTGGCGGGATCGCCTCGCCTATGTCTCGCAGGATTCCTTCCTTCTGAATGACAGCGTGCGCGCCAACATCGCCTTCATGGACGAATCGATCATCGATGCGGATATTCAGCGCGCTATCGACATGGCACAGGCGCGCGACTTCATCGAAGCACTCCCCGAAGGGCTGGAGACCACCGTCGGCGAGCAGGGGATGCGACTCTCCGGTGGGCAGAAGCAGCGGATCGCCCTGGCCAGAGCCCTGGCACGCAACCCGCAACTGCTCATCCTCGACGAAGGAACCAGCGCCCTCGACAATGAATCCGAACGCCTGGTCCAGGCCGCTATCGAGCAACTCCGCGGCACCATGACCATTGTCATCATCGCCCACCGACTCACCACCGTGCGCAATGCCGACGTGATCCACGTGATGGAAGGCGGCCACATTGTCGAGTCCGGAAGTCACGACCACCTTCTCGCCCATGGTGAGCACTTCTCCAAGATGCTCCGCATGGCCGAAGGGCGACTCGACGCCGAAGAGTAAGCCCCCGGCCCCCCAGGGCACGGCACTCGGCACCCAATTGATCTGCTGAACTGCCGCGGACATACGCATCCGTCTCGGGCTTCCATCGCCGAAAAACTTCTGCAGCGCAGTACCAGTGACAGCCTGTACACCAGCCATGGATCTGCGCTATAGTAGTCGTCTTCACTTCACCTTCAGTCTTTCTTCCAAAAGGAACGTCGCCCATCCATGGATCAGGAAACGCACATCAAGACTTACGTTTTCTTCGGCTTCATCGTCATGATTGCTATCGTCATCCTCATCGGGGTCATTTCGCTGATCGCGCAGTTTCTGCACGTAGCGACGGAGGAAGAGACTCTTCAGGCCGATGCAGAGAGCCGACATCCGGGTCAGGTCCTGGTCACGGCAAATGATTGCATGACTTGCCACAGGATCGACCAGGGCATCATAGGCCCCTCGTATCGGGAGGTTGCGAAACGCTATGTGGATGCCGACCCGAAGACCATCGGCATGCTGGTCGAGAAGATTCAGCAGGGCGGATCGGGAAACTGGGGCAGCGTTCCCATGACTGCACACCCGAAGCTGCCCGACGAGAATGTACGGCTGATGATCGAGTGGATCTTTACGCTCAACGATTGATCCCGCTTTGACCGACAGCCCATCGCAGGATTCGCTCCAAGCTTTAATTGCCGTGTAAATGCTCGGATATGCTATTAATGAAGCAGTTCTGTGGAACTATGCTGTTGTAAGCTCGTCTAAAAGCATGAATGGAAAGACGGCATCTCGCCGACCCTTACGGTTGAAGCATACCTATACAAGGAGAAAGAGCAATGAGAAGGGAGCGCAAATCCAGGTTTCATGTGACATCATTCTGCGTACTGGCAGCAGTCGCCATCGGGCTGCTCGGCTGGAACGCATTTTCGGAGAAGGACAATGAGGAGCATCCTCCAGTAAAGATGGAGTTGGACCAGCAGGCGTTGCCGGAGCAACTCAAGCGTGAAACCAGCTATTCGGCGATGCTGAAGAAGGTCACCCCCAGTGTCGTCAATATCTTCACGACGCGAACGGTGCAGATGCGGCAACTGCCGCAGTTCCAGGATCCCTTCTATCGTCGTTTCTTCGGCGAAGGGCCGGAGCAGCAGCCTCGCTCGCGGCAGGAGCCGAGCCTGGGCTCGGGGGTCATCATCAGCACCAATGGCTACATTCTCACCAACAATCACGTCATTGCCGATGCGGATGAGATCAAGGTGGCTCTCGCTAGTGGTAACAAGCTCGAGTACGACGCCAAGCTCATCGGCACGGATCCCAAGACCGATATCGCGGTTCTTAAGATCGATGCCGAAGACCTTCCTGCCGTCGTCATTGCGGACAGCGATCTGCTCGAGGTCGGTGATATGGTCTTTGCTGTCGGTAATCCCTTCGGCGTCGGCCAGACAGTCACCCGAGGCATCGTCAGTGCCGTTGGGCGCGGCAATCTCGGCATCACCGACTACGAGGACTTCATTCAGACGGATGCATCGATCAATCCCGGCAACTCTGGCGGCGCCCTCGTGGACGCGGCAGGTCGCCTGGTGGGCATCAATACCGCGATACTCAGCCGGACGGGCGGTAACAACGGGATCGGTTTTGCCGTCCCGATCAACATGGCCCGCAGCGTCACGGAACGGTTGACCCAGTATGGACGCGTGGTTCGCGGCTACCTCGGCGTTGTCATTCAGCCGGTGACCGAACAGCTTGCCGAGCGCTTCAAGCTGGACAACACCCGTGGAGCCCTGATCAGTGACATCATGCCTGACAGCGCCGCGGCCGATGCCGGCATGAAGGCTGGCGATGTCATCGTCTCCTTCAATGGCCGGGAAGTCAACAGCGTGCGCGACCTTCGCCTGCGGGTAGAGGTCACACCGCCGAACACCAAGGTACCGGTCGAGATCTCGCGGGACGGCAAGAAGCAGGAGTTGACCGTGACGCTGAAGGAGATGCCAGGCGAGGCCGTGGCTGGTGGCCGAATGCCCGGTGATCCCGGAGAACCGGGTTTCCTTCAGGGCGTCGAGCTTCAGGATCTGACACCGCGCATCCGTATGGCATTGGAACTGCCGGCCGATCTTGCTGGTGTGCTGGTCGCCGCCGTCGCGCCAGACAGCGCCGCCGCCAAGGCAGGCCTGAGCCAGGGAAATGTGATCATCGAGATCAATCGCAAGGAAGTGGAAAGCGCAAGGCACGCGTTCTCTATCCTGCGTGAAGCGAAGAGCGACAGCGTCCTTCTCTATGTATGGAGTGAAGGCCAGCGCCGTTATGTAGCGATTGACGAAAGCAAAGAGCGCTGACGGATCGCGGGGGGCATCCTGCCCCTGCCGTCAATCGCTGAATTCGTCTACAGAGCCGTCTTCGTTCGCGAAGGCGGCTCTGTGCTGATCGGACAGATTGATCAGGCTGGGCAATTCGAGCTGCCCTGTATCAACCAGCACGGGCCGTTCTGGCCCCAGCACATGCTGGCACCAGCCCACGAAGTCAATCAGCGCGTTGATGTCCCAGTGCAGGCGTTCGCCGCGACCGCTGAGGTGATTGCTCCGCCGGCAGAGTGCCGGGGAGATGCCGCGAAGGATCAGCTGAAAGTGCCGATCATGCAGGGAATCGAGTTGCCGAATGGCGTGCCGCAGTCGCTTGGTGGCGCCGCGGCTGCTGAGACAGGGGCGGGCGCCATGGCTGTGGCACAGCTCTTCAGGCCATTCGGTAGCGGCAAGGTCGAGAACCGCCACGCTGCCGTCACGAAGTGCCTCGAGAGCAGCGGTACTCAGCTTTCCCGGTGCCTGCCAGGGAAGCACCAGATCCGGCTCGGGAAGAAGCCTCTGGGTGGCCAACGCGGCAGGGCGCCACGCCGCATACCACGTGAAACGGTATTCGAGCACAGGCGCTTCCACGGGCTCAACAATGCGCGCCACGATACGACGCAATTGCCAGCCGCCGTTCTCCCCATCTGGCGCGAGTTCCCACCTGGCGGATCCCGGCGCTACTTTCAGTCCATCCTGCCAACGCCACAGGTCCGATCCATGCCCAACTTCGATCTGGCAGCCATCGGCACGCTCGAAAACCAGTGCCAGCGGCGGTTCAGGCCAGGCGAAGGGAGCTTCGAGTCTCTGCCATTCCCCGAGGTGCGGAAGGCCCTGCGCGTCCGTCTCCAGAGCACGCCAGCGCCGCAGGTCGGAGGTCAACTCGAGCGAGCCGATCTCGATCTGCTGGCGTAACAGGGTACGTGGCCGCAACCGCAAATCCGTTGTCACCCGCAGCAGCCCATCACTGCATCGGGAGGTGTGGCGAAAGGCGGGCTGGGTGCCGAACGGCAGATAACCTTCCGCATGCACCAGAAGGGTCTGACCTTTCCGGGTGCCCCGAACCCGTTCCACCAGAGCAAGCTCGTCGCTCAAGTCACCAAGGCGGCAGCGAGCGCCATGCCAGGCTATTTCTGCGTCGACGACGAGCTGCCCCGGTGCTTCCAGTCGCTCGGCGGGATGATGCAGACGCCAACTCTTGTCCGCGGCCTCAAGCACCAGGTCTTCGGCTTTCGGTACCCGTTCAGCCATCAGTTTGACTCAATCTTCATCATAGAGGTCACTGACATCGCCGGCAGGGGGTGCCGCCGCGGGTGCCTCGGCAGGGGGCTCCTGAACGGGCGCCCGATCACTGGGCAGATCGAGCAAGCCACCGCCGGCCGGCTTCGAGCCCGGGCCTTCGGTGCCGTACAGGCTCTGGACGATCTCCGTCAATATCGGCCTGGCTTCTTCCATGGAACTCTTTGGGGCCGGCGGGCGTGGTGCCGATGATTCGCCGGCGGCGACGGCGCCACCGGCATGATCCGCCTTGGTCCACTCTGTCTTCCCCTCATCATAATACCAGCCATCGGTCTGCAGCACCTCCGCTTCTTCCTTCGGATAGTACTGCTTGTACAGCTCCTCCCGCTGGCGTTCATAGTCAGCCAGGAAGAGGGTGCGGGCTGGATGCCACTGACCGTCGCGCGCCATGTAACCGTTCTGCTTGTACATCAAGCCGCTGATGAGTGGCCGCTGCTCCTCCTCAAATCTTGCCCGCTGGCGCTCGAACTGCTGCGTCTGCACTTTGATGAAGCGCTTGATGTAGCCATCCTGAACGTCACGCAGAAAGTGCGCCTGATCCTGTGAGACGATGTCGGCCATGGGGATGATCTGATCTCCGATCCGGATATTGTTGCGGGAGATGGCGTACAGCGTACCGGTGATCTCCTTGGGTTCCGGTCCTTGCTTGCGCGCCCGGATAGTGACGCGCTCCCCCTTCTTGTAGAGGCGGAACAGCTCTTCCGCTTGATTGACGATCTCTGCCCGCCGGCTCTCGGGATACTTCTCATCGAGAACCCTCTGCAGCTCATCCTGAATCATCTGTTCGACTTCTTCCAGGGCAGCGGTGGGAGGCAGCACCGGCAAGGTGTACTCTTCATGCTGTTCGGCGAATTTTGCCGGAGGCATGACCTGATTCAGAACGCCGATGAGATTGCGCTCGATATCGTATTTCAGACTCTCCATCGCTGCTTCGCGCTCGGAAGCCAGGGCCGCCATCATCGTCAGCGCCCAACACATCAGTATCGTCAGAAAAGATGGTCGTCGTAGCATGACCTCTAATCTCCGCTCGTTGGTAATTGTTGTGCAGACTGCTTTTTCCATTGCCTCAGCTTCCCAACGGGAAAGGCAGTCGCTGAAATTCCCCGCCACACAGCGTCGTCAAGATACTACCCACACGTTGAATCGCCTGTAACCGCCCTTCCATCATCGCTGAAAGAAAGAGCTGCGACAACACCGTCAACCACACTTCCTGATTGCCGCATGGATGCAGATGATCATGACGGGGCAGGCGGGTAATGCGCCAAGACTCCGCCGGCTCCACCAGGTGTCCCCGCGCGTCCAGCAGGCAGTGCTTGCCCTTGAAGAGAACCATCGTTGCATTCCACCCGCGCTGGCGGCCGAGATATCGCGCCAGAACCGACAGCAGTATCGGCGCTCCCATTCGCTGCACCAGCATGTCCTCCACAAGATAGAGGTCGGCCCCCAGAATGTCCTCACCCGTATAGGTGAAGCCTTCGCTCCGCAGGAACGAGGTCAGCCTTACCGTATTCAGATCCTGCGGCAGGCGCGTCAGCAGATCCTCCAGCATCTCGGTGATCGTTACCGGGTTCATCCGGGGATTGTACTGATAGTTGATCTGTACAAGACCGTCCCATACCGACATTGCACCCCGTTCAACCTGCTGAATCAGATCCGATCGCATCCGCCGGAGGTTGAGGATGTTGCTCAGCTGGTGTATGCGGCTGCGCAGCACGGGATTCGCGGCTTCCTGGAACTCGGCGACGAGATGCTCTGCCTCCTGATGATGGAGCAATTGCTCCATGGCCAACGTCGATACCTGTGTATCTTCGTCTTCCAGAAGGTTGATCAGAGCATCCAAAGTGGGTTGTTTAAGCTTCGCCATTAGCCGGTACGACTGGTCGCTCGTTCTTGTATTCCACACGGTATCTCAGCACCTGCCTAATATACCCGCGCGTGGAATGGATTGATATGTCGTCAATTACAAATTTTACGTGCTTGTGAGCCATGTCGCGCGCTCGACTGGGGCCGGCGTTGTAGTGAATCAGCGCCAGCAGTTCCGCATCTGGATGGCTGGCCCACTGCCGTAGACCCCGTGCCAGGTACCATGTTCCCACTTCGATGTTCAGGGCGGGGTCGTGCATCACGCCCGGCCCGCTGATTGGGCGTTTGCGGATACGCGCATAGTCGCTCCAGGCACCGGCCGTGATCTGCATCAGCCCGATCTCGCCCGCCGCGCCCACCGCATCCGCATCGAACGCGCTCTCCTGTCGTATCACCGCCTTCACCAAGGTCGGATCGATCCCATGACGAATGGCAGCCGCCTCGATCAGACTGTCATAGCGGTCGTCACCACCCGCCGAGTTCCGCTGCTGCAGCCAGACTCCCGCGCCCGCCACAAGAAGGAGGGCGAATGATGCCAACCACCACCGCCAGGACCACCTGCCCGGGATATCGTGTCGCTGTATGTTCATGTCGGCTTCCTCCGCATGCCGGCCTTCCCGACTGCCTGCTTCCGCCCACAGTATACTCACTCCCGGCCGTTTACGCAAGCTTGCTCCGGCCTCTTTCACAAATGGGGTCAGCCTGTGCGGGCGCGGCAAAGCTGCCCCTGCCTTGCTGTCCGCATGGCGAGACGCTTGTCGACGGCATGGTCGCCAATCACTCCCGATGCACGCCGGCAGATCCTTACGACTGGAGGCTGATGACTTCCTGGTAGGCCTGTACCAGCTTGTCCCGGATTTCCTTCATCAGCTTGAAGGTAAGGTCGGCTTCCTCAAGCTTGAGGACCACATCGTGGAGGGCCTGATTGTCCCCGGTGGCCAAAGACTTGATGGAGTCGTCGGCGACCTTCTGCGCCTGGTCGACATCCTGAATGAGCCGGCTGAACATCTCCTCGAAGGAGGCTCCGCCGGCAGCCGGGGTGGCGGTGGACTGGAGGCGGTCAGCCGACGCCGCCTGCTGCGCCTGTTGTAGTGCGGAATTGAGTTGGACGGGATCGATCATGTTATTACCTCGAGGGTGGCTTGTCAGCCGCCCTGTCTCAGGATGTCAATGGTGCGTTCGGCCATGCTTCGGCCTTGGCGAAGGACGGAAAGATTGGCTTCGTAGCTGCGACTGGCGGTGATCATATCCAGCATTTCTTCCATCGGCGAGATGTCGGGCGTCTGCACCATGCCGTTACCGTCGGCATCGGGATGATGCGGCGCATAGATCTGTTTGGGCGCGCGGCTGTCTTCGATCACATCGGCAACCCGCACGCCTGCCAGCTTGCTTTCGAATCCATCATCGCCGCCCATGGAGGCGCTTTCGAGAATGACCTGCGAACGCTTGAAGGGCTGCCCGTCGGCGGTGCGCGTCGTGTGGGCGTTGGCGAGGTTGTGCGCGGCCACTTCCATGCGGGTGCGCTCGGCGGAAAGACCGCTGCCGCAGGTTGTTGCTCCAGGTATGAGATCCATGTCGGGCTCCTTCTAACGTGTGCGCGGGTCAGCTCATCGCCAGTCGGGCAATGCGCATTTTCGTAGCGAGCGCCCGGGTCAGCAGCTGGTGATAGACGCTGTTCTGTACCAGATCGTTCATCTCGTTCCCAAGCTGGACATTATTCCCATCAGCTCTGGGCGGTGATGTCATGTCATCCTGCAATTCCCCCTGCACCGCCGCAAGTCCTTTCATGTCGCGGCTTTCCAGGTGCTGGGCCAGGGTCTGTTCAAAGACCAGCTTCTGGCGAAGATAGCCAGGGGTGTTGGCATTGGCGATATTGCTGGCAATAGCCTGCTGTCGCTGCATGCTCAAGTCGAGCAGTTTGCTCAACAGGACGGTTTCACCATTTTCCATAGCGTAGCTCCTCGGGCAGGGATTGCCCGTTCATACCGCAGGATTCGTACCAGCAGTCTCAGCTTGCCGCTTCCGCATATTCGGGGGCGACCATGTGATCCCAGATGCGATAGCGCAGGTACTCTTCGGCGTCCTCGATGATCAGCTGCCTGGCTCGATACGTCCGCACGTTCACCACGATCGGGCACATCAGGTTGGCCGTTATGTCTTCGCTCTTGGGCGCGAGAGTTACCAGGGAGAAAAGCCACGCGTCCCGCTGCGAGGTCAGCTCCAGCGATTCCACAAAAGCATCCGGCAGCGTTGCCGAGAACGTAGGGCAGACGACAAATGGCTCGACACAGACAAAGCTGAGGTCGGCAATGCCGATTGCGCGCATGTAGAAGAAGGGTTCGATGCCCGGTTGGGTGGCGAAAGTCGCTTCCCGAAGAACGGTGAAACCCGGGATTCCCTCCGCGAAACGGACGGTCGTACGCGCCTGTTCATGCGCCGATTGCTGGCTCAGGGCCAACCCCAGTGGATTACTGCTGGAGAGTTCTGGCATCTTCATCGGTAGGTCCTCGTGTTGGTTTTGACTTGCCGGCCTGCACGTACAGACCGCACGCCGCCATTACTGCAACAACCGTGCCAGCACCCTCGATCGCCCGGCTTCAGCCTCAGAGGCGGTCGACCTCCGGTAGTTCCGCCGGTGACGCCGGTACTTTCTGCCGCCCATCCGGCAGGATTTTCCCGCCCCACCCACCTGCCGGCGATCCTGCCATGAACCCGGCCTCATCATCATAACAGCCTCAATATCAAGGGTTTAGCGACGCCTTCACGACCATCTGGAGGCAGGCGGGCACGGCTCCTGCGTCTACGGCTGGCGGCGCAAGCCACCACTGAACGAGCCAACCATCGTGAAGACGATAGAATCATCGAGTCACCACATACAGGGAGCCAGAGAAGGAACGAGTCGAGACGTCAGGGACCGGATCATGAGATTCCGGCAACGCTTGTAAAACACTGGGTCGACAGGGACGTCGATCCCGAATGTCATGGAGGACAACACTATGTCTCTTTACGTCAGCAACAACACTACCGCTTTCAGCGTGCTCGCCAATTACTCGAACAACATGTCCGGGTTGCAGAAGAGCATGACCCGTATGAGTCGCGGCACCAAGGAAACTTCGGACGACCCCTCGGGGGTAGGTATCAGTGAACGCATGCGCAGCCAGATTCGTGGCTCGAACAGTGCGCGTACCAACGTCGAAAATGGCGTCTCCCTGATCCAGACCGCGGATTCCTGGCTGCAGCGCATCAACGACATGCTCGGGCGCATGCATGAACTGGCGGTTGAAGCGAATGACGGAACGAAGACCAACATCGACAGAGGCAACATCCAGGAGGAATTCAAGCAACTGCAGGAAGAGATCACCCGCATCACCTCCCGCAATACCTCAGCGGCCAAGTACAATGGCCTCTATCTCCTGCGCGGTGGAAGCGGCAACGCCATCGATAACGGCGACGGCGTCAGCTCGGGAACCGTGAAGCTCCAGGTTGGTTCCGATACCAACCAGACCTTCTCGCTCGCGCTGGCCAACCTCCAGGTGACCAACTCCGCCACCATCGGAACGGTGCATACTTATACGTACAGCACCAACCACACGGTGACCGGATCGACCCATACCACCGTCACCTGGTCCAGCGTCATCGACAGCACCAAGTCCAGCGTCGCGTCCGCGAACACCATCGGCATGATCCAGAGGGCCATCGACCATGTGTCGAACTCCCGCTCGCGTCTCGGCGCGCAGCAGAGCCGCCTGGAGCATACACGCTCGGGACTGCTTGCCCATGAAGACAACATGCGGGCAGCCGAGAGCAAGATCCGCGACGTTGACATGGCCAAGGAGTCGACGGAGCTGGCCAAGTACCAGATCCTCAACCAGGTAGCCAACGCCATGCTTACGCAGGCGAACCAGCTGCCGTCCTCGGTCACCCGTCTGCTTGGCGGTTGATCTCACACCCTGGCGGCCCCGCCGCCTGAAGCATGAGGGGAGCATCCCGAAAGGGGCGCTCCCCTCAGCCCTTTGTGGGGG
>JAWLHB010000022.1:0-23015 GCA_041690595.1 Lentisphaeria bacterium
TCAGCGGCGATGGTACTGTCTAACGACGGGAGAGTAGCACGTTGCCAGCCTTTTTCTACTGAGCCCCTGCGCACCTCTACGCGCAGGGGCTCTTTTTTTGCCCAGGACATGGACGGCATGGACCACGGAGGCACGGAGACACGGAGGTGGGGCGGTATGAAGGCCGGCAGCTTATGAAGAGCAGCTCAGAGGATTAACCACAAAGAACGCAGAGAGCGCACAGAGCGGGCAAGCCGTGGCTGCCCATGGAATAGAGTTCAACGCAATCAGGATGATTGCGGCCACCTCGGCAAGCTTGGATGCGTGGCGTTGGGTGCTGGAGAGCTTCTCGGATGGATGTCACCACCAAGAGCGGGAAAAGGTTGGCTCCAACCTGGGCTTCGTTTTCAGCGCAGTTCGATGGCGGAGCGATCCGTCAGGAAGAGGGGGCTGTTGGTGATGGGCAGGGGACTGAAGAGCCGTATGCCTTCGGCTTCAGGATCGTCGAACATCCACGTTTCGCCACAGGCGCGCTTGTCGAAGCGCATGTCGATCTCATAGACTTCCTGCGTGATCGGGTCGATGAGAACGGGCGCATCGAGCCGAAGCTCGCGATCCATCCAGTAGCTCATCTCGGCCTGCTTGACGATGGGCTCGTCTTCAACAGAGTCGGGGAACCACCAGGCGTGCACGGGGTGGTTACCTCGGACGAAGTTGACGTGCCAGGTGGCGGCCTTGGTCGCCCGTGGATCATGAGTGTCGTCCAGAATGCTCATGTGGCAGGAGGTGCGCCCGTTGGCATTCTCCAGTGGATCGCTGAGCAGCGTGGCGAGTGACTGCATGGCATAATAGGACGGTTTCGGCGAACCGTCGGCGAGACGCAGCAGGCCATAGTGGAAGGTCTGCTTGAAGGCGGCGTAGTGAGCGAAGTCGGCCATATGAAAGTAGCTGGTCATGGCGCAGCCGTGGCTGAGTTCCAGGAGGTTGCGCCGCAAGAGCATGCGCGCCTGATTGGCTTCCGTGCAGACCATGCGGGACAGTGCACCCGCCCCTTTCGCGGCCTCGGGTACAAAGGATTGCACGCCCGCTTCGCCCTGCCAGTATTGCAGCGTTGGCTTGTACTTGGCAACCAGATGGAGAAAGGCGGGAATCTCCTGGGTGGAATGCCGTTCGGGTATCGACTTGTAGCCATGGTAGCTGATGATGTCGATCCACTCGTGCATCCCCGCTTCCAGGCAATCCTCCAGGAACTTGAGGCTCCATACGGTCATCCCCCAGGCAATGGCGCCGCCGATCACCCTGGCTTCCGGCTGTTCCCGGCGAATGGGCTCGACCGTCAGCCGCACCAGCTCTACATAGTCGGCGGCCTTGGGCTGGCACTTCCAGAAGCTGAGCAGATCGGGCTCGTTCCAGACTTCGTAGTGGGTGACGCGGTCCCGGAAGTGGCGCACCAGGTGGGTGACGTATTGGTGCCAGCCTTCGCGTTCTTCGGCGCTGTAGATTGGCGGATAGCCCACCCCGTACTGGTCGCAGTCGCGGAGCTTGGGCGGCTCGCCGGGAGGCGCGACATTGAGGCTGCCATTGTAGAGCGGGTTGCCGTAGCTGATGCTGAGCCAGGGATTCACCCCCCGCTCCAGCAGCTTGTCGACGATCTCGTCGAGCCAGCCGAAGTCATAGACTCCACGCTGCTTCTCGGTCTTTGCCCAACCGGTCTGCACGCGCGCCCACTTGATGCCAAGGTCAGCCAGTACCGGCCACGCCTGCCCGGCGTCCCACATGTCACGATCGAGGCATTCGAAGCCGACGCCCAGGCGCGAGGAGCCGATGTCGAGGCTGGAGCGCGTTTTGAGTTTGCCGAGATAGCGAAGATTGGGAAAGTCACTGAATTGCATCGGGCATCCTTCTGGTTAGGCTTCCACGTCAGCGGGAAAGAGTTGGGTACTGGCGCCACCGTCAACGGTAAGGTGGGCGCCGACAATGTTGTTGGCCATCTCGGAGGCGAAGAAGACCACGGCGCGACCGATGTCCTCACCGCTGGCCTCGAGACCGAGGGGAATGTTGGCATGGCGGCGGTCGCGAGTTGCGGCGCTGATGCTCTCCCAGCGTGTGGTATGGATATAGCCGGGCGAGACGGTGTTGACGCGAATGCCGTGAGGCGCCAACTCGACGGCGAGTGCCCGCGTCAACGCGTTGATCGCTCCCTTGCTCGCGATGTAGGTGCTGCGCTGACGAATGACCCGGTCGGCGGTGTTGGAACTGATGTTGATGATCGCTCCCTCCCGGTGGCGCATCATCTCTCGGGCGGCAAGCTGCGCCAGTAGAAAGGTGGCGCGCAGGTTGACCGAGAGGACCTGGTCGAGCAGTTCCATTGGGGTTTCGACAAAATCGGGGCCAATCCCGAGGTGACAGGCATTGTTGACCAGAATGTCGAGCCGCCCGGCTTCGGCAAGAAGATCCGCCATCATGCCGCGAACCGCATGCTCCTGGGAGAGATCGGCCAGCGCTGGACGGGCGCCGGCGCCAAGCCGCTCTACCGCGGCAGCCAGATCCTCCGCGTTGCGTCCGTTGACGTAGACAATGGCACCTTGGCGGAGCAATTCGGCGGCAATTGCATAGCCGGTGTGGCGAGTGGCGCCGGTGACGAGGGCGATCTTTCCAGTCAGCATGACATGTTACTCCTGATCGGCGGTGGGAATCCAGTCGATGGCCGGGGTTGGCGTGGGGGCACCTTCCCAGCCGAGTTGCCGGGAGAGGTCGATAGCGGCGAGGTGGACCTCCCGGAGCATCTTCATGGAGTGCTCGGAATTGGCCCGAAAAGTTGGGGCGGAGGCACCGATGGCCGCAAGCACATTCTCCCCGGCGGTGCGTATGGGCGCGGCCATCGCCGTCTGTCCGCCGCTGTGACGTTGCAGAACGCAGCAGCCGAGCTGACGCAGTTGCTCCAGCTCTTCCGTCCAGCGCTCGGTTTGCCAGTAGGGTTGAGCCCCGGAGTTGCGTTCGATGAAAGCGGGCCATACCTCTGGGGGCTGAAGGGCCACAAGCAGCCGGCCGGTCGCGAGGCTCATCGCATTGGGCCATTCCCACTGGGGATAGTGGATGGTGACCGCCTCGGTTCCCGGAGAAAAAGCAATCAGGCGAGCGCTGTAGCCGACCAGAATGGCGGCGGATGCGGCTTCGCCCGTGCGGGCGCTGATGCGGTTGAGGAATGGCTGCATCTGGCCAGGCAGGCTCTGCAGTGGATCCCAGCTCGAGGCCAAGGCCGCCATGGCCGGGCCCAATCGATAGCGCCCATTGATGTTGAGCAGGTAATGGCGCGCGGCCAGCGTGCGCAGGATGTTGTGCACGGTGGCGACGTGCAGCCCGACAAGCGTCGACAGCTCCGTAACTCCCGCTTCTCCGGCGGCACTCACCGCTTCCAGTATATCCATGGCCCGGTCCAGGCACTGTACGCCACGCGGCGCTGCTTTCTTCATATTCACCTATTACATGATGATATGGCATCTTGCAATGTAATTCGCAAAAAAAAAGAACGCGGGCGAGGTGGCTTGTCCGCGTTGAAGGGATCCGGGGCGGCGCTATCCGGTCAGGGCATGGCGTCCATCTTCTCGATGCTGCCGCGGGGTGCGCCGGAGTGGGGGACAACGAGGCTGAGCGACCACTCTTCCCGGCCCACGCGGCGACTGCCGCTGAAGGTCCAGTTCCATTCCCAGCTTGCCGCGTTCTGGCGCGCATGATAGGACCAGGAGCCGGAGTAGGTGCCGCCATCCCACTCCACGTTCATGGTTTCACCTGCCATGAAGAAGAGGGTGATGCTGGAGGATTCCGCACGGATGTCGAGGGTGGTGCCGGGTTTGACATTGACCGTGATGGCGCGCGAAAGGGGCACCTGCAGCTGAGTATCGAGTTTGACTGTGGCGGTGGTGTTCTCTGGCTTGGCGCCGTTGAAGCTCATCTGGCCGTTGGCGAAGGTAAGGTTGAGCGTCTCGGCCGTCAGCAGTGGCGTGGGGCGATCTCCCGGAGCAGGAATCTCGCTGAAGTCCTGAATGGTGAGGATGTAGGGGGTATACTCGGCCAGATCGATGAAGAGCGCGTCGGTGGAGCCCTGCAGCGTGGTGTTGCCAATGGCGCGCAGATTGTCGACGATCTGGCTGAGGGCAGTGGGCGGCTGACGGTTTTGAAGCTGCCGGCCAAGAGCATCCAGATGTTGGACCCGCTCGTTGTGGGCACGCTCGGGCATGTAACTGTAGTAGGTGGTCGCCTTGTCGAGGTTGAGGAGCAGGCGCGAGTTTGGCGCGAGTTCGACGGCGATGTTGCGGGTGGCGCCGCCGCCATCGGGGGTTACCTTCAGCGTCTGCTTCTCCTTCATCCCCACGTAGAGGGTGAACTGCACGTGCGACTGGGGATGGAGAACGCGTTTCAGCCGCCGCCAGCCGAGTGAAAGGTCGTAGCTCTGATCCGTGTCGTTGACGACCCAGAGGTTGGATGGTTGCTGACGCTGGTGGCTGAGGAGCGGACCGATGCCGTACTTCCAGCCGACCAGGACGGCGATGACGAGGATGATCAGCTTGAGCACGGTAACCAGCGGATTTCGCTTCTTCTTCTCTTCAGCCATAACCAGTAGTTCCTGCGATAGTGGAGGGAGTTGCCGCCGAGGGAGCCCGGCGGCATGGGCGACGTGCGGAGTGGGTTGGCTCAGTCGAAGCGGATCTCCACTCCTTCGGTGGCGCTGCGATAGAGGCCGTCCAGGATCTTCTGGACCTTGATCCCATCGTGGCCGCTGGCCATGGGCGGGCGGTCTTCCAGGATGGAGTTGATGAACTCCTCGTACGGGGAGGGGGGCTGAACGACGGACTGGTCGAGGACCTTCGTGTAGAGGTTGCCCCCTTCTTCGGTATAGATCTCGGCGTGGAACTCGTAGCCTGCATTGACGTTTTTCTGCACGAGTCCGCCCTTATCTCCGTACAGCGAGGTGATCATGTGCTCGCGCTCTTTCGTGTTGAGGGCCCAGCTCGCTTCCACGATCAGCGTCGCGCCGTTGTCGAACTTGACAATGCCCGCGGCCAGATCTTCCACGCTGAAGTGCTTGTTCTGCTTCTCGGCGGCGACCTTGGCAATGACGTTGTAGGCAGAGCCGCTGACGGCGATAGGGTCGGGATGCCCCATGAGCCACAGCGCCAAGTCGATGCGGTGCACACCGAGATCGATGAGCGGGCCGCCGCCGGCAAGCTCCTTGTTGCCGAACCAGCCGCCGAAACCGGGCATGCCGCGGCGACGATGCCAGACCGTGCGGCCAAAGTAGATGTTGCCGATCACCCCCGCGTCGACCTGCTGCTTGAGCGCATAGCTCATCGGGCTGAAGCGATAGGAGAAGTTGATCATGAGTTTCTTGCCCGAGGAGTCCGAAGCCGCCTGCATCTGCTCGGCCTGCCGAAGCGTCAGCGCCATCGGCTTCTCGCAGAGGACGTGGATGCCCTGCTCGAAGGCCGCCAGGGTGAGGGGGCAGTGAAACTTGTTGGGTACGGCGATGCTGACGGCATCCAAGTTGGCCTTGGCGAGCATTTCTTCAGCATCGGTAAAGCGTGCCTTGACGCCGTATTCGTCGCCAGTGGTGGCGAGGCGCGCGGGATCGGTGTCGGCAATGGCGACCACCTCGCAGAAGGGATTGGTCGAGTAGCTTTTCAGATGGCCGCGGCCCATGCCGAGACCGATGACCCCAACGCGGATCTTGCTGCTGTTCATATGAGGCTCCTTGCTTGGTCGATTGGGCTGCTGAAGAGCCCGCGGCGGGCGGGCGGAAGTCCATAACGTGAACGATGCATGGCGAATTGCAACTGTTCGAGCCGCTGAACCGCGGATCTTGTTCAGCTGGGCAAGAACCGTTCTACGCCTCGGATCGGACATTTCCACTTTCAAAATCGCACTTCTCATCTATGGTGTAGATGAGACAGAAACCCATCACTATCTGGAGTTGAGCCATGGATGCCTATCCTGACGTTCGTCTGCGCCGTCTGCGTCGCACCCCCGCCCTGCGGGCTATGCTGGGGCAACCCATGCCTGGACCCGAGAAGTTTGTCTGGCCGATTTTTGTCATCGAAGGTCAAGGGCTGGAAGTGCCGATCACGGCCATGCCCGGACAGAGCCGTTACTCGGTCGACAAGCTGGTGCCGGCGCTGGAACCGGTGGTTGCGAGCGGCGTCGGTGGCGTGCTGCTCTTCGGTGTCCCCGACAGCGGCAAGGATCCATCCGGCAGCAGCTCCTCCCATGACGATGGGCTGGTTCAGCAGGCGATCGGCGTCATTCGCCAGGCTTTTCCCCACCTGCTGATCATGACTGATGTCTGCGTCTGCGCCTATACCACGCATGGCCACTGCGGAACACTGACCGAAGATGGCTCATCCGTGGACAACGACGCGACGCTGGAAACGCTGGCCGAGATGGCCGTTTCACACGCCCGGGCGGGGGCGGACGTTGTGGCCCCCAGCGCCATGATGGATGGTCAGGTCCAGGCCATCCGCCGGGGGCTTACCGAAGCCGGCTGCCTCGATACCCTCCTCATGAGCTACAGCACCAAGTTCGCCAGCGCCATGTACGGCCCCTTTCGCGAGGCGGCCCATTCCGCCCCGGGCAAAGGCGACCGCCAGTCCTATCAGGCACCGTATAACGACCTGCGGCAGGCTCTGCGCGAATCGCAGCTGGACGTAGCCGAAGGGGCCGACATCCTCATGGTCAAACCATCGCTGCTCTACCTGGACATTCTCGCACGGCTGCGTGCCGATCACGACCTGCCCATCGCCGCCTACAACGTCAGTGGCGAGTATTCGATGCTTTGCGCGACGGCCGAACGCGGCTGGGGAGATCTCGATGCCATGGTGCGCGAAGCGACCCTCGCGCTGGTGCGTGCCGGCACGGACATCCTTCTCTCCTATTGGGCCAACCAGTACGACCGAATCTTCCGCTCCTGAAGCTTCAGCGCTGCCGGCTCAAGTCGCTCATGAGCGCCTGCACCTGGTCGAACTTCTCGCGCAACTCGCGCTGGCGTTGACGCTCGCGCTGCACGACCTCGGCCGGCGCCTTGGAGACGAATTTGTCGTTCGACAGCTTGTTGTCGAGAGCAGACAGGCCACGGAGGAGTTCATCGCGCTGTTTGTCCAATCGCGCCAGCTCGGCATCGATATCGATGAGTCCGGTCAGCGGCATGTAGACCAGCCCGTGCTTCTCGACGGCGCTCGGAATCGATCCTTCCGGCTCGAAGGCCGCGTCGATGGTGAGCTTGGAAGCGTTGAGCAGGGTCTGCATGGAGGCTGGGTCGCGCTCGATGATTTCCTGGAAGGCGGCATCCGTCGGCTTGAGGAAGTAGTCGATTTTCTGAGCCATGGGGATGTTGTAGGCACTGCGCAGGTTACGGCCCGCGCGCACCAGACGGAATTTCTCCGCCACCAGCTCCACGAGGGTCGGATCCAGCCCAAGCCGCTCCTGCTCCGCAGCTTCGAGCGGCCGCGGCCAGTCGGCGAGCATCACGGAACCTTCGTCGCCCACGTAGCCGAGGTTGTGATACAGCTCTTCGGTGACGAAGGGCATCACCGGGTGCATCAGGCGCAGAACCTGCCCATACACATGGTCGAAGATCCGCAATGTCGTCCGTTTGCGTTCCTCGCTTTCGCCATAGAACGCCGACTTTGCCGATTCCACATACCAGTCGCAGAACTCGCTCCAGACAAAGTCATAGAGCTGCAGGGCGTAGGCATGGAAGTCGAACTGATCGAGGTGGGTGGTGAGGTTGCGGATGGCGGCGTCGGCACGCGCCAGGATCCATCGGTCATCGGGGCGCAGCTGGCTCTTGTCGAGACCGTCAAGATTCGCCCAGTCGGGGCTGATTTCCCCCTGGATCTGGCGGAAGCGGGCCGCGTTCCAGAGCTTGTTGGCGAAGTTTCGACCCAGCTCGCACTTGTCGTTGCTGTAGCGGATGTCGGTGCCGACGGGCGCCAGGTAGATCACCGTGTAGCGCAGGGCGTCCGCGCCGAACTCCGCGATCACGTCGATGGGATCGGGTGAATTGCCGAGGCTCTTGGACATCTTGCGGCCGTCGGCATCGCGGATGATCGAGGTGAAGTAGACGTTGCTGAAGGGGATCTCACCACGGAACTCGAGTCCGGCCATGATCATTCTGGCTACCCAGAAGAAGATGATGTCCGGCCCGGTGACGAGGGTCTGTGTCGGGTAGAAGTTGCGCAGATCGGGGTTGTCGTGCGGCCAGTCGAAGACGGAGAAAGGCCACAGCCAGGAGCTGAACCAAGTGTCGAGAACATCCTCGTCCTGCCGCAGCTCGGTGCCACCGCAGCCGGAGCAACGCGTCGGAGTCTCGCGGCTCACCTCGATATGTTCGCAGCTCTGGCAATAGTAAGCGGGAATGCGGTGCCCCCACCAGAGCTGGCGGCTGATGCACCAGTCCCGGATGTTCTCCATCCAGTGATTGTAGGTCTTCACCCACCGCTCGGGATGGAAGTGGATCCTGCCGCTGTTCACGGCTTCGATGGCCGGCTCCGCCAGGGTCTTCATCTTCACGAACCACTGGGCACTGATCCGCGGCTCCACCGCCACGTGACCGCGCTCCGAGTAGCCGACTTCGTGCGTATATTCGTCGACCTTGACCAGCAGACCCAACTCCGTCAGCTGCTGGACCACCGATTCGCGGCACTCGTACCGGTCCATGCCGACGAAATCCTCCCCGGCCGCCTCATTCATCGTGGCGTCGTCGTTGAAAATGTTGATCATCTCCAGCCCGTGACGCTGGCCGATCTCGTAGTCGTTGGGATCGTGCGCTGGAGTCACCTTGACGGCGCCCGTGCCGAACTCGGGCTTGACCCAGTCGTCGGCGATCACCGGGATCTCGCGTCCGGCCAGCGGCAGGCGCAGTTTCTTGCCGATCAAAGCCTGGAAGCGTTCGTCCTGGGGGTTGACGGCCACGGCGGTATCACCCAGCATCGTTTCGGGGCGGGTGGTTGCCACGACCAGGTGCCCGCTGCCGTCCGAGAAGGGATAACGAATGTGCCACAGATGCCCCTTCACGGTCTGGTGATAGACCTCTTCATCGGAAAGGGCGGTGCGGGTCTTGGGACACCAGTTGATCAGGCGGGTGCCGCGGTAAATGAGCCCCTTCTCATAGAGGCGGACAAAGACTTCCTCGACCGCTTCGGAGAGGCGCTGATCGAGGGTAAAGCGTTCGCGCTCCCAGTCGCAGGCAGTCCCAAGCGAACGGAGCTGACGGATGATGGTGCCGCCGTACTTCTCCTTCCACTCCCAGACGCGGGCGAGAAATGCCTCGCGGCCCAGATCGCGACGCGTTAGTCCTTCCTCTTCGCGCAACATGGCTTCGACCTTGGCCTGCGTGGCGATGCCGGCGTGGTCGGTGCCAGGAACCCAGCAGATGGACTTGCCGCGCATCTTCTCGAAGCGGATAAGGATATCCTGCAGGGTATTGTTGAGCACGTGGCCCAGGGTCAGCATTCCGGTGACGTTCGGCGGAGGAATGACGATGGTGTACGGTTCCTTGCCCGGCTCGATCTTGCCGGCAAAATAGCCACGCTTTTCCCAGCGCGGATACCATTTCGTTTCCGCCAGTGAGGGGTCATAGGCCTTGGCCATATCGGGGGATGCCATTATCGTCTCTCCGTCTGCTTCCGGTAACTGGATGTCGCGTTACGTGCCGCGTGATCGCAAACGGGGAATATACGGGTCACCCTCCCCCCATGCAAGGGCAGACGATCCGATCGTATGGGCATCCTCGACACGACGCGACGGGGATCCGCCCCTTCATTCTTGTGTCAGAACCACCTTCAGGACCGCGTAAACCAGCAACTCCGGCACAACAACGGCTACGCGTGCCTCGTCCTTCAACCATGTCGCCTCCAACTGCTGACGGATCTGGCCGTCGGGCGAAAGCAGCCACACCTCCTGGACCTGCCGGTTGGCCGGCAGCGTCAGTTCGATCGCGATATCCATTGCCGCGCGCGGATGCTCGTCCTTCGGCCCGACCGGTTTGGTTGCCGCTGCTTCGTCGCGGTCATAGTTGACCAGGTGCAGCGCCAGGCCGTCCGGCACCGTGTAGGCGGCCGCCCGCACCGTCCATGGCGCGCTTATGCGGCTCACGCCGGGCAGCTTCTTCAGCTCCGCCGCCAGTCTTTCCGCCGTTATCGGCTGCACCTTGAGGCCCTCCTTCCACGCCGCCTTCTCGCGCCCGTTCCGGGTCATCAAGTCCCCGTCGCCGATGGTGAACAGCTTGCCGCCACGCTCGGCAAAGGCGGCGATCACGTCGCGCTGGTTCTGGTCGAGCGCCGCCGGCAACGGCACGACGAGCGCGCGGCAACCCTCCAGCCGCCCGGCCGTCAGCCTCTCATCAACAATGAGATCGAAAAGGAGCTGTTCTCGCGCCATGGCTTCGCCCGCCAGCTTGAGGGTATCCATGGCCTGCCGATGGCCATTCATCAGCGCCTGGCGGGAGAGCAGAAGGCCGATCTCTGCCAGCGGCTGGCGTTCCGCGTACAGCGGCCGATTCTCATGCACGAAGCGCGTATAGGCGACCCCCGCTGCGTGTGCCGCCGGATCGTCCATCGGCATGCGCAGCCCCATCCCGATGCCGCCGCTTGCCAGCCCTTCCGCCATGCTGTTGCGGATGCGTATCCCCTCGTACTTGCCCAGCACGAAGGGCTTGCCGCCGCCCAGTTCGCGCATGTAGAGACAGTCGAGCCAACCTTCGCCCAGCTTCCCCTCTTCCAGCTTTGTCGGCCCATAGCCGCCGCTGTACCAGAAGTAATCCTCGCCCTTGCCCCACAAGTCGATTGGCAGAAAGGCCCTCTCTTCGCCCACGCCGAGATAGCCAAGGTGGTTCCAGGCAGCGAGGATCAGTCCCGGCCTGATGGTGCGCCCGTAGTCGATCAGCAGCTCGTCGAAGCAGGCCTTGAAGGCAATCGCCGCCCATCGTTCGGCCGCCAGCGCCAGCGGCGTCACCTCTTCCGGATACCCAGGCGATGCCGCCGGAATCCGTTCGAACTGGTGGGAGTCCAACTCGGCGATGCCCATCGCCTTCAACTCGTCAGGCGTATGATGGTTCCGCAGGTAAGCCTTGAACGAAGTCTGGCAGTGCTCGCAGACACAGCCCCAGTAGTAGTTGTAGTTGGTCATGATGCCGTCCGCGCCACTGTCGAGCGCCAGCTTCAGCATGCGCTTCCGCAGCTCGCGAGTCGCGGGATTGCTCATGCAGAGCCCCAGATAGCTGATGTGATAGCCCTGCCGACGCAGTGGTGTACCCTCGGCATCGCGCTGCAGGTACGCCTCCGGCGCCAGCTCCGGCCGCGGCCCCAGAAGCTCTTCCGGCCAACGCTCCGTGAGCAGCTTTGCCCATAGATTCTCCGCTTCCCCGTCGCCATCGATGACATTGGTCATCTGAAAGTGCACGACCACCTTTGCGCCTGCCTCCTGGATCGCCCGGATCGTCGCCTGCTGGTTCCTGACCGCCTCCACTTGTCCAGCCACCGGCAACTGCATCGGATAGCCGGTCGACTTCTGCTCATCCGCATAGGCGTGGAACATCGGCCCGAAGAAGCAGATCTGCGCCACTTCCGGCTGGGCCTCGCGTACGTAGGGAACCACCCACTCTTCGCCATTCCCCGTCCAGGTCACGAAGAAGGTCTGAAAGTCGAAGCGACTCTCCTCCCGCGCCAGCACCATGCCGCCGAGCACCAGCCCCGCCACCACCAGAAGTCTCTTCATCATCCGCTCCCTCCAGAGGTTGTTTCCCTCAACATACCCCCGCTGGTGCCGCGGCGGCAACCCGGTGCCTTGTCTTTCTCCAAGCTGTCGCAATTTTCCAGAGGCGCGGCTATCGTATGTGGAACCGGGGATGATCATGTACGGCGACTATACGGAAGAAGAACTGGTACAGCAGGCACGCGACGGCGACTTTGACGCCTTCGACGAGCTGGTGAACCGTCACGAGCGGCGCCTCTATTCCCTCGCCATGGGCATTCTGCGCCAGAGCGAAGATGCCGAGGACGCCGTTCAGACCGCCTTTATCAAGGCGCTCGACGCCCTCGATTCCTTTCGCGGCGATGCCTCCTTCAAGACCTGGATCACCCGCATCGCCACCAACACCGCCCTGAAGATCCTCCGCAAACGGCGCGGTCTGCCCACCGTCTCCCTCGATGAAGCCACCACCGAGAATGAAGACGGCATCATCAAGCATCCCGAGTACATTGCCGACTGGCGCGCCGATCCCGCCCTTCTCGCCCAGCAGGACGACGTGAAGCGCGCCATCGAAGATGCCCTTGCCCAGCTCGACGACAAGTATCGCCTTGTCTTCCTGCTCCGCGACGTGCACGAATTCTCCACCCGCGACACCGCGCGAACGCTGGAGCTGAGCGAGGCCAACGTCAAGGTACGGCTCCTGCGGGCACGCCTCTTTCTGCGCGAGAAGCTCACCCGGATCTTCGGCGATCGGGTCAATCGCCTTCATCCCCCGGACCATCAGCATGGCGACCACGATTTCACCACCGCGGCCTCGCTCTTGCGCCTATACCAAGCCGAGCAGGGAGCCCTTCCATGACGTGCGACGACCTTCTGAAAATGCTCAATGACTATGTCGATGGCGACATCGATCCCGGCGTCTGTGAGGGGCTCCAGGAGCACCTCGACGACTGCAACCCCTGTCGCGTTGTCGTCGATAACATCCGCCAGACGATCACCCTCTACAAGGGCAGCGAGAGCTACGAGATCCCCGTCAAGTTCCGCCGCCGCCTCCACGATTCCCTGCGCGAGCGCTGGAAGCAGAAGCACGGCGAGAAGTAGCCCCGGCTACTGCCCCGCGAAGTCGTAGAGGGCGGCGCGGGCCTCGGCCCAGGCGGCGCGATCGCGCGAGTAGGTGTACTTGCCGGGAACCAGCTTTTTTACCAAGTCGGCCGCTTCGTCGTCCACCAGGCGCAGCAATTCGGCATCGCGAATGGCTTCCGCTTCATATTCGCGGCGGGTGGAGTCGAGGAGCGTACCATCCGGCAGGAAGGCGATGCGCCAGCAGAGGCCGTGATCGTAGCGGAAGGGCAGATCCGTCGACTCTGGACCACTGGCCGGTGGGGAGAGGGCCGCGTAGCTGTGACCACCGTCGAGCTTCCAGGCCGCCGTCAGCCAGTAGAAGGGCAGGGTGTCGACCGGAAGTCCGGTAATCCGCGTGCTGGGCACGCCGCAGATGTACCACCAGAAGGGATCGCCCGCTGCCTGGCGCTCGTGCAGCAGTGGCGTCTCCAGGTCGTGCTCGTAGTTGGGACACCAGGCATTCATCAGACCGACCACGGGAGAGAGGTCGTAGCGGGTACTGTGCGCGGTCGTCACCTGAAGACCCCCTTCGCTGTATGGCCGCGCCAGATTTCCCCAGGCCACGATGTCGCCCGGTTCATCCCCCGCCTTCAGGTAGAAACGGTCATGGCGGTCATTGGCGCGAAGCCGCTCCGCGAGAGCCGCCGCGAAGGCGCGCTCGTACTCCGCTGCCTCCGTCTTCGGCAGGAGGCGCGGCGCATACATGAGATACCGCGGCGGCGCGAGCCCGGCATCCCGATAGATGGCGTCCGCCGTGGCGAACATCCAGTCGACCAGCTCGAAGTTGAAACGCGGGGGCGTTCCCTGCCAGCTGATGGCGGGTTGAATCGAGACCATGGTCGCCCCATGCTCCGCTTCGTTGCGGATGAGTGCCTGGAAGGCCTCGCGCCAGGCATTGCTGCCGGCATGGTACCAGTAGGGCAGGCTCGCATAACTGTACCAGCAATACGGCGATGGCGGCAGCACCACGGGCCTCACCTCCACCGAGACCGGCAGGTCGATAGATTGGCCATTGGCGATGAGCGTCAAGGTGCCCGTGTAGGTTCCGGGAGCCGTGTCGGCCTGGGTGGCAACCGTCATCCAGAGCGCGGTGGCGGCGGGCGCCTCCAGCGGCAAGGGCGGCTCGTCCACCAGCAGATCCGGCAGGCGCAGGCTGCCGAAGAAGGGGATCCATTCGTAGCCGGCGACCATTCGCACCCGGGGCGCCGACAGGCTGGCGCCAGCTTCGTTTCGTAGCGGCGAACAGCTCGCCGACCAGCTCCGCAACGTCTGGTTGAAGCGCAGACCCACGGCGGCGGAGCGGCGGTCGTTGCGGCCCATCTCCACCCGAAGCTGCTCCGGCGCCGGCCGTACCACATTCAGTTGCCACGGATAGACCCGCTCCCAGATATCCGTCTCGAAGAGGCTGCACACATCCCCAGGTGCGTCGACCTTCGGCAGAGCCGCCAGCAGCCGTTCCGCCGCGGCAACCACGGCCTCGGGCCTCTCGCCGGTGACGTAGGCGAAGCCGTCGGTCCAGCCGATACGGCCCCGTGGATCGTTCAGGTAGTCCGCGTCCTGCCAGAGGGTGGTGCGCGCCGTGAGCTGGCGAGCGAGCCGGTGGGTGAGGGGCGTGCCGATCACCAGGTAAGGCCCTAGATAGTCGTTGAGCCCCACATCGTCCGAAACCAGGTAGACGTGGCACGCTTTCGCCAGGCGCTGGGCGATCTGGTGCTCCTCGGCGCTTCCATGCTTGGCATAGACCACCGTCAGTTCCCGTGCCGCCAGGGCAGCCGCCACCTCCGCCAACGGTTCACCGGCCTTTGGCGCGACATCAGGCGCCTGCGCGGGAGCTGAGGCGCTCGGCCCAGGCGTCAGCCGCAGCTCCGTCAAGGTGCCGGTCACCTCGGCCTGGACGTCGCGATTGTCGAAGCGGGCGCCAAGCTGGTAATGGGTGGCATTCTCCCAGGCCACCGGCGTACCGGCGGCTTCGGTCAGTGGCAGGCGGGGGCCCCATGTTTCCCCATTGCCGAAGGCGATCCACGGCTCCACCACCGCCTGCGCCTCAACCTCGAGGGCCGCGAAGGCGAGACTGCCAACGTGCTCGTCCGTGATCAGGAAAAGCTGATGGGGGCCGATGCCGGGCTGGCGGGGCAGGGCGATCTCGGCGCCATCTCCCGCATGCTCTCCCGACTCCGTCCCCAGCCGCCAGCGCACCTGGCCCGTGCCGGTGAGGTGCAGGGTTGCCTGCCGTCCATGGAAGGTGACGGCCAGATTCCCGCCGGTCTGCCGCAACGGCAGGGGACCGGATGCGTGCGGCCAGGGGCTGCGCCAGCGCATGAGCGGATAGGCCCGCGCGTTCTCACCCTCTGCCGTGATGCGCATGGTCCGCGTCGGCTCTTCCGCCTGCCAGCTCACGATTCCCGTACCCGATACCGATGGCAACGGCCGCGGCTCATCGACAGCTTCCGCCACGGCCTCGAACGGACTCGCTGTCGCGATCACTCGCGTTATGGCGGCTCTTGGCGCGGCTCGTTCCAGGAGATCGACCTTCACCCAGGCGACGCCGTCGACTGGCGGGAAGTCGAGCGTCAGTGGCGAGGCGGACCAGTAGATGTCGTCCGCATAGATATCCCAGAAGGGCCAGGCGCGTTCCGTCCGGTAGAGGAGGCGGCCATCGCCGGCCAGCAGGGAGAGGACGATCTGGATCCGGTCGCTGCTGTGCAGGGTCACCTGCCGCAGGGTCGAGATCCGAGGCAGGGGCAGCACAAGGGAGGCGGGCACCCGATCCGGTGTCCATGGCTCCGCCAGCAGCTCGAGTGGCGACTCAGGTTCAGTATCGCCGGCCTCCGTGAACGCCGTCGGCAAGGCAGGGGCCTCGGGAAAGGGGCGAAAGTTATTGTCGGGCCGTGGCTGCAGTCCCTGCACGATCTGCTGGCGCCCTTCGAGCGCTGCCAGCAGCCAGGCCGCCTTGGCCGCATTCGGAGATCCGGGGCAGACCTCGCTGCATCGGCGCAGATCCGCCAGCGCCTGCTCCAGATCGATGTCCCAGGCCAGTTGTGCCCGCTGATAGAGATAATCCGCCTGCAGATCGGGCATCCCAGCCTGACCGGCAGCCTCCGCCGCCAGCGAGATCGCCGACAATTGCTCCGC
Source organism: Lentisphaeria bacterium (assembly GCA_041690595.1). Lineage (GTDB taxonomy): Bacteria > Verrucomicrobiota > Lentisphaeria > JABSQK01 > JAWLHB01 > JAWLHB01. The sequence goes on from JAWLHB010000022.1 coordinate 15,973, forward strand.
CGGCTCCAACTCCCGCTGCGCCTGCCGCACCCAGCGCTCCAGATAGAAGGTCAGCCGTCCCCGATCGTGCCGATAGAGCGGGAAATAGCGACCAGCCAGCGACTCCCCCGCTCGGTAGAGCCCATCCTTCACCAGGAAATTGCGCCCCACAACGAGCTTCAGCAGGTACTCCCCCGCCATGCCTGCACCCACCTGGTCATAGGCAATGTCGAGAACCGCCAGCAGTGCCTCATCGTCCAGCTCCTTGATATCGCCGGCCAGCTTCACCCAGCTCGCATCGATGAGCCATGCCGGCTTGCCGTCCCAGCTCCTCAGCACCGTCAGCGCGGCCGCCAGGTCGCCATCCTTCAGCGCCTGCTGCACCCGCGCATAATCCCCCTGGATCGCGGCGAGATCTCCCTTCTCCCGCTCGCGAAGCTCCCTCGCGGCGCCCGCATCCTCTTGCTGCAGCAGCCAGGCGGCCACCTGCCGGCAGGCCGCGTCCTCCGTGGGCCAGAGGGTGAGGAATGCCTCCGCCTCGGCCGTCGCTTGGTCGCCGGTCATCTCCGGCAGGGCCGCCAACAGAAAGGGAGCCAGAAAACGCCCCGCGCCCGGCGAATCGCCATAGATCTCCACCGCCCGACGCGCCAGCAGGTACCGCTCGCTGGCGAGCAGAGGCAGCTTCTGGATCCACCGGCGCGTCCCCTCCAGAATCTGCAGCTGCCCGCGCAGGTTGGGCAGCACGATCGCGAAAGCCGCTGCCTGCAGCGACGGATCGACCGTATCGTTCCAGGTGAGCCGGTTGAGGTTGTAGAGGATCGGGCGGTGCAGGCTCATGTAGCCGGGATAGCGCTGGAAAAAGCCCGCCGCTTCCAACACGTATCGCTGCCAGGCCTCCTCACGGCCGAGGATGCCCAGAATCTCGCTCTCGGCACGCGCCGCCCACCACGAGCCCGGCGCCATCCGGATTACATCCCGAAAGCGCGTCGTCGCCTGCTCCGCGCTCAGCCGCTTCAGGTAGTACTGCTCGCGCGACCGGTTGAAGCGCCCTTCAGCCGGCGTCATCGCCGCCAGCTTCGCTTCGTGATCGACGACCGGGGCCGCCGGCGAAACACCCAGGAGCCCAATCAGCATGGCGGCTGCCAGGAAGAGCTTCATCGCTTAGTGCCGAACCAGAATGCCGTATTGATTGACATAGTTCCAGCCCCAGTTCGCACGGCGAGACAACCATGTCTGGCTGCTTTCCATCCCCCAGGTGCCGCGGAAGACCTGCCGCTCCGGCACCCCCGATACGTGGCCGTCGCCAAAAGCAATGTTCGCGCGGCCGAAGTGCCTCGCGTGCACCAGCCGCGCCGCCGCCGCCGTGGAGTCCCGGTGAAGATAGTACGACTGCGTATTCACCATCCCGCCGGACAACCCGACGCTGTCCGCAAACCACAGCCCGTTCTCCGAACGGTCGCAGCGATCGATCTTCAGCTCCTGCTGGTCCCACATCCCATACGTGTCCCCAGTGGCCGCATACACGCCCGGCTTGAAGCTCGGACAGACGATGATGACCGGCTTGTCCTTCGACTTGTTGAAATCCGCTGGAATCCCCAGGTAGCCCATCATCCGCAGTCGCGCCGACCAGTGCACATTGGCATACTGCGCATACGGTGCATACGCCATGCTCCACCAGCCATCCTGATCGTCCACGTAAAGCTGGGCCGCCTGCGTCGTCTGCTTCAGGTTGTTGATGCACGTTGTAGCACGGGCGCGGTCCCGGGCCCGCGACAACGCCGGCAACAGCATCGAGGCCAGAACCGAGATGATCGCCACCACGACCAACAGCTCGATCAACGTGAATGAAGCGGATTTGCGTCTATCGTTACGCATCGGTACTGACCTCCGTGATTGTGAAAGCTTCCCATAGTATACAAAAGCGGGCAGTCTCTTTCAATACGAGCTTTTGAAAATAGAAGTTAAAAAGATATATTTGACCCCATGAACCGCACCCTCCATCTCGACCTCCGCCTCGGTTGCTACCGCCCCGACTACCTGGCCGCCCTCTGGCCTCGCCTCGCGGCCGCCGGCTACACCGCTATTCTGGTCGAACTCGCCGACAGTCTCCGACTCGATACCTTCGGCGACGCGGCGGCGCCCGAAGCATACACAAAAGACACCTTTGCCGAGCTCCTGCAAGGCGCCCGTTCCGCGGGGCTGACCCCGATCCCCCTCGTGCAGAGCCTCGGCCATTCCGAGCACCTGCTCACCCATCCGGCCTTTCACCACCTCCGCGAAGCCGCTCCCATTGCCAGCACCATGTGCCCCACCAACCCCGAGACGCACGCCTTCCTCGACCGCCTCATCGATGAGGTCGCCGAACTCTTCGCCCAGCCGCCATACTTCCATCTCGGTGCCGACGAAGTCTGGCTCCTCGGCGCCTGTCCCCGCTGTCGCCAGCATCTCGGCGACGCGCCGAAGTGGACCCTCTTCGCCGAGCACCTCGATCGTCTTTCCCGTCGCGTCGCCGCCCGCGGCATCCGCCCCATTGCCTGGGCCGACATCGCCCTCGGCCATCCCGACCTGATCGACCGCTTCGATCGCCGCCTTGTCTGGATGGATTGGGACTACTGGACCGGTCAACCCCAACCGCCCACCTTCCGCGACTGGGGCAGGGGACGCATGACCAGCGTCGCCGACCTGCTCCCCGAAAGCCGCCGGCGCTTCGGCGACTGGATCCTCGCCGGCGACGACCGCTTCCGCGCCTGGGGCTACGCCGATTACCTCATGGCACAGGGCTTCGACGTCATGCTCGCCCCCGCCATGCGCAGCAGTGGCGATCACGCCTTCGCCCCCGCGCCCTCCCATCTCGACAACGTCCTTACCGCCGCCAACCGCATGCACCGCGGCCCCGCCCCTCTCGGCATGACCGTTACCAGTTGGTCCTGCCGCGTGAACCCCATCGAAACCCAATGGCCGGGCATCCTCCTCCCCGCGGCAGCCGACACCCGCCCCGCCGACGCCCCCGCCGAGCTGCTCGACCGCGTCATCCGCGAAACCTTCGGTCAGCCCTGGCCCCAGTTCCTCGACATCTGGACCGACATCGCCGCCCCATGCCCCTATGCCGACAGTTTGCTCGCCATCTCCGATGACGCCGCCGAAACCTTCCTGCCCCGCCGTTCCCTGCGCGAGGCCCTGCGCCTCAAGCCCCCCGACCTTCCCACCGAGCTGCCGCGCATTGAGGCCCTCGCCGAGCGCTACCGCGACGCCCACCGCCGCCTGCTCGCCACCGCTCCCGCCATCCCCGCCGATAATCTCCCCTTCGCCTGCTGGGAATTCGCCGGCCGCGCCATCGCCGCCAAAGCCCACGAGTATCGCCTCTCCCTCCTCGCCCTCGACGCGCGTCCCGATACCGATGCCGCCGCCGATCTCCTCCTCGAGACCGAAGCCCTGCGCGACGACTATCGTCGCCTCCTCGCCCGCATCTATCTCCCCGAAGCCGTCACCCGTCACGTCAACATGATGTACGCCGCTACACTTCCCCATCTCTACCACCTCGCTTGGAATCGCATTCTTCCCGACTGAACCTTGCAGCCCCCAACGTGGGAGGCGGCCTCCGGACGGCGATCTCCTGGGCACGCCACTCGCCTGAGTGGCACCGGCGTTGGACGTTGCCACTCCCCAAAACATCGGTCCATTCCTCGGTCCAAACCAACCACCACCACACTCTCCTTCTTTGCGCTCTCTGCGCTCTTTGTGGTAGATCCCCAAAACATCGGTCCATTCCTCGGTCCTGCCTTCCGGCAATGTGGGAGGCGGCCTCCGGACGGCGATCTCCTGGGCACGCCACTCGCCTGAGTGGCACCGGCAATGTGGGAGGCGGCCTCCGGACGGCGATCTCCTGGGCACGCCACTCTCCCGAGTGGCCCCGGCAATGTGGGAGGCGGCCTCCGGACGGCGATTGCAGCCTTGCAGCTCCAACGTGGGAGGCGGCCTCCGGACGGCGATCTCCTGGGCACGCCACTCGCCTGAGTGGCACCGGCGTTGGACGTTGCTTCTCCCCAAAACCTCGGTCCATTCCTCGGTCCTGCCTTCCGGCAATGTGGGAGGCGGCCTCCGGACGGCGATTGCAGCCTTGCAGCCCCCAATGTGGGAGGGGCTCTCCGAGCCGCGATTGGGCTGTTGCCCCCAACAGCCCTGCATTTGCCGCTCCCCAAAACCTCGGTCAAATCCTCGGTCCAAACCAACCACCATTTTCCTTCTTTGCGCTCTCTGCGTTCTTTGTGGTAGATCCCGAAAACCTCGGTCGAATCCTCGGTCCTGCCTTCCTCCAACGTGGGAGGCGGCCTCCGGACGGCGATCTCCTGGGCACGCCACTCGCCTGAGTGGCACCGGCGTTGGACGTTGCCCACTCCCCAAAAACATCGGTCGAAACCTCGGTCCTGCCTTCCGGCAATGTGGGAGGCGGCCTCCGGACGGCGATTGCAGCCTTGCAGCCCCCAACAGCCCTGCATATGCCCACTGCCCAAAACCTCGGTCCATTCCTCGGTCCGAAACCCATAACCAACCACCACTCTCCTTCTCTGCGCTCTCTGCGTTCTTTGTGGTAGATTCCTTGTCCCCGCTTCCACTCCCCAAAAACCTCGGTCCAAACCTCGGTCCAAACCAACCACCTTTTCCTTCTTTGCGCTCTCTGCGTTCTTTGTGGTCAATTTCAGTCGCCCCCTCCCAAGATCCAAAACTATAAAATCAAAAAAAACATAGCATGACTAACTCAAAAGTCAAGGCGGATCGAATAAGATATGAACATCCATCCCATCGGAAAGTAAGGCAGACATTCCTGTCTGCCCGTCAAGTCCTGCCAAGACCTGCCTCCGGCGGCTGGGAAGATCGCATCTCCCCAAACCCCTGCTGGACTCTCAACAAGGATTGCCCTCCGCCAACACCTCCTGTCCCCGGTTCAGTTCAGGCCGTAGCCCCTTACGGCCTGCTTCCGACATCGCCCCTCCTCCTTTCTGCGCTCTCTGCGCTCTTTGTGGTTAAAGCTGCCCCATCCTGGGCACGCCACTCTCCTGAGTGGCACCGGCGTTACCCCCTGCAGCCTCAATGTGGCAGCCGGCCTCCGGACGGCGATTGTCCTCAGCTTGCCAAGCCCTGCCTCCGGCGGCTGGGGAGATCGCATCTCCCCAGACCCCTGCTGGAGTATCTCAATGGCAGGTTGAATGACTGGGGCCAGCCCACCTGCCAAGAACGGTGCCAAAATGATTGCCGCCAATAGGAGTTTCAATCCACGCCCCCCGTGCGGGGAGCGACTGCTGATCGACCGTGGCAGCAACACGTTTGCCGCGGTTTCAATCCACTCCCCCCGTGCGGGGAGCGACCAAGACACTGTGGGAAACTAACGATCTACTGGCGGGTTTCAATCCACGCCCCCCGTGCGGGGAGCGACGGTTACGGCGCATACCAGCCCGAAGGTGGACTGGTTTCAATCCACGCCCCCCGTGCGGGGAGCGACAGGACGCAAAAAGCCCCCAGCCCCCGACCCCGAAGTTTCAATCCACGCCCCCCGTGCGGGGAGCGACGAATCTGGTGGCGAAGAGTGGCGAGATTGCGGAGTTTCAATCCACGCCCCCCGTGCGGGGAGCGACGTTTGAGGCTGATGTTGCGTGGTCGCAGGACTGGTTTCAATCCACGCCCCCCGTGCGGGGAGCGACCATGTACGATAGCCGGGCACGAAGCCGGCTGGAGGTTTCAATCCACGCCCCCCGTGCGGGGAGCGACATGATTCGGGCGTATTTCGCGATGATTCCGCTATCGTTTCAATCCACGCCCCCCGTGCGGGGAGCGACAGAGTGCTAAACTTTATTTTAGCGAAATTGTAAGTTTCAATCCACGCCCCCCGTGCGGGGAGCGACTCGTCCAGTATTTGTAGGGGAGTACCGTTGACAAGTTTCAATCCACGCCCCCCGTGCGGGGAGCGACTTACGGCGTGATCCAAGACTGGTCCGGAGCCTACGTTTCAATCCACGCCCCCCGTGCGGGGAGCGACCCGAAGATACAAGAGGCGTTCGCTAAGATCAAAGTTTCAATCCACGCCCCCCGTGCGGGGAGCGACACATAACGATCAACATGGCGGAAGAATCGCAATGTTTCAATCCACGCCCCCCGTGCGGGGAGCGACCCCCGAACGCCGCCAGCTCGTCCTTGCCTTCCAGAGTTTCAATCCACGCCCCCCGTGCGGGGAGCGACAAGAGACCCGCATCACCGTCAAGACCCCCGGGACGTTTCAATCCACGCCCCCCGTGCGGGGAGCGACTCTGGGCATACCGGATTGCCGTGTCGCTCATGACGTTTCAATCCACGCCCCCCGTGCGGGGAGCGACATCATGTCCGGATGGCTAAAACGCCTCATCATTGTTTCAATCCACGCCCCCCGTGCGGGGAGCGACTCACGTGGGGGCCACTGGAGTACTGGATTGGACTGTTTCAATCCACGCCCCCCGTGCGGGGAGCGACAGAAGGCGCCGACTCCAAAGCTGGAAGTACCAAAGTTTCAATCCACGCCCCCCGTGCGGGGAGCGACTGTCCTGACATGCCAACTCACATGCCGCAATCATTGTTTCAATCCACGCCCCCCGTGCGGGGAGCGACATCTCACTGTGCACGCCGCCGTGATCGGGTTGGAGTTTCAATCCACGCCCCCTGTGCGGGGAGCGACCTGCCCGCCGACCAGGGCAATCGTCTGGGCGACGTTTCAATCCACGCCCCCCGTGCGGGGAGCGACGCCTGCCAATGCACCAGATGGTGCGGGTGATGGAGTTTCAATCCACGCCCCCCGTGCGGGGAGCGACCTTCCTCATTGCGCGCATCGATGACCAGACCTGGTTTCAATCCACGCCCCCCGTGCGGGGAGCGACGTAGAGGCCCTGGGGATTGCGCCTGAGCTTGCTGTTTCAATCCACGCCCCCCGTGCGGGGAGCGACGTTGCTGCTCATGTAGTCAACGATGCGATCCTTGTTTCAATCCACGCCCCCCGTGCGGGGAGCGACGTCCATCGAGGCCGAGGTGCTGGGCGACCAGGA
>JAWLHB010000022.1:23115-131738 GCA_041690595.1 Lentisphaeria bacterium
GTTTCAATCCACGCCCCCCGTGCGGGGAGCGACCAGGTAGACGCCGCCTTGCGTGTACGCTTCGTAGTTTCAATCCACGCCCCCCGTGCGGGGAGCGACCAGGTAGACGCCGCCTTGCGTGTACGCTTCGTAGTTTCAATCCACGCCCCCCGTGCGGGGAGCGACTCTCCACAAACGGCAGCCGCGCCTCGCCACATTCATGTTTCAATCCACGCCCCCCGTGCGGGGAGCGACTTGACGACGGGCGGCGCGGTGACCACGCCGGAGTTTCAATCCACGCCCCCCGTGCGGGGAGCGACTACTTGGCTTGGTCGAAGGCGGTGGCGGGGATGTAGTTTCAATCCACGCCCCCCGTGCGGGGAGCGACGGGGGGGCTGATAGCCCTTTCAGCGGGGGATGGGTTTCAATCCACGCCCCCCGTGCGGGGAGCGACCGAAGGAGGCGGTCTGCGCGGCGAGGGCGGCGCTGTTTCAATCCACGCCCCCCGTGCGGGGAGCGACGCAGCAGCACCACGCAATCCACCATCTTGGCGTTGTTTCAATCCACGCCCCCCGTGCGGGGAGCGACTCAGCGCAGAAGATCTTGCCGACGCCATGGACGCTGTTTCAATCCACGCCCCCCGTGCGGGGAGCGACGCGGCCGGCGATGTCAACGTCAAGGTTTACAAGTTTCAATCCACGCCCCCCGTGCGGGGAGCGACTCGCGACGGCATACTCAAAGGGCAGTTCACCACGTTTCAATCCACGCCCCCCGTGCGGGGAGCGACCCACCTTCGCGCCGGTCGGAGGATCCACCCGATGTTTCAATCCACGCCCCCCGTTGCGGGGAGCGACCAACAGCCCACACCGCCGAAGCTTCGTATGTATGTTTCAATCCACGCCCCCCGTGCGGGGAGCGACTCAGCGTAGCGGGTTATTCGCTCGCCATCTCCTTCAGTTTCAATCCACGCCCCCCGTGCGGGGAGCGACCCAATAATGGACGGCTTCCGCCAGTGCCAGTTTGTTTCAATCCACGCCCCCCGTGCGGGGAGCGACCCCAGCCGGGACAAAATCGCATGCGGATTCGAGGTTTCAATCCACGCCCCCCGTGCGGGGAGCGACGGTAGTCGATAACACGGATGTTTTCGACGACTTGGTTTCAATCCACGCCCCCCGTGCGGGGAGCGACACCGACATCGTCATCACCTGGACCGGGCAAACCGTTTCAATCCACGCCCCCCGTGCGGGGAGCGACGAGACCTGCGCGACACGTTGCCCATCTTTGCGATCGTTTCAATCCACGCCCCCCGTGCGGGGAGCGACCCCCGGGGAGGTTACGCCGTGGGGGTGGCGAGGAGGTTTCAATCCACGCCCCCCGTGCGGGGAGCGACCGACTAAGTCAACCAACGAGGATACCACCCAATGTTTCAATCCACGCCCCCCGTGCGGGGAGCGACCATCGAAGTCGTTTCGCATGAGTTCCGCTGGGTGTTTCAATCCACGCCCCCCGTGCGGGGAGCGACTATATTAGGTTTGCGGTCGAACAGCGCATACATGTTTCAATCCACGCCCCCCGTGCGGGGAGCGACCGATCGCCACTTCCCAGAGGGGCAAGGGCACAACGTTTCAATCCACGCCCCCCGTGCGGGGAGCGACCCCCCGTACCCTTCTCGGTCACCAAGCCTCCGTGGTTTCAATCCACGCCCCCCGTGCGGGGAGCGACCATATTGGCGCACATCGCGGGCATGGAAGCCACGTTTCAATCCACGCCCCCCGTGCGGGGAGCGACAGGCGCCGCGGCTGTTACGGCGAGATCGAACTGGTTTCAATCCACGCCCCCCGTGCGGGGAGCGACGGTGAATTTCGCGGTCGTGGCGTTGCCTGTCTGGTTTCAATCCACGCCCCCCGTGCGGGGAGCGACCGGGTCTGCCGTTGGGATTGTTGGCGGGACTCCTGTTTCAATCCACGCCCCCCGTGCGGGGAGCGACCAGACTATGCGAGACAGACGCTATTTGCCCGGATGTTTCAATCCACGCCCCCCGTGCGGGGAGCGACGTTCGATTTCTCGACCGTCATCGTCAGCCTGCTGTTTCAATCCACGCCCCCCGTGCGGGGAGCGACCCACCGGATCGAAGGCATTTACGATCCCCGCGGGTTTCAATCCACGCCCCCCGTGCGGGGAGCGACGGCTATCACCTCAGGAGGTAGCTTCAATGCTTTGTTTCAATCCACGCCCCCCGTGCGGGGAGCGACAGTACGCTCATTGTCATCACCCTTGGTTATATCGTTTCAATCCACGCCCCCCGTGCGGGGAGCGACGCAGCAAGATTTCGCGATGCAGGATGCCGCACAGTTTCAATCCACGCCCCCCGTGCGGGGAGCGACGCTCTTCCACGATCACTACACCGCGAATGGATGGTTTCAATCCACGCCCCCCGTGCGGGGAGCGACTCTCCATGGATGGCGGGGTCGAGCTTGCTGGCGGTGTTTCAATCCACGCCCCCCGTGCGGGGAGCGACCAAGGTTGCCGACACGTTGGTTTTCGGCGGCTGGTTTCAATCCACGCCCCCCGTGCGGGGAGCGACGATCTGGCGATTGCGCGGGAGAATCTGACGGGGGTTTCAATCCACGCCCCCCGTGCGGGGAGCGACCATCTGGTTCGACCCCCGGACCAATGCCACCCGCGTTTCAATCCACGCCCCCCGTGCGGGGAGCGACCTACTTCTACAGGCCGGTATGGAGAGGCAACGAGTTTCAATCCACGCCCCCCGTTCGGGGAGCGACGGCCTTCAGCAGCTTCCGGACCTCCGCCTCGGTGTTTCAATCCACGCCCCCTGTGCGGGGAGCGACGTACCCAACCATCATGACTCCCATCGGGACCATGTTTCAATCCACGCCCCCCGTGCGGGGAGCGACAAACGTCACGACCTACACCAGCAACATGACCGATGTTTCAATCCACGCCCCCCCGTGCGGGGAGCGACCAACATCGTTTCCCAGATGCCCGCGATGTCGGCGTTTCAATCCACGCCCCCCGTGCAGGGAGCGACGAAGCCATCCTACCCGACCCGCCCGACTACATGGTTTCAATCCACGCCCCCCGTGCGGGGAGCGACGATGATGAACGCTGACAGACACACAAGCCCGACGTTTCAATCCACGCCCCCCGTGCGGGGAGCGACTGAGTCGTGATTTGCCCTATCGCGAGGACTGGCAGTTTCAATCCACGCCCCCCGTGCGGGGAGCGACACTGATCCTGTCGAAGAGCTGCTTGCACTCCTCGTTTCAATCCACGCCCCCCGTGCGGGGAGCGACGGCGGCTCGATCGAAGTACCGACCGAAGTCATGGTTTCAATCCACGCCCCCCGTGCGGGGAGCGACGCTGATCAAACGCGGCAACAGCTTTCTCGTCAGAGTTTCAATCCACGCCCCCCGTGCGGGGAGCGACGTTCTTCATCAATGCCGCGGTTGCGTTCTGGCGGTTTCAATCCACGCCCCCCGTGCGGGGAGCGACTGCTACCTTGCGGAGATATGACTTTTCGGTCCTGTTTCAATCCACGCCCCCCGTGCGGGGAGCGACTCACTTCAGGGTTTCCACGGATGCGCACTACGCAGAGTTTCAATCCACGCCCCCCGTGCGGGGAGCGACGGGGGCTGTAGTGGTGTTAGTCAAGTGGGAGTGTTTCAATCCACGCCCCCCGTGCGGGGAGCGACCGCTCCCTCAACCAGCGAGGCGCCGAGCTGATAGTTTCAATCCACGCCCCCCGAGCGGGGAGCGACTTCTGGAGCCCAACGTATATGGCGTGATCAGTCGTTTCAATCCACGCCCCCCGTGCGGGGAGCGACAGACGGGCGGTGCAGACTGTGCGGCTGCTTCGTGTTTCAATCCACGCCCCCCGTGCGGGGAGCGACTGTAGACCATATTGAGGCGCTTACGGGCAATCTTGTTTCAATCCACGCCCCCCGTGCGGGGAGCGACCCAGCAGATGGGGTCTGATGAGCAGCTGCCGTTGTTTCAATCCACGCCCCCCGTGCGGGGAGCGACATCGAGGAACTGGCATCGCGGGGAAAGGGTACCGTTTCAATCCACGCCCCCCGTGCGGGGAGCGACGCAGGCGGCATGATAGCGGGGCTTCGTAGATCGTGTTTCAATCCACGCCCCCCGTGCGGGGAGCGACTGACGGTCGCGGGCAGCGCCCCGGCCATGTTCAAGTTTCAATCCACGCCCCCCGTGCGGGGAGCGACATGGACGGCATACCCGACCCCGACCGACTCGGAGTTTCAATCCACGCCCCCCGTGCGGGGAGCGACATGCGCGATGCGCTGGCGGGGAGGGCAGGGGTATGTTTCAATCCACGCCCCCCGTGCGGGGAGCGACGTCCTCGGCGCGCTCTCCTATCAGTCCGGATGGTTTCAATCCACGCCCCCCGTGCGGGGAGCGACTTGTCGAGCGCAGCCAGACCATGGGGCGAACGATGTTTCAATCCACGCCCCCCGTGCGGGGAGCGACGTGCACCGGAGCGTGGAAGAAGTCTTCTTCAGGGTTTCAATCCACGCCCCCCGTGCGGGGAGCGACGGCGGCGATGTGCTCGAAAACGTCCTGAGCTGTGTTTCAATCCATGCCCCCCGTGCGGGGAGCGACATCGAAGAGCTGCACGATGAGCACGGGGCGATTTTGTTTCAATCCACGCCCCCCGTGCGGGGAGCGACATGCGGTTAGGTGGGAAGTCGAATTTTCGCAAGGGTTTCAATCCACGCCCCCCGTGCGGGGAGCGACATTGTCAGCTTCATTACTGACAACTGGGAACTGAGGTTTCAATCCACGCCCCCCGTGCGGGGAGCGACGCACTCTGTCACGCCCCATTTGCACCATCTCCGAGTTTCAATCCACGCCCCCCGTGCGGGGAGCGACACGATCACGACTCGCACGCCGTTCGCTGCCGACTGTTTCAATCCACGCCCCCCGTGCGGGGAGCGACCCTCGCTCCATCGGCTGTTAGTGTGTGTGTCCAGTTTCAATCCACGCCCCCCGTGCGGGGAGCGACCAGCCGCCTCGCCGCCTCCCCCGTCGCCCGCGTGTTTCAATCCACGCCCCCCGTGCGGGGAGCGACGCCTACCCAAGTTAAAAGCCGACTCGGAAACCTGTTTCAATCCACGCCCCCCGTGCGGGGAGCGACCCAAGTAGTCGACATGGTGCTTGCCAAAGGCGCGTTTCAATCCACGCCCCCCGTGCGGGGAGCGACATGGCGCGAGACCTCGAGAAGACGGCCAACGCCCTGTTTCAATCCACGCCCCCGTGCGGGGAGCGACCGCATCCCCATAATCCGCACACGTCAACACCTGGTTTCAATCCACGCCCCCCGTGCGGGGAGCGACTCGGTCCCGTCAAATGTGGCCGACTCAGGCAAGGATTTCAAGCCGCATCCGCGAACCTTCCGAAAGCTCCTGCGCTTCGGTAGGGCGCCGGACCTGAAGCAAATCACAAACCCTTGCCATTGAGGGCCTTGCGGCGAGCGCGAACCTCTTTGCGTGAGGGCTGCTCGCCAAAGGTTCGCGGTGAGGCATTCTCGCAGGTTTTCCGGCTCCGGGGCAGTTTCGTCCCATGAGGATGAAGCTGCCGACTATGGAACTTTTGATTGTCAAAGAACGCCGGTAACAGTGAGTGGTCGGACGTGCCGGAATCCAGGAAGAGGCTCGCTTGGACCGCACTGTCATTTCCAGACAAGGCAGAAAGCCATTGAGAACCGACCCAAGACGTACGCTGGTGGCACGGTGGATCCCGGGACGACTACTGGCGCCGGCTGATCCACCCGCGCGTGCAGCAGCCGCTCCTGGGCCGTCAATCGATTCTCTCGCCACAACTGCACGATGTGGATGAGGGGGGAACTACCGCTCGCAGAATAGCAGATGCTGCAAACCTGAGAGCGGCAGGTACTCATCCTCATTCTCAGAAATGACGTCAGAGTCGCTCATCGATGGTGATGCCCTGCGGAAGGTTGTCGCGGTCGATGTCAATCTGATAGTCGGCGATGGCGCGAGGTGGGTGATCCTTGTGCTTCAGGGACACCGTTACCCGCTCGAAGAGCTGGTGGGCGTGGGCATTCCCCAGTTTCGACTCGTGCTTGAAGACGACGAGCTTGCGGGTGGCCATTTCGCCGCGAGCCGCGGAGCGGTCGTGCTCGAACATGTTGACGAGTGCGTCCCAGAGAAGCTGCAAGTCATCCTCATTGAAGCCGGTCTGGGCGGCAATCGGAGCAGAGACAAAGCCGTGGGCGCGATACAGGCCATAGGGTACAATAGTCTTGCGGCCCATGGTGCCGGTGACCTGGCCATGCTTTTTGATCTGCTCGTCGGCTTCAGACTGCTTGGCAACGGCTTTACGGACGATGGTCTGTTCGGGGGCGGCGATAGGGTCGAGTGACCGGGCGAAGGTGATCTGCACGGGGCCGCGCACCTGCCCGCAGTTGATATCGAGCGTGAGAACGGCGCCGAAGGAGCGGATATCGAAGAAGGTCTGGCACATCCATGCCCGAGCCTTTTCGACGTTGCTGAGCGACTTCTCCTTAGGGTCGAGACCATTGACTTCGTAGGCCTGCATATGCATGGTCTGGAGGACGCCGCGGTGCTTGATGTAGATGTCATAGCCATCGGACGGAGATCCATCGGCGGCGCCCTTGGCGAGGGTGACGTAGTCCCGGATCTTGCGCTTGAGGCAGACGTCGGTGACGAGACCATGGCCGGTTTCGTTGTCGAGGCGCGGTGCGTTGCCGGCATCGGGGTCACCGTTGGGGTTGCCGTTGGCGACGTCGAAGAGAAGCACGAAGTCGTAGCGGTTCTCGATGGCGGGGGCTACAGTGGTAGTACTCATGATCGGTCCTTTCTGTTGTGGTGGTTGACTGAGGTCAGACGTTTTGATTTTCGGGTTCAGCTTCGCGGGTCTTGCTCCAGATATACGCACGCGGTGCGTCGGGATTCTCCTTCTCCCACTGTGCTCGCTCTTCCTTGTTGAGCCAAAGCCACTTGCGCATCTGGTGATAGCCAATAATGAAGAGGCCCTGCTGGTTCTGGTCGAGACTGGCGGGGAAACCATTGCTGACTTGGCTGGCGAGTTTGTCCTGGAAGCGTGGATCTACGACGAGGAAGCGGTCGGCGAGTTCATCGACCAGCCTTTCCAAGCGGAAGACGAAGCCGGCGTTCTGCTTGTCGTCCATGCCCTTGCGGGCGTGGTGTCTGGCACTTTTCAGCAGGTTGATGAAGATGCTGCGTGGCGCGGCGGAGGCGCCGCTAAAGTAGCGGTCGATAACGGAGGCGTTGATGTCGCCGAGGGCGGCTGCCTGAAGCCGTTCAAGAACAGCAATGAGCTGGCCAAGCACATAGCCTTCGTCTGTGCAGGTGGGATTCATGATCGGGTGGATCTCCTTGTTTGTAGATGTGGAGGACTGGCGATAGAGACGTAACAGGACAGCTCGGATGAGAGCAGCGCGCGCATCGTTCCACTGGCGGGCGCGCCATCCTTCGGCGCCGCCGGCATTTTCCTGAGCGACCTCGATGCGGTAGCGGGCGACGGCGCGTGGCAGGACTGCGTAAGGGAAGAGTTCGCCGGTGATGGCAGCGCGATAGAAGCCGGCGGCCACGTGAGCGGGGACGCCTTCGGCCCGGCGCTCGCGTGGTTCTGCGATGGCTTCGAGCAGCTCACCGATGGGAAAGCCGGGTGGGTGAGATTTCCCCTTGATCGGCGAATTTCGCCGCACCATGCGCAGATCGGCGAAGTAGGCGGCGAGGTTGTTCACCACGTTCTGGGTGTTGCTTTCGATCCAATCGCGGAGCGTGGCACGCCCCTGGGCGCCGCTGAGCACCAGAGAGTAGAATGCGGTCGGCGTCGCCACGGGAAACGGCCGACCGCTCCAGATGGACTGGTACAATCGGCGTAGCTCCTCTGGATCAGCCGCCGGTTCTTCCTGATCCAAGTCGGGATTCATGATCGTGTTCATCATATCCGCAATCCTGTCACCCCCTTTGCGCGTCCAATAGCAGGCGACGGTATCGGCGCTGAGCTTGGAATTGCGGCGAGTGAGTGACCGGTTGGTATCGGCGGGGTCCGGATAGGCCGGATGGATGAGGCGATTGAGGGCGGTCATGGTCGCTTCGGATGCTTCGCGGGAGATAGGCGCATTCTCCGCCCCTTCCAAGCCGTACGATTCAAAGGCGTTCTTGTTGAAGGAGATGAGAGCGATGCCGCTGGTGGAACCGCCTGGCACCCGCTTGATGACCGGATGCTTGTCGACCGGCAAGCAGGGCTTTCCGGTGACCATGCACCGTACGCCACCGTCCCCGGATGGCTCGTCTTCGGCGCGCTCGGCCGCCCAGTACTCACGTACGGCCGAGCGTTCGTGTACCAGCAGGTCGATATCCGGAGCATAGATGAAGGCAAAGAGATCGTTTGTTGCGCAGTCTTCGGGCAGTTCAACGGATCCTGGGACGCCGCCAAGCCGGTCTAGAAAATCGGCGACGGCCTTGACGCCAGGATCCCGAGTTGCGGCCAGACACGCGTGGACCTTCTCCCGAAAAAGCTCGAAGCGGATATGGAGCTTGTCCACGTCTCGCATACCGGCAGGGTCGATCCCAAGGACGTACTCCGCTTTGTCGACAAGGAAAAAGGCGCGGTCGCCACTGGTACGGGCGGACTCTCTCGGCACAAGGAAAGTGCGGGCAAAAGATTTTGGCTTGCGTTTGGAGTCTTCCGGCACCTCCTCGACAACCTCCGTCTTCTGGACACCGCCAAGCAGTTTGCCGCCGTCGGCAACGGTAAGCAGGTAGCGGACTGGCTTTGGTTCGAAGTCGGGATCGCCCATGAGGTGCTCGCGTACCGATAGCTCGTAGAGTGCTTGAAGGATCATGCTGTCACCTCCTCGGGAAGCGGATTCAGGGGCACCTCGATGACGCCATTCTCCATCTTTGCTTCGAAGAAGAGCGGGGTTGTGGATTTGGCGGCGAAGTCGATATCCCAGAGCATCCGGCCAAGGTCACGGCTATCGGTTATGGGCTGCGGGTCGTCGAGCGGCGGAAGGATTTCCGCCGCGCACTCCCGGCAACCGAGGTAGGGCTGGTGAAAATGCTGGCCCTTCTCGACGCGGCGGGTGAACATGTCGATGAACTTGTAGATGTTGTCTTCAGCACCGGCGTGCTCCGTCAGGCTGAAGTGTGCATCGACCTGATAGTCGACATCGCGCAGGGCGATGGTATTGCGTTGGGCGCGGTTGCTCGAATCGTCTGCGAAGTAAACGGGCGGCGCACCTCCGTTCTCGACGATTTCGCGGGTGGGCGCCGCCCCCTTGTTGTTGATTTCATTGCGTCGAAAGGCGATGAAATGGATGGGCGCCAGCACAAAAATGCGCTCTACGTGCCAGCGGATCGCCGGCTTCCAGAAGACCGCCTCGATGAGTCCGCGCATGGCGGAAGGAGTGGGGACAGGATAGCTGACCCGCTCGGTTTTAAGCTCGGGGCGCGTAAAGATGGCCAACGGGCCGCGCGCTCGTATGCTCAGTGTGGGACCTCTTTCAGGCATGGTAATACCTCTTGGGTTGGGGACTTGAGAAAGAGATGTGGAACAGATTGGAAAACGTATGCAGAGGAGAGCTGGTCTATCGCAGTCTTTACGAATACAATAACCAAATTTAATATTCATACAAGTAAACTTATACAGAACTGGAGGACTTGCGGGCACAAGTTGTGTAGATATATTGTCCCGTTAGTTTTCGCTCACAGAGCGTGGATTGAAACTGTATCAGCGAACTTGTGGCAATCGTATCAGTCTCGGCCTCACACCGTATCGTCGGCGTGGGGCCGAGCCATTTCAGACAGTCCATGCACGTCCTCCGGCGGCTACGTCAGTCATCAGGCCGAATCGCTGGTCATAGAGATCGTGAAATCCTGGCGACAGGGTGTACACGGTATCGGCGATTAGGTGAATGGCGCCGGCGTCCTGGAGCTTCTTCCAGTTCTGGGGGTAGAGATTCACGCTGAAGGGCTGGAGGGCGCGCAGGTTCTGACGAGTCATGCCACCGGGCTGCTGCAGCGTTTCAAGTCGAGAGGCCGCATCTCCGAACAGAACCACCAGCGACTGCGTCTGCCCATCTGGAATGATGCTGAACGTCTGTGCCACGTTCGGATAATCCCAGCTTTCTCTGAGCGTCATGATGCTTTTGCCGTCGGTGCTTCCACTTCCATAGAACTTGCGGAAATAGTAGGCGTAGAGATCTGGACTGGTGAGATCCAGATGGCCGTCGACAGTCTGCACGATCCCCTTTTCGCCTGCATCGAGCACCAGCTTCATCGTATCGCGGCCCACGCGGGGCGTGCCTGACGGCGGACTCGTGGGGGCCACGAACACGTAGACGTGGCCAAGCGGCAGTTCACCTTCGCGATTACAGCGTCCGGCTGCTTGCACGATGGAGTCAAGCCCTGCCAGCGCACGATACACAATGGGAAAACTGACGTCGACGCCGGCCTCGATGAGCTGAGTTGAGACGAGCAGACACGGCTTCTTCTCCCGTAGTATCTTGCGCACGCGGTTCAGTACCTGGAGGCGGTGAGCCGGGCACATGAGCGCCGAGAGATGGTAGGTGTACTCGGATGGCAACAACTCCGCCAGCTCGCGGGCGTCCTTCCGCAGGTGAGTGACGGCCAGCACCTGCCGCTCCGGATGCTGCAGGATGCGTTGCGCCAACTCATCGTAGCTTGTCGCATCTGATGTCTCCGGCCAATGAACCTGAACGCGATTGAGATTCCGCGCCAAGTCCTGGGGCCGTGGTATGATTTCACGGACGTCGACAAGACCCTCAAAGCGCTCGCGTCTGGCCAATGCGGGCTGTGTTGCGGTGGACAGCACAACCGTGCAGCCGTAACAGTCCGCAAGTTGCTGCAACATGTCGAGTATGGTCATGAGATACTCCATGGGCAGTGTCTGCACTTCGTCGAGGATGACGACGCTGCGGGCGATGTTATGGAGCTTGCGGCACGTTGATGAGCGATTGGCGTGAAGAGATTCGAGGAACTGGACCGACGTAGTTACGATGACCGGAGCATCCCAGTTCTCACTGGCCAGCTTGTTTTGGCGCGATTCGCGGACGGGATCGAGTGCGGAATGGTGTTCGATGACCTGTTCGGCACCGAACACATCTTTGTAGACCCTGGCGTTCTGCTCGATGATACTGGTATAGGGGACGACAACAATCACCCGCCGCAAATCGTGCTGCTGAGCGTGATTCAGTGCGAAGGACATGCCGGCGAGGGTCTTCCCGCCACCTGTCGGCACGCTGAGGGAGAAGATGCCCGGTTCTTTGGAGGCAGCGGCGCGACAGTCATTGAGGATCTGAGCGCGTTGTAGGTTTACTGGGGTAGGATCGGCAGTGACAACGATGGCATCGAGATGAATATCGAGTCTCTGCCGCAACTCGCCGATATCCGCAAACGATGGCCGGGCGGTTTCCCGCATCGCCGCCTCGGTGTCGAGGAAATCCGCATCGACAAGAGCTGAGAAGAGGAAGCGCATCCACATTTCGAAGCGGCGCTTCTGGTGCTGGAGATTATCGGACTTGATGAACGCTGGCGGCTGAAGGTGGTCAGGTGGCGGCAGAGCGCGGGCGCACGCGGGCAACTTCGACAATAACGACTTCTTGGCAAGCATGGCGCCGGTTACGGTGGTTACATTCTGGAGCCCGGTATGATGCGAAAGGATCAACAGCGCGAGCGGCAAACTGTTGGCCAGGAGCGCCCCGAAGATGGCATGATCCTTGTCTTCACCGTTGCGCAACTGACCGCGGAGATAACGCTGAAAGCTGGCGCGGTACTTGCCGACGTCATGCAGCAGCCCAGCAGCTTTCCCCCATGCTTGTGAGTCGAATGCGGCCGCGAACTGCCCTGCCAGTTCCGCGACACCCCGCAGGTGGTCATCGAGCGTCTGCCACTGGTCCTCTGGCAACGGCAGTCGAGTGACCGGGTCCTCCTTGGTATGCGCGTGATACGTCATTATAGCGATTCCTGAAGGTTGCGGACATGCTTATCCGTCAGCAAAGTGCTCGGGTCGACGGGTACCTCTTGCGGTCCCTTCTTCTTGAATCTGTTCACCCTTACCTCCTTCTGCCCTTGTCGCAAGATGATGCATCGTTCATCGCTTTCAATCACAATTCCTGATATCAGATCAAGTTGCTGACGCTGTCCGCCGTCTCTCCTGCATCCGCATGTCGTTCGGCGAGCTTCAGGGCGGCGGCGTGGAGTTGGGGACGGAGGGAGGGTGGGGCGATCAGCGTCAGATGGGGGGCGTAGGCGAGGATCCAGCGGACCAGGAGGGGCTCCGGGGCCGACGGGAAGCGGAGCGTCAGCGAACCATCCTCGTGCATGGTCAGCCCCTGACCCGGAAACCATTCGCGCTCGCTGATCAGGCGCCCCTTCTCGGGCGCCACCCGCACGACCACCTCCGCCACTTCGTCGTAGCCGAAGGGATTCCCATTGCTCAAGCCCGCCAGCAGCCCCAGACTCCGCTCAAAGGTCGACTCCAGCACCACCGTATCCAGGCAGCGATGCATCGCGAAGGAGCGCACCGCGCGTCGCAGTCGACACCAGGCCCGAATGTACCAGCCGCCTCCGCTCAGAAAGAGCGCATGCGGCTCGATATCCCGCGGCAGATAGCGGTCATCCTCGCTGCAATAGGTGATCCGCAGCACGCGGCACTCCCGCCACCCCTCCAGGATATCCTCGAAGACCCGGCCCGGCGGCTCCACCTGCGCTGTCGTCGCCTGGATGACCGAGTGCAGCATCTCCGCCGAGAGCATCGTCGGATCCCCCGCCGCCAACAGTACCCGATCCGCCTCGGCCAGCGGCTCCTGCAGCGCGCTCGGCAGCAGCGGTGTCGTCAGCCGATGCGCAAACAGACTCGCAAAGCGCGCATCCTCCTCCAGCGCTGACGTCGGATAGGTCCAGGTCCGATCCCGCAGACAATACCCATGCTCCGCCGCATCGTACGCGATCGGCGCATCCAGCTTCCCTTGCATCCACTGGATGTCCCGCTGAATCGTCTTCGCGCACGCGCACAGGTGCGGCCGCATCCGCTTCGCCAGCGCCTGCGACGAAAGCACCCGGTTTACCTTCAACAGGCCGACAATCGCCACTCGTCGGCTGACCGTCTGAGAGTAGGAATCCTGCATGCAACCTCCTTGCGTTGATGCAGTTTATCCGGTAGCCCAAGCACATACCATGTTCCATCCCCACTTTTTTATGACTTTTTCTTCAGCTTCCATCCTGCCTCAACGTGGGAGGCGGCCTCCGGACGGCGATCTCCTGGGCACGCCACTCGCCTGAGTGGCACCGGTTGTTTCCCTGCAGCCCCAATCCAATGTGGGAGGCGGCCTCCGGACGGCGATTGCAGCCTTGCAGCCCCAATGTGGGAGGCGGCCTCCGGACGGCGATCCCTGGGCACGCCACTCGCCTGAGTGGCACCGGCGTTGGACGTTGCCACTCCCCAGAACATCGGTCCATTCCTCGGCTCAGTCCAACCACCAGCCATTCTCCTTCTTTGCGCTCTCTGCGTTCTTTGTGGTAGATTCCTTGTCCCCGCCATTCCCATCCTGGGCACGCCACTCGCCTGAGTGGCACCGGCGTTGGACGTTGCCACTCCCCAGACCCCTGCTGGACTAGACCCTACATTGCCGGGCCCGTCGCGGCTATCTTTGCGCTCTATGCGTTCTCTGTGGTTAATTTCAGTCGCCGCGTTGTCCTCTCCCATAGCAGAACCTTTTGTAGCGCCTTCGTGCTCTTCGTGTACTTCGTGGTTATCTTATTAGCGTCAGATGTTGAAGTATGAGCTTTCTCCCTCCACTACCGAGAATTCATAGGTTGCCGGGCCCGCGTCTCCCACATCCCCCCACAACAATTTCCTGAAAATATTCTTGCATATTCATCGGCATATTCATAAAGTACCAGTGGATATCCGCTCAACCCCTATTGGAGTGATGGCCATGGCTTTCCCGAATCGAACAGGCGGCAAGGTGCTCATGTCCGACGTAGCGGACCTTGCCGGCGTCTCGCAATCGACCGTTTCCCGCGTCGTCAACGGGCAGGCGGGCGTCAGCCAGGAAGTGGTCGACCTCGTCAACTCGGCCATCGAAGAGCTTGGTTACGAAGGGAGTGTGCGCCGCCGCACCGAGCCGCAGTCCGATTCCACCTCCCTGGCCCTCCTCGTCCTCGACGACCATTATCTGCGCCACGTCGACGTCTTCAACACCATCCTCGGCGGCGTCAACCTCGCCCTCAACCGCAGTCACGCCTCCCTCCTCTTCATCCAGTCCGACGATCCTCAGCTCATCGCCGATCGGCTCGCGCAGCATCAGGTCAGTGGCCTCCTTCTCGCCGGCACGCAGCTCAGCCCCGCCATCGAAGCCGTCATCGCCCACCTCCCCGCCGTCTGGCTCTCCTCCTACCACGACCGCACCGGCGACCATGTCCTCGCCGGCAACGAAGCCATCGGCAAGCTCGCCGGCAGCTACCTTGTCGAGCAGCGCGGCCATCGCGACCTCGCTTTCCTGGTCACCGGCATGGGCTATCCCGCCTTCCGCATCCGCCAGCAGGCCTTCGAGTTCTACGCCTTCTCGCACCAGGTGCCCGTCCGCATCATCCAGGGCGAAACCGAGTTTCATCGTCGACACTCCGAAGATTTCCTCCTCGAACTGGAAGCCCACGCCAGCAGCCTCGTCGAAGCCCTTCTCGACCTCGATCCCCTGCCCACCGGCATCTTCATCCCCTACGACCTGCTAACTGCCCTCGTCTACCGCCATCTGCTCAAGCACAACGTGCGCATCGGCCACGATCTCGAGATCATCTCCTGCAACAACCAGCCCACCTGTCTCGCCGGCCTGGCCCCGCGTCCCGCCACCATCGACATCGGCGCCGAGACCATCGGCACCCACGCCGTCGAGCAGCTCCTCTGGCGCATGAAGTACCCCGACGTCCGCAAGAACCTCCAGCTCCTCGTCGAACCCTCCCTCGTCGACGGCGAACTCCTTCGCCACACCTGGAAAGACTGACCCCATCATGACCGCCCTTTCACCCCAAACCGCCCCCCGGCTGCCAGCCGCGACCGAACACCCAGCAAGGCATCCTCATGGTTAAGCTCACCGAAAAGCTCCACGGCATCATCCCCCCGATGGTCACCCCCCTCGCCACCCCCTCGACCCTCGACGAAGCCGCCGCCCGCCGCCAGCTCCGCCGCCTCCTCGACGGCGGCGTCCACGGCATCTTCGTCCTCGGCACCACCGGCGAAGGTCCCTGCCTCCCCGACACCGTCAAGTACGACCTCATCCGCGTCAGTTGCGAAGAGATCGCCGACCGCGTCCCCCTCCTCGTCGGCATCAGCGATGCCGCCTTCGACGAATCCGTTCACCTCGCCGAACTCTGCGCCGACCTCGGCGTCACCGCCCTTACCATCACGCCCCCCTTCTACTTCCCCCTCGGCCAGGACGAAGTCGTCGACTACTACGAGCAGCTTGCCGCCCGCCTCCCGCTGCCCTTCATCATCTACGACATGCCCGCCATGGTCAAGACCCATGTAGAGCCCGACACCGTCCGCCGCCTGATGCACCTCCCCAACCTCCTCGGCATCAAGGACAGCTCCGGCATCATGATCTACCACCACGAACTCATCCGCCTCGCCCGGCGACGGGACGACTTCAGCGTCCTCATCGGCCCCGAGGAGCTCCTGGCCGATTCCGTCACCCTCGGCAGCGACGGCGGTGTACCCGGCGGCGCCAACCTCTGGCCCGAACTCTATGTCGGCATCTACGACGCCGCCCGCCACCACGATTTTACCCGCCTCGACAGCCTGCGCGAGCAGCTTTTCACCCTGCGCGGCATCTATTTGCGCGGCCGCTATGGTTCCAGCATGATCAAGGGAGTAAAGTGCGCCCTCAAGCTGCTCGGCGTCTGCCAGGAAACCATGGTCGAGCCCTTCCGCCCCTTCGGGACGCCCCAGGCAGACGAGATCGCCGCCATCCTTCGCTCCCTCGGCCTCCTTGCCGATCACCCCGCCGCCGAAGTCAAATCCCGAAACAACGCCGCCGCCTGAGCATCATGACCGTCAGCCAATCAGGAGGTCACCCCCCTTGAAATCCGCCTGCACTGCCAAACCATTTGACGACGACCAGCATACCAAAAGAGGGAGTGAAAAGATGAAACCGACACGTGCAACCTTCACCTTGATCGAGCTTCTCGTGGTGGTGGCGATAATCGCCGTACTCGCCTCGATGCTCCTGCCCGCACTCAGCCGCGCCCGCGACATCGCCCGCCGCACCACCTGCCAGAACAACTTCAAACAGCTCGCCCTCGGCATCTTCCTCTATGCCGATGAGAACGACGACACCGGCCCTGCCAGGGCCATCTCCGAAGGCCCCGTCGACCGCGGCCACTGGATGCTCAAACTCGCTCCCTATCTCGGCACCGAACGTACCGACCTCGCGACCAACGCCTCCCTCCCTAATGCCGCCGACAAGCATATCCGCATCCTCCAGTGCCCAACCACATGGGGCCTGCCATTCGCCAGCAGCGGCCACTCCTACGGCCTCAACGAGTACTTCATCATGGAAGATAACTGGAACAAGTACTCGGCCCCCGCCCAGTTCAAGAATGGCGATGTTCAGGACAACATCGAATCCTTTATCCTCGCCGCCGACTGCTTCATCTACGGCTTCGGCACCATGCTTACCGTGGACGACGGTATCCTCAGCACCAACATCTACCGCCAGGGCAAACAGCACCAGTTCGGCGTCAACATGCTCTTCGCCGACGGTCATGTCGAATGGAACGCCCTCGGCAATCGCCGGCGGATCCTCATGGCCCCCAGGAAGAACAGCCCCAACTGGTGGCAGAACTGGTGACCCTACCGCGCAGAGGTACGGAATCGTGCTGACGACCGACATCGCCATCTACGGCGGGACGCCTGCCGGCGTGACCGCCGCTGTGCGTGCCGCACGCGAGGGCTGGCGCGTCGTGCTGATCAACCACACCCATCACCTCGGCGGCATGCTGGCGAATGGCCTTTTCCAATGGGACGCCCTGAGCGCCCACCGGCGGGCGCCCCTCTTCCGCGAGGTACTCGGTCGTATCGAGGCGCACTATCGCGAAACCTTCGGCGCGGATTCGCGCGAGCACCGCAACGCCTGCTTCCTCCCCGGTCGTCATCCCTCCGGCGCCGTCGAGCCACACGTCATCGAGCGCCTCTTCACCCAGATGGTCGCCGCCGAACCGCACATAAGCGTGCTCAACGGATGGTGCATCTCCCGCTGCCGCCGCCGTCACCGCCGCGTCGAGGCCCTGCACCTGCAACAGATGGACGGCGACGACACGAAGGTCGTCCAGGCTCGGGTCTTCATCGACGCCAGCTACGAGGGCGATCTCGCTGCCCAAGCCAACGTGCCGTATCGCGTTGGCCGCGAAGGTCACGACGAGACCGGAGAACCGCATGCCGGTCGCATCTACACCCAGACTACCGCGGCAGCGGGTCTCGATCCCACTGTGGCCGAAGCATGGGGCGTCTTCCCATACCCCGTGGGAATGGCCGGCTTCGATCCCCGGAGCCCGCGCAACGCCGATCGCGCCATTCAGGCCTGCAACCTGCGCCCATGCGTCACCTGCAATCCCGCCAACGGCGTCCCCCTGAAGGTGCCTCCCCCAGCCTATGACCGTCACGACTATCTGACCTACCGTCGCCGCTTCATGGCCCTGCATACCCCTGATCGTACCCTCGATGGAAAGAGCACCTTCAACGCGCCGATCATGCCCGGCGCAAACTGGGATTATCCCGATGGTGACTGGGCCACCCGCCGCACCATCGCCGAGCGACACACACGCTTCGCTCTGGGCCTCATCTGGTTCCTCCAGAACGACCCCGCCATCGAGGCCGAACAGCAGGAGCAGTTCCGCCAGTGGCAGCTCTGTGCCGACGAGTGGCCCGATAACGGCCATCTCCCATACGAGATCTACGTCCGTGAAGCTCGTCGCATCGTCGGCCGTCACATGCTCAGCGAGCATGACCTGCTGCCACAGCCACGGACCGATGCGCCACGTCCCTTCGATGACAGTATCGCCTTCACCGACTGGTACATCGACAGCCACTCCTGCGATCGCGATGGGACGACCGGCGAGCCTGCGTCGCCCGACTACCCATGGAACGGCAAGCTCATCATGGGCGCGGAGTTCCGCCCCGCACAGATTCCCTATCGCAGCCTCCTGCCACGCGGCGTGGACAACCTTCTGGTCCCGGTCTGCCTTGGCGCCACCCACGTCGCCTTCAACGCCGTGCGCCTCGAGCCCTGTTGGATGCATACCGGCGAAGTTGCGGGATTTGCCGCCGCCATTGCCTTGCGCGACGGGACGCTGCCGGGCAACCTGCCGGGCGAAGAGCTGGCCGCCGAACTCTCCGCGCGCGGCGTCCACGTCCGCTATCCAACTCCGCGACATCCCGTCCCCGTGCCGTGCCCCCCTCAGGACCAGATGACCCTTTCCACGGCGACGGGCTGAGCAACCCCTTTCTTCGAAACTTACCGACGATAGCCAACACCGCGACAAGCCAAGGGAACAGAGAAACCATATGCACCGTACGATACCCCGAGCCCTGGTCGTTATCTGCGCCATTGCCGCCTCTGCCGCGTGCGCCTCCGCCGCGGAAAGCGTCAAGCTCGCCGCTCCAGGCCGGCCGCCCGCCCCGATCGTCCTCTCCGGAGACATCACCGTCCTCAAGCTGACCCCCCAGCAGAAGCGCCAGCTCAGCCCCGCCCAGCTCGAAGAGCGACGCCAGATCGAACTGCAAGCCACCATCGTCGAGGACCTCGCCTACCACCTCGAGAAGATGACCGGGCAGCGCCCCGAGATCATCGTCGCCGATGAAGCCGGTGCCATTCCCACGCCCGCCATCGTCCTCGGCGACCAGGCGGTCCAACTCGGCGCCATGCCGCAACACCAGACGACGATGGGTGAGTCCTTCCGCCTCCTCACCCGCGACGGCCGGCTTCTCATCGGCGGCGAGAGCATCTACGGCGTCTCCCACGGGCTCTACCAGCTCCTGCGCGAACTCGGCTGCGACTGGATCTTTCCCGGCGAGGAAGGCGAGATCATCCCCCGAAACGAGAGCGTGACCATCGGCCCGCTGGACATCGCCCTCAAGCCCGACTTCGAGATGCGCGCCCCCTGGTACAGCGGAGGCCGCATCATCGTCAAGCCCGAAGAGTTCGTCCTCTTCGACCAGTGGAAGCTGCGCCAGCAGCAGACCCATCCCGGGCGCGAGCATCCCCGTTACCTCACCGGCGGCCACTACTGGTTCTACGTCCTTCGCAACCATCGCGAGCTGCTCGAAAAGAACCCCGAGATGCGCGCCCTCTCCCGCATGCCCGACGGCTCCCTCGTGCGCAACTGGAGCCAACTCGAATCCACCCATCCCGCCGTCATCGACCTCGTCGTCGAGGACATTCGCGAGCGCTTCAAGACCAACGGCTGGCCCAACGACCATACCGTCGCCATCAACATCGGCCCCAACGACGGCACCAACTACTCCGTCTCCCCCGAAAGCATCGCCGCCTCCCCCCGCCGCATGGACCCCGTCTCCGGCGAAGAAGACTTCACCGACCTCCTCATCGCCTACGGCAACGAGGTACTGACGCGACTCGAAGACGAGTTCCCCAACCTCTACCTTGGCATGCTCCTCTACGGCGCCCACACCGACTACCCCATGCGCTACAAGCCTCATCCCCGCTTCGCTATCGTCATCGCCGACATCACCCAGTCACGCTACCACAGCCTCCTCGACCCTCGCAGCGCCACCCGCACCTACTACCGCAACATCCTCGAGCAATGGGCCCAACTCCATCGCGAGCAGGGTAACCCCATGGGCTTCTACGGCTACAACTGGAACCTCGCCGAAAACCTCCTCCCCTACAGCAAAATGAAGATCTGGGGCCAGGACCTGCCCTACTACCACCGCATGGGCGTCATCGGCCACAACAACGAACAGGACAAGGCATGGAGCATCCTCGGCTCGCACGACTACCTCATGGCCCGCATGGGATGGCAGATCGACCTCGATTGGCGACAGCTCCTCACCCACTACTGCCAGCTCGCCTTCGGCGCCGCCGCACCGCACATGGAAGCCTATTACCTCGATCTCATCGACACCCAGGAATCCGCCGGCATCGAGGCAGGCGCCCACTACGCCAGCGAACAGATTCTGAACCTCGACTTCCTCGACCGCGCCAAGGCTCACATGGCCAAGGCCGCTGCCGCCGCCGACACCGATGTGCATCGACGCAACGTCGACTACTTCAGCCAACCCGTCGGCATGCTCGATATCTTCCACCAGTATCGCGCGGCCATGAAGCGTTTCGACTTCGCCGCCGCCAAGTCGCGCATGGACGCCATGTTTGCCCACTTCGACGCCTACCAGCAGAAGAACCCCATGATGGTCTCCCGCTATGGCCGCCGCTACCTCGAACGCCTCCAGAAACCCTTCATCGAACAAGCCGTCACCTACTCCACCGGCGACTACCGCATCGTCTACCAGCTGCCCGATGCGCTGCCGACCATCTTCGATCCCCATGCTCAGGGGCAGTTCATGGGCTTCTATCATCCGAGCATGCGTGAGAAGGATCTGGTGACCACCCGTACGTATTCGACGACGTGGGCCGCTCAGGGCCTCGGCGCCTACCGCCCAGGCGCCGTCTGGTACCGCGTTCGCTTCGACCTCCCCAATGGCGTGGGTGACCAGGGCATCGGTCTCTTCGTCGGCGCCGCCGAAGACGAAATCCACGTCTGGTGCAACGGCGACTACATCGGCAGCGGTCACGGCTTTCCCCGTCCATTCACCTTCGACCTGACCGAACACGCGCAGTCGGGGCAGGAGAATCTACTCGCCCTCCAGGTCATCAAACGCAGCATGGTTAACGAGATCTGGCTCGGTGGACTCATCTATCCGAGCTTCGTCTTTGCCGGTCCTCAACTCGAACAGGTCGCGCCTCGCCAGGAACCGCTACAGCGCGTGTTGCCCGGCAGCGGAGGTACGGAGTGATGAAACACGTGCATACTGCAACGATCGAGCATCTGGAAGTCTACCGCAAGGCCGGGCACTTTGCCGGCTGGCCCGCCAACTATGGCATCTGGTCATGGGGCGAGGACATCGTACTCGGCTTCACCCTCGGCCACATGCGCGTCGCCGAAGGGCTCTTTCACCTGCGCGACACCAGCCGCCCCTTCACCACCATGCAGGCCCGCAGCCGCGACGCTGGCCGCACCTGGGAGTGCCAACCCTTCCCCGGCGCCACCCCCGACCATCGCGCCCTCTCCGCTGACGAACACATGGTCGGCGAACTCGGCCTCGAACAGGCCCTCGCCCGCCCCGATTGCCCCAATCGGCCACAGCCGCACCCCGGCGGCATCGACTTCACCGCCCCCGATTTCGCCTTCATGGCCGCCAAGACCGGCATCGTCTCCGCCGCCGGCGTGCGCTCCTTCTTCTATACCTCCAACGATCGCTGCCACACCTGGGATGGCCCCTGGGAGCTGCCCATGTTCGGCCAGACTGGCGTCGCCGCCCGCACCGACTACCTCCCCCTCGCCCCGCACGACTGCCTCCTCTTCCTCACCGGCAACAAGGCCGACGGCAGCGAGGGCCAGGTCTTCTGTGCCCGCACTCAGGATGGCGGCGCCAGCTTCCGTTTCGTCTCCTTCATCGGCCCCGAACTGCATGGCGAAGGCTGGGCCATCATGCCCGCCTCCCTCCGCCTCCCCGACGGCGAAATCCTCGTCGCTCGTCGCTGCGGCAAACCCGTCGGCGGCGATCGACTCTGGCATCACTGGATCGATCTCTACCACTCCCGCGACGAGGGGGCCACCTGGGCCTGCCTCGGCACCCCCGTCCCCAACGCCGGCATCAACGGCAATCCCCCCACCTTGAATCGCCTACCCGATGGCCGACTCTGCATCATTTACGGCTACCGCGACAAGCCCCACGGCATCCACGCCGTCCTCAGCGGCGACGACGGCCGAAGCTGGAGCGATCCCATCCATCTGCGCGACGACGGCGGCGCTCCCGACCTCGGCTACCCCCGCACCGTCGTCCTCGATGACGGCACCGTCCTGACCGCCTACTACTTCGAAGATACCAACGAAGGCGAGCGCTACATCGCCGCCACCCGCTGGAAACCCTGATGAACCATCCCCTGCGCAGAGGCATCCTTCCCGTCCTGCAGACCGAGTTCGACGCCACCGGCGCCATCGACCTTGCCGGCACGGAGCGCCTTGTCGAACACGCGCTCGCCTCCGGCGCCGCCGGCTTCCTCGTACCCGCCGTCGCCAGCGAAGTCGCCTTCCTCACGCCTCAGGAGCGCCAACGCCTCATTGCCCGCGTCTGCCAGATCGTTGCCGGCCGTGCGCCCGTCATCGCCGGAGCTTCCGCGGCTACCCCTCGCGACTGTCGTGAACTTGGCGAGATGGCCGAAAGCTGTGGCGCCGATGTCCTCCTCGTCGCGGTCCCCGAGCCCCTCTACCAGACCCAGGACGCGATCCTTCCCTTCATGAAGGCGGCCACCGAAGGCAGCACCCTGCCGCTGCTCGTCCAGGACTTGCAGTTTGGCGGTCCCGGCCTCGACATCACCACGATCACTTCGCTCCATCGCCAGCTGCCGAGGCTGGTCGGGCTCAAGATTGAAACCGTCCCCGCCGGCCCCAAGTATACCCTCGTGCGTGAGCGCTGCGGCGACGACCTCTTTGTCGCCGGCGGCTGGGCAACACCGCAGATGATCGAGGGGCTGGACCGCGGCGTCGACGGCCTGATCCCCGAAGCCTCCATGGTTCCCGTCTACCGCCGCATCTTCGACCTGCATGCCGCCGGAGAGCGTCCCGGCGCCGTCACCCTCTTCCGCCGCCTCCTGCCCATCCTCGCCTTCAGCAACCAGGAGATCTGGAACTCCGTCATCTTCTTCAAGCGCCTGCTGATCCGCAAAGGGATCTTCCACAGTGCCGCCGTCCGCTGTCCGGTCACCTGGTGGGACCAGATCAGCGATCGCCTTGCCGATGAACTGATCGACTACTATCTCCAACTCGAAGCCAACCCGATGGGTGCATCATGACGCCGCTGTTCCGACTCGGTCTCTCTCTCCTCTGCCTCTGCCTGATCCTGCCCGCCGCATCAGCGGAACCGGGGGCGCCCCCCTTCGACATGCAGGCCATCATCGAAGCCCCCCTCGAGCCCGAGACCCTCAAGCGCGAGGTGCGGGACGGCATCGTCATCGAGCACGTCACCTTCAATGGCGATCGCGACCGCGACGGCGCTATCCTCCGCCTCTCAGGCATCCTCGCCTATCCCGAAGGGGGCAGCGACCTGCCGGCCCTCCTCTGGTGCCAGGGCGGCATGGGCGATGCCCAGCCCTTCTTCCCGACCCTCTTCGCCCGCAAGGGCTACGCCTGCCTCCATATCACCCTCTCCAAGAAGGTGTGGAACGCCCATGGCAAGTTCGACGCGGCCGACCCGACCAACGGCAACCTCGTGCGCCTCGCCGTCGAGCAGATGCGCGGCGTCACCTACATCGCCAACCGCCCCGAAGTGAACGCCGACAGGATCGGCGTGGGCGGCGCCTCCTACGGCGGCCTCTTCGCCACCTTCGTCGCCGGGGCCGATCCCCGCATCAAGGCCGGCATGAGCTTCTTCGGCGCCGGCAATCACCACCTCGGTACCAATCTGCCGCAGTTCATCAAGCTCGCCAACCAGGAAGAGGTCGAGATCTTCTCCCGCACCGGCGACGGCGCCGCCTATCTCCGCCAGCGCGAGATCCCCTTCATCTGGGGCCTCCCCACCAACGACAACTGGTTCTTCTTTCCCGCCGTCGTCGAGACCTTTCGCCAGAAACCCGGCGAGAAGCGCATCGCCATCCTTCCCCATTGGATTCATGGCTTCCCGCCCGAACTCGACCAGCAGCTCTTCGACTGGTTCGACATCTACCTCAAAGGCACCCGCGATCCTTACCTCGCCCCCGGCACCATGACCCTCGCCAGAGAGGGCGATACCCTCGTCGCCGAGTGGAGCTGGAACGGCAAACCGGCGGCCCGCCGTGCCGATCTCATCGTCAGCTACGGCCGCAGCCTCCCCTGGCATGGATGGCGCCACCGCTACTATCACACCATTCCCGCGCGCATCGACGGCCAGCGCGCTCGCGCCGAGATCCCCATCCCCGATCCCGACCTCCCCATCCTCGTCTTCGGCAACCTCTACGATGTCAACGATGTCCTCGTCTCCACGGATCCCGTCGAAGCGACACCCCGCGCCATGGGCATCGCCGCGGCGACCGGCTTCCCCGTCACTAATGGCTCTCCCAGAGGCGCCTTCGAGCCGGAGGACACCCACATCCTCGCGGGAACCGCCCAGGCCTTCGGCCGCGTCGACCCCTCCACCGCCCATTCCGGCAGCCAGTCCATCGCCATCGACCCACCGGCTGAAGGCGCCAAGCCCAAGACGGGCCGCCCCGAGGCGCGCCTGATCCTCTTCAACGTCTACGAGCGGGATCATCGCCTGCGCCTCTGGCTCAAGGCCGAGCGCCCGATGACCGTCAACATCGCCGTTCGGGCTCAGGCGCCGACCCATTGGGACGCGCCCGCCGTCAAGGCGATCCTCGCGTCCATGCCCGACGCCTCGCCCATCCCCGCGGCGGAGTCCATTCCCGCCTTTACCCTCGCCGCCGAACTCTCCGCCGAATGGCGGGAATTCACCGTCGATGTACCGTACACCGGCGTCGCCGTCGAAGGGTACGAACTCCATGTTGATCGGGCGCCGGGTGAGGCTGGGACCTACTGGATCGACGACGTCTCCTTCGAAGCCCTGTGGCACGGCGCCAGGCCCGCCCCCCTCCTTCTGGCGGACGGCGGCAACGCCAACCTCCCCATCGTCATCGCCCCCGACGCCTCCGAGGCGATCAAGGCCACCGCCGCCGAGCTGGCGACCTTCCTGCAGCGCATCAGCGGCGCCCCATTCACCGTCCAGACTGGCACCGCCGCCACCGGCATCACCCTCGGTACCTTGGCGCAGTTCCCCGATCCGGCCCTCGCGGAGCCCCTCGCCATCCGCAACTTCTACGACGGCATCGAGGCCTTTGCCATCCGCACCGATGCCGACCGCATTCGCCTCATTGCCAACACCGACGTCGGCCTCTCCCACGCCGTCCACCGCTTCCTCGAACTCCTCGGCTGCCGATGGTTCTTCATGACCGACACCTGGGAGGTCGTCCCCGAAGCCCGCACCCTGACCTTCGCCCACAACGAAGAGAGCCGCCCCGACATCTGGTCGCGCATCATCTGGTTCGACCGCCTTGCGCAACGCATGGAGCCGGGCGACCCGGAGGCCAGGCCGCTCTTCAACCGCTGGGCCACGCGCAACCGCATGAATCAGTCCCTCCAGGTGACCATCTCGCACGCCTGGCACAAGATCCCGAAGGTGATGGCCGCCGACTTCGAGGGCCATCCCGAGTACTTCGCCCTGGTCGAGGGGGAGCGCCAGGGGCCGCAGTTCTGCGTCACCAATCCCGGCCTGCAGGCGACGATCATCGCCTATGCGCGGCGGGAACTCGCCGCCAAGCCGACCCTCGATATGGTCTCGCTCGATCCTGCCGATACCTCCGGCTGGTGTACCTGCGAGGCTTGCGCCGCCCTCGGCCACCACAGCGTGCAGCCCTTCCATCTGGCCAACATCGCCGCCCGCGCCCTCCAGGCGTCGCACCCCGGCAAATACGTCGGCATCCTCGCCTACAGCTGGTACTCCATGCCCCCGCCCTTCGAACTCGAAGCCAACGTCCACGTGCAGTTGACGCGCGGTCTCAATGCCGGCCGCTACACCGCCGATGAACTCTACGCCATGTGGACGGAGCGAAAAGGCAGCCTCGGCATCTACGAGTACTACTCCTACTGGCACATGGACCGTAATCTCCTCCCCGGCACCTGGATCGTCGACCTCCACGCCAACGCCGAACGCATCCGCGATTATGCTCGCAAGGGCATCGTCGACGTCAATGCCCAGGCCTCCGACAACTGGGGCATCCACGGCCTCGCCTATTACGTCGCCAACCGCCTGATGTGGGATGTCGACGCCGATGTCGACGCCCTCCGCGACGATTTTCTGTCGAAGGCCTTCGGCCCCGCCGCCGAACCGATGGGCCGCTACTACGCCAGGGTCAGCCAATCCCCGGGGCCGATTCCCGGCATGGGCCTCATCCGCCAGGCCATCGACGATGTCGAGGAAGCGTCGCGACTCGCGGCCGGCAAACCGGCGATCCTCGCCCGGATCGACGATATCAAGAAGCTGCTGATCTACAGCTATCTCGGCGAAAAGACCGACGCGCCGGCCTCCAGCTATGTCGGCATCAAGATGGCCGAGGGCATCGACTGGGAGCCGCGCCGCCAGATCTTTCTCGACTGGTTCACCTGGGCCTACCGCATGCGCAACAGCCACATGATCGCCTGGCTCACCTATCGCTCCACCGTCGGAAACCCCATCTCGAAGCAGTATGGCGACGACTGGTTCTGGCGCAACACCGTCAAGAGCAAGGCGCCGAATCCCTGGCGCGACGAGACGCCCATTACCACCGAGGAGCTGGACCAGCGTCTCGCCGACATCAAGGCTGAACTCGGCCCTCTCCCCGACCTTGCCGCGCCGCCCGAGGCCGCCACCTTCGCCCTCGCCCGCTTCGAGGCCGGCGCCGGAGTCGAAACCGTCCTTCCCGTCTCCGGGCAGGCCACCTGGCTCCTGGCCAGCACCGAAGGCGAACCCCTGCGCTTCGTCATCGAGACGAAACCGACCGTCATCAAGCTCGGCGAAGGCGTCGCCGGTGTCGAGCAACCCCGGGAAATCGTCCTCGAAATCCCCGATGCGCGCTATACCCTCACCGCCGCCGACGGCACCGTCGTCGACAGTGGTCAACTGCCGCTCGGTATCAACAACCTGGAGTTGAAAGTGCCCGCCCCCGGCATCTACCGCTTCACCTGCAAGCGTGGCGGCGCCGGCTGGATTGCCCATCTCGGCAAGGAGCTTCCGCATGCCCTCCTCCTCAGCCCCGGCCAGGACAGCCTCGACATTGTCGACATGCCCGGTGGCGACGCCATGGGCGTGCTGCCCGTCTGGTTCTACGTCCCAGGTGACATCACGGAGATCGTCCTTCAGGCCTATCAATGCGGCGTCGTCACCATCCGCTCACCATCGGGCGACATCGCCCTTCAGGGCGTCTCCGACGGCCGCTTCCTCCGCATTCCCGTCCCCGAGGGTCAGGCCGGCCGCTGCTGGCAGCTCGACCTGACCGAGGAGATGCGGCGCGGCCGCCTCCAGTTCCTGAACCTGCCCACCGTCCTGAGCTTCACCCCAACGGCGGCCTTCGTGCCAGCCGCGGCGGCGACAGCGATCGGAAAGTAACCCATGACCACCGAGTATCCTTTGATCGCCCGGCAGGTGGAACTCCAACAGCAGTACGTCCAAATCGAGGGGCGCGTCTGGTCCTGCATGGTGCGTTCAGGGGCGGCGACGCTTGTGTTGGTAACCAGCAGTCATCAGGACTACCGCCAGTACCTCGAGCTGCTGTCGTTCCTCGATCCAGCCCTCGGCATCGTGATCGTAGAATTGCCGGGCCACCGCGAAAGCCGAGTCTTGCCGAAGCACCTGTCGATCGAAGCTTTCGCCGACGATATCTTGAGCGTGCTGCGACAGACCACGGCCGGGGCCTGGTTCATTGGTGGCCACAGCATCGGCGGCATGATCTCTCTGGAGGTGGGACGCCGGCACCCCGCACGGCTCCAGGGTGTCATTGCCATTGAAGGATGGACCTCCATGCAGGCCGCTGTCGATGCCTTTGAGGGAGTCGACATGCATGTTACGCTGTCGCCCGCCCTCCGTGAGCGGCACGAAGAGATGCGCCGGCAGGCAACCGGACATCTCTCTCCTGACGAGCGTTCACGGTTCTCCCGGGTCTGGACCGAATGGGACTCCGGCGAGTCCTTCCTGCGGACGACGGAGCTGTCGATTCTGGAGATCTGGGGCGACCGCGGCCGAGCCCGTCCACGGCTTTCTCAACTGCGCATCCCCGAGCGCCAGAACATTTACCTGCACTGGGTTGCAGGCGCGTCCCACAACCTGCCTCTGGAGCGCCCGCGCGAACTGGCAGAGGCTATCGATAGCTTCATCAAGCATCTGCTATCCCAAAACGACTGACATCCCCCCGCAAATTGCCATGTCAACATCCACCCCTGAGAGAAGTACCATGAAACGCCCCCAGCTTCGCTTGCTCACCCGGTATCTGCTTGCCTCCTGCTGCCTGTGGAGCGTGGGGTGGTTGAATGCACAGACGCCCGAGGGGCATGGGCTGACGTCGAGCGCCCCGCCGGTGGTGTTGGCGCAGGATGGCGCGGCGCGCCTCCCGATCGTGATCGCGCCGGACGCTTCCGAACAGCTCCGGAAGACGGCGGCGGAGCTTGCCGGCTTCCTCCAGCGGATCACCGGCGCTGAGTTCAGCATCGTCGAGGGCAGGGATGCCGCGGGCATCACGCTGGGGACCCTGACCCACTTCCCCGATCCGGCGCTCGCCGAGCCGCTGGCGATCCGCGACCATTACGACGGCATCGAAGCCTTTGTCATCCGCACCGATGCCGACCGCGTACGCCTGATCGCCAACACCGACCTTGGCGCTACGCACGCCGCCTGGCGCTTCCTCGAACTCCTCGGCTGCCGATGGTTCTTCATGACTCCCAACTGGGAGATTGTCCCCGAGGCCCGTACTCTCACCTTCGCCCACAACGAAGAGAGCCGTCCCGACATCTGGTCGCGCAACATCTGGTTCGACCGGATGGCGCAGATTCCGGAGCACCGGGAGCTTTTTCAAGCGTGGGGCACGCGCAACCGCCAGGGGCATTCGCTGCGCGTGCGCATCCTTCACCGCTGGCATGCCCTGCCCGGTGAGCTGCCCGAGCTGTTCGACGGACATCCGGAGTATCTCGCGCTCGTGGACGGCAAGCGGCGTGGCCCGCAGTTCTGCGTCACCAACGCTGGACTGCAGGCAGCCGTCACGACCCATGCGAAGCAGTTCTTTGCGCAGAATCCGGAGGCGGATATGGTCTCCCTCGACCCGGCGGATACCTCCGGCTGGTGTACCTGTGGCGACTGCCGCGCGCTCGGGCACCACAGCAACCAGCCCTTCCATCTGGCAAACGTCGTCGCGCGGGAGCTGCGCGAAAGCCATCCCGGCAAGTTTGTCGGGCTGCTCGCCTATAGCTGGTACTCCGACCCGCCTGACTTCGACATGGAGCCCAACGTCTTCGTCCAGCTCACGCGGGGGATGAACGCCACCTCGATGAGCTTCGACGATCTCTTCCGTCTCTGGTCCCAACGCAGCAGCAACTTCGGCATGTACGAGTACATGAGCTACTGGGAGATGGATGAAGGGATGCTGCCCGGCAGCCGACTGCAGGAGAGCGCCGAGCTGGCCAGCCGCCTCCGCGACTATGCCGGCCACCAGGTGCGCAGCGTCAGCGCCCAGGCCACCAACCACTGGGGGCTCTACGGTCTCACCTATTACCTGGCGGCTCGCCTCATGTGGGACGCGAGCGTCGATGTCGAGGCGCTGACCGAAGACTTCTTGAACCAGGCGTTCGGCCCGGCCGCGCCGGCGATGCGGCGCTACTACGGGCGCATCCACGGTACGCCGCGCCCTCTGGCAGGCGCCCGGCTGCTGCGCCAGTCGCTGGATGACCTGGAGGCGGCGGTCGCCCTGGCCGCTGGAAATCCGGCCGTCCTGGCGCGCCTTGACGACCTGCGCGGCTACCTCGTCTACTGTAATCTGGGCGAGCAGGTCAAGCTGGCACCCAAAGAGGAGCGGCGAGCACGCCTGCTCGAGTGGTTTACGTGGGCGTATCGGACACGAGAGACGCACATGTTCAGTTGGGTCACCTTCCGTTCCACGGTCGGCAGCCCGGCCTCCCGTGAGTTCGACGAGCCGGAATGGTTCTGGCGCAACACGGTGAAAGACGCGGAGCCGCGCAATCCCTGGCGCGACGATACGCCGATCACCTCCACCGAGCTGACGGCTCGCCTGGCGGCAATCGCCGACGACCTTGGGCAGATGGCGGATATCCGGGCAGAGAGCTTTGGTGACGACCATGTCCTCATCGCAACCGGGAGCACGGAACGCGAGCCTCGGCGCCAGATCTTCTCTACCGGCATGGATTATCTTGTCGCCAGTATCGAGGGGGAACCACTTCGCATGCTGATCGAGCATCGGCCGCATGCGGTGGCCCGGCCGGATGCCCTGTACGAGCTGCGCAAGGAAGATGGCGAGTTGCTGCGGAGCGGGACGCTGCCCGTGGGCGAGCACGATGTCGAGCTGCCGGTACCGGGTCCCGGGGTCTATCGGTTCCACTGCCATTCGCGGGGCGCCGGGTATCGCATCGTCTTTCCGGCCGAGCTGCCGGTGGCCTACGTCTATACGCAGGGGCAGCGCTACCGCACGAGCGGCTACATGGCCCCGCTCTACTTCTACGTGCCCAAGGAGCAACGCGAGATCTCGTGGTACGCCTACGAGTGCGGCACCATTCGTATCACCGATCCGGACGGCACGGTCGTCCATGAAGCACCCTCCGACGGCAGCGTGGTGACGGTGCCTGTGCCGCCGGAACAGGCCGGACGCGTGTGGAGCATCGGGGGCCACACCACCATGCGCATGCGCAGCTTCCATTTCATTAACGTGCCAGCGCCGCTCTCGGCCAACCCCGATCGCATCTTCGTCCCGAAAAGCGTGGCTGAACGCGATGCCTTGACTCTCCTGGTGCCATGAATGACTGCCGGGAGCTGAACT
Organism: Lentisphaeria bacterium; assembly: GCA_041690595.1. GTDB lineage: Bacteria > Verrucomicrobiota > Lentisphaeria > JABSQK01 > JAWLHB01 > JAWLHB01. The sequence goes on from JAWLHB010000022.1 coordinate 53,999, forward strand.
CACCCTCGACAGGAAAGCAATATCAGATGGATACGATCGTCTATACACGGGAACTTCCCGTACGTTGGGATGTGGATGTGGCCGTGATCGGCGGCGGCATGGCCGGCGCCTGTGCGGCCATCGCCGCGGCTCAGACCGGCGCCACGGTCGCCCTTGTCGAACGCTTCGCCGTCACCGGCGGCATGCTTACGGCGGGGGGCGTCAGCAACTTCTGCGGCGAGACTGCAGGCCAGGGGCAGGTCTTCGATGAGATCATCGCCAATCTGGATGCATTCGGCGCCATCTGGCCCTACAAGCCCTACGAACATCGCGGCGGCGTCCGTCCCTTTCACTACGAGTTTCTCTCGGTCATTCTGCAGGAGATGCTCCTCAAGTATGGGGTGCGGCTGCTCCTGCATACCCGCTTCGTCGACGTGGCGGCCTCCGCCGACGGCCGGATCGATGCTCTCCTCCTGCGTGGGCAGAGCGGCCCCGAGGCGCTGCGTGCCAGGCAGTTCATCGATTGCACGGGTGAAGGCGAGCTGGCCCACCTCGCCGGCTGCTCCACCATGGTCGGACGACCGGACGACAACTGCCTGCCCATGAGCCTCATGTACTTCGTGCGCGAAGTGGAGGGCGACGATATCCGCTGCGAGGTGCCGCAAGGGTGGGTCGACCATCTGCGGAGCGCCGACGACCTGCCGATGACCAGCATCTGGCCCAATGGCCCGCGCGCCAACGCCATCAAGATCAAGGTGATCGGCCGAAGCTCCACCGATACCGAAAGCCTCACCGATGCCGAGACCTTCGCCCGCAAGCGCATGCTCCAGGTCCTCGACTATCACCAGCGGGTGGACAAGAAGCCGTGGGTGCTCGACCACGCCTCGCCCATCATCGGCATCCGCGAAGGGCGCCGCATCGTTGGCGATTACATCCTCTCCGAGGACGATGTCCGCAACGGCCGCACCTTCGAGGACGGTGTCGCCGTCGGCACCTTCTATCTGGATGCGCACGATCCCAAGACGGACAAGCGCGTGGACCAGATCCTCACCTTCGAGGAGAAATGCGTGCCTCCCTATCAGATTCCGCTGCGCTCCCTGATCGCCCACGACGCGCAGAACCTCTGGATGGCGGGCCGCGACATGTCGGGCGATCTGCTCGCCATGAGTTCCGCCCGCGTAACCACCAGTTGCGCCATGATGGGGCAGGCCGCCGGCATCGGCGCCGCGCTTGCCGCCCAACGCAAGCTGAGCGCCCACGATCTCCCCGCCGCGGAGGTGCGCCGCCTGATTGTGGATCGGGGCGCCAACCTGAATCTGGGCGGGCGGCTCACCTCCCTGAAGAGCCAATGAGAGCACTCATCCCCATCGCTCTCCTCACCCTGTGGTTGCTGCAACCGGCCGTCGGCGACGACACAATCTCCCCGAACCATGTCCCCGACGCTTCGTTCGAGAGCGAGCTGCCCCTCTGGCTGCCTCAGGATCAGAAATCGTACTACCTCGACAGGAGGCGCTCGCCGACCGCGGCGGATGGCAGGACCGTCATGCTCCTCACCGGGTGGCACGGAGGCGCCGCCACCATCGTCTCCCCCGTGCTGAACGTACCGCCCCGGCCGGCCAGCATCACCGGCAAGGTCCGTCACCGGGGTGAAGCCGGCCAGCTCACCGTCGAGCTGGTCCTCTACGATGAAAATGCCGGGCGCATCCTGGGCAGGTGCGAGCCATGGCAGGCGGATGGCCGCGACGCGTGGCACGCCATGAGCCGCGAGAACATCTGGGTGGGCGACTCGCTCTCCGGGCTGCTCGATGACCTCGACAATCTCGGCGAAACCCTCGGCGAAGGCGCTCAGGCCGCGGCCGTCAAGGTGCGTATAGGGCTGCTGGTGCGTGGGCCGCAACGGGGGCATGAGCTGGAGTTCGACCAGCTTGGCCTCTTCTCCGGGACGCAGGTCGGCGAGGTCACCGACAATGCTGTTGCCATCTCCCTTCTGCCGGAGGAGCTCTCTCTGACCGAAGGCGCTTCGCTCACCGAAGCCGCTGCCCTCTACGAAGGAGGGCCGACCGCTTCGGAGCTGGTCATGCAGGGGGCCAGGGATGCCGCCACCGCCTCCATCGAGGTGCCCTCTGCCGGACGCTACCGCCTCTGGTGCCGGCTCCGGTCGTCCGGTCGCAACCGCATGGAGAAGCACCTCTCCGTCCAGGTGAGTCAGGGGACGATCGACCAAGCCGCGCCCCTCGATGAGGTCGACTACGGCAAGGATGGCGTGGCGGGCTGGTACTGGAGCAGCGTCAGCGTCGAGCTGCATGCCGGTCCCGCCCGGATACGTCTGGCACCCGCCGGCAAGCCACCCGCCAAACTCCATCTCTCCAGGCTTCTGCTCACTGCCAACCCGGATTATGTGCCCCGGGACAACGATCTGCTCACTACCCCTGCCTACATGCGCTTCATCAACGAGTCGGCTGGGCAGGAGCCCTTCCTTCTCTGGGTCTACATCGGCACGCACAACATCAAGAGCCCCCACCAGCACATGGGCATGTATACGCTCTCCGGCATCGTCGGCTACTTCCCCCCAAAGGACCGGGATCTCTTCATCCAACCGGGCGACACCACCCCCTGGCTGGCGCTCCACGATGTGCTCTTTGGCGATCAGTGGACCCATCGCAACAACCTCCGCCTCACCGCCACCCGCGAAACGCGCCTGGGCGGTCACCTCACCGGCCTGTTCAAAGGGCGCCTCGAATTCGCTGCCGGCCCGGAGCGCACCATCATCAAGACCGTCCCCATCGAGCAGCATTCCCCCGTCATCGAGATGACGCTCCCCTATGACGTTGGCCGCCATCCCGAGGAGGTGATGGCGCCCATGGACTATCTCCGGCAGAAGCAGGCGGTTCTCGCGACCCTTCCCGAGCGCCAAGGGCCCAATGCCCGGCATCTCCAGATCATCGTCAACAATCCCTCCGCCGACACCGCGGCCCGCGAGCTGGCCGAGGGCGAGCTGGAGCTTGTTAAGACGCTGGGCGCCAACACCATTCGCCGGGTGCCGGCCAGCCGCCAGGCCGTCCGCTTCCACGAAGAGCACCAGATGACTCCCCGCTACACCCTCGATCTTCATTCCGTTTGGGGGATGCTGACCGAGAACAGCATGTACCATCCCGATCTGGCGAAGATCGAGGAGAGCTTTGCCAAGGCAGCGGAAGCCCATGCCGAGACGCGGGAGCAGATTGCCCGTATTATCCTGGCTGACGAGCCGGGCGGCATGACCCATGAGGCCATGCGCAACTCACCGCAAACCCAGAAGAGCTTCGAGAGCTACCTCGCCACCGTCGGCCTTCGTGACCAGCTCGATGCCCACTTCGACGATCTCCTCGGCGACAGCGCCTCATTCGAGCCCTTCGACCCCACGGAAGACCCCGATCGGAAGCTGGCGCAACCGAAGTTCTTCTACCACATGGAGATCTTCCGCCTGCAAGCGATGGGCCATCTGGTGCGCGAGTTCACCCGCGTCAAGAACAAGCACTTCCCCAGCTCCGCGCGAACGCTGGTCAACCATGTACCTTACCATTCCGCCTACGGCAGTTGGGTGAAGCGGGGAGTCGATCCCTACTTCTGCTTCGGGAAGGATGGCCTCGAGTTGCCGTGGACGGAAGACTGGATGGCCTATGGCGCGGGGCCACAGGAGATCTCGCCTCTCTACGCGCTCCTGCGCTCGGCCGGCCGCGCGAACGGTTCGCCGCTGGGTGGTTACGTGGTGGTCAAGGATGGCGATGCCCAACTGGTCAGGATGAAGCTCTACACGGCCCTGGCCGGCGGCATGCGCGAGATCGACCTCTACAACTACGACCCTCCCTATTCCGGGTGGCTCAACTCATGGTCGGAGCAGTTCGAGAAGTACCCGGCCCTCCAGCAGACCCTCCAGGAGTTCGGGGCCATCGACGAGCCGCTCCACGGAACTATCCGCCGCCCCACCGATATCGCCATCCTCTACAATCGCACTCAGGCGATCTGGGCCAACCCCGGCTATACCGCCTATTACGACATCGACCTCGTCCATTGGGCGCTGGCCCATGCCGGTTACGACGCCGATTACCTCAGCGAAGAAGATCTCGAGGCCGGTCTCCTCGACCAGTACAAGCTGCTCTACCTCGGGGGCGAGCATGTCAAGCAGAGCTGCGCGGACGCGATCGCCGCCTGGGTCAGTCGGGGTGGCATTCTCTGCGCCCAGACCGGCGCCGGCGTATGGAACGAATTTCACGCGCCCCGGACGGAGTGGGAGTCCCTCTTCGGCGCCAAAATGGATGAAGGCCGCGATACCGGCGTCAGTCTCCCCCGGCTGAAGATGAAGCAGATGGAGCCCCTGGACCAGCTCACCACCGCCCCCCCAGCGGGCCTTCCCGCCTGCACCTTCCCCAACTACAGCTACAGCGAGCGCCTCCAGCCCACCACCGCAACCGTCTTCCTCACCACCGGGGAAGGAAAGCCAGCCGGCATCGTCAATCGCCATGGTGAGGGCCAGGCAATCCGCTTTGCCGGCGCTCCCGGCATCGCCTACCTCCGGTCCGCCGTCAAAGGCGATGCCTACGAGGTGAAATCCTTCCTGCCCAGAGCCTTCGATCCGCGCCTGCGCGAGCTCATTGCCTGGCCTGCCGCCATGGCCGGAGCCAGACGCATCGTCGAAACCGACGAGCCCATTCTGGAAGTCGTTCGCTACGACAAGCCCGGAACCTCCGTCCTCCTCCTCATCGACCACGATGCGAGACCCAAGGAGAGCGTCGTCCTGCGCCTGCCCGACGCCGGCGGCTTCACCCGCGCCTGGACCGCCACCGGCCAACCCGTGACGCTATCCGTCACTGGCGACACCGTCCAGCTCACCTTGCCGCTGGACACCTGCGAAGCCATCGTCCTGCAGCCCTGACAGGTTGCCCATCAGTCGTCTTCCCACTGCACGCTGTCATCCAGATCTTCAAGCCTTTCAAGGAGATACTGCTTCTCGTCTGAATCGATGACCAAACCCATCTGGTAGATTCTCCTTGCCTTCTCCCTGTCGGCTTTCACGGCTGGTTCCCTGTAACGGTAATACATGTCGCCCCATCCGATATACGGCCACACGTTATCCGGAAACTCTTCGGTCAGCCGTTCAAATGCCCGGTCCCCTTCTTCAATCTTTCCCCAACCAAAGTAGCACTCAGCCATCGCCCTCTTCATGTTCATAATCGTGAGGTCGTCGGAATCTGGAAGAAGGGAGCAGAATTCGCTGCAATACTCAAACCTCTTTTGATAGAAGCTTGGGTCGTAATTTGCAACTGCCAGAAGTGCATGCTCAAGATCCTGGCACCAATTCAAAACACATTCAACCCCGGCAAAAACCTTATCAGCATCCTCGATAGAGGTGATCCCACTGGTGGCAAATCGGGGTTTCAATCCCTCCCATACTTGCAACCACAATGTACAGCCTTTCGCAAAATCGTTTTCATCACTTTCGTCACTGTCGATAAGCTCATAGCCAATCTGCATAAGCTCATTCAGCCGCTCCGAGCTTGTCACGTCAGGAGCCAACCGTTGCCATAGAATCATGCAGGCTTTCCAGAGAATATCCTCTTCGAATAACGGATCCATCCGCGGGGCAGGAATTCCATACTCTTCTCGCCAATGATACGCCAAGTCGAATGCCGAATTGAAACTCTTGACATCCTCCAGAAACGCCTTTTTATCAGTATCAACACCAAGCTTCCGCAGCTTGGAGAAAATCTCCTCAGTCGACAGCAGTTCGTAATCCTCATACCGCTCCACATCGTCTTCACGGCTTTCAAGAACGGTCGGAAGGCGTTCCGTCAAGCAGCACTTCTTGTACTTCTTACCGCTGCCGCACGGGCATGGTTCATTTCTGCCAATCTTTGCCATAGGAGCCTCCTGCCAATCTCGCTGAACGTATGGATGATCGAACGTCAAAATCGGTGCGCTGCCCTGGCGCAGTTACCGCTCGTCAGATGCAGTCATGCTGTTTCGTCGGGGCTGAAGTGAAGGTAGCTGTCGCCAGCGGGTTGGTCAAGGTGCGCGAAAGATCGATTTGGTACACAACCGCGCGGATTGGGAGGAGGCTTGCGGCCGGGGCGAGGGGGGCGGCTGGCGGCCGGGTGACCCGGGATGCCATCGTCACGCCGCAATAGCAGGCGGCCCATAGATGCGCTGCTTGCGAAGTTGATTCGAGTCGAAGATGAACTGATCCGCCTTGATGAGGAGAAGAAGCGCCTGCGGCAGGAGTTGATGAGCGCCATGGAGACGATGGGCCTTAAGGCGCGGCAGCTGGGAGGTGCGACCGCCGTGCTCAGGTCGCGAATCGCAGTCGACTACGATGATGCGTTGCTGCGTGAGCGTCTTGGCATGAAGTACGCATGGATCGTGGAACCCGTTGCCAGGCAGGTCAAGTCTGTACTCCTGGCGGATCCCGAGCGCTATGCGGAGCTGCTGTGCAAGACAGGGAAACCCTCACGGAAGCAGGTCCAGCTGGCTATCGAGAATGCCAAAGTGGATCCCGGCGCGTTCCAGGGCGCCTTCACCAAGACATCCATCACCTCCATGGCCCTTCGACGTCACGCTGGCGCCCCCGCCTGAGCCGCCGCTTGGCATCCCAGGGACTGTGCCGTACATTGAGGGATTGCCGCCGCCCCAAACCAACAATCCTTCCCAATGCAGCCGCCGCCCCATGAAGCATCGCGTTGACGTCCTTGTATATGACTCTACCTCGAGCGGGTTGATTGCAGCCATCACCGCCGCGCGCCGTGGGCTTCGCGTCCTCGTCATCACCGAAGACAAGCACCTTGGTGGCATGCAGACAGCCGGATTGGGCAACACCAATACCGGCGAACCCGCCACGCTCTCCGGCTATACCCGTGAATTCCACGACCGCATTCTCGCCTGGTATCGCCAGCGCTACGGGGCCGATTCGCGCCAGGTGACGGCATGCCGCGATGGATGGTTTTTCGAACCCCATGTTGCCGAGGCTGTCTTCGAGGCATGGATCGCCGAGCACGATATTGAGATCTGGCGGCAGGTGCGTCTTGTCGCGGTCGACAAGGAGCGCAATCGTCTGGTCGGCATTCGCCTGGCGGATGGGCGCCACGTCATGGCGCGCGCCTTCATCGATGCCTCGTACGAGGGTGACCTGGCGCATCTGGCTCATTGTACGACCCGCATCGGGCGTGAGGCGGTGACGGAATATCGGGAGAAGCATGCCGGCATCCGCGCGCCCGCCGCCGAGCTTGGTCTCTCCGACCACCTTACGCAGGCCTACGACTATCGCCTCTGCCTGACTCAGAGCGAGGATCGCCTGCCATTTGAACGCCCGGAAGGATACGACGCGGATCTTTACGAGGATTGGCGAGCCCACTTTCGGCGACGCCAGCCGACCACCCTGGCCCGTGCGCTCCCGCTGAACATGATGCCGAATGGCAAGACCGATTCCCGCTCAGGCGAGTGGGTCGGCGGGTGCACCCATTACCCGGCCGCCAGCTTCATCGAGCGGCAGGCGATCGCGGCGGCGCACAAGCGTTACACCCAGGGCTGGATCTGGTTCCTGTTGACCGACCCGGTGATTCCCACGCATGTCCAGGACGAGCTGCGCACCTGGGGCCATGCCGCCGACGAATTCGTCGACAACGACAACTGGCCCTACCATCTCTATGTGCGGGAAGCGCGACGGCTGGTCGGCGACTGGGTGATGACCGAGCACCATATCTTCGAGCGCGAGCAACCGGATGCGATCGGGATCGGTTCCTTCTATCTTGACGTCCATGCCGTCCGCACGATTATCGGAGAAGATGGCCAGCCTGAATGGGAGGGGAGCCTCAACTGTGTGCCGGTAAAGCCTTACGCCATCCCTTACCGCGTTTCACTGCCGCGGCAGGACGAGGCGGACAATCTCTGGACCACCTTCACCCTCTCCGCCTCTCATGTCGCCTTCTCGACCTTGCGCATGGAGCCCTACTTCACCCAGATTGGCCAGGCCGCCGGCAATGCCGCGGCGCTGGCCATCGATAGTGGTTGTCCGGCGGCGAAGATCTCCATCGGCGAGTTGCAGAAGCTCCTCTCCGAGCAGGGGCAGCGCCACGACCCGATGCTCTTCCCCAACTACTGGCCCTCCGATCCCGCCTGATCTCAGAAACCGATGGCAAGCTGCATGGTCAGGCCATGCATCCTCACGAACGGCGGGTGCGCTTCCAGCGGCGGGGGAACATGCTGCGCAGGCTCCAGACCCCTTCCGCGTCGCGAAGGAGCAGGCCGGTCCCCATAATGACGCCGTCATACTCGAGGAGCACGTAGCCGGGGCTGCAATCGCCAACCTGCTCCGGGGCGAGCGCAAAGACCTCGCGATGGAGATAGCCGGGTATCTGATCCGAGCTGAGAACAAGCCGGTTGCGGGTGGCGCGGGCACCGAAACGCAGCGCCCCGGGAACGGTCAGCTTGGGCACCTCGATATGCGTCCGCACGGCAAGCAGACCGCTGGCAATCGGGGGCGGCTCCGCGGGGGGAAGCAGTCCTTCTCCCCAGAGAAAAAGAGACGAAGCCTGGTCGTGATGCGAATGGAGGTGGTCAAAGATCGATGCGGGTAGCCCGAAGCGCTCGCACACCGCCTCCAGCGAAGGAGATGAGGCCAGCTCCGGCGCGACCACCGGTGGCGACGGCTCGGCCTCTCCCAGCTTCTCGATCAGGCAGCAGAAGAAGCCGCCGGTGTCGTTATGGTGAGGCCAGATGCGCATCGCATGCACCAAGTCGGGCAGATACTCACGCCCTTCCCATGCAGTCAGCCCGGGCGCGCTGATGAACCCCGGAACGACAGCGGGACGGATGCGGACCATGTGCGGCGGCAGCTCCCGCAGAACGTGATCGACGACGCCTTCGTTCTCCTCCGGCGCATAGGTGCAGGTACTATAGAGGATGCGTCCACCGGGGCGGCAGAGATGAATCGCCTTCCGCAGCAGCGCCCGTTGCGCTCCACTCTTGCGGCGGGAGAAGCTGTTGTCGACCTCTTCGAGGAGTTCGGGATGCTTGCGCGTGGTCCCCTCGCACGAACAGGGCACATCGACCAGCACTCGGTCGAACTGCCCAGCGGCGGGCGGAAAGTTCGCGCCATCGGCATTGGTGATGCTGACAATCGCGCTGCCGAAGCGTTCGACACTCTGGCGCAACCCCTTGAGGCGACGACGGTTGAGATCGTTCGCCACCAGCGTGCCGCGCTCCCGCATCGCTGCCGCCAGCATCAGGCTCTTCATACCCGGCGCGGCGCAGAGGTCGAGCACCCGCTCCCCCGGCTGGGGATCCAGAAGCAGCACGGGGAGTGCCGAGGTCTCTTCGACAATCTGGTAGAGGCCCGCGAAATACTCCCAGCGCCCTCCCATCCGCACCTCGGCCGGAAGCCGCCAGAGACCAGGCAGCGCGCTTGCCGTGCCGCGTCCCTGCAGCAGGCGCTCACGCCGCGCGGCATCCACCCGCTCCGGATGAAGCCAGACGCACGTCACCGGCGGTCGCGTGACAGCCTCGCGGAAAGCCGGCCAATCGTCTATCAGCGGCTGGTAACGGCGCAGCGACGTGAGATCGATCGAGTCGGCATTGTTCACTTCAGGACCTTTGCGGGCATGTGGCTCTGCTTGACGAAGAAATGTTGAGGTGGCATTCTCTTAGCTCATCAATCTATCACACCAGCAGGGGTAGGTACAGTGGCATGAATGCCGACCTGCCGCCACGTTCCATCAACACTTTCATTCTGGACTCATGACCATGCTGCGAACGCTTCTCGCCTTGTGCCTGCTCTCCGTCTCCACGCATGCCGTCGACTTTTATGTGGATAACGTCAACGGCAAGGACGACCATGACGGTTTGAGCGCCGTGGTGGCGGACGGTCATGGCCCCCTGCACACGATCAATCTCGCGCTGCGCAAGGCGGGCGCCGGGGACACCATCCATCTGGCCGACACCGGCGTCATGTATAGGCAGGTCATCAACCTCTATGAGCATCCCGGCGGCAAGGAAGGAGCGCCGCTCGTCATTGACGGCCACGGGGCCACCCTCACTGGCGCGGATGTTGCCTCTCCCGAGGGCTGGCAGACGTATCAGGGAGGCACACTCAAGCGCCAGGACCTCGTCGGCATGGTGATCATCGACGGTGCATTTGCTGAGTTTCTTCGCCCTTTCAACTGCCTGGAGCCCGAGGAAATCTGTTACGCGCCCAACTTCTTCAAGCGCCTCTTTTTCCGCTTTCCAGAAGGGAAGAAGCCGACGGACTACACGATCGAGGTGGGGCAGCCGGACGGCACCTCGGTGACGCTCGACCCCGCCAGTTTCCAATTGTCGCACAGCACGATTCGCGGCGTCATGCGCTACAATGGGCTGCAACAGCCCACTTGGGTCAAGGTGGATGGAGTCGAAAAGAGCCTGGTGAAGGCCAGTGACCGACTCCAGGCTGGTCAGTACACGATCGAGGATGACATCCTCTACTTCATGCCCCCCGAAGGGGAGTGGCAGGCGCGGGACATCCGGGTGATCGTCCGGGCCAACGGCGTCATGATGAACGGCACGACGGCTTGGGTGACCGTGCGCAACGTCAACGTCACCCTGGTCAGCAACGACGGCTTCAATATCCATGGCAAGGTGACTAACGCCGAGTTCTACAACTGCAATGCCTGGGACTGTGGCGACGAAGGCTTCAGCTCGCATGACCAGTGCGAGACTCTTCTGGATGGCGCGGTCTACACCAACTGCGACAACGGCATCGCCAACGTCAACACGCATGGCTGGTCCATCACCCGCAATGTCGATATCCGGCGCTCGCGCAGCGTCGGCTACCTCATCACCACCTCCACGCCAGATGCGTGGCACACCCTCGAAAACGCCATCTTCGTCGACAATCCCTCCCAGATCTCCGCCAACTACACGAAAATCGACAATGTGCTCATCCTCGGCACCGGTGGCGCACCACGCACTCAGGCCTTGAGTCTAGGGCCGGCGACGGAGGTGAATCGGGCCACGCTCGCCGGCAACCAAGACACCATCCGCCTCGGTGAGAAGACAAGGCTCACCCTGGCGAAGACGGTCATCGGCCCCGATCAGGGCAACATACACCTGCGAACGGCCGATCCCTTCAGCGTCTGGACCCTGCACGACGTGCGCTTCGCGGCCGGCCAGAAGATCGAATGGGGGGCGAAATGGCCATGGACAACGAAGCTCATCGAGGAGTGGCTGGCGGAGGCCGCCGAGGCCGCCATCGTCACCGACTGCGCGCTCCATGAACTTACAACGGAGCAAATACTGAGCGGCGAAGCGGACAGCGGGTGCAGCGCCGAACTCCTCGATCTCTGGCGGGCTCGCCGGGAGTAGGTGCGGCGGTTATTGCCATTCCCATAAATCCCGATCATAGTAATGGCTTATATCCCGGCAATAGCCAACGTCAAACCCTCCTCAAGGAGACTACCTGAATGAAGTCATTACGTCATGTTCTGGCCGTTTGTGCTCTGACCCTCTTTTGCGCCGGCGCCGCCACGGCGCAGGACATCACCCTCGATCAGGCGCACGCCGCCATCGTCGCCGCCCAGAAGAAGGCGGTTGAGATCAACACCCTCATGGATATCGCGATTGTCGACGCGGGCGGCAACCTGAAGGCCTTCGTGCGCATGGATGGCGCCTGGCTCGGCAGTATTGATATCGCCATCAAGAAGGCGAAGACCGCGCGTTACTTCGACATGAACACCGGCGATATCGGTGGCCTGTCGCAGCCTGGCGGCCCCCTCTACAATATCGAACACAGCAATAACGGCCTTATCACCTTCCCCGGCGGCATTCCACTGCGCAATGCCGAGGGCGTGGTGATCGGCGCCATTGGGGTCTCCGGCAGCAGTGTCGAGAATGACCACGCTGTTGCGCAAGCCGGTGCCGCAAGCATCAAGTAAGCTTTCCGCTTCCCACCTGGCGCCGCCCGGCTTTTTTCACCGGGCGGCGCCTTTTTTCTGCAGTGATGACGCGGATCGCTGAGCGGGATGAAGTCGTGAAGAGGCGTTGCAGGGGGGAGCGAACCGGATATAGTGTGAGACGACGGCAATTCCTGAAGACAGCGAGCGCGATGATGGCAAGGTATGGGAAACGGTGGATGATCGGGATAGCCGTTGTGGCTGCGATCGCCGCCGCCAGCGCGGGTAGCATCAAGTTGATTGCCACGCCCGAATGGCGGAGTTGGACCGGGGATCATGCGGCGCGCGTCGCGGCATGTCGGGAGCTCTGGAAGAAGCCAAAATGGCGGGCGGTTCACGGGCTGCGGCGGCTGCTGTCCGATCCCGATCCACGGGTACGGCTGGCGGCAATCGAGGCATCAACGAGGCGAAAGCTGCGGGAGCTTCTGCCGGATATCGCCCAACGAGCGACCGGAGATGCCGATACCGCGGTTTCGGATCGTGCCTATCAGGCGTTGCTGGAGATGAGTCCCATGCCGGCGGAGTGGCTGGGGGAGGTCGAGGCGGTGCTGCGGCAGGAGCCGGGTCGCCGCCTGGCGCTGGCGGCGGATTATGCGCGAGTGGCACTGGCGGCGGACCGTGCCGATCATGACTGGCTGCTCGACATGGGGATGACGGAAGCCAACCCTGCCCTGCGGGGGACGTTGGTACGTCACGCCCAGGCCTATGCGAACCGGCGCGAAGAGCTGATTGCTGCGCTGGAGACGCCATCGGCAGGGCTGGAGCAACGAGCCTTCATCCTGGCGATGCTGGCGGGTATCGACGGCGTGATGCGCGGGTATGCGGCGCCGGATTGGCGCCAGATAGAAGAGCTGACGGCGGTGGAGCCTGCCCCGCCCGTGGATGGCTTTGTCGTGGAAGCTGAATGGGCTTTCGATCTGCAGCCGAATTTCCAGATCGAGGCGTGGCAGGGCGAACGGGCGCTGGTGCTCCACGAGGGTGCGGGAGGCTTCATGTCGTGGCTGGGACGAGAGGATTCAACCGTAGATATCGGCAGGGGGCGTCTGCCGTTCCACCTGGCCAAGGCCGGCACCTACCACCTCTGGGCGCGCGTCTGGATGGATAACAAGTGCGGCAATTCAACCGGCATGCGCATCGACGGCACCGACCTTGGAGATTTCAGCGATGGGACGGACCTTTTTGGCCAGTGGGTCTGGATGGAGCACGGTCAGCAGCGCTTGCGCGAAGGACCCCATGTCCTGGAACTGAGGGCACTTGAGGACGGAGTCCAGGTGGACAAGTATGCCCTGCTGCCGCCAGGCGAGACCCCGGGTCAAAAGCTGGAGCGGCTCAACGCCCTCTATGACGAAGCGTCATTGAGCAGCATCGGCTTTACGAGCGAGATGCAACACCAACTGCGCGGAACCACGCAGCCAGTTACCGTCTGGGTGCGCCGCCACTCACCCTCGGTCAAGGGCGGTAGCCTGCGCTTGACCGTGCCGGAGCCCTTCGAAACCGTAGGCGGTGAGATGGCGGAGGTGCGCTTCGGTGCCGATGAGCCCCTCGCCCGGGCTACCTTCCACATTCGGCTGCCGGAAGACGCCATCGCCGGCGAAGTGACGCTGACCGCGGTGCTGCAAGCCGAAGGACGCACCATCGCCACCGGCAGCTTCCTTCTCGGCCCCCAACTCGACTGGTGGACGACCGGACGCATGGCCATCGATGATCCGCGCGCGACGCGACTGATGGCTGCCCGAAAAGTCGACCGAGATACGGTTCTGCGCGAGTGGCGCCAGTTCCCCGCGGCCGGCTACGACCGCTACCGCCGCCTCGACCTCGAAGCGGCCTTCGGGCAATCTCAGGACTGCATTACCTTCCTCTATACGGAACTGGAGATCGGCGAAAAAGGCACCTATCGCAGCTACCTGACGATGGATGATACCGGCTCCGTCTGTATCGACGGGCGGACCATTGCCAGCGTCGACCAGGGTGGCCCCGCGGAAGGACGCATGGTCGTGCGCACTTGCACCCTCGCGCCCGGACGGGTCGGCGTTCTGGCCTGGACCCTGCAGGCGGACTTCGCGGACCCCGAAGGAGATGACGCCGACCGCCACAGCTACAACAACTGGATCTTCAAGTGGCTGCTGCGAGAGGAGAGGCATCGGCCAGCCACCCAGATTCGCGGCGTGCCGTTGGCGGCCGAAGCTGCGACCGTCAGCGCGTCACAAAGCGCGGAATGAGTCCGTGTGGCTCATGGACAGATCAACGTCAACCGCGGAAAGTATGTCTTGAACCGACTCGCATCGCGCGTCACCAGAGGCAGCCTTCACGGCTCAACGCCACGCATCAGGGCCAGGATTTCATCCGTGGTCATACCGACGCTGCTCTTCCCCCGCAAGTGCCGCACCAGGCGCTCACCTCGCGATGGGCTATCCTTCACCTTGCGCAGGTAGACGCCATCGCCGTCGGGAACGAATTCCACTTCGGTATGTGGCCATAATCCCAACTTTTCGCGTATCTCCTGGGGGATGGGCACCTGTCCTTTGCTCGTGATCCGCATGGTGCAGCTCCAGTGCCGGATTAAGAATCGGAATCAGTGACGTTCACTGCGTCACAAAGCGCAGAATGAGCCCGTCCTGAATGCGATGGAAGTGACGCCACAGCAGTTTCCCTGCGGAATACTCCCGATGTACGGACTTACCCTCCTCATCCGGGAGATGCTCAACGCGAATAACATTGGCAACCCAGAGGGCGCCATCCGCGGGTACGCCCGTCATGCCGAAATCGCTCCACGGAATGTGGTACTCCACGCGGAGTCCATGCTCGGCATTCATGCTGGCCCCGCTTCGCCAGGCGCCGGCGAAATCGAATCCGGGGTCGTTGACCCCGTTCCAGAGGAGCCGGTTGTCGAAGCGTCCGCCGGAAGCGGCAACGTTGAGTTCATAGAAGCGCGTGAAGGTGGCGTCGGGTGCGACAAAGAACTCAACGCAATTGAACTCCCAGACGGCGCGGTCGGTGCCGGGGGTGTCGCGAAGGTCGAGGTTGGGAGCGCCCGGGCCGCGGAAGAGCAGGCGCAGACCCGCATCGTCCCACGCCAGGGCAAAGGCATTGCCGCTGTCGCGAGGATCGCCGTTGACCTGATTGGCGACGGGATGCCAGATCAGCCCCTCATCGTGCCACATGGCGTCATCGGTTTCGCCGTCAGGAACAAAGGGGGAGTCGGCACGATGGATCGTGATGAGACCTTCCGGCGACTCGCCCCGGCGGGCCCGCAGGTAACGGTTGTAGAGATCAGCCCAGCGTCCCGGATTGCTCTCCGCGACTGGCAGGTCTTCCACCGGGGGCCGATCCGTCAGCCGAAGGAGCCGATAGCAGACTTCCGCGTACTCGGGAAAGTCGCTGCCGTGAGAAAGTGCCGCCTGAAAATGCGAGATGGCCGCATCGATCTGCCCCTTCATCTGGTTGAGCATGCCGAAGGAGGTCAGGATCTGGGCGCGGATCATGGAGGAGGTGTCGGCCGCGTGGAGCCGGGCCATGGCTTGGCGGGCGGCGGCCGGATGGGCGTCGAGATAGCTCCAGATCGGCACGATGTAGGGTTCGGCTTCCGTGGTCGCGGGGCGTTCGCTCAGGAGTTGCAGGGAGGTGACCTGGAAAGGGGGCATATGGCGACCGCCGGGACCATGCGCGGGACCCATCACGTTGTTGTAGATGCTTACCCGCACTTGGGTGGCGTCGGCCGGCACCAGGGAACCAATGTCGAAGTAGAGGGTCTCGGAGAAATTGTAGAAGAGCGGAACCCACTTGTCGTATTCGTTGCGCTCCTCCCAGCGCATGGTGTGCAGGTCGCCGCTGTGCTCGACGTAGGGAAAGTAGAAGGACTGCTCCGTCTCGAAGAAGCGCTGAAACTCGGGACGATTGGGGTCGCGGGGCTGAATGATGGTGCGCGGCGAAAGCAGTTGCGCCTCCGTGAGCGGAAGACCGTCAACAGCAATCACGCAGCGCCGATGGCCGAGTTGCCGGCTATTGGCTTCAAAATACCCACTCAACTCCAGAATAGTCTGGCCTGTTTCGCGGGAGAGGACGAGGGTACGGCTTTCCCCCAGAGGAACTGTGGCAACCTGGGCGGCCGCACTCAGGGCAGTGGCCACGAAGGCAGCGGCCGCGGACGAAGAAACACGCATGGCAAACTCCTGTGCATGATAGCTGGATTGACAGGAGGCAATGTAGGCGTCATTTGCTCATCGCGCCAGCCCGGCGAAACCGGTACGACCGGCGCCGGCTCTGGAATCGTGTCGTGACGCTTGTGACGTTGCGTGCTGACATATGCCCGTATGTCCTTCAGGACGTCCTGCATGCAATGCGGGCAGTAAGTATGAGAACGGGTGACGCCGACTGGCAGGCGAGTCATGGTCCATTCTTCGCCCTGCCGAACGCGGTGGCAGACACAGCATTGTACGGGAAGTTCGTTCATGAGATCCTTTCTCGCCTCGAAGTGGCCGGTTGACGATCTGGTGCACAACGTCACTCGCAGGAAGCGTTCCAGCGCCGGCATGGTCTCACCCGCGGACCGCGACGGCAGAAGCTGCCGCCGCACGTCGGCAAAGGCGGCAGATATTGCTCAGAGAATGCGAAGCTGGTAGCCGGCGTCGACATGAAGGACCTGCCCCGTGGCCATGGGAATATCGCCCCTCGCGCAGGTGGCAACGGCTCGTCCGACATCGTCGGGCATGACCCACTTGCGGATGGGCGTCAGGCCTTCGGCGATGAGCTTGTCATACTTTTCGGTGACCACCTTCGTCATGTCGGTCTTGACGATGCCCGGTTGCACCTCGAAGACATGGATGCCGTGCTCCGCGAGGCGTGCGGCGTAGAGCTGGGTCATCATGGCGATGGCCGCCTTCGAGAGGCAGTATTCGCCGCGGCTCGGGCTGGCGGTCCAGGCGGAGATGGAGCCGATGTTGACGACGGCGAAGTGTTCTTCCGGTCGATCCTGTTTCTGCTCGATCATCCAGTTGGCGACTGCCTGAGTGAGAAAATACGGCCCTTTCAGATTGGTATCCATCACATAGTCGAATGACGCCTCGTCAGCGACCAGCATGTCCGCCCGCACCTTGGGCGCCACCCCGGCATTGTTGACCAGCACGTGCAGTCGCCCCCAATCGCCTTTCAACTCGGCGATGGCGGCAGCGCGCGCCTCGGCGGAGCTGACATTGCAGACCAAGGCCCGCGCTTTTGCTCCATGACTTTCGCATTCGGCAATCGTTTCGGAAGGGTCGGAGACATTGGTGCCGACAACAATATCGAAACCGGACTTGGCAAGGGCGACGGCGCAGGCGCGACCGATTCCACGGGCAGCGCCCGTAACCATGGCTACTGGATTCATGATGGCGTGTTCTCTTGGCTCGAGTGGATGCGTGCTGGATAAAGTGGAAAGGAACAATAGCCTGACACCGCCAATTTGAAACTGCAAAAGGCTTTACACCTGTTTGCCGTGCCTTACTGAAAAGGGAGGAGATGCGGGAACGATTTGGTACAAAATCGGATTGGCACCCGCCCTGCTGCTTACTATTTCGATTGTTCACCCGCTCCAGAAACATGCATGAAGAGATCCACGATCATGTCGGACAAGCAACCATCCTCCGATCGCGGTCATACGACCGACAGACCTATTGACATCCCCATCCGCGGGTGGAAGGAAATCGGCCTCCGCGTCAAGCAACAGCTTGGTGAGGATCATATACCCATCATCGCCGCCGGCGTCGCCTTCTACTTCTTTCTCGCGCTCTTCCCAGGAATTGCCGCTTTCCTGTCGATTTACGGACTGGTGGTGGACCCGGCGCAGGTGCAGGAGCAAATGGGCGAACTGACCGCGCTGCTTCCCCAGCAGACACACCAGATGCTTTCCGACATTCTCGGGGGTACCGCCGAGAAGACCGACACCGCGCTTGGCTGGAGCTTGACCATCAGCCTGGCCGTGAGCCTCTGGAGTACAAAGAAGGGGATGGGAGCAGTCTTCGAAGGAGTGAATATCGCGTATGACGAGACGGACGATCGCGGCTTCTTCGCACAGACAAGCCTGGTTCTGCTTTTCACCCTTGGCGCGATCATTACGGGGATACTTGCCCTCGGCCTGGTGTTGGCATTCCCGGCCATCGTGAACAGCCTGGGCTTGCCGGAGGTAGTGGTGACCATCATCTCCTGGGGGCGGTGGCTGATCTTGGCCATTATCATCATGGTGGCACTGTCCACGATCTACAAGTACGCTCCAAACCGGAACAGTCCCCGCTTCCGGTGGTCCAGCTGGGGAGCCGGGCTGGCAACCGTACTCTGGATCGCGGCCTCGGCACTCTTCTCCTGGTTCGTCGGCAGCTTCGGTAACTTCGATTCGACCTATGGAAGCTTTGCCGCGGTAATCATCCTCATGCTCTGGTTCTTCCTGACCGCCTTCTTCATTCTTCTTGGGGCGGAGATCAATTCCGAGATGGAGCACCAGACGGCAATGGATACCACGGTGGGCGACCCGCAACCCATAGGCCAACGCGGCGCCTACCATGCAGATCGGGTCGCGCAATAGGCTTACGGAAGAGGCACCGGCGCGGTACCCTCGATGATATGGCGCGTACTGGTGCGTCCGTCTTCCCCGGGCGTGAACTGCCACTGCTGCGGCGGGCTATCCGCCCATGTCAGGGTCGCGGCATCCCTGGATAGCGTGACGGCGGGAAGTTCGTCGCTCGCGCGATGCGGATAAAGCACGATCTTGAAGCGGGGCTCGTCTGAAATCACGCTGATGACGAGACGCTGGCCGATTCCTTTGCGCAGCGCGTCCCCGCCCATGCTGTTGCGCGAGCGCATCAACTCGTACTGTTCGAGGCGGACGCGCACGACGGCGTCTTCGCGTTTCATCTCCTCTGTATGGTTGGCCTCGAGGATCTGCACGAGCAGGCGCGGCTGATCGTCTGCCGCGGAGCTGCCGAGGATGATGCGGCTGGCGGGATTGCCGTCGATCTGGAGCAGGCGCAGATCATCGGGTACCTGCATGATCCACTCATACAGATGCTCTGCCTGATCTTTGCGGACATCATCCACGATCAGCACGTATGGATGCGCGCCGCGCACCATGGCAGCGGAACGGTAGGCGTAACTCACCGGATTGTACGGCGCACGGATGGTGCCCTTCTCGCCGGGCCGACGTGGCTCCGGCTCCCAGGCGAAGCCCTTGTTCTCCTGGTTTCCGGCGCGCCAGGCGAAGGTCCAGCGATAGTTGTAGGCATAGGCAATATCCATGGCGGCAGCAGTAAGCTCCGGCAGATCCAGATGGCCGATCAGGCTCCCTTGGGGGCAGAAGAAGCCTTGCCCCTGCCCGTCGATGAGCACCTGGCTGTGATGCTTGGCTTCCGAAATGCCATAGCCGTGTTCGATCGCCCACTTGCGCCCAAGCGCGGAAAGGGTGAAGTTGCCACGGCTGGCATGCTGATGGCCGGGACCGACAAGATCGTCGCGCGATTCGATGTGCAAGGCCATCGCCTCCTGCGTCCAATCCGTGCGGGTGATGAGAAAGCCGCGATCAGGGCAGAGAAAGGTGAGCGGCAGGTCGAGCGCGACTCCAGAGGCTTCCCAAGCACCCCGCTGACGATGAACATCGACGCCCCACTGGCTGATATCGGCGGGAGCCAGCGGCCCGCTACTCTCCTGCCAGTCCGAGGGAAAGAGCGCGGCAGTCAGAAAGTCGCCGCGATAGTTGATGCCGGAATAATCGTCACGCACACGATTCCGCCAGACAAAGTCGATGACCGGCTCTTCCGGGAAAACCCACTTCTGCATGACATAGTTGCCGAGCAGGCCACCCGTATCCTGGGGCGTATCGCCATGCTGGGAGAAGGCGTAGCCGAACGGCTCCATGGAGTGCACCGCCCACAGGCTGGTCCGTGCATAATGAGGGTGGGAAAAGAGATCCATCTGCCGTTTTGCCATGGCGACCAGCGCGATGGAGCCATGGTCCATGCCGAAGTTGTAATAGTGCATCCCTTCCGTGGGCGCGCCGCTCTCGTAGATACCATAGGTGAGGAAATCCCTCATCAGCTCGAAGCTCTTCGGCAGGATGGTCGCGTCGTAACCTTCTTCCCCTTCGATCGAGAGAGCCAGAAGGAGCAGCGCCGTACCGTGCGGCATCCAGTTGTAGTTGCGATCTTCCGGCTTGAAGTCGGTCCCCATGCCATGGGACTCCTTGCCGACGGTGGCCGTGGCAATCACCTGCCGAACCGTATTGCGGTCGGATTCGGACATATAGTTGTACGCAAAGTCGTAAGCCAGACCGAGCAGATAGTCGGGGTTGATGGATTTGTGGCCGTGCGGCGTATGGACGCCCCCGCTCAGCGTGGCGTAGGCCGTCAGCGCTCGCCCACAACGCTCGCCACGAGGCGCATCATCTGTAATCAATGCATCAAACGCCTCAAAGCAGAGCGCGAGCGGAATCTGGTTGCGCCACCAGTCATTCTCCGCCTCCGTGTAAGCTTCCGGACGTCCTTCGACAAATCCCGCGTAAACCTTCCCAAGGGGTGCTTCCTGGCGATGCACCGCGTAGTCCTGCCACTGGCGAATGCAGGCGATCGCCCGCCGCCCGCAGGCCGTTGTCTCCAGACGTTGTCGCAACACCGGCAGCTCGGATGGACTGATGAGCACACGCGGGTGTACGCCGACAGCAGGTGGAGGAGCAAACTCCGTGGGTTCAGCCGCGGGCATGGCAACGCTCCCGGCGAACAGCAACAGCAGATAGACAAGGTATCGAGACTGACATGACATTCTTGATCTCCAGATATGAGTTGGTGAACGATACGCGCAAAACCTGACTGCGCAAGCGACTGCTCCGTAACGCCTCCACCGAAACCGTCCGACTCGTCCGACTCGTCCGACTCAGCGCGAATGAAATCTGTTTTAATACTGTATCGTAACACTTTGGGGTGCCTGAATCCGAGCGTGATGCATCCTTTCGTGGAGAATCCTCGGCCTAATTATACCATATTGTTTTTGCACTTGTCAGAAACACTCGTATAGTAGGTGAAACAGATGCGTTGCCGGAGTTGAGTTGCTGGATCCACTTCTAAATGAACAGGAGAACAGCCCGATGCTGTGTTCCACCCGAAAGCTTCGTCCCTTTACCCTGATCGAACTGCTGGTCGTCGTCGCCATCATATCCGTTCTGGCGTCGATGCTACTGCCTGCCTTGAGTCAGGCGCGCTTCACGGCCCGGAAAGCGAAGTGCATGAACAACATGAAGCAGTACGGCCTGGCACTGGCGATGTACATGGACGATTTCGGTCCCAACTGCATGTCCGGCTGGCAGCACGGCCCCGGCAACTACTGGATGCCTAACAACCGCGATACGATGTGGACCTATTCCTGGAATTGGGACGAAGTGGCGGAGCTGTACTTGGGCAGCAAGAGTCACCCAACCCTCTGGTGTCCAACTCAGTCCAAGGCGGCTTTTGGCGCCAATACGGGCTACAACCTCACCTTCAGCGTCGGCCAGACAAACACCTCGGTAAACTATCCGGGAGCCGGATGGCTCGTCTACAACCCGGCGCAGAAGCGGTACGGTCATGGCGTCGACTCCGGCTTGAACGCCATTGCCAGTCGCGACAACGATGATCTTCAAGGCGCGGCGGTGCTTGTGGACACCACGCACCATCCGACGGATATCTGGTACGAGCGCGGGAAAGTGTCACATCAGCAAGGTGGAATCGCGGCAGGGCAGAACGCTCTGCTGTGGGACGGCCGGGTGATCTGGCGCAGCCTGTACCACGGGCAGACGTACTGGGCAAGCGGCGAACTCTTCCCCATCGTGGATCGCTAATGGCAGCAATCCAGGATGACGTGGTGCAACGGGAGCGTGCCTTCGCGGGCTGCCACTACCAGGAGGCCCTGAGGCCCACCGCGGAGTGGCTGCGGCAGGCAGAAGTCATCGCGACCGGCAGCATCTACTTCTACGACACGGAGCCCATCGCCATCGGGCTGGAAAACATCGACTGGCACGCCGGTCACCGGCAGCATCAGGAGTGGCGAGCGCAGCTCAATCGCTTCGGCTTCCTGACGCCGCTGGCGATTGCGTACCGGGAGACCGGCGAGGAGCGCTTCGCGGCCGCGGCCCGCGCCTACATCGAAGACTGGATGCGTTTTGCCGCCGCAACGGCCGCCAGCGATGGAGAGCCCTTCTATTGCTCGCCGCTCTGCCTGAGCATCCGGGTTGGCACCAGTCATCATGTCGGCTGGTGCGGCACCTTGCCGCTCTTCGCGGGAAGCGTTGCCTATGATGACGATTTCGTGCAGCGGCTGCTGGCGAGTGTGACGGAGCAGTTGACCTGGCTGCGAACGCACCTGACGCCCCTCGGCAACATGCGTGTCAGCGAATTCGACGCCCTCCTCTTCACCGCCTTGCGCCTGCCGGCTCTGCACGAGATTGCGGCGCACCAGGATGAGGCAAGGCGCGGCTTGCGGAACGCCTTGCGTACCCAGTTTCTGGCGGATGGCGCGCACGTGGAGTTGTCCCCTTCCTATGGAGGATGGATGACGCGGGTGCTGGCCGACTATGCCTGGCTGCAGCAATGCCTGCCCGAGCTGGATCTGGGCATCGGCATCGCCCAGGTGGAGCGGGCGCTCTGTTACATGACGCACGGGCTGCGCTTCCCCGTCAACGATTGCTGGCGCCCCGACGATTCTTCCGGCGAGCAACGCCAACTGGAGTTGAGCAGGCGGTTGATACAACGTCTCGACCCAAGCCGCGGTGCGGACTGGATGCCCCCGCGCGACGCCGTCTTTCCAAGAGCCGGGCAGCTCTTTCTGCGCACGGGCTGGAGCAACGACAGCGCGAGCATTGGCATGGATATCTCCGGCTGGGGCGGTTCGCATGCGCATGCCAGTCGCCTGGCGATCAATTTCCACCACGGCGGCCGGGAGCTGCTGGCGGACCCCGGCATCCTGGATTACGAGATGCGTAATCCTCTGGCGGCATACGGCAAATGGACCCGCGCCCACACGACGATCTCCCTCGACGGCATGAACCAGGGCCCCAGTCGCGCCCACTTGTTGCGCGAGGAGCAACATGACCGCTTTGCCCTGGTGCATGGCAGGTACGATGGCGGCTACTGGGATGGCCCGCTGACCTGGGGCTTTCGCGAAGGTTGCGGCAAAGGTACGCATGGTATTCATGACCGCATCATCTGGTGGCTCAGAGACGACTACCTGCTGGTGCTCGATCTGCTCGTGGCGCAACTGGGGTCGGACGTGCACAACGTTTGGCAGCTTGGCCCCATGGACGGCGTGCGGACGGATGCCGACCAGCTCTCCGTGCACACCACGAACGCGGAGACCAATCTGTTGCTGCGCATGGTCCTGGCGCCTGACGAGTGCGTGATGAGCTGCGAGCAGGGGCAGCTTTCCCCGCCTGCCGGTTGGGTTGGCTCGTCATTTCGCGGAGCGAAGCAGGTGCCGGCGCCGCAGGTGGTCTACCGCTACCCTGCCGGACGCCCCGCGGGAGGAATCTCGGCGGTCCTGGCCATGCCCTTTGCAGGTAGCGAGGTACCCCAGGTGCGCGTCGTGCGACAGGCGGCATCATCCGGAGGCATCTCGCAATATCTGGTGCTCGACTTCGGCGATGGCCGACGCGACTATCTGGGCTGGTCGCCGCAACTGGTGCAAGCCGTCGAGTTGGACCGGGAGGTGGAAACCGATGCAACCTTTTTCTGGGTGCGACAGGAGAACGGCGGCCCCCCACGCGAAGGCTTTCTTCTCGACGGCGCCTACCTGCGCATACCCGAGCTGCATGCAGACGACATTCGCCCCGAAGAATCCTATTTCAACCATGGATGTGAGACATGAGAGCGAGATTGTTTGCCCTGGCCGTGATGATGACGATAATGCTCTCGACGAGTGCCGCGGAACCGCAATGGCTCCATCCGTGGCAGCATGAACTGAGCGCCTGGCTGAAGAGCCTGTCGACTGATGACCTGATGACGGAAGTGCTGCCCATCGATCCGGAAGCGCTGAAGAGTGTCGACGACCTCTTCGCGGCAAGTCAGGGATACGGAGACATGCATGTGAGCATGATCGCGGGCATCGCCGCCATTCCCGCCGAAGCCTTCACCTGGTCTGGGATCTGGCAGGCGGAGCTGCCGCTGGAGCAGGCCGCGCTGAAGGATGCGCACCATGGCCTGACCAGCGGCCAGATCGTTATCCCGAGTCAGCCCAACGCGGCAAACTGGGTGGGCTGGGCTTATACGAACGAGCGTTCCTGGAACACGTATCGCGGCAATGCCGCAATGGCCCGTCGTGCCGCGGTGATCTCGATCGTCGACCTGATGATGCAGGCCGAGAATCATTATCACTACCACGATCCGGCGAGCAGCCGGGAGGGCCAGCGCTATGGTCTGCACCAGGGAATCATGGGCTTCACCTTGACCTTCAATGCGCTGACACTGCTGCAGGTGCAGGATATCCTGCCGGAGGAAGCGCGCGTGGCCTGGCGCACGGGCCTCAAATTCATGTTCGGCGAAACCGTCAAGCGGCCGCCGACAGGACCCGCAAACATGCGCATCAGTCTGCCGGTCGCCCTCTTCTACGCCTGGCTGGCGACAGAGGATCCGGATTATCTGACCTGGTACAACGACTGGGAGCAGAAGGTGGTCTTCGGCTCGACCTGGGATCCGGCGGGAATCTACCTGGACGGGGGCGCTCCGGATGCGTCCTACAACGGCATCGCCCTGCATCGGGTGGCCGAGCTCTATGCAATCAATCGCTCAGACCGACTTCGCGGTCTGCTGAAACAAGCCTATTCTCTGCGCAACCACATGTCACTACCGGAGCCGGATGGTCACTCCCTCGCGCCGAGCCACTTCAACGACCGCTGCGCCTCATCCTTCCCCAACGACCAGTACAGCGGGCGGGAAGTGATCTTTGCGCTGGACGTGCCGGAAGCGCTGCCCGCCCTGAAGAAGTCGTGGCGGATGCTGCCGCCGGAAGCGCTGATCCCGCGCATCGTCAAGGCGTCCGCGACTCCGTCCAAGCGAACCGTGTTGCCGCACATGTGGGGCAAGGTGCGGCTTCATGACTGGCAGGCGGTGCTGGCCCTGCCATACGCCATGTACCATCAATCCATTCCGGACCTGCGGGAAGCGATGGCGCAGGCCCCGCCACTCCCGGCGGAGAGCGAAGAACGCTACGCGCGCAGCTTCAACGACCACTTCTTTGCGGTCAAGCGCCCCGGCTATGCGGCCCTCTTCTATGCGGGGCCCGTCAGCGGTTCGGATGCGGGACGGACCAACTATCGCAACATGCTGTCGGATCGCGGCGGCATGTTCAATGGCTTCGCGGGGGGCGGTCTCTCCGCCTTTTGGGTGCAAGGCGCGGGAAGCATGCTGCTGGGGAGGATGAACCAGTACGAAAACTACGAGCGCATCTCGGTGACTCTGGATTGGGGCACCTACGCGATCCCCGGATGGCAGGACTGGATGAACAATCATGTGATCGGCCTTACCCGCGACGGCAAGATCCTCACCTCCGCCCGTTGCTCCAAACCCGAGGGCAGGCTGAATGACGATGGCGAAGGCCTGACCATTCGCGGCACCGTGCCCAACCAGATGAAGCGACAGGGAGTCCTGTTCGACGGTACCCTCGCTTTCACCCGCCACTACACCTTTCTCGACGACCGCCTGACCACCCGGCTCGACCTGATGAGCGATACGACGCTGGAGCTGGAGTCGCTCTATGAAACCCTCCCCGTACGGATCGCCGAAGACACGACCATGCTCTTTGCCGACGGCGATGGCCGTCCACTGACGCCGGCAGCCGAGCGCGTGGAGAATGTGCGCACCATCCAGCTGCGCCGCGGCGAACATGGCGTCGACATTACCTTCCCGGCGCCTGTAAGCCTTGCGCTGATCGGCGAAA
Organism: Lentisphaeria bacterium; assembly: GCA_041690595.1. Classification (GTDB taxonomy): domain Bacteria; phylum Verrucomicrobiota; class Lentisphaeria; order JABSQK01; family JAWLHB01; genus JAWLHB01. Next base: position 79,849 of record JAWLHB010000022.1, read on the forward strand.
CAACGAAGTCGAAGCAGGCCGGCCCAGCCGTCCATGTGCGGGCGGTGCATGTGGTTCTGCCGTCGACACTGCCGGAAGGCAAGGCGGTCTCGCTGACCTACGAGCTGAAGGCTCTCTGATCAGTCGCGCGCTTTGACGGGGCCTTCGCTGATCTGCATCTCCAGATGGTCGAAGATCTCGTCATACTGCACCAGCACCGGCACGTCGATGGGCGGCAACGGGATCCCCTGTCCCTGGATGAAGGCCCAGTGCCCACGCATACAATTGCGCGCATCCACGTAGCCATTGATGTAGAGGCAGCGATCCATCACAGTGCTTTGGTTGGGGCCGGATCCATGGATGACATCCACATGCCAGAGCGCCACGTCGCCGGGTTCAGCGTAGAGCGGCAGGAGATCGGCATCGGAGTAGCCGGCCGAAGCCAACAGCTCACTGCTCACCTGTCCTGAGCCGAAGTGGCCACCTTTGGGCGGCGCGAAGGGTTTCGGGTCGATGTGGCTGCCCGGAACCACCAGGAGTGCCCCGTTCTCCGCGGTCATGGGGTCGATGCTGATGCCGGTCTGGATGTAGCTGGTGGCGAGGTTGCGGAACGCCTCCGGCGGGTTCCGGTTCTGCCGGTCCCGGTGGTAGTTGACCGAGAAGGTGGAGCCCGGCGTCTTCCAGTGAAGCTGGTTGATGATCTGCCGCACGTTGTTACCTATCAGCGGCTTCAGGATCGAAAGCATGCGGGGATCCCGGCGCATCCGTTCCAGCTCTGCCTCCTGATAGCTTGGCCACTGCATGCCGATGACATTGGGGCCAATATTCGGATCGTCCGCCAGCCAGTAGGCCATGTTCCCCTGACGGAAGGGCTTGCCGACCTCGTAGCCGCGTTGCTTGACCCTATCGGTGGCTGCCTTGGCGGCAGCCGCCTCCTCCGGCGTGAAGACGCTCTTGAAGAGGGCATATCCGTGCTTGTGGTAATAAGCGGCGGCAGCAGTCGATTCTTTGAGCGTAAAGCTGGTCATGGGGGCCTCCCTGGTCGCAGGTCGTGAAGCGTAGAATGCAGATAGTGCAAAAACTATAGATCAAGTCGCGAAAGACATCAATATGGAAATAGTTCCACAATGATGAACTGGTGTTCCGACTCCCTCCTTTCCGCCGCCGCAGCCTCGAAGATTTTCTTCAAGGGAAGATTGACATCCCGAAATGATAGGGAATCTTTTATCTATGATGAACGACTTCAACGATGGTGAATCATGATACAATCGCTGGAACGGGCCTTCTGCCTGCTGGAACTCCTTGACGCAGCGGGAACCGTCGGCCTGGGACTGACGGAACTGGCGGAGCGGGCCGGCCTCAAAGCGTCGACCACGCGGAACTTCCTTTCGTCGATGGTCGATCTGGGCTACGTCCGGCAGGATCTGGGGACACGCCGATACTATCTGGGCGCGCGGGCCCAGGCGTTGGGGACCCGCGAGTTCAAGCTGGAGAAGTTGCGGGCGGCAGCCGTGCCGGTGGTGGAGGCGCTTCAGGAAGAGGTGCGCGAGACCGTCCTGCTGGCCTGCTGGGACAATGGTCTGCGGCGGACACTGGTGACAGCCGAAAGCGATCATGCGCTGAAGGTGGGGGCAACTCTCAGCGCCGATACCTCTTTTTACACGACGGCGACCGGCCGCCTCCTCCTCGGCCTCATCACGCCGGCTGAGCGGGGAGAACTGATACAGCAGCTGGGGCTGCCGACGGCGGAGGTCTGGCCCGAGGCAGCGGATCCCGCGGCACTGGCAGAGCAGCTTGACGCCTGCACGCGTGCGGGAAGCTGTGTCTACGACCGCAAGGGGAGCCATATCATGGCCTTGGCAACAGCGGTGCCGCTCCCGACTGGCGGCCTGCGCGCCGCCTTGGGCCTCTACTATCCGAGCGTGCGCGACCAGCCTGGTCGCCGCGACAAATTACTGGTGCGGCTGCAACGCGCAGCCGAACGAATCCAAGAAGCATACCAAAGGAGTTAGTGATGGATCAGCTCACCCAAGCCTTCCTGGCCTTTGCAAAGGAGAAACGCGCGGATCTGGTGGGCATTGCCCCCATCGAGCGCTTCGCCGACGTACCTGCCGAGCATCATCCCCGCAGCATCTTCCCCGAATGCCGCAGCGTCATTGTGCTGGGCAAGCGCATCACCCGCGGCACCCTGCGCGGGATCGAGGAAGGAACCCAGTTCGAGCTCTATGGACAGTACGGGCTCTCCTGGCTCGCCGATCGCATGCTGGCAATCACCACGATCGCCCTGGCAACGTGGCTCGAGGACAACCGCTGGGAAGCATGCCCCGTCCAGGATCTCCCGCCTCAGGTGCCCCCCTCGGGCGTCGCCGTCAGACCCGAGGCGCCCGCCCCCAACGTCATGATCGACATGCGCCAGGCGGCCGTGCGCGCAGGACTGGGCGAAATCGGCTTTGCCGGCGAAGTCCTCACCAGTGAGTACGGGCCACGGCAGCGCTTTCAGCTGATCCTCACCGATGCCCCCTTGACACCGACGCCGCTGCCAACCGCCCTCGTCTGTGACCAGTGCATGGCCTGCGTCACCAGCTGTCCGCTGGATGCCATCAGTCTGGAGCGGAAGAAAACGGTGACCATCGACAGCCTCACCTTTACGGTGGGTGAGATCGACTACAGCAAGTGCCGAAGCTGCCAGAACGGGGCTCGGCCGAATCCGCATCATCCGTCGGGCGACCCGGATCGGTTGGGAGCACTCTGCATGCGCAGCTGCGTGGATCACTTGGATCGGGTTGGCGCCATCAGCAACAGCCTCGAGAATCCCTTCCGCAACCGGCCGGCCTGGCAGGTCAATGCGCAAGGACAGAGCAGCCTGCAGGAGACGCAAGCATGAAGGCACGCAGCATAAGCAAAGAGGAGATTCGCGCCTTCGCGCAGGCGCAGGGGCTGGACCTCGTCGGTTTTGCCAACATCGAGCGCTTTGCGGGAGCGCCCAAGCGCATGCATCCGGCCAGTATCTTTCCGGAATGCAAGACGGTGATCACGGTGGCCAAGCGCATCCTGCGCGGCAACTGGCGCGGCATCGAAGAAGGAACCTACTGGCCCACCTATACCTACTTTGGCTACCACGGCCTGCTCAACAGCTTCTTCATACCGACAGCGGTGTACGAAACCTCCTGCTTCCTCGAAGATGCAGGTTGGGAAGCCGTACCCTATTATCCCGGTGTGCCGGAGACGCAGCCACCCGATGAGCCCTTGCGACCGGGAGCCGTGGCACCCAACGTGCACCTTGCCATTCGTATCGCGGGCATCGCCTGCGGCCTGGGAGAATGCGGCTGGGCCAAAGTCTTCCTGACCAAGGAATTCGGCCCCCGTGTGCGCCTGGCGGCCATCTTTACGGATCTGGAACTCGAGCCCGATCCGCTGGTAGAACCCGGCTCCCTCTGCGATCGCTGCGGCCAGTGCGTCAAGGGGTGTCAGGCCGGGGCCATCCCCACCTTCAAGGAAGGAAAGACGGTCAAGATCCAGATCGACGACAAGACCTACGAATGGGGCGACGTCCACATGGGGCGCTGCACTCTGGGCTATCATGGCGGTGATCCTCAGGTTTCCCCCTTCCTGCACAAGAGCCTGCCCGGCTGGGAATTCGATGTCACCACCCAGAATGTCACCGAGGATGCCGCCTACAAGCTCTGCTGGCCGCGATCCCTCGGCAATTGGCGGCGCACCGAGGAAGATCCTTCAGGCCATCTGGTCGATGGCCATTGGCAGATCGCCAACTGGGGAGGCGGCGCCGGCGCCGGCAGCTATGGCATCGAAGGCTCACGCGGCTGCATGCGCAGCTGCTTCAACCATCTCGAGAAGAAGAAGGCTTGCGCCACCTTCGAGAATGGCGAGTTCATCAAGCGCGAGCGCTGGCTCCTCCCGAAGCGCTGCTCCGGTGGCCTCCAACCCAACGATAACTGAGCCCCCACGACTACGCCCTCGGATCCAGCTTCCCGAATACCCTCCGGAAGCTGGATCCCCTTCGCCCCCCAGACGCCAACCGCAAAGCTGAGGGACAGGGTGCTTCAGCCAGCCGCGACTCTGGAGAAGCTTTGCCCACGAAACGGCCTGATTCAGGGGGAGCGGAGACGCGGAGACGCAATCATCAGGCAGCCCATAGGGCTTGCCACACATTCGATTTGCTCGATCAAGTCGATTCATTCGATCACCTCGACAGCCTCCCTGGCAATCGCAGATGGATCGAGGCTTTGGGTGGGGGAGCGTTGCGGCTGGTAAGGGGGGGAGTATAGTATGGATGGTGCGCGACCGGGAGCACGTCGCGGAGAGAGTATGAATGCGCCTGATCTCGAGGAGAAGGTATGATGCATAAGCTGATCGCGGTGCTGCTGGTGGCGGGTAGCGTGCTGCTGGGCTTTCCGGCGATCGCTGAATCGCAGGTGAAAGGTACCATCGACGATGTCGTGACGGATAAGGTGGTGGCTGTTCGCGTTCCAGATGTGGAACTGGCGCCCGGACAGAAGCTGGCGGTTCTGCGCGGCGGGGAGGTCGTGGGCAAGCTTGAAGTGCGTACCGCGAGCGGGATCTGCCGGGTGCTGGAGGGGAGCGTACAGATGGGGGATGAGGTCCTGCTGCTGCCTGAAGAGACGGAGGGTGGGGCGGAGGCTGGCGCAGAGGATCGTCAGATTGCTGAAACCGCGGCGGTGACCGGGGCGCTGCGCGAGGTGTTGCTGGCACGGGGGGAGCTGGAGTTGGCGATTCAGGTGGCCGATCAGGCCGGCGCCACATTGCCTGACGCTGCAAAGGCGCTGGTCGAGGAGGCGCGGGAGATGGCGCCGAGATTGTTCGCGGCTGCCTGGCTTGTGCAACTGGAGACGCTGGCGGAGAGGGTCGCGGCGTCGTTGCGGCAGCATGACGAGCCGTCACTGGCGGAGCAGCTTCAGGAGAAGGTCGCCGCTGAACCGGTACTGGCGCCAATCTGGCCCGAGGGGGTTCCGGAGAGTCTGCTGCCGGCGCAGTATGGATCCGTGGAGCTGGTGGATGCGAATCCGCATCTGTGGGGAGCACCGGCGGGATGGAACGAGAAGGCCCGCATGCCCGCCTTCGCCGGATGGTCGCTGGGGGAGGAGATGGCCAGCTTTGGGCTGATGGCGGAACCGCTGGTGCGAACAGATTTTGTGCTCGATGATGTGGCAGTGGAGGGGGAGTTGCGTATCGAGGATGGAGAGTTTGCCTTCATCCTGTTGCGTTCCGGTGTGGTGGTCAAGTTTTACGCGGCTGATGCGGACGAGCATGCCGGCAAGGTCGCGGCGAAGTTTGGCTACGACAACCTGCGGGTGGTGGACGCGATCAGCAACTCCACCTGGATCGAGGCTGGCCGCTGGCAGCGCATTGCGGTGAAGCTCGAAGGGGAGGATCTGGAGGTGCGGGTGGATGGCGAGCTGGCTATCGCCTCGAATATCACCAGCGGGATCATGGGAGAGACGCGACGGGTCGCCCCCAGCGGTCATGTCGGCATTGGCGGTTACCGTGCCGAAGGGGCATTCCGGAATCTGCGGGTAAAGGCGCTTTCCGCGGTTGGCAAGGATGCGCTGCCGCGCTTTCGCGGCTCGCGGGAGTACGCGGCGGAAGGATCGCCGGTGCGGATGCTGGAGTTGCCGCCGGAGGAGTTTATCTCGCTGTCGCACCACGTCGAAGAGCCGTACAAGGGTTCGGTGCATGCGGTGAAGGATGGGGTGTTGACGGTGCGTGGCGCGCCGTATTCCCAGTTTTCGGTGCGGGGCATCGCCGGTGATCATTTTCGGGCAAGTGGCACGATGAAGGCGACTCGACGGGGGCGTGTTTGGTTTCGCGTCAACCGATACCTTCTCTTTGGGCTCGATGTGGAGGATGCGCAGCGTGATGACGGGGAGAAGGCGGCCTTTCCCTTTGTCGTCTCGCATACGACAAGCAGTTACCGGGATGTCGATGAGACCTTTCCGGGACAAGCGCTCAAGGTGGGCGTGGACTATGACTGGGAGATCGAGTACCATGAGCCGGTGGGTGTCTTCCGCTTGAATGGCGAGCCGGTGATGATGTCGCTGACGCCGCGGGAGAAGTCGCGAGACGATCGGGGGCCCAACCAGATCGGCTTCAGCGTCTATGTGACCCAGGTGGAGATCGGCGACGTGGTGGTGCAGCAGTTGAGCGCCGAGCCGGTGCAGCTGGCGCTTTCCGCCGATGCGTTGGTGGCGCTGCTGAAGGAGGGGACGGCACGCGCGCGGGGGCTTGCGGAGGAACTGACCGATAGTGACCGGGAGGCGGATCGCCTGGCGGCCCTTGTGCTGCGGGGAGAACGGCCGGCGCGCCTGGCCACGCAGGAGGATTATGTCGCCCTTGCCGAGCAGTACCGGGACCGGCATGACTGGAGGCTCTACCTGGCGCTCTTGAAGGCCAATGCCCAGCGCTTTGACGAAGGAACGGCGCCGCGGCTCTCCGCGCAACAAATCCATGAACTGGCGAACCAGAAGTACCAGGTCGCCATCGAGACGGCGGATATCGGCGACATCGGGCTCGACGGCATCCTCCGCGTGGGTGACGCTGCCGGACCGATGGCGGTGGCTGCCGATCGCCAGCATCTGTGGATTGCCATTCCAGAGGCAAAGGTGATCGCACTTTATGCATCCCGCGACCGCCGGATCGTGCGCACGATTCCGGTGGCAGTCAGGACGATGAAGCTGGTAGCGCGGGCGGAGTATCTGCTTGCCGTGGATGAGGAGGGGAAGCGGCTGCTGAAGATCTCGACGGAGGATGGATCGGTAGTCGGTGACGTTGTCCTGCCGAAGGGCACGATACTGGAGCTGGCGGCCGATACACGCAGCCCGCGCTCCTGGTTCACGGTGAATGAGAACGCCAAGGACGAGGTGAAGCTGGATGCCTGCAAGGTGTTTGCGCTCGATGAGGAGGCGATGGAGGCGCAGCCGACTCGGGCGATCGGCATGTTTCTGGCGGTGGATCCGCTGGGCAGGTACCTGTACACGGGCTTCAGCCTGCCAATGACAATGTCGATGCGGTTGGATCCGGGGAGCCTCATGATCATGCCGGCAAACGGCTATATCGATCACCTGCTTTGCTACCGGATCGACGACGCGAAGCTGGATCTGCTTGACAGTCGCGCGGCTCCAGGTATTGCCGGTGCGGGGATTGTCTGCGATCCGCGCGGCCGTCTGGTTGCGTGGCTGGCGCGTGGCGGGTATATGGATATGATGGATCCCACGGCCAGTGCGCCGCATGTGCCGGTCTATTGGGCCAACAACATCCGCAGTCTGCGTGATCTCTATCCGACCGGCCAGAACACCTCGCTGCTGGTCTACAATCCGGTGCGTCCTGAGATCTATACCTATAACGGCAATCTGGTTCGCCGCTTCCATGCCTACACCTTTACGGCTCAAGGCTCCATCGTGCTGCCGGAAGAAATCGGTCGGAGCAGCGTCCGGCAGTTGCTGGTTTCACCGGACGGAGATGAGCTTCTGATTGCGTATAATGGCAAGCCCGGTGGCGTCTACCTGCACCGGCTGCCCTCCTCGGGCAGGGATGAAGCCGATCCTCTGGATGATATTCCCACCGAATTGGCGGTACTTCCTCCCGAGCAGATGGGGCAACGTGCTGAAAGCATTCGCCAGGAGGGTGATCCGGAGTTGGCCGATCGTCTGCTGCGGTATGCCGCCGAGCAATACGCGTTCACCAAGGTCGGCAATCACCTGGCCGCGCTTCTCTCGCGCAAGCATGAACAGCCTTTGCTGCCGGTGTCGGACGACCTGCACCTGTTGCCTCCCACAACGCTCGAAGATCGCACCGACATACCAAACCTGGAAGAACTCGAATTACCGCCCGTGGCTGACAGGGTGACGGCAGTGACCCCGGAGCAGGACGAGGCGGAGACGGAATGGCAGGAGACTCTCGAGATGCTGCGTTCGTTCGGCAGCCTGGCGGAACGCTATCCAGACTCATGGTTGCATCTGTGCGAGCAGGTTGCTTCCGAGCATCGTGACGATCCCCGGCTTCTGCTGCTGGGTGCCACAGTTCTCCTGCGCGCCGAGCGTCATGAAGCGGCTTCCCAGTTGGCGGCACGGGTGATCGAGGCCAAGGATCCGGAGATTCAGGCCAAAGGCTTTGCGCTTCTGGCGGCTATCTATGAAAAGGTGGACGAGCCTGGGCCGCGCCTGACCGCTTTGCTTGGCGCCCTGCGCGCCCAGCCGCGCAATGCCTTCCTGCACAAGCAGCTTGGTGACGCCGCGGAAGTCGCTGGTCTTCCCAACCTGGCGCGCCATCAGTGGCTCCTCTCCTACTATCTCTATCCCAGCCAGCACGAGTTGAGAGAGAAGCTTGAAACGTTGAAGCTGCTGCAGCCGCGAGGCGACGAATCGCCCCTGGTCATGACAGAACTTTTCCGGCGGACATCGCCATCGGTGGTGCTCATCAAACAGGATATGGGAGTCGGCACGGGCTTTTTCATCAGCCGCGGAGGACTCCTGCTGAGCAACAATCACGTTGTTGGCGATCGTGAGGAAGTGGAGGTTGTGTACAGCGACTCGGAAGGGGGGGACCAGCATACGGTGAAAGCCCGTGTCGTGGGCAGCGATCCTCAGCGCGACATGGCCCTCCTGCGGCTCGATCCGGGCGATCGCAAGATACAGCCGTTGATCGTGGGCGGTGGCCCGGATCCCAGTACGGGAGATCGGGTGATCGCCATCGGCAATCCCGGCATGGGGACCCAGGTCTTGACGCAGACGCTGACGGAGGGTATCATCAGCAACCTGCACCGCGATATCGGCGGGCAGCGCTATCTGCAGACATCCGCGGCGGTGAATCCGGGCAACAGCGGTGGACCGCTGCTGGCCCAGGATGGTACGGTGATCGGCATGATCACCCTGAAGGCCCAGTTGGACAATGTCGGGTTTGCCATACCCACCTCGGTACTCCTCGAATTCGTACGCGAACACGTCACGCCCTGACGCTCATCCTTCACTGAAGCAACAACAACCACAACAGGACCGTTTCCATGGCCATGACCAAGAAGCAGAAAATTCGACTTTGGAGCGGGGTGGCGGCAGCCGTTCTCATCGTCATCCTGATCATTCAGAACCGCGATCCAGTCACCACGATGGTCTTTTTCTGGGAGTTCACCATTTCCCGTTCGCTGCTGCTGATCGTGACCCTTGCCGTTGGCGCGGGACTCGGCTACTATGTGGGCAAGTACGGTCTGCCGGGCGCCGCCGCGGCGAAACGCTGAGCTTCACGAGCCTTTCAGCGAGCTGGGTGCATCGATATTGGCTCCGGGATGAACGCCGATCCCCAGGCGATTGACGAGTTCGCCGCCCAGCCAACCGCTGACCATCGACAAGGCGCCTCCCGCGAACGACAGGATGAGAGCCGGCATATCCGGTGCCACGGGGGGTGGCTCCCGCAGCCACCAACTGAGGGCGAAGAGTATCAACACGATGACGTTGCCGACGGCGTGATAGATGCCGACGCGCCTGGCCCGGCTTCCGGCGTCGATCTTTGTCCAGTCGATCAAGCCGAAAACCGCCGCCAACAGCCCGGTAATGATGCCGGCGGGGATCAACCAGTAGGCGACCGCAACCCATTGCGCATTCTGGAAAAGCAGGTGAAGAAGATCGAAGATAATGACGCCGCTCAAGAGTCCGAGGGGCAGGACGATGAGCATCTGGTGGACGGGGTGGCCAAGGAATTGTGCTCTGGCTTTCATCTTATGGCTCGTGGTAAGGTGTGATGATGATGGTGGAAAGAAGGAAGAGAGCCCTTTCTTTTTACGGATAGGCGAAGCCGGCTTTCCAATGCAAATCGACAGGCTGTGCGCACTTCAACCAGCCGCGCCGCCATTTGATTTTGCCGCAAGCGTTTGAGAAATGGCGCAAATCAGCTATAGTGCGATTTCCGTTTTCGCGGGAAATCCATAGTACAGGCCCCGAAAGCCGCATCTATCACTTCAACTGGGGATCACATCACCATGGCAGAAAAGTACGTCTACTTCTTTGGCGGGGGAAAAGCCGAAGGGAAAGCCGACATGAAGAACTTGCTGGGCGGTAAAGGTGCAAACCTTGCCGAAATGGCCACACTTGGCCTGCCCGTACCAGCTGGTTTCACGATCACCACCGAGTACTGCACCGTCTTCAACGCGCTGCTCGCCAAGGGCGAGGATCCCTATACACCCGCGCTTCGTGCCGCGGTGGACAAGGCGATCAAGGAATGCGAAGATGTGATGGGCATGAAGTACGGCGATCCCGAAAACCCCCTGCTCATGTCTGGCCGTTCCGGCGCTCGCATGTCCATGCCCGGGATGATGGAGACCGTACTCAATGTCGGCCTGTGCAGCAGCACGATCCCCGGCCTCATCAAGAAGACCAACAACGAGCGCTTCGTTTACGATGCGTATCGCCGCCTGATCACCATGTACGCCGACGTCGTCATGGAGAAGGCGGAAGGTGTTGAGCCCGGCCCGCATGGCGGCATCCGCCACCAGCTGGAAGAGCTGCTCGACGCGTGCAAGGAAAAGAATGGCTACGAGAGCGACACCGATCTCAAGGCCGCCGATCTGAAGACCCTGTGCGACAAGTACAAGGCCAAGGTCAAGGAAGTGCTCGGCGTTGAATTCCCCGACGATCCCATGGCACAGCTTTACGGCTCCATCGGCGCCGTCTTCAAGAGCTGGAATGGCAAGCGGGCGATCTCTTACCGTCGCATCGAGAACATTCCGGACGAATGGGGAACCGCCGTCAACGTCCAGTCGATGGTCTTCGGCAACATGGGTGACAGCTCCGCCACCGGCGTGGCGTTCACCCGTAATCCCGCCACCGGCGAGAACAAGTTCTACGGCGAATGGCTGGTCAATGCTCAAGGCGAAGACGTGGTCGCGGGTATCCGTACCCCGAGCCCCATCAACAACGCCACCAAGAACGACCAGAACCGTCACCTGATGTCGCTGGAAGAGCAGTATCCGGTTCTCTACAAGGAACTCCACGACATTCGCAATCGCCTCGAGGCGCACTACAAGGACATGCAGGACCTGGAATTCACCATCCAGGAAGGCACCCTTTACATGCTGCAGACGCGCAGTGGCAAGCGTACCGGTACCGCGGCCCTCAATATGGCCATGGACATGCTCGAAGAAGGCATGATTACCGACGACGTCGCCGTCATGCGCCTCAAGCCCGCGCAGATGGACGAGCTGCTCCATCCCCTCGTCGATCCCGCCGCGGAAGCCAAGATCGAGCCCATTGCCAAGGGACTGCCCGCGGGTCCTGGCGGCGCTGCCGGCAAGGTCGTCTTCACCGCTGACGACGCTGTCGCCTGGGTCAAGAAGGGCGAAACCGTTATCCTGGTGCGTGACGAGACGAATCCGGAAGACGTGGAAGGCATGCGCGCAGCCGAAGGCATTCTGACGGCACGCGGCGGCATGACCTCTCATGCTGCGCTCGTCTGTCGCGGCTGGGGCAAGTGCTGCATCGTCGGCGCCGGCGCACTGAAGATCAATGCGCGGAACAAGACGATGATCGTCGGCGGCAAGACCTACCAGGAAGGTGATGTCATCACCCTCAATGGTACGCGTGGTCTGGTCTATGCCGGCGCGATGGCCATGATCGACGCCACCGAGAATCCCCGCCTGAAGGGCTTCATGCAACTGGTGGACAAGCACCGCACGATGGGCGTCCGCACCAACGCGGATACGCCTGCCGACGCGCAGCTCGCACGTGACTTCGGCGCTGAAGGCATCGGCCTCTTCCGTACTGAACACATGTTCTACGGTGAAGGCAGTGACGCAGCCCTCTTCGCCCTTCGCAAGATGATCATGAGCGACACCAAGGAGTCCCGCAAGGTCGCGGTTGACGAACTCGGCCCTCATGTCAAGAAGGACGTCAAGGCGACGATGAAGGCGATGGCGCCGTACCCCGTCACCTTCCGTCTGCTCGATCCCCCGCTGCATGAGTTCGTGCCGCAGGATCCGCAGAACCAGCAGGAACTGGCCGAAGCACTCGGCATCTCCGTGGCCGACGTCGTCAAGCGCGGCCAGGCGCTGCATGAGACGAACCCGATGATGGGCCACCGCGGCGTTCGCCTCGGCATCACCTATCCGGAAGTCTCCGAGATGCAGTTCCGCGCCATCATCGAGGCCGCCAAGGAATTGCGCGCCGAAGGTGTCGATGCGAAGCCGGAAGTCATGGTGCCGGTCACCTGCTCCGTCAACGAGTTGAAGGTCACCAAGAAGATCTACGATCGGGTCATTGCCGAAATTGGCATCGACTTCCCGGTTCCCTACGGAACGATGATCGAGATCCCACGTGCGGCGCTGCTGGCCAACGAAATGGCCGAGGAAGCCGAGTTCTTCTCCTTCGGAACCAATGACCTGACCCAGATGACCTACGGGTTCAGCCGCGACGATATCGGCGGCTTCCTGCAGGATTACCTGGATCAGGGCATTCTCAAGGACGATCCCTTCCAGACCATCGACCAGCCTGGTGTTGGCGAGCTGATCAAGACCTGCGTCGAGAGAGGCCGTGCCACCAAGCCCAAGCTGAAGGTCGGCATCTGCGGCGAACAGGGCGGCGATCCCGAATCCGTCGAGTTCCTCTTCGGCGTCGGGCTCAACTACGTGAGCTGCTCACCGTACCGGGTGCCGATTGCGCGCCTGGCCGCGGCACAGTCCGCCCTGAAGGCGAAGAAGAAGTAAGACTGACTGTCCAGAGTCAGTAGTTTGTTACGCCCCCGGTGGTCACGAATCACCGGGGGCGTTCTTTATTGGGCTGGGAGGCTGGCTGCATTGAGCGCGATGAGGGTAATCGCAAACTTGCGGTTGACAAGCAGTTGATGGCTCCCTACCTTAGGCCAAGCTAATAAGGTATATGGTTAGCAGGATTCAATTCAACAGATGGAGGTAAGGGATGGCAGTAGAACGGGGTACCCCGGAAAAAGAGGATGCCGCAACCGCGGCACGCATCGACAAGCTGGAGGCGGTGCTCAGGGAGAATGAATCGCTGCGCACCAAGACACGCGTCTTCTCGCTGGTGGGGATTCTCGCGCTTGTGGTGATCCTCAGCGTCTTTGCATTGCGCCTCGCCTCGCACCTCAAGTCGTCGTACGTGGACGCGATCGAGGAGAACCCAGAAGTCTTCATGAAGACCTTTGTTTACGACACGAACCTGCACCACCTGGTGGCGTCGGAGGCGGAAGCCGCGCTTATCGACCTGCAGAAGAATGCCCTGAAGAACTACAGCCGTGCCCTCATGGAGAATCTGGAAGCCTCCATGCCGGAAATCGAAGCGCAGGCTAGAAAGATCAGCGACGACATGCTGGCCTATACCCAGGAAGATATCGCCGAACGCATGAAAGTTGCCTTGACCGCAAGTCTGGAGCAGGCGATGACCGATCTGGCCAAGAAGTACCCACAGGTTGGAGACGCGGATCTCGAGAAGCACTACGAGGCCGCCAAGAACCACTTCATCGTGCGGTTGACCGATGCCATCGAGGAACGTTATGCGAATGTCGAAGATAGCCTGAAAGGTATTGATGATACGGTGAAGGAGATTGGCAAGGGCCCCGGCTCTGAAGAGCTCAATAAGCTTTCACAGGAAGAGGTCGCCTCGCTCTTTCTCGACGCCATCATCGATGTGATTATCCATGAACTTCGTCCCGAAATGGGCGCACAGCCCGTGATGCAGTAAAGGAGGTGCCCCATGAGCAATACTACCACTGACGGCAAGATATCCACGCTCGAAAACCTTATCGTCGAGCAGAATCGCAAGCTGCACCGCAGCGTCAAGCTGACGATGATCATCTATATCGTGTTTATCATTGCCATGCTTGCCTATACCACGATCATCGGCACCATGCTCCAGGAAGCCACTTCTCCCAAGGCCATGGCCGAACAGGTCAGCGGTCTGGCGAGTGCGCACCTTCCGCAGATGCGTCGGCAACTGGTCACTCGTATCGACAACGATGCCGAGCAGCTGGCCAAGGATACCGTGACGTTCATGATTGCGCAGATTCCTGAGATCGAGAAACGGTTGAAGTCCGCCTTGCGCGACAAGGCGAATGAGGCAGCCAAAGAGCTGGAGACAACCTCCTACGAGACCTTCATGGCCTTTGTCGGGGAGCATGCGGAGGAGGTCAAGACTCAGCTTGACGGTGTACCTGCCGACCAGGCTGCCATTGCCATCGCTGACATCTTCATCGAGCAGATCGAGAGCGAGTTGGATCTCTTCATGAACGATCAGCTTGTCTTCTCCCTGGACGAACTGCGCGACAATCTTGCCAAGCTGGCGGCCCCATCCGAGCAACTGACCCAGGCAGAGGATGCGAAGCGTCGCGTCATCATGTACTGGGCATGGCTCAACGAGAAGGGCGAGATGGGGGAATCGACGATGGAGGTACTCCTCGAACAGATCCGTTCCCGGTACAGCTGGTTCCATATCCCGGAAGAGCTTACCCAGGAACTGGACGTCGATATGGAGTAAGCATTTGGCCGACTGAATCAATCGAGCCCCCGTCGCGCCTACCGGCATGACGGGGGCTTTTTCGTTTCCGCCCGAATGACTACTTGCGCATGATGTAGTAGTAGTTCATGGGGTCATGCTCCAATTCCAGCACCTCGATCCGGTGGAAGCCGGCCGTGCGGATCATCTCCGTCGCCAGCTCGCGGCCCCACATTGCACCCAGGCCCACACCGCCCTGACCGAGCGAGACACTCATGCAATGCATGCATGAGATGCTGTAGAGGAAGGCCGCGAGCGGGTTCTCGAGATTCGCCTCCAATTTGCTGGAACCGGCGATATCCTGCATCAGGTAGATGCCGTTCGGGCGCAGGGCGCGATGTATGTTGGCCAGCACGGCCGCGGGCTGCCCCTGATCGTGGATGGCATCGAAGGTGAAGATGCAATCGTATGCCGCCTCTACCTCCAGCTTTGACACATCGAGCTGCTCGAAACGCACATTGCGCAGACCACGACGCTGAGCTTCGGCGGTGGCCATGGCCACGGTCTCCGCGCAGTAGTCGTAGCCCACGTAGCGGCTTTGAGGGAAGCTCTCCGCCATCTGCATCAGCGCCTTGCCTTCACCGCAGCCGATATCGGCGACATCGATCCCCGCCATCAGCCGCGCCTCCAGCCCATCCGCCAGTGGCAGGATATGCTCGAGCAGTGGCTTCACAACGCTCTGGTAGCTTTCCTCGGCCATGACATCGTGGAAACGATGATAGTCACTGTACGATGCCCCGCCACCCTGCTGGAAGCACTCCACCAGTCTATCCTCCGCGGAACCCAGAACCGCCATCCATTGCGAAGGTACCGCCAGGTTGGGGGAGCTCCCAGCGCGCGTTAACCATTGCGCATGCTCCGCCGGAAGGGTGAAACGCCGGCTCTCTGGTTCATACGTGACAATACCGCCGCAGGCCATCGCCGACAGCCACTCGCGAACGTACCGCTCGTTCAAGCCGCTCCGTTCGGCAATCTCCTCACAGCTCGCCGGTGCCGCATCGGACATGGAGTCGAACAGGCCGGTTCGGTGACCAAGGGACGTCATCAGCAAGAGGGAGCCATTGGCCAGACTCTCCATCATCTTCTCGGCGAACGCATCCGCCTTGGCCATATCGATTTCGGGTAAGCATTTCATACACATGGGTCTATCTCCTCATCTCGATCAGGGTAAAATGCCGATTGGTGCTGAACCGATCGGTCTTATAGAGTGATGGCGCCTTAAGCGGGCGTCCTGGATTCTGCCTGAACCTCCATCAGGCTGATGAGTTTCTGAAGCAACTTCAGGGCCTGCTTCATTGGCCAGATGGCATGATAGTGCTGACAACCGGTAATGCCGCCCCAGACGATCAGGTAATACTCGTCCGCAAGTTCTTGCGGATCCAGATGGCCATACGCTTCCGGGACCGAGCGAAGCAGATCCTCCGACAGATCCCGCGCGATCGCGCGAAATGCATCGGCATGAAACTTCACTTCCTTGCGCATCGGTGCCTGAGGGTCAGGTATTTCTGCCGCCATGTTACTGAACATGCATCCCCGGAACGCATCCTCCTCCAGCCACGGTATCAAGGCCTTCGCTGGAGCCAGAAAGCGCTCACGCGCATCCGGCGCGACATCGATAGCTGCCTTCACGATGGCCTGAGCTTGCCGGTCCTGCTCTCGAAGATAACAGAGCCCCAGAATCTCCTTCGACTTGTAGTGGGCATAGAAGGTCGCCTTGGAGACACCTGCTTCATCGATGATCTGCTGCACGCCCGTCGGGTGATATCCCTGGCGGTAGAACAGGTCGCAGGCCACCTTCAGAATATGATCGCGGGCCTTCCCGCGAGGAGTGTGAGTTGCTGTTTTCATACCCATAACCTACTATCAGACCGACCGGTCGGTCAATATGAAGGAAAACGAATTTATTAATGGACCCAATTGTTCCGCGCGCACCGCGGGGATTGAAATGCGACCAGATTGGTCGTATTTTATGGGTCTCACTCTCACCATTGTGAACTTCATCGGAGATCCTGCATCATGTATCCAGAAGAGATTGTCGCCCCCATGAGGGAAGAAGCTGAAACCATCGGCTGCACCCAACTGCGCTCCGCCGCGGAAGTGGAAGCTGCGCTTGGGCAAGAATCCGGAACGGCATTCGTGCTGGTAAACAGTGTTTGCGGCTGCGCGGCAGCAAATGCCCGTCCTGGTCTGCGCCTGGCGCTTGAACATGGTGACCACAAGCCCGAGCGCCTCTACACAGTCTTTGCGGGACAGGACAGTGAGGCTGTTCAGGCCGCCCGCCGCCATTTCGCGGGATATCCGCCGTCGTCGCCCTCCATGGCGTTGCTCAAGGACGGTCATGTCGTGGCCATGCTTCAGCGCCTGGATATCGAGGGCTATTCCGCCCAACAGGTGGCCATGAAGCTGATCGAAGCGTTCAACGAGCATTGCAGCGCCGACTAGGCTGGTTTGCCGTGGGAGCTGTTTTTATTCTATAGTGATGGCATGCAGGAATGGCGGCGAACGTGCGCCATCTGGAGGTGAACCATGATTGAAGACAAGACCAGTATGGATGAAAACGAGATCAACTTGGCCCTTGCTCGTCTCGATGGCTGGGAGCGGGATGGTGTATCCATCCGTAAAGCTTTCGTATTCGAGAACTTCAAGGAGATCAACCGCTTTCTGCCCTACTTCACGAAGACCATTGTAGCGCTCAATCACCACCCGGATTTCGCCTTTGAAGGAGGGAAGAAGACGGTGCTGGTAACTACCACCACCCACAGTGCCGGAGGCCTTACGCGCGCGGACTTCGATCTGGCAACCGCGTTGAATGCCTGGAAGGAAATGAGTTCCTGAAACGCCTGGCGCCCTGGCGCCCCTCACAATCCCCGACCCGACGCGGGCTGCGCATGGCTGGCCCACCCTCAGCCGTGTGTCCCCACTTGAGCCCGCGTTCATATGGCGCTGCCGGCCCCGCATCCGGCGGCGCCATTCTTCTATTCGCCTGAAAGGTTGGGCCGTTACTTGTCTGCTTCGGTCACAGTGCCCAGCTTGAGGAGGCGGTACTGGAGCGTCGAGCGTGGCATGCCGAGCAACTCCGCGGCACGCGCCAGATTGCCGCCCGCCCTGTGCAGCGCCCAGTCCACCGCCGTGGCTTCCACGGTCTGCAGCAGGTGCTGGAGGTCGATCTGCTCCTGCTGATCGAGATGAACGTCGACCAGTGGGTCTTCATGTGGAGCAGGATCCAGCGGCGGCAGATCGTCGGATTCAATGGCATCACCGTTATTCAAGACCATTGCCTGTTCGATGACATGTTCCAGCTCACGCACATTGCCGGGCCAGTGATAGGTCTGCATGCGCCGCAGCGCATCCGCGCTCAGTTCCGGCGCATCACGTCCCTGCCGGCGGGCAAAGCGAGCCAGGAAATGCGTAGTCAGCGGCAGAATGTCCTCGATGCGCTCGCGTAACGGCGGCAAATAGATCGGGATGACGCTGAGCCGGTAATACACGTCTTCACGAAAATTCTTCTCCTGAACCAGTTCCCGCAGATTTCGTTTGGTAGCGGCAATGAGGCGAATGTTCACGGGGATTGGTTCAGCGCCGCCCACCCGCTCAATGTGGTATTCCTGCAGCACGCGCAGGAGTTTCACCTGGATATGCAGGGGGATGTCGTCGATGTCGTCCAGGAAGAGGGTGCCGCCATTTGCCAGTTCAAATCGGCCATGGCGGCGCTTGTTTGCACCTGTAAAGGCACCCGCTTCATGACCGAACAGCTCCGCCTCGACCAGCGCCTCCGGAAGGGCTGCGCACGAGACGGCCACAAAGGGGCCCTTGGCGCGATGGCTGCACTCGTGAATCAGCCGAGCAACGACCTCCTTGCCGGTGCCGGAGCGTCCTTCGATCAGAACCGTGCTGTCGCTGTTCGCCACCGCATGGATCTTGCGCTTGATGCCGCGGATCGATTCGGAATGACCCACCAGCTGGACATTGGACTTCACCGCCGCCAATTGCTCACGCAGCACCTGGTTCTCGCGTTCCAGCCCCGTGTAGCGGCGCACCCGGTCGAGCTTCAGTACCAGCTCCTCCGCGCTGAAGGGCTTCTGCATGTAATCGAACGCCCCCAGCTTCATCGCTTCCACGGCCGACTCCACCGAGCCATGGGCGGTCATCACCATCACCGCCTGATTGGCCTTCTGTTCGCGTAGTTGGCGCAGGAAGGTGATGCCATCCATCCCCGGCATGCGAATGTCCGTGATGATGACATCGTAATTGCGCCGCGGCAAGTAGCTCAGCGCTTCAGCCGGATTGCCGGCCAGGTCAACGCGATAGCCGGCGTCTTCAAGTGCGTCACGCAAGACTTCGCACTTGATCGGCTCGTCATCCACGATCAACAGGGATGGGCGGTCGTCCTTCGGCATAATGGCTCCTCGGCAGCAAAAGTAAGGTCAACTACGATGAGAACGTTCGTCCGTATCGAGAGAAAGGGGCAGCGAGATTCGAAAGTGAGCGCCGGACAAGCGCGATCCGCTCCGCTCCAGTACCAGTTCTCCTCCATTCTGCTCGATCAGATCGCGCGATACAGTGAGTCCGAGACCCGTGCCTTTGCCGGGATCCTTGGATGAGAAAAAGGGGCGAAAGACGCGCTCGCGGTCTGCTTCCGCAATGCCACTGCCGGAATCCTCCACATGAATATCCACCCACTCGTCACGAACCATGCCCCAGATGCAGATTCGTCGCTCCGCGCTTTCGCCGCAGGCATCCGCGGCATTGAGTAAAAGATTGAGCAAGGCTTGCTCCACAAGCGGCCGCGCACATCTGCAGCGATTTGCCAGCGACGTCTCCGCGTCCAACTGAATACCATATCTCTCCAGCCGGGGGCGCGTCAACTCTATCATGTCGCTGATAAGATCGTGCAGCGCGCAATCGCTGATATCCGGCGTCTTGCCGGGAGCACGGGCAAAGACGAGCATCTGCCGCATAACCCGCTCGATGCGGCGCAAGCCGTCGTGAATAAGCTGCACGTAGCGAGCTTGACGCGATTCGGCCGGCATGTGTGGCTCCAATTGGCGGCAGCATTCCATGATGCCGTCGAGGGGATTGAGGATCTCATGGGCAAGGCCGGCGGACATTTCTCCAAGCGTGGCCAGCCGCTCCGCCGACACCATGCGCTTCTGGGCGGAGAGGTTTTCCGCCTTGAGCCGGCGCAGATCGGTCACCATCTGCTGAAAAGCAAGGGAGAGCTGCCGGATCTCGGCGGTGCCCGTGGCGGGGACTTCCGAGGGGCGTAGGTTTCCCCCCGGTACCCGGCGGGCGACGGTGGCCAGTTCTACCAGTGGTTGCCCGATGTGCCAGGAGATCAGCTGCGCCACCAACAGGGATGCCGCCAGCAGCGTACCCAGCACCAGCAGCATCGCCATCGAGAAGTAGCGTTGCTGATGCAGCACCCGCTTCTGGGACATCCCCAGGTGAAGGTGCCCCAATTCGCCATCCAGCACGGGCACCGCCACGTCCAGAATGTAGTCATCCCGAGTCCGGTACTGCATGAGTGGTTCATCATGCGTCAGGCAATACTGCAGCAGTTCCCGGGGAAAGCCGCTATCAAAGGTGTGCGCGATGATTCGGCGCTCCTGGAGCATGATGAACGCATACCGGATCTCCTTGTCGGCTAGCGAGGAACGCTGCAGCACGTTGTAGGCTGCATAAGCATCGTCGAGCAGCACCGGCTCGACTGCGTCCACCGCCAGGCTGTTCGCCAGGCTGCGCGCGCGAATCACCAGATCCTCCCTGCTCGACCGCGCCAACCACCAGCCTGCGCTCAGGGTGATACTGAGAAAGAAACCCACGACCACGGCGATCGCAAGCCAGGAGATGATCGTCTGCAGCGTGACATTGCGCAGGTATTTCATCACTGGGCCGGCACGTTGGGAACAAGAAGACCTGCATCTCGATAGACCTTCACCATCGGCTCGTAGGCCCGCGCTTCCGGCAGCAGAAAGCGGGCAATTCCGAAGTCGGCCAGCAGTTGCTGCCCGTGGGGCGTCTCATGCATCGTCAGCAGTGCCTGCTGGAGTTTGCGCTTCAGTGATGGCGAAAGGCTTGCCGGGACCAGCACCGGTGGCGCGGCAAAGGTCGCGCTGCTGGCCACGATCCTCAGCTGGCTCTCCAGCCGTGGCTGCTGCCGATATAGACTCCGCAAGACCATGGAACTGACCGCCGCCCCGTCGGCATAGCCGTTGGTCACTGCCCGCACCGACAGATCGTGAGAGCCGGTAAGCATCGTCTGTGAGAAGAAGCTGTCCGGCGTGTAGCCAAGCTGACGAAGCATGGCGCGCGGCAGCACGAATCCGGTAGCCGACTCTCGGTCGGTGTAGGCGAAGCGATCGCCCTCGAGGTCGGTCAGATGATAATAGGGACTTTTCGCCGAAACGATGATGTCGCAGCGGTAGGTAACGTCTGAC
The DNA here is from genome assembly GCA_041690595.1 of Lentisphaeria bacterium. Classification (GTDB taxonomy): domain Bacteria; phylum Verrucomicrobiota; class Lentisphaeria; order JABSQK01; family JAWLHB01; genus JAWLHB01. Next base: position 100,787 of record JAWLHB010000022.1, read on the forward strand.
AGGAGTTCGGGCATGGCGAGAATCTCCACTCGCGGGTCGCTGTAAAGCAGTGCATAGATGCCCGGACAGACCAGCGCCGCATCCACATCCGCCTGCTGCAGATCGAGGCGGGTGTTCTCATAGTCCGATCGAATGATCAACACCCCGTCCATCTCCAGAAGCTCAGCCAGGTGCTCGACGATCTTCCGATGCTGAAGGAAGATATTGGCGGGACTGTACATGGTCGCCACGGCGAAACGGAGTTGCCGGATCGTTCGTTCGCGCCCGCTGCCCAGCGGCACCCGGTTCTCCAGATCCAGCCTGGGGCCGGCAAAGGTCAGTTCACCAATGACAATCGATCCCAGAAAAAGACAGACCACCAGCAGCCCGAACCCCCACTTCAGGTAGGAAGTAAAAGGCTGCCAGCGCTTGCGGTCGTGTTTTCGCATTCGCGCAACTCCGACGCGTACAGTGTGAAGGCATGCCCTGTCCAGGAAGACGGGGCAGTGGTGATACAGTCTGGAATATGGTGCCTGTCGGCCCCGAATTCAAGCTGAAAACCGGACAGCAAAAAAAGGCCAGGCGGAGGGGATCCGCCTGGCCTTGCCCTTGTTCTGCAACCGCTGCAAACCAGCGTGCTGAAGTTAGAACTGCATCGTCAACCCGAGGGTGATGGCATGGGCCGTGTACTGCCCGGTCTCACCATAATTCTCGTCGTTGTAATGCCAGTAGTCGTACGCAACACGACCACTCAGATTATCCGTGAACTGATGCGTCAGACCGACCGATGCGCCATGACGATCGTAGGCAACCGCCTTCTCCAGGCCGCCCGCATCCGCCAGTTCCTCCTGGTCGTTGTTCGCCACTTCATAGAGGTAGCGCGCATCGACGCTGGTCTTGTCGGTGATCGCGTAGTTCACGCTGGTCAGGAAGCTGTACACATCCCCATCCCAGGTCGCCGCCATCGGATTCTCGAGGGAATCGAGAATCGTCCGCGACTCGTGCCAAGTGAACTGACCGTTGAAGAAGAGGCGCGCGGAAGGCATGACCGTCGCCCCGACCGTGTAGTTGTTGGAGTCCACATTGGCGCCGTGAACACGATCCGCCGGGCCGATATCACTGGTCTCGGTATAGTAGTCTTGCTTGACCATCGTATACCGCCAGTAGGAACGGAGCCAGTTGGTATGCTGCAGCGTCAGGCTTACCATCAACTCGTGCGCGTTGGTGTCCAGCGAGTCCATGAAGGCGCTATAACCCGAGGCCGTGTCGACGTCGTGGGTATAGATGTTGGAGACCTCGCCGTACTGGTACCAGGCGCTCAGCGACATGCTGCTGAAGGGGGACGTGGTGAAGCCGGCGCGGTAGCGCTGCTCGTCACGATCCGTATCCGTATCCCGGTCCAGGTCAACAGTACCGGTATCCGACTCGTACTCCAGCTCATCCAGATCATACGACGTCTGCACCCAAGTGCCACGCACATACATCTTGGTATGGGGTACCCCGCTGTAGCTGAGTTCGAGTTCTTCCTTCAGCGAGACCTTACGCTCGTAGGCGTCGATGCTCACCGGTTGGCTACTGCTGGGCGACACATGCATCACTTCTGACGAATCGTCCCGGTTTCCCAACTCCAGCTCAACGCCGCCACTGATCATGAAGTCGTTCCAGGGACCAGCCATCGCCGCCAGGTTGAAGACGTGCGAGGTTTGTGTAAGATCCGAGTCGATCATGTAATCGTTATGGGCATGGCTGCCCGTGAACGGCAGCTGGCGCATCTCGAAGCCGACTTCGCCTTCCGTCCGGACATACAGATACCCGCCGGAGATCAGCAGCCAGTCACGCAGCCACTTTTCCGCGGTCAGCGCATTGGAGAACTGGTCGAAGTCGTAACCCTCTTCGAAGGTCTGACCAATCGGGTCCGTGCCACCAACGACCTCGGCCGGAATCATCAGATTGCGGAAGGTGTCGCTGCTGTAGATCTCGTAGCGCATGCTGTCCTGCAGCGCCCAGTCCGATCCCTGATGGGCGATATCGAGTTTGAAGATGTGAACGTCTTCGTCGATATCCTTGTACGTCGGATAGATCTTCTTGTTGTCGTCGAGTTGCTGGTATTGGCGCAGGGACTTGGTGCCATCCTTGTACTGGTATTCGTAACCCAGCACGATGGTGGTGTTGTCCTGCGGCTTGAAGCCCAGGTCGAAGTACAGACGACCGATATCCATGTCGAATGTCGTCGCCCTCTGATACGCATCCTCGATGCCTTCATAGTACCAGCCGGTATTGTCATAATACTTGCGGAACTGCTCGAACCCGGCGTTGACGAAGATGTTCCCATCGGGGGATACCCATTCGCCCTGGATCTCATAATCGCCATTACCGGCGATGAATCTGCCTTCGAGCCGCAGATCACCGGCAATCGCGTCGCTGTTGTCGTACAGCACCGCCGACTGCAGGCCGCCGATGAAGCCGTCGTCACGCCACGTGTGCTCCCGGAAGAGGGATTCGTTCCCGCTAACGGTTGCATAGCTGATGACGGGCGAGAGGGTGAGTCGATAATTGGCCGTGGATTCCTCATCCTGAGAAATCGCCACATTTGACACGAGTGTCAGGCCCAGAATCGCCGCAAAAAGTCTACTGATTGTGCTATTCATCTGTCTTCTCCTGATCAGTAGCGCAGGTGGGCGTTGGTATTGGAACCATGAACTGCCGTATGGCAGCCGGCCGACCAGCAGGTGCCTCTGGTCAGGAAGGAGCTGTGATTGCGCCCGCCGATCAGCAGATCCGCATGATCCGCCTGCGGCTGAGAATGGCACTTCAGGCACAACGAATTGTCCGCCTGAACCAGCATCTTCTTGTTGATGGAGCCATGAACCGCGTGGCAGGAGGTGCAACCATCGCGCAGCGCTTCATGGTCGAAGACGTGGGAACGCGCCTGCTCGCGATGGCACGAGGCGCACGTATCATTGGTGCGGGCCATCAGCATCGAGCCCGGCTTCTTGATGTCGCTGCCATGCGGATCGTGGCAGTCGGCGCAGCTCATCTTCCCTTCAGGGACTGGATGACGGTACGGAAGTTGAAACTCGGCCTTCTTGTCCAAGTGACAACGGTAGCAGGCGTCTGACGAATCACCAGGATTGACAATAAAGACGCCGCGGCCGCCGCCGGCTTCCACGTGCTTGCTGCCTGGCCCGTGACAGGCTTCGCAGCCGGCAAGTCCGCCAGGCGCATCTTCCACATGAACACGCGCATGCACGGAGAATGCAAATTTCTTCACCTGATCTTCATGGCAGAGCTCGCATTCCTGATTCCCGACGAAGGTCGCACCCGGGATCTCAGGTGGTATGACGACTGAATTGTGAAGGGACGAGCAGGCTACGAATAGCCCGATCGCCGCACCCATTAGCGCGAGTGGTACGGCTTTGCCGCGCAAAATGCGCGTCGCCCGCTCTCGCAGTGTTGTTGCCTTTGCCGAGTCTCTCACTGATTCTGTCTCCCCTGGCGCACGTTGGTTTTCGTGTTGGTGATTCCAGACAATGCTGGTCTGGACACAATCTTAGCAGCGTTCGTGCCAATTGCCGCGATTGACTGGTAACCTCGGTTAAATCAAGGACTTATGGATTCTTGTGGCTTTTCTTCCCCGGCTGCGGGCGAAGGTTTTCGGGTGATTTCGCGGAAGGCTCCGCAGATCACCGCGCAACCTTGCGCACTTGACAAGCTCCACCGCGGACCGTAGCCTTTATTCCGACGCTGGCAAAACACTCAGTCGACCGGCCCATCACGACGTAAAGGAGCGCAGATGAAGATCGAGGTCAAGCCGTATCGTGGACGTACCCTTGTATGGATCGACGGGCAACCGCGCAATTTGACCATGTATTCGCCGCCCGCCATGGGACGAGTCGATTTTGCCCCCGTCTGGCGGGGTTGTGTCGATCGTTTCGTGCGGCACGACATGGACGTCTACCTCATGAGCGTCCCCCAGCAATGGGAGAAGAAGTTCACGCTCAATCCCTTCTGGGCTGGCGACACGATCACCAGTGACCCGATGTACATCGGTTCCACGAAGCTCGATGAAGGGCCGGAGTACGTGCTCGCCAAAGACCCCGAAGCCTTGCTCCTGCTCCGCTACGTCCCGCGCCCCCCCCAGGACTGGTATCCGCTCCATCAGGACGAGTGCGTTGTCGGTGCGGACGGCAAGCGCGAGAACTATCCGTCCCTTGCCTCCCCCAGCTACCGGCGGCAGGCTGGCGAACTCTGTGCGGCGTACATCCACTACTGTGAATCGCGTCCATGGGCCGAACGCCTCCTCGGCTATATCAACTACCACCTCTGCGAAGGCACCCACGGGCCTCTCTCGGGCGGATGGCTCTACGACTACTCCCCCGCCATGACGGCCCGCTGGCGCCAGTACCTGTGCGACAAGTACGGCGACGACAGCACCCTGCGCGAGGCCCATGGCGACCCCAACCTCTCGCTGGAAACCGTCGAAGTTCCGCGCGATCCGTTGCTGGGGCCGCTTCGGGAAGTCGCCGCCATTCCCTACTGGCAGGATGCCGTGGCCAACCAGGCCCGCCGTGACTACCTGCTCCTCACCCGCGATCTCTACCACGATCTGCTGCGCGCCATCTGCATTGCCTCGCATGCTGCCTCACCGGCAGAGCGCCTGCACATACACGATACCTTCAAGCTGCCGATGCAGGGCTGGTCCAACCATGGCTTCTTCAGCATGGATCAGCCATGGCCCATCATCTACGCCGAGAATCTCTCCGGCTCCGGTAACATGGATGTGCTCGACCTCCTCGATACGCCTGGCCTCGACGGCGTCTGCACCCCCTATGATTATCAGGTGCGCGGCGCCGGCGGGGTCTTCGAGCCCGAAGGGATCGCCGACTCCGTCTCCTTGCTGCCGAACAAGCTTTTCCTGGTCGAGCAGGACATCCGCACCTATGCCGGCGATGTCCACAACTGCGGGATGATGCGCGATCTGAACGAGTTCGAGGCCGTCACCTGGCGTGATCTGGCCACCTCGATCACCCGCGGTTTCATGAACTACCTCACCGATCACAACGCGGACTACTACTGCGATCCGGCCATGCATCCCATTGTCGAGCGACAGATGCGTGTCCTCTCCGCCTCCGCCCAATGGCCCCACGCCACCGTCCCCGGCATTGCCATGATCCTCGACGAGCAGGCCATCCTCGAGACCAGCGGCAGCGGCCACATTCTCAACGAGGCCGTCATGTGGGAAGAGAAGATTGGCATCTCCCGATGCGGCGTTCCCTACCGCATCTATCTGCTCGACGATCTGCGGGCCGGTCATGTCCCCGACCACGCCGTCTACTATTTCCCCAACCTCTACCGGGTCGACGAGGCTCGGCTGGAGTTGCTCCGCCGGACCGTGCTGCGAGATGGGCGCCTCGTCGTCTGGGGGCCAGGCAGCGGCATCAGCGATGGTCGCACCATCGCCGCGGAACATGCCACCCGCCTCACCGGCTTTCAGTTCTCCTTTCAGACGGCCAACTATCCGCGCCGCGTCCAGATCAGCGACTTCACCCATCCCATCACCAGCGATCTTCAAGCCGACACCATCTATGGCAGCCCCATCGCCTATGGCCCGATTCTCTATCCGACCGATGGTATTCCCCTCGGCTGGGCATGGTCGAAGTTCGGCGGTGACGATGTCGGGCTCGCCTATCGCGAGAGCGACAGCTACCGTGCGGTCTTCACCACGGCAGCGCCACTACCTGCCTGCCTCTGGCGAAGTCTTGCCCGCTTTGCCGGCGCGCACATCTGGTGCGAAAGCAACGATGTCCTCATGGCGGACAGCAGCCTTGTCGCTCTGCACACGCTGAAGGCGGAGACCAAGCTTCTCGCCCTGCCCGGCGACTATCGCGTCACCGACCTGCTGACCGGACAAAAGATTGCCGACCGTACGCGCGAGATCAGCTTCACCATGCATGCCCCCGCCACCGCCGTCTTCCAGTTGGAGCAAGTGTGAGCTTCCGCTCACCTTTTATGGCGTCAGTGCCGTCACCCGGAAGGATTCGAGGATCACGCTGTACATGACAAGGCGGGCCTCGAAAGTTCCGGGCGGCGGCACCAACTCGACGCTCTCCCCCTCCACCGTCGGCCGGAGCAGAAAACGATCGCCGAGCCGCTTGCCTTCCGCGTCATAATAGGTCAGCGACAGCCAGCCGTTTGTGGTCTGTCGCTGACCACGCGCGTAAAGCTGGTAGGTGACCGTCTCACGCAGCGGAAAGAAGGGCGATACGCCGCCATAGCCACTCTTGAATACCGTTTTGCCATCCGGGCGCGTATAGAGCCTGCCATCCCGCGCCGGCCGCCAACCGCTGTAGTTGAGTTCCCCGTACTCGAACTCCGGATTGACATTGATCGTCCCGTCGTCGATCGATACGATCTCCAGATTGTCGATATAGAGCGGCGAGTTTCTTGGCGAGAATCGGATCTTCACCGCTGCTGTCTCCGGTGGGGGCTGGAAGGCAAGGCTGTAGGCGTACCAGTCGCTGGTGAGAATCGATCCGCCGAAGCCCCGGCCACTGCGTTGGATCTGCTCGCCATCGGAATCGAAGAAGAGAAGCTCGTACATGGGCAGGAAGCGCCCGTAGGACTGGAGCATTTCCATGTGCGCCCGGTCGTTGCTTTCGACGGTATCCGATCGGTCGGTTCGAGCCAGAAAAGTCAGCTTGTACGTTGTCTCCGGCGTGACCGGCATGGCCTTCATCGTGGACACCCTCAGTTCCGCCGGCAGTGCCAGGCACATTCCGCCGTCTTCAGTCTGAACCGTGGTGACGCCTTCGACAACACTCTCCAGATACGCCTCTGGTTGCTCCGTATCGAAGCTCTGCGTATGGATGGGATTCGCGGGCAGCATCAGGCTGCCGCACAGCCCCGTCAGTAGCAACATCGTGCGGATACTCATTGTTCCTCCTTACCGATCAAGAGCGTAGTCCAGAATGATTCGTGGCGATTGTAGATGCTGGCGCCGGCCAGGCTGCTCTCTTCACGCTCGTCCCCGCGCAGCCGGTAGACGCGGCCGAAGCGGGCCTGCAGCTGCGTTGTGCCGGGCTCGATGTCGAGCGCGGCCATGGGTATTGCCGCCATGGCCGTCCAGGAGCCTTTGTCGCTAGTGGTCTCCACCTGCCAGTCACTCTCCCAGCTCTGCTCCCAGCCGCGGGCGTCGTAACGATTGCCATTTGGCCCGATGGTGAAATACCAGTGCTTGCTCCCGTCAGTCAGGACTATCTCGACCCGGTCGCCGTTGGGAAACTGCTCGGTGGCGGAGTAGGGCGCTACCACGACCTTATCCACTGCATCATCCCAGGCCACGATCCGGAAGTAAAGATTCTCCCGGTCGCACATCGTCCTCACCTCGGTCTGGTGTTCGGCCGGCGCCCGGTCGAAGACGCGCCAGTCGTCCACCTTTCCGAACCCCGTAAAGGCAATCGCCTTCTCCCAGTGTGTCGACGTCGCTGCATTCCAGTCGTGGGTGGACTCGGGCACCCACGGAATCGCCTCGCGATTCAGGCGGGCCGACAGGCGATCGAAGCCGCTCAGAATGCGCTGAACAAGTTGCTTCGAGACAGGATGGACTGCCGCCTTCTCCGCCTCCACCAGCAACGTCCGGGCCCGCTCTTCGTTGCCCGGCTCGACGATGAAGGTCGTGAAAAGGTCCCGCTGGCTGATGTGGCAGTTGACCAGTTTGTCGATCTTCGGATCCAGCCAGGATGCCCGAACCAGCGCGTGGAACTTCATCATCGGCTCAGCCGCCTCGCGGAAGCTGCGCTGCATGTAGTACTCCCGCAGTTCCTGCGGCTCCTGCGAGGGATCCCACATCAGGCGTGCCAGCACCCAGCGTTCCATCGCATCTACATCCCAGATGTAGGAATAGGGATCGCCATTGCCCGTGTAGTTGTTGGGAAACTCGACATCCGGGCAGCTTTCCGTGTGTGCCAGAAAGCCACCAGCCTTGGCCAGCTCTCTGAAGTCGCTGGCGGCGGCATCGGCTACCGCGCTGAAGCCGTTCAGATTGTAGTAGCTGAAGACGGACAACCCCTTGCCTTCATGACGCTCCAGCCAGGTGCGGTAGCGCTTCTCCCAGATATCGCCCCACGCGCCGTTGGCGTCACCATCGAGGATCGGATAGCGCAAGGTCCGTGTCGAATAGGCCGCATACTGCGGCTTCAGAGCTGGATGCACGGCCACTGCCGGTGGCTCCGCGGAATAGATGTAGGCATGCGTCACCAGCTTCAGATCGGGATACTCCTTCATCAGCACGTCAGCCGCCTCGTTCATCATCATGAACATCCGCGTCGAGAAGAACCGCGAATCCTCCTCGCTGTACGGCGACTTTGGCGCCAGGATGCTGCCGTCCGGCAGTTGAATCGGCGTCATGCAGCTGTCGCAGGAGCAGACCCGCCATGTGTCCGCCTGAAAGCACGACAGGTAATCGAGCTTCTCGGGAGCTTCCGCAAGAGCTATGCGCAGGCCGGCGATCAGGGTCTTCACGACCTCCGGGTTGGAGAAGCATGGGTTGAGCCAATGCTCCTTTATCATGCGTTTGCCATCGATCATCGGGAAGAACTCCGGATGGCTCTCCTTCAACTCGGCAAACGGATGCACCTTGAAGATATAACTGAAGAAGCTGCCGTTCATGATGGTGTGTCCGCCCATATCACGGTTGAAGCCGTCCTTCATCGGCACGGAGGTATTGAGCCCGAGGCGCGACATCCAGAAGAGCGTATCCGTCATCGGCAAGCCCCCGGGAAAGCTGAACGCCCGGGCCGGAAAAGCGGGGCGCGAGCGGAAATCGCTGACGGCAAACTCCACCCCGTCCTGGGTGGAATAGACCGTGCCGAACTCCTCATGCGGCCTCGCCCAGATGATGTCCGTATTCTCTTCCAGAAAACGAATCGCCCCGAAGAGGACGCCAGCGGGCTTGGTGCCGAAGATATAAATGGCCTTGCCGTCACGGCGAACCGCATAGCCGTCGCTCTCGCCGAGAAAGTCGAGATCCTCCGGATAACGCTCTGCCCATGTCGTGCCGACGTAGAGCTTGACGTTGTCCGCCGCGGAGGGCTTCGCCAGTACCGGCAGCTTCCTGCCGCCGATCTTGTACAGCCAGTGCTGCAACTCCCGCGCGGCCCGTTCCTCGATCATATCGGCATCCGCGGCAAGCACGATCTCCTGCTCGGTGGCTGAAGGGGCCGCGGTTGCCGCTGCCTCTCCCTCCACATGCATCAGCCCGACATTCGTGAGGCTGATCGAGGACTCCAGATGCGGCCACTTGATGAAGAAAAGCATGCGTACGTAAGCCGCCTCGGCGGGCATCGTGAAGGTCGTGTTGTTGATGTGGTGATAGGGAGGCAGGTCATCGATGCGCAGCATTGTCTGGTCGTAGACCATCATCTGTCCGCGCCGTAACGCGCCGGGGGGAAAGGCGTAGACGGCTCCAGGCATGACCGGGATGGGATCCGTCAGGGCGTATCCACCGGGCACGATCCGCAGCACCGTCCTGCCCTTTTCCTCGACCAGCGTGGCACCGGCACGGTCACGCCAGCCAGAGTAGTTGTTCAAGCCGCCGGCGAAGTCACCGTTGATCACCAGGTTTCCGGAATCGACCTCGTCGAGACGCACATTGTTGAAGGCGGGCTGTGCCTCCTCGCTGGTGCAGAGCAGCTGCAGCTTAACGCCCTCGGCGGGTGAGTAGAACCACTGGCGGTACTCCTGCCGATCGGGCTGAATAGTCTGCCAGGGCTCCTTGAAGCAGCCACTGTGCGGCAGCCTGCCGTCGCCATCAAGGATCCGCACTTCCCAACTGGCCCTCGTTTCGGCATCGGCCTCAAAGCTCAGCTGGTACTGGGTCAACGGTCTGACCTCGTATTCAGCGACGAGGGCCGGATCGGCCCCGGCCGCAAGCATCACGCACAACGGAAGCGTCCAGAGAAAGAGACAATTCCTCATCGTCCGTCCCCCTCCGCCGCCGTCAGCCGTTGCTCGAGGTAATCCCGACGCTCCGCGGCCAGCCAATACTCAAAGGAGTGCCACACCGGCAGCATCTCACTGGCAAGGCGTGTAATCTCCGCGTCGCTGAGACCCTCCGGCTGCTGCAATAGCGCCCCCGCCTGGTCGAATCGTTCCAGTGCCGGGTCAAGACGGGTGCTTACAAATTCTGGATCGCCGAAATCGCGACTACGCCAGTAATTGTCCACCAGCTCCTTGCTGGCCTTCCTGTACTTCTGCCAGCCCTTGCGAAGCAACCCCAGGCGAAGCTGCGACAGAGCGTCGTCGGGTGGCGCCTCCCACTCGATGCTCCCCCACTTCCCGGTGTTGTGGACGCGCCCGCCGCTCCAGGAAAGCCCCCCCGCCGGTGACCAGCGTATCGTCTCGAAGAGCCAGCCGCTCTCGACACCGAATGGCAGCTTGTCGTACAGCATCTCCCACGGGAAGAAGAGATAGACGCCGATGCGGTCACCGAGGATGCGCGTTTCCGCCTGCAGATACTCTTTCGCGCTGCGGAAGCCGGCATGCGGTGACGACCAGTCGTAGGTGCTCGTCTCACCGTCGTCCAGCCCGACGATCCACTGATAGTATGGGCTGTCCGGGGTGGGTGCCATGTACATTTCGAGCGCCCCCAGGGATTCGCCATTGGCCTGACGCGCCGCCAGATTGGGCTCCCCGCACAGAACAAAGATATGCCAGCCCGCCTTGTCATAGACCATGTAGAAGGCAGTCTGCTCGAAGTAGGCAGCCTTGTCCTGCTCCTTTGCGCCCACCTCGCGCTCGGCATTCACGTCCAGTATCAATGCGTCGGCATCCTTCTGACTGTAGTCCAGGAAGCGCGCTTCCCGGTAAAGGGGATCGGCAAGCAGTTCGGAGGCGAACCAGCCGGCCGCACCCAGCGGCGCCTGCTCCACGTAACGGCAGAGGTATCGCGGTTTGGGCCGGGCCACAAGCTGTTCCGCCTGGCCGGCATAACCGCGGGCAATGCGCCCTTCATCGAGCGTCTTCAAAGCTGCCGCCGCGCCGTTCAGGGCATGGTAGAGATCCAGAGCCTCAGCCTGCAGCGACGTCTTCGCGGCCTCGACCTGGGTCGACTGCACCGCCGTTCCCGCGGCTGTCGCGTCGAGTCCCAGTCGCACCAGTTCCGCCATCAGCCGTGTAGCAACCGGCAGTTCTTCGTCGGCCAGGGCCGCGGCCGCGCTCTGCCCGGCCTCGGGCGTCATGCCAAGGACGACGCGTGCCTCGATCAGCCCCGCGAAGGCTGTCACCCGGTCCTTGGCGGAAATGCCGTCGTACCGCAGGAAATGGTTCCAGGCAAATTCGACGGTCTCCGGCCGCTGCCAGTTGGTGCTGGGCGGCTGCATGGTCGCCAGAATGCGCAGCCAGTTCCGCACGTTGAGGGATGGATCGTTCAGGGCCAGCATCCGTTCGACCACGGGGCGAAGCTGTTCTGGATCGCGCACACTGCGCCAGCAGTAGGTCGCCATCTTCCCGAGGACGAAGAAGCGATCACCGGCGCTGAGGTCAGGCAGGGCCAGCGCCTCCTCGTAGAGGTCGGCGGCTTTCGATTGAAAGCCCTGCGAGTTGGCCATGTCGCCAAACGCGCACTGGATCTTCGCCAGGCCGGCTGCCGTGATGTCGGGCAGAGCGCGCAGGCGCTCCAGCAATGCCAGAACGGAATCATACTCGCCGTCATTGATGAGAGCATCGGCCACGATCAGCCCGGCGGTCACCTTGCGGTCCAGAGAGAGCGCTGGATCGTCGAGCATGATCAGGACGGCGGCATTCAGCCGCTTGTGGAGCTCACGAGCGTCGTCCAGGCGTTTGTCGCGCTGAAGCTGCTGGGCTTCTTTTCGCAGCTCCTGAAATGCCTCCCAGCCCATTGGCTCCTGGCCGCTGGTTGGTTGGGCCAGCATCAGGATACCCATCATCAGTATAAGTGTTTTGACATGCTTCACGATCATTTCGCATCCCCTTCGAGTATACGCTGCATGCGCAGAATGTGGTCAATTATCTCGAGGCGGACCGTATTCAGGTCCGCGCTGTCCTGGTCGAGCAGCGCCAGGTATTGCAGTGCCTTCTTGCCAGCATACCGCGCTTCGGCGCTCCCGGCAGCCACAGCTTCATTCGCCACTTGACAGAGCTTTGTGGCATAGCGGATATCGTCTATCGCCTCACGGAAACCTTCCCAGTGCAGCGTATCGATGATGCCATCCCGGGTTGGATAGACAAAGCAGATACGATACGACTCGCTGTCGAAGTCATTCCAGATATTACGCCGGTAGCCATAGTACCGATAGTTGGCGCTGCCGTCGTAGTCGGCTTTGTAGAGTTGGAAACCATGCGTGCGGCGGATGAAGTCGGGATTCTCGGGCCCGGTATGCGGCCCGGCATAACTGACGATTCTGGCTCCCATGGCGTGCCACTTCCGCGCCGATTCCGGCTTGAATTCATGCCCCGGATAGTTGACGATGTCTTCATTAAAGCCGGCATAGCCGAAGTGGGTGTCCTTGCCGGTGCTGTAGACCTTCATTCCCATGTCGTGCAGCAGGGCGAAGAGCGGCAGCTGCGCCTCGAGTACCGAGCGTCCCGGCTCGTCCCAGCCGATTCCGTAGATGTTGGTATGTCCCAGGACCTTCTGTATCAGCGCCCGCTGCTCCTCGGTCTGCGCCACCAGTTGCTGCCACTTTCCGGGAGGAATCTCGTTGCCGGTCATCAGGTACCGGTAGAGCAGCTCCCAGTTGTAGACCTGCATGAAGCCGATGAGGGGATCGGTGCTCATTCCCGCCTCCTGCATCAACTCCAACTGGCGCGTCATGATCTCTTCGGCATCCCGCCGCTGGATCCTGGGCAAGAGGAGGGTGTCGACGTTGTGGTCGCGCAGGTTCTTCATCTCCGCCAGCACCTTGCGTTCGGCGGCGGCGCGATCCTCGCCCAGAAGCTCCGACATGACATCCAGGTTAGTGTGATTATAGAGCGTGCTAAGGAAATCTCTCTCCAGATCGTACCAGGTTCTTGGCGGCGGCAGCGAAAAGGGGAGGACCCGCAACGTCACCGTCATGCGTCCCAGCTCCTCACCGCCGGCGGCGAGGGAGATCGTTCCCGTGTAGAGGCCGGCAGCGGCCTCCTCGGGAATCCGCAGCGTCAGCCAGAACTGTTTGCCGCTGCCTTCGCTCAGTTGCACCGGTTGAAGCTCCGCGCTGTCCGCGACCGGCTCCAGTGCATGATTGAAGATCGGCAACGCCCCCTTTACCTGATCCGGATAGCTGACCCAGCGGTACCGCGCCGCATCCCCATCGCCCAGTCGCACATAGTTTTCCTCAGCCTCGTCATCGACCCGAATCAGATCTTCGTCGTGGAGCAGAAGCTCCGGTATGAGGACTCGGCGGTCGGAATCGGCGAAGTAGCTGTGCCACCCTGTTCCCCCCTGGTACCAGCACTTCACAACACGGATGTCGACATTGGCCGCCGGAATACTGCCCTGATCCCCGGCCAAGGCGGACGCCGTCAACTGCACGGCCCCAAGATCCCGCTCTGGAAAGATCATGAAGGAAGCCGGCACGATTTCGCCCTGGGCACCGACCGCGCGAAGCTCGTCGCTCAAGCGCCCATCCTGAGGCAGGCGGTCAGGTAACCTCTTTTCATTGCTGATGGCGGGGACGGCATAACTGGAATACTGGGCTCTCGCCACGCTTGCGACCATACAGCCGGCAAGCACGGGCAAGAGCAGGAGACGACAAAGAACCTGCTGCTTCACGGGCAACTCCTCACGGGGGTGGATGAAGATGATGACTACTGGTAAACGACGGAGCCGTTACTATTGCGGGCGATGTCCAGACCTGGCGGACCTGGCCTGCTGGGCCTGTCGGCATGTCCATCCCCATAGAGCACGTTGACGCTTGTGCCGTGACGGAACTCGATGCTGTAATACTGGAAGTATGGGTCGGTGCGGGCGCGATAATCGACGGCCGTATATCCATCGCGGCGGTCGGCCAGGAAGAGCGTATTCTCCAGAGAACTCAGCCGGGAAAGCTTCTCGGCGGCAGGAATCGGTCCAGCGGTCCAGGCGGGATTGACCGTACCGTCTGCCTTGATGTGCGGGAAGATGTCGCTGTTGATGGAGAAGTCCGGATAGCCGAACCAGAGCGTCGGGTGACGCTCGGCGCAGCGGAAGATGGAGCTGGATCCCTTGTCATTCGCAAAGAGTGTCCATGTCCGGCCATAGCCGGCATGCTCCTTAATGTAATCCGGCCACATCCGGTTGGCCTCAGCTTGGTTCAGGGATGGCGGCAGGTATTCGTCGTTCTCGGTGGCGTAGCTGAAGATTGCCAGCCCAAGCTGTTTCAGGTTGTTGATGCAACTGATCTGCCGGGCGCGGCTGCGGGCGCTGCTCAGCGCCGGCAGCAGCATCGACGCCAGAATGGCTATTATGGCCACGACGACGAGCAGCTCGATCAGGGTGAAAGCTCGATTGGTTGTGTGAGTTCTTCTCTTCGGCATGTCTTGTTTCCTCATCGTTTACAGGCAGGCAACCGTGTTTCGGTCGCGCGTTTCAGTGAAAGTGAATTCCGATCCGCTCATTTGTTATAGGGCGCAAAAAGTCCGCTGAATTGGTTGGAACTGTTGTTGTTGGTGTAGAAGTCGATGCTCGGACGCTGGCTGGGCATCGATTCGGCGTGGGCGTCGACAAAAGCGACATTGACGGTGCCATGGTGGCGGCCTTCCATGAAATCGTTGTAGTAGCGCTGGTCTTTGGTAACGTGGTAGGCACTGGACGTGCCGTTGCTCAGCTTACCTGCGCCATTGCTCGTCAACCCGCCCCCCGGCATGTATTGCTGAGTATACACCCCCGCCGCGGCTCCATAGCCGTAGTACATGTTGATGTTCTTTTCCGTGCCATAGTCCACAAACATCAGTTTGGAGTCTGGGGTGTTGACACGGCCTTGCCGAACCGGTACCGAGACGTTGAAGGCCTGGTTGTTTGATGGTCGTATTGCTACCCGCATGCCACTCCGCAGTTGCACGTGGTTGTAGCTGTAGTTGGCCGCCTGCAGGATGTAGAGAAGTCTGAGCGGATCGGACGTCTGCGTCGGGCTGGATGGGCAGACCAGCGAACCGAGCATCGAATTGCCGACTGTCTCATGGAGGTACATGTACCATTCCGTATAGTACGTGCCCCAGATGGTATTCGGACGGTCGACCGCAAAGGTGGCGACCAGATAGCCGTCGTATTCATCCGCGTAGAGCGCACACCCCATGCCGATCTGCTTGAGGTTGTTCAGGCACTGCGTCCGGCGCGCCATGCCCCGGGCGCGCGACAGCGCCGGCAGCAGCAGGGAAGCCAGGATGGCGATTATCGCCACAACCACAAGCAGCTCGATGAGGGTGAAGGTCCGTTTGCTTTGCATAGCCGTCTCCCATGGTTCGATGATCGTACTCACGGATGAACCGCCTGAGCAGTTCCGAGATCCTGCAACCGTATGGATGCAGGCACATCACGCATGTCGGTCAGGTCAAGTGCTCTTCTGTTCAGAATGATGGCGATGCCGCTAAGCTGGATGGGAAACTGAATGGCCGCTGACTTGGCGGGTGGAATAGGATTCCATCGGCGTCCGGGGGTGATGTTCAGCTCCTCGCTGGCCCCATCGATGGGGAAGGAGACAAAGCGCCAGCCATCGTGGCAGATCGACAGATCGCCCGGCCAGTCGTGGTAGATCCCCTCGGTTCGCCAGCTCGTACCCGCGGCGTCGACGATCTCGAAAACGATCTTGCCCCAGCCGGAGTCGCCCCGCACCCAGACCCCAACCGTGGCCGGTCTGTCGTCTACAGGCAGGGGGCTCTTGAGCCGCAGAACAGTATACTCACTGACGATGTCGGCGACGCTACCCTCGCGGCGAAGGGCCAATTGCAGGCATGGCCCACGTTCGTCGTCCTCCACCTGCGTCAGATCGAAACTGCCCGGTGTGCGCAGCGGCAGGCCGCGCTTCTCCATGTTGTTCAGGGTTGAATCTTCGACCAGCTCCCATGCATCGATCTCCTTCATTCCCTCCGCCACCGTGAAGCTCGGCGGAGGCGGCGTGAAGTGGCGCTCGGCGATGGCAATGGACGCGAGCGGCAGCGCGCCAACCAGATAAACCGGCTCGGGCCCTGCCACGACTTCCAGACTGGCGGTGGCTGGAACGGAACGCTCGTCCCCATAGCAACCGACCTGCGTGAGCTGAACCGCTTGCGGGTAAGTCAGCTCGAGGGTGGCGTCGCCGAGCGCGGTCCAGAGCACCTGTACGGTCATGCCGTCTGCTCGGGGGAACTCCAAGGCGTAGACTGTCGTGGAGCCGGTGTCGATGCGCTTCGGTTGCCCGACGCGGTCCAGGAGCCGGGTGAGGGTGGCCACGGCGACGTAGGAAGGTTTTGGATAGAGCAGCGGATAGCGTTGGCAGAGGCCGCCGGCTCCCCAGAGGGTGTTGTAGTAGGCATTGCCGGCGTCATGAAGGATGGCCGGATTGATATGGTCGAAGCCGTAGGCATGGCAGAGCAGCATGTCACGGGCGATCCAGGCCGCCTGTCGTCGTGGCCCCAACGTGCGTTCCGTGCGCGCCGTGAACTCGTAGCAGCCGGTGACCGGCAGGTCGTGGCCGAACTTCCGAGCGGCTTCCCGGGCCAGCCAGATGCCTTGTGTTCCACCTTCCCACAGCTTTTCGGGGATGCAGGTCTGCCCGGGTGATTCGACGCCGATGTAATCGATAAAAGCGGGATCGAAGCCGTAGCGCAGCAGCGCCGCGATAATCGATGCCGAGCTGCTCGTGTTGCCGACCAGCAGCTTGAGGTTGGGGAATCGCTCCCGGTAGAAGGTGGCCGCGAAGGTCGCCATCGCCACGATTTCCCGCCCTTTGGCCTCATCTTCCGGTGTGTCGACCTGCTTCTCGTCGAGCAGCTCCCGCGGGACATAGTGCGCAAAGCTCTCGTGGAGGATGTCCGCCGAGTTGCAGTGGGGGAAGCGTTCGAGCTGTTCGCGGACGATTCGTTCGGCTTCGTCATAGGCAGCTTCGGGGTTCTCCCGATCCCGGGGGGCCGACCGCCAGCTTATCTGGTTCTGGGTGATCGCCCAATCGGCCATCTCGGCTTCCCCGTACTTGGTCCAGGCGAAGGTGGTCTTGCGCAGCCCGGCCTTGAAGAGCATCGGCCCGGCAATCGCATTGTCGCCCGCTCCATAGTGAGCGCCCGAGAACCACCAGGTACCATAGGGGGATTCGTAGCCGGCCTGGCGCGTGTTCGGCCCCAGCAGCGCAAAAGCTGCCTGATGCCGGATCATCTCCCGATCGGCCTCGTCACGAACGATCAGCTCCACCCCATACCAGCCATTCCGCGGCATGGCCAGCGGCATGGTGAAGCTCTTCTCTTCGCCCGCTGCCGCGAAGGTTGCCGCTCGGCGCTCTGCAAGCAGCTCCCGGCCGGCACTATCGGTGATCCGCCACGCGAGAGTTGCCGCGCCGGGGCGCAGGCTGGTCAGCGTCGCCGTCATCTGGGGCAGCTCGTCGTCATGATAGATGTTGCCGGGCTGCGAGGACGCCAGCGTCAGGCCGACCGGGCTTCGTTCCAAGGTCACTCCGAATAGCTGGACGGCGCTGATCGATCGCTTGTCCGGCTTGTGGCGGGAGTCCCACTGCGCGCCGATGCCGCCGAGCTTCCCAAGGAACTCGAAGTCGAGGTAAGGCTGCGTGGTCATCGGGCTGTTCGGATCGCCATTCATCGCGAGCAGATCAAGGATATCGCCGGGCTTGAGCATGAACTCGACCAGGTAAAGGGGGACTTCGCGGCCCGAGTAGCGCACGGTGCCGACTTGGGTGATCCCCTCGCCTGCCTCTTCGTCACCCCGCGGCAGGACCACGGTCGTATCGGAAATGGCGCCGCCTCGTCCGGATCGCGCAAAGCGGGTCAGGCGGGCAGTCAGGATCGGATCTCGTTTCGGATCGTCGTCGACGGCGCAGAGCACCCAGGCACGGGAGTAGGTCGCCTGGGGAACCGCGAAATGAGCGGTCTCGGGCATGCCGTCGAGGGCGGTCCGCGCCAGATGCTCGTCGCATTCGAGCGCCCAGGATCCTTTCATCTGCTTCACCACCCCCACATCGACGCTCTGCTCCCCCGAACCCACCACCATGGGAATATCGCGGAGCTGCCGGTGCCCGGCCGGCAGGGAGAGCTCCGCCTCGCGCATGGGGCCTGGCTTGGCGATCGCGCCGATCGGCAGCGCCAGGTAGCGCGGATCGTGCGCCGGCGAATAGGAGCGCTCCACCTCCAGCTTGTGCTCCAGCTCGAACTCGGATCCCTCTTTGGGCGGCAGGTGAACGGTCAGCCCGCGCAGTCTGCCGCTGGTCGCCCGAAAGCCCACGTACTGATCGTCCACGTAGAGCGAAATGCCGTCCGCCTCCTGGCGGGCCTCGAAGATCAGCAGATGGGCCGAAGCCTCGGGCAGCGTACCCCAACGTGCGAGCAGCTCCTGCTGCTGGGCATCCGTATAGCGCTGCAGACGCGGGCGCACATGCCGCTGCACCAGCTTGTCGATGTTGATCACGGCGTCGAAGGCGGTCATGTTCACCACGGCCTCGGCTCCGTCCACCTTCGTCTTGAGCTGGTGCGGCGGAGATTCGACCCGCAGAGGGAAGATCAGGTCGCGCTGATTGTCGAGGTTGACGATGATCTTCGACCATTCGGGTCGCATGCTTTCCAGGCGGAACCCCGCCCGCACGGCCGTATCTCCCGGCCGAAGCGACACGACATACTCCCGATCCGTCTCGGCGCCCAGTATGGCCCCGGTCGCGCAGGCAAAGATGAAAATGAGGATGGATCGCAGATGGGTCATGGTTCAAAATCCTGCGTGCCAGAATCACGGAAGCGCAAGGTGAGCTTTTCGAGCGGCTGCATCTCCGTCAGCACCACTGCATGACGGTACATCGTGACTGCCAGTGCCGACAAGCGTATCGGGAAGTCGATGCGTTTATTGCCCCCCGCTTCACAGATCCATTGACTGACAACGCCGCCCGGGTTGATGGTGCGATCCGGTGAACTTTCGCTCAGCGGCATGCGCAGGAAGGCCCAACCGTCGAAGTTGACGGCGGTTTCCGCCGGCCAGTCGAGGATGTCGCAGCCCCAGCCACCGGTTCCGCTCGACCGCCAGATCTCGCCCTCGCCGTCGATAATTTCCCACATCACCTTGCCCCAATTCGAGTTGCCCTTCACCCAAACGCCCAGCGTATGGGGGCTCCCTTCCAGCGCAACCGGCTCTTTCAGCCGCAGCACCGTATACTCGCCTACCAGAGGAGAGAGGGAGGGATTGGGAGGTGCCTTCATCTCCAGCTCGAGACAGGCGCCCTTTTCCTCGTCCACGACCTGGCGCAGGTCGAACTCGCCCGCCGTTCGCCAAGGCAGGTAATGGCGTTCCACCGCATCGAGCGAGCGGTTGCCGGCGCCGATCTTCCACTGGCTGGCATCGTCCATCGCGTTGGCGATCCGAAAGTCCGGGCGCGGTTGGTCCGCAGGATAGGTCCGTTCAATCACCTCGACGGAACGAAGCGGGCCCTTCGTAACGAGGTAGCACGGCGAGGTGCTGACGCGCAGTGGCTGACCGTCGGGCAGGATGCTCTCCCTGCCATACATGTCGACCTGAGTCATGGGCGAGTCGTCACCGGCAACCAGAGCGAGAGTGGCCTCGCCCCGGACCGTCCACAAGGCATAGACGCTTTCGCCGCGGCGATCGAATTCGAGGCCGTAGACCGTGGCGGAGCCGGTGGGAAGCTCCCGCCGCAGGGTCACGCCGTCAAGCTGAGTGGTAAGCGTCGCCACGGCGACATAGGCAGGCTTGGGATAGTAGAGCGGTGCGCGCTTGGCCAACCCTCCCGCGCCCCAAAGGGTGTTGTAGTAGGCATTGCCGACATCATGGAGGATGGCGGGGGAAACGGTGGGAAAGCGGTACGCCAGCCCCAGCAGGATGTCGCGTGCGATCCATTCGGCCTGACGGCGCGGCCCGAGGTCGCGCTCCGAGCGGGCGGTGTACTCGTAGCATCCCGTGAGCGGCAGGTCATGGCCGAGCTTGCGAGCTGCCTCCCGGGCGAGCCACATTCCCTGAGTTGCGCCTTCCCAGAGCACCTCCGGCGGCGCGGTCTGTCCCGGTGTCTCGATGCCGATGTAGTCGATGTAGCTCGGATCCAAGCCATGGCGCAGCAGCATGGCGATGATCGCCGCGGAGGCGCTGGAGTTGCCCCACACCAGCTTCAACTGGGGGAACTTCTCGCGGTAGAAGGCTCCGGCGAGATTGCCCAGGGCCACCATCTGCTGCTCGCGCTCCCCCGCCTCAGGGGCGGCCGCATCGCGCAGCTCGGGCGGCACCGCGTTGTTGTACGACTCGTGGTAGACGAGCACATACGAACAGTGCGGAAAGCGCGCGATCAGCTCCTTGATCCGCTTCTCTTCACGCTGGCTGGCGGCATCGAAGTTCTGCAAGTCGTTCAGGTTGAAGCCCCGTCCCATCTGGTTGAGGCCGACCGTCCATGGGGCCATCTCCGCCTCGCCGGCCTTGGACCAGCCGAAGGTGGTGCGGCGCAACCCGGCCTTGTGAAGCATGGGGCCGGCGATGGCGATGTCGTCACTGCCATAGTGGGCGCCGCCGAACCACCAGGTGCCATAGGGCGAATCGTATCCAGCCTCGCGCCGATCCCTGCCCAGCAGCGCAAACGCCGCCTCATGCGTCAGGATCGTCTTTCCCTGCGTGTCCAGCACCGTGAAGGTGATCCCATACCAGCCGGGATTCGGCATGGCCAGCGCTATCTCGATCGGCGCTTCTTCACCGCTCGCCAGGTTGACCTGGCGTTGCTCCGTCGCGATCGTTTTTCCTTGCTCGTCCTGGATCTCCCAAGTCAGGGCATAGGTACCGCCCACCTCGGCTTGCAGCCACGCCGTCGTCATGGGCGACTCGTCGTTATGGAAGATATTGCCGGGCTGGGACGCCGTCAGCCGGAAAGCCACCGGGGCGCGCTCGAGGGTCAGGCCAAAGACATGGACGCCACTGGTCGAGAGCGGATCCGGCTTGTGGCGTCGGTCAAGTTGCTGATAGGCGCGGTCGGGCTTGCCCATGAGGGTGAAGTCCAGGTAGGGGCCGATCTTCAGGGTCGCGCGCGGATCGGGCGCGGGGTCGAGCAGGTCGAGGATCCGGCCCAGATCCAGGGGGACTTCGACGAGCCAGAGAGGAACGCTCACCTCGCCATTCGCCGTTGCATAGGTGACCGTACCCACGCGCCGCGTCGTGGCCGGCGCCGCCTCTTCTCCGCGCGGCAGCGTTACCGTCGTAGCGGCGATGGCATCGCCTCTGCCGGAAACCGCGCTTCGGCTGAGGCTTGCCGTCAGCATCGCGTCCTTGCTCGGGTCGAGTTCGGCCGCGCACAGGATCCAGGCGCGCCGCCAATGGGCGAGTGGTACCGAAAACTGCAGCGCTTCGGGCATGCCATCGAAGGCGCCGCGCGCCAGGAATTCGTCTGCTTCCAGTGCCCAGGATCCCTTCATCTCCTTCACCACGCTCACGTCGGCGTGGTTGGCACCATCCACCACGATCATCGGCACACCCTCCACCGGCAGCGCACCCGGCGACAGCGAAACCCTGGCATCGGTAAGGGCTCCCGGCTTGGCAACAAAGGCTACATCCAGCGGCAGATAAGCGCTCTCCGCATCGACCCGCTTCCAGACCCGCGACTCACCGGCGGAGGAGTTGCTGGGCAACTGCACGACAACTTCGCGCAGGCGGGAGGGGCTTTCGAGGCGGCCGCCATAGCGTCCATCCAGCCAGAGCTGGGCGCCCTCTCCATCGAGCCGGAATTCCCAGTGTATGATCCGTTGCGAGGCTGCCGGGAAGCGCTCCCAGTTACGCTGGAGGCTCGCGGCCTGCTCGTCGGTGTAGCGTCGCGCATAGGGGCGGCTGTGGTAGGTGAGCTTCAACCCCTGAAAGTCGATCATGGCGTCCGGCAGGGAAAGCTTCTCGCGGACGAGCTTGCCGTCGCGTTCGAGGCTTGTGGTCATTGTGTCGGCCCGGATGACGGGGGTGATGGTGGTCGATGTGCCATCCTCATGGTGCAGGCTGAGGCGGGCGGTTGGCGCCTGCCCGACACTGAATGCCAGGCTCGCGGTATCGGCATCGGCCGGAATCGTCACGCGCAGTTCGGTCGGCGCCTGTTGCAGCGGTGGCAGGCGGCGCAAGCGGAGGGAGCCCACCTGCGTTCCTGGATGGACGGAAAGGTTGATGCCGGTAGCGGCAGCTAAGGGGGCGGTATTCTCCGCCACTTTGACCCACTCGCCCCGATCTTCCATCCAGACGCGAACGAAACCGGCGCGGGATTCGATGCGGCAACGGTACCAGGTGCGTCCGAGCAGCGGTGCGATGCCGAGATCGGCCAGAAGGGCCTGTTGACTCGCGCCCCAGCCGCCGGCCGGTCCCGAGAGGGCGATGCGGTCCGCCCGGATGGTGACCGCGTGGAAAACGGGCTTGCCTTCCGCCATGGTGGCGAGGCGTGCCTGCAACTCACGCTTCTCGCCGCCAAAGAGAAAGCGGAACGAAAACTCGCACTCGTCAACCTGCTCCCGGCCGGCGATTTGCGGCCACTCTTCGCGAAAGGCCCAGGCAGGCTTGTCGCCGCGGTTGGCCAAGTGCTTGCGCCCCATCGGGTACTCCTCGACCGCAAAGCCATCGTTGGCGAGAGGACAGGTATCGCCATAGCTGTCAAAATCCTCAAAAGCCATGCTGCCCTCCATGCTCTCCGCGTTCTCGTCCGGCGGAGTCATGGCGTCCGCGCACAGGCACCAGGTGACGCAGAGCAGTGCCAGAGAGAATCGCAGCATGACAGACCTCCTTCACACGGTTTGCATGGTTAGCGCCAATTCGGACCGCGAGACGCTGTTCGCCGGCAAGTCGAAACGACGCAGTTCTCCGGGCGCGAGCCGCACATGCGTCGACGCGCCATCCAAGTGCACGTAAAGCTCATGGGGCCGGTCGAAATCGATGTTGTAGGCCAACACCTGATTCGCCTCTGGAAACCAGGACCACGCGATGAAGTCGCATTCGGGCCCCGGCGCCTGACCGTCGTCGGTGATGAAGACCCGCCCCCGAACCTGCATGGCGAGATGGCGCAGAATCAGGGGCAGCAGTCCCTGCTCGTCAGCCAGGCTGCTGAGATTCATGTCACCGGCCATTGCCCCAGGATAATCCCAGGAGTTCAGGAAGTAAGTTTGCCCACGGCCGCACTGGTGGCGCAGCAGCAGTGGTCGGAACTGCTCATCTTCGACCAGCAGCACCTCGGGAGAGCCGGTCATCTCCAACTCGCCGACACGCGTGCAGTAGACACCGTACTTCTGGGGGCGCGCAAACCCGAGGGGGCTTTCCATCTCGGGTGTCGTCGCCCAGTAGAAGCGCCCGCCACGGCCTTTGACTTTCACGCCGCACAATTCGGTGAAGTCGCCGCCATTGACCAGCGATTCCGGTGCATAGCCCGTATAGTTGCGCGTATCGTCCGTCGAAAGATGGGGGATCGAAATGAAGAGCGTGCCGCCGCCGCGAACATACTCCACCAGTACCCGGTACTGCTCTTCCGTTGCCGTATTCCAGCCGCAGAAGATCAGCAGGGAATAGTGCTCGAGCAGGAAGGCCGCGCTTATCGGCCCAGCGAAGCTGACGATGTCCACCTGACCGTGGGGGGTACCGGAAAAGAAATTATTCTTGAGCTTCTTCATGACCGGAGGACGGGGATAGAAGACTTGCCGCACCAGATCCCAGCCACGTTCGGGCGCTCCCTCGAACCAATGGGGATTCTCTTCCGCGATCCGATAGGCGCCGCCGATGGCGTTGTTCGGGTGGAATTCGTTGCCCGCCAGGTCGAGGTTGCCTTTAACGACGGCGATTCGTGCCTCCGGTTGCCCCTCCGGCGTCCCTTCCGCTTCGAGGAAATCGTAGAAGTCGGTGACCTCACGGCGATAGGCCCGGCAGATCGCTGAATCGTAGCCAAGCTGGGCATAGTGCTTGCGCGCTTCCGGGACCGCCGCGGCCGTTTGGCGTGGATCGTTGCGGTGAATCGCCCCCAAGTCCACCTTTGGCGTTGTGTGCATCACCGTGTCCAGCACGTGATCCGACTGCTGCCACCAGTTGCCGCTTTCCAGGTGGATCAACTTGCAGCCAGCCAGATACTTGAGGTAAAAGGCATGACGAAGCGAGGGGTATTTGTACGGCGACGCATAGGGCAGCCGGGAGTAATGCTCATGGGCGATGTCGGTACCCCAGATCGGCAGGTCGTACTGCCGGTAGAGCCCGCGAGCCAGCGCCGAGGCCATACCCAGATGCGCAAAAGCAAAATCCTCGGTGACCGGAATGGTGGCTCCGGCATCGATCTCGTAATCCAGATGAAAGGAGCAGGAGGTCGTCATTACATCACCCCAGCCAGACGCCTGTCGTGCCTCTACCTGCTCTCGAACCGCCGCGCGCAAGGCCGCCGCCAGGCCAGTCAGGCTCGGCTTGCCGGTATCCTTCCGGTCGCTGTCGAAGCGGTGCGAAAACTTCTCGCCCACGTTGTAGCCGAGGTAGTGCCGGCCGCCGGCGGCTGCCAGCTTTTGCGACCATTCGGGGGCGGCATCCGCGTAGAGCACATAACTCCAGATACCCTTCCTGGCGGCCTCGGCCACAAAGCGCACCATGCCGGCCCCGGAGCGATCCGCATGCTCGGCCAGTGGCGCCCAATCGCTGGGAACCAGAAAGCGGCGCTCCTGCCAATCGGGAGCCGGGGCTTCCAAGCCCAGAGCGGCCAGATCCTGCCACCAGGCCGCTGCCCGGAGCGTTCTGTCGGTGGCGCCGCCATCCCACAGGATCACCAGGTTTCCCTGGCGTTCGGACAGGACCCGTTCGAGGTACCAATCCGGATCGTGATCCTCCGACACCCAACTGGTATAATACCGGCCGGTGGTCTGAAAAACGTAATCGGCGCGGTCGAGGTAGATGGCGCTCCCCAACAGGGTGCCGATCGGGGGCAGTTCGATATGACTCATGACGATGCCTTCTTCTTTCCGCCCACCAGCGCGGGCTGAAGCCGGATGCTGGCTGGAGCGCCGTCGGTGGGTTCTGTCATTGCAAATAACAACTGGATGCTTGCTTCGTAAATGTCATCGGGAAAGTGTGCTTCCGTTATCGCTTCGTATTGCTGCCTGAAGACGGGGCTCACCGCCAGGACGCCGAGGTGCGGCCGACAGGATCGGGAGAGCAGCCAGGCCAGCACGTCCGCGCTCCAGCCCACCTCCACCAGCAACCCGTCAAGCGACTCGCCGCACCGGTTGAGGTAATCCACGATCTCCGGCGCCTTCCGATGATGGTCCGGAAAGAGGATGCAGTCCGGGTCGACGGACAGTCCGCGCGCCTGCATGGCCACTTCAAGCCCCGTCCGCATTTCCGCGGAGGGGGCGTAGTCGGATCCACCGGCAATCAGCCCAAGCCTTCTGGCGCCGCGATTGAGGAGGTTGTCGGCCAGCATCGTCGCCATGCCCTGCCAGTCGTAGACGACCGACGGCATACCGTATGTATCGCCCGCCACTGTACCGACAATGACCAGTGGCATGTTCAGGCTGGCCAGCAGTTGCAACCACTCCTGAGTGATCCAGCCGGAAACCAGCACCCCATCGACGTCCACCAGCAAGCGGGTGACATCATGACTCGGTTCACGGCCGGCAGCGACCAAACGCAGGTCGTAGCCGCGGCGCGCCAGCGAATTGTCCAGATTCATCAGGGATGGTCCGAAGGTGGGTATCGCCAGTGGTCCCTCGAAAATGTTCACGAAGGCAATGGTACCTGCCTTCTTCAACTCCTGACTGCCCGCCGCCACGAAGGTGCCGCGGCCCTGCGCCCGCCGGACCACCTGCAGCTCCTCCAGCTTTCCCATGGCGCGGCGCAGTGTGATCAGACTCACGCCAAAGCGTTTCGCCAGTTCAGGCTCCGTTGGCAACAGGCTGCCGACACCCAGGCGATTCGTCGCGATAAGATCCACCACGGCCCGTTGCGTCTGCACGTATTTCGGTATCGTCATCGGCGCTACGTCCTCACTGAAAATCCAAAATTCATACTTTCAATATAATGACCAGTTGTTCAGACGCAAACAACTGGCCAGAAAAGATTCTTATGATGGTGGATCAGAGCTCGATCTGGACGGGTCGATTGGTGGTGCCGGAACGGTTGCTCGCATCGAGATATGCTTGAATGCGCAGGCCGTTCTCGAAGTTGCTCAGATCGTCCTTTCCGGAGCGAATGCAGCTGATGAAGCGCTGGAAGTTGCTGGGGGTGGCTTTGCAGGCAACGCTCTTCCATTTGAAGGTCTCGATGGCCCGGGCACCACTGCAGATACGGTATTCCGAGTAGGAGCTGTCCAGATCGAGTTCGATGGCGCCGGCGGTGCCATAGACTCTGCAGCGGAGGCTGTTGGCATGCCCTACGGCCCAGCGGGACGAATGGATGGTGCCAATCGCGCCATTGCGGAAGGCGACAGTCGAGATGAAGCTGTCGTTGGCATCCAGAATGTAATCGCCGAGTTGGTTTCCCTCGACACCCTTGTCGAAGGTACTCAGCCGGCAGTCGATTTCCACGATATCCTGCCCGCAGAGCAGGGTGGTGAGGTCGTAGATGTGACAGCCAAGATCTCCGAGGACACCATTGCTGCCGTGGCGCGTGGAAAGGCGCCAGGTCAGGCCGGGGCAATCCTGCCATCGGCCCCAGGCACAATTGACCAGCCAGCTCTGCAAATAGCTCGATTCGACATGCCTCAGCTCGCCGATTGCGCCGGCACGCACTGCCTGCGCGGCCTTCTGCAGAGCCGCCGAGTTGCGATAGGAGAAGTTGATCATGCTGCAGATGCCCGCTTCCCGCGCCGCGGTTGCCATGGCCCGGGCATCGTCGAGGGTCGTCGCCATGGGCTTTTCGCTCAGGATGTGGCAACCCGCCGCGATCACGGCCAGCGCCACTTCGGCATGCTGGGCATCCGGCGTCACATTGGTGACCGCATCCAGCTTCTCCTCCGCCAGCATCCGACGATAGTCCGTATAGACCGAGCCGATGCCGTACGTCTCCGCGAAAGCCACCGCGGCGGGCTCCCGCACATCGCAGCAGGCAACCAGTTCCACGCCGGCGATCTGCTGGAAAGCTTTTGCGTGGGCATGGGCCATGCCTCCCGTACCCACGATGGCGAGTCTGATTCTGGCGTTCTTCTTCATCCCATTCCTCCCTTTATCCTTGGACGTTGTCCGTGAAGATGTTCAGGCCATTACAATGACGCGTTCCCGACTGTCGACAAGCGAAGGCGACAAGGCGATCGGGATTCGCGCCGGTCAGGGAGGCGAAGAGAAGCATCGGCGGCTATAGTAGGGGCCAACCCTGTGTTCGTCACCCCCCCCGGAAGCAGTCGATGCCCGAGAAGAGCTTCACCCGAAGTGCCGAGATGCCATTCGTCGAGCACCTGCGCGAGCTGCGCACGCGCATATTGCGCTCCCTCGTCGGCGTCATCGTGGGTGCGATCATCGGCTATATCTTCTATGACTCGTACGTGCATCTGTTGACGGAGCCCTTCGGGCAAACGCTGAAGATGCGGGTCGTGGTGGAGGGCTTCCTGATGCAGATCAAGATAGCCTTCTACGCCGGCATCATCCTCTCCTTTCCGCTGCATGTCTACAATGTGACGGCCTTCGTGCTGCCGGCGCTGGTGGCAAAGGAGCGCCGGGTGCTGGCCGTCTTCCTCTGTGGCAGCCTGGTGCTGGGACTGATCGGCATCTACATGGCCTATTTTCAGATCCTGCCCTACTCGGTGCAGTTTCTCAAGCAGTATCAGCCGCCGGGAACCGAATATGAGCTCTTCTTTCGCGACAACATCCAGCTGGTCTGCCAACTGGTGATCGCCTTCATTGTGCTCTTCCAGATTCCCCTCGTCATGCTGTTGCTGATGTGGTTCAACGTTGTCACCCCAGCCACCTTCATGCGCATTGGGCGTTACTTCATCATCTTGATCTTCATCCTCTCGGCAATCCTTACGCCGCCGGACATCATCTCGCAGATCGGACTCGCCATTCCCTTGATAATCCTCTATTACCTGGCTATCTTACTGGCCAAACTCTTCCACTTGGGATCTGTCGAGACGTGAGCCGGCTCTTCCCGCGCGATTCCAGCTCACCGATTTTACCGGGGGTATGTTATCATGCCAAGCGGAAATGAAATTCTCATCATTGCAATTGTCGTGATGATCCTCTTCGGCGCCACCGCCATCCCCAAGTTCGCCCGCAGTCTTGGCAAGGCGAAGCGTGAATTTGAGAAGGGCGTGCGCGAAGGCGGCAAGGACGACGAGTCCACCGACAAGGCCAAAGAGACGAAAGAGGGCGAAGCGGAGTCGGCCGAACGCAAACCACGCGAACTGTGAGGCACGGGGGATGGGGCGAGTAAAGGTCGGGGTGATCGGGGTCGGGGTCCTGGGCAATCATCATGCCAGGCTTTATCGTGAATGTCAGGAGGCGGAGCTGGTAGGCGTCTATGACGTCAACGCGGAGACTGCCGCCCGCATCGCCCAGGCTTACGACTGCCAGGCCTTCACGGAGATTGCCGCACTCGCGGAGCAGACCGATGCGTTGAGCGTGGCGGTTCCCACGGATCGCCATTTTGCCGTCGCCTCCCAGTTGCTCAATCTGGGCAAGCACGTGCTGGTGGAGAAGCCGATGGCCTCCAATCTCGAGGAGGGGCGGCAACTGGTGGAGCTGGCGAACCGTCGGCAACTGGTGCTTCAGGTCGGACACGTGGAGAACTTCAATCCTGTCATCACCTATCTGGAAGAGCGCATCGACAATCCTCGCTTCATCGAAGCGCATCGTCTTGCCTCCTATCCGCCCCCGCGTCCCGGCATGCCCCCCCGCGGCACGGAGGTCGGCGTCGTCTACGATCTGATGATTCACGACATCGACATCATCCTTCACCTGGTCAACAGCGAGATCATCCGCATCGATGCGGTGGGCATTCCGGTGCTGAGTCCCACCGAGGACATTGCCAACGCGCGCCTGGCCTTCGCCAACGGCTGCGTCGCCAACATCACCGCCAGTCGTGTCAGCCAGGAACAGATGCGCAAGATACGCGTCTTCCAGGGCGATGCCTACCTGAGCCTGGATTATGGCGCCCATAAGGGCGAGATCTGCCTGCTGCGCGGTCACCAGATCGAGCGCGAGGAAGTCCCGATCAACAAGCACAATGCCCTGCTCAAGGAACTGGAAACCTTCATCCAGTGCGTGCAGGCACGGCAGTCCGGCCTTTTTCCCGAACCGGCCGTTTCGGGGTTGCGCGCCCAGCATGCCATGGAGATTGCCGAGCAGATCCTGCAGGCCATCGAGGTAACCCGCCGACAGGGCACCATACAGCCTGCCTGAGGGGACGATCAGCGGGGCGCTGCCCCGAACCCCGCTGGGGAGGCGCACCTCCCCAGACCCCTCGTCGCTTCCTGTCGGGATCAGGAGATCGGATCTCCAGTTCCCGACAAGCTATGGGGAAAGAAGGCGAGACGGGGATGCGGGGGCTCGGCGCTATCCGCGCTCCCAAGTGTGCTGCCCCATCGGCCTGAAAGCCGGTCTCCAACGGGGGAGCGCAGGTGCTTGACATGTTGAAGGCAATCGCCGGGCGGCTGGCGCCGCCCCAATAAGTCCCGTGTAATTGAGCTTATGCGGGGAGGGGGCGACGGCGTGGACGCAACCCCGAATTGGGGTTGATGGGTGGGCGGGCAGTATACCCAGGGTAGCCACAAGGGCAACCCTGGGCTATGGGGCGCAGCCCCGTTGGGGCAAGGGGCGAAAAGAGACGCCGGTTTCTGTGAAATTGAGCTCAAGCGGGAGGATGGCATTGGGTTGGACTAATGAAGAAGTATGTCCGGGTGGAGACTCCCGCGTTGGGAGAGGAGGCAAGCATTCCTGATAGTCCGGCAGTGGTCCGGAAAGATGCGCTCTGCCCAGACGCGGGAAGCACATGCTTGGCAAGCTGAGGGCAATCGCCGTCCGGAGGCTGCCTCCCACGTTAAGAGCGGCTTGAACCGGAGCGATGAGGGGCAATAAAAAGTTTCCTACATAGCTTGACTTTTGAGTTTGGACATCTATGGTATGGATTGTTCGTCGGATTGGGGCTACAGCTTTCTTCTGGGGGGTGGCGATGAGGGGACTTAACGAGAGAATGCGGCGGTTTGCGGGGGAGTATGTGAAGGACTTCTGTCCGGTGAATGCGGCGGTGCGGGCAGGTTATGCGGAGTCGTTTGCGAAAATTCGTGCGTTGGAGTTGCTGAAGGATGGTCGGGTGCAGTTGCTGGTGCGGGAGTTGGTGGTGACGAGTCGTGCGCAGGTGAAGGGGTATCGGTATCTGGTGAAGAGGGATTTGGCGGAACTTGTGGCAAGGCGAGCGACGGGGGAGAATTGTCGTCGCGGTTCGGAGAAGCCCTTAAATGTTGAGCCGTCCGATCCGTCGGAGGACGGTACCGAGGTTTTGACCGAGGATTCGGCTGAGACGTCGGGGGAGGGCACCGATGTTTTGGCTGAGGATTTGGGGAGGGGCGAGGCGCGGCATGCCACTCAGGGGAGTGGCGTGGCCAAGGAGCGCGGGAAGGGTGATGGAGATTGGGGAGTGGCAACGTCCAACGCCGGAGCCACTCAGGCGAGTGGCGTGCCCAGGAAAGGCACCGAGGTTTCGACCGAGGATTTGGCTGAGAGGTCGGATGACGGCACCGAGGTATTGACCGAGGATTCGGCTGAGAGGTCGGTGAACGGCAATGGCAGGGCCGTAGGGAACGGCCCAAGTCGCGGTTCGGAGAACCCCTCCCAACTATGTATGCCTTCAAGTGTTCATGGCTAAAAGATCTCCAGATTTTTTATGAATGGCTGCGACGAGTGCGTC